>NZ_CP114035.2:537500-1981061 GCF_026898135.2 Pseudomonas fortuita
CACGCCGAAAGACCAAGGTTTCCTGCGCAACGTTAATCGACGCAGGGTTAGTCGGTCCCTAAGGCGAGGCTGAAAAGCGTAGTCGATGGAAAACAGGTTAATATTCCTGTACTTCCAGTTATTGCGATGGAGGGACGGAGAAGGTTAGGCCAGCCTGGCGTTGGTTGTCCAGGTTTAAGGTGGTAGGCTGAAATCTTAGGCAAATCCGGGATTTCAAGGTCGAGAGCTGATGACGAGTTGCCATTAGGCGACGAAGTGGTTGATACCATGCTTCCAAGAAAAGCTCCTAAGCTTCAGATAACTGGGAACCGTACCCCAAACCGACACAGGTGGTTAGGTAGAGAATACCAAGGCGCTTGAGAGAACTCGGGTGAAGGAACTAGGCAAAATGGCACCGTAACTTCGGGAGAAGGTGCGCCGGCGAGGGTCAAGGACTTGCTCCGTAAGCCCATGCCGGTCGAAGATACCAGGCCGCTGCGACTGTTTATTAAAAACACAGCACTCTGCAAACACGAAAGTGGACGTATAGGGTGTGACGCCTGCCCGGTGCCGGAAGGTTAATTGATGGGGTTAGCGCAAGCGAAGCTCTTGATCGAAGCCCCGGTAAACGGCGGCCGTAACTATAACGGTCCTAAGGTAGCGAAATTCCTTGTCGGGTAAGTTCCGACCTGCACGAATGGCGTAACGATGGCGGCGCTGTCTCCACCCGAGACTCAGTGAAATTGAAATCGCTGTGAAGATGCAGTGTATCCGCGGCTAGACGGAAAGACCCCGTGAACCTTTACTATAGCTTTGCACTGGACTTTGAATTTGCTTGTGTAGGATAGGTGGGAGGCTTTGAAGTGGGGACGCCAGTTCTCATGGAGCCATCCTTGAAATACCACCCTGGCAACTTTGAGGTTCTAACTCAGGTCCGTTATCCGGATCGAGGACAGTGTATGGTGGGTAGTTTGACTGGGGCGGTCTCCTCCCAAAGAGTAACGGAGGAGTACGAAGGTGCGCTCAGACCGGTCGGAAATCGGTCGTAGAGTATAAAGGCAAAAGCGCGCTTGACTGCGAGACACACACGTCGAGCAGGTACGAAAGTAGGTCTTAGTGATCCGGTGGTTCTGTATGGAAGGGCCATCGCTCAACGGATAAAAGGTACTCCGGGGATAACAGGCTGATACCGCCCAAGAGTTCATATCGACGGCGGTGTTTGGCACCTCGATGTCGGCTCATCACATCCTGGGGCTGAAGCCGGTCCCAAGGGTATGGCTGTTCGCCATTTAAAGTGGTACGCGAGCTGGGTTTAGAACGTCGTGAGACAGTTCGGTCCCTATCTGCCGTGGACGTTTGAGATTTGAGAGGGGCTGCTCCTAGTACGAGAGGACCGGAGTGGACGAACCTCTGGTGTTCCGGTTGTCACGCCAGTGGCATTGCCGGGTAGCTATGTTCGGAAGAGATAACCGCTGAAAGCATCTAAGCGGGAAACTTGCCTCAAGATGAGATCTCACTGGGATCTTGAATCCCCTAAAGGGCCGTCGAAGACTACGACGTTGATAGGTTGGGTGTGTAAGCGCTGTGAGGCGTTGAGCTAACCAATACTAATTGCCCGTGAGGCTTGACCATATAACACCCAAGCAATTTGCTGACGCAGATTGCAGTGGTGAAGATGATACGAACCGAAAGTTCGCAACGAACCACAAACATCACATATCCGGATTCGCTGGGCTGTCCATCTGGACATTCTGGCTACAGAATTTCTTGACGACCATAGAGCATTGGAACCACCTGATCCCATCCCGAACTCAGCAGTGAAACGATGCATCGCCGATGGTAGTGTGGGGTTTCCCCATGTGAGAGTAGGTCATCGTCAAGATTCATTTCGCAAAACCCCTATCTGCGCATGCAGGTAGGGGTTTTGTCTTTGTGGGCAAAAAAATTCTGCCCAGCTCGAATCCCTGTGGGAGCGGGCTTGTCCCGCGAACACGGGCGAAGCCCGTGCCATTCACCTCGCAGCCTGTTTCGCGGGCACGCCCGCTGCCACAAGGCAGGGCGCACGCCAGGTATGCAGGCCCTTTTCCTATGCAAGCCAACAGCCCATGGCTATCATGCCTGCCTTATTCCAAGTCGAGACTGGCATGCTGAAGTTGTTGAACCTCCTCAAGGATGGCCGGTTCCATTCCGGAGAAGCTCTGGGGGCAGCCCTCGGGGTGAGTCGCAGCGCCGTTTGGAAGCAGCTGCAGCACCTGGAGAGCGAGCTGAACCTCACCATTCACAAGGTTCGTGGGCGCGGCTACCAGCTGGCGGCACCGCTGGCTTTGCTCGAGGCACAGGCTATCGCCGGGTTTGCCGAAGGCGAGCAGTGGCCGGTTTTCATCCACGAAATCATCGACTCGACCAACGCCGAAGGCTTGAGGCTTGCCAATCAAGGGCAGGTAGCGCCATTTATCGTCTTGGCTGAGCGGCAAAGCGCAGGCCGCGGGCGACGTGGCAGGCAATGGGTCAGCCCATTTGCCGAAAACCTCTATTACAGCCTTGTCTTGCGTGTGGATGGCGGCATGCGCCAGCTCGAAGGCTTGAGCCTGGTGGTGGGTGTTGCAGTGATGCGTACTCTGCAGGCATTCGGCGTAAAGGATGTCGGGCTCAAATGGCCCAATGACGTGCTGGTTCGCGGGCAGAAGATAACTGGCATTCTCCTGGAGCTGGTGGGTGACCCGGCCGATGTCTGTCATGTGGTACTGGGTATCGGTATCAATGTGAACATGCAGGTCAATGGCCAAGTCGACCAGGAGTGGACCTCAATGCGGCGTGAGCTGGGTGCGGCGATAGACCGCAACCACCTGGTGGCGTCGCTCAATCAGCAATTGCAGCACGAATTGGCACGCCATCGTCGTTACGGTTTTGCCGCATTCCAGGAGGAATGGGAGCAGGCGCACCTGTGGCAGGGGCGCACTGTTTCACTGGTTGCCGGTAGCACGCGTATTGATGGCGTGGTTCTTGGCGTCGACGGGCAGGGCGGCTTGCGCCTTGAGGTGGACGGAGTTGAAAAGAGCTTCAGTGGTGGTGAGCTCAGTTTGAGGTTGCGTGATGATTCTTGAGCTCGACTGCGGTAATAGCTTCATCAAGTGGCGCGTAATCCATACCGCTGATGCAGTGATTGAAGGTGGCGGGATCGTCGATTCCGATCAAGCGCTGCTGGCTGAAGTGGCTGCGCTGGCATCGGTACGTCTGACCGGGTGCCGCATCGTCAGTGTGCGCAGCGAGGAAGAAACCGATGCGCTTTGTGCGTTGATAGCCCAGGCATTTACCGTGCAGGCGCATGTTGCGCATCCGGCCCAGCGCATGGCCGGTGTGCGCAACGGTTATGATGACTATCAGCGTCTGGGCATGGACCGTTGGCTGGCAGCGCTGGGTGCATTTCACCTGGCCAAGGGCGCGTGCCTGGTGATCGACCTTGGTACCGCTGCTAAAGCGGACTTTGTGGCCGCAGACGGCGAACACCTGGGTGGCTACATCTGCCCGGGCATGCCATTGATGCGCAGTCAGTTGCGTACCCACACCCGGCGAATCCGTTATGACGATGACTCTGCCGAGCGCGCATTGACCAGTTTGTCGCCGGGCCGCTCTACTGTCGAAGCGGTCGAGCGTGGCTGCGTGTTGATGCTTCAGGGCTTTGCACGTACGCAGCTCGAGCAGGCGCGTGCGCTGTGGGGGGATGAATTCACGGTGTTCCTCACCGGGGGCGATGCGCCGCTGGTGAGGGAGGCCGTGCCGCAGGCGCGTGTCGTCCCTGACCTGGTTTTTGTTGGTCTGGCCATGGCCTGCCCATTGGATTGAGGTGCCTATGCGTTGGTTGTTTCTGTTGTTACTGGTGCTCAACGTCTTCTATTACGTTTGGCATCAGCAGGAAGCACCGCTGAAGGTCAAGGAAGTCGCTCCCCTGTCGTTGTACAAGGGGAATCAGCAAGAAATCCGTCTGTTGCGTGAAACGGGTCTGTCGGCGCCACCCAGGCGCCGTGATGAGTGCCTGGTGGTGGGGGGGGTAACAGGGCAGGAGCAGCTGGATGCACTGCGTCAGCGCTTGCTGAGCCTAGATATTGCCACTTTGCCAGTGGTGGGGCAGTTGCCTGGAGCAGATGGGCGCTGGCTCAAGGTTGCCCCGGAAAGCGAGCGTTTGCTGGACCAAACGGTGCTTTCGGCTCTTTCCAATGATTTCAAAGACTTAAAACATAAAATTATTTTCTGCCAGGGTATTGCAACTGGTGAATAGCTTGATAGAATGGCGCCCGCTTCACAGGGAACACCACTCAGGTGGTAGAACTAGAAGCGGTGTCAAAGCAGCTAAGTTTCAGATTTGATTGAAAAAATTTGAAAAAACGCTTGACACTGGGACGGCAGACAAATAGAATGCCGGCCACATCTGGAGGGATTCCCGAGCGGTCAAAGGGGACGGACTGTAAATCCGTTGCGAGAGCTTCGAAGGTTCGAATCCTTCTCCCTCCACCAGTTTTAGCGAGAGCCGCAAGCTCCGCGGGTATAGTTTAGTGGTAGAACCTCAGCCTTCCAAGCTGATGATGCGGGTTCGATTCCCGCTACCCGCTCCAAGTTTGCTGGATTTTGCGCAAAGTGTTTCGCTCTTGTAGCTCAGTTGGTAGAGCACACCCTTGGTAAGGGTGAGGTCAGCGGTTCAAGTCCGCTCAAGAGCTCCATATAAACAAGGCAGATATGAAAATATCTGCCTTTGTTTTATCAGCGCAAGACTATTTCTTCTGCGGAGGATTGTATCGATGGCTAAGGAAAAGTTTGATCGTTCCCTTCCCCACGTTAACGTCGGCACTATCGGCCACGTTGACCACGGTAAGACCACTCTGACCGCAGCTCTGACTCGCGTCTGCTCCGAAGTTTTCGGTTCGGCAGTCGTTGAGTTCGACAAGATCGACTCGGCTCCGGAAGAAAAAGCGCGCGGTATCACCATCAACACCGCTCACGTCGAGTACAACTCGAACATTCGTCACTACGCTCACGTTGACTGCCCAGGTCACGCTGACTACGTGAAGAACATGATCACCGGTGCTGCCCAGATGGACGGCGCGATCCTGGTTTGCTCGGCCGCCGATGGTCCGATGCCACAAACCCGTGAGCACATCCTGCTGTCCCGTCAGGTTGGCGTTCCGTACATCGTGGTCTTCCTGAACAAGGCTGACCTGGTAGACGACGCTGAGCTGCTGGAACTGGTCGAGATGGAAGTTCGCGACCTGCTGTCCACCTATGACTTCCCAGGCGACGACACCCCGATCATCATCGGTTCGGCTCGTATGGCGCTGGAAGGCAAAGACGACAACGAGATGGGCACCTCCGCCGTCAAGAAGCTGGTTGAAACTCTGGACAGCTACATCCCAGAGCCAGAGCGTGCTATCGACAAGCCGTTCCTGATGCCAATCGAAGACGTATTCTCGATCTCGGGTCGTGGTACCGTTGTTACCGGTCGTATCGAGCGTGGTATCGTCCGCGTTCAGGATCCGCTGGAAATCGTTGGTCTGCGTGACACCACCACCACCACCTGCACCGGTGTTGAGATGTTCCGCAAGCTGCTGGACGAAGGTCGTGCTGGCGAGAACTGCGGCGTTCTGCTGCGTGGTACCAAGCGTGACGACGTTGAGCGTGGCCAGGTTCTGGTCAAGCCAGGTTCGGTCAAGCCGCACACCAAGTTCACCGCAGAAGTCTACGTCCTGTCGAAGGAAGAAGGCGGTCGTCACACTCCGTTCTTCAAAGGCTACCGTCCTCAGTTCTACTTCCGTACCACTGACGTGACCGGTAACTGCGAACTGCCGGAAGGCGTTGAAATGGTAATGCCAGGTGACAACATTCAGATGACTGTTACCCTGATCAAGACCATCGCAATGGAAGACGGTCTGCGCTTCGCTATCCGTGAAGGCGGTCGTACCGTCGGCGCCGGCGTCGTAGCAAAAATTATTGAATAAGTAGTTGATTTACTTGATCAGGCCGGTATAATGGCCGGCCTGATACAGCGTTACAGGTCAGTAGCTCAATTGGCAGAGCGACGGTCTCCAAAACCGTAGGTTGGGGGTTCGATTCCCTCCTGACCTGCCATTTCACTTCGGTGTGATGGCTTTCTTCTCACAGGATCCTCCTTGATGACTCCCAAAACTGAAGCCCAAGAATCGCGTTTTGATCTGTTCAAGTGGCTGGCTGTAGTTGCTTTGGTGGTTGTAGCTGTTGTGGGTAATCAGTATTACTCCGCCTCTCCGATCCTGTATCGCGTTCTCGCACTTCTCGTCCTGGCTGCTGTCGCAGGCTTTGTAGCTCTGCAGACTGCGAAGGGCAAGTCGTTCTTTGCGTTGGCGAAGGAAGCTCGTACCGAAATCCGTAAAGTCGTGTGGCCGACCCGCCAGGAAACCACCCAGACCACGCTGATTGTCGTGGCTGTCGTGCTGGTTATGGCACTGCTGCTGTGGGGTCTAGATTCCCTGCTCGGCTGGGCGGTCTCCCTGATCGTTGGCTAAAGGTGTCCCGTGGCTAAGCGTTGGTATGTTGTGCATGCTTACTCGGGTTACGAGAAGCATGTAATGCGCTCCCTGATTGAGCGCGTCAAGCTGGCTGGCATGGAAGACGGTTTCGGCGAGATCTTGGTTCCGACCGAAGAAGTCGTCGAAATGCGCAACGGCCAGAAGCGCAAGAGTGAGCGTAAATTCTTCCCTGGCTATGTACTGGTCCAGATGGAGATGAACGAAGGGACTTGGCACTTGGTCAAGGACACCCCTCGTGTGATGGGCTTTATTGGCGGTACCGCAGACAAGCCTGCACCGATCACCGATAAAGAAGCTGAAGCTATCCTGCGTCGCGTTGCTGACGGTAGCGACAAGCCGAAGCCGAAGACACTGTTCGAGCCAGGTGAAGTGGTTCGTGTCATTGACGGTCCGTTCGCTGACTTCAATGGTAGTGTCGAAGAGGTTAACTACGAAAAGAGTCGCCTCCAGGTGGCGGTGCTCATTTTCGGTCGCTCTACTCCGGTGGAGCTCGAGTTCAGCCAGGTCGAAAAGGTCTAGGCGGACGAAGCATCCCAAACCCCGCAGCCCTGTGTGTTGCGGGGTTTTGTCGTCACTGGGATAAAACGCAAGTCATCCGGGGAGCCATCAGGCGTTCGTACCCGATTTTGGAGTAGCTCATGGCTAAGAAGATTCAGGCTTACATCAAGCTGCAAGTTAAGGCCGGCCAGGCCAACCCAAGCCCACCCGTTGGTCCAGCACTGGGCCAACACGGTGTGAACATCATGGAATTCTGCAAGGCCTTCAACGCCCGTACCCAGGGTCAAGAAGCCGGCCTGCCGACTCCTGTGATCATCACTGTCTACAGCGACCGTAGCTTCACCTTCGAGACCAAGAGCACCCCTGCCTCGGTTCTGCTGAAGAAAGCTGCTGGCCTGACCAGTGGTTCGGCTCGTCCGAACACCGTTAAAGTCGGTACCGTTACCCGTGCTCAGCTGGAAGATATCGCCAAGGCAAAACAGGCTGATCTGACCGCTGCTGACCTGGACGCTGCTGTACGCACCATCGCTGGCTCTGCCCGCAGCATGGGCCTGAACGTGGAGGGTGTGTAATGGCTAAGCTGACCAAACGCCAAAAGGCAATCGCCGAAAAAATCGAAGCAGGCAAGGCCTACAACTTCGAAGAAGCGGCAACTCTGCTGGCCTCGCTGCCTGCTGCCAAGTTCGTCGAGTCCTACGACATCGCCGTTAACCTCGGTGTTGACCCGCGTAAATCCGACCAGGTCGTTCGTAGCGCTACTGTGCTGCCACACGGCACTGGCAAGACCGTTCGCGTTGCTGTCTTCACCCAGGGTCCAGCTGCTGAAGCCGCTCTGGCTGCCGGCGCTGACCGCGTAGGTATGGACGATCTGGCTGCCGAAATGAAAGCCGGCGATCTGAACTATGACGTCGTCATCGCATCGCCTGATGCCATGCGCGTTGTAGGTCAGCTGGGTCAGGTTCTGGGTCCTCGCGGCCTGATGCCTAACCCGAAAGTTGGTACCGTTAGCCCAGACGTAGCCACTGCCGTGAAAAACGCCAAGGCTGGTCAGGTTCGCTACCGTACCGACAAAAACGGTATTATCCACACCTCCGTTGGCAAGGTCGGCTTTGAAGCTGGCAAGCTGAAGGAAAACGTTGAAGCCCTGATCGCTGATCTGAAGCGTATCAAACCAGCTTCGTCGAAAGGTATCTACGTCAAGCGCGTTACCCTGAGCACCACCATGGGCCCAGGTCTGGTCATCGATCAGAGCTCGCTGAACGTGTAAGAACATGGCGGTGCGATTCGTCTCGCCGCCAGCAAAAATTGGGGTCCCTGCCTGGCGGGGGCTATCCAAGACCGTAGGTGGCGCAAGCCTTAAAACACCAGCCCACGCAGATGGTGCTCCCGATTCGTTACCGAATCAGACACCAAAACGACATCCGGCTTCGGCCAGATGAAACGGTAAAAACCAGGAGTAAACCCGTGGCAATTAAACTCGAAGACAAGAAGGCCATCGTCGCTGAAGTCAACGAGGCTGCCAAAGTCGCTCTGTCCGCTGTTGTGGCTGATGCCCGTGGTGTGACTGTAAGCGCAATGACCGGACTCCGTAAAGAGGCCCGCGAGGCTGGCGTTTACGTACGTGTCGTACGTAACACCCTGCTCAAGCGCGCTGTTGAAGGCACCGAGTTTTCGGTCCTCAACGACGCGTTCAAGGGCCCGACCCTGATTGCTTTCTCCAACGAACACCCGGGCGCTGCTGCTCGTCTGTTCAAAGAGTTCGCCAAGGGTCAGGACAAGTTCGAGATCAAGGCAGCTGCGTTTGACGGCAATTTCATTGCAGCGAACCAGATCGACGTGTTGGCTACCCTGCCGACCCGCGACGAAGCTATTGCACGACTGATGAGCGTTATTCAAGGCGCCACCAGCAAGCTGGCTCGTACTCTGGCAGCCATTCGCGACCAGAAAGAAGCTACCGCTGCCTAAGGCACGCGAACTCTTTCAAAATCATTTGTTTAATTTGATGGCTGCGTAGGCCTTCACCCCAATACAGGATTTAAGTCATGTCCCTGACTAACGAGCAAATCATCGAAGCAATCGGCCAGAAAACCGTTCTGGAAGTTGTTGAGCTGATCAAAGCAATGGAAGAAACCTTCGGCGTGACCGCTGCTGTTGCCGCTGCTGGCCCAGCTGCTGCTGCCGCTGTTGTTGAAGAGCAGACCGAGTTCAACGTTGTTCTGGTTGAAGCCGGCGAGAAGAAAGTGAACGTGATTAAAGCCGTTCGCGAGCTGACCGGTCTGGGCCTGAAAGAAGCCAAAGAGAAAGTCGATGGCGCTCCTCAGGTTGTAGCTGAAGGCGTTTCGAAAGAAGCCGCTGAAGACGCTAAGAAGAAGCTGGAAGAAGCAGGCGCTAAAGTCGAGCTGAAGTAATTTCGACTTTGCGATGCCAGCCTGAGCGTTGAGCACAAGGCTGATGGCTGGTGGCTTATGCCACCGGCCTTTTTCCGTTATTGGCGGTCGGTCAAGCCGGCCCCGATAACAAGCTGCAAGACACCCACGTGGGTGGCGCAAACCAAGGGGTTTGCACGATTTTCTGGCTGCTCCCGCCGGGAGAAGCCAAACAAGCAGGTGACCAAGCTGGGGAACGCTGATGGCTTACTCATACACTGAGAAAAAACGTATCCGCAAGGACTTTAGCAAGTTGCCGGACGTCATGGATGTGCCTTACCTCCTGGCCATCCAGCTGGATTCGTATCGCGAATTCCTGCAAGCGGGAGCATCCAAGGATCAGTTCCGCGACGTCGGCCTGCACGCGGCCTTCAAATCGGTATTCCCGATCATCAGCTACTCCGGCAATGCTGCCCTGGAGTATGTAGGCTATCGCCTGGGCGAGCCTGCCTTCGATGTGAAGGAATGTGTCCTGCGTGGCGTGACCTTCGCGGTCCCACTGCGGGTCAAGGTGCGCCTGATCATCTTCGACAAGGAATCGTCGAACAAAGCGATCAAGGACATCAAAGAGCAAGAAGTCTACATGGGTGAAATCCCCCTGATGACTGAGAACGGTACCTTCGTTATCAACGGTACCGAGCGTGTGATCGTTTCCCAGCTGCACCGTTCGCCTGGTGTGTTCTTCGACCACGACCGTGGCAAGACTCACAGCTCCGGCAAGCTGCTGTACTCCGCTCGCATCATCCCTTACCGCGGTTCCTGGCTGGACTTCGAGTTCGACCCGAAAGACTGCGTGTTCGTACGTATCGACCGTCGCCGCAAACTGCCGGCGTCGGTGCTGTTGCGCGCCCTGGGTTACAGCACTGAAGAAGTGCTGAACACCTTCTACACCACCAACGTGTTCCACATTTCCGGCGAAAAACTCAGCCTGGAACTCGTGCCGCAGCGTCTGCGTGGTGAAGTTGCGGTCATGGACATCCATGACGAAACCGGCAAGGTCATTGTCGAGCAGGGCCGCCGTATTACTGCGCGCCACATCAACCAGCTCGAGAAGGCCGGCGTCAAGCAGCTGGACGTTCCAATGGAATACGTCCTGGGTCGCACCACTGCCAAGGCCATCGTGCACCCGGCTACTGGCGAGATCCTGGCTGAGTGCAATACCGAGCTGACCACTGATCTGCTGATCAAAGTCGCCAAGGCACAGGTCGTCCGTATCGAGACCCTGTACACCAACGACATTGATTGCGGTCCGTTCATCTCCGACACCCTGAAGATCGACACCACCAGCAACCAGCTGGAAGCCCTGGTCGAGATCTACCGCATGATGCGTCCAGGCGAGCCGCCGACCAAGGATGCCGCCGAGACCCTGTTCAACAACCTGTTCTTCAGCGCCGAGCGTTACGACCTGTCTGCTGTCGGCCGCATGAAGTTCAACCGTCGTATCGGTCGTACCGAGATCGAAGGTTCAGGCGTGCTGAGCAAGGAAGACATCGTCGAGGTCCTCAAGACCCTGGTCGATATCCGTAACGGCAAAGGCATCGTCGACGACATCGACCACCTGGGTAACCGTCGCGTACGTTGCGTCGGCGAGATGGCCGAGAACCAGTTCCGCGTTGGCCTGGTGCGTGTAGAGCGCGCGGTCAAGGAACGTCTGTCGATGGCGGAAAGCGAAGGCTTGATGCCGCAGGACCTGATCAACGCCAAGCCGGTTGCGGCGGCGGTGAAAGAGTTCTTCGGTTCCAGCCAGCTGTCCCAGTTCATGGACCAGAACAACCCGCTCTCCGAGATCACCCACAAGCGCCGCGTCTCTGCGCTCGGCCCGGGCGGTCTGACCCGTGAGCGTGCTGGCTTCGAAGTCCGTGACGTACACCCGACTCACTACGGCCGTGTGTGCCCGATCGAGACCCCTGAAGGTCCGAACATCGGTCTGATCAACTCCCTGGCGGCCTATGCCCGCACCAACCAGTACGGCTTCCTGGAAAGCCCGTACCGTGTGGTGAAGGAAGGCGTTGTCAGCGACGACATCGTGTTCCTGTCGGCAATCGAAGAAGCGGATCACGTCATCGCCCAGGCTTCGGCCGCGATGAACGACAAGAAGCAACTGATCGATGAGCTGGTAGCTGTTCGTCACCTGAACGAATTCACCGTCAAGGCGCCGGAAGACGTCACCCTGATGGACGTTTCGCCGAAGCAGGTAGTTTCCGTTGCTGCGTCGCTGATTCCGTTCCTCGAGCACGACGACGCCAACCGTGCGTTGATGGGTTCGAACATGCAGCGTCAGGCTGTACCGACCCTGCGTGCTGACAAGCCGCTGGTAGGTACCGGCATGGAGCGCAACGTTGCCCGTGACTCCGGTGTCTGCGTGGTTGCTCGCCGTGGTGGCGTGATCGACTCGGTCGACGCCAGCCGTATCGTTGTTCGCGTCAACGACGACGAGGTGGAAACCGGCGAAGCAGGTGTAGATATCTACAACCTGACCAAGTACACCCGCTCGAACCAGAACACCTGCATCAACCAGCGTCCGCTGGTCAGCAAGGGTGACAAGGTTCAGCGTAGCGACATCATGGCCGACGGCCCGTCCACCGACATGGGTGAGCTGGCACTGGGTCAGAACATGCGCATCGCGTTCATGGCGTGGAACGGCTTCAACTTCGAAGACTCCATCTGCCTGTCCGAGCGTGTGGTCCAGGAAGATCGCTTCACCACCATCCACATTCAGGAACTGACCTGTGTGGCGCGTGACACCAAGCTTGGCCCAGAGGAAATCACTGCGGACATCCCGAACGTGGGTGAAGCTGCACTGAACAAACTGGACGAAGCCGGTATTGTCTACGTGGGTGCTGAAGTCGGCGCTGGTGACATCCTGGTTGGCAAGGTCACGCCAAAAGGCGAAACCCAGCTGACTCCGGAAGAAAAACTGCTGCGCGCAATCTTCGGTGAGAAGGCGAGCGACGTTAAAGACACCTCCTTGCGCGTGCCAACTGGCACCAAGGGCACTGTCATTGACGTACAGGTCTTCACCCGTGATGGCGTCGAGCGCGATAGCCGCGCTCTGGCCATCGAGAAGATGCAGCTGGACGAGATTCGCAAGGACCTCAACGAAGAGTTCCGCATCGTCGAAGGTGCAACCTTCGAGCGTCTGCGTTCTGCCCTGAACGGCCAGGTGGTCGACGGTGGCGCGGGCCTGAAGAAAGGCACCGTGGTCACCGACGAAGTGCTGGACGGTCTGGAGCACGGCCAGTGGTTCAAACTGCGCATGGCTGAAGATGCACTGAATGAGCAGCTGGAAAAGGCTCAACAGTACATCGTCGACCGTCGCCGTCTGCTGGACGACAAGTTCGAAGACAAGAAGCGCAAGCTGCAGCAGGGCGATGACCTGGCTCCGGGCGTACTTAAGATCGTCAAGGTCTACCTGGCAATTCGCCGTCGCATCCAGCCGGGTGACAAGATGGCTGGTCGTCACGGTAACAAGGGTGTTGTCTCGGTCATCATGCCGGTTGAAGACATGCCGCACGATGCCAACGGTACTCCGGTCGACGTCGTACTGAACCCGCTGGGTGTACCTTCGCGTATGAACGTTGGTCAGATCCTCGAAACCCACCTGGGCCTCGCGGCCAAGGGCCTGGGCGAAAAGATCGACCGCATGATCGAAGAGCAACGCAAGGCTGCTGAGCTGCGCGTATTCCTGACCGAGGTCTACAACGAGATCGGCGGTCGTCAGGAAAACCTCGCCGAGTTCACCGACGAAGAGATCCTGGCCCTGGCACACAACTTGAAGAAGGGCGTGCCGATGGCTACTCCGGTCTTCGATGGTGCCAAGGAAAGCGAGATCAAGGCCATGCTGAAGCTGGCCGATCTGCCAGAGAGCGGCCAGATGGTGCTGTTCGATGGCCGCACCGGCAACAAGTTCGAGCGTCCGGTGACCGTTGGTTACATGTACATGCTCAAGCTGAACCACTTGGTGGACGACAAGATGCACGCGCGTTCCACTGGTTCCTACAGCCTGGTTACCCAGCAGCCGCTGGGTGGTAAGGCGCAGTTCGGTGGTCAGCGTTTCGGGGAGATGGAAGTGTGGGCGCTGGAAGCATATGGCGCGGCATACACCCTGCAAGAAATGCTCACAGTGAAGTCGGACGACGTGAACGGCCGTACCAAGATGTACAAGAACATCGTGGATGGCGATCACCGTATGGAGCCGGGCATGCCCGAGTCCTTCAACGTGTTGATCAAAGAGATCCGTTCGCTCGGTATCGATATCGATCTGGAAACCGAATAACACGTGACGCGAAGGGGGGTGGGGCAGGTAATGCCCGCTCCCTGCTCCGCCAGGAGGAAAGGCCTTGAAAGACCTACTGAATTTGCTGAAAAACCAGGGTCAAGTCGAAGAGTTCGACGCCATCCGTATCGGTCTGGCGTCGCCTGAAATGATCCGTTCGTGGTCGTTCGGTGAAGTTAAGAAGCCGGAAACCATCAACTACCGTACGTTCAAACCTGAGCGTGACGGCCTGTTCTGCGCCAAGATCTTTGGCCCAGTCAAGGACTACGAGTGCCTGTGCGGCAAGTACAAGCGCCTCAAGCACCGCGGCGTGATCTGCGAGAAGTGCGGCGTTGAAGTTGCCCTGGCCAAGGTTCGTCGTGAGCGCATGGCGCACATCGAACTGGCCTCGCCGGTCGCCCACATCTGGTTCCTGAAGTCGCTGCCGTCCCGTATCGGCCTGCTGATGGACATGACCCTGCGTGATATCGAACGCGTGCTCTACTTCGAGAGCTATGTCGTTATCGACCCAGGCATGACCACCCTGGAAAAGGGCCAGCTGCTGAACGACGAGCAGTACTTCGAAGCGCTGGAAGAGTTCGGTGACGATTTCGATGCCCGCATGGGTGCCGAAGCTGTCCGCGAACTGCTGCACGCTATCGACCTGGAGCACGAGATCGGTCGCCTGCGCGAAGAGATTCCGCAGACCAACTCGGAAACCAAGATCAAGAAGCTGTCCAAGCGCCTGAAGCTGATGGAAGCTTTCCAGGGCTCGGGCAACCTGCCTGAGTGGATGGTCCTGACCGTCCTGCCAGTACTGCCACCGGACCTGCGTCCGCTGGTCCCGCTGGATGGCGGCCGCTTCGCGACCTCCGACCTGAACGACCTGTATCGTCGGGTGATCAACCGTAACAACCGTCTGAAGCGCCTGCTGGATCTGTCGGCGCCAGACATCATCGTGCGCAACGAAAAGCGCATGCTGCAGGAGGCGGTCGACGCCCTGCTGGACAACGGCCGTCGCGGTCGCGCCATCACTGGCTCGAACAAGCGTCCGCTGAAGTCGCTGGCCGACATGATCAAAGGTAAGCAAGGTCGCTTCCGTCAGAACTTGCTCGGTAAGCGTGTGGACTACTCTGGCCGTTCGGTAATTACCGTAGGCCCGACCCTGCGTCTGCACCAGTGCGGTCTGCCGAAGAAGATGGCCCTCGAGCTGTTCAAACCGTTCATTTTCGGCAAGCTGGAAATGCGTGGTCTGGCGACCACCATCAAGGCTGCCAAGAAGATGGTCGAGCGCGAGCTGCCAGAGGTGTGGGACGTTCTCGCCGAAGTGATTCGCGAACACCCCGTACTGCTCAACCGTGCACCGACCCTGCACCGTCTGGGTATCCAGGCTTTTGAACCGGTTCTGATCGAAGGTAAGGCTATCCAGCTGCACCCGCTGGTCTGTGCCGCGTACAACGCCGACTTCGACGGTGACCAGATGGCCGTTCACGTGCCGCTGACGCTGGAAGCCCAGCTCGAAGCGCGCGCGCTGATGATGTCGACCAACAACATCCTGTCGCCAGCCAACGGTGAGCCAATCATCGTACCGTCGCAGGACGTGGTACTGGGTCTGTATTACATGACCCGTGAAGCCATCAACGCCAAGGGCGAAGGTCGCGTATTTGCCGACCTGCAGGAAGTCGACCGCGTATTCCGCGCCGGCGAAGCTGCGCTGCACGCGAAAATCAAGGTTCGTATCAACGAAACCGTGAAAGATCGCGACGGCAGCGTTACCAAGAACACCCGTATTGTCGACACCACGGTCGGCCGCGCGCTGCTGTTCCAGGTTGTACCGGCAGGCCTGCCGTACGACGTGGTCAACCAGCCGATGAAGAAGAAGGCGATCTCCAAGCTGATCAACCAGTGCTACCGCGTGGTTGGTCTGAAAGAGACCGTTATCTTCGCTGACCAGCTGATGTACACCGGTTTCGCTTACTCCACCATCTCTGGCGTGTCCATTGGTGTGAACGACTTTGTCATCCCTGATGAGAAAGCGCGCATCATCAACAGCGCTACCGATGAAGTGAAGGAAATCGAGAGCCAGTACGCCTCCGGCCTGGTAACCCAGGGCGAGAAGTACAACAAGGTCATCGACTTGTGGTCGAAGGCGAACGACGAAGTGTCCAAGGCGATGATGGCCAACCTCTCGAAAGAGAAGGTCATCGACCGCGAAGGCAAAGAAGTCGAGCAAGAGTCCTTCAACTCGATGTACATGATGGCTGACTCTGGTGCGCGGGGTTCCGCAGCCCAGATCCGTCAGCTGGCCGGTATGCGTGGCCTGATGGCCAAGCCGGACGGCTCGATCATCGAGACGCCGATCACTGCGAACTTCCGTGAAGGTCTGAGCGTACTCCAGTACTTCATCTCGACTCACGGTGCTCGTAAAGGTCTGGCGGATACCGCGTTGAAGACTGCGAACTCCGGTTACCTGACCCGTCGTCTGGTAGACGTTGCGCAAGACCTGGTTGTAACCGAGATCGATTGCGGTACCGACCATGGCTTGCTGATGACTCCGCACATTGAAGGCGGTGACGTTGTAGAGCCGCTGGGTGAGCGTGTACTGGGCCGTGTCATTGCCCGTGACGTGTTCAAGCCAGGCACCGAGGACGTCATCGTTCCGGCCGGTACGCTGGTAGACGAGCAGTGGGTCGAGTTCATCGAGCTGAACAGCATCGACGAAGTTATCGTGCGTTCGCCGATCAACTGCGAAACCCGCTACGGCATCTGCGCCAAGTGCTACGGTCGTGACCTGGCGCGTGGTCACCAGGTGAACATCGGTGAAGCTGTCGGCGTTATCGCTGCTCAGTCGATCGGTGAGCCGGGTACCCAGCTGACCATGCGTACGTTCCACATCGGTGGTGCTGCGAGCCGTACTTCGGCTGCCGACAGCGTCCAGGTGAAGAACGGCGGTATGGTACGTCTGCACAACCTGAAGCAGGTCGTGCGTGCCGATGGCAACCTGGTTGCTGTGTCGCGTTCTGGCGAGCTGGCCATTGCTGACGAATTCGGTCGTGAGCGTGAGCGTTACAAGCTGCCTTACGGTGCGGTAATTTCGGTCAAGGAAGGTGAGAAGGTCGAAGCTGGCGCCATCGTCGCCAAGTGGGACCCGCACACCCACCCGATCGTTACCGAGCTGAAAGGTACCGTGACCTTCGTGGGCATGGAAGAAAACATCACCATCAAGCGCCAGACCGACGAACTGACCGGCCTGACCAACATTGAAGTACTGGACGTCAAGGATCGCCCTGCCGCAGGCAAGGAAATCCGTCCGGCAATCAAGATGGTCGACGCCAATGGCAAGGACCTGTACCTGCCAGGTACCGATGTACCGGCGCAGTACTTCCTGCCAGCCAACGCCTTGGTTGGTGTTGCTGACGGTGCCCAGATCGGTGTTGGTGACGTTATCGCGCGTATCCCGCAAGAAACGTCGAAGACCCGTGACATCACCGGTGGTCTGCCACGCGTAGCTGACTTGTTCGAAGCGCGTCGTCCGAAAGAAGCCTCGATTCTGGCTGAAGTCAGCGGCACCATCGCGTTCGGTAAAGAGACCAAGGGCAAGCGTCGCCTGGTCATCACGCCGACCGACGGCAGCGATCCGTACGAAGAGCTGATTCCGAAGTGGCGCCACCTGAACGTCTTCGAAGGTGAACAGGTAAACCGCGGCGAAGTTATCTCCGACGGCCCGAGCGATCCGCACGACATCCTGCGTCTGCTGGGTGTGAGCGCCCTGGCGAAGTACATCGTCAACGAGATCCAGGACGTTTACCGTCTGCAAGGCGTGAAGATCAACGACAAGCACATCGAGACCATCCTGCGTCAGATGCTGCGCAAGGTCGAGATCTCCGAGTCGGGCGATTCCAGCTTCATCAAGGGCGACCAGATGGAACTGACTCACGTACTGGTCGAGAACGAGCGTCTCGCCAGCGAAGACAAGTTCATCTCGAAGTTCACTCGCGTGTTGTTGGGTATCACCAAGGCGTCGCTGTCGACCGAATCGTTCATCTCCGCGGCTTCCTTCCAGGAAACCACCCGCGTACTGACCGAAGCGGCGGTAACCGGCAAGCGCGATTACCTGCGCGGCCTGAAAGAGAACGTGGTCGTGGGTCGTCTGATCCCGGCCGGTACCGGTCTGGCCTACCACAGCGAGCGCAAGCGTCGCCGTGAAGCCGACAAACCGCTGCGTGTAAGCGCCAGTGAGGTGGAAGCCGCACTGACCGAAGCGCTGAATTCCAGCGGTAACTAAGTACAGGGCAGGGCCCCGGCAAGCTTCGATCGATCATCGGCGACATGAAATGTTGCCGATGATCGGGCGAGGAGGGCCGGGGCCTTGTCTTGACTGGGTGCAAGATCCTCCGTAGACTTTTGTACCCTTAAATTTGGTGAGGCTCCGTCTCGCCAATTTTTGGCTTTCTTGCAAGACAATAGAGTCGCAAGACAATCAGTGGAGCTAGTAGATGGCAACTATCAACCAGCTGGTACGTCAGCCGCGTAAGCGTTCGGTCGAGAAGTCCGACGTTCCTGCGCTGCAGAACTGCCCGCAACGTCGTGGCGTGTGCACCCGTGTGTACACCACCACGCCGAAAAAACCTAACTCGGCACTGCGTAAAGTATGCCGTGTGCGTCTGACCAACGGTTTCGAGGTTTCCTCGTACATCGGCGGTGAAGGCCACAACCTGCAAGAGCACAGCGTCGTTCTGATCCGTGGCGGCCGTGTAAAAGACTTGCCAGGTGTTCGTTACCACACCGTTCGCGGCTCTCTGGATACTTCGGGCGTCAAAGGCCGTAACCAGGGTCGTTCGAAGTACGGTACCAAGCGTCCGAAGTAATCGGCCGTTTGCACATATCCAATTTTTTGAGTCGATAAGAGTAAGGTCGGGCAGGGGTCGAAGACCCACGTCCCGGGCTAACCTGAAGACCGTTTGAGGGCTTATCATGCCAAGACGTCGTGTAGCAGCAAAACGTGAGATTCTGGACGATCCTAAATACGGATCCCAAATCCTCGCCAAGTTCATGAACCACGTGATGGAAAGCGGCAAGAAGGCTGTAGCCGAGCGCATCGTTTACGGTGCCCTGGATACCGTCAAAGCACGCAAGAACAGCGACCCCCTGGAAATCTTCGAGAAAGCTCTCGACGCCATCGCTCCGCTGGTCGAAGTAAAGTCCCGCCGTGTCGGCGGTGCCACTTACCAGGTCCCGGTTGAAGTTCGTCCATCCCGTCGTAATGCTCTGGCAATGCGCTGGCTCGTAGACTACGCCCGCAAGCGTGGCGAGAAGTCGATGGCTCTGCGCCTGGCTGGCGAGCTGCTGGATGCTGCTGAAGGCAAAGGTGCTGCAGTCAAGAAGCGTGAAGACGTTCACCGTATGGCTGAAGCCAACAAAGCGTTCTCGCACTACCGCTTCTAATTCAAGCATCAATCATTTTGCGAGGGCTTTATGGCTCGTACTACAGCAATTAACCGCTATCGTAACATTGGTATCTGTGCCCACGTTGACGCGGGCAAGACCACCACTACCGAGCGGATCCTGTTCTACACAGGTCTGAGCCACAAGATGGGCGAGGTGCATGATGGCGCCGCGACCACCGACTGGATGGTGCAGGAGCAGGAGCGGGGTATCACCATTACCTCCGCTGCCGTTACCACCTTCTGGAAAGGCTCTGTTGGTCAGTATGACAACTACCGTGTAAACGTCATCGATACCCCTGGCCACGTTGACTTCACTATTGAAGTAGAGCGTTCGCTGCGCGTACTCGACGGCGCTGTCGTTGTGTTCTGCGGTACCTCCGGCGTTGAGCCTCAGTCCGAAACCGTATGGCGTCAGGCCAACAAGTACGGCGTTCCACGTGTTGTCTACGTGAACAAGATGGACCGTGCCGGTGCAAACTTCCTGCGCGTCGTAGGTCAGATCAAGAACCGTCTGGGTCACACCCCGGTTCCTGTTCAGCTGGCCATCGGTTCGGAAGATAACTTCCAGGGTCAGGTTGACCTGATCAAGATGAAGGCTATCTACTGGAACGACGACGACAAAGGCACCACTTATCGCGAGGAAGAAATTCCTGCCGATATGCTGGAGCTGGCTCAAGAGTGGCGCTCCAACATGGTTGAAGCGGCTGCCGAGTCCAGCGAAGAGCTGATGAACAAGTACCTGGAAGGCGAAGAGCTGACCGTCGAAGAGATCAAAGCCGGTCTGCGCGCGCGCACCCTGGCCAGCGAAATCGTACCGGCTGTCTGCGGTTCGTCGTTCAAGAACAAGGGTGTTCCCCTGGTTCTCGACGCCGTCATCGACTACCTGCCAGCTCCGACCGAGATTCCTGCGATCCAGGGTATCAACCCGGATGACAAGGAACTGGACAAAGAAGATCCGGCTGTTCGTAAAGACGTGCGTCACGCTGACGACGACGAGCCGTTCTCGGCTCTGGCGTTCAAGATCGCGACTGACCCGTTCGTGGGTACTCTGACCTTCGTTCGCGTCTACTCGGGTGTTCTGACCTCCGGTGACTCCGTCATCAACTCGGTCAAGGGCAAGAAAGAGCGCGTTGGTCGTATGGTGCAGATGCACGCCAACCAGCGTGAAGAAATCAAGGAAGTGCGCGCTGGCGACATCGCTGCACTGATCGGCATGAAGGACGTGACCACGGGCGAAACCCTGTGCAACGCCGACAAGCCAATCATCCTTGAGCGTATGGACTTCCCTGAGCCGGTCATTTCGCTCTCCGTAGAGCCGAAAACCAAGGCTGACCAGGAGAAGATGGGTATTGCACTGGGCAAGCTGGCCCAGGAAGACCCGTCGTTCCGCGTCAAGACCGACGAAGAGACTGGCCAGACCATCATCTCGGGTATGGGTGAGCTGCACCTGGACATCCTCGTTGACCGCATGAAGCGCGAGTTCAACGTCGAAGCCAACATCGGCAAGCCGCAGGTTTCGTACCGCGAGAAGATCACCAAGTCCAACGTCGAGATCGAAGGCAAGTTCGTTCGTCAGTCGGGCGGTCGTGGTCAGTTCGGTCACTGCTGGATCCGTTTCTCGGAGCCGGATCAGGACGAAAAAGGCAACATCACCGAAGGTCTGGTGTTCTCCAACGAAGTCGTTGGTGGTGTGATTCCTAAGGAATTCATCGCCCCGATCCAGAAGGGTATCGAAGAGCAGATGAAGAACGGCGTTGTTGCCGGCTATCCTCTGATCGGCCTGAAGGCCGCGGTATTCGATGGTTCGTATCACGACGTCGACTCCAACGAAATGGCGTTCAAAATCGCCGCTTCGATGGCGACCAAGCAACTGGCCCAGAAGGGCGGTGGCGTGGTTCTCGAGCCGATCATGAAGGTTGAAGTTGTAACCCCGGAAGACTACCTGGGTGACGTGATGGGTGACCTGAACCGTCGTCGTGGTCTGGTCCAGGGTATGGATGAATCGGTCTCTGGCCGTGTCGTCCGCGCTGAAGTACCGCTCGGAGAGATGTTCGGTTACGCAACCGACGTTCGTTCCATGTCTCAGGGTCGCGCAAGCTACTCCATGGAATTCTCCAAATACGCCGAAGCTCCGTCGAACATCGTCGAAGCACTCGTTAAAAAACAAGGCTAATCCCCTTTAGGCAAGAGGTTCACTGTCGTGGCTAAAGAAAAATTTGATCGTTCCCTTCCCCACGTTAACGTCGGCACTATCGGCCACGTTGACCACGGTAAGACCACTCTGACCGCAGCTCTGACTCGCGTCTGCTCCGAAGTTTTCGGTTCGGCAGTCGTTGAGTTCGACAAGATCGACTCGGCTCCGGAAGAAAAAGCGCGCGGTATCACCATCAACACCGCTCACGTCGAGTACAACTCGAACATTCGTCACTACGCTCACGTTGACTGCCCAGGTCACGCTGACTACGTGAAGAACATGATCACCGGTGCTGCCCAGATGGACGGCGCGATCCTGGTTTGCTCGGCCGCCGATGGTCCGATGCCACAAACCCGTGAGCACATCCTGCTGTCCCGTCAGGTTGGCGTTCCGTACATCGTGGTCTTCCTGAACAAGGCTGACCTGGTAGACGACGCTGAGCTGCTGGAACTGGTCGAGATGGAAGTTCGCGACCTGCTGTCCACCTATGACTTCCCAGGCGACGACACCCCGATCATCATCGGTTCGGCTCGTATGGCGCTGGAAGGCAAAGACGACAACGAGATGGGCACCTCCGCCGTCAAGAAGCTGGTTGAAACTCTGGACAGCTACATCCCAGAGCCAGAGCGTGCTATCGACAAGCCGTTCCTGATGCCAATCGAAGACGTATTCTCGATCTCGGGTCGTGGTACCGTTGTTACCGGTCGTATCGAGCGTGGTATCGTCCGCGTTCAGGATCCGCTGGAAATCGTTGGTCTGCGTGACACCACCACCACCACCTGCACCGGTGTTGAGATGTTCCGCAAGCTGCTGGACGAAGGTCGTGCTGGCGAGAACTGCGGCGTTCTGCTGCGTGGTACCAAGCGTGACGACGTTGAGCGTGGCCAGGTTCTGGTCAAGCCAGGTTCGGTCAAGCCGCACACCAAGTTCACCGCAGAAGTCTACGTCCTGTCGAAGGAAGAAGGCGGTCGTCACACTCCGTTCTTCAAAGGCTACCGTCCTCAGTTCTACTTCCGTACCACTGACGTGACCGGTAACTGCGAACTGCCGGAAGGCGTTGAAATGGTAATGCCAGGTGACAACATTCAGATGACTGTTACCCTGATCAAGACCATCGCAATGGAAGACGGTCTGCGCTTCGCTATCCGTGAAGGCGGTCGTACCGTCGGCGCCGGCGTCGTGGCCAAAATCATCGAGTAATCACTCGACCGATTGAAAAAGGCCTCCGCTCAGCGGGGGCTTTTTTTATTGGGTTGACACTAAATTGGGGCGTCTATAGAATCACGCCTCCTTTTAGCGGGCGTAGTGCGTCCGTTGGGAACAGCCTGGAGTCTGAAATCCAATGCAAAATCAGCAAATCCGTATCAGGTTGAAGGCTTTCGACCATCGCCTGATCGACCAATCCACCCAGGAAATCGTGGAAACCGCGAAACGTACTGGTGCACAAGTGCGTGGTCCGATTCCACTGCCTACCCGCAAAGAGCGTTTCACCGTTCTGGTCTCCCCGCACGTCAACAAAGACGCGCGTGACCAGTACGAGATTCGCACTCATAAGCGTGTTCTGGACATCGTCCAGCCAACGGATAAAACCGTTGACGCGCTGATGAAGCTTGATCTGGCGGCAGGTGTGGAAGTTCAGATCAGCCTCGGCTAAGACTTCGGTCTAGTCGTGTAACGCTCTGAAATGGGCGGCCATAGCGGGTGAAAGCCCCGTACACTCATGAGGTTTACAACATGACTATTGGTGTAATCGGTCGCAAATGCGGTATGACCCGCATTTTCACCGAAGAAGGTGTCTCCATTCCGGTC
This sequence comes from Pseudomonas fortuita, assembly GCF_026898135.2. Classification (NCBI taxonomy): domain Bacteria; kingdom Pseudomonadati; phylum Pseudomonadota; class Gammaproteobacteria; order Pseudomonadales; family Pseudomonadaceae; genus Pseudomonas; species Pseudomonas fortuita. The sequence continues at coordinate 560,663 of NZ_CP114035.2, forward strand.
ACGGTCATTGAGATCGAGCCGAATCGCGTCACCCAGTTCAAAACTGAGGAAACCGATGGCTACCGTGCAGTGCAAGTCACTGTCGGCGAGCGTCGTGCTTCGCGTGTGACTGCCGCTCAGGCAGGCCACTTCGCCAAAGCTAACGTTGCCGCTGGTCGCGGTGTTTGGGAGTTCCGTCTTGAAGAAGGCGATTTCCAGGCTGGCGATCTGATCAAAGCTGAACTCTTCACTGCAGGCCAGCTGGTAGACGTTACTGGTCAGTCCAAAGGTAAAGGCTTCGCCGGTACCATCAAGCGCTGGAACTTCCGTGGTCAGGACAACACCCACGGTAACTCCGTGTCGCACCGTGTGCCTGGTTCCATCGGCCAGTGCCAGACTCCTGGTCGTGTGTTCAAGGGCAAGAAAATGTCCGGTCACATGGGCGCCGAGCGCGTGACTGTTCAGTCCCTGGAAGTAGTTCGCGTAGACGCTGAACGCAACCTGCTGCTCGTCAAGGGTGCCGTTCCTGGCGCTACTGGCGGCGACGTGGTTGTACGTCCAGCTGTCAAGGCTCGCGGTTAAGGGGAAACTGACATGCAACTCAATGTAAATGACGCTCAGGCGATCGAAGTTTCCGAACTGACTTTCGGTGGCGAATTCAACGAGACGCTGGTACACCAAGCAGTCGTGGCCTACATGGCCGGCGGCCGTCAGGGCACCAAGCAGCAAAAGACCCGTTCCGACGTGGCTGGTGGCGGTAAGCGCCCATGGCGTCAGAAGGGTACTGGCCGTGCTCGTGCTGGTACCACTCGTGGTCCGATCTGGCGTGGCGGTGGTGTAACCTTCGCAGCTCGCCCTCAAGATCACTCGCAAAAGCTCAACAAGAAGATGTATCGCGCAGCTCTGCGCTCCATCCTCGCTGAGTTGGTGCGTAGCGACCGTCTGGTCGTGGTTCAGGACTTCGCTGTTGAAGCACCGAAAACCAAAGATCTGCTGAACAAGCTGAACGGCATGGGTCTGAGCGACGTACTGATCGTTTCCGACGCTGTTGATCAGAACCTGTACCTGGCTGCTCGCAACCTGCCGCACGTCGACGTACGTGACGTACAAGGTTCCGACCCGGTCAGTCTGATCGCATACGAGAAAGTGTTGATCACTGTCTCGGCCGTGAAGAAATTCGAGGAGCTGCTGGGATGAACCAGGAACGCGTATTTAAAGTCCTCCTTGGCCCGCACGTTTCCGAGAAGGCTACCGTTCTGGCTGAGAAAAAAGGCCAGTTCGTATTCAAGGTTGCTACCGATGCAACCAAGCTGGAAATCAAGAAAGCTGTCGAAGGCCTGTTCAACGTAAAAGTTGAAAACGTGTCGACTGTTAACGTTCTGGGTAAAACCAAGCGTACCGCACGTGGTCTGGGCAAGCGTAATGACTGGAAGAAGGCGATCGTCTCCCTTCAGCCAGGCCAAGATCTCGATTTCAGCAGCAGTGCTGAGTAAGGAAGGGGTGCATCATGGCAATCGTTAAATGCAAACCGACTTCCCCTGGCCGCCGTTTCGTGGTCAAGGTGGTCAACAAGGAGCTGCACAAAGGCGCTCCTCACGCACCGCTGCTCGAGAAGAAATCGAAGTCTGGTGGTCGTAACAACAATGGCCGCATTACCACTCGTCACGTTGGTGGTGGTCATAAGCAGCATTACCGTCTGGTTGACTTCCGTCGCAACGACAAAGATGGCATTCCAGCCACTGTCGAGCGTATCGAATACGACCCGAACCGTACTGCTCACATCGCCCTGCTGTGCTACGCAGACGGTGAGCGTCGCTACATCATCGCCCCTAAAGGCGTGAGCGCTGGCGACCAGCTGATCGCAGGTGCCCTGGCCCCAATCAAGGCCGGTAACTCCCTGCAGCTGCGCAACATCCCAGTAGGTAGCACCATTCACGGCGTCGAACTGAAGCCGGGTAAAGGTGCTCAGATCGCTCGTTCCGCTGGTGCTTCGGCTCAGCTGATCGCTCGTGACGGCGTATACGTGACTCTGCGTCTGCGTTCCGGTGAAATGCGTAAAGTACTGGCTGAGTGCCGTGCGACCCTGGGCGAAGTCTCGAACTCCGAGCACAGCCTGCGTTCGCTGGGTAAAGCGGGTGCCAAACGCTGGCGCGGCGTTCGCCCAACCGTTCGTGGTGTTGCCATGAACCCGGTTGACCACCCACATGGTGGTGGTGAAGGTCGTACCTCCGGTGGTCGTCATCCGGTATCGCCATGGGGCTTCCCAACCAAGGGTGCTAAAACCCGTGGTAATAAGCGTACCGACAACATGATCGTCCGTCGTCGCAAGTAACTAGAGGGATACGACAGTGCCACGTTCTCTGAAAAAAGGTCCTTTTATCGATCTTCACCTGTTGAAGAAGGTCGAAGTGGCGGTGGAGAAGAACGATCGCAAGCCAGTTAAAACCTGGTCGCGTCGCTCGATGATCCTGCCACAAATGGTCGGTCTGACCATCGCGGTTCACAACGGTCGCCAGCATGTTCCAGTTCTCGTGAACGAAGACATGGTCGGCCACAAACTGGGCGAGTTCGCCGGTACCCGCACCTATCGCGGGCACGTGGCTGACAAGAAAGCCAAGCGTTAAGGGGTAAGGAAATGGAAGTAGCCGCTAAGTTGTCGGGCGCTCGCATCTCCGCCCAGAAAGCCCGCTTGGTCGCCGACCAGATCCGCGGGAAGAAGGTGGGCGAAGCGCTCAACCTGTTGGCCTTCAGCAGCAAAAAAGCCGCTGAAATCATGAAGAAAGTCCTCGAGTCGGCCGTAGCCAACGCCGAACACAACGAAGGCGCAGACGTTGATGACCTGAAGGTCTCCACCGTCTTCGTCAACGAAGGGCGTTCGCTGAAGCGTATCATGCCACGTGCCAAAGGCCGTGCTGATCGCATCGTCAAGCGGTCTTGCCATATCACTGTCAAGGTTGCGGACAAGTAACGGAGTCGATCAGATGGGTCAGAAAGTACATCCCACTGGCATTCGCCTGGGAATCGTCAAGGAGCACACCTCCGTCTGGTACGCAGACGGTGCTACTTACGCAGATTACCTGTTGAAGGATCTGAAAACGCGTGAGTACCTCCAAGACAAACTAAAAAGCGCGTCCGTAAGCCGTATCGATATTCATCGTCCGGCTCAAACTGCACGCATCACCATCCACACCGCTCGTCCCGGTATCGTTATCGGTAAGAAAGGTGAAGATGTTGAGAAGCTGCGTCAGGACCTGACCAAGCAGATGGGTGTGCCTGTGCACATCAACATCGAAGAGATCCGCAAGCCGGAACTCGACGCTATGCTGGTTGCGCAGAGCGTAGCTCAGCAGCTGGAACGCCGCGTAATGTTCCGTCGCGCCATGAAGCGCGCCGTACAGAACGCCATGCGTATTGGTGCCAAGGGCATCAAGATCCAGGTGAGCGGTCGTCTCGGCGGTGCCGAGATTGCTCGTACCGAGTGGTATCGCGAAGGTCGTGTGCCTCTGCACACCCTGCGTGCCGATATCGACTACAACACCTACGAAGCTCACACCACTTACGGTGTGATCGGTGTGAAGGTTTGGATCTTCAAAGGCGAAGTTATTGGTGGTCGCCAAGAAGAACTGAAACCACAAGCACCAGCGCCTCGTAAAAAAGCTGCTAAGTAAGGGGTACGCCAAATGTTGCAACCAAAGCGTACAAAATTCCGCAAGCAGATGACCGGCCACAACCGTGGTCTGGCACTGCGCGGTAGCAAGGTCAGCTTCGGCGAATTCGCCCTGAAAGCTGTTGCTCGCGGTCGCCTCACCGCTCGCCAGATCGAGTCCGCACGTCGTGCGCTGACCCGTCACGTTAAACGTGGCGGCAAGATCTGGATCCGTGTGTTCCCGGACAAGCCGATCTCCAAGAAGCCTCTCGAGGTTCGTATGGGTAAAGGTAAGGGCTCCGTGGAATACTGGGTTGCCCAGATCCAGCCAGGCAAAGTCCTGTACGAGATCGAGGGTGTTTCTGAAGAGCTGGCGCGCGAAGCTTTCGCCCTGGCTGCTGCAAAGCTGCCTCTCGCCACCTCCTTTGTTAAGCGGACGGTGATGTGATGAAAGCGAATGAACTTCGTGAAAAATCGGCACAGCAGCTGAACGAGCAACTGCTCGGCTTGCTGCGTGACCAGTTCAATCTGCGTATGCAGAAAGCAACTGGCCAGTTGGGGCAGTCGCACCTGCTCTCGCAAGTTAAGCGTGACATCGCTCGCGTGAAAACTGTGCTCAACCAGCAGGCAGGTAAGTGATCATGGCTGAAGCTGAAAAAACCGTCCGTACGCTGACTGGCCGTGTCGTCAGCGACAAAATGGACAAGACCATCACCGTTCTGATCGAGCGTCGCGTAAAGCACCCGATCTACGGTAAATACGTTAAGCGTTCGACTAAGCTGCACGCGCACGACGAAACCAACCAGTGCAAGATCGGCGACAAGGTTTCGATTACCGAAACCCGTCCGCTGGCCAAGACCAAGTCCTGGGCACTGGTTGAAGTCCTCGAACGCGCTGTTGAAGTCTAAGGGCTAGGGGTCGGAGAAATTTTATGATTCAGACTCAATCCATGCTCGATGTGGCCGATAACAGCGGCGCTCGTCGCGTCATGTGCATCAAGGTGCTCGGCGGCTCGCACCGTCGTTACGCCGGCATCGGTGACATCATCAAGGTTACTGTCAAGGAAGCAATTCCGCGCGGTAAGGTCAAAAAAGGCCAAGTGATGACCGCTGTTGTCGTGCGCACCCGTCACGGTGTTCGTCGCGCTGACGGTTCCATCATTCGTTTCGACGGCAACGCTGCTGTTCTGCTGAACAACAAGCAAGAGCCGATCGGCACTCGCATCTTCGGGCCAGTGACCCGTGAACTTCGTACTGAGAAGTTCATGAAGATCGTCTCGCTCGCCCCTGAAGTGCTGTAAGGAGATCCGACATGCAAAAGATTCGTCGTGACGACGAGATCATCGTGATCGCCGGCAAAGACAAAGGTAAGCGCGGTAAGGTGCTGAAGGTTCTGGCTGATGACCGTCTGGTCATCGGTGGCGTGAACCTGGTCAAGCGTCATACCAAGCCTAACCCGATGGCGGGCGTTCAGGGCGGTATCGTCGAGAAAGAAGCGCCTCTGCACGCTTCCAACGTTGCCATCTTCAACGGCGAAACCAACAAGGCTGACCGCGTTGGTTTCAAAGTAGAAGACGGTAAGAAAATTCGTGTCTTCAAGTCGACCCAAAAAGCGGTTGATGCTTGAACACTGCTAGGTAGAAGACCATGGCACGACTGAAAGAGATTTACCGGAACGAAATCGCTCCTAAGCTTAAGGAAGAACTTAAGCTGTCGAACGTGATGGAAGTTCCGCGCGTTACCAAAATCACCCTGAACATGGGTCTGGGCGAAGCGATCGGCGACAAGAAAGTCATCGAGCACGCAGTAGCTGACCTGGAAAAGATCACCGGTCAAAAGCCGGTCGTGACTTTCGCTCGTAAATCCATCGCTGGCTTCAAAGTCCGCGAAGGATGGCCGATCGGTGTCAAGGTGACCCTGCGTAGCGACAAGATGTACGAATTCCTGGACCGCCTGCTGGCGATCTCCCTGCCTCGGGTTCGCGACTTCCGCGGCCTGAATGCCAAGTCCTTCGATGGCCGTGGCAACTACAGCATGGGCGTGAAAGAGCAGATCATCTTCCCGGAAATCGATTACGACAAGATCGATGCTCTGCGCGGTTTGGACATCACCCTGACCACCACTGCTCGTTCGGACGACGAAGGCCGCGCTCTGCTGCGTGCTTTCAAGTTCCCGTTCCGCAACTGATTGGAGTAGGAAAATGGCCAAGAAGAGCATGAAAAACCGTGAGCTGAAGCGTCAGCTGACGGTAGCCAAGTTCGCTAAGAAGCGTGCTGAGCTGAAAGCGACCATCGTCAACGTTAACGCCTCTCCAGAAGAGCGTTTCGCTGCCGTTGTCGCTCTGCAGAAGCAGCCACGCGACGCTAGCGCCTCGCGCCTGCGCAACCGTTGCCGCCTGACCGGTCGTCCTCACGGTGTATACCGTAAGTTCGGCCTGGGCCGTAACATGCTGCGTCAAGCTGCAATGCGCGGCGACGTACCAGGTCTGGTCAAGGCCTCCTGGTAATCGCTGTCGGTGTGATGCCGGCGCAAGGGGAGCAATCTTCCGACCGCCGGTGATCTCGCCAAGAAACAAGCCCCTATATGGGGCTTGTTTCGTTTCTGCCTTGTGTCTAGAATGACCGGCTCACCCGAGCCTGGGTTTTTTACCCAATCCGCTCAGGTGGTTGTCATAGCCGCAAGGCTAATAATTCTTGTATCAGGAGCATCTAGCCCATGAGTATGCAGGACCCGTTAGCGGACATGCTAACTCGCATCCGTAATGCCCAGATGGCTGAAAAGTCCGTCGTAAGCATGCCTTCTTCTACCCTGAAGGTCGCGGTTGCCAAAGTTCTGAAGGACGAAGGTTACATCGCTGGCTACCAGGTAACTGGTGAAGCCAAGCCTTCCCTGTCGATCGAACTGAAGTACTTCGAAGGCCGTCCGGTCATCGAGGAACTGAAGCGCTCCAGCCGTCCAGGCCTGCGCCAGTACAAGGCCGTCACCGATCTGCCGAAAGTACGTGGCGGTCTGGGCGTGTCTATTGTCTCCACCAACAAAGGTGTGATGACTGATCGCGCTGCGCGCGCTGCCGGTGTCGGCGGCGAAGTTCTGTGCACAGTGTTCTAAGGGGGGATAGACATGTCTCGCGTCGCTAAGAACCCCGTTAAGCTGCCGTCCGGTGTCGAAGTCAAATTCGCAGGTCAGCAGCTTTCGGTGAAGGGTGCCAAGGGCACTCTCGAACTGAACGTTCACTCGTCTGTTGAAGTTACCGAAGAGTCTGGTGAGCTGCGTTTCGTTGCTCGCAATGGTGACCAGCAAGCTCGTGCCATGGCCGGTACCACCCGCGCTCTGGTGAACAACATGGTCCAGGGCGTAAGCCAAGGCTTCGAGCGTAAGCTCCAGCTGGTCGGTGTTGGTTACAAGGCACAGGCTAAAGGCACCGTCCTGAACCTGGCCCTGGGCTTCTCGCACCCAGTGGACTACGAACTGCCAGCCGGTATCACCGCTGAAACGCCTAGCCAGACCGACATCCTGATCAAGGGTATCGACAAGCAGCTGGTAGGTCAGGTGGCCGCTGAAATCCGCGACTTCCGTCCGCCAGAGCCTTACAAAGGCAAAGGTGTGCGTTACGCGGACGAAGTAGTCCGTCGTAAAGAAGCCAAGAAGAAGTAGGGCCTAGTAAATGACCGACAAAAAAGTTATTCGACTGCGTCGCGCTCGCAAAGCACGTCTCAAGATGCACGAACTCGAAGTCGTGCGCCTGTGCGTGTTCCGCTCCTCGCAGCACATCTACGCCCAGGTCATTTCGGCCGACGGCAGCAAGGTTCTGGCAAGCGCCTCGACCTTGGACAAAGACCTGCGTGATGGCGCCACTGGCAACATCGACGCGGCCACTAAGGTTGGCAAGCTGGTAGCTGAGCGTGCGAAAGCCGCCGGTGTATCTCAAGTTGCCTTTGACCGTTCCGGCTTCAAGTACCATGGCCGCGTCAAAGCGCTGGCTGATGCTGCTCGTGAAGGCGGGCTGGAGTTCTAAGTTATGGCAAATAACGATCAAAAGCGCGACGAAGGCTACATCGAGAAGCTGGTTCAGGTTAACCGCGTTGCCAAGACCGTAAAAGGCGGCCGTATCTTCACCTTCACCGCGTTGACCGTGGTAGGTGATGGTAAAGGTCGTGTCGGCTTCGGCCGTGGCAAATCGCGCGAAGTACCTGCTGCGATTCAGAAAGCCATGGAAGCTGCTCGCCGCAACATGATCCAGGTTGACCTGAAGGGCACCACCCTGCAGTACGCCACCAAGGCTGCCCACGGCGCCTCGAAGGTTTACATGCAGCCTGCCTCGGAAGGTACCGGTATCATCGCCGGTGGCGCAATGCGTGCTGTCCTGGAAGTTGCTGGCGTTCAGAACGTTCTGGCCAAGTGCTACGGTTCGACCAACCCAGTGAACGTGGTTTACGCCACTTTCAAGGGTCTGAAAGCCATGCAATCTCCTGAATCCATTGCTGCCAAGCGCGGCAAGAGCGTCGAGGAGATCTTCTAATCATGGCAACCGTAAAAGTAACGCTGATCAAGAGCGTCTCGGGCCGTCTGCCTAACCACAAACTGTGTGTTAAGGGCCTGGGTCTGCGTCGCATCGGTCACACTGTAGAAGTCCAGGATACTCCCGAGAATCGCGGGATGATCAACAAGGCTTACTACATGCTGCGCGTCGAGGGTTAATCGATGAAACTCAATGATCTGAGTCCAGCGCCGGGTTCCCGTCGCGAGAAGCATCGTCCGGGTCGTGGTATCGGTAGCGGTCTGGGTAAAACCGGCGGCCGTGGCCACAAAGGTCAGACCTCCCGTTCGGGTGGTTCGATCGCTCCGGGCTTCGAAGGCGGTCAACAGCCGCTGCACCGTCGTCTGCCGAAATTCGGCTTCGTTTCCCTGAAAGCCATGGATCGCGCCGAAGTGCGTCTGTCCGAGCTGGCCAAAGTGGAAGGCGACGTGATCTCCGTGCAATCCTTGAAGGATGCCAACGTGATCAACCAGCACATTCAGCGTGTGAAAATCATGCTGTCTGGCGAAGTTACTCGCGCAGTCACCATCAAGGGCATCGCAGCCACCAAGGGTGCGCGTGCGGCTATCGAAGCAGCTGGCGGCAAATTCGAGGAATAAATGGCTAAGCAAGGTGCTCTCTCTTCGCTCGGTAAGGGCGGGATGTCGGAACTCTGGGCTCGTCTGCGCTTTCTGTTCATGGCGATTATCGTCTATCGGATAGGTGCACATATCCCGGTTCCAGGCATCAATCCGGACCGTCTGGCGGATCTGTTTCGGCAGAATGAGGGGACCATTCTTAGCTTGTTCAACATGTTTTCCGGTGGCGCGCTTGAGCGCATGAGCATCTTTGCACTGGGGATCATGCCGTACATTTCGGCATCGATCATCATGCAGCTGATGACGGCGGTCAGCCCGCAACTGGAGCAGTTGAAGAAGGAAGGTGAAGCTGGCCGTCGCAAGATCAGCCAGTACACCCGCTACGGCACCGTTATCCTGGCACTGGTTCAAGCCATTGGCATGTCCATTGGCCTGGCCAACCAGGGCGTGGCGTTTTCTGTGGGCCTGGGCTTCCATGTCGTTGCCGTCTCCACGTTCGTGGCAGGCGCGATGTTCATGATGTGGCTGGGCGAGCAGATCACCGAGCGCGGTGTGGGCAACGGTATCTCGATGTTGATCTTCGCAGGTATCGTTGCCGGTCTTCCGAGAGCAATCGGGCAGTCTTTCGAGTCTGCACGCACAGGCGATATCAACATTTTCGCCCTGGTCGCTATCGGTTTGCTGGCAGTAGCGATTATCGGTTTTGTGGTGTTCATTGAGCGTGGTCAGCGTCGTATCGCTGTTCACTACGCCAAGCGTCAGCAGGGCCGCAAGGTCTTTGCTGCGCAGACCAGCCACTTGCCGTTGAAGGTGAACATGGCGGGGGTTATCCCGGCCATTTTCGCCAGCAGCATTTTGCTGTTCCCGGCTTCGCTGGGTGCCTGGTTCGGTCAGTCCGAAGGTATGGGCTGGCTGCAGGACATCTCGCAGTCGATCGCTCCTGGTCAGCCGTTGAACATTTTGCTGTTTAGTGCAGGGATCATTTTCTTCTGCTTCTTCTACACAGCGTTGATGTTCAACCCGAAAGACGTAGCGGAAAACCTGAAGAAGTCCGGTGCCTTTATTCCGGGTATCCGTCCTGGTGAGCAGTCTGCGCGCTACATTGATGGCGTTCTGACCCGTTTGACCATGTTCGGTGCTCTTTACATGATGGCCGTCTGCCTTCTGCCCCAGTTCCTGGTGGTGGCAGCAAATGTGCCGTTCTACCTTGGCGGGACCTCGTTGCTGATTGTGGTAGTGGTTGTGATGGACTTCATGTCCCAAGTACAATCGCACCTCGTTTCGCACCAGTACGAATCCCTGATGAAGAAAGCCAACCTGAAAGGCTACGGTGGCAGCGGTCTGCTGCGCTGATACGCCCCTAAGGTTCGAGGAGTCGGTAATGAAAGTTCGTGCATCGGTGAAAAAGCTGTGCCGCAACTGCAAGATCATCCGTCGCGAAGGCGTCGTTCGAGTGATCTGCAGCGCGGAACCGCGTCACAAACAGCGCCAAGGCTGAGTGTGATCTGCGCTTCAAACCCAGCAGCTAGTGTGCTGCTGGGTTGATTATTCGTTTCTACAGCGATATTATCTCGCGCCCTATTTCTTGGCTTCCGGGGCGTAGGTAGCTGTCAATTGGAGTCCCACTGAATGGCCCGTATTGCAGGCGTCAACATTCCAGATAACAAGCATACTGTTATCTCGCTGACCTACATCTATGGTGTCGGTCGCACAACTGCACAGAAGATCTGTGCAGACGCTGGTGTAAACCCAGCCGCTAAGATCAAGGATCTGAGCGACGAGCAAATCGAAACCCTGCGTGGCGAAGTTGCGAAGTTCACCACCGAAGGTGACCTGCGTCGTGACATCAACATGAAGATCAAGCGCTTGATGGACCTGGGTTGCTACCGCGGCCTGCGTCATCGTAAAGGTCTGCCGGTTCGCGGTCAGCGCACCAAGACCAACGCACGCACCCGTAAGGGCCCGCGTAAGCCGATCCGCAAGTAACCGCCCAGGAATATAGACATGGCAAAACCTGCTGCTCGTCCTCGTAAGAAAGTCAAAAAGACAGTGGTTGATGGCATCGCCCACATCCACGCTTCTTTCAACAACACCATCGTGACCATCACCGACCGTCAGGGCAATGCTTTGTCCTGGGCGACCTCCGGTGGTTCGGGTTTCCGTGGTTCGCGCAAATCCACCCCGTTCGCAGCCCAGATTGCTGCTGAACGTGCTGGTCAAGCTGCGCTGGAATACGGCCTGAAGAACCTCGACGTAAACGTCAAGGGTCCAGGTCCGGGTCGTGAATCCGCCGTTCGTGCACTGAACAGCTGCGGCTACAAGATCGCCAGCATCACCGACGTGACGCCAATCCCGCATAACGGGTGCCGTCCGCCGAAGAAGCGTCGCGTGTAATCAGGAGACAGAAGAATGGCACGTTACATTGGTCCAAAATGCAAACTGTCTCGTCGTGAAGGCACCGATCTGTTCCTGAAGAGCGGCGTTCGCGCTCTGGAATCGAAGTGCAACATCGAAGCAGCCCCAGGTATCCACGGCCAGCGCCGTGGCCGTCAGTCCGACTACGGTACCCAGCTGCGCGAGAAACAAAAAGTTCGTCGTATCTACGGTGTTCTGGAGCGTCAGTTCCGCGGTTACTACCAAGCTGCTGCCTCGAAAAAAGGCGCAACCGGTGAGAACCTGCTGCAACTGCTCGAGTGCCGTCTGGATAACGTCGTCTACCGTATGGGCTTCGGTTCGACTCGTTCCGAATCCCGTCAGCTGGTTTCGCACAAAGCGATCAGCGTCAACGGTAAGACTGTAAACATTCCATCCTACCAAGTTCGTCCGGGTGACGTGGTCGCGGTCCGCGAGAAGTCGCTGGCCCAGCTGCGCATTGTTCAAGCCCTTGAACTCTGCGCCCAGCGTGGCCGCGTTGAGTGGGTTGACGTGGATGCTGCTAAAAAGTCGGGCGTTTTCAAGAACGTTCCTGCTCGCAGCGACCTGTCTGCCGACATCAACGAAAACCTGATTGTCGAGCTCTACTCCAAGTAAGGGCTAGAAAATAGGTGCATCCATGCAGATTTCGGTAAATGAGTTCCTGACTCCCCGCCACATTGATGTGCAGGTGGTCAGTCCGACCCGCGCCAAGATTACGCTCGAGCCTCTCGAGCGTGGTTTCGGCCATACCCTGGGCAACGCGCTGCGCCGCATCCTGTTGTCCTCCATGCCTGGCTGTGCAGTAGTCGAGGCCGAGATCGATGGCGTACTCCACGAGTACTCCGCGATCGAAGGTGTACAGGAAGACGTAATTGAAATCCTGTTGAACCTGAAAGGCCTGGCTATCAAACTGCACGGTCGTGACGAAGTTACGCTGACCTTGTCGAAAAAGGGTTCGGGGGTGGTTACCGCTGCCGATATTCAGCTGGATCACGATGTCGAGATCGTCAACCCCGATCACGTAATCGCGAACCTGGCGTCGAACGGCGCCCTGAACATGAAGCTCACTGTAGCTCGTGGTCGCGGTTACGAGCCGGCCGACTCCCGTCAAACCGACGAAGACGAAAGCCGTAGCATTGGCCGTCTGCAGTTGGACGCTTCGTTCAGCCCGGTGCGTCGTATCGCCTATGTGGTCGAAAACGCCCGTGTTGAACAGCGTACCAACCTGGACAAGCTGGTCATTGATCTGGAAACCAACGGCACCCTGGATCCTGAAGAGGCTATCCGCCGCGCTGCGACCATCCTGCAACAGCAGCTGGCCGCGTTCGTCGACCTCAAAGGTGACAGTGAGCCTGTCGTAGTCGAGCAGGAAGACGAGATCGATCCGATCCTGCTGCGTCCGGTTGACGACCTGGAACTGACTGTACGTTCGGCCAACTGCCTCAAGGCGGAGAACATCTACTACATCGGCGACCTGATTCAGCGTACCGAAGTAGAGCTGTTGAAGACTCCTAACCTGGGCAAGAAGTCCCTGACTGAAATCAAGGACGTCCTGGCCTCTCGTGGTCTGTCTCTCGGCATGCGCCTCGACAACTGGCCGCCTGCAAGTCTTAAGAAAGACGACAAGGCGACCGCCTGATCGTCGTAATCACCGAACGTTGTGTTTGGTAAGGAATGAATCATGCGTCATCGTAAAAGTGGACGTCACCTGAGCCGTACCAGCTCTCACCGCAAGGCTATGTTCCAGAACATGGCAGTGTCGTTGATCGAGCACGAGCTGATCAAAACCACCCTGCCGAAAGCCAAGGAACTGCGCCGCGTTGCCGAGCCGCTGATCACCCTGGCCAAGGAAGACAGCGTTGCTAACCGCCGTCTGGCCTTCGACCGTACCCGTTCGAAGTCCGCTGTTGGCAAACTGTTCAACGACCTGGGCAAGCGTTACGCCACCCGTCAGGGCGGCTACCTGCGCATCCTGAAGTGCGGTTTCCGCGCTGGCGACAACGCGCCTATGGCGTACGTCGAGCTGGTTGATCGTCCGGTCGGCGGTGCTGTAGAAGCTGCTGAGTAAGACGTTCTGTCTGCTACAGAGAACCGGGCCTAGTGCCCGGTTTTTTGTGTCTGTTTGTATTGTTAATTTCTATTGATACAAGTCATGTAATGAATTTGTCCCTGTAACCTTGCTCGTCGATACTCTCTCCAAGCCGATTAGCCGGCGCTTGAAGACCGATAAGGAGAGCCCATGAGCAAGATTCTTACCACCGCCAGCGGTGCACCCGTAGCCGACAACCAGAACTCCCGTTCCGCCGGCCCGCGTGGCCCGTTGTTGCTCGACGACTTCCACCTGATCGAGAAGCTCGCCCATTTCAACCGCGAGAACATTCCTGAGCGCCGTGTGCACGCCAAAGGCTCGGGCGCCTACGGCACCTTTACCGTCAATCGCGACATCACCCGCTACACCTGCGCCAAGCTGTTTGAGCAGGTCGGCAAGCAAACAGAAACCTTCCTGCGCTTCTCCACTGTCGGTGGCGAACGTGGCTCTGCAGACACCGAACGCGACCCTCGTGGCTTTGCCGTCAAGTTCTACACCGAAGAAGGCAACTGGGACATTGTGGGTAATAACACGCCAGTGTTCTTTATTCGCGATCCGCTGAAATTCCCCGACTTTATCCACACCCAGAAGCGCCATCCGCAGTCCAACCTGAAGAACGCCCAGATGATGTGGGATTTTTGGTCACACTCGCCCGAGGCGCTGCACCAGGTCACCATCCTGTTCTCGGACCGTGGTATTCCGGACGGCTATCGGCATATGCACGGCTTCGGCAGCCACACGTACAGTTTGATCAACGCCAAGGGCGAGCGTACCTGGGTCAAATGGCATTTCAAGACCCAGCAAGGCATCAAGAACCTCGCGCCGGCAGATGCTGCACGCCTGGCGGGTATTGACCCGGACTACGCCCAGCGCGACCTGTTCGAAGCCATTGAACGTGGCGACTACCCGCGTTGGACCGTATGCATTCAGGTGATGAGCGAAGCCGAGGCTGCCAGCCGAGACGAGAACCCCTTCGACGTCACCAAGACCTGGTCGCAGAAGGATTATCCGTTGATAGAGGTGGGCGTGCTGGAGCTCAACCGTAACCCGCTCAACTACTTCGCCGAAGTCGAGCAGGCGGCGTTCGGGCCGAGCAACATGGTGCCAGGGGTTGGCCTGTCGCCGGACCGCATGCTGCAGGGCCGTGTATTCGCCTACGCAGACGCGCACCGCTACCGTGTGGGCACCAACCACCAGCACTTGCCTGTGAATGCGCCACGCTGCGCAGTCAACAGCTACCAGCGCGATGGCTCCATGGCCACGGGCAGCTATGGGAGTGCCCCTAACTACGAGCCCAACAGCTACGCTGAGGCGCCGAAGCAGTCACCACGCCATGCCGAGCCACCCCTGGCTCTGAACGGTTCGGCAGACCGTTTCGATCACCGTGAGGACACCGACTACTTCAGCCATGCCGGCGCGCTGTTCCGCCTGATGAGCGAAGGGCAGAAGGCGTTGCTGATCAGCAATATCGCCGGGACCATGGCAGGTGTCAGCGAAGACGTGATCCAGCGCCAGTTGCAGTACTTCTTCAAGGCTGACCCGGCCTATGGCGAAGGCATTGCCAAGGCGTTGGGCATCAACCTGGCCTGACTCTAAGTGATAAGCAGAACCGCCCTCATTTGGGCGGTTTTTCAATGAATATCACTACTGTTTAACCGTTTTTTTGCGTCGGATTGCGCCTTTTTCAGTGACCGCAGGCAAAAGCTGGTTCACACTATGTGGCATAGACGTTTTCACATGGAGAACCATGGCGATGCAAGGCCACCCAGACGTAATCAACTATCTCGTCACGCTGCTGAAGGGCGAACTGGCGGCACGCGACCAGTATTTCATCCATTCGCGCATGTACGAAGACTGGGGCCTTTCCAAGCTCTACGAGCGCATCAATCACGAGATGGAAGAAGAGACGCAGCACGCCGATGCCCTGATGCGTCGCATCCTCATGCTCGAAGGCACCCCTGACATGCGCGCGGACGACCTGGAAGTCGGCAGCACCGTGCCGGAAATGATCGAGGCTGACCTCAAACTTGAATACAAGGTGCGTGGCGCCCTGTGCAAAGGCATTGAGCTGTGCGAGCTGCACAAGGACTACGTCAGCCGTGACATTCTTCGAGCGCAGTTGGCTGACACCGAGGAAGATCACACCTACTGGCTGGAAAAGCAGCAAGGGCTGATCAAGGCCATTGGTCTGGAGAACTACCTGCAATCGCAGATGTAATTAATCCACAGTTTCAACAAAAAAAGCCCCTGGCACCGACGGTACCAGGGGCTTTTCATTGCATCGGGAACATTCAGGCCCGATCACGTGCCAGCAGCGGCTTCAGGTAATGCCCGGTATACGACTGTTTCATCTCACACAGCTCTTCGGGTGTACCGCAGGCAATGATCTGGCCACCTTTGGAACCACCCTCAGGCCCCAGGTCCACCAGCCAGTCGGCGGTCTTGATCACATCCAAGTTGTGCTCGATCACCACCACGGTATTGCCGTGGTCGCGCAGGCGATGCAGTACGTCCAGCAACTGCTGGATATCAGCAAAGTGCAGGCCTGTGGTAGGTTCGTCGAGGATGTACAGGGTCTTGCCGGTATCGCGCTTGGACAGCTCGCGTGACAACTTCACCCGCTGCGCTTCACCGCCAGACAGCGTGGTGGCCGACTGGCCCAGTTTGATGTACGACAGGCCCACATCCATCAACGTTTGCAGCTTGCGCGCCAGCGCGGGTACTGCGTCGAAGAACTCGCGGGCATCCTCGATGGTCATTTCCAGCACCTCGTGGATGTTCTTGCCCTTGTACTTGATCTCCAGGGTTTCGCGGTTGTAGCGCTTGCTCTTGCACACGTCGCATGGCACGTAGATGTCCGGCAGGAAGTGCATCTCTACCTTGATCAGGCCGTCGCCCTGGCAAGCCTCGCAGCGGCCGCCCTTGACGTTGAACGAAAAGCGCCCCGGCCCGTAGCCGCGTGAGCGCGATTCCGGCACGCCGGAGAAAAGCTCGCGGATCGGCGTGAAGATGCCGGTGTAGGTCGCCGGGTTCGAGCGCGGGGTGCGGCCGATCGGGCTCTGGTCGATATCCACCACCTTGTCCAGGTGCTGCAAGCCGTCCATGCTGCCGTGCGGGGCCGCTTCCAGGGTGCTTGCACCATTGAGGGCAGTGGCTGCCAGCGGGAACAGGGTGTTGTTGATCAGCGTCGACTTGCCCGAGCCGGATACCCCGGTCACACAGGTCAGCAGGCCGATCGGGATTTCCAGATCGACGTTCTGCAGATTGTTGCCGCGCGCGCCCTTGAGCTTGAGCTGCAGTTTTTTGTTGCGGGGCGTGCGCTTGCCGGGTACGACGATCTTCTTGCGGCCGGACAGGTATTTACCGGTCAATGAGTCGGGGTGGTCCATGACCTGCTGCGGCGTGCCTTCGGCGACGATCTGCCCACCGTGCACACCGGCCCCAGGGCCAATGTCGACCACGTAGTCGGCCAGGCGAATGGCGTCCTCGTCATGCTCCACCACGATCACTGTATTACCCAGGTCTCGCAGATGGTTTAGGGTAGCCAACAGGCGGTCGTTATCGCGCTGATGGAGGCCGATAGACGGTTCATCGAGGATGTACATCACCCCTACCAGGCCGGCGCCGATCTGGCTGGCCAGGCGGATACGCTGCGCTTCGCCCCCGGAGAGGGTATCGGCGCTGCGGTCGAGGGTCAGGTAGTCGAGGCCGACGTTGACCAGGAACTGCAGGCGTTCGCAGATTTCCTTGAGAATCTTCGAAGCAATCTCACCGCGGCGCCCGGTCAGGGTCAGTTCGCCAAAGTAGCTACTGGCCTCACCGATGGGCAGGTTGGTCACTGCCGGCAGGGTTTTTTCGCCTACCCAGACATGGCGTGCCTCACGGCGCAGGCGGGTGCCCCGGCAATCCGGGCAGGGCTGGGTGCCGAGGAATTTGGCCAGTTCCTCGCGCACGGTGGCCGACTCGGTCTCGCGGTAGCGGCGCTCCAGGTTCGGCACGATGCCTTCGAACGGGTGCGAGCGCTTGACGATATCGCCACGGTCGTTGAGGTACTTGAAGTCGACAGTCTGTTTGCCACTGCCTTGCAGGATGACCTTCTGGTGTTCGGCCGACAGCTCGCCGAACGGTTCCTCCAGGCTGAAGCCGTAGTGCGCGGCCAGCGAACCCAGCATCTGGAAGTAGTACACGTTGCGCCGGTCCCAGCCGCGTATGGCGCCTTCGGCCAAGGTGAGTTCGGCATTGACCAGGCGCTTGGTGTCGAAGAACTGCTTGACCCCCAGGCCATCACAGGTCGGGCAGGCGCCAGCCGGGTTGTTGAAGGAGAACAGTTTCGGTTCCAGCTCACTGATGGCATGTCCGCAGACCGGGCAGGCGAAGCGGGCGGAGAAAATCATCTCTTCACCTTGCTCGTCGTCCATTGGCGCCACCAGGGCGATGCCGTCGGCCAGTTTGAGTGCGGTCTCGAACGATTCGGCCAGGCGCTGCTGCAGGTCGGCACGGACTTTGAAGCGGTCCACTACCACATCGATGCTGTGCTTCTTCTGCTTGTCCAGCTTGGGCAGTTCATCAAGTTCGTAGAGCTTGCCGTTTACCCGGGCCCGCACAAAGCCCTGGGCGCGCAGTTCGTCGAACACCGCCAGATGCTCACCTTTGCGCTCGCGCACGACCGGTGCCAGCAGCATCAGCTTGGTGCCTTCCGGGCGCTCCAGCACCAGGTCGACCATCTGGCTGATCGTTTGCGCCTCCAGCGGAATATCGTGATCTGGGCAACGTGGCGTGCCGACGCGGGCATATAGCAGGCGCAGGTAGTCGTAGATTTCGGTGATGGTGCCAACCGTGGAGCGAGGGTTGTGCGAGGTCGACTTCTGCTCGATGGAAATGGCCGGCGACAGGCCTTCGATGGTGTCGACGTCTGGCTTTTCCATCATCGACAGGAACTGCCGGGCATAGGCCGACAACGATTCCACGTAGCGGCGCTGGCCTTCGGCGTACAGGGTGTCGAACGCCAGGGACGACTTGCCGGAACCGGACAGGCCGGTGATCACGATCAGCTTGTCCCGGGGCAGGGTCAGGTCGATGTTCTTCAGGTTGTGGGTACGTGCCCCACGAATCAGGATCTTGTCCACTGCGGCCTCGCTCGGCGGGCATAAACAAAGAAGTATACGGCGCCCTGCCAGTACGCGGCAAAGCGTCGCGTAGATGCCGTCAAGCTGTCGGACTGATAGAATCGCCGCCGGTTCACATGAGGTTAATCCATGCACGACACCCACAACGAGCGCATGAGTGGCGGCGAAACCCGCGCCGCTGGCGGCCTTGCCCTGGTCTTTGCCTTTCGTATGCTGGGCATGTTCATGGTCTTGCCGGTACTGGCCACCTACGGCATGGACCTGGCCGGCGCCACGCCAGCGCTGATCGGCCTGGCCATCGGTGCCTATGGCTTGACCCAGGCGGTACTGCAGATCCCGTTCGGCATGATTTCCGACCGCATCGGCCGTCGGCCGGTGATTTACCTGGGGCTGGTGATCTTTGCCCTGGGCAGCGTGCTGGCGGCACAGGCCGACTCCATCTGGGGGGTGATCGCCGGGCGTATCCTGCAGGGCGCCGGGGCGATTTCTGCCGCAGTCATGGCGCTGCTGTCCGACCTCACCCGCGAGCAACACCGGACCAAGGCCATGGCCATGATCGGCATGAGCATCGGCCTGTCGTTCGCTGTCGCCATGGTCGTCGGCCCATTGCTGACAAGTGCCTTCGGTTTGTCAGGATTGTTCCTGGCCACGGCCGGGCTTGCCCTGGTCGGCATCCTGCTGGTCGCTTTTGTCGTGCCCAACACGCACAGCATTTTGCAGCACCGTGAGTCGGGTGTGGCACGCCAGGCCATCGGCCCGACCCTGCGCCATCCGGACCTTCTGCGCCTGGACTTGGGCATCTTCGTGCTGCACGCCATCCTCATGGCCAGCTTCGTCGCATTGCCCCTGGCCTTCGTCGAGCGCGGGGGGCTGCCCAAGGAGGAGCACTGGTGGGTATACCTGACCGCGCTGTTCATCTCATTTTTTGCAATGGTCCCGTTCATCATCTACGGCGAAAAAAAGCGCAAGATGAAACGCGTGTTGGCTGGCGCGGTCAGTGTCCTGCTGCTGACAGAGATATACTTCTGGGAGTGGGCTGACGGTTTGCGCGGACTGGTGATTGGCACCGTGGTATTCTTTACCGCATTCAACCTGCTGGAGGCTTCGCTGCCTTCGCTGGTCAGCAAGGTGTCGCCTGCCGGTGGCAAGGGGACGGCAATGGGGGTTTATTCCACCAGCCAGTTCCTCGGCGCTGCCTTGGGAGGAATCCTCGGTGGCTGGTTATTCCAGCACGGCGGGCTGAACATGGTGTTCCTCGGTTGCGCGGTACTGTGTGCCATCTGGCTGGTCGTCGCGTTGCGCATGAACGAGCCGCCCTATGTGACCAGCCTGCGCATGCCGCTGACGCCAGAGGCAGTCCGGGAAGCCGGCCTGACCGAGCGCCTGATGGCCGTGCCGGGTGTAACCGACGCCGTTGTGGTGGAAGACGAAGCCGCCATCTATATCAAACTGGATACGAAAATTTTGGACCGTACGACCCTCGAGCGCCTGGTTAACCCGGCCTCTTCGGCGTGCGAAGCCTAGGAGAACGTTATGGCCCGTGGGGTTAACAAAGTCATTCTGGTCGGCACCTGTGGCCAGGATCCCGAAGTCCGCTACCTGCCCAACGGTAACGCCGTGACCAACCTGAGCCTGGCCACCAGCGAGCAGTGGACCGACAAGCAGTCGGGCCAGAAGGTCGAGCGTACCGAATGGCACCGTGTGTCGCTGTTCGGCAAGGTTGCCGAAATCGCCGGCGAGTACCTGCGCAAAGGTTCGCAGTGCTACATCGAAGGCAAGCTGCAGACCCGCGAGTGGGAAAAAGACGGCATCAAGCGCTACACCACCGAGATCATCGTCGACATCAACGGCACCATGCAGCTGCTTGGCGGCCGTCCACAGGGTCAGCAGCAGGGCGGCGACCCGTACAACCAGGGTGGCGGCAACTACAACCAGGGTGGCCAGCCCCAGCAATACAACCAGGCACCGCCTCGCCAACAGGCTCAGCGCCCGCAACAGGCCCCTCAGCGCCCGGCGCCGCAACAGCCCGCGCCTCAGCCGGCTGCGGACTTTGACAGCTTTGATGACGATATTCCGTTCTGACACGACCGGTAACGCGTCCGCTACATCGAAAACCCAGGGCATTTCCCTGGGTTTTTTATGCGCGCCCCCTCCGATACTGAGGGAGCGCCGCGCCCCGCCGCGTAGCCAAGCTGCATGTTGAGGACTCGGCGTTGCGCCACTGATGCCAATGCCGCCGGCGTGTCAGCGGATTCGTGAGCACCCTCCAGCCTCGCTCATTGCTAGTAGAAAAGCCGTGGTTCGGATGAATCCAGCAAGCTGGCGAGTTTGGTCAAGGCAAAGCTGAGTTCGGCACGGCTTGGCGTCATCAGGGCGATACGCACGCCACAGCTGGCGGGTGTGCGCTCAGGCAGAAACTGGCTGCCGCTGACCACGGTGACGCCATTGTTGCGCGCCAGGTTGGCGAATTCATCGCTGGTCCATGGTTCAGGGAGTTCCAGCCAGATATGGAAACTGTTGGGCTGGCTGCGAATCTTGTACCTGCCCAGGATTTCCTGTGCCATAAGCTGCCGTGCGGCGGCTTCTTCCTGCTGCTCCCGCACCAGCTGATCGGCCATACCGCTGTTGATCAGGTTGCTGGCCAACTGGGCCATCAGCGGGGAGGGCATCCAGACGCTGCTGCGCACCATGGACGACAACCGTGAAAGCGTTTGTGGCGGCGCGTAGAGGTAGCCGATACGCAGGGCCGGCAGCACGCTTTTGGACAGGCTGGTCAGGTACACCGAGCGCTCAGGTGCATAGGCGGCCAAGGGTTTGTAGTCAGGCGCCGGTTCGAGGAAACCGTAGATATCGTCATCCACGATGAACAGGTCGAACTCGCGGGCAATCTGCGCGATAGCCTCGCGACGCGCGTGCGGCATTACCGAATTGGTCGGGTTCTGGTGAGTGGTCACACATACCAGCAGCGACGGCCGGTGCTCCTGGCAGGCGGCCCGCAAGGCCTCCGGAATCAGGCCGTGCTCGTCCATGGCTACCCCGCGCAAACGGCGGCCCATGCTGTGGGCAAGGGAGATGATGCCGGGGTAGCAGAGCGACTCGCAGAGGATCACATCATCGCTTTTCGACAAGCTGCTGATGGCCACCAGCAGCCCATGTTGAGCGCCGGAGGTCAGCACCACCTGTTGCGCGCGAGCGTCGGGCAGCCAGCGCTGAATCCAGCTGGCGCCAGCCTGCTTGTGCGTCGCATGGCCACCGTCAGTAACGTAGTCGAGCACTTGGTCAAGGTCGGGGGATGAGGCCAGCTCGGTAATTGCTCTGCGCAGCCAGTCGGCCATGTGCGCGTCGTTGGGCTTGATGATCGAAAGGTCAATCTGGCCGCTTTCATGCTTGGGCGGTGCTGGCCGCAAAGATGCGGTGGGGGCAGGGGCACGCGCCGGCCGTTGCTGCAGGACGAAAGTCCCCCGACCAACCTCGCCAACCACCAAACCCCTTTTGGCGGCTTCGTCATAGGCGCGTCCGATAGTGCCAGGCGTCACCTGTAATGACTCGGCGAGATCCTTGAGTGTTGGCAGGCGGTCGCCTGGCGCCAGACGGCCATTGCCAATGTCCTGTTCAAGAGCATCGGCAATCATCAGGTAGACCGGCTGCGCCAGGTCGCTGTAGTGAGGAACCCACATGGAAATGGCACCAGAATCTGCAAGAACGCGGAAGCCTAGCACGAAAGCTCTTATCGGGGTAATCGCGTTTCCGATGTGTGAATTAACTCTATTGGTGCGAATCGGCGCGTATCACTGCGGGCTCGCCTTGGCCGGGTGCGCACGCGCGTGATCACGCGTTAAAAGCGCTGCTAAAAGAAATCTTTTGAAATCAATAAGTTGATTGAGTCGATTCAATGATGGTGGCAATCGGCCAATTAAAGTAATTGAATCGAGTTTATTTTTGTAATTACAATGATTGAGTCGATGCAATGTGGTGGTGCCTGGAGCGGCACCTCTCGCTCGTATCGCTCAAGTGTGAACGGTTTCAAAAACCGCCGCGTCTGCCCGGCATAGCAAGACACCGAATGGCCAATGGAATAGCACCTGAAATGGAAAGCGCACACCTGCAACAAGCAGCCGAGCCTCAAACCTCACTCGAAATCCGCCTGCCCTGGGTGGTCTCCAGCGCGTGGCAAACCTTGCTGAGCAATACGCCGCTCGATTTCGAAACCAGCAAAGAGCTTTACCCGCAACTGAAGGAGCAGGCGCAAGAGGTCCTGGGCAAAGCACTGTGCCAGCAAATCCGGGGTTTCGTTGAGGGTCCGCAACTGACCAGCATGATTGTGCGTAATTGCCCACGCGATCGCGATGTGCCTCCGACCCCTTACTC
The DNA here is from genome assembly GCF_026898135.2 of Pseudomonas fortuita. Lineage (NCBI taxonomy): Bacteria > Pseudomonadati > Pseudomonadota > Gammaproteobacteria > Pseudomonadales > Pseudomonadaceae > Pseudomonas > Pseudomonas fortuita. The sequence continues at coordinate 583,400 of NZ_CP114035.2, forward strand.
TGGTGTGCTCAGCCCGCGCAGCACGCCGATTGCCTGTCTTGTCAGCCTGACCATGCAGCATCTGATGGGCATCAACCCGGTTGTCTACGAGGGTGAAAATGACGGGCGTCTGTTTCGCCATGTAATCCCTGCCCGTACTTCATCCAGCCAAAAGAGTTCACATGGCTCGCGGCTGCGCTTCTCCTATCACGTCGACAATCCGGACCTGCCATTGTCCTCCGAGCCGCTGGGTAGTGTTTCCTGCTGCCCGGAATACCTGTCGTTCTTCGGTATGCGCTGTGACCCGCGTATCAGTACCACCTTGGTCAACCTTGACGCAGTGATCGCGTCGCTGCCCTTGGCCACCGTGCGTGAACTGTGCGAAGCGCAGTTCGAAATCCGCCGCCCTGATTCGTTCACCGGTAACCGCCGTTGCACCGCTGAGTTGCCGGTACTGGTGCGCGGCCATTCAGGCGAGTGGCTGTGCCGCTTCGACAGCGAGAACACCCACGGGCTGAACCTGCGAGCCGAGCAGGCCCTGGCCACCCTGCGCGGTCTGTTGGAAACCCGGCGTTTCGATGAGCCTCACCTGCTGCTGCCAGGCGATTTCATGATCTTCAAGAACCAGCGCGTGCTGCATGCCCGTGATGGTTTCGAGCCGCAGAACGACGGTGCTGACCGTTGGCTGCTACGGGTGTTCGCGGTCAACGACCTGAACCGGGTGCGCTTTGCCCGGGCCGATCACCTTTACGAAGTGCTCTCCTGATTTCTCTTCATTTTTCGACGGAATTACTGCTATGGAACTGTTAGGCGCTTACTGGGCGGAACACTGGCTGCTGGCGATCCTGCTGCTGGGCGCCATTGCCTTTGTCGCGGGCTTTGTGGACAGCATTGCCGGGGGCGGCGGGTTGTTTCTGGTGCCAGGGTTTTTGCTGGTGGGCATGCCGCCTCAGGTAGCGCTGGGGCAGGAAAAACTGGTCAGTACGCTGGGTACGCTGGCCGCGATCCGCAACTTCCTGGCCAACAGCAAGATGGTCTGGCAGGTGGCACTGGTTGGCGTACCTTTCTCACTGCTCGGCGCCTACCTGGGAGCGCACCTGATTGTCTCGATCTCTCAGGAAACCGTGGGCAAGATCATCCTTGCATTGATCCCTTTCGGCATTCTGATTTTCCTCACCCCCAAGGACCGCCCGATAGAGGAGCGAGTGCTGTCGGCGCGGATGCTCTACACCGTCGTGCCGTTGACCTGTCTGGCCATCGGCTTTTACGACGGCTTCTTCGGCCCAGGTACCGGCAGCATGTTCATCATCGCGTTTCACTACCTGCTGCGCATGGACCTGGTTTCCAGCTCGGCCAACTCCAAGACCTTCAACTTCGCCTCCAATATCGGTGCGCTGGTCGCCTTCATCATGGCCGGCAAGGTTGTCTATCTGCTGGCGTTGCCGCTGGTGGCATGCAACATCCTCGGCAATCACATGGGCAGTGCATTAGCACTGCGCAAAGGGAATGACGTGGTACGCAAGGTGTTGGTGTTTTCCATGCTGTGCCTGTTCACCAGCCTGGGCGTGAAGTACCTGGTCTGACAATACCTCTGGGAGACAAACCTGATGAAAACTGCATTCGTGACCGGCGCCTCCTCAGGCTTTGGCCGAGCCATATGCCGCACCTTGGTTGCCAAGGGCTACCGTGTGATCGGTGGTGCCCGCCGCATGGACAAGCTGCAGGCACTGGAGCATGAGCTTGGCGACAACTTCATTCCACTGGCGCTGGATGTGACTGATGGGCAGTCGATCAGCGCAGCAGTGGCGCAGATCAACGAAGCTGCGTCGAGCATCAATGTGCTGGTCAACAACGCAGGCCTGGCGCTGGGTATCGAGCGGGCTCAGGCCTGCAGCGCCGAGAACTGGCAGCGCATGATCGACACAAACATAACCGGCCTGGCCATGGTCACCCATGCGGTGTTGCCACAGATGGTCGAAGCCGACAGTGGGATGATCATCAACATGGGTTCGATTGCCGGCACTTACCCCTACCCGGGTGGCAATGTTTATGGCGCAAGCAAGGCATTCGTGCGTCAGTTCAGCCTGAACCTGCGCGCCGATCTGGCAGGCACCCGCGTGCGGGTCAGCAACATCGAGCCTGGGCTGTGTTCCGGGACCGATTTCTCGGTGGTACGCCTGAACGGCGACCTGAATGCGGTGGATGCGTTGTACCGTGATGTGCAGGCAATCCTGCCCGAGGACATTGCCGCCATGGTTGCCTGGATCGCCGAACAGCCGCCACACGTAAACATCAATACGCTCGAAATCATGCCGGTGGCGCAGAGCAGTGCGGCCTTGAACGTGGCGCGCAATCTGCCGCGGTGCTGACCGGGATCAATCGCACTTTTGCCATTCTTGACTAGTCTTAACGGTTGGCGGCATCACTTTGCCGCCACCGTGATGACCCGAGGTGCCGGCAATGCCCCGAGCGCCCGAAACCTGATCAGGAGTGCACGATGGACCTCAACCGTCGGCAATTCTTCAAGGTCGCCGCAGTCGGCCTTGGAGGCTCGAGCCTGGCAGCGTTGGGCATGGCCCCGACGCCGGCCTTCGCCGAGCAGGTGCGCCACTTCAAACTGGCGCATACCAAAGAAGCCCGTAACACTTGTCCTTACTGCTCGGTCGGCTGCGGCTTGATCCTGTACAGCCAGGGCGATGCGGGCAAAAACGTTAAACAGAGCATCATCCACATCGAAGGTGACGCCGACCATCCCGTCAACCGTGGCACGCTCTGCCCGAAAGGTGCTGGCCTGCTGGACTTTATCCACAGCCCAAGCCGCCTGCAGTACCCCGAGGTGCGCAAGCCTGGCAGCAAGGAGTGGGTGCGGGTGAGCTGGGATGAGGCGCTCGACCGCGTCGCCGGCCTGATGAAGCAGGACCGCGACGCCAACTTCATCGAGAAGAACGCCCAGGGGCAAACTGTCAACCGCTGGCTTACCACCGGTTTTCTTGCTGCCTCCGCCGCCTCTAGCGAGGCTGGCTACCTGACCCACAAGGTCGTCCGCGCAACAGGCATGCTGGGGTTCGATAACCAGGCACGTGTCTGACATGGCCCGACGGTGGCAAGTCTTGCCCCGACGTACGGCCGTGGCGCCATGACCAACCACTGGTCCGATATCGCCAACGCGAATCTGGTCCTGGTGATGGGTGGCAACGCAGCAGAAGCGCATCCGTGCGGCTTCAAATGGGTGACCGAGGCCAAGGCGCACAACAAGGCGCGGCTGATCGTGGTCGACCCACGCTTTACCCGTACCGCTTCGGTCGCGGATTACTACGCGCCGATCCGTACCGGTACCGACATCGCCTTCATGGGCGGGCTGATCAATTACCTGCTGAGTACTGACAAGATCCAGCACGAGTACGTGCGCAACTACACCGACGTGTCGTTCATCGTCAAAGAGAGCTATGGCTTCGAGGATGGGCTGTTCAGCGGCTACGACGAGACCAAGCGTGTGTATGCCGACAAGTCCGGCTGGGGTTACGAGCTGGGTGAGGACGGTTTTGCCAAAGTCGACCCGACCCTGCAGCACCCTCGCTGTGTGTTCCAGCTGATGAAGCAGCATTACAGCCGCTACACCCCGGAACTGGCCAGCATGATCTGTGGCATGCCGCAGGATGCCATGATGAAGGTCTGGGAAGAGATCGCCACATGCTCGGTACCGGGCAAGACCATGACGATTCTCTATGCGCTGGGCTGGACGCAACACTCGATCGGTGCGCAGATCATTCGCAGCGCGGCCATGGTCCAGCTTCTGTTGGGTAACGTCGGCATGCCGGGTGGCGGGGTCAACGCCTTGCGCGGGCACTCCAACATCCAGGGGCTGACCGACCTCGGCCTGCTGTCCAACTCGCTGCCGGGTTACCTGACCCTGGCTGGCGATGCCGAGCAGGACTACGCCAGCTACATCGACAAGCGCGCTTCCAAGCCATTGCGCCCTGGGCAGCTGTCGTACTGGCAGAACTATGGCAAGTTCCACGTCAGCCTGATGAAGGCCTGGTACGGCGCCAACGCCACGGCAGACAACAACTGGGGTTACGACTGGCTGCCCAAGCTCGACGTGCCTGCCTATGACGTGCTGCGCATGTTCGAGATGATGAGCCAAGGCAAGGTTAACGGCTACGTATGCCAGGGCTTCAACCCGATTGCTGCGCTGCCGGACAAGAACCGCGTGACTGCGGCGTTGGGCAAGCTCAAGTGGCTGGTGATCATGGACCCACTGGCTACCGAGACCTCGGAGTTCTGGCGCAATGCCGGGCCGTTCAACGACGTCGACACGGCCAGTATCCAGACCGAAGTGATCCGCCTGCCCACCACCTGCTTCGCCGAGGAAGACGGCTCGCTGGTCAACAGCAGCCGTTGGCTGCAGTGGCACTGGAAGGGCGCCGACGGCCCTGGCGAGACCCGCACCGACGTGCAGATCATGAGCGAGCTGTTCCTGCGCCTGCGTCAACGCTACCAGACCGAGGGCGGCGCCTACCCCGACCCGCTGATGAACATCAGCTGGCCGTACAAGATCCCTGAAGAGCCCTCCCCGGAGGAGCTGGCCAAGGAGATGAACGGCTGGGCAGTCACCGACGTTACCGACGCCACCGGCGCCATGCTCAAAGCTGGCCAGCAGCTGTCGGGCTTCGGGCAACTGAAGGACGATGGCAGCACCGCGTCTGGCTGCTGGATCTTCGCCGGCAGCTGGACCGAGCAGGGCAACCAGATGGCCCGTCGCGACAACAGCGACCCCTACGGCATGCATCAGGTGCAGAACTGGGCCTGGGCCTGGCCGGCCAACCGCCGCATCCTCTACAACCGTGCCTCCAGCGACCCACAAGGCAAGCCGTGGGACCCGGAGAAAAAGCGCCTGGTGTGGTGGAACGGCAAGGCCTGGACCGGCACCGACGTGCCGGACTTCAAGGTCGACTCGCCACCGGAAGCGGGGATGAACCCGTTCATCATGAACCCCGAAGGCGTGGCGCGTTTCTTCGCCATCGACAAAATGGCCGAAGGCCCGTTCCCCGAGCACTACGAGCCATTCGAAACACCGATTGGCATCAACCCGCTGCACCCGCAGAACAAGAAGGTGGTCAGCAACCCGGCCGGGCGCATTTTCGACTCGGTGTGGGACACCCTCGGCACGCACGACGAGTTCCCCTATGCGGCGACCACGTACCGGCTGACCGAGCACTTCCACTTCTGGAGCAAGCATTGCCGGCTCAACGCCATTGCCCAGCCCGAGCAGTTCGTCGAGATAGGCGAGGTGCTGGCCAATGAGAAAGGCATCAAGGCCGGCGACCGGGTGCGGGTGTCGAGCAAGCGCGGGCATATCGATGCGGTGGCGGTAGTGACCAAGCGGATTCGCCCGCTGCAGGTCAACAACCAGACCGTGCACCAGATCGGCATCCCGTTGCATTGGGGCTTCACCGGCGCAACGCGGCATGGCTACCTGACCAATACCCTGGTGCCATTCCTTGGTGACGGCAACACGCAGACGCCGGAGTCCAAGTCGTTCCTCGTCAAAGTGGAGAAACTCTGATGGCCAGCCAAGACATCATCGCCCGCTCGGCCACCACCACCGTACCGTCTTCGGTACGTCAGCAGCAGGAAGTCGCCAAGCTGATCGACACCACCAAGTGCATCGGCTGCAAGGCCTGCCAGGTGGCGTGCTCGGAGTGGAACGAACTGCGTGACGAGGTCGGCCACAACCACGGTACCTACGACAACCCCCAGGACCTCACCGCCGAGACCTGGACCCTGATGCGCTTCACCGAGCACGAGCGCGACGACGGCAACCTGGAGTGGCTCATCCGCAAGGATGGTTGCATGCACTGCGCCGACCCCGGTTGCCTGAAGGCCTGCCCCAGCCCGGGGGCGATCATCAAGCACGCCAACGGTATCGTCGACTTCAACCAGGACCACTGCATTGGTTGCGGTTACTGCATCACCGGCTGCCCGTTCAACATCCCGCGCATCTCGCAAAAGGACCACAAGGCGTACAAGTGCACCCTGTGTTCCGACCGCGTCAGCGTGGGCCTGGAGCCGGCCTGTGTGAAAACCTGCCCGACCGGTGCGATCGTGTTCGGCAGCAAGGACGAGATGAAGGTGCACGCTGCCGAGCGCATCGTCGACCTGAAGTCACGGGGCTACGACAAGGCGGGGTTGTACGACCCGGACGGCGTCGGTGGCACCCACGTGATGTACGTGCTGCATCATGCCGACACGCCGAGGCTGTACGCCGGCCTGCCGGACCAGCCGGTGATCAGCCCGCTGGTGGGGCTTTGGAAAGGCTTCACCAAGCCGCTGGCGCTGCTGGCCATGGGCGCAGCGGTGCTGGCGGGGTTCTTCCACTACGTGCGGGTTGGCCCGCAGCGGGTAGAGGAAGACGAACACCCGACGCCGCCCGATGACAGCGTGCACCAAGTGGACCCCGCGGTGCATGTCTACGATCCGAAGCAGCCCGGTGGGCAAGGGGAGCAGCGGCCATGAACGACAACAAACCCATCCTGCGCTACACCGCCAACGAGCGGACCAACCACTGGATCGTCGCCATTCTGTTCTTCATGGCCGGGCTTTCCGGGCTGGCGCTGTTTCACCCGGCGCTGTTCTGGTTAAGCCATCTGTTCGGCGGCGGGCCGTGGACACGCATCCTGCACCCGTTCATGGGCGTGGCGATGTTCGTGTTTTTCCTCGGGTTGGTGGTGCGCTTCTGGCGCGCCAACTTCATCACCGCCAACGACCGCCTGTGGTTGCGCCGCATTGATCGGGTGATGGTCAACCGCGAGGACGGCGTACCCCCCATCGGCAAGTACAACGCAGGGCAGAAGTTGCTGTTCTGGACCCTGTTGCTGTGCATGCTGGTGTTGTTGGTTAGCGGCGTGGTGATCTGGCGGGCGTATTTCAGCCATTTCTTCGACATCGGCGCGATTCGCCTGGCGTCGCTGGCTCACGCGCTGGCGGGCTTCGTGCTGATTCTCAGCATCATCGTGCACATTTACGCCGGCATCTGGATCAAGGGCTCGATCGGCGCCATGCTGCACGGCTGGGTCAGCCGTGCCTGGGCGCGCAAGCACCATGCGTTGTGGTACCGCGAAGTCACCGGTGACAAGACACCGGGCAATCACGGACGAAAAGAAGGATAAGCGCTTGAGCACGATACTCGAACCCGGGCAGATTGAAGCGTCGGCAGTAGCGCCGCCGTTTTTGCACCTGCCCCCCGCCAATCTGTTCGAGCTGCGTGCCGCACGCCTTGAGCAACTGGCCGAAGGCAATGCCCTTGGTGACTACCTGCAGTTGATTGCACGGTTATGCCGCATCCAGCAGCAGCTTGTGGATAACCCCCCCGCCGGCATGCCGGTGGCCGAGGAGCGCCAGCGCCTGTGCATAAGCCATGGTTTGCCGCCGCTGGCGGCCGACAGCCTGGTGCGTGAAGGGCCGTGGCTTGTCTGGTTGCAAGCCCTGCTAGAGCACTTCAGCGGCGCAACAACCGGCCCGATGGGGGAGGCGTTGCAGGCGCTGCGCGGCAGTGATGACCACCAGCGCAAAGGCTGGGGCATTGCCTTGCTGGCTGGCCAGTACGATGCGGTGCCTGCAGCACTGGTGCCGTTCCTGGGGGCTGCGCTGCAGGCAGCCTGGTCCAGTTGGTTGCTGGCGCTGCCGGCGCCTGAACTCAAGCCCGCCGGTAGCCTGGCCCAGTGCCCGGCGTGCGGTTCGCCGGCTATGGCCGGGGTGGTGCGCAACCGTGGCAAGCACAATGGTTTGCGTTATCTGGCCTGTTCGCTGTGCGCCTGTGAATGGCATGTGGTGAGGGTCAAATGCGTGTACTGCGAGTCGAGCAAGGACTTGCGCTACACCAGCCTGGAGGATGACCGCCACGCGCCGGGCAAGGCGCCGCTGCGCGCCGAATGCTGCCCGGGGTGCAACAGCTACCTGAAGCAGAACTACCTGGAGAACGACGCGGCGGCCGAACCGCTGGCCGATGACCTGGCCAGCCTGGCGCTGGATATGCGCCTGGACGAGGAGGGCTTTCATCGCCTGGCGCCCAACCTGATGCTCGCCCCGGGTGGTGGGTGAGTGTCTACACTGAAACACCGAGTCGCCTTCTTCGCGGGTAAACCCGCTCCCACAGGTACAGTACCTGCTTTGACATCGGTGCAATACCTGTGGGAGCGGGCTTGCCCCGCGAAGAGGCCAGAACAGACAACGGACCAGCTCAAGGTAGTACCTGATGTCTTCAAGCCTCGCCGATAACACCCCACGCCTGCCTTCCATCGACACTCTCCTGCGCCACCCGGCCTGCCTCCCGTTGATCGATCGGCACGGCCGCGAGGGCGTGCTGAATACGCTGCGCCAACTGCTAGACGACCTGCGCGAACCCGCCCGGCAAGGCCAACTCACCCCCGCCGAACTGGCCCCCGAAATCCTCTTGGGTCGCACCGGCGAGCGCCTGGCCACCCAGCAACGAAGCCAGGTCCGCCGCGTGTTCAACCTCACCGGCACCGTGCTGCACACCAACCTGGGCCGCGCCTTGCTACCGGAAGAAGCCATTGAGGCCATGCAAACCGCCGCCCGCTATCCGCTCAACCTGGAGTTCGACCTGGCCACCGGCAAACGTGGCGACCGCGATGACTTGATCGAAGGCCTGATCCGCGAGCTGACCGGTGCCGAAGCCGTCACCGTGGTCAACAACAATGCTGCCGCTGTGTTGCTGGCGCTCAATAGCTTGGGTGCACGCAAAGAAGGCATCATTTCGCGGGGAGAACTGATCGAGATTGGCGGCGCATTCCGTATCCCCGACATCATGGCCCGTGCTGGCGTAAAGTTGCACGAGATCGGCACCACCAACCGCACCCACGCCCGCGACTACGAGGCTGCCATCGGCCCGCGCACCGGCTTGCTGATGCGCGTGCATTGCAGCAACTACAGCATCCAGGGCTTCACCACCCAAGTACCCACGGCCGAGCTGGCGCGCATCGCCCACCAGCATGAACTGCCGCTGCTCGAAGACTTGGGCAGTGGCAGCCTGTTGGACCTCACCCGCTGGGGCTTGCCCGTCGAGCCCACGGTGCGTCAGGCGTTGGCCGACGGTGCCGACATCGTCACCTTCAGCGGCGACAAACTGCTGGGCGGGCCGCAAGCCGGGATTATCGTCGGTCGCAAGGACTTGATTGCCAGGATCAAGAAAAACCCACTCAAGCGTGCGCTGCGCGTCGACAAGATCACCCTCGCTGCACTCGAAGCGGTGCTGGCGCTGTACCGCAACCCTGACCGCCTGGCCGAGCGCCTGCCCAGCCTGCGGCTGTTGACCCGTAGCCAGGCCGACATACAGGCCCAGGCCGAACGCCTGGCCCCTGAGCTCAAGGCTCGCCTCGGTGAGCAATGGGCTGTCAGCGTGGAGCCGGCGCTGGGCATGATCGGCAGTGGCAGCCAGCCGGTGGCGCGCCTGCCCAGTGCAGCCCTGTGCCTGCGCCCGCAGGTATCGAAGAAGTTGCGAGGGCGCAGCCTGCATGTGCTGGAGCGGGCGCTGCGCGGCCTGCCGGTACCGGTGCTCGGCCGTATCGATGACGACGCTCTGTGGCTGGACCTGCGCCAACTGGATGACGAAGCCGAGTGGCTGGCGCAGTTACCCGCCCTGCAACTGGGGCCGGTGCAGTGATCGTCGGCACCGCCGGCCATATCGACCATGGCAAGACCGCACTGCTGCAGGCGCTGACCGGGCAGGCCGGCGACCAGCGTCAGGAGGAGCGTGCACGCGGCATGACCATTGACCTGGGCTATCGCTACGCGGCGCTGGTTGAAGGTGCACCGCTGACCGGCTTCATCGATGTGCCGGGTCACGAGCGTTTTATCCACAACATGCTGGCTGGTGCCCAGGGTATCGACCTGGTGTTGCTGGTGGTGGCTGCCGACGACGGGGTCATGCCGCAGACCCGCGAGCATCTGGCGATCATCGAGCTGTTGGGCATTCCCCAGGCTTTGGTGGCGATCAGCAAATGCGACCGCGTCGAGCCCTTGCGCGTGGCCGAAGTTAAGCTGCAAGTCGAAGAGCTGCTGGCGCGCGGGCCCTATGCCGGGGCGCAGCAGTTTCCATTGTCGAGCATCAGTGGGGAAGGCGTAGCTGCGCTGCGTCAGGCCTTGCTGGAGGCCGAAGCCACGGTGCGGCAGCGCAGCGATAGCGGCGGTTTTCGTCTTGCTGTGGACCGTGCTTTCGCGGTTACCGGTGCCGGCGTGGTGGTAACCGGCACGGCGCTGGCGGGGCGCGTCAGTGCCGGTGACACCTTGTTGCTGGGCAAGGCCGGCAAACCGGTGCGGGTACGAGGCCTGCATGCGCAGAACCAGGCCGCGCTGGTGGCTGAGGCGGGCCAACGGGTGGCGTTGAATATCACGGCCGAACGCCTGGCGCTGGAGCACGTGCATCGGGGTGACTGGCTGGTGCCTGAGTGGCTGCATGCGCCCAGCGTGCGGGTGGATATCGAGCTGAACCTGCTGCCGGGCGAGCCCCGCACGTTTGAGCATTTCAGCGCTGTACACGTGCACCTCGGCACCCAGGATGTAACCGCCCGCGTGGCCTTGCTCGAAGGCGAGTCCTTGGTGGCGGGCCAGCGCATGTTCGCCCAGCTGCTGCTCAACGCGCCGTTGCAGGCCGTGCACGGCGATCGCCTGGTGCTGCGTGACCAGCGTGCCCAGCGTACTTTGGGGGGCGGCAAAGTACTGGACCCGTTCGCGCCAAGCCGGCAGCGCCGCAGCGATGAGCGCCTGCGCCAGTTGCAGGTACTACGAGATACCGAGGACCTGGAGCAGGCCTTGCCAGCACTGCTCGCTACCGCGCCCGGTGGTATTGACCCCCAGCGGCTCGAGCGGCAGTTCAATCGCCCGCGTGCAACATGGCAGCTGCCGGAGGATGTATGGGTGGTGGCCACGCGGCAGGGGCAACTGCTGTTTGCCAACCGCCAGTGGCTGGCGCTGAAGCAACAGGTGGTGGAGCAGTTGGCGCGGTTCCATGAGCAGGAGCCTGACCAGCTCGGGCCGGACCGAGACCGCCTGCGCCGCTTTGCGGCCTTGCCCCTTGAGCGGCCGGCCTTCGTCAGCCTGCTGGATGAACTGCTCGATGACGGCGCCATCGCCAGCAGCGGGCCCTGGATGCACTTGCCCGATCACAAGGTGCAATTGAGCGAAGCCGACAGTGCTATGTGGGCGCGTTTGCAGCCGAAGTTGCTGGCGGGGCAGTACGATCCGCCCTGGGTCAGGACCCTGGCAAATGAGGAGCGTTGCGCCGAAGCCGAAGTGCGCCTGCTGCTGCGCAAGCTGGCTCGGCTCGGTGTGGTGCATCAGGTGGTGCGTGACCTGTTCTACCCTGAGGCAACATTACAGCGCATGGCAGAGCTGTTGCTGGGGCAGGCCAACGAAACGCCGATAGTGCAGGTGGCCGCGTTTCGCGATATGTTGGGCATCGGTCGCAAGCGCAGTGTGCAGATTCTGGAATATTTCGACCGCATCGGCCTGACCCGGAGGGTGGCCGACCAGCGTCACATCCGCGCCGACAGCGCCCTGGCCCAGCAACAGGCCAGGCACTGAGTTCAAGGAAGGCAATCGCGCCCGGTGGCGCGGCCGGGCTTCAAACCCGGTTGGGGACGGCAGCCGTTCCCGGGCAGGTTCGACTCCCGCTGCCTTCCGCCATTTTCATTCGCCTGTCGGGGCTCTACGGGGCGCTTCACAGCTCTTGGGACTTGCACGGTACCTGTGGGAGCGGGTTCACCCGCGAAGAGGCCCTGAAGGGTGAAGCCTAAGCCCGCTCCCCACACAGATCCAGGGCAAACCACTGTTCTGCAGTATCCACATCCAACCCCGCCCCCAGCAGCGCAACCATCTTGCCCAGCGCCGCTTCACGGGTCATGCCACCGCCACTGACCAGCCCGGCCCCACGCAAGCGGTTACCCGCCGCATAGGTATCGAATACCACCGAACCCTCAGGGCACTGGCTGATAGCCGCCAGCATCACGCCGTGCTGGCGTGCTGCGCTCAGCACACTCAGCAGCGCCTGGTCATCTGACGGCCCGGTACCGCTGCCGTAGCACTCCAGCAGCAAGCCCTGCACACCACTGTCGATCAAGGCTTGCAGGTGCGCGGCCTGCAGCCCGGGGAACACCGGCACGATCGCCAGGTTGACCGGCTGACGCGGATGCTTGTAGCCAAGTTCGGCAGGGATAACATGGGCCCGCTCGCCGTCACGATGGCGCGGCAGCGCAGCAAAGGCATCGAACGCCTCGCTGCGCAACTTTGATGCCCGGCAGCCATGCAGCAACTGGCCATGGAAGTACAGCTGCACGCCATCCTCCAGGCCGGATTCGAACTGGTGCAACGCGCCGCACAGGTTGGCCCAGGCATCGCTGTCTGTGGCACCTGCCGGCAGCATCGAGCCGGTCAGCAGCACCGGCACTGGCAAACCCAGCAGCAAGAACGATAACGCCGCAGCGCTGTAAGCCATGCTGTCGGTACCGTGCAGCACCAGCACGCCATCATGGCCTGCCACCTCCACGGCTTCGACGATGGCATCGCGCATCGCCAGCCAGTTGTGCTGGTGCATGTTGGCGCTGTCGAGCAGCGGGTTCAGTTCCTGCAAGGTCCATTGCAGCCGGGGCGCATCGGCCATGTGGGCGAAGTGTTCGCGCATCCGCGCTTCGAAGCCACCGGCCGGCGCCAGGCCTTCCGGGGTTTCGAGCATGCCGATGGTGCCACCGGTGTAGAGAACGAGAAGATTCTTGACTGCACGCATGGAAAACATCCGTAGCGGTGAGCGGAGAAAGAAAAGCCGCCCGCGGAAGGGGCGGCTGGGCAGGGGAGGATATCAGCGCTGCGGCTGAGCCTGGACGGCTGCTTTGTCAGCGGCTGTTTCCACCTGCGGATTGGCAGGCCAGGCATTGCGGTCCAGGTCCAGGTCGGCGAACTTGGACGAATCGAACACAGGCTGGCCGATGCCGGCTTTGCGCTGGTCGTCGTAGTCACGCATGACGCGCAGGCCGACCTTGAACAGCAGGGCCAGGGCCACCAGGTTGACGAAAGCCAGGCAGGTCATGGTGATGTCGGCGAAGGCGAACACGGTCGACAGGTCCTGCATCGAGCCCCACACCACCAGTGCCAGCACCAGGCCACGGAACACCATCAGCACCACACGGTTGCGGGTGAGGAACTGCAGGCTGTTTTCGCCCAGATAGTAGTTGTAGAGAATGCAGGTGAACACGAACAGCGACAGCGCCACGCTGACGAACACACGGCCCCAGTCACCGACCACGGCAGCCAGCGAGTTCTGGGTCAGGACAATGCCGTCACCCTCGAAGCCTGGGGTGTAGAAGCCCGACAGCAGGATCAGCAGCGCGGTGCAGGTGCAGATCACGAAGGTATCGAGGAACACACTGAAGGCCTGGACCACGCCCTGGGCGCCCGGGTGTTTGACGGCGGCCACGGCGGCCACGTTCGGTGCGCTGCCCAGGCCCGCTTCGTTGGCAAACACGCCACGCTTCACGCCCATGACGATGGCGCTGCCGAGCAGGCCGCCGAACGCCGGGTCGAGGCCGAAGGCGCTCTTGAAGATGGTTTCGAGCATGGCCGGCACGTGTTCGATCTGGGTGCCGATCACGTACAGGGTCACGCCGATGTAGGCCAGGGTCTTGATCGGGACCAGCAGGTCCGACACGGCGGCGATGCGCTTGATGCCGCCGATGAAGGTGATGGCCAGCAGCACTGCCAGGACGATGCCGGTCTGGCTTGGGGCAAAGTTGAAGGCGTTCTGCAGCGAATGGGTCACGGTGTACGACTGCAGGCCGATGAAGGCGAAGCCGTAGGTGACCAGCAGCAGGATCGAGAACACGATGGCCATGCTTTTGCGCTTCAGGCCGTGCTGGATGTAGTACGCCGGGCCGCCACGGTACAGGCCGTCGCCGTCTGCACGCTTGTAGACCTGTGCCAGGGTGCACTCGAAGAAGCTGCTGGACATGCCCACCAGTGCGGTGACCCACATCCAGAACACGGCGCCCGGGCCACCCAGGGTCACGGCAATACCGACACCGGCAATGTTACCGGCACCTACGCGGCCGGCCAGGCTGAGCATCAGAGCCTGGAAGGAGCTCAGCTGGCCTGCCTGGCCACGCAGCGATTCCTTGAAAACGGTGAACATGTGGCCGAAATGGCGGAACTGCACGAAACGCGAACGGATAGTGAAGTAGCTACCCAGCCCTACGATCAGCACGATGAGGAGTTTCCCCGAAAGGAAATCGTTGAGTACTTCGAGCATTGGAAAATGACCTCGATTCTTATTCTTCGTGTGGAAAGACCAGCGGACGGCAGGCGCACCGCTATGCGTTGGGGCGAATGGTTGGCCATGACAAGAGTGGTTACAATTTCGCGGGTTGCTCTGAGTTGATGCTACTTGATGCTACAATGGCGCCATTCGCGTCACCTGGGTTCCGCACATGAGTGAGCATTTCGCCACCAACCTCAAACTGGCCTGCAGCCACTACCGCTCTATCTCCGAAGTTTGCCGGCAGCTCTCGATCAACCGCGCTCAGTTCAACAAGTACCTGAGCGGGCAGAGCCGTCCGACGGCTTTCAACCTCAAGCGCATTGGCGATTTCTTCGGGGTCGAGGATTACGAGTTGAACCTGCCGGCCGAGCAGTTCGCCCGGCTGATCGGTGCGCGGGTGTCGACCCTTGCCGAGCAGCCCAGCGACCCGATCAGCGAACTGTTCCGCCCGCTGCATGACCATGCGGGCAACCTGTCGCGCTATTGCGGTTATTACTTCGAGTATTCCAACTGCATGTCGGTGCCGGGCACGATCCTGGTCTCGCTGGTGCACCTGTGGGAGGAGCGCGGCCGTTTCCTGTTCGAGCGCCAGGAGCGCCAGGAACGTTCCAGTGCCACGGACCAGCATGCCGAGGTGCGCTGCCGCTACCTGGGCGCGGCGTTCCAGCTGCAGGACCGGGTGTTCCTCATCGACTACGAGTCGCTCACCTTCAACGAAATGAGCCAGACCATTCTCATCCCCAGCTTCAAAAGCCGCATCACCCGCCTGAACGGCCTCAAGGCCGGGGTTTCCAGCGGCGACCGGCGCAACCCGGCCTGCACCCGGGTGGTGTGGGAGTACCTGGGCGAGGAGATCAATCGCATCAATGCATATCGGCAGGTGAAACTGTACCGCCCGGATGATCCGCGAATAGATGATGATGTGCGTGAGCGGTTGAGTGTGGGGCCGTTGCGCAACAGCTTGTTTGAGATTGAATAGATTGAGTGCCTGTACGGGTCTTGTTGCCGGGGCCTCACCTGTTGGAAAGGGGCGGTGCTCCCGGCTCAATGACTGTTCAGAAAAGACTAAGTTGCCGCAACCACTCCCCAGCCGGACGCCCCTCATCGAGTAAAAGCTTCAAGGACATCAAGCAGCAAACAGTGATCAGCAGTGGCTTGATTAGCCGTGGTCCGAAGTAGATAGCGCAACGTGCGCCGAGTTGGGCGCCAACAATGGCACAAAGCGCCATTGCCAGGGCTAAAGGCCAGATGATTGCGCCGCTAAAGGCAAAGACTGAAAGGGCGCCTAGGTTGCAGGATGCATTGAGCAATTTGCTGTTGCAGATCGCCTGCATAAGATGCTGACCCAAGAGTAAGGTGAAAGCGACCATGAAAAACGAACCCGTGCCTGGTCCAAAGATCCCGTCGTAGAAACCAATGACTGGCGCAACTGCCAGCGTGAAGCCCAGATACGACATCCTCTGCCGACGATCCTTGGTACCAAGCTTGGGGCTGAACGTAAAATAGCCGGCTACTGTAATTAGCAAGATGGGGACAATTGACTCGAGGAGCGCTTTATCGAGCATGCTGATCGACAACGCGCCTGTAACGCCCCCCGCGAACGACAAAGCGGCCATCGGCCAGCCAGTCCGCCACTGGATCATTCTCTTTCGGGCGAACGCCCACACTGCTGAAACACTTGCTGAAGAGGCCTGAAATTTATTGGTAGCCATTGCAGCCAATGGGTCGACACCTGCAATGAAAAAAGCTGGTAACGTGAGTAATCCTCCGCCTCCTGCTATCGCATCAAAAAAACCGGCGAGCAAGGCGACAGAGGCCAGCGCCAAGAGTATTGAAACTTCAATCTCCACTTTTCTTTTCCCCGCCTTAGCCGCGTACGATCAATGGGTCTTGTTGTAAAATCACAGGCCGGGCATCAGGTGAGTACCCAAATAGTCGAACCAGCAGTCTGCGGTTGTCCTTGATGACGTCGCGGGCGTGAAGTGCCTGGCAATTATTGATCAATAGTGCAGAGTCGGGGCTTGGCAGGAAATCGTAGGGTTGCTCTTTGTCCAGCAAGTCTCGCAATGTTTGATAAGCCTGTCGTGTCGAATGGTTAGCTTCATCATGCAGTGAGTGCCTATAGCTGCTATATCGGAGGGTGAAATCGCCTCTAACATCGAACTGAAGAATCGAATTTGCGATCGTCGCCTGACTCTCATCCTTCACGAAGCAGTCGCTGCGGGTAAAGCAGAATGACTTGGAAGATAGCGCCAGTGCCTCAAGGCCGTTGAGATTTGAGATCGCATTGCGCACGGGTATGAATTTGGTCGGTTCCTGTAATGGATTCCATCTTGCACTCAGGATCAATGCGCTTGGAGCAGGGGAATGCTCACCCTCGAACTGAACTGAGCAGTTGTAAGGAGGTTCAGTGTGTGGGCCCAGTTGAACGCCTGCATGGGAGCTCAGTTCGGCTTGATGCAGGTTGAGTTCATTCGGTAGCAATCGCACTCCGCCACCTTTGAAATTTCCAACAAGCCGTACTTGCATACCGCCATTGTCGATATCAAAAGCGAATGAGCGGTAGTCGACAAGGCTCAAAAGAATCTGGTTTCGTGAGGCCATATAGACGGTAACCGGATCGATCTTCAAAATATCAATGTCTGCCAGCTCGCTCGGTACAGGGCCCACGTTAGGAACTTTCATTGCAGCGAATTCAAGTGCTGCTGCTTTTCCGGAGGCAAATATTTCTAGCAAAGCAAGCTGTGCGTCATCCAGTGAATTCTTCAAGATTTTTGCCTGACAGGCAGATAGGGCAGCAGCTCCCGCGACATCTGGGCCGCCGACAGCGGCAGTTTGTCGTGAGCCGTGATCAAGTATGCTGGCTTGCATTTTACTAAATGTGAGATGAAGGATCTCGGTTCCGGCCTTAGCGTTTACCCCTTCCATTTTTATTCTCCTTGTATGTAGGTAAAGGTGACTCTTCTTGTTAGGGCGGAGACTATTTAGCCAGAGACCTTTTACCGATGATGTAAGGTGGAGCCCTTGCGAGCTGTAGGGAATGTCTATGGGTGTGGTAGGAATCGTCTTGGGTGGGTAGTGCTGTCAGCCTCAGGGTTGGACTTCCCCGCCCGGAAACCGCAAAATGACCCCTTTCCTTCATCAACCTCTCGGATCTGCTGACTCTATGCGTATGCGCCTAATGCTGTTGGGTGGTGGCAATGCCCTCGGGCAAGCGCTGATTCGTCTTGGGGCCGAGGAGGACATTGCTTTCCTGGCGCCGCGCCCTCCCGAGAATGGCTGGACGCCGGCCAACCTCACTCAGTTGCTCGACGATCACCGCCCCGACGCCTTGGTCAACCTGGCCTATTACTTCGACTGGTTCCAGGCCGAGTCGGTCAGCGAGCAACGCCTGGCTCAACAGGAGCGGGCAGTGGAGCGGCTGGCAGAGCTGTGCCAGCACCACCAGATCACCCTGGTGCAACCTTCCAGCTACCGGGTATTCGATGGTTCGCGGGCAACGGCCTACAGCGAAAAGGACGAGCCCGTGCCGCTGGGCCTGCGTGGCCAGGCCTTGTGGCGCATCGAGCAGAGTGTGCGCGCGACCTGTCCGCAGCACGTACTGCTGCGCTTCGGCTGGTTGCTCGACGAGAGCATCGACGGCTCGCTGGGCCGCTTCCTGACCCGTGCCGAGCAACCGCAGGAGCTGCTGCTGGCCGATGACCGGCGTGGCAACCCGACACCGGTCGACGATGCCGCACGGGTGATTCTGTCGGTGCTCAAGCAACTCGATTGCAGTGCGCCGCTGTGGGGCACTTACCATTACGCCGGCAACGAGGCGACCACGCCGCTGGCGCTGGGCCAGGCGATTCTTACCGAAGCAGGCCAACACCGCCAGCTGGCGGTGCAGGCGCCGACACCGCAGGCCCATGCCGCACGGCCGGATGCCAGCGAAGAGCCGCAGAACGCTGTACTGGCCTGCAAGAAAATCCTTCATACCTTCGGCATCAAGCCGCGCGCCTGGCGCGCCGGCCTGCCGCCTCTACTGGACCGGTTCTACCGCCATGGCTGACGCCCCCATCCTGATCACCGGCGGTGCCGGCTTCATTGGCTCCCACCTGTGCGATGCGTTGTTGGACAAAGGCTACGCCGTACGCATTCTCGACGACTTCTCCACCGGCCGGCGCAGCAACCTGCAGGTTGGCCACCCGCGTCTGGAACTGATCGAAGGCGATGTCGCCGACGCCGGGCTGGTCATGCAGGCCGCGGCAGGCTGCAGTGCCGTGGTGCACCTGGCGGCGGTGGCCTCGGTACAGGCCTCGGTCGAAGACCCGGTGCGTACCCACCAGAGCAACTTCATTGGCACCCTGAACGTGTGCGAAGCCATGCGCGTGCAGGGTCTGCGCCGGGTGTTGTTCGCCTCCAGTGCGGCGGTGTACGGCAACAATGGCGAAGGCGAGTCGATTGCCGAAGACACGCCCAAGGCGCCGCTGACCCCCTATGCCGTGGACAAGCTGGCCAGTGAGCAGTACCTGGACTTCTACCGCCGTCAGCATGGGCTGGAGCCGGTGGTGTTCCGCTTCTTCAACATTTTCGGGCCACGCCAGGACCCGTCCTCACCGTATTCCGGGGTAATCAGCATCTTCTGCGAGCGCGCAGTGCAGGGCTTGCCGATCACCATCTTCGGCGATGGCGAGCAGACCCGCGACTTCCTCTACGTGGGCGACCTGGTGCAGGTGATGGTGCAGGCGCTGGAGCAGCCGCAGGTCGAGGAGGGGGCGGTGAACATCGGCCTCAACCAGGCTACCTCGCTGAACCAGTTGCTGGTGGCGCTTGAGAAGGTGGTGGGCAGCTTGCCGGCGATTACGCATGTGGCGGCGCGTGCCGGTGACATTCGCCATTCGCGGGCGGATAACCAGCGGTTGCTGGCGCGGTTCGAGTTTCCGCAGGCGACGTCGATGGTCGAGGGCCTGGCCAAGCTTCTCGGTAAACACTGAGCCCCTGGGGGCGCTTTGCGCCCCTTTCGCGACGCAAGGCCGCTCCCACAGGGACAGCGTGCAGCCAATTGACTTGCGCTCAGTGTGGGAGCGGCCTTGTGTCGCGATGGGCTGCGCAGCAGCCCCAAAAATCACCCATGCCGCACAACCCTGCGCAGGCAATCCTCGGCCCCCAGTACCCGCCCATCCAAAGCGCGCACCTGCAATGTCTCGATGGCCTGCCCTTTGGCAGCCTCGAACAATTCAGAACGCGCTTCCCCCGCTTCAAACAGGTATCGCTCCCCCCACTGCCTCAAGCCAACCACCACCGGAAACACCGACAGCCCTTTCTCGGTCAGCACATATTCCTTGTAGGCAGAGCCATCCGATGCCGGCTGCAGCGCCAGTAATCCGCTCTCCACCAGCAGCTTGAGCCGCGAGGCGAGGATGTTCTTGGCCAGCCCCAGGTTCTTCTGAAATTCACTGAACCGCCGCAGCCCGTCAAAGGCATCGCGCAGGATCATCAGTGCCCAGCGATCACCCAGCACCTCCAGAGCACGGGCTACGGGGCACTGCGCATTGTTTTCATCGAGCATGGGTCAAACCTGTGTTGATTATCTGGTTGCAGATTAAAACCACATTTGCTAAATAGCCAGTATGTGGTTTCAAATCGAAACCAGATGGACGAGGCCGGCCTTATGACACCTTCGCTGACACGCTGGATATTCCTGTTGCTTGCCACCACCAGCGCCATGGCGGTGGCGACGATTTACTTCGCCCAGCCTCTGCTCGAGTCGATGGCTGCCGACCTGGGGGTGGCGCAGCAGCAGATTGGCTGGGCGGTCGGCGCGACCCAGGCAGGCTACGCCCTCGGGCTACTGCTGATCGTGCCTCTGGGGGACTTGGTCGATCGCAAGCGCCTGTTGCTCGGGCAGTTGTTGTTCTCGGCGCTGGCGCTGGTCGGCGTGGGCATGGCGCCGAACTGGGCGATGTTACTGCTGGCCTTGGCCATTACCGGGCTGATGGCCGTCATGGTCCAGGTAATGGTGGCGCATGCGGCCAGCCTCGCCTCGCCTGGCGAGCAAGGGCAGGCCGTGGGCACCGTCACCAGTGGCATTGTGCTGGGGATTCTGTTGGCGCGGCTGGTGGCGGGCGGGCTAGCCGACCTGGCCGGTTGGCGAAGTGGTTATCTGGTTGCCGCAGGGCTGCTGATGTTACTGGCCGTGGTGCTGTGGCGCAGCCTGCCCAGCAGGCAGCCGTTGATGCACCGGCCTGGCTACCGGGCGATGCTCGTGTCCCAGTTCCGTTTGTATCGGGAAGACACGCTGCTGCGCCAGCGCGGGGTGTTTGGGGTATTGATCTTTGCCGCGTTCAGCGTGCTGTGGAGCGCCATGGTCATGCCCCTCAGTGCTGCGCCATTGGCTATGAGCCATACCGAAATTGGCCTGTTCGGCCTGGCAGGTGTTGCAGGTACTCTGGCGGCAGCGCGCGCCGGTCGCTTGGCCGACAGGGGGCTGGGAGAGCGCACCACCGGGTTGGCGCTGGCGCTGCTGACGCTGTCGTGGTTGCCCACCGCTTTTGTCGGGCAGTCCCTGATAGCCTTTGTGCTAGGCGTGCTGATGCTGGACTTTGCCGTGCAGGCGGTGCATGTCACCAACCAGAGCCTGTTACTGGCAGGGCGCGGCGCGATGGCCAGCCGCTTGATCGGTGCCTACATGTGCTGCTATTCGCTTGGCAGCGGGCTGGGGGCGGTGCTTGCGAGTTGGGTGCATGCCCATTGGGGGTGGGCTGCGGTGTGTGGGCTTGGCATGGCCTTCAGTGCGGCAGCGCTGGGCTACTGGCTCTGGTTGCAACGCGCGAGGGCGGCCGAAGCCGCCCTGCAGTGTTCAGGTCAGAACTTGTAGCCAAGGCCGACCATGTACACCCACGGGTCGACGTCGACGTCGACCTTGGTCTTGCTGTAACCCAGCGCGGTCGGGCCGTTGACGCTGGCCTTGGTGTCGATGTCGACATACCAGACCGAGGCGTTGACCAGCAGGTTGTCGGTCAGCATGTAATCCATACCCAGTTGGCCGGCGATACCTACCGAATCCTGCAGCTTGAGGTTGCTGAAGCCTTGTTGCTTGCGCGCGCTGCTCAGGTCTTCGTCAAAGAACAGGGTGTAGTTGATACCCACGCCGGCGTATGGCTGGAAGCGCGAATTCGGCTCCATCGGGTAGTACTGCAGCGACAGGGTCGGTGGCAGTTGCTTGATGTCGGCCAGTTTGCCGTCCAGCCCGCCGCCCAGGCCTTTTACGCCGACGGTGTGCTTGAACGGGGTGGCTGCCAGCAGTTCCAGGCCGATGTGGTCGGTGAGCATGTAGGCAAAGGTCAGGCCCAGCTGGGTGTCGCTGTCCAGGGTCGCTTTGGTGCCCGACACTTTGTTGCCGTCGAACTTCAGGTCGCCGCTGCTCTCGTTCGGGGCAGTGGTGATTGCGCCTGCGCGCAAGATCATGTCCCCCGCCTGATAGGCGTGGGCGGCAGGGGCGGCGAGCGCAAGGGCCACAAGCGAGGCGCCGAGCAAGGACTTGTTCATGGAAGCTCCCAAAGGACGTTATTAATCGAGTAGTCCAATGGTACGGAGGTGGTTAAACAGAAAGTTTGACCCAGCTCAAAGAAGCGTCTTCACGAATTCGAAACAGTTCTCATCTCAGCTCATAAACATAGATTTTCTCGGCTTCCATCTGATAGCCGGCGTCGGCCAGTTCGCTGCTGGAGGCTCTAACCTGCATCTTTCCCTCGATCCAGTAGGGCTGGTAGAGGTCTTCGACACGCACGCCCATCTCGCTGAAAATGTGCACGATCTGATTCGACGGTGGCGGCGGCACATGGATGCACGCACCGTAATAAGGGACCAGCAGGAATTCGGTGGTGCGGCCTTCTTCGCTGACCTCCAGTGGCACGATGTAGCCAGGCAGCTTGACCTGTTGGCCGTCGAGCTCTTTTACAACCGGGGCGTCGGGGGCTTGCTGACGCGCGGGCGGGGCAGATTCGGCAGCCAGGGCGTTGCTGAGCTGTGACATGTCGTGCAGCGGCGCCAGTTGTGGCGGGATGACCGGGGCGCCTTCGGGGATCAGGGCGGGCCAGTCCAGCTCCTTGGGTTCGGCGGCCCAAAGAGGCATCGCCACCAGCAACAGCAGGGCCAGCAGCATGCGCATGGCCGGCCTCTTCGCGGGCATGCCCGCTCCCACAGGTCCTCTACAAGGCCTGAGGCTAGTGGAGAACCCTGTGGGAGCGGGCGTGCCCGCGAAGCAGGCGGTGAGGTGTCTGATCATTACGCGCACTCAGAGGTGTATGGACAGGCCATCGGCCAGCGACTGCCGATAAGCCCGCCACGCCGGCACGCTGCCCATCAGCAACGCCGCCCCCAGGATGATAGCCAGCAAGGTCCATTCATGTGCGCTCGGCAAGGCCAGTGGCAGATACAAGCCATAGTTGGCCTGCACGTACCCCTGCGCCAGGGCAATCCCCGCATACAGCAAGCCAAGCCCGGCCACGATCCCGACCGCTGCCAGTGACAGCGCTTCCAGTACCAGCAGCCCCGCGATATGCCACGGCCTGGCCCCGACCGACCGCAAGATCGCCATCTCCCGGCGGCGCTCGTTGAGGCTGGTGAGAATTGCCGTGAGCATGCCAATCAAGCCGGTCAGCACCACGAACAGCGAGACCACGAACAACGCTTGTTCCGCCGTGCCCATCAGGCTCCATAGCTCCTGTAGGGCCACGCCCGGGAGGATTGCCAGCAACGGCTCGCTGCGGTACTCGTTGATCTCGCGCTGCAGGCTGAAAGTCGCGATCTTGTTGTTAAGGCCCAGCATGAACGCGGTAATGGCTGCGGGTTGCAGGTCCATCGTGCGTGCCTGCTCGGCGCTGATGCGCCCAGCGCCACGGGCGGGTACGCCGTTGTGCCAGTCGATATGGATGGCCTGCATACCGCCCAGGCTGATATGCAGGGTGCGGTCGACCGGTGTGCCGGTGCGCTTGAGCACACCGACCACGGTGAATGGCTTGTCATCATGCTTGACCAGGCTGATGGCGGCCACGCCGTGGGCCAGCACCAGCTTGTCACCCAGCTTGTAGTGCAACGCCTCGGCCACTTCAGCGCCGAGCACCACCTCGAACGGGTCGCTGGCGAACTCACGCCCCTGGCTCAGTTCCAGATGCTGGCGGCGGCCGTACTGGTAATGGCTGAAGTAATCCGTCGTGGTGCCCATCACTCGGTAGCCGCGGTGCGAATCGCCCAGCGAGATCGGGATCGCCCATTTCACTCGCGGGTCCTGCGCATAGTGCTGGAAGCTTTCCCAACGGATGTTGTTGGTCGCGTTGCCAATGCGAAACACCGAATACAGCAGCAGGTTCACCGAACCGGAACGGGCGCCGACGATCAGGTCGGTGCCGCTGATGGTGCTGGCGAAGCTGGCGCGAGCTTCGGTGCGAACGCGCTCCACGGCCAACAGCAGGCACACCGAAAGGGCGATGGCAAAGGCGGTGAGAAAGGCGGTGAAGCGGCGGTTGGCCAGGCTGGCCAGGGCAAGGCGGAGCAGGTACATCAGGCCTCCCGGGGCTTGGCGGCGCGGTTGAGGTCGGCCAGGGAAAGGTGACGGTCGAACAGGGGCGCCAGGCTCTGGTCGTGGCTGACGAACAGCAAGCTGGTGCCGGCAGCGCGACACTCATCGAACAGCAGGCGGATGAACGCTTCGCGTGTGTCAGCATCCAGCGCCGAGGTCGGTTCGTCGGCAATCACCAGCTCCGGCTGACCGATCAGGGCGCGGGCAGCGGCGACGCGCTGCTGCTGGCCGATCGACAGGCTGTCGGCGCGGCGGGCGAGCAGGGCCGGGTCGTCCAGGCCCAGGTGGGCGAGCAGCGTGCTTGCGGCCTGGTCGACACTGCCGTGGCGCTGCTCGGCGCGTGCCTTGCGGCTGCGCGAGAAGCGGCAGGGCAGCTCGACGTTCTCACGTACCGAGAGGAATGGCAGCAGGTTGAACTGCTGGAAAATGTAGCCCGTGTGATCGACCCGAAAGCGATCACGGGCACCCTGGCCCAGCTTGCCGAGGTCCTGCCCGAGCAACTGGATGCTGCCCTGCGCCGGCACGTTCACCCCGCCCAACAGGCCCAGCAAAGTGGTTTTGCCACTGCCGCTGGGGCCCTTGAGAAACAGGGCTTCACCCGCGTTCAGGTGGAATGCCGGAATATCCAGCAGCGGCGGCTGACCTGGCCAGGCGAACACCAGGTCATGCAGTTCGATCAGCGGCTGGTTCATTCAGAAGGCGACCACTGCCTTGGCAGGCGTGGTTTCCACGCCTTTCTGGCCGTTGGGGCCGATCAGTTGCACGTTGATTTTCTGGGTGGCCGGGAAGGCCTTGAACAGGGGCGTCAGGTCGAACTGTGTGAGTTTTTCGGGGTTGGCGCAGGTCAGTTGGTAATGGGCGCCGATGTCGCTGTGCGGGTGGCCATGCGCGTGTTCATCGTCATCGTCGTCAGCTTTCGCGGCGTCACCGAACAACGGGCTTTCCAGTTCCTGCTGTTCTTCCTTGCAGTTTGCTGCTGCAGAAAGGCCGAACAGCTTGAGGGGTTGTTCGAGTTGCTGGTGCACGGCAGCGACCTTGGCCTTGTCGGCATCACTGCTTGCGGCATGCTCGAAGCCCACCAGGTTCATCGCCGGGCTGTCCAGCTCCAGCTCAAGGGTGTTGCCATCGAGCACGATGTTGAGCTTGGCCACGCCATGCTCGTGGGCGCCGAGCGTACCATGGGCGTGATCATGATCATGGTCATCGTGGGCATGGGCCACGGCCAGTGGCAGCAAGGCGAAGGGCAGGGCGAGCAGCAGGCGACGCATGGACGACTCCGGAGCGGGCTGGAAGATTGAGTTATGTTATAACAACTTTTCTGCGCGCCGCCAGCCTGCGTGGCTAAGGTTTCATGTTGCGGTAGCATGGCTGCATTGACTTGGGCTCAAGGAACGCATCATGAGAATTCGTGGACAGATTGGTGACTGGCCGGTGGACCTGACCATCGAGCTGGCGCCTGAAGAGTGGGCGCAACTGGGTAAGCAAATCGAGGTGCCTGCAGTGGTTCAAGGTGCTGCGACGCCTACAGTGGCGGCACCGCGCCAGGATGACGGGCAATGGACCGCCGCGCGTGATGTGTTGCGCCTTGCCGGGCAGATGAGCGGGCCGGAGTTGCTGGACCGGCTGGAAGGGCTGGCGGGAAGCACGGCGGCAGGCAAACGGCTGCTGGTGCGCTTGCGGCACAGCAGTGAGGTGAAGGTGGAAAGTGGCGTGGATGCGCCGGTCTATCACTGGGTTGGGTGAATTGGTATTGCCTGTTCTGGCCTCTTCGCGGGCGCGCCCGCCCCCACAGGATTTCACCGCACTTGGGAGCTGTGCACACCTGTGGGAGCGGGCATGCCCGCGAACGAGGGCGAAGCCCTCGCAAATGCCACCAGGTCAGAACATCGCCGCCGATAGCTTGCGGCGATAAACGCCAACCAGCGGATGATCCCCCCCCAGCAGCTCGAACACCTGCAGCAACGCCTTCTGCGGCAGCCCGTTCTCGTAGCCACGGTTACGCTGGAACAGCTTCAGCAGCCCATCCAGCGCCGCTTCGTACTGCTGGCGCGCCAGCTGCTGAATGCTCAGCTGATAGGCCGCCTCGTCATCCTGCGGATTCTGCGCCAGGCGGCTTTTCAGGTCTGCCACTTCTGGCAGGCTGGCGGCCTGGCGCAGGAAGGTCAGCTGGGCCTTGGCCCCGGCCAGTGCAGCCTTGTGCTCGTCGGTCTTGACCGCATCCAGCACCACCTGGGCCTCGCCCAGCTCGCCACGTTCGGCCAGGCAGCGGGCGTACAGGATCAGCGCCTCGGCGTTGCTGTTGTCCTCACCCAGCAGTGCCTGCAGCAACGCTTCGGCTTCGGCAAAGCGGCTTTCGGCAAACAGCGCCTTGGCCTGCTCCAGCGGCGAAGCGACGGGTGCAGCGGGCATCTGCACGTGCGGCTCGAGCATGGCGCGAATCGCCGATTCCGGCTGAGCCCCGGCAAAACCGTCCACCGGCTGGCCGTCCTTGAACAGCACGACGGTCGGCAGGCTGCGAATGCCGAACTGGGCAACCACCTGTTGCTCCACGTCGCAGTTGATCTTGGCCAGCAGCAGCTCGCCCTGGTAACCCTCGGCGATCTTGGCCAGCAACGGCATCAGTGCCTTGCAGGGCGCGCACCACTCGGCCCAGAAGTCCACCAGCACCGGCTTGTGGAAGGAGTTCTCGATTACCAGTTGCTGGAAGGTGGCATCGGTAGCGTCGAAAATGTAAGGCGTGTCTTGGGTCATCGCGACTCTCGCAAACTCGTGAATGGCACCACTATAAGGCGTCGCGGCTGGCGTGGTACAGGCTGACCCTGCGGAATTCGTGTGGCTCGGCCAGGTCCGGCAGGGTCAGCGCTTCGAGCACGCCCAGCTGTTGGTACAGCGGGTGGCAGAAGTTGCGTACGCGCGAGTCGGCCACCAGCGCTTGGCGGCCGCGGCCGAGGAAGGCGTCCAGCAGCGGCAGGTTGGCGCGGTCGTACAGCACATCGGCGACCAGGATCAGGTCGAAGCGGTCGTCCTCGGCAAAAAAGTCACTGCTGTAATTAAGCTCGACCCCATTCAGCGCGGCATTGGCGCGGCAGGCATCGAGGGCCAGCGGGTCGAGGTCGCAGGCCACCACTTCCAATGCACCGGCGCGCGCGGCGGCAATACCGGCGATACCTGAGCCGGCGCCAAAGTCCAGCACGCGCTTGCCGGCCACCCACTCCGGGCGCTCGGCCAGGTAGCGGGCCATGGCCAGGCCACTGGCCCAGCAAAAACTCCAGTAGGGCGGCTCTTCAAGGATGCGCCGGGTTTCTTCGCTGCTGAAAGCGCGGTCCATGTTCTGGTCGTCGATCAACCACAGCTTCAGGTCACAGCCGGGCAGCTCGCTGACGATCAGGCGCGCTTCGCCGATCAGGCCGCTGAGGGCCTGTTGCAGGGCCACGGGTGCCACTTACGGCGCCTTCTCGAAACGCAGCGGGCCGGTGGCTTGGGTTTGGGCCTGGCTGATACGCACCGGTGGCAGGTGCATGATCAACTGGCCGGAGCTGCTGGCGCGGCCACGCAGCTCGACCCGCGCGCCGGCCGGGAACGCTTCGGGGTTGAAGCGCAGGTGGTAGGGCAGGGCCTGGCCGGTGCCGGTCAGGTTGCTGCTGGCCAGCAGGCGTTGCGGGCGGTCGCGTTCGTCGATGACCAGCAAGGCCAGTTCCACGTCGGCACCTGCCGGGATTTCCAGCAAGGTGCCGCTCAGTTCGCGCTGGTAGGCCGGCAGCGGTCCCAGTACTTCGGCCGGTTTGGCCGAGCGGGTTGGCGTGGGCGCCGGGGGCGTATCGGTTTTCGGCCTGTCGCTGCCGCAGGCAGCGAGCAGGGCGGCGCAGCACAGCACAACGAGCGTTCGGTAGTGCATGGGGTCGTCCTTCACGGGCAGATTTCC
This sequence comes from Pseudomonas fortuita, assembly GCF_026898135.2. Taxonomy (NCBI): domain Bacteria; kingdom Pseudomonadati; phylum Pseudomonadota; class Gammaproteobacteria; order Pseudomonadales; family Pseudomonadaceae; genus Pseudomonas; species Pseudomonas fortuita. Next base: position 611,186 of record NZ_CP114035.2, read on the forward strand.
CATGGATGTTAACCCCTTTGGCTTGTCTTGCCAGTGCAATGCGCTACCATGGCCCTCCCTTTTTTTGTTGCCTGCCACCATGCACTGTCCCTTTTGCGGTGCCAACGACACCAAGGTCATCGACTCTCGCCTCGTTGCCGAGGGCGAGCAGGTGCGCCGCCGCCGCGAATGCGTGGCCTGTGGCGAGCGCTTCACCACCTTCGAAACCGCCGAACTGGTGCTGCCCCGGCTGATCAAGCAGGACGGCACGCGCCAGCCTTTCGACGAAGAAAAGCTGCGCGCCGGCATGCAGCGGGCGCTGGAAAAGCGCCCGGTCAGCGTCGAGCGCCTGGAAGCGGCGCTGGCGCACATCAAAAGCCGCTTGCGTGCCACTGGCGAGCGCGAAGTCAAATCGCTGGTGGTGGGAGAAATGGTCATGGCCGAGTTGCGCAAGCTCGACGAGGTGGCCTATATCCGCTTTGCCTCGGTGTACCGACGCTTCCAGGACCTCGACGAGTTCCGCGAAGAAATCGACCGCCTGGCCCGTGAGCCGGCTAAAGAGTGAACATGCCCAGCCAAGCCGCCATCCTTGACGCCCACTACATGGCCCGCGCGCTGGAGCTGGCGCGTAAGGGCGTGTACACCACCCACCCCAACCCGCGCGTAGGTTGCGTGATCGTACGCGATGGCGAAGTGGTGGGCGAAGGCTGGCATGTGCGTGCTGGCGAGCCACATGCCGAGGTGCATGCCCTGCGCCAGGCCGGTGAGCGTGCCCGTGGCGCCTGTGCATACGTTACCCTCGAGCCGTGCAGCCACCATGGCCGCACGCCGCCGTGCGCCGAAGCACTGGTGAAGGCTGGCGTAGCGCGGGTGGTGGCAGCCATGCAGGACCCTAACCCGCAAGTGGCGGGGCAGGGCCTGCGGCGCCTGGCCGAGGCTGGCATCGAAGTGGCCAGTGGCGTGCTCGAAGCCGAGGCCCGCGCGCTCAACCCAGGCTTTCTCAAGCGCATGGAACACGGCCTGCCGTTCGTGCGCGCCAAGCTGGCCATGAGCCTGGATGGCCGCACCGCGATGGCCAGCGGCGAAAGCCAGTGGATCACCGGCCCCGCTGCCCGTTCGGCGGTGCAGCGCCTGCGTGCCCGTTCCAGCGTGGTGCTGACCAGCGCTGCCAGTGTGCTGGCCGACAATGCGCGCATGACCGTACGTGGCGCCGAGCTGGGCCTGGACGCCGAAACCACCGCCTTGGCACTCAGCCGCACCCCGCTGCGAGTGCTGGTCGATGGCCGCCTGCGCCTGCCACTGGCTGCGCCGTTCTTCCTGGCCGGCCCGGCACTGGTGGTGACCGCTGTCGCAGATGACCCGCGCTATGCCGCTGCCGGCCACGAACTGCTCAGCTTGCCGGGCGACAATGGCCAGGTCGACCTTGCGGCGCTGTTGCAGGCCCTGGCCGCCCGCGGCGTCAACGAAATCCTCCTGGAAGGCGGTGCCGGCCTGGTCGGCGCCTTTGCCCGCCAAGGCCTGATCGACGAGTATCAGCTGTTCGTCGCTGGCACCTTCCTCGGCTCCGACGCCCGCCCATTGCTGGAGTGGCCGCTGGACAAGATGAGCGAAGCGCCGCGATTGAAAATTACCGAAATGCGCGCAGTGGGCGATGACTGGCGGGTCACGGCCATCCCCCTGCCGGCGCCCGGCGTATAATGCCGGGCTTGCCCCGTGCAAACCGTTTTTGAGGAAGACCCCATGTTCACCGGCATCATCGAATCCATCGGCACCATCCGCAGCCTCACCCCCAAGGGGGGGGATGTGCGCGTCCACGTCGACACCGGCAAGCTTGACCTGGGCGACGTCAAGCTCGGCGACAGCATCGCCGTCAACGGTGTGTGCCTGACCGCCGTCGAACTGCCGGGCAATGGCTTCTGGGCCGATGTCAGCGTCGAAACCCTCAAACGCACCGCATTTATCGACCTCAAGAGCGGCAGCAAGGTCAACCTGGAAAAGGCCCTGACCCCCACCACCCGTCTGGGCGGGCACCTGGTCAGCGGCCATGTCGACGGCGTCGGCGAAATCATCTCGCGCAGCGATAACGCCCGCGCCATCCAGTTCCGTGTGCGTGCACCCAAGGAGCTGGCCAAGTACATCGCCCACAAGGGTTCGATCACCGTCGACGGCACCAGCCTGACGGTCAATGAGGTCAATGGCGCCGAGTTCGAGCTGACCATTGTCCCGCACACCCTGTCCGAAACCATCATGGCCGACTACCGCGCAGGGCGTCGGGTAAACCTTGAGGTCGACCTGCTGGCCCGTTACCTGGAGCGCTTGCTGCTGGGTGACAAGGCTGCCGAACCGAGCAAGGGCAGTGGCATTACCGAAAGCTTCCTGGCCGCCAACGGCTTCTTGAAATCCTGATTGAGAAGGGGGTGCCGCGTGGCGCTCAACAGCATCGAAGAACTGGTCGAAGACATCCGCCAGGGCAAAATGGTCATCCTCATGGATGACGAAGACCGCGAGAACGAAGGCGATATCATCATGGCGGCCGAATGCTGCCTGCCCGAACATATCAACTTCATGGCCAAGCACGCCCGTGGCCTGATCTGCATGCCGATGACCCGCGAGCGTTGCGAAACGCTGAAGCTGCCGCTGATGGCGCCGCGCAACGGCTCGGGCTTCGGCACCAAGTTCACCGTATCGATCGAAGCCGCCGAAGGCGTAACCACCGGCATCTCCGCCGCCGACCGAGCACGCACCGTGCAGGCCGCCGCTGCCAAGGACGCCAAGGCCGAAGACATCGTCAGCCCTGGCCACATCTTCCCGCTGATGGCCCAGCCCGGCGGTACCCTGGCCCGTGCCGGCCACACCGAAGCCGCCTGCGACCTCGCACGCATGGCCGGTTTCGAGCCAAGCGGCGTGATCTGCGAAGTGATGAACGACGACGGCACCATGTCGCGTCGCGCCGAGCTGGAAGTGTTCGCCGCCGAGCACGGCTTGAAGATCGGCACCATCGCCGACCTGATCCACTACCGCATGATCCACGAGCGCACCGTGCAGCGTGTTTCCGAGCAGCCGGTGGAGAGCGAGCTGGGCGAGTTCAACCTGGTCACCTACCGCGACGCGGTCGAAGGCGACGTGCACATGGCCCTGACCCTGGGCAAGATCTGCGCCGAAGAGCCTACCCTGGTGCGTGTGCACAACATGGACCCGCTGCGCGACCTGTTGCTGGTCAAGCAGCCAGGCCGCTGGAGCCTGCGTGCTGCCATGGCTGCCGTGGCCGAGGCTGGCAGTGGCGTGGTGCTGCTGCTGGGTCACCCGCTGGACGGCGACGTGTTGCTGGCCCACATCCGCGAAAGCGCGGGCGATGCACCCGCCAAGGCACCGACTACCTACAGCACCGTGGGTGCCGGTTCGCAGATCCTGCGCGACCTCGGTGTGCGCAAGATGCGCCTGATGAGTTCGCCGATGAAGTTCAACGCGATATCCGGATTCGATCTGGAAGTTGTAGAATACGTGCCCTCCGAGTGACTTGAGGCGGCATTGACGCCCTCTGCTCGAGTCCAGACCCCTGTCGAGGCCGCTTGTATGCGGCCTCGCTCTTGAAGATGAGAATATCGGAATGACCCTGAAGACCATCGAAGGTACCTTCATCGCCCCCAAAGGTCGCTATGCTTTGGTGGTTGGCCGCTTCAACAGCTTCGTCGTTGAAAGCCTGGTAAGCGGTGCCGTTGATGCCCTGGTACGCCACGGTGTCAGCGAAAGCGACATCACCATCATCCGTGCCCCGGGCGCATTTGAAATCCCGCTGGTAGCACAGAAGGTCGCCCAGCAAGGCGCCTACGACGCGATCATCGCCCTGGGCGCCGTGATCCGTGGCGGTACCCCGCACTTTGAATACGTGGCGGGCGAATGCACCAAGGGCCTGGCCCAGGTGTCCATGGAGTTCGGTGTTCCAGTGGCCTTCGGCGTACTGACCGTCGACTCCATCGAGCAAGCCATCGAGCGTTCCGGCACCAAGGCCGGCAACAAAGGTGCTGAAGCTGCCCTGTCCGCACTGGAAATGGTCAGCCTGCTGGCGCAGTTGGAGGCCAAGTGATTAGCGACGAAAGCGATCGTTTCAACCCGCGCGATCCAAAACCTGCGGATGCCGGCAAGCCCTCGAAGAGCGCCAAGCGCCGCGAAGCCCGCAAGCTCGCGACCCAGGCACTGTACCAGTGGCACATGGCGCAGCATTCGCTGAACGAGATCGAAGCGCAGTTCCGGGTGGATAACGATTTCACCGATGTCGACGGTGCCTATTTCCGTGAAATCCTGCATGGGGTTCCGGCAATCAAGGGCGAAATCGACAAGGCCCTGGCGCCTTGCATGACCATGACGCTGGAAGAGCTCGACCCGGTCGAGCTGGCCGTGCTGCGTCTGTCCACCTGGGAGTTCATCAAGCGCGTCGACGTACCGTACCGCGTAGTGATCAACGAAGGTGTCGAGCTGGCCAAGGTCTTTGGTGCCACCGACGGCCACAAGTTCGTCAACGGCGTGCTGGACAAGCTGGCACCGTCGCTGCGTGAAGCCGAAGTCAAGGCGAACAAGCGCTGATTCTGGCGCTGCCGAGCCATGGGTGAGTTCGAGCTGATCAACCATTACTTCGCCGCCGCGCCTTGTGCGCAGGGCGGCGAAGGCGTGGCCCTGGGTATCGGCGACGATTGCGCCCTGCTGGCCCTTCCCCCCGGTGAGCAACTGGCGGTGTCGACCGACACCCTGGTCGCCGGGGTGCATTTTCCCGCTGTTTGCGATCCGCTGCTGCTTGGCCAGCGTTCGCTGGCCGTGGCCGCCAGTGACCTGGCCGCCATGGGTGCAACTGCGATCGGCTTCACCCTCGCCCTGACCTTGCCTGATGTTGGCCCTGACTGGCTGGCAGCCTATGCTGACGGCCTCAGCCGCATGGCCCACCGTTGCCGCATGAGCCTGATCGGGGGTGACACTACCCGAGGCCCGCTGAGCATAACCGTTACCGTGTTTGGCCGTGTACCGACAGGCCAGGCGTTGCGCCGTAGCGGTGCACGGCCAGGCGACCTGCTGTGCGTTGGCGGGGTGCTGGGCAAGGCGGCCGGCGCGCTGCCGCTGGTGCTGGGCGAGCGCGAGGCGCCTGCTGAACAGGCCGAGCCGCTGCTGGCCCATTACTGGTCGCCAATGCCGCAGCTCACCCTCGGAACGCTGCTGCGTGGTCGGGCCACGGCGGCGCTGGACATCTCTGACGGCCTGCTCGCTGATTGCGGGCACATCGCCAAGGCGTCCGGCGTTGCGCTGGAGGTGAACCTGGCCCAGGTGCCAGTGTCTCCTGCTGTAGAGGCTTTCCTCGGCCGCGAAGCAGCAGTGCAGGCAGCCCTCGCCGGTGGCGATGATTACGTGCTGGCCTTTACGCTGCCGCCTGAGGCGCTGGCGCCCTTGGCTGATCTTGGCGTGGTCGAGGTGCATACCATTGGTCGTGTGCTCGAAGGGCAGGGCGTCACCTTGCGCGATGTGCAGGGCCGGGACATCACCCCCGTTCAGCGGGGCTATCAACACTTTAGGGAGACACCGTGACCGATCACCCCAATCAGGTGCCTGCGGAGTTTGTTCCGCCTTCGGTCTGGCGCAACCCGTGGCACTTCATCGCTTTTGGCTTCGGTTCGGGTACCTTGCCCAAGGCCCCGGGTACCTGGGGTTCGCTGGTGGCCATACCGTTCATCCCGTTGTGGCAGATGCTGCCTGACTGGGGCTACTGGCTGTTGCTGGGCGTAAGCATGCTGTTTGGCTTCTGGTTGTGCGGCAAAGTCGCCAATGACTTGCGCGTACACGACCATGAAGGCATTGTCTGGGATGAGATTGTCGGCATGTGGATCACCCTCTGGCTGGTGCCGGAGGGCTGGCAGTGGTTGCTGGCAGGGTTCCTGATGTTCCGCTTCTTCGACATCCTCAAGCCATGGCCGATCCGCTGGATCGACCGCCATGTGCACGGGGGTGTCGGCATCATGCTCGACGATATCCTGGCCGGCGTGTTTGCCTGGCTGGGCATGCAGGTTCTGGTGTGGGCGGTTGCCTGAACAGGGAGCGCGTGAATGGCCATAAGGACGTTGCTGTTGGCAGTGCTGCTGAGCGTTGCCCCATGGGTGGCAGCTGCTGAAGGCGTGCCCAAGCAGATCCACCTGGTCAGTGAAGAATGGCTCGATTACACCAACGCTGACGGTACCGGGGTGGCCTGGGACGTACTGCGCAAGGTGTTCGAGCCGGCAGGGGTCCAGGTGGTGACCCAGAGCGCGCCCTACAGCCGTGCAGTCGGGCTGGTCAAACGCGGCGAAGCCGATGCCTGGGTGGGCTCGTACAAGCAAGAGAACGACGACAACCTGTACCCACGCTGGCACTTCGACGTCGACCACATCTACGCATTGGGGCTTGCCAGCAAACCTGTGCCCACTGCGCAGGACGTGGGCAAGTATCGCCTGGCCTGGGTGCGTGGCTACGATTACGGCAGCTACCTGCCAGATGTGCATGAATTCCGTGAAATTCAGCGCCGCGAAGGCATTCTGCCGATGCTCGAGCATGACCGGGTGGACTTCTACATTGATGCGCTGACCGAAGTCAATTACGTCCTCAGCCAGTCATCCCACCCCGAGCGCTTCCGCCTTAACCATGTGGCCGAATTACCGCTGTACCTGGCGTTTGCCCACAATGGCCAGGCCAAGGCCCTGAGTGACCTGTTCGACAAGCGCATGGACGAACTGGTGCGCAGCGGCGAGCTGAAGCCGATTTTCGAGCACTGGAAACAGCCGTACCCGTTCACTGCAGACAGCAAACCCCATTGAAGCAGGGGCGCTTCGCACTCCATCGCCGGCAAGCCAGCGCTCACAGGATCACCGCGGCTTCGGATCCTGTGAAGTACCTGTGGGCGCTGGCTTGCCGGCGATAAGGCCGGGCCTGGTGAACCTAAGCATCGAACTTTTCGATCTTAACCCGCGGTATTCAGCCCGCCCACAGCCTGCAACCGGCTGATACAATCGGCCCACGAGAAATTTCCAACTTATTCCAGGAGCACAACGTGCCCGTCGTCTTTGTTGCCGCCTCTAAACTCCCGACGCCATTCGCGACCTTCACCATGCACGGCTTCCTCGACGAAGCCACTGGCCGCGAGCACGTAGTGCTCAGCCTGGGTGACATTGCGGATGGCCAGCCGGTGCTGGGGCGCCTGCACTCCGAGTGCCTGACCGGCGACGCCCTGTTCAGCCAGCGCTGTGACTGCGGTTCGCAGCTGGAAGCCGCGCTGCAGGCGATCGCCCGTGAAGGCCGTGGGGTACTGCTGTACCTGCGTCAGGAAGGCCGTGGCATCGGCCTGTTGAACAAGATTCGCGCCTACGAGCTGCAGGATGGTGGCGCCGATACCGTCGAAGCCAATGAACGCCTGGGCTTTGCCGCCGACCAGCGCGACTACGCCATCTGCTTGCCGATGCTGGAGCACTTGGGCGTGAAAGCCCTGCGCCTGATGACCAATAACCCGCGCAAGGTCAAAGCCCTGACCGACATGAATATCGTGGTTGCCGAACGTGTACCGCTGCACACCGGCCACAACCCGCACAACCGTTACTACTTGGCGACCAAGGCCGGTAAACTCGGCCACATGCTGGGCAATGAACACCAGGGCGAGGTGCCCCAGGCGTGACCCGCGCCGAGGTCAAGCGGCGCCTGGCACTGGCCTGGTGGCAGTACCTGGCGGTTGGCCTGGTGCCGCTGCCGGTCATGGCCTGGGCCTTTGGTGGTGGTGACGCGCTGATCCCGGTGCTGGCCATGCCACTGTTCATCGCCGGCGCGGCGACCATGTTCCTCAGCCTGCCGCGCTTCGGCGCTTACAAGCGCGCACTGATCGCCACCTCCAAGGTGCTCGGCACGGGCGAAGAGCCCGCTGCCTGGATCGAACTGGCGCGGGTGCGGCGCATGGCCATGCTGTACGCCTGCTTGCCGGCCTGGGTCGCCGCACTGTCTGTACTGGTCGGCCTGGAGGCGGTGCCGCAGATCCTGCTGGCGTTGTCCACCGTGGTGGTGCTGTACCTCTATCGCATTCCGCGCCAACTGGGCTGATGCGCTTTCTACCTGGCCTGCTGGCGCTGTTCGCCTGTACCGCGCTGGCCGCTGACCCCTTGCGGGTGGTCAGCCTGGCGCCTTCGATGACTGAAATCATGCTTGAACTGCAGGCCGACGACCTGCTGGTCGGCGTGCTCGACGGTGGCGAACGGCCGGCAGCCCTGCGCGACCTGCCCTCGGTAGGGCGCCAAGGTCAACTGGACATGGAGCGCCTGCTCAGCCTGCGCCCTGACTTGCTGCTGCTCTGGCCGGGCAGCGTGCCACCTGCCCAGCGCGACCAGCTCAAGCGCCTGGGCATTGCCACCTTCAGTGCAGAGCCCCGTGACATCGACCAGTTGATCGCGCAGATCGAAGCCATCGCCGAGCGTATCGGCCGTGCCGGGCAAGGCCATCAATATGCCCAGGCCCTGCGGGAACGGCTGCGGCAGCTGCGCCAGCAGTACCGGCGTGACGAGCCCTTGCAGGTGTTCTATCAGGTGTGGGACCAGCCGTTGTACACCCTGGGTGGCCGGCAGGTGGTGAGCGATGCCCTGGCCGTGTGCGGGGCGCGCAATGTGTTCGCCGACCTCAGCCAACCAGCGCCGCAGGTGAATGTGGAGTCTGTGCTGCTGCGAAATCCACAGGTCATCCTGGCGGGTGATCAAGCGCAACTGGCAAGCTGGAAGGCCTGGCCGCAACTGCGTGCGGTTGCCGATGGCGGTTTGCTGGTGATACCCGACAAAGGCATTGAGCGGCCCAGTGGGCAGATGATCGAAGCCACCGCCCGTTTGTGCGCAGCGCTCGCGGCTAAAGCGCCGGCGTCCAGGTAACGCTGAACAGCAGCGTACGGCCTTCTTCACGGTAGGGGTGATAGGCCCCCTCATAACTGTACAGGGCGCGGCTGTAAGAGCGGTCCAGCAGGTTATCCAGCTTCGCTTCCAGTTTCAGTTCATCAGTGGCGGCCCAGCTACCGCGCAGACCGAGCACACCATAGCCGCCGATGCCGTTGCGGTTGGCCTCATCGTCGTAGCTGCCGCTGACCGCTTGCCAGCTTGCCCCCGCGGTGAAACGCCCGAGCTCACGGTCCAGATCCAGGCTTAACGTGCGGCGTGCACGGCGGGCGAGAGTGTGGCCGCTGTCACGGTCACGCGGGTCGATCAGTGCCAGGCCCAGCTGGCTGTGCCAGGCGCCCCACTGTTGCGCCAATGCCATTTCGAAACCGTTGATCTGTGCCGAGGCCACGTTGCGGGGTACCGAGTCCTGGCCAAACACGATCGCATCGCGCAGATCGGTGCGGTATAGCGAGGCTTCCAGGCGGCTGTGCGTCGTCAGTTGGCTGCGCCATTGCAGCTCGTAGCTTCTGGAGTGCTCGGGGTCCAGGTCCGGGTTGCTGAACTGGGGGTAATAGAGGTCGTTGAAGGTTGGCGCCCGAAAGCCCTCGCTGTAGGACAGCAGCACATCATTCTGCGCATTCAACGGTACGCTCAGGCTGCCGCTCCAGGTGGTCTGGCCGCCGAACTGCTGGTTACGGTCATGGCGCACGCCCACCTCGGTTGAGAACTGCTCGCCCTGGTAGCGGTGCTGGACGAAGACGGCGCGGTTCCAGCGGCTGTCCTCGGTAAAGTCGGTGCTGGCGTGCACGCGGTCTTCGTACCAGTCGCCACCCAGCAACACGCTGTGTCGCTCGCCCAGGGCCAGGTCGTTCTGCCAGGTGACCTGATCACGGTAGGTATTGAACACGAAGCGTTCGGCGCTGAGCTTGTCGCGCTTGTCGTCGCGGTTCTCGCTGTGGGCCAGTTCCAGCCGCGAATGCCAGATGTCGGTGAGCTGGGCGTCGAAGTAGCTGCCCAGGCTGCTGACGCTGAAATCGGTGTACGGCTGTTGGCCGTAGCTTTCGAAGGTGACCGGGTCGAAGCCGCCGAACGGGTTGTCGTATTCGCTGCGGCCACGGCTGTCGAGCAGGTTCAGGCCGGCCTCGAAGCGTTCGCCAAAGGTATGGCTCAGGCTCAGGTTGAATGCCTTGTTGCGGTAGGCGTCGTGGTCGCCATCGCTGGCGAAGGACGGCCCGGTCGAGTCGATGCCGGCCGTTTCATCCAGGCTGGCGCCAAGGTTGAAGCGGGTCGCGTCGCTGCCGCCAGACAGCCCCAGGCTGCGCTGGAATGTCTGGTTGCTGCCGGCGGCCATGCGCAGGCGCGGCTGCAGGCCGGGGCCATTGCTGCGACGGGTGAAGATCTGGATTACCCCGCCAATGGCGTCGCTGCCGTACACCGCCGAGCGCGAGCCGCGCAGCACTTCCACCCGCTCGATCTGGTCGACGTTCAGAAACTGCAGGCCGCTGTCGCCAGAGGTAGCGTTGGCAATGCGCACCCCATCGACCAGCACCAGGCTTTGTGCCGCCTTGGTGCCGCGGATGAAGATGCCAGGCAGGCTGCCCCGGCCACCGGTTGGCGCCACTTGCACGCCGGGCACGCGGCTGAGCAGGTCGGTGACGCTGGCGGGTTGCAGGCGATCGATGTCAGTACGGGTGAAGACGGTGTTGGCAGCGCTGGTGGCGGTGCGCGACTCGACCTGGCGGCTGGCGCTGATCAGCACGTCGGGGAGCTTGAGGGCGTCGTCGCGCTCGGCGGCTAGCAGGAATGTGGGGGCACAGAGTAGTGCGGCACAGGCGGATGGTTTCATGGGCAGCCCCAAAGTATTCGCGGGACAAGCCCGCTCCCACAGGATTGTCAATGTTCTCGAAAAGCGTGATGGACCTGTGGGAGCGGGCTTGCCCCGCGAATGGGCCGCAAAGCGGCCCCAGGGATTACAGGCCGAGCCTGGCCATGCGGGCTTTTACCGAAGCTTCGATCCCGGCCGCATCCAGCCCGCACTCAGCCAGCATCTGCGCAGGCTTGGCATGCTCGACGTAGATGTCGGGCAAGCCCAGGTGCAGCAGCGGCTTGAGCACTGCCTGGCTGGCAAGGAACTCGCCCACCGCTGCACCCGCGCCACCCATGATGGCGTTCTCTTCAATGGTTACCAGCAGCGCGTGGCTGCCAGCCAGTTCAAGCACCAAGGCTTCGTCCAGCGGCTTGACGAAGCGCATGTCGACCACCGTGGCGTTGATCTGCTCGGCCACCTGCATGGCCTCGGTCAGCTGCACGCCGAACACCAGCAGGGCGACTTTCTCGCCTTGGCGGCGAACCACGCCTTTGCCGATTTCCAGTGGGTCCAGATCGCCACTGATCGGCGCATTCGGGCCGGTACCGCGCGGGTAGCGCACGGCTGCCGGGCCGTTGTACAGGTGTCCGGTGCTGAGCATCTTGCGCAGCTCGTTTTCGTCGCTCGGGGTCATCACCAGCATGCCCGGGATGCAGCGCAGGTAAGACAGGTCGTAGCTGCCTGCGTGGGTCGGGCCGTCTTCGCCAACCAGGCCGGCGCGGTCGATGGCGAACAGCACGTCGAGGTTCTGCACCGCTACATCGTGGATCAGCTGGTCGTAGGCACGCTGCAGGAAGGTGGAGTAGATCGCCACCACCGGCTTGCTCCCTTCGCAGGCCATGCCGGCTGCCAAGGTCACGGCGTGTTGCTCGGCGATCGCCACGTCGAAGTAGCGCTCCGGGTAACGCTCGCTGAAGTCGACCAGGTCCGAGCCTTCCTTCATCGCCGGGGTAATACCCACAAGGCGGTTGTCGGCAGCGGCCATGTCGCACAGCCACTGGCCGAACACGGCGGAGTATTTCGGGCCGCTGACGGTCTTCGGCGCGGCAGGCTTGTCGGCCGGCTCCAGCTTGGTGATGGCGTGGTAGCCGATCGGATCGACCTCGGCCGGGGCGAAGCCCTTGCCCTTTTTGGTCACCACATGCAGGAACTGCGGGCCCTTCAGGTCACGCATGTTGCGCAGGGTGGCGATCATGGTCGGCAGGTCATGGCCGTCGATCGGGCCGATGTAGTTCCAGCCCAGCTCTTCGAACAGCGTACCCGGCACCAGCATGCCTTTGGCGTATTCCTCGGTGCGGCGGGCGATTTCCCAGGCGCCCGGCAGGCGCGACAGCACTTTCTTGCTGCCTTCGCGCATGCTCGCGTAGGTGCGGCTGGAGAGAATCTTGGCCAGGTAGTTGGACAGGCCGCCGACATTGCGCGAAATCGACATGTCGTTGTCGTTGAGGATCACCAGCATGTCGGCGTTGACTTCCTGGGCGTGGTTCAACGCCTCGAAGGCCATGCCGGCAGTCAGCGCACCGTCGCCGATCACCGCGATCGACTTGCGTGCGCTGTTCTGCAGACGGGCGGCAATGGCCATGCCCAATGCGGCGCTGATCGAGGTGCTGGAGTGGCCGACGCCAAAGGTGTCGTACTCGCTTTCGCTGCGGCGCGGGAAGGCGGCGATGCCGTCCTTCTGGCGCAGGCTGAGCATGCGGTTACGGCGCCCGGTGAGGATTTTGTGCGGGTAGGCCTGGTGGCCCACGTCCCACACCAGCCGGTCGTCCGGGGTGTCGAACACGTAGTGCAGGGCGATGGTCAGCTCGATCACGCCCAGACCGGCACCAAAATGCCCACCGGTCTGACCCACGGTGTAGAGCAGTTCCTGGCGCAGTTCGTCGGCCAGGGTCTCCAGGTCGGCTTCGGCCAACCGGCGCAGGCCGACAGGCGTGTCAGCGCGGTCGAGCAACGGCGTGACCGGGCGTTCGCGGGGGATCTCTTGAAACGTCGTGGGCATCAGGCGAGTCGTTATAGGTGTGTGAAGACGCGGCAGTTTACCCCATTGTAGGAAATACTGCCCATTCAGACGGGTGTCGCACGGGGCTGCTGTGCAGCCCATCGCCGGCAAGCCAGCTCCCACAGGAGCTTCACATATCACAGGCCGCTGAGGTACCTGTGGGAGCTGGCTTGCCGGCGATGGGGCGCGCAGCGGCCCCAATCAATCAGTTACGGCGTTCGACGATGTAGCGGGCCAAGGCCCGCAGCGGCTCGGCCGTTTCCCCGAACCCTTGTAGTGCGACCAGCGCCTGGTCGCGCAGTTCGGTTGCGTAGGCCTTGGCCGCTTCCAGGCCCAGCAGGGCCGGGTAGGTCGGTTTGTCACGTGCTATGTCGGCACCCTGGCGTTTGCCCAGGGTGGCGGTGTCGCTTTCCACATCGAGGATGTCGTCCTGCACCTGGAATGCCAGGCCAATGGCCTGTGCATACACCTGCAAGGCATCCAGCTGCGCCTGTTCGGCACGGGCACTGGCCAGGGCGCCGAGGCGTACGCTGGCCTCGATCAGTGCGCCGGTCTTGTGCCGGTGCATGAACTCCAGTGCCTGCTGGTCCAGCTTCAGGCCTACCGAACCGAGGTCGATGGCCTGGCCGCCGACCATGCCTGCCGGGCCGGCGGCCTTGGCCAGGGCCTGGACCATGGTCAGGCGTACGCTGTCGGCCTGCGGGCTGAGGCCCGGGTCGAGCAGGGCACTGAACGCCAGGCTCTGCAAACCGTCGCCCGCCAGGATGGCGCAGGCTTCGTCGAACGCTTTGTGGGTAGTGGGTTGGCCGCGACGCAGGTCGTCATCGTCCATGGCTGGCAGGTCGTCATGCACCAGCGAGTAGGCGTGGATCAGTTCGACCGCGCAGGCCGCGCCGTTGGCCTGTTCGGCCGGGGCGCCCAAGGCTTCGCAGGCCGCGTAGGCCAGCAGCGGGCGTACGCGCTTGCCGCCGTTCATCACGCTGTAGCGCATGGCGGCGTAAAGGCGTTCCAGCTCTTTGGACGGGGCAACGAACAGCCGTTCGAGGGCAGCGTCGACCCGCGCCTGGCAGCTGGCCTGGTAGGTGCCGATCATGCTTCCGGCTCCGCGTCGAAGGGCTGCGCGGCCAGTTCGCCGTCGCGTTCCAGCAGGATCTGCACCTTCTGTTCGGCCTGGGCCAGTGCACCCTGGCAATCACGGGTCAGGGCGATGCCTTGCTCGAAGGCGGCCAGCGACTCTTCCAGCGACAACTCGCCGTTCTCCAGGCGCTCGACCAGTGCTTGCAGGTCTGCGAGGGATTGCTCGAAATCGAGGGAGGCTTTTTTGCGGGCCATGGCGACTTTCTCGGTGGCATTCAGAACGGCGCGACACTAGCAGAGCGGGGCGGGGGGAGCAAACTTCCCGGGCAATGCGGTTGGATTTGCCGGCCTCTTCGCGGGTAAACCTCCACAGGTATTACACCGGTTCTGAACCCGGCGCGGACCCTGTGGGAGCGGGCAAGCCCGCGAATAGCCTCAAGGTGGCCTATCAGGCCAGCTCTGCTTCCCGTTCCAGCATCGCCTCGCGGTACCGCGCCAGCTCCTCGATGGTCAGCACCGGCAAGTTGTACTGCCGCGCATAAACCGCCACCTGCTCGCCACGCGCCATGCTGCCATCGGGGTTCATCAGCTCGCACAGCACTGCCGCCGGGCGCAGGCCGGCCAGGCGCGCCAGGTCCACCGAGCCTTCGGTGTGCCCACGGCGGGTCAGCACCCCGCCATTGCGGGCGCGCAGCGGGAACACATGCCCCGGGCTGACGATATGGCGCTGTTCGGCGCTGGAGCGCAGTGCCGCGCCAATGGTGGTGATGCGGTCCTGGGCAGAAACCCCGGTGGTGATGCCTTCTGCCGCCTCGATGGTAACGGTGAAGCCGGTGCCGTGGCGGGCCTGGTTGTTCTGCACCATTGGCGCCAGTTGCAGTGCGTCGACGGTGGCTTCGTCCAGGCACAGGCAGACGATGCCGCTGCAGTCGCGAATCATCATGGCCATGGTCTGCAGCGTAATGTTTTCGGCAGCGGCAATGATGTCCGCTTCGTCCTCGCGGTCGTCATCGTCGAGCAACAATACAGGGCGCCCGGCCTGGAAGGCGGCGATGGCGGCGGAAACATTGGGGAACTTCGAGTGGTGCTGGGTGGACATGAAACGCTCCTCGTGAGTGATCGATGAACGTCTCGGGGCGAACAAAATGCGCGCGCAGGGGCGCCCGGATGGCCCCTGCCTGACGCCTTCTTTCATCCGGACTATGACCGTCGGCTCTGGAGTTGCACCAGATCTGCTGACCCCCGGCATGGCCGGGGCGCTCGCGGGCTCATCTTTCGATTTACCGCCGGTGGGGACTTGCACCCCGCCCTGAAGACCCGCCAAGCATACAGCACTGTGACGCCTGGCTGGCAACCCGGTGCACCTCGACTTTTGGCGCATGCATGTAGCCACTTACCACATCGTGCCAGTTTCCAGCCCATAGAGTGCAGGCTCTGTCTTACCTCACCCAGGAGCACCCATGACCACACTCTACCCCTACACTGCCGCCGATCTTGACAAGGTATTTGCTTCGCTTGAGCCGCTCTGGTTCGATAAAAAACGCTACGCCTCGGGCCTGGACAGCAACCCCAACCCCAGCATCTTGATCGTGGCCGGGGCCCAAGGCTCCGGCAAGACTTACCTGCTGGACAACCACCTGCTGCCAAGCGGGCGCTATGATGACTTTGTGCGACTGTACTTGCCCTCGTTTCGCGAACTGCATCCGCATTACGCGGCCATGCAGGAAAAGGGCGTGCTGCATGTCTACGAACACACCGAGCCATTCATCTGGGCCTTGTGTGAAAAGGTTTTCAACCATGCCTTTGATAATCGATACAACATCATCATGGAATGCGCGCTCGATGATCTTCGTTTCGCCGATTTCCCCGCGCAAGCCGTAGAGGCTGGTTATCGATTCGAAGTGCACCTGATTGCGTGCCAAAAGGAGTTCAGCCATTGGGCGACCCTCGACCGGGGCATCAAAAGCATCGGCGCAAACGAGCCCGAACGGTTCATGCCACTGTCGGTGATTGAGGGTTCGCAAGCCAATGCCCGGGCTATCCTGGACGCCTTCGAAAATGCCTGCATAAAAGTGCAAGACTCTGAAATCACGTTGTATCAACGCGGAATCGAGACGGGCATGGACAGCCAGGTGCTATGCTCCAGCCGCTGCGAAGCCGTTGATAACCTGACGCCTCAGCCAGATTTCAAGGGGAAGCCGTTCTTTACCGCTGCGCAGTTGAACCCGTCATTCGAAATTCGCCGAACCCCTGCGGCCAACGCGCCATGTTCCTATCCGCAATATTCCCAGGTTGTGCATACCGGCATGCTTGAGGAGGACACGCGACAGCAGATGGTCCGCTTGTGTTGCAAGACGCTCGATCGGGCACAGACGGAAATGCCGCGCGTGCCCGCAGACGTGTTCCACCAGTTGAGTATGTATGTGCTCAAGTACATCTACCCTTGAGCGGGGCCTAATGCGTCATCTGCTCCAAGACCAGGCGCAGTGAGGCTGGCAGCATGGCGCCATGCCCCAGTCCATTGAACCGTTCAAAGTGCACCTCCATCCCTGGCACTTCGGCCAGGGATGCCGCCAGCTCCCGCGCCGGCCGTTCCACATCGCCTTTCATCGGCCCCCGAGGGCTCGACGGCTCTTCATCGCCGCGCATCAGCAGCAACTGTCGTCGCTTGTTACCCAATCGCTGCTGTAGCCCCTGCGCCTCGCGAACGATCGCGCCGTCATGCCACCACAATGAAGGGCTGGCCGCCGCGTAATCACTGAAGGCTTCAGGCCGAGTGAACAGCGCATGCAACACTGCCAGCCCCCCATATGAATGCCCCCATAGCGTCTGGCGCTGCAGGTTGATAGGTGCCACCTTGGCCACCATCGGCCGCATGTGGCGGGTCAACAGATCGAAAAACACATCCACGCCACCGCTGGGCTGGCCGGTCAGCGGATCGCGCTGTTCTGTCAGCCCAGCAATCGCCGGGGTGTAGTCGTAGGTGCGGCTGGCCCGCTCGATGCGCTGCTCGGATTGGTACCCCACCGCCACCAACAGCGGCGCCTGGCCCTTGGCGAGCTTATTCAGCAGGTCGCTGTCCAGGGCGCCCAGGGCGGCATTGCCGTCGAGCATCCACAGCACCGGGTAGCCTGCGGCAGGTGCCGGGCGGTTCGGCGTGCCGATCCACAAACGGTAATGACGCTGGCCATCGGCCGAGTCAAGGTCGAGCTGGCTGAAGCGGTAGGCCAGGTCCTGACGTTGCAGCAGCGAGGTGTCCATCTTCTGGTTTCGCTCGGGCTGCGCCAGGGCCACGGGGGTTGCAAGGGCCAGTGCCAAAGCCAGCGTCAGGATCATCTTGCTCATCAGGCTTCTCGTCAGGGCGTTGCGAGGACCGCAAGGCTGAAACGCCAAGATGATAATCAGTCCTGATTGAGCGTAAAGCGCATTAACTTTCTAAACAGTCCCGTGCCCTCGGCAACGTCATGTGAAGGCACAGGCCAGGGTGGCCATTGCGGGCCCACAAGCGGCCACCCTGCAGTTCGATGGCGCGGCGAGCGATGGCCAGGCCAAGGCCGAACCCGGCGCCGCTGTCGGCCAGGCGCTGGTAGGGCTTGAAGATACGTTCAAGGTCGGCGTCAGGTACGCCGGGGCCCTGGTCGCTCAGGCGCAAGTGCCAGCAATCACCCTCACGCCAGCCATCCAGGCATACCCGGCCTTGGGCTGGCGAGTGGCGAATGGCATTGCGCATCAGGTTTTCAAGGGCTTGAGCCAGGCTGTCCAGATGGGCGTGCACCACACACTCGGTACCGAGCAAACACGACAGGCGCGCACGGTCCCAGCCACTTTCGAAGCAGACGTCCTGGCACAGTGCTTCCCATACCGAAGCTATCAATACCGGCTCGGTTGGCAAGCTGGGTTGTTCGGTATCCATCCAGGCCAGGTCCAGCGTGTCCTCCAGCAGTTTCTGCATGTCGTTGACTTCGCGGTCCAGGCGCTCGCGCAACTGCGGCGGCGGCAAGTCGCTGTCGTGGGCGATGCGCAACCGCGCCAGGGGCGTGCGCAATTCGTGAGACAGTGTGCGCAACAGCAGGCGCTGTTGCTCAAGGCTCTGGCGCAGGCGCCCGGCCATATGCTCAAAGGCCTGTGCCAGTTCACCCAGCTCGTCGCGGCGTTCCAGCAGGGGCAAGGCGGGGTGGTCAAGGTCGTCGGCACGCAGGGCGTCGGCGCGGTCGCGCAGGCGGTTCAGCGGTACTACCAGATGCCGATACAACGCCAGCCCCAGCAGCAGGGCGAGCAGTGCTGGGGCAACGCCGTGGGTGATCGCATGGGTCCATGGCGTCAGGCCGGTGGGCAACATACGTTCGGGCAGTTGCAGCACCAAGCGGCCGTGCTCGGGGTGTTGCGGGAACTCAATGCTGACGTAGGGCAGTTCATCCTGCAGGCGCCGGCTCATTGGCCAGTCCAGTTTGCGCATGAAGGTCAGGTGGCTGGCTTCCTTGGCGCTCAGCGGCGTGGTGCCGAGGCTTTGCAGGTGCGGCCCGATCACCGCCACCCACGTATCCTCGGCCTGCTCCAGTTGCCTGCGCCAGGCCTCGGCGCCGATTGCGCCGCCTTGGTTCCAGGCGTCTTCAGCTTGTTGCGCATAGCGCGCCAGGTAATCCTGGTCGGCCCGGGACAGAAAATAGGTGCTGCGTTCCACGGACAGGCCCCAGGTCCAGATCAGCCAGGTCAGCAGCAGGCAGAAGCTGACCTGCAGTACGGCCAGTTTCCACAGCAACGGGTGGCGCCGCATCAGGGCTGTTCCGTGTCGACCAGGATGTACCCCTGCCCGCGCACGGCCTGGATCTGCAGGTGCTGGGCACTGATATCGGCCAGTTTGCGGCGCAGGTTGCACACATGTACATCCAGGCCCCGGTCCAGGCGGGTATAGGCCCGATGCAGCACGGTCTGGTACAGGAACGGTTTGCTCAAGGCTTCATTGGGGTGCGCCCGCAGCGTGACCAGCAAGCGGAATTCGGAAGCGGTGAGGCCAGCGGCGTTGCCGTTGTGGATAACGTCCTGGCGGTCGTGGTCCAGCAGCACTTCGCCGACATCGGTACGCAGCACCATGCCGCGATCGAATGCCACGCGCCGCAGCAAGGCATCCACCCGTGCGTCCAGCTCCGCCAGGCTGAAGGGCTTGGGCAGGTAGTCGTCGGCACCACGGGTAAAGCCACTGATGCGGTCCTGCTCGGCCCCCAGCGCCGACATCAGCATGACCGGCACCGCCTGTTGTCGGCGCAGCTCACCGAGCAGGCTGAGGCCATCGATACCCGGCAGCATGATGTCCAGCAACACCAGGTCGAACGAAGATTGCCGGATTGCGTCCAGGGCCTGCGTGCCCGTGGCGCAGGCGTGCACCCGAAAACCGCGTTTGAGGAAATGGCATTCCAGGTCCTGACGCAGGCTTGCGTCGTCTTCGGCGAGGAGAAGTGAGGTGGGCACGGCGAGCCTTGAATGAGAACCTGTATCAGTTACGAATCATCCCATTGCCAGCAGGAGAGGGCAACGCCTGGGTGTGTTAAGAAGGTTAATCCTGCTGCGCCCCCGTTTACCCTCCGGTATCGTTCGCAAAAAGCAACTTGTTTCGTTTGCGAATTAATATCATTTGGGCTAAGGGTGTGTCATGAACGGTTTCAAAAGTGTGGGGGGCTCGCCATGGGCTCGGGGCTGGCTTGTACTGGGTTTGCTGGCGCCGTTTTCGCTGTCGGCACTGGCGGAAACGGTAGCGACCCAGGCAGCAGCCGAGGATAGCTCGCTCGACCTGCCGGCACTCACCATTGAAGGCAACCGCCTTTATGACATGCTGCCCTCCGAAGCGACCGGTGGCTACAGCGTCGATGCAGCGACCGTGGGCACCAAGACGCCAGCAGCGCTGAAGGACATCCCCCAGTCGATCACCGTGTACACCCAGGACTACGTCAAAGACCGCCAGTTCGTGCACCTGGATGACCTGGCCAAGTACACCGCCGGCCTGCGTACCTTGACCAACGACAGTGGCCGGTCGTCGATATACGCCCGCGGCTACGAGTACAGCGAGTTCAACATTGACGGCCTGCCGGCACCAATGGCCAGCATCTTTGGTACCGTGCCATCGCTGGCGGCGTTCGACCGTGTCGAAATCATGCGCGGCCCGGCCGGGCTGTTCAGCAGCACCAGTGAACTGGGTGGCATCGTCAACATGGTGCGCAAGCGCCCGACCGCCGAATTCCAGGGCCACGTCGAAGGCAGCTATGGCACGTGGGACACCAACCACGAAGAAATCGATCTGAGTGGGCCGCTGGATGACGCTGGCCGCGTGCGCGGGCGTTTCATCGCGTCCCGTGATGACACCAATGGTGAGGTCGACTACAACGCCAACACCAGCAACAGCTACTACGGTGCGCTGGATGTCGACCTTGACGACGCCACCACGCTATCGTTTGGCCTGATGCACGAAGTGAAAAACATCACGCCGCACAATGGCTACCCAGCAACGTTGTCCGGCGAGGTGCCCGACTTCAGCCATTCCCGTTTCCTGGGGGCTGACTGGAACTACTTCGATGGCAAGACCACCGACCTGGTGGCCGAGCTGACCCACCGCTTCGACAACGGCGGCTATGGCCGTGTCGCGGCGCGCGGCTCGCACCGTGACACCAACTACCTTTATGCCTTCACCGCGACCAATGCCAACACTGGTGCCAACTCCGAGCGCGCCAGCGCCCGCGACTTTACCCAGGACACCTACTCGCTGGACGCCAGCTACAGCCAGCCGTTCGAAACCCTCGGCCAGGTCAGCGAGTTTGTGGTCGGCACCGACTACAAGAACTACGACACCGAGTACCTCAACGGCACCACCAACCTGGGCGCCATCAACGTCAACACCTACTCGCCCAAGCAGTTCGCCAAACCGTCGCCCAACTACAGCACCGAGACCGGCATGCAGGAAGAGGAATACGGCCTGTATTCCAAGGTTACCTTCCGCCCGATCGAGCGCCTGGCGCTGATTGCCGGTGGCCGCTTCAGCTGGTACCGCGGTGATTTCTACACCACTACCCTGAGCAACGGTGCTTCCACCAACGACAGCAAACGTGTAGATGGCCACTTCACCCCGTATGGCGGCCTGGTTTACGACCTGACCGAGAACCATGCGCTGTACGCCAGTTACTCGCAGGTGTTCAAGCCGCAATCAGACACCGACAGCAACGGCCGGGTGTTGAAGCCACGTGAAGGCGAGCAGTACGAGCTCGGCCTCAAGAGCAGCTATTTTGGCGGCGACCTGAATACCCGTTTCTCGGTATTCCGGCTGACTGACAAGAACCGTGCCACCACCGAATATGACGAGGATGGTGTAGACACCAATTTCTCGATTGCCTCCGGCAAGACCCGCGTCAAAGGCGCGGAAGTGGAAGTGAGCGGCAAGCTGACGCCAAACTGGGAGTTGCTGGCCGGCTACACCTGGATGGAAACCGAAACCCTCAAGGGTGATGCCGAAACCACGTTCTTCATCATGCCGCGCAACCAGGCTTCGCTGTGGAGCAAGTACACCATCAGCCAAGGCCCGCTAACCGGCCTGGCCATTGGCGGCGGTGTATCGGCAATGAGCAGTTTCTACTCCGAGAATGGTGGCGTGCGTATCGATGCACCCGGCTATGCCACGGTGGACGCGATGCTGTCGTACCCGGTTACCTCGAAGCTGACGGCCACTTTCAACGTCAACAACCTGTTTGACCGGGACTACCTGTCGCGGGTGGGATCGACGTCGACGTTCAACTTCTATGGGCCCTCGCGCAGCATGATGGTTGGGGCGCGATACGATTTCTGATCAGCGTGTTTCGCCACGTCTGCGGTCCCTGTTGGAGCGGCCTTGTGCCGCGATGGGGCCAGCAAATGATGAGAAATTGTTGCTACACCACGTGTGCAATTTGTGAAGGCGCACTAGAGTGAACCCCAAGCGGAGCGCTTGCTGCGTAAGCAGAAGGTCTGCAAGGACGCTGGAACGTTGTTGAGATGGACGGCTGGTATTGAGGAGTAAGCCCCATGTAGACAATTCAATCGTTGGCGTCCTGGTATCCCTGTGAGGGGAATATGATTGAAGACCCATATATTCTGTTTACCCGCATTCCTGTTGTAGTAAATGAGCAAGGTGTTTTATTTACGGACCCGTTGTGGGTCAAAGATATAGAACTTCATTTGGGCTACATAGAGAATTTCGGAATGTGCTGCCCTGTTGAGAGAGGCCGTGATGTTGACGGGCTGCAGAGCATCGCTCATCTGGATATAAAATGGCTTTATGAGTTGCGCAAGGATCATGGGTTCAGGTCGGTATTAAAGAACTTTATTCCGAACTTCCTAACTGTCATCAACGCCTGCAAGAAGGCCCAAATTGTTCATTCTGACGGGGCGGGCTGGGCGTTCCCTTTATCTTTCTACGTGTTGCCGCTCAAGCCGTTCTTCCGCTTTCAGTGGGTGGTTGTCATAGAATCTTCTTTCTGGATGCTGGCCCAAGGACAGCCGCGAACCCTCAGAGCAATCATCGAACACCATGTGCACACCCTTTTGCTGAAGCGCTGCGTAAAGCTGGCAAATGCCAGAATATTTAGCCAGTCTTTTTACAAGGACTATTTCCTTGGGCGTGATAACAGCCGCACGTTGATCAACCCTGCCAGCTGGCTCGACAAAAAATTCATGGCAAGCCCCGAGGCAGTCAGAAAACGGTTCGAAGGCAGGCGCAACCGTACACTCAACGTGCTTTACCCCTCACGGCTTGTTCTTGATAAAGGTGTTCTGGTAGTCCTTGAAGCCATTAAGCAACTGCAAGTCGAGCACGTTGATCTCACCGTCACCATCATGGGTGAGGGTGATTTGAAAGCGCACTGTTTACGCTTTGCAGCTGAAAACCGTGGCAGCGTCGAGGTGCGGTTCCAGAGCGCCGTTGATTATGGCAGAGACTTTTTCAGCATCATTGCCCAGCATGACTGGCTTTTGGTGCCGACCTTGAAGCAGGAACAGCCCCGCATCATTTTTGACGCGTTCAGCCAGGGCGTTCCCGTCATCGGTTCTGACACAGCCGGGGTACTGGACATCACGAGCAAGCAAAACGCGCTGACGTTTGAAACCGGGAACCCGTCCAGCCTCGCAGCCTGTATTCGTCATGCTGCCCGGCATCCCGAACTGGCGTTGGAAATGGGGCTTGCGGGGCTGGAGTATGCGACCGGGAAAACACACTTGCAGATGCACCAGGTGCGCGAGGCATTCCTGAAGAGCAGTTTGACGCCCTCTGCAAGGCCGCGCGCCTGACATGGCCAATGATGGGCTATTCGTTCGGGCATTAAAAAGCCGGCTTGTGGCCGGCTTCTCGGGGACGCTTCCGACTAATTTATGGTAAGCCGCAATCGCCTTAACTGTGTGGCCATCAAGGGCCTGAAAGAGATGGCAGATGCCCGTGTGGGATATCGCCGAGCCCTCTGGACCGCGGCTTGCGCCGGTCGGGGCTTAATGTGCGGCGTAGCATACAAGGGCACGCGCAAGATGCCCAGCAAAAAATGGCACAGGTTGTTTCAGCCAGGCCGCTGCTGGCGGAAATGCGACCAGTGGAATACCCACCCGATAATCTCCAGGCCCTGCGCCTGGCGCTGGGCAGGGGTGTAGCGTTCGACGGCGTAATTGCGCCGGTCATGGCTGCGCAGGTACAGGGTGCCCTGTGGGCTGAGGCTGAGGTTGTTTACCCTCAGCGCGCCGTTATGCAGCAGCGCGTAGGTTTCGCCCTCAATGACCCGCGTCATGCCCAGGTCGACTGCCAAAGTGGCCCCCAGCGGCACCTGCGGAACCATGTTGTTTGCCGTCATGGCCAGGCAGATGGCGTTATCGGCGTGCACTCCCAATCTTTTCAGCGCTTTTGCGGGTAGGCGCAGGTGTTTGCTGGGCACCGGCGAAAGCAGGCCATTTTGCAGTTCGAAAAAGGGCACTTTTACCTGCCGGGCACGGTGTGCCGACAGTGGGCTGGGCGGGTTGGCCGGCGCCTGGCGTGGCGGGCAGTTGCGCTGGACCGGGTTTGGGTGTTTTGGCCCTTCGCCCGTGCGCAGCCAACGCCGATGCACACAGAACAGATCGGCCAGTTCGTCCAGGCGGGCCAGGGGCACGCCGCGTTTGAACCAGTTGTTGACGTGCTGCGGTGTGACGCTGCGCTGGGCGGCGAAAGCGGAAGCGGACAGGCCACATTCGTGGAGAAGGGCTTTAAGGCGGTCGCCGGAAGTGTTCATGGGGCGAGTGTAATGACGGGGCCCCCGCAAGGAAATGAACCAGTTGTTGACGAGGCTTGTAAGAAAAGTGCCTCGTTGTAGGGCGTTGGTGTAGGACTGCGTAGGACATTTTACCGATGAAGGCTTGTCGCCGATTCAGGCATAAAAAAACCCGCCGAAGCGGGTTTTTTTACAATCGGTATCAGCCCTTGTAGGCAGCAACCGATTTGGTAATCGCGGCACGGGCGGCGTCAGCGCCATCCCAGCCTTCGATCTTGACCCACTTGCCCTTCTCGAGATCTTTGTAGTTGGCAAAGAAGTGCTCGATCTGCTGAATCAGCAGGGCTGGCAGGTCAGTGTATTCCTTCACGTCGACGTACAGCTGCGACAGCTTGTCGTGAGGCACAGCGATGACCTTGGCGTCACCGCCGCCGTCGTCGGTCATGTTCAGCACGCCAACCGGACGAGCGCGGATAACCGAGCCTGGCGCTACCGGGTAAGGGGTAACCACCAGCACGTCCAGCGGGTCACCGTCGTCAGCCAGGGTGTTCGGGATGAAACCGTAGTTGGCTGGGTAGAACATCGGGGTGGCCATGAAACGGTCGACGAACAGGGTGTCGCTGTCCTTGTCGATCTCGTATTTGATCGGCGCGTGGTTGGCCGGGATTTCGATGGCGACGTAGATGTCGTTCGGCAGGTCTTTGCCCGCCGGAATCTTGCTGTAGCTCATTGGGCAGTGCCCCCGTGTTTGACCAAAAAAGTGGCGGCGATTATAGGCACATTCTGCCGGGGCATGCCACGCCTGGCCTGATGTGCGGCCCCGTCAGGCGTGGCTTTCGCCGTATGCGGGGTGTTCGGCCTGCAGCCGGTGCAGCCGCGCCAGCGGGTCTTGCCGGTAGAACTGCGACAACTGGCGGTAGACCAGTGGATAAGCCTGATGCAGCAGGTCGGGGGCACTAAAGAAGTATTCGCTGGTGACGGCAAAGAATTCCGCCGGGTTTTCCGCGGCATACGGGTCGATGGCAGTTTCGGCGTCGGGGTTGTTGTCCAGCTGGCGGTTGAGGTCGTCGTAGGCCTGCTGCATGGCCGTTGCCCATTCATCCACCGGCATGCCGCTGTGTAGCGGGGGCAGGCCGTTGGCATCGCCATTGAGCATGTCGAGCTTGTGCGCCAGCTCATGGATGACCAGGTTGTAGGCCTCCCAGCCACCACCGGCCAGCACGCCGTTCCAGGCCAGAATGATCGGCCCCTGTTGCCAGGCTTCGCCGCTGTGCTCGCCGTCCCACACATGCTCCACGCCACTGGCATCGCGGTGGCGCTGGGGGCTCTTGAAATCGTCGGGGTACAGGATGATTTCGTGGAAGCCCTGGTACCAGTTCAGCTCACCCAGGTGCAGCAGCGGCAACTGTGCCTGGGCGGCCAGCAACAGGCGCTGCTCGTCGTCGGGTTCGACACCTGGCAAGCAGGTGAGGTGCTTGTCGAGCAGGAACAGGATGCAGGCTTCACGCAGCCAGTGGTCTTCCTCGTCGCTGATGCCGTCCAGTATGGGCAGGCGCTCGCGCACGGCCTGCCACTGTTCGGGCTCGATGGGGTAGCGCGCCAGCGCGCGCTTGCGCCGCCAGGCGCTGAACGACCACATGCCTGCTGTTCGCTAAAAGGTCAGTGAGCCTTGGCCGCACGGCCCAGGCGGCTGCGCAACAGGCCGAGGAGCATCGGCACCAGCGACAGGATGATGATGCCCACCACCATCAGCGACAGGTGCTGCTTGATGAATGGCACGTTGCCGAAGAAGTAGCCCAGGGTGACCAGGCCGCCGACCCACAGCAGCGACCCGGCAACGCTGAAGCCAAGGAAACGCGGGTAATGCATGTGGGCGATGCCGGCGACGAACGGTGCGAAGGTACGCAGGATAGGCAGGAAACGCGCCAGGGTCACAGTCTTGCCGCCATGGCGTTCATAGAACTCGTGGGTGCGCTGCAGGTAGTCGCGGCGGAAGATTTTCGAGTTGGGGTTGTTGAACAACCGCTCCCCGGCTGTTCGGCCGATGACGTAGTTGGTGCTGTCGCCCAGGATTGCGGCAGCCATCAACAGGCCAGCCAGCAGCACAGGGTCCATGCCACCACCTGCCGCTACGGCGCCGGCGATGAACAGCAGCGAGTCGCCCGGCAGGAATGGCATGACCACCAGCCCGGTTTCGCAGAAGATCACGGTGAATAGAATGGCGTAGATCCAGGGACCGTAATTGGTGACCAGCAGATCGAGGTAAGCATCGAGATGCAGGATAAGGTCCAACGGGTTGAAATCCATGTACAGCACCTGTGTTCTTGGGTGTAGGCAGGGTTACCTGAGGATGGGTAAATTTTCACACATGACAGGAGGGGCATTATACGGCGAAGTGAGGGGCATGCCCGGAGAGATTGTAGCGGGGGGTTACGGTGCAAGGCCTGGACAGTTGTATCGACTGTACCGGCCTCATCGCCGGCAAGCCAGCCCCCACAGGTCAACGACTGCCCTGAGGTAGTGGCCAACCTGTGGGCGCTGGCTTGCCGGCGATGAGGCCGGTACCGGCATGCGGGTCAATCCTGGCTGATTGGCAGGATGTAGCTTTTGAACTCGGTATCTTCACGAAACCCGATGGATTCGTAGGTCTTGTGCGCTACCTCATTGTCCGCACTGGTCGACACCCGCATGCGCACGGCGTTGGTTTCCTTGGCCATTTTCTTCGCTTCACGCATCAGGTGGTCGGCCACCAGCATGCGCCGCGAGTCTTCGGCCACGTAGATGTCGTTCAGAATCCATACCCGTTTCAACGACAGCGACGAGTAGCTGGGGTAGAGCTGGCAAAAACCCATCAGCTTGCTGTCGTCATCATCGGGAAGTGCCAGGTAGATCACCGATTCATCCCGCTTCAGGCGCTTTTCCAAAAAGCTGCGCGAGCTGTCGGGGTAGGGCAACTGCCCATAGAACTCCCGGTATTTGACGAACAATGGGGTGAGCAGGTCGAGGTGTTCCAGGGTTGCCTTGATGATGCGCATGTGCGGCCCTCAGAGTCCATTTGGGGAAACAGCGGAATGCCAGCAGCTTTCAAGGGCATCCTGCCCAATGCATGTCACAAGTGCAATCCGCCTTTCGTGACAGGTTTTTTACCCTTTACCCAGCAGGAAGTTGCCTTTCTGGCTGGCGCTGCCTTCATTCTCCAGGCTATGGACCTCGGCTTCGTCCTTCAGATTCACTCCTGAAAGCTGCCGCCGGCAGGCTTCACGCATCAAGTACAGCAGGCGGTGCGCCGCCATGCCATAGCTCAACCCCTCCAGGCGGATGTTGGAAATGCAGTTGCGGTAGGCATCGGTCAGGCCCACCTTCGGCGCGTAGGTGAAATACAGGCCAAGGCTGTCGGGTGAGCTCAGCCCCGGGCGCTCGCCGATCAGCATCACCGTCATCCGTGCGCCCAGCAGTTCACCGACCTCGTCGGCCACTGCCACGCGCCCCTGCTGGACCAGCACAACCGGGGCGCTGGTCCAGCCGTCGGCGGCGGCCTGTTCCTCTAAACGGTTCAGAAACGGCAGGGTGTGACGGTGCACGGCCAGCGCTGACAGGCCATCGGCGACCACAATGGCCAGATCGACGCCGCCGGGGTTGGCCTGGGTGTGCTGGCGCAGGGTGGCAATCGACGCATCGTTCAGTCGCCGGCCCAGGTCCGGGCGTTGCAGGTACTGATGGCGGTCACTGGCGGCGCTGTGCAGCACCAGGCTTTCGCGTCCGCGCTCACTCAGCTGGGTAGCCAGGCCGGCATGATCGAACGCCAGGTGCACGGCATCGCGGGCTTGGGCATGGGCGAACTGGAAGTCCAGCTGCGCCCCGGTCGGCAGGCTGGTGCCGGCGCGGCCCAGGGCGATGCGCGCCGGGGTCAGGTTGCGCAGGGCCAGCCAAGGGTTGTCGGGGGTAGGCGTGCGATGGTCCATGGTCATCCCTATGCAAGCTGTGCCAAGGCCTGGCGGAAAGCCAGGGGCAGGTTGTCACCGAAACGCACCCGGCCATCGGCCTGGGTGAAGATGCCGGTGCGGGCCAGCCATGCCTCGAACTCCGGCCCGGGCTTCAGGCCCAAGGTCTGGCGTGCGTACAGCGCGTCGTGGAACGAGGTGGTCTGGTAGTTGAGCATGATGTCGTCGGAGCCAGGGATGCCCATGATGAAGTTGATCCCGGCCACCCCCAGCAGGGTCAGCAGGGTGTCCATGTCGTCCTGGTCGGCTTCGGCGTGGTTGGTGTAGCAGATGTCGCAGCCCATCGGCACACCCAGCAGCTTGCCGCAGAAGTGGTCTTCAAGGCCGGCGCGGATGATCTGCTTGCCGTTGTACAGGTACTCCGGGCCGATGAAACCGACCACGGTGTTGACCAGAAACGGCTTGAAGTGGCGGGCCACGGCATAGGCACGGGTCTCGCAGGTTTGCTGGTCGACGCCATGGTGGGCGTTGGCCGACAGTGCGCTGCCCTGGCCGGTTTCGAAATACATCAGGTTTTGCCCAAGGGTGCCGCGTTTCAGCGACAGGCCCGCTTCGTACCCCTCCTGCAACACGTTCAGGTTGATGCCAAACCCGGCGTTGGCCGCCTCGGTGCCGGCAATGGACTGGAACACCAGGTCCAGCGGCACGCCGCGGTTGATCGCCTCGATCGAGGTGGTGACATGGGTGAGCACGCAGGCCTGGGTGGGGATGTCGTAGCGCTGGATGATGGCGTCTAGCATTTCCAGCAGGGCACAGATCGAGGCAATGCTGTCGGTGGCCGGGTTGATGCCGATCATCGCGTCGCCGTTACCGTACAGCAGCCCGTCGAGAATGCTGGCGGCGATACCGGCCGGCTCGTCGGTCGGGTGGTTGGGCTGCAGCCGGGTAGACAAGCGCCCGCGCAAGCCCATGGTGCCGCGGAACCGGGTGACTACGCGGATCTTCTGCGCCACCAGCACCAAGTCCTGCACGCGCATGATCTTCGACACCGCCGCCGCCATTTCCGGCGTCAGCCCTGGCGCCAGTGCGCGCAGGCTGTCTTCATCGGCCTCTTCGCTCAGCAGCCAGTCGCGCAGGCCGCCCACGGTCAGGTGGCTGACCGGGGCAAAGGCCTGGGCATCGTGGGTGTCGATGATCAGGCGGGTGACTTCATCCGCTTCGTAAGGAATCAGGGCTTCATTGAGAAAGTGGGTCAGCGGGATATTGGCCAGCGCCATCTGCGCAGCAACACGCTCGCCGTCGTTGCTGGCCGCCACGCCTGCCAGGTAGTCCCCCGAGCGTGCGGGGCTGGCCTTGGCCATCACGTCCTTGAGGCTGTCGAAGCGGTAGACCAGGTGGCCTACCGTGTGTACGAAACTTGCCATACAAATCTCCAGAGCCGCGGGCTGCCCCGCGGCGGGTGGCGGCAATCAGTGCAAGGCCTCTTCGGCCTGCTGGATGGCGGCGAATTCCTCTTCCGGCGTGCCAGCGACCAGATGGTGGCGGCTGTAGAAAGCAAAGTAGGCAATCAATACCGCATAGATCACTGCGGCGCCAATCACCACACGCGGGTCAACCAGGAAACCGGCAACCACGGCGAGGCAGGCCAGCACCAGTGCCACGCCTGACGTGAAGATGCCACCTGGGGTGCGGTACGGGCGCTCCATCTTCGGCCGGCGGATGCGCAGGGTGATGTGCGCGGCCATCATCAGCACATAGGACAGCGTAGCGCCGAATACCGCCACCAGGATCAGCAAGTCGCCCTGGCCGGTCAGCGACAGGGCAAAGCCGATGATGCCGGGGATGATCAGGGCCAGTACCGGGGCCTTGCTTTTGTTGGTTTCCGACAGTTTGCGCGGCAGGTAGCCTGCGCGGGACAGGGCGAAGATCTGCCGGGAATAGGCGTAGATGATCGAGAAGAAGCTGGCGATCAGCCCGGCCAGGCCCACCAGGTTGACGAAGCCACCCATCCAGGTGCTGCCGCCGTAAGCCTTGGACAGCGCTTCGACCAGCGGGTTGCCCGATGCTTTCAGCGCTTCGGAGCCTGCACCGCCAGGGCCGACCACCAGGATCAGCAGGGCGAAGGCCAGCAGTACCAGCATGGCGCCGATCAGGCCGCGCGGCAGGTCACGCTTGGGGTTCTTGGTTTCTTCGGCGGCCAGCGGCACGCCTTCGACGGCAAGGAAGAACCAGATGGCGTAAGGGATGGCCGCCCACACGCCGACATAGCCGAACGGCAGGAAGCTGCTGGCACCTACTGCGTCCGTTTTGGCGATGTCGAACAGGTTGGCTGCATCAAAATGGGGCACCATGCTCACCAGGAACACCGCCAGGGCGATGGCGGCGATGGCGGTGATGATGAACATCAGCTTCAACGCCTCACCCACACCAAAGATGTGGATGCCGATGAACACGATGTAGAACGCCAGGTAGATCATCCAGCCGCCAATGCCGAACAGTGACTGGCAATAGGCGCCGATGAACACGGCGATGGCTGCGGGCGCAATGGCGTATTCGATGAGGATTGCCGTGCCGGTCAGGAAGCCGCCCCACGGGCCGAAGGCGCTGCGGGCAAAGCCGTAGCCGCCGCCTGCGGTGGGGATCATCGACGACAGTTCGGCCAGCGAAAAGCACATGCACAGGTACATGGTGGCCATCAGCAAGGTGGCGAGGAACATGCCGCCCCAGCCACCCTGGGCCAGGCCGAAGTTCCAGCCGGCATAGTCGCCGGAGATGACATAGGCCACGCCCAGGCCGACCAGCAGTACCCAGCCGGCGGCGCCTTTTTTCAGTTCACGTTGCTGGAAATAGTCCGACCCAACTTTTTCGAAGTCGACGGAAGAGCCTGCCGGCGAGCCGGCGGAATGATCGCTTGGCATAGATTCACCTGTTCTTTTTCTTGGTGGCCGGAAGGGTTCGGGCCGATGGTGATGTGTACTGCAGGAAGCGAGCCAGAGCGGTTGGTGCACGGTTGCCGCTCTGGGTTTTGTGTAGATCAGGTCCGGCCTCTTCGCGGGCTTGCCCGCTCCCACAGGTATTGCATCGGTTCTGGAAGCAACGGTGAACCTGTGGGAGCGGGCGAGCCTGCGAAGGCCGCGACGCGGTTTAGAAGAAGCCCAGCGGGTTGATGTCGTAGCTCACCAGCAGGTTCTTGGTCTGCTGATAGTGGTCGAGCATCATCTTGTGGGTCTCACGGCCAACGCCGGACTTCTTGTACCCGCCAAACGCCGCATGCGCCGGGTACAGGTGGTAGCAGTTGGTCCACACGCGGCCGGCCTTGATTCCGCGGCCCATGCGGTAGGCACGGTTGATGTCGCGGGTCCACACGCCGGCACCCAGGCCGAACTCCGTGTCGTTGGCAATCGCCAGTGCTTCGGCTTCGTCCTTGAAGGTGGTGACGCTGACCACCGGTCCGAAGATTTCTTCCTGGAACACGCGCATCTTGTTGTTGCCCTTGAGCAGGGTCGGCTGGATGTAATAACCGGTGGCCAGCGAGCCTTCCAGCTTCTCGACCTTGCCACCGGTCAGCAGCTCGGCGCCTTCGTCCTGGGCGATCTGCAGATACGAAAGAATCTTCTCGAACTGCTGCTGCGAGGCCTGGGCGCCGACCATGGTGTCGGTGTCCAGCGGGTCGCCGCGCTTGATCTGCAGCACCTTTTTCATCACCACTTCCATGAACTGCGGGTAGATCGATTCTTGCACCAGGGCACGCGACGGGCAGGTGCAGACCTCGCCCTGGTTGAAGAATGCCAGCACCATGCCTTCGGCAGCCTTTTCGATGAAGCTCGGCTCCGCCTGCATGATGTCTTCGAAGTACACGTTCGGCGACTTGCCGCCCAGCTCGACGGTGGACGGAATGATGTTTTCGGCCGCGCATTTCATGATGTGCGAGCCAACCGGGGTAGAACCGGTGAAGGCGATCTTGGCGATGCGCTTGCTGGTCGCCAGCGCTTCACCCGCTTCGCGGCCATAGCCTTGCACCACGTTGAGCACGCCAGGTGGCAACAGGTCGCCGATCACTTCCAGCAGCACGGTGATGCCCAGTGGGGTCTGCTCGGCAGGCTTGAGCACCACGCAGTTACCGGCGGCCAGCGCAGGCGCCAGCTTCCAGGCCGCCATCAGGATCGGGAAGTTCCACGGGATGATCTGCCCGACGACGCCCAGCGGCTCGTGGATGTGATAGGCCACGGTGCCTTCGTTGATCTCGGCGGCGCCGCCTTCCTGGGCGCGGATGCAGCCTGCGAAGTAGCGGAAGTGGTCGACGGCCAGCGGAATGTCGGCGTTGAGGGTTTCGCGGATGGGCTTGCCGTTGTCCCAGGTTTCGGTAATGGCCAGCAGCTCAAGGTTCTGCTCGATGCGGTCGGCAATCTTCAGCAGCACGTTGGAACGGTCCTGCACCGACGTGCGACCCCAGGCATCGGCAGCGGCGTGGGCGGCGTCGAGCGCCTTGTCGATGTCTTCGGCAGTGGAGCGGGGGAATTCGGCGATCAGTTTGCCATTCACCGGGGACGTGTTCTCGAAATACTGTCCCTTGACCGGAGCTACGAACTCGCCACCGATGTAGTTGCCGTAGCGGCTCTTGAAGGAAACCTTCGCGCCGTCGGTACCGGGATGTGCGTAACGCATGGTGTGTCTCCTGGCTGTTATGTTTGTTGGGGAGTTGAGAAGCGTAGAGCAAAGGTTGGGCCAGCGTTTGGCACGCCAGGCAAATCAATGACTTGGGTCAGTTGCCTGGGCCAGGTTGACGGGCGCTGTACCAGCGCCGGTACGCACTGGGGTGACACTTTGTGCCATTTGCGACACGTTGCCGCAGGGTGCATTGCAAAGCCATCCCGGGTGGAGGATGCTGATCAGACTCTCTATCTGCGGAGAACTACAACAATGCAGAGCAATCCTTTCAGTCGCCATGCCCAGCAAGTCCATACCGTTGCCCACGGTGGGGCCGGGGAGGGGGGCAGTGACCCGTCCATCGCCCGCTCATGGCTGCGCTGCCTCGAGGACTACCACCTTGACCCTGCTGTGATCGAGGCCCCGCTGGTGCTTGAGCACGGGCGCCTGCTGGAAAGCCGCGAGCGCCTGCACCAGGTGCTGCAAATTGCCGACCATGAGATGAACAGCCTTCACCAGCAGCTTTCCGGGGCTGGCCACGCGGTATTGCTGACCGACGCCCGCGGGGTAATCCTCAATTGCGTCAGCGCGCCCGCCGAGCGGCGCAGCTTCGAGCGTGCCGGGCTGTGGCTGGGCGCCGACTGGAGCGAAGCGCGCGAGGGCACCAACGGCATCGGCACCTGCCTGGTCGAGCGCCAGGCCCTGACCATCCACCAGAATGAGCACTTTCGGGGCCGCCATACCGGGCTGACCTGCTCGGCCAGCCCGGTGTTCGACCCCCATGGCGAACTGCTGGCGGTGCTTGATGTGTCGTCGGCCCGGCCTGATGTTTCCCGCCAGAGTCAGTTTCACACCATGGCATTGGTCAACCTCTCGGCGAAGATGATTGAAAGCTGCTATTTCCTGCGCCATTTCGAGCAGCAGTGGTTACTGCGTTTCCACCTGCAGGCCGAATCGGTTGGCCTGTTCAGCGAAGGTTTGCTGGCGTTCGACGGTGACGGGCGCATCTGTGCGGCCAACCAGAGTGCGCTGAACCTCTTGGGGACCGTGCGCGGTGGCGTGCTGGGCAAGCCCATGCAGCGCTTCTTTGCCTGCAGCCACGACGAGTTGTTCAACCGCGCCATGCCCGCTGGCAGTACGGTATGGCCGCTACACACCCGGGACGGCCGCCAGGTGTTCGCCAGCCTGCGCGGCCAGGCACGTACGCCGGTATGGTCAGTGCCCACCGCTTATCGCCAGCCCGTGCGCGAAGTGGAGCCGGCCATCTGCCTGCTCGACCCGGCATTACAAAACGACTTTCGTCGCTGCGTACGGGTGTTTGAGCGTGATGTGCCGTTGTTGCTGCGTGGCGAGACCGGTTGTGGCAAGGAGGCGTTTGCCCAGGCCGTGCACCAGGCCAGTGAGCGGCGCGGCAAGCCGTTTGTCGCCATCAACTGCGCATCGATCCCGGAGAGCCTGATCGAGAGCGAGCTGTTTGGGTACCGAGGTGGCAGCTTTACCGGCGCACGCAAAGAAGGCATGCGCGGCAAGCTGCTGCAGGCTGACGGCGGGACCTTGCTGCTGGACGAGATCGGCGACATGCCGCTGGCCCTGCAAACCCGCCTGCTGCGGGTGCTGGAGGAGCGCCAGGTGGTGCCGATCGGGGGTGAACCGCAAGCGGTTGACGTGCGCATTGTCAGCGCTACCCACCGCGACCTGCTGGAGCGGGTGGCACAGGGCAGTTTCCGCGAGGACCTGTATTACCGCCTGAATGGCCTGGAGGTGGCGTTGCCGGCGGTGCGCGATCGCAGTGACAAGGCGCAGTTGCTGGACTTCCTGCTGCGTCAGGAGGCGCAGGGGCATCGGGTCGAGCTGGAGCCCAGTGCGCGCCAGGCGCTGCTGGACTTCACCTGGCCGGGGAACGTGCGGCAGATGCGCAATGTACTGCGTACATTGGTAGCGCTTTGCGATAGCACCTTCATTGAGCTCTGCGACCTGCCCGCGACCTTCCGCAGCAATGCGGCCTCTGTGGGAGCGGGCTTGCCCCGCGAAGCAGGCAACGCGGTGGATGGCACCGGCCTTGCCGGTGTTCGCGGGGCAAGCCCGCTCCCACACGGGTTCAGCAATAGCCTTGGAGATCATGAGCAAAACAGTCTCTCCCACAAAAGCACGCCAGTGCGCCTTGAGACCGCTGAGTGCGAAGCTCTCCTGTCAGTACTAGAGGCAAAACACTGGCACCTGACCCGCGTCGCCGAGCACTTGGGCATCAGCCGCAATACCTTGTATCGAAAACTGCGCAAACACGGCATCACCCGGGTTGACTAAGCGAAACAGCGAGTGCGAATTGTCGCGCCCTGGGCTACCCTGCCTCGATGTTTTGCGAGGTCAACCATGCATATTCACATTCTCGGTATTTGCGGCACTTTCATGGGCTCGCTGGCGGTGCTGGCCAAGGAACTTGGCCATCGCGTCACCGGCTCCGACGCCAATGTCTATCCCCCGATGAGCACCCAGCTCGAAGCCCAGGGCATCGAGTTGACCCAAGGCTATGACCCCGCCCAGCTGGACCCGGCGCCAGACCTGGTGGTCATCGGCAATGCCATGTCCCGTGGCAACCCGGCGGTGGAGTACGTGCTGAACAAAGGCCTGCCCTATGTTTCCGGCCCGCAATGGCTGGCAGACCACGTGCTGCAGGGCCGCTGGGTACTGGCCGTTGCCGGCACCCACGGCAAGACCACCACCAGCAGCATGCTGGCCTGGGTGCTGGAACATGCCGGCATGAGCCCGGGCTTCCTGATTGGCGGTGTGCCGCAGAACTTCTCGGTGTCGGCGCGCCTGGGCGATACGCCGTTCTTCGTGGTCGAAGCCGACGAGTACGACAGCGCCTTCTTCGACAAACGCTCGAAATTTGTCCACTACCACCCACGTACCGCGATCCTCAACAACCTTGAGTTCGATCATGCGGACATTTTCCCGGACCTGGCCTCGATCGAGCGGCAGTTCCACCACCTGGTGCGCACCATCCCGGGCGAAGGCCTGGTCATTCACCCCACCACCGAGCAAGCGCTGGAGCGGGTGATCGGCATGGGTTGCTGGACCCCGGTGCAGACTACGGGCGAAGGCGGCCAGTGGCAGGCGCGCCTGCTCAGCGCCGACGGCTCGCGTTTCGAGGTACTGTTCGAGGGTGAGGTGCAGGGCGTGGTGGATTGGGCGCTGACTGGCCAGCACAACGTTGCCAACGCCCTGGCTACCTTGGCGGCGGCCCGCCATGTCGGCGTGGTCCCGGCCATGGGCATCGAGGGCCTGAGCGCCTTCAAGAGCGTCAAGCGGCGCATGGAAAAGGTTGCCGAAGTGCAGGGCGTGACCATCTACGATGACTTCGCCCACCACCCGACCGCCATCGCCACCACCCTCGACGGCCTGCGCAAGCGTGTTGGCGAGTCGCCTGTGATTGCCGTGATCGAGCCACGCTCCAACTCGATGAAGCTCGGCGCCCACCGTGACGGATTGCCGGAAAGCGTCAACGACGCCGACCAGGTGATCTGGTACGCCCCGGCCAACCTCGGCTGGGACTTGGCGGCCACCGCTGCGAAGTGCAAGGTACCGAGCGTGGTGGCCGACAGCCTCGACGCGATCATCGAGCGGGTCAAAGGCCAGGCACGCCCCGGCACCCACGTGGTGATCATGAGCAACGGCGGCTTCGGTGGCCTGCACGGCAAGCTGGCCGAGGCCCTGAAGTGAGCGGGCCGGAACGCATCACCCTGGCCATGACGGGCGCCTCGGGCGCCCAGTATGGCCTGCGGCTGCTCGATTGCCTGGTGCGCGAGGACCGCGAGGTGCACTTTCTGATCTCCAAGGCCGCGCAGCTGGTGATGGCCACCGAGACCGACGTGGTGCTACCGGCCAAGCCTCAGGCGATGCAGGCATTTCTTACCGAATATACCGGCGCCGCCGACGGGCAGATCCGTGTGTACGGCAAGGAAGACTGGATGTCGCCGGTGGCCTCAGGCTCCGGCGCCCCGGCGGCGATGGTGGTGGTACCTTGCTCTACGGGTACCCTGTCCTCGATCGCCACAGGTGGCTGCAACAATCTGATCGAACGTGCGGCAGACGTTACCCTCAAAGAGCGTCGCCAGCTGATTCTGGTACCCCGCGAAGCACCGTTTTCCACCATCCACCTGGAAAACATGCTCAAGCTGTCGCAAATGGGGGCGGTAATCCTGCCGGCGGCGCCGGGCTTCTATCACCAGCCGCAAACCATCGATGATCTGGTCGACTTTGTCGTGGCGCGCATCCTCAACCTGCTGGCCATTCCCCAGGACATGTTGCCGCGTTGGGGCGAGCATCATTTCGGGGTGGATGATTGAAGCGTGCGTTGCTAGGTGTGGCGGCGCTGGTGATGCTGGGCGGCTGCGCCACTGCGCGCACCCTGGATGCCGCCAAGCCAGGGGCACCGGTGGTGTATGCCGGTACCCGGCTGGATTTGTACGTCATCAATGGCGGGTGCTGCCCGCGGGACCACTACGGGGCTGATGCACCGGCCTATCCAGGCCTGGACCTGCCCGGCAGCATGCTGCTCGATACGCTGTTGTTGCCGTTGTCATTGCTGACTGCGGCCGGGGTAGGCTTCCAGGCCACCGGCGGCCTCTAGCCAGCGCCGTGCACCCTTGTGGGAGCGGCCTTGCGGCCCTATCGCGACACAAGGCCGCTCCTGCAACGGTCCAGTGCAGCTTTCAGGGGGTTTTGCCCAACTTGCGAAGCTCATCCGACTCCACAATCCGCACCCCGTCCTCTTCCTCCAGCGCCAGCCGCCACAAGGCTCGGGCCAGGGTACAAGCCTCGATCCCTCTGTACTTGCCGGGGATCAACCGGGAAAACGGCGAAGCCAGTTGTTCCGCGAGCCGTGGCTCAATCCGCTCGCCCAATAGCAAAGACGGCCGCACGATGGTCAGCTGCGGCCAGTCCTGGGCTTTGAGCGCTTCTTCCATCTCGCCCTTCACCCGGTTGTAGAAAATAGACGATTTTGGGTCGGCGCCCAGCGCACTGACCACCAGCAAATGCCGTGCGCCCATCTCCCGGGCACGCTTGCTGAACGCCACTACCATGTCCAGGTCCACTGCGCGGAAAGCCGATTCGGAGCCGGCCTGTTTCAGCGTGGTGCCCAGGCAGCAGTAGGCGATATCAACACGCCCGGCCAGCTGTGGAAGAAATACCGCCGGGTCGCCGACCGGGTTTTCCAGGTGCGGATGCCCGGCCAGCGGCCGGCGGGTAGGCGCCAGTACGCGGGTGATGGTGGGCTCGTTGAGCAGGCGGTCAAGCAGGTGCTCACCGGTCAGGCCGGTGGCACCGGCAAGCAGGACATGCTGAGGCGTCAAATACATGATGTCTCTCCCTTGTTACACACAAGTCTAGTGGCTGCCAGGCATTTTTGCCTGTCCTCCCACGTTGGCCTGTGCGGCGTTACGCAATGCTTCTTCGGCCTGTTGCCGGCGCAAGTGCTGCCAGTGTTCAAGTACTGCTGGCGGCGCCCACAGCTGGGGCTCCGAAGCCTCGAAGCCTTCCCTTTGTTCTCTTTCGGCAACGCTGGCGCGTGCCAGTTCAAACGCCTGTTTCAGGTCGTCGGTCTGGTTCAGTGCTTCTGCGAACAGGGCGTCACCAAAGTAGGTGAAATCGGCTTCTTCCGAGCACCCGAAGGACACGCGGTCGGCCCGAGCGGCGGTCATTATCACCGTGCGCTCATCCTTGAGCGGGGCAATGTAGCCGCCTGAATAGCACGCCGAGATGACGATTACCTTGTCGCGGTTTTTCAGTGGCGCCAGGGCGGTGGCCAGCTCGTCGGCAGTAAGGTCGGCCAGTTGCAGGCGCGGCTGGTCGAGCACCAACTGGTGGTCCTGGCTGCCGTGGCTGGTGAGGTAGATGAACACCAGGTCTTCGGGGCCGCTGCGTTCGGCCAGCGTGATGGCGGCACGGGTGAGGGTCTCGCGGGTGGCCATAGGTCGGGTGGCCATGTGGTCGCGGTGATTGACCAAGGTCACTTGGCCACGGGCGCCAAAGCGCACTTTGAGCATGTTGCTGACATAGTCGGCTTCTCGCAGAAACACGCTTTGCTGGCCATCGCCGGCCACTACCAGGCTGTAAAGCTGAATGGGCGGTGCCGAGCGCGGTACGCGCGCAAGCGCCTCTTCCAGCAGCCGGCCCTGGTTGAGCAGGGCCAGGTCGAGAGGGTCGGGCAGCAGCTTGCCTTTCTGGTCGCGTACGCGAACGCCGTTGGCCCAGGTGCCACTTTCGACCTGGCCACTGGCAAGGGTCAGCCGCCCATGGCCATGGTAGGCATCGTTCAGGAAGCCGCCGACATACGTGCTGCCGTCGGCCAGCTGCAGGCTGCCCTGGCCCGACAGGCGCCAGTCGATGAACTCGCCCTTGTAGTGGCTGCCGTCGCTGCCCAGCAGTTCGCCTTCGCCCACCAGCGAGCCATCCTTGAACTCGCCGATCC
This sequence comes from Pseudomonas fortuita, assembly GCF_026898135.2. NCBI lineage: Bacteria > Pseudomonadati > Pseudomonadota > Gammaproteobacteria > Pseudomonadales > Pseudomonadaceae > Pseudomonas > Pseudomonas fortuita. The sequence goes on from NZ_CP114035.2 coordinate 650,318, forward strand.
ACACATCGCCATCGGCGCTTTCATAGCGGCCACGGCCTTCCAGGCGGTTGTCCTTGAACTCACCGATGTACTGCTCGCCGTCGACGCTGTCGTAAGTACCGCTGCCTTGCAGCTGGCCGTTGACGAAGCGCCCGCTGAACTGGTTGCCGCTGGCATCGCTGCGTACGCCGGCGCCGTTGGGCTTGCCCTTGGCGAACAGGCCTTGATAGCGGCTGCCGTCGGCCAGCTCCAGCTCGCCCGCGCCTTCGTACAGGTCGTCCTTGAACTGGCCGCGGTAGGTCTGGTCGGCTTGCTTGAGCGTGCCTTCGCCGTCGCGGCGGCCGTGCTTGAAGGTGCCACTGTAGTGGCTGCCCGGGGTGGTCAGGTCGCCCAGCCCCTCGAACAGCCCCTCGGCAAACTGGCCACGGTAAACCTCGCCGTTCTGGCCATGCCACTCGCCCTGGCCATGCCACTGCCCGTCCTTGAAGCCGCCGGCGTACCAACTGCCGTTGGGGTAGTCGATACGGCCCTCGCCCTGCAACAGGCCGTCGACCACTTGCCCCCGGTAACGCCCCCCGTCAGGCAGGCGTGCGTCCGGCGCAAGCAGCGATTCGCCATCGCCACAGGCGGCGAGCAGCAGGACCAAGGTAATGGGGAGCAGTGGACGCATGGCGAGGACCGGGCAATAGGTTTGCCGAGTATGACGCAGAATAAGGGGCCGAGACAGATAGGGCACAAGTAGATGAGGCAACGGACCGGCGCGGCGAGATGGCTGTGGGGTGAATGTCGGGGGATCGAGGGTGGGCAGACAAGTGCATGCCTTGAGTTGTTCATCGCCTGTGAGATCGAGCGCCGCCCGCGCGGCGCTTCGCGGGGCAAGCCCGCTCCCACATCTGTTTCGGGCCAGTACTACCTGACCCTTTTCCGCGCGGCCCCTTGTTTGTTCCATTCGATATCGAAGGGTAAGCAGCTGCTCTTCATTAATCTCATGTCATACATCCAGGGGGCGCGCGCCTAGGGTGCAGGAGTGACTGGCCCGAAACAAATGTGGGAGCGGGCTTGCCCCGCGAAGCGCCGCGCGGGCGGCGCTCGATCTCACAGGCGATGCACAACTCAAGTCATACCCTTCAATGCCCCCGCAAAAAATCCACCATCCTGCGGTTCACTTCTTCAGCCGCCTCCATCTGCACCATGTGACCGGCGTCGGCTAGCACCAGCACCTCGGCCTCCAGGCCTTCGGCATGGCTGGCCGGGATGATCGCGTCCTTCCCGCCCCACACCACCAGCGCCGGATGCTGCCCCAGCACCCCACGCAGGTCGTGGCGCTGCCGGTTGCCGTCGGCGATGGCCGATGCCAGCTGGGCCAATGCGGTATCAACACCTTCCAGGCGCTTGAACTTGAGCATGTCCTCCAGCATTTGCCGGGTCACCAGCGCCGGGTCGGCAAACAATTGCACCATCTGCGGTTTAAGGGCGTTGCGGTTGGCGGCGGCGACAAAGCCTTGCAGGTACTGCCCGTTAATCGCTTCGCCCAGGCCGGCGCTGGCCACCAGGCTCAGGCTTGCCACCCGCTGCGGCGCCAGGCGCGCCACGTTGAGGCTTACCGCGCCGCCCATGGAGTGCCCGGCCAGGTGGGCCTTGGCGATGCCCAGGTGGTCGAGCAGCGCCAGCACGGTTTCGCTCAGCTCATCCAGGTCGCCACGTTGCAGTGCTTTGGCGGACTCGCCGTGCCCTGGCAGGTCCAGGGCGATCACGCGGCGTTCGGCGGCCAGCGCCGGATGGTTGAACAGCCAGTTGTTGAGGTCGCCACCAAAACCGTGCACCAGCACCAGCGGCGTGCCGCCTTCTCCCAGCTCGAACCAGCGCACCAGGCGGCCGCCTATTTCAGCCTTTTGTGGGGCCGGCCCCTGTGCCTGATCGGCCCCCCCTTCGGCGACGAACCCGGCCTGAAAGCGCTGCACCACCGCATCGATTTCCGCTTCTTCGGCTTCGCCTTCCACCACCACTGCCAGCAGCGCGCCGACCGGCAGGGTTTCATCCGGCCTGGCCACCTGGCGGCGCAGTACGCCACTGAACGGGGCTTCGACGCTGCTGCTGATTTTGTCAGTCTCGACGTCCAGCACCTCGTCGCCCTTGTTGATTGCGTCACCTTCCTGCTTGAGCCAGGTGTCCACCCGGCCTTCGGTCATCGACAGGCCCCACTTGGGCATGGTCAGGGTATGGATCTGGCTCATGCGGCACTCCTTGCGGCTTCTATCACCTTGCGCACGGCTGCTTCGATCTTCGCCGCGTCAGGGATGTACAGGTCTTCCAAGGCATCGGAGAACGGCACCGGGGTGTGCGGTGCGGTGACCATTTCGATCGGGCCCTTGAGTGCGCCGAAGGCCTTTTGCGCCACCAGCGCGCTGATGTCGGTGGCCATCGAGCAGCGCGGGTTAGCTTCGTCGATCACCACCAGGCGGCCGGTTTTTTCCACGCTTTCAAGAATGCTGTCCTCGTCCAGCGGGCTGGTGGTGCGCAGGTCCAGCACTTCGCAGTCGATGCCCTGGCGGGCCAGGTTGTTGGCTGCTTCAAGTGCCACGTGGACCATGCGGCCATAGGTGACCAGGGTCACGTCGTCACCATCGCGCAGGAAGTTGGCCTCGCCGAACGGCACGGTGTACACCTCTTCCGGCACCTCGCCCTGCATGCTGTACAACAACTTGTGCTCGCAGAAGATCACCGGGTCGTTGTCGCGGATAGCCTGGATCAACAGGCCCTTGGCATCGTAAGGCGAGGACGGGCACACCACTTTCAGGCCGGGGATGTGCGTCCACAGCGAGGTGAGCATCTGCGAGTGCTGGGCGGCCGCACGCAGGCCAGCGCCGTACATGGTGCGCATCACCAGCGGGGTGACCGCCTTGCCGCCGAACATATAGCGGAATTTGGCGGCCTGGTTGAGGATCTGGTCCAGGCAGCAGCCGGCAAAGTCCACGAACATCAGTTCGCACACCGGGCGCAGGCCTTGGGTGGCGGCACCGACGGCAGCGCCGACGTAGCCGATTTCCGACAGCGGTGCGTCCAGCACGCGGCCGGGGAACTGGTGGTACAAGCCCTTGGTCACGCCCAGCACGCCACCCCAGGCGTCATCTTCGCCGGGTGCACCGGCACCGCCGGCAACGTCTTCGCCAATGATGAACACGGTGTTGTCGCGGCGCATTTCCTGGGCCAGGGCTTCGTTGATGGCCTGCTGGTAGCTGATCTTTCTTGCCATGGTGGTTCTCCTGTTGTTCTTGTAATCCGCGGCTCAGGGGTAGCTGACGTAGACGTCGGTGAGCAGGTCGGCGGGCTGTGGCTTGGGATCGGACTTGGCGCGGCGCACGGCGTCTTCGATCAGGTCCTCGATGCGCCCGTCGATGGCGTCCAGTTGCCCGGCAGTGAGCAGGCCAGCGCGGGTGGTCTTGTTACGGAACTGCATCAGGCAGTCGCGGGATTCGCGCAGGTTCTTCACTTCATCCGGGGCGCGGTAGGTTTGCGCATCGCCTTCGAAGTGGCCGTAGTAGCGGCTGAGCTTGACCTCGATCAGTGACGGCCCTTGCCCCGCACGGGCGCGCTCTATGGCGGCCCCGGCGGCCTCGTACACGGCAAAGAAGTCGAAGCCGTCGATGGTGACACCCGGCATGCCGAAGCCGGCGGCGCGGTCGGCAATGTGGTCGCAGGCGACGGATCAATTGGAGGCGGTGGCCTCGGCGTAGCCGTTGTTCTCGGCCACGAAGATGCACGGCAGGTTCATGATCGACGCCATGTTCATGGCTTCGAACACAGCACCCTCGTTGGAAGCGCCATCGCCGAAGAAGGCCACCGACACGTCATCACGGCCCTTGAGTTTGGCCGCCAATGCCGCCCCGGCCACCAGCGGTGCACCGGCGCCGACGATGCCGTTGGCACCGAGCATGCCCTTTTCCAGGTCGGCAATGTGCATCGAGCCGCCCTTGCCGCCGCACACGCCGGTTTTCTTGCCATAGATTTCGGCCATCATGCCGTACACATCCACGCCCTTGGCGATGCAATGGCCATGGCCGCGGTGGGTCGAGGCAATGCAGTCGCTGTCGCGCAGGTGGGCCATGACCCCGGCGGCGGAGGCTTCTTCGCCGGCATACAGGTGGACGAAGCCGGGGATCTCGCCCGTGGCAAACTCCACGTGCAGGCGTTCCTCGAAGGCGCGAATGGTGCGCATCACTTCATAGGCATGCAGCAGTTGTTCGGTACTGAGTTGATTGGACATCTTGTTGTTCTCCAGGGTTGTCTCAACGCGGGGTTGCAGGGTGCAGCCGATGGCCACGCGGCACGGTCAGCAGGTGATGGCGGGCGGCATGCGCCAGGACCGCCTCGACGTCCACGCTCAGCGGCCCTTGGTGGTCGAGCGTGATGGTGGGTGTATCGTGTTCGGCGAATTCGATTTCGCGCTCGCCGTCCAGGGCCAAGGTGCCGCTGGAAAGGCTCAGGCGATGGGCGACGCCAGGCATAAGCGTGCCGCTGGCGGTGATGCCGCAACCTTGCAGCAGGCCGGGCGCCAGGGGCGCGAGCAGCGCCTGTTCGGCACCGGGGTTCAAGCGCACCCAGACGCCATGGGGGGCCTGGCGCGATACCGGGCACCACAGCCCGCACAGGGCTGACAGGCCAATGGCATGGGGCTCGGCGAAGCAGGCAAAAACCTCGCACAGGTCTTCGCTGCGGCTGAGCGCACGGGCGCCGATGAAGCGCTGGGGCGAGACTGCCACCTCCACCAGTGCCCACTCGGCAAGCTGTTGTTCGGGCACTTTGACCAGCAGGCGCTTGTTGCGGCGCAGGCCGACATCGGTCGGTACCCGCCCGCAGGCGAGCAAGCCGCCGGCCAGACCGGCGCTGGTGGCTTCACGCAGTTCGGGGAAAGCATTGTTGGTGCCGGTGGACAAGGTCAGCAGCGGTACGTCACCCGCCTGGGCAGCGACCGCCTTGTGGGTGCCGTCGCCGCCGAGCACGGCGATCATCGCCACACCACGCTCGACCATGCGGCGGGTAGCCAGATGCGTGTCGGCAACGGTCTGGGTCAACGGCAGGTCGAGTATTTCGATGGTTGGCCAATGCTGGTCACGGGCGACCGGACCCTGGCTGGCCTTGAGCACGGCGGCGGCGATGCCCGTCATGTCGCTGGGCAGCAGCACCTGGCCGACGCCGGTAGCACCGAAGGCAGCCAGCAGCCGCTGGATCGCCGAGGCCTTGTCGGTGCTCGAATAGAGCCCGGCATTGGCGGTCAGGCGGCGCAGGTCGCGGCCAGAGGCAGGGTTGGCAATGATCCCGACGATCGGGGCGGGTAGCGGCATGGCGCACCTCGTATTTTTGTTTGCAAGGGCAGGAGCAAGCCCGGTGCCAGCTTTTCATGGCTTGGCTGAAGCGCCCGTGCCAGAGCGGTTTGCTTGCACGGCAGTACGTGCCCCTGGTGGCGTCCACGAGACGCTGGGTGCCAACGGGGGGCGTTGGTTGACGAGACGCTGAGACGCAGCGTCTCAAGCCAGCCGGTAATCACACAGTGCTTGTCGGGGCATGCGTGGAAGCGCTTAATGGCCGGACAACGATAAAAACAGCAACGAGAACCGGAGGGCCTGAATGCTTGCCGCGAACTCCCGAGCCCATGTCGACTGCGTCAGCCGGGTGCTGAAGAATGCCGACCGCCTGCCCCAGGCACCGGTGCCAGCGCTGATCCTCGATTCATGGCGCCGTTCCATGGAGCTGTACCGCCTCGACCCCGGGTCCCAACAGGGGCCGCGCATCCTGTCCCAAAGCCTGCTGAACGAATGCCGCGAACGCGCCGAACTGTTTCTGCGCATCGCTGGCGATGCCGTGGCACGCCTGCACGAGCGGGTGCGCGGCGCCGACTACTGCGTGCTGCTGACCGATGCCCAGGGGCGCACCATTGATTACCGGGTCGAATCGGCCATCCGCAATGACTGCCGCAAGGCCGGGCTGTACCTGGGCACTTGCTGGTCGGAAGGTGAGGAGGGCACCTGCGGTGTGGCGGCGGTGCTGACCAGCAAGGCGCCGGTCACGGTGCACAAGCGCGATCACTTCCGCGCAGCCTTCATCGGCCTGACCTGCACCGCAGCGCCGGTGTTCGACCCGCAGGGCGAGTTGCTGGGCGTGGTGGATGTTTCGGCCCTGCAGTCACCGGATGATCGCCGCAGCCAACACTTGATCCGCCAGTTGGTCGAGCAGACTGCCCGTGAAATCGAAAACGCCTTCTTCATGCACAGTGCACAGGGCCACTGGGTGATGCGTGCCCATGGCACACCGGGTTATGTGGAAAGCCAGCCCGACTACCTGCTGGCCTGGGATGCCGACGGCCGCTTGCAAGCCATCAACAGCCTGGCGCGCAAGCGGCTGGTACAGCACTTGGGGCGCTTGCCTGAGCACATTGGCGAACTGTTCGACATGGGGCAGCTACGGCGCGTCAACACCTCGTCCGCCCAGCGCCTGCCGGGCCTGGGCGGGCTGTATGGCCGTGTCAGCGCCCCGCAGCAGCGCCCGCGCGTGCAGCCCTTGCGTCAGGCTCAGGACCCCCGCATCGAGCAGCACTTGCGGCTGGCCACGCGGGTCAAGGACTGCAACCTGGCGGTGCTGGTACAAGGCGAGACGGGGGTCGGCAAAGAAGTTTTCGCCCGTCAGTTGCACCAGCAGAGCCAGCGCCGCGACGGCCCGTTTGTCACGCTGAACTGCGCCGCCATCCCGGAAAACCTGATTGAGAGCGAGCTGTTTGGCTACGTGGCCGGGGCCTTCACCGGGGCTTCCAGCAAAGGCATGCAGGGGCTGTTGCAGCAGGCTGATGGCGGCACCCTGTTCCTTGACGAAATCGGCGACATGCCGCTGAACCTGCAAACCCGCCTGCTGCGCGTGCTGGCCGAAGGCGAAGTGGCGCCGCTGGGTGCTGCACGGCGCGAACGCGTGGACATTCAGGTGATCTGCGCCACCCACCGTGACCTGGCAACGATGGTGGCGGACGGGCGTTTTCGTGAAGACCTGTACTACCGCCTGGCCAATGCCCGCTTCGAGCTGCCGCCCTTGCGTGAGCGCGAGGACCGCCTGGGGCTGATCCACCAGTTGCTGGCCGAAGAAGCCGAAGCCTGTGGGGTCGACGTGGTGCTGGCCGATGATGCGCTACAGGCGTTGCTGGTTTATCGCTGGCCGGGCAACCTGCGCCAGCTGCGGCAGGTCTTGCGCTATGCCTGCGCGGTGAGTGAAGTCGGGCAGGTTCGCTTGCTGGATTTGCCACAAGCGGTGCGGGGCGAGGCAGTCGTTTCGAGTGACAGCGGTGTATCGTGCCCGGCCCGGCAGTTGCTGCTGGACGCGCTGATCCGCCATCGCTGGAAACCGGCCGATGCGGCGCGGGCGTTGGGGATATCGCGGGCTACCTTGTATCGGCGTGTGCATGAGCACTGCATCGAGATGCCGCGGATGAAGGGGTAGGGCCCCGGCAGGCAATAAAAAACCCCGGAACCAGTCCGGGGTTTTGCGACATCGCACTGCTCGATCAGTCCTGGTTAGCCAGTTTGTGCTCGAGGTAGTGAATGTTCACGCCGCCTTTGCAGAAACCTTCATCACGTACCAGGTCACGGTGCAGCGGGATGTTGGTCTTGATGCCGTCAACGACGATCTCGTCCAGGGCATTGCGCATGCGCGCCATGGCTTCTTCGCGGTCCTTGCCGTAGGTGATCAGCTTGCCGATCAGCGAGTCATAGTTCGGCGGAACCGAATAGCCGCTGTACAGGTGCGAATCGACGCGTACGCCATTGCCGCCCGGGGCGTGGAAGTGTTTTACCTTGCCTGGGCTCGGGATGAACTTCTTCGGGTCTTCGGCGTTGATCCGGCACTCCAGCGAGTGGCCACGGATCACAACGTCTTCCTGGCGGAACGACAGCTTGTTGCCAGCGGCGATGCTCAGCATCTCCTTGACGATGTCGATACCGGTAACCATCTCCGACACCGGGTGCTCAACCTGCACACGGGTGTTCATCTCGATGAAGTAGAAGCTGCCGTTCTCGTACAGGAACTCGAAAGTACCGGCACCACGGTAGCCGATCTCGATGCACGCATCGACGCAACGTTTGAACACTTCCTGACGGGCTTTCTCGTCGATGCCCGGGGCTGGTGCTTCTTCCAGAACCTTCTGGTGCCGGCGCTGCAGCGAGCAGTCACGGTCGCCCAGGTGGATGGCGTTGCCTTGGCCGTCGGACAGAACCTGTACTTCCACGTGGCGTGGGTTGGTCAGGAACTTCTCCAGGTAGACCATCGGGTTGCCGAAGGCAGCACCGGCTTCGGTACGGGTGAGCTTGGCCGAGGAAATCAGGTCCTCTTCCTTGTGCACCACGCGCATGCCGCGACCACCACCGCCACCGGCGGCCTTGATGATCACCGGGTAGCCGACGTCACGGGCAATCGCCAGGGCGACTTCTTCGTCTTCTGGCAGCGGGCCATCAGAGCCCGGTACGGTCGGCACGCCCGACTTGATCATCGCGTCCTTGGCCGAAACCTTGTCGCCCATCAGGCGAATGGTATCGGCTTTCGGGCCGATGAAGGCGAAACCGGATTTTTCAACCTGTTCGGCGAAGTCGGCGTTTTCTGCCAGGAAACCGTAGCCCGGGTGAATCGCGGTGGCGCCGGTGACTTCGGCGGCAGCGATGATTGCCGGGATATGCAGGTAGGAATCCTTGGACGATGCAGGACCGATGCAGACCGACTCGTCTGCCAGGCCCAGGTGCATCAGTTCACGGTCGGCGGTGGAGTGCACAGCGACGGTTTTGATGCCCAGCTCTTTGCAGGCACGCAGGATCCGCAGGGCAATTTCCCCACGGTTGGCGATCAGGACTTTTTCGAGCTTCCCAGACATCGTTGGCTCTCCGCGATTCAAACGACGGTGAACAGCGGCTGGTCGAACTCAACCGGCTGGCCGTCTTCTACCAGGATGGCGTCGATGACACCGCCAACATCGGCTTCGATGTGGTTCATCATCTTCATGGCTTCGACGATGCACAGGGTGTCGCCTTTCTTCACGGTCTGGCCAACTTCAGCAAAGTTCGGCGAGGTCGGCGAAGGCTTGCGGTAGAAGGTACCTACCATTGGCGAGCGGATCACGGTGCCTTTCAGGGCCGGGGCTGCGGCAGCGGCTTCGGCGACTGGAGCAGCAGCGGCAACCGGGGCAGCAGCAGGTGCAGCGGCCATCGGTGCTGGTGCGTAGAACTGTTGGGCAGCTGGGGTCTTGCTGTGACGGCTGATACGGACCGACTCTTCGCCTTCCTTGATCTCCAGTTCGTCGATGCCAGACTCTTCCAGCAGCTCGATCAGTTTCTTGACTTTACGGATATCCATTAATCATCAACTCCCAAAGGTTCGGTCAGGGGGCGAAATTTAAAAAACGTATCGATACGTTTCTATCGAACCCTGGCCCACTGAGGCCAGGGTTTTCATCATTTGGGCTGTGCGTTGGCAGCCAGTTGTTCCAGCGCGGACTCCAGGGCCAGGCGATAACCGCTGGCGCCCAGACCGCAGATCACCCCTACGGCAACATCGGAAAAGTAGGAGTGGTGACGGAACGGTTCGCGTTTGTGCACGTTGGACAGGTGCACTTCGATGAATGGGATGCTCACTGCAAGCAATGCGTCACGTAATGCGACGCTTGTGTGGGTGAAAGCAGCCGGATTGATCAGGATGAAGTCCACACCCTCGTTGCGTGCGGCGTGAATGCGGTCGATCAGTTCGTATTCGGCATTGCTCTGCAGGTACTGCAGATGGTGGCCTGCCGCGCGGGCACGTTGCTCCAGGTCCTGGTTGATCTGGGCCAGGGTCACGGCGCCGTAATGGCCTGGCTCGCGAGTACCGAGCAGGTTGAGGTTGGGGCCGTGGAGCACCAGTAGCGTTGCCATCTGCGGATTCCTTGGATTTGTAGGGCAATTCGACACAGCGCGGCGAGTGTGCCGTAAAGCGACGGCAAGTGTCCAGTTCCCGGCAATAGCCAGCACGATGTCCGAGATTCGCGCGAAGTATGTGACCAAATAATTAAATCTGGTCATCTATTTCAGGATTTTTCCCGGCACGCGGGAAGTTATAGACCTACTTTGCCGCGCACGCGGGCCAGCATTTGCGCGAATTCACCGGCGTTTATCTCGCCAATCACCCGATCAGCGGTAATTTCGCTGCCGTTCGCGGCAAAGAACAGCAGGGCAGGTGGGCCGAACAGCTGGTAGCGATCGAGCAGTTTGCGTTGCTCGGCATTGCTCTCGGTGATGTCGAAACGCAACAGCTTGAAGCCGGCCAGCTGCGCCTGCACCTGCGGCGCGTTGAGCACTTCATGCTCGATCACCTTGCAGCTGATGCACCAGTCGGCATACCAGTCCAGCAGCACCGGCTGGCCGGCCGCTTTGGCCTGGGCCAGTGCGGCGTCCAGTGCGGTGGGGGTGGTGATGGTCTGCCAGGCATCCGTCTTTGCCGCCTGGCTGCTGCCGGTGGCCGCAAGTGCTGCAACGGGCAGCGGGCGAAGCGGGTCGCCTTGGCCACTGAGGGCGCCGTACCAGCAGGCCAGGGCGTATACCAGCAAAGCCAGGCCTAGCAGTTGGGCCAGGCGCTGGCGTGCGGTCTTGACGACGAACTCCAGGGCGCCCAGGAAAAGTGCCACGCCGGCTGCGAGGAACCCCACCAGCAGCAAGGTCACAGGGCCCGGCAGCACGCGGCTGAGCAAGCCAATGGACAGCCCCAGCAGCAGCACCCCGATGGCGTTTTTCACCGTGTTCATCCACGGGCCGCTTTTTGGCAGCCAGGCCGCGCCACCGGTGGCCACCAGCAACAAGGGTGCACCCATGCCCAGGCCCAGGGCAAACAGCTTGAGTGCGCCACCCAGGGCATCGCCGCTGGCACTGATATACAGCAGGGCGCCAGCCAGGGGGGCTGATACGCAAGGCGAAACCAGCAGGCTGGAGAGCACGCCCAGCACTGCCGCACCCAGCAGCGAGCCACCCCGGGTGTGATTGGCGACGTTGTTCAGGCGGTTGCTCAGGGCCTGGGGCAGCTTCAGCTCGAACAGGCCGAACATGGCCAAGGCAAATACCACGAAGAACAGGGCGAAGGGCACCAGCACCCAGGCCGACTGCAGGCGCGCCTGCAGGTTCAGGCCCGCGCCGAACAGGCCCATGAGCGCGCCGAGCGCTGCGAAACTGGCCGCCATCGGCAGCACGTACGCCAGCGATAGCGCCAGCCCGCGCAGCCCACCCACCTGGCCGCGCAGCACTACGCCCGACAGGATCGGCAGCATCGGCAGTACACACGGGGTAAAGGTCAGGCCGACCCCGGCGAGAAAGAACAACAGCAGCGATTTCCAGTTCCAGCCGTGTTCGGCCGTTGCGGGTGCGTTGGCACCGCCTTCGCCATCAATACTCAGGCGTGCGGTTTCCGGTGGGTAGCACAGGCCTTTATCGGCACAGCCTTGGTAGCCCACCAGCAGGGTGAAGGCACGCGGGTCGGTGCGCGGCAGTTCGATGTCGAGCACGCCGTGGTACACCTCGACGTCGCCGAAGAATTCATCGTGCTTGGCCTCGCCCTTGGGGATGTTCGGCGCGCCCAGGGTGATGTCTGCCGGCTCGGTGTGGAACTGGAAGCGGTGGCGGTAGAGGTAGTAGCCCTCGGTGGCGACGAAGCGCAGCTTGAGGGTGTGCGCGTCGGCCTGGACCAGGCTGAGCTTGAAGGCGTCGTGAACCGGCAGGAAGTCGGCGTTGTTGGCCAGCGAAGCGGCGCCGAGGGTAGCGCTGGGGCGGTTGTCGAGCAGGCCCGTGGCGAAGGCAGGGCTGGCCAGCAGCAGGAACAGCAGGAAAAACAGGCGGCGCATGGCGGACTCGCGAGGTGGAACGTGCTGCGCATGATAGCGGAGTTGGTGCGGGTTGGGGCCAGCAGCGCTTGCCGTGACATGTTTGGCGCCTGGCAGATCGAGCGCCGCCCGCGCGGCGCATCGCGAGCTGCGCTCGCTCCTACGTTTGTTTCGGGCCAATCATTTCTGTGGGATTTGCGCGCGACCCCCTTGGCGCATGGCACGATATCGAGTCGTATAAACAAGGCGGTCGCGCGCGCCTGTCGCAGGCATAACTGGCCCGAAACAAACGTAGGAGCGAGCGCAGCTCGCGATGCGCCGCGCGGGCGGCGCTCGATCTCACAGGCGCTGAAAGGCCCAACTTAAACCCTGAATGCTCGCACCGCCCGGTTCAGCTCACCGCCCAGGCTGAGCAACTGCTCGCCTTGCACGCGCCCTTCACCAATGCGCTGCAGGTTGTCTTCGCCCAGCTCGTGAATCCGCTCGCTGTGGTCACGAATGTCACTCACCGCACCACTCTGCTGCGCCGTGACATCGGCAATGCGCACCGCTGTGTCGGAAATGGTGCGGATGGCACAGACAATCTCGTCCAGCGCGCCATCCGCCGCCTGAGCCTGGCTGGCCGTAGCCTCGGCATGCTCAAGCTGCGCGCGCATCCCTGCCACCGAACCTTTCGCCGCTTGCTGCAGGCGGTCGATCAGTGCCTGAATCTCGCCGGTCGCCCCCGTGGTGCGCTGCGCCAGCGAACGCACTTCATCGGCTACCACAGCAAAGCCACGGCCCATTTCCCCCGCTCGTGCCGCTTCGATCGCAGCGTTCAGCGCCAGCAAATTGGTCTGTTCGGCAATCGAGCGGATCACTGTCAGCACCCCGCCGATGGTCGCCGACTCTTCCGCCAATTGCTCGATCATGCGGGCGTTGCCTTGCACTTCATCAACCAGCTCGCGCAAGCCGGACAGGCTCTGGCCAATGACCGCCTGGCCCTGCTCCACCGCGCGCCCGGCATCGCGGCTGGCATCGGCGGCGGCGCTGGCATCCCCCGCCACTTGCTGGATGGTCGCCTCCAGTTCACCCAAGGCGTCGCGGATCTGCCCGGTATCGCCCGCCTGGCGCTCGGCGCCGTCGTGCAGGGCAGCGCTCATGCCGGCCAGGGCGTGGCTGCTGCCAGCCACCTGCTCGGCGTTGTGGCGGATGGTACCGACCAGCTCCACCAGGTACTGGCGCAGGCGGTTGAGCGACTCCTGGATATCGTGCAGTTCGCGGTTGGTCTTGCCCAGGGAGATGGCTTGGGCAAAGTCGCCCTCGGCCCAACATGACAAGGCTGGGGCAAGGCTGGTGAGGGTGCGGGTCAGGCGCCGCTGCAAGGTGTCGATCAGCAAGGCGATGAGCAGTATCAGGCCGATCATCAGGCCCTGGATGATGCGCACCTCGGCGGCGATCTTTGCATGCTCGCCGCGTACTTCGGGTTCCAGCGCGGCAATGGCTTGCTGCACCGCCTCCAGGCGCTGACTGGTGCTGGCGGCCAGGGCGGCGCGGCGTTCGATCTGTTCGCGGGTGCGTTGCAGTTCGGCCGGGTAGCGGCTTAGCAGGCTTTGCAGTTCACGCTTCAGGCCCACCGCAATGTCTTCCTGCTGGGCGCTGGCCTGGGTTTCCAGGCCCATCATGGCGGCGAAGTCGTCGGCAACGGATTCGGCTGCGCGGGTCACGCCCAACAACGGCAAGCTGTCGATGGCTTGCGCCTGGGTGCGGATCAGTTGCAGTTCACGCTCTACTTCGTCGGCCAGCTCCGGGCGGCCGCTGCTGACCAGCTTGTCCCTTGCCAGCGACAGGCGACCGAGGTGCACGGTGGCGTCGAGCACTGGCAACAGGTAGCGGTTGGCATCGGCGCTGCCGCTGTCGCGGGCGTAGCCGGCCAGTTGTTCGAGGTTGGCCCCCAGCTCCCGCTCGGCCTGCAACAGCAGGGCTTGCGGGTCACCAGCCAGTTTACCGGCGGCCAGCAGCTCGTTGGCGGTGAAGGCCTGCAGGCTGTCGAGGCTGGGGCGCAGTTTGCCAGCCAGCTCAGTGGGCCACTCGGTCAGGGTGGCCTGAAGCTGCTGGTTGGCCTCCATGGCGGCGGCATGGCGCAGGGCATCGCCGCTGCCAAGGTAGACCTGGATATTACGTGCTGCCTGGTTCTGGAACTGCTGAGACAGGCCCAGGTAGCGCTCCATCATCTGGTAGGGGCGCTCCAGGGCACGCTGCGACCACCACAGGGTGGCGCCCAGGGCGAGACACACCGTTACCAGCAACAGGGTGTTGAAATTGGTCAGCCACTTCAGGCGCATCGCCGCGAACTTCCTGCGCAGGGGAGAGGTAGGCGCCTGAAGTTATTGCGATTTTGTGACGGGGTGATGACGACAGGGGCTTGGTGCCAGAAAAAAGTGGCACAGTGCCTTCATTTGTTTCACCTGCTCCGGCCTCTTCGCGGGTAAATCTGTTTCAAGGCTCCACTCGCACTACGCAATTACGCCCCGCATGCTTGGCCCGGTAAAGCGCTTCGTCCGCTGCACTGGCCATGGTCAGCGCGTCCAGCACCTCATCCAGCTGCACCACCCCGGCACTGAAGGTGCACTGCAAATCCCGCGGCTGCGCCGGGTAGATGATCTCTGCAAAGCGCCGGCGAATCTCGTCCAGCACCTTGTGCGCCGCGTCCAGCGCGGTATTGGGCATGACAATGGCGAACTCTTCACCGCCATAGCGGCCAATGAAATCGGTCTTGCGCAAGCGTTGCTTGAGGAACAGCGCCAGGCTCTTGATTACCCGGTCGCCCATGGGGTGGCCGTGGCGATCGTTGATCTTCTTGAAGTGGTCGATGTCGAGCATGGCAAAGCTCAACGGCTGCTGCTCACGGCGGGCGCGGAAGCTGCAGTCTTCCAGCAGTTGCAGGATGTGGGTGTGGTTGTACAGCCCGGTCAGGCTGTCGCGCACCATGCGCGCCTTCAGGTGCCGGGCGCGGGCGGCACGGTTGCGCACGGTGGTGATCAGGTGGCGTGAGCGAAACGGCTTGGTCAAGAAATCATCACCGCCCTCGCTCATGGCATCCAGCTGCTTGTCCAGGTCGTCCTCGGCAGACAGGTAGATGATCGGCACGCTCACATAGCGGTCGCTGTGGCGGATCACCTTGGCCAGTTCCGGGCCGGTGCAGGCTGGCATGTACAGGTCGAGGATGATCAGGTCGGGCTGGAAGTCGGCAAGCTCTGCCATGGTGCGGATCGGGTCGGTCAGGCTACGGGTGACCATGCCGGCGCTGGCCAGCACGCGCTCGGTATGCAGGGCCTGGGTGCGCGAATCGTCGATGATCAGCACACGCAGGGGGTCGTGCGGGGCGGCGTTGGTCAGCAACTCGACCTTTTCCAGCAGGCTGGAAGCCTCCAGGCTGCCGGTGAGAAAGTCCTGGCCACCGGCGCGCACGGCCGCCAGGCGGGTCGGGGTGTCGGCTTCATGGTGGCTGAAGAACAGCAGCGGAACAGGTTGCGCCACGCCCTTCTGCAGCTGGGTGGCCAGCAGCAGGCCTTGGCCGGCACCGGTGAAGTCGACATCCATGATCACGGCCGAGGGCGGGTATTCGCTGATCGAGGCGAGAAACGCCGCAGCGCTGGGCAGCGCTTGCACTAGCAGACCAAAAAATTCCAGTTGTTGAGCCAGGCGCTGGGCACGCTCGTGGTCCTGCAGCAGGATGTACACCGGTTTGCGCAGGGGCGGCTTGAGCACCTGATCGAGTGGGTCATCCTTGCGCAGGCCGCTACGCGTCAGCTGCTGGGCGGGGCACAGCGGGCTCGGCTCGACTGCTTGGCTCATGTCCTGGCTACTTATAGGTTGGGGTGTGCAGGGGCGATGATGGCTCTATGCTAGCAGCTCTTTTCAAAGACGTGACTGCCCTGTATCAACAAAGCGGCCAGAACGAATATTCAGTTGCTGACTGACAGGTCGCTTATGCGTACGGTGGTGTCTGCTTTATAGTGCTGCCATGCGGGCTTGCCGTGGCACCCTGGCGCAGGCCTGTGGTCCAAGCCCTAGAACCGTCGTGACTGATTAAGGACAAAGCCATGCTGGACTGGAAAAACCGCGAGGCCAAAGCCGAGCCCCGTGAGCGTGTCGACGGCCGCGGTGCTGCCGCCCGTAGCTACCTGGGCGGCCTTTGGAGCCGTGCCCTGGGGACCCTGATCGGGTTGTACCTGCTGGTGTGCATCGGCCTGGGCTGGTACTGGAGCCAGGAGCCGGACCTGTTCCCGGTGCAGCAGAATGCCCAGTCTGCCGCTGAGCGCGGTGGCCAGCAGATGGTGGTGGGCTACACCACCATCGAAACCCTCAAGACCGTGGCCGGTACCTTGCTGAACAAGCCTGGTGGCTACATCTCCAACGACCGCTTCCCGCCAGGGCTGTGGATGGACAACATGCCGAGCTGGGAATATGGCGTGCTGGTCCAGGTACGCGACTTGTCCCGCGCCCTGCGCAAGGACTTTGCCCGCTCGCAGTCGCAGTCCACCGAAGATGCCGACCTGGCCAAGGCCGAGCCGCGCTTCAACTTCGACAACAAGAGCTGGATCCTGCCATCGAGCGAGTCGGAGTTCGAAGAGGGCATCAAGTCGCTGTCCCGTTACCAGACGCGTCTGGCTTCTGGCGACAAGGGTGCGATCTTCTACACCCGCGCCGACAACCTGAACAACTGGCTGGGTGACGTGGCCACTCGCCTTGGCTCGCTGTCGCAGCGCCTGTCGGCCAGCGTTGGCCGGGTCAAGCTCAACACCACGTTGAAGACCGAGTCGGTCGTTGCCGGCCAGGCACCGCAGGTGGACGAGGAGGTGGTGGAAACCCCATGGCTGCAGATCGACAACGTGTTCTACGAAGCCCGCGGCCAAGCCTGGGCGCTGTCGCACCTGCTGCGCGCCATTGAGGTGGACTTCGCCGACGTGCTGGCGAAGAAGAATGCCACGGTCAGCGTGCGTCAGATCATCCGTGAACTGGAAGCCTCGCAAGAGCCGCTATGGAGCCCGATGGTGCTCAATGGCAGTGGCTTTGGCATGTGGGCCAACCACTCGCTGGTCATGGCCAACTACATTTCCCGGGCCAACGCTGCGGTCATCGACCTGCGTCAGTTGCTGTCGCAGGGTTGAGAATGGCCATCAGCCCAAGCGAGGCCGCCCACCGGGCGGCCTCCGACCGCGAGCTGGTTGCCTGGGTGGACGAAGCCGACCAGGTGCTGGGGGCCTTGCCCCGCGCCGAACTGCGTGAGCGACGGCTGATCGGGCGTTGCACGTTCATCCTGCTGTTCAACAGTGCCGGTGAGCTGTGCGTGCATCGGCGTACCCTGAGCAAGGCGCTATACCCCGGTTACTGGGATGTGGCGGCCGGCGGCATGGTGTCGGCCGGGGAGGCTTATGCCGACTCGGCGGCCCGTGAGCTGGCCGAAGAGCTGGGAATCGAAGGTGTCGAGTTGCGTTTTCACGAGCGGTTCTACTTTGACCAGCCCGACAACCGCCTGTGGTGTGCTGTGTATTCGGCGGTGTCGGATGCGCCTTTGCGTTTGCAGCCAGAAGAAGTAATCGAGGCGCGCTTCATCGGGTTGGAGCAGGCAGAGTCAGAAAGCCAGACCCAATCCTACTGTCCGGACTCTTTAGTGGCATTGCAGCGCTACAAGGCCAGTCAGTCGTAGGCAAACTGGTCGACTAGCCCAAGGCGCGGCACGCGGGTACCCGGCAGAAGCAACGCACCCGGCGCGATGACTGCATTCGCGCCAATTTTGCAGCCATCGCCTATCAACGCACCGAACTTGTTTGCGCCAGTGTCGATGACCGCCTGGCCATGGCGAATCCTGATCATTGCCCCGTCCAGTTCATTGCGGTAGTTGGCGATGATTGCCCCGGCTTCGATATTGACGTTTTCGCCGATCAGCGAGTCGCCGACGAAGTTGAAGTGTGCCAACTTGCTTGAGCTGAGCATGAAGCTGCTTTTCACCTCACAGCCTGGTCCGACAATGCAGTTGCTAGCGATGTATACCCCGCCGCGCAGGTAGGCGCCCGCAGCCACGAAAGCCTGCGGACCAATGATAATCGGCCCTTTCAGTACTGCACCGGGTTCGACGATGGCCGTTTCGTGAATGGCGCAATCGCCTTCGCGCCGATAGCCCCTTTCGAGCTGCTCAATCAGCGACAGGACGTTGCTTTCACATGTCAGGGTTACCTGCCATGATGTCGCGTGCGCTACGCCCAGCTTGGGCCACTTGGCAATGAATGCGCCGATTTGAGGTATCGTCACGGGCCTGTCTCCTGAGGAAGGCGCCCCAGTTTGCACCCGCGCGGGCGACGACAGGCGCTGAAGTCGCAAAACATTCGCAAAATGGCGCATTCCAGTACTTAGCAACAGCCGGATTTATCGTTACACTGCGCGCCCTTTTCGGGCTGTCGCAAGTCTTGCGGCAGTAGCGCCGCCCCTGCCAGAGTGGGGCTTCGCGGTCGGCCTCAACCCCAGGGCACGACCAGTTTTTGTCCTCAGCACAGAGGAACAAAAGTGGCCAAGAAAGCTTCTTCCTTTTCCGCCCTTGGCGGTCTCGTTTACTCCACCGATGCCGGTCGGCACTGCCCCGACTGTGGCCAGCCGGTGGATGCATGCATCTGCAAGCAGCAAATCATCCCCGAAGGTGACGGCATTGCCCGTGTGCGCCGTGAGAGCAAAGGCCGTGGCGGCAAAACCGTGACCACTGTCACCGGCGTGCCGCTGCCGCCCGACCAGCTCAAAGAGCTGGCGACCACGCTCAAGCGCCGCTGCGGTACCGGCGGCGCCCTGAAGGACGGGGTTATCGAGATCCAGGGCGACCATGTCGAGCTGTTGATCGGCGAGCTGACCAAACAGGGTTTCAAGGCGAAAAAGTCCGGCGGCTGAGGCCATCGCGCGATTTTTTGCCCAGCGCTTTCTAAACTCGTTCCCGTGGTCAGGGTCTATGCCTGAGCACGGATGAATCGTCATTTTCAGCTTTTACACTCGCTCCGCTGCCTGCGGGGCAGTGTCTTCGACTTATCTATAGGGGACTTGAATGTCCGTACGACGCACACGCAAAGACGATGGTAGCCAGTGGACCGTGGCCGACAGCCGCAGTGTTTATGGCATCCGCCATTGGGGCGCTGGTTATTTCGCCATCAATGAAGCGGGGCGCGTCGAAGTGCGCCCCAACGGCCCCGACAGCGCGCCGATCGACCTGTACGAGCAGGTTGACGAATTGCGCCAAAGCGGCCTGTCGCTCCCCTTGCTGGTGCGCTTCCCCGACATTCTGCAGGACCGCGTACGCCAGCTGACCGGTGCGTTCGATGCCAATATCGCGCGCCTGGAGTACCAGAGCCAGTACACCGCGCTGTACCCGATCAAGGTCAACCAGCAGGAAGCGGTGGTGGAAAACATCATCGCCACGCAAAACGTCTCCATCGGCCTGGAAGCCGGCTCCAAACCCGAGCTGCTGGCAGTGCTGGCGCTGGCACCGAAGGGCGGTACCATCGTCTGCAACGGCTACAAGGACCGTGAGTTCATCCGCCTGGCGTTGATGGGCCAGAAGCTTGGCCACAACGTGTTCATCGTCATCGAGAAAGAGTCGGAAGTGGCCCTGGTGATCGACGAGGCCGCCGAGCTCAAGGTGAAACCCCAGGTCGGCCTGCGCGTGCGCCTGTCGTCGCTGGCCTCCAGCAAATGGGCCGACACCGGTGGCGAGAAGTCCAAGTTCGGGTTGTCGGCTGCCCAGTTGATCTCGGTTGTGCAGCGCTTCCGCGATGCCGGCCTGGACCAGGGCATCCGCCTGCTGCACTTCCACATGGGCTCGCAGATCGCCAACCTGGCCGACTACCAGCACGGTTTCAAGGAAGCCATCCGTTACTACGGCGAGCTGCGTGCGCTGGGCCTGCCGGTCGACCACATCGACGTTGGCGGTGGCCTGGGCGTGGACTATGACGGTACCCACTCGCGCAATGCCAGCTCCATCAACTACGACATGGACGACTATGCTGGCGTGGTGGTGGGCATGCTCAAGGAGTTCTGCGACGCGCAGGGCCTGCCGCACCCGCACATCTTCTCCGAGAGTGGCCGCTCGCTGACCGCGCACCATGCCATGCTGGTGATCCAGGTCACCGACGTCGAGAAACACAACGACGACGTACCCACCATCGAGAACAAAGAAGCCCTGCCCGAGACCGTGCAGTGGCTGGCCGACCTGCTTGGCCCGACTGACATCGAGATGGTGACCGAGACTTACTGGCGCGCCACCCACTACATGGGTGACGTGGCGGCACAGTACGCCGATGGCAAGATCAGCCTGAGCGAGAAAGCCTTGGCCGAGCAGTGCTACTTTGCCGTGTGCCGCCGCCTGCATAATTCGCTCAAAGCCCGCCAGCGCTCGCACCGCCAGGTGCTCGACGAGCTGAACGACAAGCTGGCCGACAAGTACATCTGCAACTTCTCGGTGTTCCAGAGCCTGCCGGACACCTGGGCCATTGGCCAGGTGCTGCCGATCATCCCGCTGCACCGCCTGGACGAAGAGCCGCTGCGCCGCGCCGTACTGCAGGACCTGACCTGCGACTCGGACGGCAAGATCAACCAGTACGTCGACGAGCAGAGCATCGAGACCAGCATGCCGGTGCATGCGTTGAAGGAGGGCGAGGACTACCTGCTGGGCGTGTTCCTGGTCGGTGCCTACCAGGAAATCCTGGGCGACATGCACAACCTGTTCGGTGACACCGACTCGGTGAACATCTACCAGAACGCTGACGGCAGCGTGTACCACGCCGGTATCGAGACCCACGACACCATCGAAGACATGCTGCGCTACGTGCACCTGTCGCCGGAGGAGTTGATGACTCACTACCGCGACAAGGTGGCCAGCGCCAAAATCACTGCGCGTGAGCGCACGCAGTACCTGGATGCCTTGCGCCTTGGGCTGACCCGGTCTTCGTACCTGTCGTCGTAATTGCTAGGGCCGCTCCTGCAAAAGCCTGTGCTGCCTTTTGTGGGAGCGGCCTTGCGTCGCGATATGAGGGCGAAGCCCTCACCAGCGTCACAACCGGTAAATATCCGGCCCTGGTCCATCGCACCAATGCCGCTACCTTTGAATGCAATGTTCAAAGGAGGACGACATGCAACGTCCAGGCTCCCATCGTTTACGTGGCGGTCGAGTGTCTGAATCCGGGCGCCTTTATCTGCTCACCACAACCACTCGTAACCGAACGCCGTTGTTCAAGAATTTTCGATTCGCCAGGACCGTGGTCCAGCAATTGCGGTTCAGTGAAGAGAGCAAGGCTTGTCGATCTCTGGCCTGGGTCTTGATGCCTGATCATCTTCACTGGCTTATCGAGCTTGGCCCGACGAACCTGGGGACGCTGATGTGTGGGTTCAAGTCCAGAAGCAGTTGTGCTTTGTACAAGGTGGGCGCTGACAGGCGACATATCTGGCAGACCAGCTTTCATGACCGGGCTCTGAGACGTGAGGAGGATGTCCGGGCGGTTGCCCGCTACATCATCGCCAATCCCATTCGGGCTGGCCTGGTCCGGCGAGCGGGCGAGTATCCGCATTGGGATTGTGTGTGGCTGTGAAACCGCAGGTGAGGGCTTCGCCCTCATTTCGCGACACAAGGCCGCTCCCACATTGACCGGCGTATGCAGGCCTTTTGTGGGAGCGGCCTTGTGTCGCGATGGGCCGCAAAGCGGCCCCAACATCACCGAATCCACTCACCCTTCTGCTGCAACCGCCACCCCACCCAGCCCAACGTCACCGCCCGCAACCCCATGAACCCGAGAAACGCCAACCACAACCCATGGTTGCCGAACCCGCTCATGGCCACCGCCACCGGCAGTGCAATCAGCACCGACACCAACATCGCATTGCGCATCTCCCGCGCCCGGGTCGCGCCGATGAACAGGCCGTCCAGCAGGTAACTCCACACCGCAATCAGCGGCAGCAACGCCAGGTACGGCAGGTACGGATAAGCCGCCGCCCTTACACCGTCGATGTCGGTCTGCAAGTCGATGAACAGGTGCCCACCCAGCAGGAACAACCCGGCAAACCCCAGACTGGTGATCAGCGACCAGCCGCAGGCCACCACCAGCGAACGGCGCAGGGTGTCGCGGTCGCGGGCGCCAATGGCATGGCCGCACAGCGCTTCCACAGCATGCGCCAAGCCGTCGAGTGCGTAGGCCGTCAGCAACAGGCCGTTGAGCAGCAGGGCGTTAGCCGCTACCGTGGCTTCACCCAGGCGCGCACCCTGCACGGTAATCAGCAGAAACACCAGTTGTAACGCCAGGCTACGCAGGAAAATATCGCGGTTTACCGCCAGCAGCGGGCGCCAGGCCTGCCAGCGTTTGAGCGCCGCCCATACGACTTGCCCCGGGTAGGCCCGCAGGGCCGGGCGGGTCAGGGCCAGGCCCAGCAGGGCTGCACTCCACTCGGCGATCACCGATGCCCGCGCCGAACCCAGTACACCCCAATCCAGCCCCAGGACGAACCACAGGTTCAAGACAATGTTCAGCAGGTTGGTCGTCAGCAGGATGGCCAGCGGTGCCCGGGCGTTCTGGGTCCCCAGAAACCAGCCAACCAGCGCGTAACTGGCCAACGCTGCAGGCAGCCCAAGCAGGCGCGTGTGGAAGAAGTCTTCGGTGGATTGCTGCAAGGCTGCGCTGGGTTGCATCGCATGAAGTGCAAGCTGGCTGAACGGCAGGGCCAGCAGGCCGATCACAACGGCAAAACCGACCGCCAGCAGCAACCCTTGCACCAGCACCTGGCGCAACGCTGCACCGTCACCACGGCCAGCGGCCTGAGCGGCGAAGCCGGTGGAGCCCATGCGCAGGAAGCCCATCAGGCCGACCATGAAGGTGAACAGCGTGGCGCCCACCGCCACGGCACCCAGCTGGTGGGCGTGGGGCAGGTGGCCGATGACCGTGCTGTCGACCAGCGCCACCAGCGGCACAGAGATGTTGGACAGGATCATCGGCGCAGCCAGCGCCCAGACCTTGTGATGGGTGGGGCGGTGGCGCCAGTCGGCAGCGAGTTGGGGCATTTGCATTCCATGAGACCTGGGGCCGTTGTGCGCCCCTCCGCGGGCTTGCCCGCTCCCACAGGAAAGTGTTGCTCTTGCGGCCGGCGCCAAACCTGTGGGAGCGGGCAGGCCCGCGAAGGGGCGCACAGCGGCCCCCTTTAACGAATGCCACAGTGTAACGACCGGCAACCATTTAGCGCGACCATGGTCTCACTTGCCGCGCAACGCCCGGGTGCTGCACCTGACGTTGAGCTATAGTTGCTGCCCTCACGTACACGCTGCCTAAGAGTTCCTACTCCATGTTCAACAAAGGATTGTTGCTGGCCTGCGCGCTGGCTTTGCTCAGTGCCTGTGACTCTTCGACGCCGGACAAACCGGCGCCGGTCGAGAAACCCGTAGCTACAGCGCCCGTCGAAACCCAAGCGCCCAAGCGCGAAGACCCTGCTGTGCTCGCCAAGCGCTACGAGGGCCGCGAGCTTGCGGTGCTGGATGTTTCTGAAGTGCAGCTCGATGGCGCGGCAACGCTGTCGATCAGCTTCTCCGCACCGCTGGATGCCAAGCAGGACTTCGCCACCAAGGTGCACCTGGTCGACACCGTCAAGGGTAAGCTCGACGGCGCCTGGGAACTCTCCGACAACCAGATGGAGCTGCGCCTGCGCCACCTGGAGCCGCAGCGCAAGCTGGTGCTGACCGTCGACAAGGGCTTGCTCGCGGTCAACGGCAAGCAACTGGACAGCGAGTCGGTCACCCGCCTGGAAACCCGCGACATGCAGCCGACCATCGGCTTTGCCAGCCGCGGTTCGCTGCTGCCCACGCGCCTGGCCGAAGGCCTGCCGGTGATTGCCCTGAACGTCGACAAAGTCGATGTCGAGTTCTTCCGCGTCAAGCCGCAGATGCTCTCGACCTTCCTCGCCAGCTGGGGGCGCAACAGCAGCCTGTACTACTACCAGTCCAAGGAAACCCTGGACATGGCCGAGCTGGTCTACAGCGGCCGCTTCGACCTCAACCCCGCCCGTAACACCCGCGAAACCGTGCTGCTGCCCATCGCCGGCATCAAGCCGCTGCAGGACCCGGGCGTGTACCTGGCGGTGATGCGTGCCTCGGGCACCTATGACTACTCGCAGCCAGCGACCCTGTTTACCCTCAGCGACATCGGCGTATCGGCGCACCGGTACCGCGACCGCATTGACGTGTTCGCCCAGGCGCTGGAAGGCGGCAAGGCGCTGAACGGCGTCAACCTCGAAATCCATGACGAGAAGGGCAAGTTGCTGGCCCAGGCAAGCACTGACGGCAAAGGCCACGCTCAGCTGCCGATCACGCCCAAAGCCGATACCCTGATCGCCACCCAAGGTGTGCACACCACGCTGTTGCGCCTGAACACCGCCGGCCTGGACCTGGCCGAGTTCGACATCACTGGGCCCCAGGCCAACCCGCTGCAGTTTTTCATCTTCGGCCCGCGTGACCTGTACCGCCCAGGCGAAACAGTACTGCTCAACGGCCTGCTGCGTGACCAGGACGGCAAGCCTGTCAAAGCCCAGCCGGTGAGCGTGGAAGTGCGTCGCCCGGATGAGCAGGTAAGCCGCAAGTTTGTCTGGGAAGCCGACAGCAATGGCTTGTACCAATACCAGTTGCAACTGGCCACCGAGGCACCCACTGGGCGTTGGCAACTGCTGCTGGACCTGGGGGGCGGGCGCAAGCAGGTGTATGAGTTTCTTGTCGAAGACTTCCTGCCCGAGCGCCTGGCGCTGGAACTGAAGGGCAGCAGCACGCCGCTGTCGCCCGAGGAGGATGCGCGCATCCAGGTCAATGGCCGTTACCTCTATGGCGCCCCGGCTGCCGGTAATCGCCTGAGTGGCCAGGCCTATGTGCGCCCCCTTCGCGAGGCGGTGCCGGCGCTGCCTGGCTACCAGTTTGGCTCGGTCACCGAAACCGAGCTGAACCAGGACCTTGAGCTGGACGAAGTGACGCTCGATCAGGCCGGCAAGGCGGTGATCGACATCGAAAGCCGCTGGGCCGAAGCCCGCTCGCCGCTGCAACTGACCGTGCAGGCCAGCCTGCAGGAGTCGGGTGGCCGGCCAATCACCCGGCGTCTGGAGCAACCTGTCTGGCCAGCCGAGCGCCTGCCGGGCCTGCGTGGCCTGTTCGATGGCGAGGAAACCAATAGCGACGGGCCGGTGGAATTCGAGTTCCTGGTGGCCGACCGCGATGGCAACAAACTGGCGGCCAACGACCTCAAGGTGCGGCTGATCCGCGAGCGCCGTGACTACTACTGGAACTACTCGCAGAGCGACGGCTGGAGCTACGCCTACAACGAGAAGTTCCTGACCCAGAACGAAGAGACAGTCAGCGTCAAGGCGGGCTCCACGGCCAAGCTGAGCTTCCAGGTTGAATGGGGGCCGTACCGCGTCGAAGTGGAAGACCCGCAGACCGGCCTTGTGTCCAGCGAGCGGTTCTGGGCCGGCTATCGCGCCCAGGACAACGCTGAAGGCGGCGCCGTGCGCCCGGATCAGGTCAAGCTGGCCCTGGATAAGCCGTCATACGCCGACGGTGCCACGGCCAAGGTCACCGTCACCCCACCCGCCGCTGGCAGCGGCTACCTGATGATCGAGTCCAGCGATGGCCCGTTGTGGTGGCAGGAAATCGAAGTGCCCGCCGAGGGTAAGGCTTTCGATGTGCAACTGGACAAAGCCTGGGCACGCCACGACCTGTACATCAGCGCGCTGGTGATCCGCCCGGGTGAGCGCAAGGCCAACGCCACCCCCAAACGTTCAGTAGGCGTGCTGCACCTGCCACTGGACCGCGCCGAGCGCAAGCTGGCGGTGAGCCTGCAGGCACCTGAGAAAATGCGTCCGAAACAGCCGCTGACCGTGAAGGTCAAGGCCGCGAATGCTGATGGCAGCGTACCCAAGCAGGTGCATGTGCTGTTGTCGGCGGTGGATGTGGGCATCCTCAACATCACCGATTTCAAAACCCCCGACCCGTTTGCCAGCCTGTTCGTGCGCAAGGCGTACGGTGCCGACCAACTGGACATCTACGGCCAGCTGATCGAAGCCGGGCAGGGCCGCCTTGCCAGCCTGGCGTTTGGTGGTGATGCGGCGATGGCCAAGGGCGGCAAGCGGCCTAACACCACGGTCACCATCGTCGCCCAGCAGAGCCTGCCGGTGACGCTGGACGACAAGGGTGAGGGCCAGGCCACGGTCGATATCCCTGACTTCAACGGCGAGCTGCGCTTGATGGCCCAGGCTTGGACCGAAGAGCACTTCGGCATGGCCGAAGGCAAGACCGTGGTTGCTGCGCCGCTGATTGCCGAGCTTTCGGCCCCTCGCTTCCTGGCCGGTGGCGACCGCACCAGCCTGGCACTGGACCTGGCCAACCTGTCGGGCCGTGCCCAGCAACTGAACGTTGAAATCACCACCGAAGGGCAACTGAGCCTGGCCACCAATGCCGTGCAGACCGTCGCCCTGGCCGAGGGGCAGCGTTCGACCCTGATGATTCCGGTGCAGGCCCAGGGTGGTCTGGGGCAGGGCAAGGTGCATGTGCGGGTCACTGGCCTGCAACTGCCGAACGAGCCGACCACCGCGTTCGAACGTGAGTGGACGCTGGGCGTGCGCCCGGCCTACCCGGCAATGCTCAAGCACTACCGCGTGGCCTTGAAGGATCAGCCATGGACACTGCCCGAAGCAGACCTGGCTGCGTTCGAACCCGCTGGCCTGGAGGCCAGCCTGGCCTTGTCGAGCCGGCCGCCGTTGAACCTGGCCGAGCAGATCCGTGCGCTGGAGGCGTACCCTTACGGTTGCCTGGAGCAAACCACCAGCGGCTTGTATCCGTCGCTGTACGCGGACGCTGACAGCCTCAAGCGCCTGGGTATCAAGGGCGAGCCGGCGGATGTGCGCAAGCGCAAGATTGAAATGGGTATCGAGCACCTGCTGGGCATGCAGCGCTACAACGGCAGCTTTGGCCTGTGGAGTTCGGACAGCGAAGAGGAGTACTGGCTGACCGCCTACGTTACCGACTTCCTCTTGCGTGCCCGTGACCAGGGTTATGGCGTGCCGGCCGAAGCGCTGAAGAAAGCCAGCGAGCGCCTGTTGCGCTACCTGCAGGAGCGCAACCTGATCGAAGTCGACTACAGCGAAAACGCCGACCATACCCGCTTTGCCGTGCAGGCCTACGCGGCGCTGGTGCTGTCGCGCAGCCAGCAAGCGCCGTTGGGTGCGCTGCGTGGCCTGTTCGAGCGCCGTGCCGATGCCCGCTCGGGCTTGCCGCTGGTGCAACTGGCGGTGGCGCTGGACAAGATGGGCGACAAACCGCGCGCCGAGCAAGCTTTGCAGGCGGGCCTGGGCATCAGCCGTGGCAAAGGCTGGATGGCCGATTACGGCAGCGCCCTGCGTGACCAGGCGCTGATATTGGCATTGCTGCAGGAGAGCAACCTGGCCAGCAGCCAGGTCGACCAGCGCCTGTTCGCCTTGTCGGATGAACTGGCGGCCAACCGCTGGCTGTCGACCCAGGAGCGCAATGCACTGTTCCTGGCCGGCCGTGGCCTGCTGGGCAAGCCGGAAGGCAAGTGGCAGGCACGCCTGGACAGTGCGGGCGAGGTCCGCGCGCTCAACAACGCCGAGGCCGGCATGAAGCTGGAAGGCCCGTTGCTGGCCTCGCCACTGAGCGTACAGAACGAAGGCAGCGGGACGCTGTACCAGCAACTGACCTTGTCCGGTTACCCACGCCAGGCACCTGCGGCCGGCGGCAATGGTATGCAGATTCGTCGTGAGTACCTGGGCATGAACGGCCAGGCGCTGGACCTGCACAACCTGCGCAGTGGCGACCTGGTGTTGGTACACCTGGCGCTCAAGGCCGAAGACCGAGTGCCAGATGCACTGGTGGTCGACCTGCTGCCGGCCGGCCTGGAGCTGGAAAACCAGAACCTGGCGCAAAGCGCCGCGAGCCTGGACAATGCCAGCAGCGCTGTGAAGGAATGGCGCGAGTCGATGCAGAACGCCAGCGTGGTGCATCAGGAGTACCGTGATGACCGTTATGTTGCAGCGCTCAAGCTCGATCGCTACGGCACCACCCACCTGCTGTACCTGGCGCGGGCAGTAACCCCGGGCACTTACCGTGTGCCGCCGCCGCAGGTCGAGTCGATGTACCGGCCGAACCTGCAGGCCGTGGGGGATGGGCAGGGTGAAATGACCGTAAAAGCCCGCTAGAGACCCGCTCTACACGGACCATGTGGGAGCGGCCTTGCGTCGCGGAAGGGCCGCAAAGCGGCCCCGGCAATTCAAGCGGCGAAGCTGAAAGCCTGGGGCTGCTGTGCAGCCCTTTCGCGACGCAAGGCCGCTCCCACAAACACCGCGCAGATCAGCTGAGTCATTCAGTGAATCACCCAGCTCATCACCCACAGCCCCAGCACCAGCCAGATAATCCCGAGGATGATCGAGGCGCGCATGAACGCGCGGATTGCCGAGTACAGCAGCATCAGGCCGATGATCAGGGCCAGGATGCTGACCAGCGAGGTATCCATGCCCAGCGTGCGCGCCAGGCCGTCAATGAAATTGCCACCGGCATTGGCCAGCAGGTTGAACAGCCCGCTCAATGCGTCGACGATGACGCGGATCAACGACCCCAGTGCCTGGCCCAGCCACTCGAAAAAACCTTCTACATGCATAGTTGCTTCCTGATGAACGAATTGGCGAGGTTGCCGTTCCCAAGCCTTTGGCCATTACCTGGCCAGGTCGGTTCCCGATGCCAAGCTTAGCGCGTGCGGGCAGGCTGTTGCGCGCCACGCTGTTTGGCCTGTTGGTGTTGTGCGGCCTGTTGTGGCTGGCTGACCGCCTTTGGCCGCTGCCGTTGCCGGGCGACGATCTGGCCCGGGTAGTGCTGGCCGAAGACGGCACGCCCTTGTGGCGGTTTGCCGATGCCGAGGGGGTGTGGCGCTACCCGGTCAGCCCCGACCAGGTATCGCCGTTGTACCTGCAGGCCTTGCTGACTTACGAAGACCGCTGGTTCTACCGTCACCCTGGGGTCAACCCGTTGGCCTTGGCACGTGCGGCCTGGCTGAACCTGCGGGGTGGGCGTGTGGTGTCGGGTGGCAGTACGCTGTCGATGCAGGTGGCACGGCTGCTTGATCCGCATGACCGTACCCTGGCCGGCAAACTGCGCCAGCTGTGGCGTACGCTGCAACTGGAGTGGCACCTGTCCAAGCGCGAGATCCTGCAGATTTACCTGGACCGCGCGCCTTTCGGCGGCACCTTGCAGGGTGTGGCCGCAGCCAGCTGGGCGTACCTGGGCAAGTCACCCATGCACTTGACCCCGGCCGAGGCGGCGCTGCTGGCGGTGCTGCCCCAGGCACCCAGCCGGCTGCGCCCGGATCGCCACCCCGAGCGTGCCCAGCGTGCCCGGGACAAGGTGCTGCAGCGCCTGGCCGAATACCAGGTGTGGCCTGCGCAGCAAATCCGCGAGGCAGCCGAAGAGCCGCTGGTGCTGGCGCCACGCCAGGAGCCAGCCCTGGCACCCTTGCTCGCCCGGCGCCTGAACAGCGCCGACAGCCCGCCGCTGATCCGCACCACGCTCGATGCAGCGTTACAGCGGCGCCTGGAAGACTTGCTGCTGGGCTGGCGCGCGCGGCTGCCGGAGCGCACCTCTGCCGCCATCCTGGTGGTCGAGGCGCAGACCATGGCGGTGCGTGCCTACCTGGGTTCGATCGAGCTGGCCGACGAGCGCCGTTTCGGGCACGTCGACATGGTGCGCTCGCTACGCTCGCCCGGTTCCACGCTCAAACCGTTTCTTTACGGTATGGCGCTGGACGATGGCCTGATCCATTCCGAATCGTTGTTGCAGGATGTGCCACGCCGTTATGGTGACTATCGCCCCGGTAACTTCTCGATGGGCTTTAGCGGGCCCGTGTCGGCCAGCTCGGCGCTGGCCCTGTCCCTCAACCTGCCGGCAGTGCAATTGCTGGAGGCCTATGGCCCGAAACGCTTTGCCGCGCAGCTGCGCATGGCGGGCATGCCACTGGCATTGCCGCCCTTGGCCGAGCCTAACCTGTCGCTGATCCTGGGCGGTGCGGGCAGCCGCCTGGAGGACCTGGTGGGTGGCTACGCGGCGCTGGCGCGGGGTGGCAACAGTGCACGGGTGCGCTTGCAGCCACAGGAGCCACTGGTGGAACGCCGGCTGCTGTCCCCCGGGGCGGCGTGGATCATCCGGCGCATCCTCAGTGGCCAGGCGCGCCCCGACCGCGACCCGCATGCCGAGCTGGTACAGCGCCCGCAACTGGCCTGGAAAACGGGCACCAGCTATGGCTTTCGCGATGCCTGGTCGATTGGCGTGGGCCCGCGCTATCTGATCGGCGTGTGGATCGGCCGCCCCGATGGCACGCCGGTACCCGGCCAGTTCGGCCTGGCGTCGGCGGCGCCGCTGATGCTGCAGGTGCATGACCTGCTGAGCAACCGCGACAGCCAGCGCGGCATCAGCACACCGGTGGAGCGGGTGCCGGCGAATGTCGGTGTGGCGGCGATCTGCTGGCCGCTGGGCCAGCCGATGAGCAAACAGGACCCCAACTGCCGGCGTCAGCGTTTTGCCTGGACCCTGGACGGCACCACGCCCCCGACGCTGCAAGCCGCCGACCAGCCGCTTGGCCTGGGCTTGCGTGAAAGCGTGTGGGTCAACGAGCAGGGGTTGCGCGTCGATGGCGGCTGCCCAGGCGCCAAGGCTCGCGACATCGCCTTGTGGCCGGCCCCGCTGGAACCTTGGTTGCCCCGCGTCGAGCGGCGCGCGGCGCGGCTGCCGGCCATCGACCCGACCT
Source organism: Pseudomonas fortuita (assembly GCF_026898135.2). Taxonomy (NCBI): domain Bacteria; kingdom Pseudomonadati; phylum Pseudomonadota; class Gammaproteobacteria; order Pseudomonadales; family Pseudomonadaceae; genus Pseudomonas; species Pseudomonas fortuita. The sequence continues at coordinate 680,999 of NZ_CP114035.2, forward strand.
GCCCACCGCAGGTGCCGGCCAGCGCGCCGCCGCTGTCGATCGTCGGCGTGCGCCCGGGTGACAACCTGCGCCAACCGGCTACCAGCAGCGAGCCGTTGCAACTGCATGTGTCGGCCTTGGGCGGTGGCGGCCGACGCTGGTGGTTCCTCAATGGTCAGCCACTGGGCGAGACCCAGGGGCAGGACAGCCTGCTGGTGCGCTTGCCGCAGGCCGGGCAGGCCGAGCTCAGTGCGCTGGATGAAAGCGGCGAGACGGCGAGGGTGGCGTTCCAGGTCAGCGAGTAGGCGTTCGACGGCAGCCGGGCCAGCACCTACGCTTGCAAATGACGGGTGTGACCGGCTGGTGCCCCGCAACCCGTGGGAACGTGGAGCGCCCTATGCGTCCTCTGGCCGTGCCCTTGTTGTTGCTGCCTTGGGCGCTTGCGGCCCAAGCCGGGTCGTTGCCGGGTTTTCTCGACAGCCATGAGTACGAACGGCGCCTGCCCGACACTGATCTGCCGGTGGACACCTACCGGCCCGTCAGCCCCAACCTGCGATTGCCTGGGCCCAGCGCCGATAGCCTGGCCTGGGCGCCTGCGGATACGCGCGTGATGCTGCACAAGGTGCGTTTCGAAGGCGGTACGGTGTTCCCCCTGAGCGACTTGCGCGAGCACTACCAGCCGCTGATCGGGCACCTCATCACGCTTGGTGAGTTGCAGCAGTACACCGAGCGCCTGACCGAGCGCTATCGGCAGGAGGGGTACCTGCTTTCCTACGCCTACCTGCCCCCTCAGGACTTGGCCGATGGCCGGGTCAATGTCGTGTTGGTCGAAGGTTACATTCGGGACTATCACGTGGCCGGCGATATCGGCCCGGCCAGTGACTATTTGCAGCAGCTGCTGGCGCGGCTGAAAGCCGAGCGCCCGCTGACCCAGGAAACGCTGGAGCGCTACCTGGGGCTCGCCGAACGCCTGCCAGGTGTCTCCATAGAGGCTGAGCTGGCCGTGGCGCAAACCGCTGACGGTGCAGCCCGCCTGAACGTGCAGGCGCGGCGCAAGGCGTTCAACGCCGCCGTTATCGTGACCGACTCCAGTCGCGACGATCCACAGGCGCTGCTGACGGCAAGCAGCAATGCCCAGACCCGCTTGGCCGAACAGTTCAAGGCCAGCCTGTTGCTGCCGCCGGGGGATGACCAGGTCCATTACCAGCGGCTGGACTACAGCCAGTACCTTGACGCTGCCGGTAGCCAACTGCTGCTGTCGGCTTCGCGCTACCGCAGTGATCCGGGCACGCGTATTCGCCTGGACGATGGCCGTGACATTACCCGCAAGCGCGACAGTGAACGCTATGCGGTGGGCCTGCGCCAGCCAGTGATTGTCAGGGCGGATGAATGGATGGCTGTGCAGGGGCACTTGTATGCGGTCAGTGAGCACGTCGAAGACGCACTGGGTGGGCAGCCTTCGGTACGGGACTACGACACCGGTGTGCGCGCGGTTTCCTTTGAGGGTGACTGGCGCACAGTGGAAGGCAGGCGCCTGCGTATTGTCAGTGCCGGGGTCTATCAGGGGCTGGATTACCTGGGCGCGCGCAGCGACGCCGGCTACGACATGGACTTTCTGCGGCTCAGGTTGTCGGGGCTGCAAAGTGACCCGCTGTCGCCGCGTTGGCAGGGCGAAGTGTCGGGGGCGTTGTACTGGAGTGACGACCGGCTGCCCGACAGCGAACGGGCTGGCTTTGGTGGGCAGCATTTCGGCCGTGGCTACCCGCGTGACCAGGCAGAGGGCGACAAGGGTTGGGGCGTATCTTACGAGCTGAACTACAGCCTGCGAGATCACGGGCTTGGGTTGGTTCAGCCCTATGCGGCAGTGGATATGGCGCAGGCCTGGCATAACCGGGGCGCGGTGGAGGATGCGCACTTGGCTTCGGCGGCACTTGGCGTACGGTTGGGGGATGGACGCTACTTCAACGTTGCGCTGGAGGTGGCGAAGCCTTTGGCGGATGTGGCGTTGGACAGCCTGGACCGCGGCCCCCGGCTGACCCTGAGTTTGGCTTTTCAAATGTAGGGGGGCGCTTTGCGCCCCTTTCGCGACACAAGGCCGCTCCCACAGGTCCCCCGCTATCCTGAGGGTTGCGCGGTGCCTGTGGGAGCGGCCTTGTGTCGCGATGGGCTGCAAAGCAGCCCCGGCAATCTCCAAGCAAACCCCTCAATGGGTAGTAAACCTCAGATGTACCGGCGATGAGCTGGGCGTCAGCGCCAATGCCAGCTGGGTACGGTTGTGCATGTGGGTCAGGCGCAAGACTTGCGACACATACAGCTTGACGGTGTTTTCGGTAATGCCCAGTTCGCAGGCGATCTGGTAATTGGTCTTGCCCTTGCTTACCAGGCGCGCCACCTCCAGCTGGCGTGGTGACAGTTTCTCGAACGCTGCTGGCAGCTCACTTTCGCTTTCTTCAGCATCAGTGGCACGCCGGTGCGTCCCTTGACCACGGGCTTTTTCCAGGTCCTGATACAGTTCGTCCACCGACTCGGCCAGCTCCTGCAAACGCTGGTTCAATCCCCCAAGGTCACGGAGGTTGCGCTGGCGCTCCAGCAAGGCCTCTTCCTGCCGGCGTACGCCTTCCAGCAGTTCATCAAGGTCCATCGGTTTCTGGTAGTAGTCGGCAAAGCCTTCGCGTAGCGCCCGGATCACGTCCTGTTTATCGGCACGACCCGTCAACATGATGGCCTCGAACATGCGCTGGCTGCCGTTGAGCTCCTTCAAGGCGCGCACCAGCTCGATGCCATCGCGATCCGGCATGTGCAGGTCACAGATGAGCAGGCCTATAGCCGGGTCTGACACATAGTGCTCGATGGCTTCGTCGGTTGAGTGGGCTGCTACGCAGACATAGCCCTTGGTTTCGAGGAATTCACTCAGCTGTTCGACAATGACCGGTTGGTCATCAACCACCAATACCTTCACTTCACTCACTGGTCTGGACACAATCAACTCCCTGTTCTTATACGGCCCTGCTCCCGTGCCAGACACGCTGGCAGTTTAAAAATAGTCGCACTTTGCGTTTATGTACAAGTTATGTACAAGGCATGGGACCACGGGAGGGATTATTGGATCCACACAGCCGTTAGAAGAAAACCTGCTAACACATAGGGTACAAATGCCTGTTTGTCGCCCATTTCTTCGGTCAGGGCCTGTAATCGCTTTTTCACCTTAGGGTTGAGCAGCGTCCACAGGCGCCGACGGGTGAGCAGCCAGACCAGCACGCTGACACCGGCACCGATGAAGGTACCGAGCACGTATTGCGGGCTGGTGGCCAGCGCCAGGGCGCCCATCAGCTTGACGTCGTCGGCACCGAACCGGCCGAGCATGTAGCCGGGCAAGGTCAGCAGCATGACGATGGCCAGCGCCCAGCCGGCATCGCTGGGCTCGGCACCGATCCAGCTGTGGCCGGTGGCGAACAGCCAGACCAGGGCGCCGGCAGCCACGCCCAGGGTCAGCAGGTTGGATATCTGGCGTTGACGCACATCCTGTTCGGAGCACAAGGCAAGCCACAGCAGGAGAACAATGCTTTGCATTGGCAGGTCGCCTTTCCCAAATGTTGAACACATCTACCCGGTCAGTCAGGTTTCCTTATGTGAAGATAGACAAGAACCTGCGCACGAGTGGCGTTGGAAAGGCAAAAAAGGCGGGGTCAAAATGGATTTTGTCGCTCATGACACCGTTCCGGTGGGTGCTACTGCCTTGTTCGACATTCAAAAGCTGGCGCGGTCACAGTGGGAGCGGGCGCGCCCGCGAAAACGGGCGAAGCCCGTGCCATGCACCGCGGTGTCTGCTTCGCGGGCATGCCCGCTCCCACAGGCGTTGCGGTGCATGCTAAAGCCGCGTTTGAATGTTACTTCTTGCTACCCGGCGGGTAGTTGGCCAGCACCTTGCTCACAGTGTTTTGAATGGCGCTGTTGCGTTCTTCCGGGCTTGGCGGGTAGTTGTTCATGATTTGCTCGGCACTGCCCCGCCACACCAGCTTGCCGTCACGCCCGTCGAACATGTCGACCTGAATGGTGGCGACCTTGTAGTCGACACTGCGGGTTTCGTTGTACATCGGGCCGCCCCAGTAGCCGCCCCAGTAGCCCCCCCAGCCACCGCCGTAGTTGGTGGTGATCTGTTGCTGGCGCTGCTCCACGATCAGGTATGTGCGTACGGTCAGGTCAGGCCGTGCTCCCCCTTGTACCGGGCGCAGGCCGCGCTGGTCGAGCTGGCCAGCCACCGCCTGGCGGATGCGCTGTTCGGTGAGGTCGCTTTTTATGCGTGGGTCGTCCGGGCGGTACTGCAGGCCCGGCTCCTGCCATGCCCAGCTGCGGTAGGCGGCAAAATCGCGGCTGGCATCGAAGTCCTGCTGGACATTATTGCTGGAGCAGGCGGCAAGCAATAACGCGAATGACAGTAGAAGGAGACGGCGCAACATGATGGTTCTCCGTTAGCGATTAACTGGGAGGATAGCCGCTGAGCGCCTTGTGCACAGAATCGCGCAAGGCGCTTTCGCGTTCACGGGGCGAGTCCTTGTCGCTGCTGCTTTCGGCACTGGCGCTCCACACCGGCTGGCCGCTGCGGGCGTCGTACAGGTCGATGCGCACCACCATCACCTCAACCTCATAGGTGCGCACGATGGGCACGCTGGCATAGCCGCCGTAGCCATGGCGATAGCCGCCATAGCCGACACCACCGTAGGGGTAGGGGCCGTAGTAGGGGTCGTAGGTGTCGTAGTCACGCACCTGGCGCAAGCGTTTTTCCAGGCGCATGTTGGCGCTGACCAGCAAATCGCCGGAGGCCCCTCGGGCAGGGCGCAGGCCATGCTGGTCGAGTGCGCCACTGACGGCATCGGCCAGTTGCGCCGGGTCGGCATTGGCCGAGCCGCTGGGCAGCTGGCCGTTGCGCCAGCTCCAGCTGCGGTAGTGCCCGTAATCCCGGGCGGGCGCCGGGTAGGCGCTGGCGTCGAAGGTGGTCGCCGCCTGGGCGGGGGCGGGGGGCAACGGGCGGCTGCTGGCCACATAGGGGTTGCTGCCCTGGCAGGCAGCCAAGGCAAGCGGCAGCAGGGCCAGGCACAGCAGACGGTACGGCATGTATCCTCCCGGCGGGCGGGTCAACGGGGGCGGCAGACCCAGTGCAGGTAACGGCCAAGCCCGGCGAAGCCGGGGTGGCGGCGGTAAGCCAGTTCCATTTCCAGCAGGTCGAGCAGCTCGGCCTTGCCCTGGAAGTCTTTGGGCATGTAATCGTGGAACACCCGCACGCCGCTCTCACTTTCAACCTGCCACATAGAATCAAGTTGCGCCTTGAGCTCGCGTGGATCAAGGGGTTTTTGCGGGGTCAGGCTCTGCTTTTCACCTTCCAGCCGGTTGCTGCGCAATTTGCGGAAATGGCCCTTGAGCAGGTTGCGATAAACCAGCGCGTCGCGGTTGTAGAAGGCCAGTGACAGCCACCCCGAAGGGGCCGTGAGCTGGTGCAGCACGGGCAGGATGCTTTCGGGCTCTGCCAGCCATTCGAGAACAGCATGGCACAGCACCAGGTCGTAGGGCTCGGTCAGTTGGCCGAGCAGGTCTTGCCAAGGGGCCTGGATGAACGTGGCGCTTTGGCCGGCCTCGGCAAAGCGCGCCCGGGCGCTGTCGAGCATAGGGGCGGCGGGTTCGGCCAGGGTCAGGTGGTGGCCGCGCTGGGCAAGCCACAAGGCCATGTGGCCCAGCCCTGCGCCGATATCGAGGATGCGCAGCGGGCGATCGGGCAGCGCCTCGGCCAGGTCGGCCTGCAGCACGGCCAGACGAATCGCGCCCTTGGCGCCGCCGTAGATCTTCTCGGCAAAGCGGGTGGCCAGCTCATCGAAGTGACGGTCGTTCATCGGGCGAAGCGCCTCTCGCTGTCGGCCAGCTTGGCCCGCACCACCTGGTCCATGTCCAGGCCCAGCTCGCTGCACAGCAGCAACAGGTAGAGCACAACATCACCGACTTCCTGGCCGGCGTGGGCGAGTTTGTCGGCAGGCAGCTGGCGCGATTGGTCTTCGCTCAGCCACTGGAAGATTTCCACCAGCTCGGCCATTTCGACGCTGGCCGCCATGGCCAGGTTCTTTGGGCTGTGGAAGCCGCGCCAGTCATTCTCGTCGCGGATCTTGTGCAGGCGTTGGGTGAGTTCTTGCAGGTTCATCGGGGGTCTCCTAATGCTGCATAGCTTCGGCCCAGGCCCGATGCAAAGCAAGCGCAGACCGCTTCTACAGGGGAGCCCAGCGCCCGACCATATGCAGCACCCCGGCATGCCCATCCAGCCGCAACGCCCCCACAGGCCCTGCCTCACTGGCACTGAGCACCATCTCCGAAGGCAGCCTCACCGGTTTGCGAAAATCCACTTCAAAGGCATAGCCGCTGTGCGGCAGGTGCCCGCGCAGTGCCGCCAGGGCCATGGCCTTGCTCCACATGCCATGGGCAATGGCCGTAGGAAAGCCGAACAGTCGCGCACTGGCGGCACTGAGGTGGATAGGGTTGTAGTCACCGCACACCTTGGCATAACGCCGGCCTATGTCACTGTCGGCGTACCAGCGGGTGGCCTCGGGCAATGGCTCAGGTTCAACGTCGGCAGGCTCGCCTGCTTCGCCCTCCAGCTTCAAGCCGCGCACCAGCATGCGGCTGGTCTCGCGCCAGAGCAGGCCAATGCCGTCGTTTGCCTCGGTAACCAGGTCGAAGGTGCCGCCCTTGGCATGTGCCTGCAGGTTGTGTGCATACACGGCAAAGCGCAGCCCTTCGATACCACCAAGCGGGCGCAGCACCTCTATGCGGTTGTGCAGATGCACCAGGCCGAGCAGCGGGAAAGGGAAGCCTGGGGCGGTCATCAACTGCAGCTGGAGCGTGAATGCCATGATATGGGGATACGTGCCCGGCAAGCGGCCATCGTCGGTGAAGTGGCAAAGCCGTCGATAAGCTGCCAGGTTGCCCGGCTGAACCGGAATGAAACAGCGCAGGCCATCGTCCGGCAAGCGGTCACCGCTGATGCCGCGCTTGCTGGCTGCACGCAGGTACAGGCTGGCGCGGGTAGCCGGGCTTTGCAGGTCGTGCCAGCTTCTGCTCATGTTCACGCCCCCATCAAGGCTTGGCCGCATACGCGCAGCACTTGGCCGTTGACCGCCCCGGAGCCTGGCTGGCTAAGCCAGGCAATGGCCTCGGCGACGTCCTGCGCCCGCCCGCCCTGGCCCAGCGAGCTCAAGCGCCGCCCGGCCTCGCGCAGGCCCATGGGCATGGCCGCAGTCATGTGGGTTTCGATGAAACCGGGGGCGACCGCGTTGATGCTGCCGCCGTGCGCGGCTAGCAGTGGCGCCCAGGCTTGGGCCAGGCCAATCAGCCCGGCCTTGCTTGTGGCATAGTTGGCCTGCCCACGGTTGCCAGCGATGCCACTGACCGAGGCCAGCAGGGTGATGCGCGCGTTTTCCCCCAGTGCGCCGTTGTCGTACAGCGCCTGGGTCAGTATTTGCGGTGCCTTGAGGTTGACGGCCATGACCGCGTCCCAGTATTCCGGGGTCATGTTGGCCAAGGTCTTGTCGCGGGTGATGCCGGCGTTGTGCACCACGATGTCGATGCCGTCCGGCAGGGCCGCGAGCAGTTGCGTTGCCGCATCGCTGGCGCAGATGTCCAGTGGCAACGCCTTGCCACCGAGGCGTGCAGCGAGGGCGTCGAGGTCCTGGCTGGCCTGCGGCACATCGAGCAGCAGCACATCGGCGCCGTCCCGCGCCAGGGTTTCGGCAATGGCCGCGCCGATGCCGCGCGCTGCACCCGTGACCAGGGCGCGACGGCCACCCAGCGGGCGGGTCCAGTCGCCTACCTGGCGGGTGCAGGCTTCCAGGCGCAGTACCTGGCCTGAAACAAAGGCACTCTTGGGCGAGAGGAAGAAGCGCAAGGCGCCTTCCAGTTGGTCTTCGGCACCGGGCCCGACATACAGCAGCTGGGCGGTCGCACCGTTGAGCAGTTCCTTGGCCAGCGAGCGGCTGAAGCCTTCGAGGGCCCGTTGGGCCACGCTGGCCAACGGGTTGGCGAGGCTTTCCGGAGCGCGCCCCAGCACCACGATATGGGCGGATGGGGCCAGGCTGCGTAGCAGTGGCTGGAAAAACTCGCGCAACTGCTTCAGCGCATCGCTGTCGGACAGATGACTGGCATCGAACACCACGGCTTTGATTTTCGGCCCCAGGCCGGCTACCCAGGGTTCGGCCTGCAGGTGCTCGGCGTTAAAGCTGTAAAGCGCGTCGGTCAGGCGCGGGGCAATGGCTTCGACCTGGCCTGCCAACGGCCCGCCACCCAGTACCAGGGCCCCTTCAACCGGGCGCAGGCGGCCGGCCTGCCAGCGCTCCAGCGGCGCCGGGCGTGGCAGGCCAAGGGCATCCACGAGGCGGCGGCCGAGGTTGGAGTTGGCAAAACCGAGGTAGCGATCGCTCATGACTGGGTCTCCGCAAAGGCAAGCATGAAAGTGTGGACCAACTTTGTGGCAAGGTCGTTCGAATGCGGTAAAAACACCTAGGCTGTACGGATCAAATTGTTACAGGAGGAACATGTACATGCGTTCACCTCGCCGGGTCGCGATCCTGGGCGGCAATCGAATTCCCTTTGCCCGCTCCAATGGCATCTATGCCACCGCCAGCAACCAGGCAATGCTCACCGTCGCCCTCGAAGGGCTGATCGAGCGTTATCGCCTGCATGGGCTGCGGCTGGGGGAGGTGGTGGCTGGCGCGGTGCTCAAGCATTCCCGTGACATGAACCTGACCCGGGAATGTGTGCTGGGTTCGCGCCTGTCGCCGCAGACCCCGGCCTATGACATCCAGCAAGCCTGCGGCACCGGGCTTGAGGCTGCGCTGCTGGTGGCCAACAAGATTGCCCTGGGGCAGATCGACTGCGGTATTGCCGGCGGCGTAGACAGCACCTCCGATGCACCGATTGCCGTCAACGAAGGCCTGCGCCACATCCTGCTGCAGGCCAATCGTGGCAAAAGCCTGGGCGAGCGACTCAAGCCTTTCCTCAAGCTGCGGCCTCACCATCTGAAACCCGAGTTACCACGCAATGGCGAACCGCGCACAGGGTTATCCATGGGCGAGCATTGCGAGCGCATGGCGCAGGCCTGGCGCATTGGCCGTGCAGAGCAGGACGAGCTTGCATTGCTCAGCCACCAGAAGCTGGCCGCCGCATATGCCGAGGGTTGGCAGGATGACTTGCTGACGCCGTTTCTGTCGCTGACACGGGACAACAACTTGCGTCCCGACTTGACCCTTGAACAGTTGGCCAGGCTCAAGCCCGCCTTCGATCGCAGTGGCCAAGGCACGCTGACGGCGGGTAATTCCACGCCGCTGACCGACGGCGCCTCGGTGGTGTTGCTGGGCACGGAGCAATGGGCTGCGCAGCAAGGGCTTGAGGTGTTGGCTTACCTGGTCGATGGTGAAACTGCAGCAGTGGATTTCGTCACGGGTCGAGAAGGGCTGTTGATGGCGCCGGTGTATGCCGTGCCACGCTTGCTGGCGCGTAATGGCCTGACCCTGCAGGACTTCGATTACTACGAGATCCATGAAGCCTTTGCCGCCCAGGTGCTGTGCACGCTCAAGGCCTGGGAGGATGCCGACTACTGCCGCGAGCGGTTGGGGCTGGATGCGCCGCTTGGGGCGATTGACCGCAGCAAGCTCAACGTCAAGGGCAGCTCGCTGGCGGCTGGGCACCCGTTCGCCGCGACCGGTGGGCGGATATTGGCCAACCTGGCCAAGGTGCTGGCGACGGCGGGGAAGGGACGCGGGCTGATTTCGATTTGTGCGGCAGGTGGGCAGGGGGTGACTGTTATCGTAGAGCGGTGAGTACCAGAGAAATTGCATTGACCGCTTCGCGGGCAAGCCCGCGAAGAAGGCAGCGCAGGTGCCACAGTCATATCCCCGAGCTGTTAGGCTTGTCTGCTCAGAACGATAAGAAACCGCCATGCCGATCATCGGACGCCCCCGCGCTCTCCCGGCGCTGGACCACTTGCCCAGGCCTCTTTACGCCCGTGCCGAAAGCCTCGGCGCCGGCTCCTGGACCACCCGCCACCAGCACGACTGGGTACAGTTTTCCTACGCCATCAGCGGCGTACTCGGCGTGTACACGCGCGACGGCAGCTACTTTGCGCCGCCCCAGTGGGGGGTGTGGATCCCTGCCGATGCCGAGCACGAGGTGGTCACCTCGATGCAGGCGGAGATGCGCAGCCTGTATGTGCGCCGCGATGCCTGCCCATGGGCACCGGAGCAATGCCGGGTGCTGGAGGTGACACCACTGGCGCGCGAGCTGATCAAGCAGTTCTGCCTGTTCCCGGCTGACTACCCAGAGGGCGATAGCGCCGAGGCGCGTCTGGTGGCAGTGCTGCTGGACCAGCTGCGTACCTTGCCGGAAGTCGGGTTTTCGCTGCCGTTGCCACGCCACCCGGGCTTGCTGGCGCTGTGCAATGGCTTGATCGCCGCACCGGACCAATCGCAGACCTTGCAGCAATGGGCGCGGGAGCTGGCGTGTTCGGAGAAGACGCTGATGCGGCTTTTCCAGCGGGAGACGGGGTTGAGCTTTCGCAACTGGCGGCAGCGCATGCGGCTGTTGTCGTCGCTGGCGTTGCTGGAGGCGGGGGAGAATGTGACCGAGGCGGCGTTGGGGTGTGGGTATGACTCCACCTCGGCTTACATTGCGGCGTTCAAGCAGCTGTTTGGGGCTACCCCTGGCGAGTTGAAACTCTAGGCATGGTCTGCCTGTACCGGCCCTCTCGCCGGCAAGCCAGCTGCCACTGGGATTGCAAAGCCCCTGAGGGCAGCGGGGTCCAGTGGGCGCTGGCTTGCCGGCGACAGGGCCGGTACAGGCAATGCATCAATCAGGTGCGGAACCTGCGCACCAGCGAGTCCAGTTCATTGGACAGCCCAGCCAGGCTCTCGGAGTCCTGTCGCGCCGCCTGGGCCAGTTCGGCCACAAGTTGCGCATCCCCGTGGATCTGGCTGATGTGCCGGTTGATGTCTTCGGCCACCTGGTGTTGTTCCTCGGCCGCCGTGGCGATCTGCGTGTTCATGTCACGAATCACATCCACCGACTCACGGATTTGCCCGAAGCTGTCGCGGGCCAGGCCGATACGGCTCACCGACTGCTGCGACACTTCCAGGCTGGCATGCATCTGCTCGGCCACTTCGGCCGTGCGGCTGGCCAGGTTGCCCAACAGGCCGTCGATTTCGGCAGTGGAGTCGGCAGTGCGCTTGGCCAGGGCCCGCACTTCGTCGGCCACCACGGCAAAGCCACGGCCCTGTTCACCGGCACGGGCGGCTTCGATGGCAGCATTGAGGGCCAGCAGGTTGGTCTGTTCGGCAATCGAGCGGATGGTACCGAGGATCGACTGGATGGCGTTGCTGTCACGCTCCAGTTGCTGGATCGACTGCGCAGATTGTTCGATTTCCTGGCTCAGGCGGTCGACGCTTTGCACCGCGGCATCGATCTGCTGCTGGCCTTCGCGGGCTTGCTGCTGACCGCTGTCGGCCGACTGCGCCGCCTGGCTGCAGGAGCGCGCCACTTCGTTGGCGGTGGCGACCATTTCGTGAAAGGCGGTTGACACCATGTCCACGGCTTCGCGCTGGCGGCCTGCGGCTTCGGCCATGTCGCTGGAAACACGGGTGGAGCTGCTGGAGGTGCTGAGGATCTTGCCGGCAGCAGCGCCGATGTGCTGGATCAGGCTGCGAATGGCGCCGAGGAACTGGTTGAACCAGCTGGCCAGTTGCGCGGTTTCGTCGCGGCCACGGATTTCCAGGTTGCGGGTCAGGTCGCCTTCACCTTGGGCAATGTCTTCCAGGCCATTGGTGACGCTGTTGATCGGGCGCACGATCAGTTTGGCGAAAGCCGCACCGACCACGGCGAACAGCACGGCCAGCACCAAGGCGATGACGCCGATCAGCCAGGTCAGCCGGGTGGTGTTCTGCATCACTTCGCTTTGTTCGATCAGGCCGATGAAGGTCCAGCCCAGTTGTTCGTCGGGGTAGACGTTAGCCATGTAGCGCACGCCATTGAGCTCGACCTCCACCAGGCCTTTGCCGGCCTTGGCCAGTGCGGCATAACCGTCGCCGAAGCTGGCCAGCTGCTTGAAATTGTGAGCGGCGTCGCGCGGGTCGACCATGACGTTGCCGTTGCTTTCAACCAGCATCAGGTAGCCGCTTTCACCCAGCTTGATCTGTTTGACGATCTCGGTCAGGCCCTTGAGCGATACGTCGATGTTGACCACGCCGCCGGGGTTGCCCAGCTGGTTCGCCACGGCCCGCACGGTGCTGACCAGCACCGCGTCGTCGGCGGCCCAGTAGTAGGCACCGGTACGCACGGTCTTGCCCGGGTTGGCCATGGCCAATTGGTACCAGGGGCGGGTGCGTGGGTCGTAATTGACGAACTTTTGCCCGGCTGGCCAGCCGGTGTAGCCGCCATCGTTCACCCCGTAAGAGAGGTAGGCATAGGAGGGGTGTGCGTTGGCCAGACGGGTCATGAAATCAAGGAGCTTGCCGGCTTGCTCGCCCAGTTCGTAGGACGGGGCGGCGCTCATGTACTTGTTCAGCTCGCTGCCGGTGGCGGCGACCATTGGCTGGGAAGCCATGTACTCGACGTTCTGGTTGATGCCCTGGAAGAAGATGTTCATCGCGTTGCTGACCTGGCGGATTTCCCGGCTGCTACCGTCGAGGAATCCGTCGCGGGCTTCGCCACGCAGGTTGAGGACCACCAGCGTGGCCACGAGGACAATGGGCAAGCCGGCGATGACCGCGAATGCCCAGGTCAATTTCTGTTTGATGCTCATCGACGCTCCCGGAATTTTTATTGTCGACCCACGAGGCAGGTAGCCAATACATCGGCAGCATCCCGGTTTTATGAAGCAAAACCCCCGTATTTATTGGATAAAGTCGCAGTTGGTGACTATTCGGTCGTGTTTGGACACTTTTGGCATACCAAACGCGGGTGAACGATCAGCGACAGCAGCTTTCAGCAGCTCCATTGGCCAAGTCTTTGAGGATAGGGCAGTCCGGGCGGTCGTCCCCCTGGCAATGCGAAACCAGCTCGCCGAGGGTGTCGCGCAGGCTCACCAGCTCTTCGATGCGCCGGTTCAGCTCATTAATGTGCTGCATGGCCAGCGCTTTCACATCGGCGCTGGCACGTTGGCGGTCCTGCCACAGGGTCAGCAGCTTGCCGACCTCTTCCAGGGAAAAGCCCAAGTCGCGTGACCGCTTGATGAAGGCCAGGCTGTGCAAGTCTTCTGCCTGGTACAGGCGGTAGCCGCTGTCGCTGCGCGTGGCAGGCTTGAGCAGGCCGATGGATTCGTAATAACGGATCATCTTGGTGCTAAGCCCGCTGCGGCGGGCGGCCTGGCCGATGTTCATGGCGCCTCCTCGGTGGTGCTGGTGGGTTTCCATGCCTTGAGCCACAGTGCGTTGCTGACCACGCTGACGCTGGACAAGGCCATGGCGGCGCCGGCCAGTACCGGGTTGAGGTAACCCAGCGCCGCCAGCGGGATGCCGACCAGGTTATAGATGAACGCCCAGAACAGGTTCTGGCGGATCTTGGCGTAGGTCTTGCGGCTGATTTCCAGGGCTGCAGGCACCAGGCGCGGGTCACCTCGCATCAGGGTGATGCCGGCGGCCTGCATGGCCACGTCGGTACCGCCACCCATGGCAATGCCGATATCGGCGGCGGCCAGGGCCGGGGCGTCGTTGATGCCATCGCCGACCATGGCGACCACGCCATTTTGCTTGAGCGCAGCCACGGTGGCGGCCTTGTCTGCGGGCAGCACTTCGGCATGGACATCATCGATGCCCAGGGCGTCAGCCACCACGTTGGCGCTGCCGCGGTTGTCGCCGGTCAGCAGGTGGCTGCTGATGTGCTGTGCGCGCAGGGTGTCGATAGCCTGCGCCGCGCCGGGCTTGAGGCTGTCACCAAAGGCGAACAGGCCCAGCACACGAGGTTGCGTGCCGCGTTCAATCAACCACGACAGGGTGCGCCCTTCTGCCTCCCAGGCCTGGGCCTTGGCGGCCAGGTCACCGGGCTGCAGAGCGCTTTCGTCGAGCAGGCGGCGGTTGCCCAGGGCGAGCTCGCGGTCCTCTACACGCCCGGCGATGCCGCGACCGGTCAGCGACTGGCTGCCGGTAACAATTGGCACCTCCAACCCCTGATCGGCGCAGGCATCCAGCACCGCCTTGGCCAGTGGGTGCTCGCTGCCGCGCTGCAGGGCACCGGCCAGACGGTGCAGGTCGGCACTGCTGCCTACTTGCGCCTGGCTGTGGACCACCCGTGGGCTGCCGGAGGTAAGCGTGCCGGTCTTGTCGAAGACCACGCAGTTGACCGCATGGGCACGCTCCAGGGCTTCGGCGTCCTTGATCAGGATGCCATGGCGGGCGGCAACCCCGGTGCCGGCCATGATTGCTGCAGGCGTGGCCAGGCCAAGGGCGCAGGGGCAGGCGATGACCAGCACCGCTACGGCGTTGATCAGCGCGGTTTCCAGCGGTGCGCCGGCCAGCCACCAGCCGATCAGGGTGATCAGTGCCAGCACCAGCACAGCCGGGACGAACACTTGGCTGACCCGGTCGACCAGCTTCTGGATCGGCGCCTTGGCGGCCTGGGCGTCTTCGACCAGGCGGATGATACGGGCCAGCACGGTTTCGGTGCCCAGCGCCTGGGTGCGCACCCGCAACCGGCCTTCGCCATTGATGGCACCACCGGTGACACTGTCGCCGGGTTGCTTGGGCACCGGCAGGCTCTCGCCGCTGATCAGGGCTTCATCGGCATGGCTGCTGCCGTCCTCGACCACACCATCGACCGGGAACCGCTCGCCGGGCTTGACCAGTACCAGGTCGCCCAGGCGCAGCTGGGCGATGGCCACATCTTGCTCCTGGCCGTCGACGATACGCACGGCGCGTTCCGGTCGCAGCGCTTCAAGAGCGCGGATGGCACTCGCGGTCTGGCGTTTGGCACGGCTCTCCAGGTACTTGCCCAGCAGCACCAGGGCAATCACCACGGCCGAGGCCTCAAAGTACAGGTGTGGGACCATGCCGGCAGGCGCCTGCGCCCACTGGTACAGGCTCAAGCCGTAGCCTGCGCTGGTGCCCAGGGCCACCAGCAGGTCCATGTTGCCGGCACCGGCGCGCACGGCCTTCCAGGCCGCTACGTAGAAGCGTGCGCCGAGTATGAACTGCACGGGTGTGGCCAGCAGGAACTGCGCCCACGCGGGCAACATCCAGTGCAGGCCGAACGGCTGCACCAGCATTGGCAGTACCAGTGGCAGGGCCAACAGCAAGGCGGCGCCGACCGCCAGGCGCTCATTGCGCAATTTGCGCTGGGCAGCGTTTTGTTCGTCTTTGACCGTTTGCGGCAGGCTGGCGCTATAGCCGGCCTTTTGCACCGCGTCGATCAGCAGGTTATCGTCGAGGGCCTCGAGCACCTTGAGGTGCGCGCGTTCGCTGGCGAGGTTGACGCTGACCTGCTCGACCCCGGGCAGCTTGCCCAGGGCGCGCTCCACGCGGCCGACGCAGCTGGCGCAGGTCATGCCGCCAATTTGCAATTCGACAGTACGGCTGGGCACGCTGTAGCCGGCTTCGCGCACGGCGTCGACCAGGGCGGGCAGGCTGTTGGCCGGGGCCTGGACCCGGGCCTGTTCGGTGGCGAGGTTGACGCTGACCTGTTCAGCGCCGGTGACCTTGCGCAGGGCGCGCTCGACCCGGCCGGCACAGCTGGCGCAGGTCATGCCGGCGATCGGCAGGTCATACGTGGTGGATGCGGGCATGGCTCTCCTCCTTGGACAGGCCTCCAGCATCAACCTTGCCATGCAGGTAAGGTCAATAGCCCAGGCCGGCTCGCTTCAACTCCAACCCATATTGCCCCATGGCGATGCGGTATTTGTTGATCTGGCCCGACTGCAAGTTCAAACGTGTGCTGCGTTGATCTTCGATACCCTGTGCACAGCCTGGCACCTGTCCTGGTAGCAGGCGCAGGCGCACATCCACCGGGCCGGGTGGCAGGTTGAAGGAGGTGGACTGCTCCTGGAACACGCGCCCGGAAAGCTGATCGTTGAGGTAGACGCCGATTTCGCAGTTGGTGGCCACTTCCAGGCGTTCCCGGGAGATGATCAGTACGCTGTAGTCCGAGTTGCCCTCGGCGCTGGCCGGTGGCACCACAGCCAGAGTGCTCAATAGCCCGACCACGCCCAATGCTGCCCTGAACATGAAGAATCTCCTGCTTGCCTGATCGTCAAACGCGAAGCTTGGCCGACGCGGGCGCGGATTTCCAGCCCAGGTGTTGCTGGCAGGGCTTGACCTTGCCCCGATGGCAAGCTTGAGACTCGTTGAAAACCTGAAGGAGGCAACCCCCATGCAAGTGTTCAATGTACAAGGCATGACCTGCGGCCATTGCGTGAAAGCCGTGACCCGCGCGGTGCAGGAGCAGGATGCAGCGGCCAAGGTCGAGATCGACCTGGCGGCCAAGCAGGTACGAGTGCAGAGTGAACTGGGGCAGGAGCAGATCCTTACCGCCATTCGTGATGAAGGTTATCAGGCCGAACTCGCCTGAAGACTTGCCAGTGGGAGACTCACCTGTGGGAGCGGGCGTGCCCGCGAACACCGGCGTAACCGGTGCCATCCACCGCGTTGCCTGATTCGCAGGCACGCCCGGTCCCACAGGGACTACGGCAGTTTTCAGGTTCCGAGCGAGGCAGTTGTCCTCGCAACGCGCAGGTTTGTTGCAAATGTTTTCAGCCTGGTAGGCCCCACAGCAGGTAGAATTGTGCACTTGCTTAGCCTGCTATGGATTCCTGATGAACCTGCGAATGGTGCTCATCCTGGGTGCACTCAGTGCGTTCGGGCCCTTGGCGATCGACTTTTACCTGCCCGCCTTCCCGGCCATGGCGCAGGCGTTCGCCACCGATGAAAAACACATCCAGGCCACTTTGGCCGCCTACTTCCTCGGCCTGTCTATCGGCCAGTTGGCCTATGGCCCGGTAGCCGACCGCTTTGGCCGGCGCATACCGCTGATGTTCGGGGTAACCCTGTTCACCCTGGCGTCGCTGGCCTGTGCCTATGCCCCCAACCTCGACACCCTGGTGCTGGCACGCTTCGTCCAGGCCTTGGGTGGTTGTGCCGGCATGGTGCTGTCGCGGGCCATCGTCAGCGACAAGTGCGACCCGGTGGCCTCGGCCAAGGTGTTTTCGCAACTGATGCTGGTCATGGGGCTGGCGCCGATCCTGGCACCGATGCTGGGCGGGGTGCTGGTGAACCTCGCGGGCTGGCAGTCGATTTTCCTGGCCTTGAGCCTGTTCAGTGCCGGCTGCCTGCTGGCGGTCAGCCTGGGCCTGCCGGAAAGCCTGCCTGCGCACATGCCGCGTCAGCCGCTGTCTGGCGCTTTGCGCCAGTACCTGCGGTTGCTGGCTGACCGGTTGTTCCTTGGCCATGCGTTGACCGGCGGCATCGCCATTGCCGGCATGTTTGCCTACATCGCTGGTTCGCCTTTCGTGTTCATCAAGCTGTATGACGTGCCGGCCGAGCACTACGGCTGGCTGTTCGGCACCAACGCTGCCGGCTTTATCCTGGTGGCGCAGGTGAATGCACGTTTGTTGGCCAAGCGTGGGCCGGCGTTTCTGTTGGCGCGCGGGGTGTGGGTGTACCTGGCGGCAGGCCTGGCGCTGTTGGGTGTGGCTGCCTTGCAGCCGACACAGTTGTGGCCGCTGCTGGTACCGCTATTCATCTGCATCGCCAGCCTGGGCTGCATCATCCCTAACGCCTCTGCATGCGCGATGAGCGGGCAGGGTGCGCGGGCTGGCAGCGCCTCGGCACTGATGGGCTGCTTGCAGTTCAGCGTCGCCGCAGGGGCGGCGGCACTGGTCGGTGTGCTGCATGATGGCAGTGCGGTACCGATGGCGATGGTGATCAGCGTGTGCGGTGCACTGGCGGTCAGTGTCGCGCTGCTGACCCGGCGCTTGCAGGCCAGGCGTCCCGCATAAGCGGGTGAGGTGCTTGCAGGCGGGTTTCCAGCGTGGCGACAAAGGCCCGCGCCTCAGCCTCGCTGCGGAAACTGACCACGTGTTGATCGAGCTGGACCTGCCAGGGGCAGGCAGGGTTTCGGCTCGATGCGCTGACGACAATTTTCATCGCGGCATACCTCCAGAAGGGGGAGCCGCTCAAGTGTAGCGCTGCCCCTCTAGCCTGCCACGAGCTGTATCCGTGTCCTGACTGACGGTCGACAGGCGCATTTTCCACACCACGTTTCCTGCTTTGGGCGTAATGCCCGCAAATCTGCAGAACCTTCGCTTCGTTTCGCGCTATTTGTGGAACATCGCTGTAGGCCGTATCTGAAATTGCAGGGCGTCTGTTTTTATCAAGATATTTCAGCCCCATTGCGAGCGTATGTGAGAGCGTTGACTGACCGGGCTTCGGGCAGTTTTGCAAGGCCGTTTCACTGGTTGCCATGGGTAGGCATACCCAGTGGCTTTACGCCGTAGGTGCGTCGGTACCTGGTCGCCTGAACGGCGTTTTCTGCGGCCTATACTGGCGACCCGGGCCAGTGACAGCGAGAGGCGCTGCCCTGCCAGAGTTGGCCATCGCATCCACACAGTGAACTTGCAGGGAGTTACAGGGATATGAACGCAGCCAGCAGTATCAGCCAGATTGCCAGCCTGATGGCCGACCCCAAGCGTAGTGCCATGTTGTGGGCACTGATCGATGGTACGCCGCGGCTGGCCAATGAGCTCGCCATAATGACCGGCCTGACCTCGTCATCGGCGTGCGCGCACCTTTCGTTACTGTCGTCGGCCGGTTTGCTCAGGCATGAAGCGCGGGGCCGCAAGCGATATTTTCGCCTGGCGACACCGCAGGTGGGGGCAGCCGTGGAGGCCCTGGCCAGCGTTCAGTTGGAGAGCGCCAGAGGGGCGCGTGCCAAGGCGCCGGTCTCACCGCTGCCCATGTCGATGCGCCGGGCGCGCCGTTGTGGCGATCACCTTGGCGGGGAACTGGCCAGCGAGCTGTACCATCGACTGGTGGTGGCCGGCTGGCTGGAAGGTAGCGGTCGACAGTTGATGGTCAGTGACGAGGGGCGTTTACAGTTGGCCTCGGTCGGGGTCTACATCGATGCCTTGGCGCCCCACCAGCAACGTGGTTGCGTGATTTGCCGTTGCACCGAGTGGGACGACCAGGCCCCGCACTTGGGCGGTGTGCTGGGCCAGGCACTGTTCAGGCTATTCCTGCAATCGGGCTGGATGCGTGAGGCCGAGGACACGCGGGCATTGCATATCTCGGCGCTGGGCATCCAGCAGATCAATCGCATAGCCCGCGTGGCAACGTTGCAGGTTGGGTAAGCGCAACGCCGTCGTGCAATCAGACCAGCCGGGCATCCAGGCTGTTCTGCGCCAGGCGACGGGCCTGGTCTTCAGTCATGCCCAGATGGGTGTGCAGGGCGTGGAAGTTTTCCGTCACGTAGCCGCCGAAGTAGGCCGGGTCGTCCGAGTTCACCGTGACCTTCACGCCGCGCTCCAGCATGTCCAGGATGTTGTGCTGGCTCATATGGTCGAACACGCAAAGCTTGGTGTTGGACAGCGGGCACACTGTGAGCGGGATCTGCTCATCGATGATGCGTTGCATCAGGCGCTCGTCTTCGATGGCGCGTACGCCGTGGTCGATACGCTTGATTTGCAGCAGGTCCAGCGCTTCCCAGATGTACTCGGGCGGGCCTTCTTCGCCGGCATGGGCGACGGCAACAAAGCCTTCGTTGCGGGCACGGTCGAAAACGCGCTGGAATTTGCTCGGCGGGTGGCCCATTTCCGAGCTGTCCAGGCCAACGGCAATGAACGCTTCGCGGAACGGCAGGGCCTGGTCGAGGGTTTTTTGCGCTTCCTCTTCACTGAGGTGGCGCAGGAAACTGAGGATCAGGCCACTGCTGATGCCCAGCTGCTTGCGGCCATCCTTCAGCGCCTGGTTGATGCCATTGAGCACCACCTCGAAGGGGATGCCGCGGTCGGTGTGTGTTTGCGGGTCGAAGAACGGTTCGGTGTGGATCACGTTCTGGGCTTTGCAGCGTTGCAGGTAGGCCCAGGTCAGGTCGTAAAAGTCCTGCTCGGTACGCAGCACATCTGCGCCTTGGTAATACAGGTCGAGGAACTCCTGCAGGTTGTTGAAGGCATAGGCACCGCGCAAGGTCTCCACATCGGCCCAGGGCAGGGCAATCTTGTTGCGCTCGGCCAGGGCGAACAGCAACTCAGGCTCCAGCGAGCCCTCCAGGTGCAGGTGCAGTTCGGCCTTGGGCAGGGCGTTCAACCAGTCATACATAGTGGATCATCTCAATCAGGTACGGTTGCCGCCATTCTACAGGGCCTGGCCGGGCATTGCGCCCGGCCAGGCTGCGACCCGGTGAATCACCAGACCAAGGGTTCGCCCTTGTAGTTGATGAAGCGCAGGCCGCCGGTGCCGCTTTGTGCATTGATCTGGTCGAGCATGCCGCGGGTGCTGGTGAACACGTCAATTTCGGCGTTTTCGCCACCCATGTCGGTTTTCACCCAGCCTGGGTGCATGGCCAGTACGCACAGGTCGGGGCGCTGTTGCTCGACCACGAAGCTGTTGATCATTGAGTTCAGCGCTGCCTTGCTGGCCTTGTACAGGCAGATTTCACCACCGTCGGGGATGGTCACGCTGCCCAGGATCGAACTCATGAAGGCCAGCACGCCGCTGCCTTCGCGTACCTGGCCCACCAGGCGACGGGCCACGCGGATCGGGGCCACGGCATTGGTCATGAACAAGTCGCCGATGTCGCTGCGCTGTACCGTTTCCAGGTTTTGCGGCAGGGGCCCCATGACGCCCGCGTTAACGAACACCAGATCGAACACTTGGCCATGCAGGCGTTGTTGCAAGCCATCGAGCTGGGCGGTGTCGTTCATTTCCAGCTGTTCGATGCGCACGCCAGGCACGTCTGCCAGGGCGCCGGGTTGCTGCGGGTTGCGCACGGTGGCGGTGATGTTCCAGCCGTCTTCGTTCAGGCGCTGCACCAGGCCAAGGCCAAGCCCGCGCGAGGCGCCAATGATAAGTGCGGTTTTTGCGTTAGCCATGTGAACGCGCTCCATGGTCGGTGGTAAGGAAAGGTATTGAGGATAATGCACAGCGGCAGTCACTGCCTTGCCAATGGCTGTATAAAAAGTGATCAGCTGCCCCCGGGCCTTGCCTGGCCGGGCGTTGCGCCTGTTGGCGCACGGGTTATCCACAAGCTGGTCCACAGTTATTGTGTGCAAGCTCAGGGCGGTGCAGGCCCGCCCGTCGGGTTGCGTACTGGGGATAACTCTTGGGCTTTCAGCACTTTGCGGCTGTCATCAAACGGTGATCAAAATATGATCAAAGCTCTGCAGGCTATGAAAACTGTAGCCTGCAAGCGATTGCCCCAAGCTTATCCACAGGCGGGCCCACAGTTGTTGTGGGCAATGTTCAGCGTGCTTCGAGCAGGATGCGCCCGCGGCTCAGGTCAGCCAGTTGCTGCTGCAGCGGCGCCAGGTGGGCGTCGCCGAGTGCAATCAGCAGGTCGACGCCATTGGCAGTGAACTGTTCATCCAGTACCAGGCCGTCGACCTCCGCCAGCCGAAGTTTTACCAGCGCAAGTTCGCTGAAACTGCAGCTGCAGGTGAATTCGCTGCGCTGCACCAGCAGCCGCTTGGGCGCCTGTTGCAGGCACTTGTTGGCGCCGCCGCCATAGGCCCTGGCCAGGCCACCAGTGCCCAGCTGGATGCCGCCGTACCAGCGGATCACCAGCACAACGACCTGGTCGCAGTCCTGCGCTTCGATAGCAGCCAGGATCGGCCTGCCTGCGGTCCCGCCGGGTTCGCCGTCATCGCTGCTGCGGTACTGCGCGCCGAGCTTCCAGGCCCAGCAGTTGTGAGTGGCAGCCAGGTCGCTGTGGCGTTCGATGAAACTCATCGCATCGGCAGCACTGCTGATCGGCCCGGCAAGGGTGATGAAGCGGCTTTTGCGTATTTCCTCGCGGTATTCGCAGAGGTCGAGCAGGGTAGAAGGCATAAATGACGGTTACACAGCCGGCTTGATGCCGCAGCCCTTCAGAATGATGTGGATAAGGTTGTTGCTCGCCTCTTCCATGTCCTGCTTGGTCAGGCGGCTGCGGCCGGTGACCTGGCAGATCTGGGTGGCGAAGTCGGCGTAGTGCTGGGTACTGCCCCACAGCAGGAAGATCAGGTGCACCGGATCGACCGGGTCCATCTTGCCCGCATCGATCCACGCCTGGAACACGGCAGCCCGGCCACGGAACCACTCGCGGTAGTCGGCACTGAAGTATTCGGTCAGGCAGGTGCCGCCGCTGATCACTTCCATGGCGAAAATCCGCGAAGCCTGTGGGTTGCGCCGGGAGAACTCCATCTTGGTGCGGATGTACTGGCTCAGGGCTTCCCCCGGGTCGTCATCGACGCTCAAGGCGTTGAAGGTGCTGTCCCACAATTCGATGATGTTGCTGAGCACGGCAATGTACAGGCCCAGCTTGTTGGTGAAGTAGTAGTGCAGGTTGGCCTTGGGCAGTTCCGCCTTGAGGGCGATGGTGTTCATGCTGGTGCCCTTGAACCCATGGCGAGCGAACTCGTCTTCGGCTGCCTGGATAATGGCCTGTTCGTTTTTCTGGCGGATTCGGCCCGCGGGCTTGCCCGAGGCGGAGAGGCGGTGCGCAGGGACTTCTAGGGTCATGGACGATTCCGTACGGGTCAGTGGCTGCGGCTGTCGGACAAGATTACCTGCCTGCGCCGAAGTGACAAGCGTTTGCGGCAGAGACTGGCATCAACGTGTCGCAGCCAGGCTCTCCAGGAAGCTTTCCAGGACCAGGTTCGGCCGCCGGCCCTTGCGGGTTACCCAGCTCAGGCTCAGGTCATAGAAGCGCTGTTGGGGTTTGAGGGCACGCAAGCGGCCTTGCTGCACCCAGAACGTGGCGTAGTGGTCGGGCAGGTAGCCGATGTAGCGCCCGGTGAGGATCAGAAACGCCATGCCTTCGCGGTCCGAAGCACTGGCCGTGCAGTTCAACGCCTGGTAATGGGCCTGGATGTCGGCTGGCAGGCGGAAGGTGGGGGTAATGGCTTCCTGGCTGTTGAGGCGGTCGTCGTCGACCTGCTGGTCATCGGCATAGAACAGCGGGTGCCCAACGGCGCAGTACAACAGCGAGCGTTCGCTGTACAACGGTTGGTACTCAAGGCCCGACAGCGGGCTGGTCTGGGGTACCACACCGACATGCAGGCTGCCGTCGAGCACGCCATGTTCGACCTGGCTGGGGGCGATCATGCGGATCTGGATACGCACCTCGGGCCCACGGTCCTTGAGTTCGGCCAGGGCATGGGTGATGCGCATGTGCGGCAGGGTGACCAGGTTATCGGTAAGGCCAATGTTCAATTCGCCACGCAAGTGCTGGTGCAGGCCGTTTACCTCGGTGCGAAAGCTTTCCAGGGCGCTTAGCAGTTGCAGTGCCGAATGGTAGACCTCGCGGCCTTCCTCGGTCAGCGAGAAACCGGCGCGGCCGCGCTGGCACAGGCGCAACCCCAGGCGTTGCTCAAGGTCGTTCATTTGCTGGCTGATGGCCGAGCGGCCAATGCCCAGCACGTTTTCGGCGGCCGAGAAGCCGCCGCATTCGACCACGCTGCGGTAGATCTTCAGCAAGCGGATGTCGAAATCGCTGACTTGGGCGAGTGGATCGGGGCGTCGGCTCATCAGTTTAGTCACGGCCTGTCTGAAGATTAGAAATGTTGGCTTTTTCAGACTTTATCGCCGTGCCAATTTAGCTGCAACAACATCCATCGTTGCCTAATCGTCTTTCGAGGAACCGCCGATGAACATGCCCGAAACCGCTACCGTCGGTATCGCCAGCCAGCTCAAGCTGGATGCCCACTGGATGCCCTACACCGCCAACCGCAACTTCCACCGTGACCCACGGTTGATCGTGGCGGCCGAAGGCAACTATTTGGTCGATGACCAAGGGCGCAAGATCTTTGATGCCCTGTCGGGTCTGTGGACTTGCGGCGCCGGGCACACCCGCAAGGAAATCACCGACGCGGTGACCCGCCAGCTGAGTACTCTGGATTACTCTCCGGCGTTTCAGTTTGGCCACCCGCTGTCGTTCCAGCTGGCCGAGAAGATCACCCAGCTGACCCCTGGTGAACTGAATCACGTCTTTTATACCAACTCCGGTTCCGAGTGCGCCGATACCGCGCTGAAGATGGTCCGTGCCTACTGGCGCCTGAAAGGCCAGGCGACCAAGACCAAGATCATTGGCCGTGCCCGTGGCTATCACGGCGTGAACATCGCTGGTACCAGCCTGGGTGGCGTCAACGGTAACCGCAAGATGTTCGGCCAGTTGCTTGATGTCGACCACCTGCCTCACACCGTACTGCCGGTGAACGCCTTCTCCAAGGGGCTGCCAGAAGAGGGCGGTATTGCCCTGGCGGACGAAATGCTCAAGCTGATCGAGCTGCACGATGCCTCCAACATCGCTGCGGTGATCGTTGAGCCGCTGGCCGGCTCGGCCGGTGTACTGCCGCCGCCGAAGGGTTACCTGAAGCGCCTGCGTGAAATCTGCACCCAGCACAACATCCTGCTGATCTTCGACGAAGTGATCACCGGCTTCGGCCGCATGGGGGCGATGACCGGCGCCGAAGCGTTCGGCGTGACCCCGGACCTGATGTGCATCGCCAAGCAGGTAACCAACGGCGCCATCCCGATGGGCGCGGTGATTGCCAGCAGCGAGATCTATCAGACTTTCATGAACCAGCCGACCCCTGAATACGCCGTAGAATTCCCGCACGGCTACACCTATTCGGCTCACCCGGTAGCCTGCGCCGCCGGTATCGCCGCGCTGGACCTGTTGCAGAAGGAAAACCTGGTGCAGTCCGCCGCCGAGCTGGCGCCGCACTTCGAGAAGCTGCTGCACGGCGTGAAAGGCACCAAAAACGTCGTTGATATCCGTAACTACGGCTTGGCCGGCGCCATTCAGATCGCCGCCCGTGACGGTGATGCCATTGTCCGCCCTTACGAAGTGGCGATGAAGTTGTGGAAGGCAGGCTTCTATGTACGCTTCGGTGGCGACACCCTGCAGTTCGGCCCAACATTCAACACCACGCCGCAGCAACTGGATCGCCTGTTCGACGCCGTTGGCGAAAACCTGAACCTGATCGACTGATCTTTCCGATTTTGATGCCAGGCGCGTGCACGTGTCCCGCGCCTGCATTTACCTTCTTTATCTGGAGTTTTGCATGAGCATTGTTCAGCACCTGATCCATGGCGAGCTGGTTTCCAAGGGTGAGCGCACCGCCGATGTCTTCAACCCGTCCACCGGCCAGGCTGTGCGCAAGGTCGAATTGGCCAGCCGCGCGACCGTGCAAGAAGCGATCGACTCCGCCAAAGCGGCCTTCCCGGCCTGGCGCAACACCCCGCCGGCCAAGCGCGCCCAGGTGATGTTCCGCTTCAAGCAATTGCTGGAGCAGAACGAAGCCAAGATTTCGCAGATGATCAGCGAAGAGCATGGCAAGACCCTGGAAGACGCAGCCGGCGAACTGAAGCGCGGTATCGAGAACGTTGAGTTCGCCTGCGCAGCACCAGAAGTGTTGAAGGGCGAGTACAGCCGCAACGTCGGCCCGAACATCGATGCCTGGTCCGACTTCCAACCGTTGGGCGTGGTCGCTGGCATCACCCCGTTCAACTTCCCGGCCATGGTGCCGCTGTGGATGTACCCCCTGGCTATCGCCTGCGGCAACGCTTTCATCCTCAAGCCTTCCGAGCGTGACCCGAGCTCGACCCTGTACATCGCCCAGCTGCTGCTGGAAGCCGGCCTGCCGAAGGGCATCCTGAACGTGGTGCACGGCGACAAGGAAGCGGTGGATGCGCTGATCGAAGCGCCTGAAGTAAAAGCACTGAGCTTCGTCGGTTCAACGCCGATCGCCGAATACATCTATGCCGAAGGCACCAAGCGCGGCAAGCGCGTACAAGCCTTGGGTGGCGCGAAGAACCACGCAGTACTGATGCCGGATGCCGACCTGGACAACGCCGTCAGCGCACTGATGGGTGCCGCCTACGGTTCGTGCGGCGAGCGTTGCATGGCTATTTCGGTGGCGGTCTGCGTGGGCGATCAGGTGGCCGATGCCCTGATTGCCAAACTGGAGCCGCAGATCAAGGCACTGAAGATTGGTGCCGGCACCTCGTGTGGCCTGGACATGGGCCCTCTGGTGACTGCTGCTGCCCGTGACAAGGTAGTGGGTTATATCGATGACGGTGTTGCTGCTGGTGCCAAGCTGGTGGTAGATGGCCGTGGTTTGCGTGTGGCCGGCAATGAAGATGGCTACTTCGTGGGTGGCACCCTGTTCGACAAGGTGACCCCGCAGATGCGCATCTATAAAGAAGAGATCTTTGGCCCGGTGCTGTGTGTAGTGCGTGTGAACAGCCTGGAGCAGGCCATGCAGCTGATCAATGATCACGAGTACGGCAACGGTACCTGCATCTTTACCCGTGACGGTGAAGCGGCGCGCCTGTTCTGCGACGAGATCGAAGTGGGCATGGTCGGTGTAAACGTGCCGCTGCCGGTCCCGGTGGCCTATCACAGCTTTGGCGGCTGGAAGCGTTCGCTGTTCGGTGATCTGCATGCTTATGGGCCGGATGGGGTGCGCTTCTATACCCGTCGCAAAGCGATTACCCAGCGCTGGCCGCAGCGTTCCAGCCATGAAGCGTCGCAGTTTGCATTCCCTAGCCTTTAAGGTAGGTCAATAACGCGGGGAGGCCGAAAGGCCTCCCCGCTTTGTTTTTCAGCAATATCAGGGTTTCTTGAAATTAAAGGTTGACGCCCTTCTGAATCCCCTTATAATGCGCCCCACTTCCAGCGACATCGGAACGACAAACTCCTTGAGATTCAATGAGTTAAGTAGTTAAGGTGGCGTTGAAAGGGCTACGATCGAAAGATCGCAAGCGGTTGAAATGGTGGTTGACAGCGCTTCTAAACGCTGTATGATTCACCTCCCGCTACGAGAGATCGCAGCGAGTTAAGTGTTTGAAGATAAACGAGTTTCTCGCAAAAAACTTCAAAATAAACGCTTGACAGGCTCTGAGGAAAGCGTAGAATGCGCGCCTCGGTTGAGACGAAAAGCTCTTAGCCAAACGCTCTTTAACAAATCGAATCAAGCAATTCGTGTGGGTGCTTGTGAGTACGGACTGATAGTCAAAAAGATTATCAGCATCACAAGTGACCATGCGAGAAATCACATAGTCATTTGAGATTGCTGAGCCAAGTTTAGGGTTTCTTAAAAACCCAAGCAGTATTGAACTGAAGAGTTTGATCATGGCTCAGATTGAACGCTGGCGGCAGGCCTAACACATGCAAGTCGAGCGGATGAGAAGAGCTTGCTCTTCGATTCAGCGGCGGACGGGTGAGTAATGCCTAGGAATCTGCCTGGTAGTGGGGGACAACGTTTCGAAAGGAACGCTAATACCGCATACGTCCTACGGGAGAAAGCAGGGGACCTTCGGGCCTTGCGCTATCAGATGAGCCTAGGTCGGATTAGCTAGTTGGTGAGGTAATGGCTCACCAAGGCGACGATCCGTAACTGGTCTGAGAGGATGATCAGTCACACTGGAACTGAGACACGGTCCAGACTCCTACGGGAGGCAGCAGTGGGGAATATTGGACAATGGGCGAAAGCCTGATCCAGCCATGCCGCGTGTGTGAAGAAGGTCTTCGGATTGTAAAGCACTTTAAGTTGGGAGGAAGGGCATTAACCTAATACGTTAGTGTTTTGACGTTACCGACAGAATAAGCACCGGCTAACTCTGTGCCAGCAGCCGCGGTAATACAGAGGGTGCAAGCGTTAATCGGAATTACTGGGCGTAAAGCGCGCGTAGGTGGTTTGTTAAGTTGGATGTGAAAGCCCCGGGCTCAACCTGGGAACTGCATCCAAAACTGGCAAGCTAGAGTACGGTAGAGGGTGGTGGAATTTCCTGTGTAGCGGTGAAATGCGTAGATATAGGAAGGAACACCAGTGGCGAAGGCGACCACCTGGACTGATACTGACACTGAGGTGCGAAAGCGTGGGGAGCAAACAGGATTAGATACCCTGGTAGTCCACGCCGTAAACGATGTCAACTAGCCGTTGGAATCCTTGAGATTTTAGTGGCGCAGCTAACGCATTAAGTTGACCGCCTGGGGAGTACGGCCGCAAGGTTAAAACTCAAATGAATTGACGGGGGCCCGCACAAGCGGTGGAGCATGTGGTTTAATTCGAAGCAACGCGAAGAACCTTACCAGGCCTTGACATGCAGAGAACTTTCCAGAGATGGATTGGTGCCTTCGGGAACTCTGACACAGGTGCTGCATGGCTGTCGTCAGCTCGTGTCGTGAGATGTTGGGTTAAGTCCCGTAACGAGCGCAACCCTTGTCCTTAGTTACCAGCACATTATGGTGGGCACTCTAAGGAGACTGCCGGTGACAAACCGGAGGAAGGTGGGGATGACGTCAAGTCATCATGGCCCTTACGGCCTGGGCTACACACGTGCTACAATGGTCGGTACAGAGGGTTGCCAAGCCGCGAGGTGGAGCTAATCTCACAAAACCGATCGTAGTCCGGATCGCAGTCTGCAACTCGACTGCGTGAAGTCGGAATCGCTAGTAATCGCGAATCAGAATGTCGCGGTGAATACGTTCCCGGGCCTTGTACACACCGCCCGTCACACCATGGGAGTGGGTTGCACCAGAAGTAGCTAGTCTAACCCTCGGGAGGACGGTTACCACGGTGTGATTCATGACTGGGGTGAAGTCGTAACAAGGTAGCCGTAGGGGAACCTGCGGCTGGATCACCTCCTTAATCGACGACATCAGCCTGCTGATGAGCTCCCACACGAATTGCTTGATTCATTGTCGAAGACGATCAAGACCCTATATAGGTCTGTAGCTCAGTTGGTTAGAGCGCACCCCTGATAAGGGTGAGGTCGGCAGTTCAAATCTGCCCAGACCTACCAATATGCGGGGCCATAGCTCAGCTGGGAGAGCGCCTGCCTTGCACGCAGGAGGTCAGCGGTTCGATCCCGCTTGGCTCCACCACTCGCTTTACTTGATCAGAACTTAGAAATGAACATTCGTAGATGAATGTTGATTTCTGACTTTTGTCAGATCGTTCTTTAAAAATTCGGATATGTGATAGAAATAGACTGAACACCAGTTTCACTGCTGGTGGATCAGGCTAAGGTAAAATTTGTGAGTTCTGCTCGAAAGAGCGACGTGCGAATTTTCGGCGAATGTCGTCTTCACAGTATAACCAGATTGCTTGGGGTTATATGGTCAAGTGAAGAAGCGCATACGGTGGATGCCTTGGCAGTCAGAGGCGATGAAAGACGTGGTAGCCTGCGAAAAGCTTTGGGGAGTCGGCAAACAGACTGTGATCCAGAGATCTCTGAATGGGGGAACCCAGCCAGCACAAGCTGGTTATCTTGTACTGAATACATAGGTGCAAGAGGCGAACCAGGGGAACTGAAACATCTAAGTACCCTGAGGAAAAGAAATCAACCGAGATTCCCTTAGTAGTGGCGAGCGAACGGGGACCAGCCCTTAAGTTGGTTTGAGATTAGTGGAACGCTCTGGAAAGTGCGGCCATAGTGGGTGATAGCCCCGTACACGAAAATCTCTTATCAATGAAATCGAGTAGGACGGAGCACGAGAAACTTTGTCTGAATATGGGGGGACCATCCTCCAAGGCTAAATACTACTGACTGACCGATAGTGAACTAGTACCGTGAGGGAAAGGCGAAAAGAACCCCGGAGAGGGGAGTGAAATAGATCCTGAAACCGTATGCGTACAAGCAGTGGGAGCCTACTTGTTAGGTGACTGCGTACCTTTTGTATAATGGGTCAGCGACTTATATTCAGTGGCGAGCTTAACCGAATAGGGGAGGCGTAGCGAAAGCGAGTCTTAATAGGGCGTTTAGTCGCTGGGTATAGACCCGAAACCGGGCGATCTATCCATGGGCAGGTTGAAGGTTAGGTAACACTGACTGGAGGACCGAACCGACTACCGTTGAAAAGTTAGCGGATGACCTGTGGATCGGAGTGAAAGGCTAATCAAGCTCGGAGATAGCTGGTTCTCCTCGAAAGCTATTTAGGTAGCGCCTCATGTATCACTGTAGGGGGTAGAGCACTGTTTCGGCTAGGGGGTCATCCCGACTTACCAAACCGATGCAAACTCCGAATACCTACAAGTGCCGAGCATGGGAGACACACGGCGGGTGCTAACGTCCGTCGTGAAAAGGGAAACAACCCAGACCGTCAGCTAAGGTCCCAAAGTCATGGTTAAGTGGGAAACGATGTGGGAAGGCTTAGACAGCTAGGAGGTTGGCTTAGAAGCAGCCACCCTTTAAAGAAAGCGTAATAGCTCACTAGTCGAGTCGGCCTGCGCGGAAGATGTAACGGGGCTCAAACCATGCACCGAAGCTACGGGTATCATCTTATGATGATGCGGTAGAGGAGCGTTCTGTAAGCCTGTGAAGGTGAGTTGAGAAGCTTGCTGGAGGTATCAGAAGTGCGAATGCTGACATGAGTAACGACAATGCGAGTGAAAAACTCGCACGCCGAAAGACCAAGGTTTCCTGCGCAACGTTAATCGACGCAGGGTTAGTCGGTCCCTAAGGCGAGGCTGAAAAGCGTAGTCGATGGAAAACAGGTTAATATTCCTGTACTTCCAGTTATTGCGATGGAGGGACGGAGAAGGTTAGGCCAGCCTGGCGTTGGTTGTCCAGGTTTAAGGTGGTAGGCTGAAATCTTAGGCAAATCCGGGATTTCAAGGCCGAGAGCTGATGACGAGTTGCCTTTAGGCGACGAAGTGGTTGATACCATGCTTCCAAGAAAAGCTCCTAAGCTTCAGATAACTGGGAACCGTACCCCAAACCGACACAGGTGGTTAGGTAGAGAATACCAAGGCGCTTGAGAGAACTCGGGTGAAGGAACTAGGCAAAATGGCACCGTAACTTCGGGAGAAGGTGCGCCGGCGAGGGTCAAGGACTTGCTCCGTAAGCCCATGCCGGTCGAAGATACCAGGCCGCTGCGACTGTTTATTAAAAACACAGCACTCTGCAAACACGAAAGTGGACGTATAGGGTGTGACGCCTGCCCGGTGCCGGAAGGTTAATTGATGGGGTTAGCGCAAGCGAAGCTCTTGATCGAAGCCCCGGTAAACGGCGGCCGTAACTATAACGGTCCTAAGGTAGCGAAATTCCTTGTCGGGTAAGTTCCGACCTGCACGAATGGCGTAACGATGGCGGCGCTGTCTCCACCCGAGACTCAGTGAAATTGAAATCGCTGTGAAGATGCAGTGTATCCGCGGCTAGACGGAAAGACCCCGTGAACCTTTACTATAGCTTTGCACTGGACTTTGAATTTGCTTGTGTAGGATAGGTGGGAGGCTTTGAAGTGGGGACGCCAGTTCTCATGGAGCCATCCTTGAAATACCACCCTGGCAACTTTGAGGTTCTAACTCAGGTCCGTTATCCGGATCGAGGACAGTGTATGGTGGGTAGTTTGACTGGGGCGGTCTCCTCCCAAAGAGTAACGGAGGAGTACGAAGGTGCGCTCAGACCGGTCGGAAATCGGTCGTAGAGTATAAAGGCAAAAGCGCGCTTGACTGCGAGACAAACACGTCGAGCAGGTACGAAAGTAGGTCTTAGTGATCCGGTGGTTCTGTATGGAAGGGCCATCGCTCAACGGATAAAAGGTACTCCGGGGATAACAGGCTGATACCGCCCAAGAGTTCATATCGACGGCGGTGTTTGGCACCTCGATGTCGGCTCATCACATCCTGGGGCTGAAGCCGGTCCCAAGGGTATGGCTGTTCGCCATTTAAAGTGGTACGCGAGCTGGGTTTAGAACGTCGTGAGACAGTTCGGTCCCTATCTGCCGTGGACGTTTGAGATTTGAGAGGGGCTGCTCCTAGTACGAGAGGACCGGAGTGGACGAACCTCTGGTGTTCCGGTTGTCACGCCAGTGGCATTGCCGGGTAGCTATGTTCGGAAGAGATAACCGCTGAAAGCATCTAAGCGGGAAACTTGCCTCAAGATGAGATCTCACTGGGATCTTGAATCCCCTAAAGGGCCGTCGAAGACTACGACGTTGATAGGTTGGGTGTGTAAGCGCTGTGAGGCGTTGAGCTAACCAATACTAATTGCCCGTGAGGCTTGACCATATAACACCCAAGCAATTTGCTGACGCAGATTGCGGTGGTGAAGATGATACGAACCGAAAGTTCGCAACGAACCATAAACATCACATATCCGGATTCGCTGGGCTGTCCATCTGGACATTCTGGCTACAGAATTTCTTGACGACCATAGAGCATTGGAACCACCTGATCCCATCCCGAACTCAGCAGTGAAACGATGCATCGCCGATGGTAGTGTGGGGTTTCCCCATGTGAGAGTAGGTCATCGTCAAGATTCATTTCGCAAAACCCCTATCTGCGCATGCAGGTAGGGGTTTTGTCTTTGTGGGCAAAAAATTCAGCCCTGCCCGAACCCCTGTAGGAGCAGCCTTGTGCTGCGAAGAGGCCATTGCAGCCGAAGATAATCTTTAGCCTTACCGGCCTCTTCGCAGCACAAGGCTGCTCCTACAGGGGTCTGTGGTAAGTCGCCTCCCACAATTTGAGCCAGAACACTAGAATAGGCCCACGCACCTTTCCAGAAGCGCCATATGCCCAACCCTGACGAACACGAAGCCTTGGCCCAATTGCCGCTGGACGAGCTTGTCGCCTGCCACGAATGCGACCTGCTGCTCCGTAAGCCTGTGCTCAAGCCCGATGAAAAAGCCCAATGCCCACGTTGCGGCTACGAGCTCTATGCCCATCGGCATAATGTAGTCAACCGCAGCCTGGCTCTGGTACTGACCGCGTTGTTACTGTTCGTACCTGCCAATTTTCTACCGATCATGCAGCTGCACCTGCTTGGCCAGACCTCGGACGATACTGTCTGGAGCGGCGTACTCGGCCTGTACAATTCGCAGATGCGTGGTGTAGCGGTGGTCGTGTTCCTCTGCAGCATGGCCATCCCCCTGGCAAAACTGCTCTGCCAGCTGGCGGTATTACTGAGTATTCGCTTGAACATGGGCCGTAACTTCGGCCTGCTGTTCTATCGCATCTATCACCACTTGCGTGACTGGGGCATGCTCGAGGTCTATTTCATGGGGGTGCTGGTGGCCATCGTCAAGCTGGTGGACCTGGCCGAACTGACCGTGGGCCTGGGGTTGTTCTGTTTCATCAGTCTGTTATTGGTCCAGGTGTGGCTTGAAGTGGTGATGTCTGCGCACCAGATCTGGAGTGCGCTATCGGGGGAGGACCTGCATGCGGGCGATTGATGCAGGCATTCTTGTCTGCAATGAATGTCATGAACTGAACAAGCAAGTGCCAGATAGCACTTCGCAGCACTGCACGCGCTGCGGCGCCATTGTGCATGCTCGCCGCCCTAACAGTATCGTGCGCACCTGGGCGCTGCTGGTTGCTGCGTCGATCCTGTACATCCCGGCCAACCTGCTCCCTATCATGACCGTGAGTACACTCGGGCAGGGCAGCCCGGACACGATCATGTCCGGCGTCATCACCCTGCTCAAGCACGGTATGGTGCCCATTGCCGCCGTGGTGTTCATTGCCAGTATCCTGGTGCCCACGTTCAAGCTGGTGGGCATTGGCTTGCTGTTGTACTCCGTTCAGCGTCACCAGCCGCTTTCGGCTCGGCAACGGATAATGATGTATCGCTTCATTGAATTCATTGGGCGCTGGTCCATGCTCGATATCTTCGTCATCGCCATTCTGGTGGCAGTGGTGAATTTCGGCCGAATCGCCAGTGTCGAAGCCAACCTGGGCGCTGTCGCCTTCGCAACTGTGGTGATCCTGACAATGCTTGCCGCTTTAACTTTCGATCCCCGACTGATTTGGGATAACACGGAGTCGGATGACGACCATGAGTGACCTGCCAACGGCTAAAACCCGCCCAGCCTCAAACTGGTCGGCCATCTGGATCCTGCCCTTGATCGCCCTGATGATCGGGGGCTGGCTCGCATGGCAGGCCTACAGCGCGGCCGGCGTGGAAATTGAAGTCCGCTTCGAGTCGGGTGAAGGTATCGTCGCCAACAAGACCGAAGTCATCTACAAGGGCATGCCGGTAGGCAAAGTGAAGAGCCTGGTACTCGATGCCGAGGGCGACAACCAGGGGGTGATCGCCACCATCGAGATGAACAAGGCCGCCGAGCCTCACCTCACCAAGGGCACACGCTTCTGGCTGGTGAAACCGAGTGTGAGTCTGGCGGGTATCACCGGCCTTGAAACCCTGGTGTCGGGTAACTACATCGCCGTCAGCCCGGGCGAGGGGGAGCGTACCAAGCGCTTTACCGCGTTGAAGGTGGCGCCGCCGCTCTCGGATTCGGAGCCAGGCCTGCATTTGACCCTCAAAGCCGAAAGGCTCGGCTCGCTCAACCGTGACAGCCCGATATTCTACAAGCAGATCCAGGTGGGTCGGGTGAAGAGCTATCGCCTGTCCGAGGACCAGAGCACCGTCGAGGTCAAGGTGTTCATCGAGCCTGCCTACGCCAGCCTGGTGCGCAAGCACACGCGTTTCTGGAACGCCAGCGGCGTCAGTATTGATGCGTCGCTGTCGGGTGTGAAGGTGCGCAGCGAATCGCTGTCGAGCATCGTGGCCGGTGGTATCGCATTTGCTACGCCGGAGTACCGCAAGGACAGCCCGCCCACCGATCCGAGCCTGCCGTTCCGCCTGTACGAAGACTTCGATGCAGCCCAGGCAGGTATCCGGGTCAAGGTGAAGCTGAGCGATTACGAGGGCCTGCAGGCAGGCCGCACGCCGGTCATGTACAAGGGCATCCAGGTGGGCTCGCTGAAAGCCCTGAAAATGGAAGACAACCTGTCCAGCGCATCGGCCGAGCTGACGCTGGACCCGCTGACCGAAGACTACCTGGTCGAGGGCACACAGTTCTGGGTGGTCAAACCGTCCATTTCCCTTGCAGGTATCACTGGCCTGGAAGCGCTGGTCAAAGGCAACTACATCGCCATACGCCCGGGGGAGAAGGGTGAGCGACCCGAGCGTGAGTTCGAGGCCCGCGCCAAGGCGCCGCCGCTCGACCTCAAGGCGCCGGGGCTGCACATGGTGTTGTTTGCCGATACCTTGGGGTCGCTGGAGATCGGCAGCCCGGTGATGTACCGCCAGGTCAAGGTGGGTAGCGTGCAGAGCTATCAGTTTGCGCGTAACAGCAACCGCATCCTGATCGGTGTGCATATTGAAAAGGAATACGAAAAACTGGTTAACGGTTCGTCGCGCTTCTGGAACGTCAGTGGCATCACCCTGACGGGCGGCCTCTCGGGCATCAAGATCAAGAGTGAGTCGCTGCAAACGCTGATGGCCGGCGGTATTGCGTTCGACACGCCGCGCCCGGATGTGGCGCTGAAACGCCGCATTCCACGCTTCCGCCTGCATGACAGCCAGGAGGCGGTAAACCGCGCGGGTACTTTGATCACCGTCCGTGTAGACCGTGCAGATGGCCTGAAGCCGGGTACGCCGATCCGCTTCCGTGGCCTGGATGTGGGCAGTATCGAAAGCGTTGACCTGACCAATGACTTGCAGGCAGTGCTGCTGCGGGCACGTATCACCGAAGCGGCGGACCGTATTGCCCGTGCCGGTACGCAGTTCTGGGTGGTCAAGCCGGCATTGGGCCTGGTGCGCACCGAGAACCTCGACACCCTGATCGGCGGGCAGTACCTGGAGGTACAGCCAGCAACCAAGGACCGTGGCCCTCAGCGCGATTTCATCGCTTTGGCCGATGCCCCGCAAGTGACGGGGCCGGAGGTCGGCTTGCCCTTGACCCTCAGCGCCCCGCGCCGTGGATCGATCAAGCCGGGTGTGCCAGTGACATACCGTGAGGTGGCGGTCGGCAAGGTGACAGGCTTCGAGTTGGGGCAGAGCGCTGACCGCGTGCTGATCCATATCCTCATCGAGCCACGCTATGCGGCACTGGTACGCAGTGGTAGCCGCTTCTGGAACAGCAGTGGCTTCGGTTTCGACTGGGGGCTGTTCAAGGGGGCTACGGTGCGTACCGAGTCGGTGGAAACCCTGATCGATGGCGGTATCGCTTTTGCGACGCCGGATGGCGAGCAGATGGGCAACCCGGCCCGGCCGCAGCAGACCTTTGCCTTGTTCGACAAGGCCGAGGATGAATGGCTGCAGTGGGCGCCGAAGATTCAGATAGCCAAGTAATGTAAAAGCAGGGTCGCCAACTGCGGCCCTGCTTTTTTGTGGGAGCGGCCTTGTGTCGCGAAAGGGGCGCGTAGCGGCCCCTCGGTCTCAGCGCAGAAGCTGAGATTGCCGGGGCTGCTCCGCAGCCCTTTCGCGACGCAAGGCCGCTCCTGCAGAGACCGAGCTCCACATGGAGCCGTGCCCGCAAGCATAAATCGCAGGCAACAAAAAACCGACCCTAGGGTCGGTTTTTCGAATAGCGCGTCGCTTAGGCAGCTGCAGCTTCTTTCAGCGCCTTGATGTGGCCATTCAGACGGCCTTTGTGACGAGCAGCTTTGTTCTTGTGGATGATACCTTTGTCGGCCATACGGTCGATTACAGGTACAGCCAGAACGTAAGCGGCTTGCGCTTTGTCGGCGTCTTTTGCGTCAATGGCTTTAACTACATTCTTGATGTAGGTGCGGACCATGGAACGCAGGCTGGCGTTGTGGCTGCGACGCTTCTCAGCCTGTTTTGCACGTTTCTTGGCGGAAGGTGTGTTGGCCACCGTCGAGCTCCTCGAAAGACTTTAGGTAAATAGCAAACAAAATAGGCCGCGAATCATGCCGATCAGTAGATCGATTGTCAAGGCCACCTGCAAGGTTCCGCCGAGCGGTGCGCCAACAAGAGGGAAAGATTCCTTTCTGCTGCGCGACCTGTACACTCGGGAATTTTTGGCTCCCCTGCGAAGGCGCGGGAGTATCGCACATTCGGACGCTGTCTGGCAGCGTCCTCTGCCCTTGGCGTGAATCTTTTCGATGAACCTGCTCAAATCCCTGGCTGCAGTAAGCTCGATCACCATGGTTTCCCGGGTGCTGGGCTTCGTGCGTGACACCATCCTGGCTCGCATCTTTGGTGCCGGTGTTGCCACTGACGCCTTCTTTATCGCGTTCAAATTGCCCAACCTGCTGCGGCGCATTTTCGCCGAGGGTGCGTTTTCCCAAGCCTTTGTGCCGATCCTGGCCGAGTACAAGACCCAGCAGGGCGAGGAAGCGACGCGTACCTTCATCGCCTACGTCAGCGGCCTGCTGACCCTGGTCCTCGCCCTGGTGACTGCCATCGGTATCCTGGCGGCGCCATGGGTGGTATGGGCAACAGCCCCCGGTTTTGTCGACAACGCGGAAAAGTACGAGCTGACCACCGCCCTGTTGCGGGTGACCTTTCCTTATATATTGCTGATTTCGCTTTCTTCCCTGGCCGGCGCAATCCTCAATACCTGGAACCGTTTTTCGGTACCGGCCTTCACCCCGACCCTGCTGAACGTGGCGATGATCGCCTTTGCCGTGCTGCTGACGCGGTACTTCAACCCGCCAATCATGGCCCTGGCCTGGGGTGTGCTGGCGGGTGGCCTGGCGCAGTTGTTGTACCAGCTGCCGGCATTGAAGAAAATCGGCATGCTCGTGCTGCCGCGTCTGAATCTCAAGGACGCGGGAGTGTGGCGGGTGCTGAAGCAAATGCTGCCGGCGATTCTTGGGGTATCGGTGAGCCAGATCTCGCTGATCATCAACACCATCTTTGCCTCCTTCCTGGTGGCCGGCTCGGTGTCGTGGATGTATTACGCCGACCGCCTCATGGAGCTGCCGTCGGGCGTGCTGGGCGTGGCCCTGGGCACCATCCTGCTGCCGACCCTGGCCAAGACCTACGCCAACAAGGACCGCGAGGAATACTCGCGGATCCTCGACTGGGGCCTGCGCCTGTGCTTCCTGCTGGTGCTGCCGTGCACCCTGGCGTTGGCCATTCTTGCCGAGCCGCTGACCGTTGCGCTCTTTCAATATGGCAAGTTCAGCGCGTTTGATGCGGCCATGACCCAGCGGGCGCTAATGGCCTATTCCGTAGGCTTGCTGGCGATCATTCTGGTCAAGGTACTGGCACCCGGCTTCTATGCGCAGCAGAATATCCGCACACCGGTGAAGATCGCGATTTTCACCCTGTTCTGTACCCAGCTGTTCAACCTCGCCCTGGTCGGCCCGCTTGCGCATGCCGGCCTGGCGCTGGCGATCAGTCTCGGTGCGTGCCTGAATGCCGGCTTGCTGTTCTGGAAGCTGCGCAGTCAGCAGTTGTTCGAGCCTCAGCCAGGCTGGGCAGTGTTTCTGCTCAAGCTTGTTCTGGCAGTGGCGTTGATGTCGGCGGTCCTGTTGGCGGGCATGCACTATATGCCGGCCTGGGAGCAGGGCATCATGCTTGAGCGCTTCATGCGGCTTGGCGCACTGATCCTGGCTGGTGTCGTGACGTATTTCGGCTGCCTGTACCTGTGCGGCTTCCGGCCCCGGCATTTCGCCCGCAAGGCCTTGCACTGAGGCTTCAGGTGGGTCAGGCGTCGGTTTTTCGCATTCCACGCCGCCCTTGGGCGTTGCTGCCTGTCACCGGCGCCCGGGTGTGGTTATAATCGGCCACTTTATGAGCAAGAAGCGCGTTATGCAGCTGGTTCGAGGTCTTCACAACCTGCGCCCCGAGCACCGGGGCTGTGTCGCCACCATTGGCAACTTCGACGGGGTTCACCGCGGCCACCAGGCAATCCTGGCGCGCCTGCGCGAGCGCGGCCAGGCCTTGGGCCTGCCGACCTGCGTGGTGATTTTCGAACCTCAACCACGCGAGTACTTTGCCCCCGATACCGCGCCGGCGCGCCTGGCCCGTCTGCGTGACAAGGTCGAACTGCTGGCCGCCGAGGGCATCGACCGGGTGCTGTGCCTGGCGTTCAACCAGCGCCTGAGCCAGCTCAGCGCCGACGCTTTCGTCAAGGCCATCCTGGTCGACGGCCTGGGCGTGCGCCACCTCGAAGTGGGTGATGACTTCCGCTTTGGCTGCGACCGCGCCGGCGACTTCGCCTTCCTGATCGAAGCCGGCAAGCAGTACGGCTTCACCGTCGAGGCCGCCAATACGGTGATCCAGGACGGTCTGCGCGTCAGCAGTACCGAAGTGCGCAAGGCCTTGTCCGAAGGCAATTTCGAGCTGGCCGAGCACCTGCTGGGCCGCCCGTACAGCGTCACCGGCCGCGTGCTGCATGGCCAGAAGCTGGCCCGCCAGCTCGGTACACCTACCGCCAACATCCAGCTCAAGCGCCGCCGCGTGCCGCTGTCCGGGGTCTACCTGGCCAGCATCGAAATCGACGGCAAGGCCTGGCCGGGTGTGGGCAATATTGGCGTGCGTCCCACCGTTGCCGGTGATGGGCGCCCGCACCTGGAAATTCATCTTCTGGATTTTGCCGGCGACCTGTATGGCCGGCGTCTGACGGTGGAGTTCCACCACAAGCTGCGTGAAGAGCAGCGATTCGCCTCCCTGGAGGCGCTGAAGTCGGCGATCGATGCGGATATCGCCGCCGCACGTGCACATTGGCACGCTCAACCGCTAACGAAGAGCCTGAAATGACCGACTACAAAGCCACGCTTAACCTTCCGGACACCGCCTTCCCCATGAAGGCCGGCCTGCCTCAGCGCGAACCGCAGATCCTGCAGCGCTGGGACAGCATTGGCCTGTACCAGAAGCTGCGCGAAATTGGCAAGGATCGTCCCAAGTTCGTCCTGCACGACGGCCCGCCCTATGCCAACGGCAAAATTCACATCGGTCATGCGCTGAACAAAATCCTCAAGGACATGATCGTCCGCTCCAAGACCCTGGCCGGCTACGATGCACCGTATGTCCCGGGCTGGGACTGCCATGGCCTGCCGATCGAACACAAGGTCGAGGTGACCCACGGCAAGCACCTGTCTGCCGATCGCACCCGTGAGCTGTGCCGCGAGTACGCCGCCGAGCAGATCGAAGGGCAGAAGACCGAGTTCATTCGCCTGGGTGTGCTGGGTGACTGGGACAACCCCTACAAGACCATGAACTTCGCCAACGAGGCCGGTGAAATCCGCGCCCTGGCCGAGATGGTCAAGCAGGGCTTCGTGTTCAAGGGCCTCAAGCCTGTGAACTGGTGCTTCGACTGCGGTTCGGCGCTGGCGGAGGCCGAAGTCGAGTACGCCGACAAGAAATCCCAGACCATCGACGTGGCCTTCCCGGTTGCCGACGAGGCCAAGCTGGCTGCCGCCTTTGGGCTGGATGCGCTGACCAAGCCAGCCGCCATCGTGATCTGGACCACCACCCCCTGGACCATCCCGGCCAACCAGGCGCTGAACATCCACCCGGAGTTCAAGTACGCCCTGGTCGACACCGGTGAGCGTCTGCTGGTGCTGGCTGAAGAGCTGGTCGAGTCGTGCCTCAAGCGCTACAACCTGGAAGGCTCGGTCATCGCCACAGCCCAAGGTTCGGCACTGGAGCTGATCAACTTCCGGCACCCGTTCTACGACCGCCTGTCGCCAGTCTACCTGGCCGACTACGTCGAACTGGGCGCCGGTACCGGCGTTGTGCACTCCTCGCCGGCCTACGGCGAAGACGACTTCGTCACCTGCAAGCGCTACGGCATGGTCAACGATGACATCCTCACTCCGGTGCAGAGCAATGGCGTGTATGTCGAGTCGCTGCCATTCTTCGGCGGCCAGTTCATCTGGAAGGCCAACCCGGCCATCGTCGAGAAGCTGAGCGAAGTCGGTGCGCTGATGCACACCGAAACCATCAGCCACAGCTACATGCACTGCTGGCGCCACAAGACCCCGCTGATCTACCGCGCCACCGCGCAGTGGTTCGTGGGCATGGACAAGCAGCCGAGCACCGGCGAGCCGCTGCGTGAGCGCGCCCTCAAGGCCATCGAAGAGACCAAGTTCGTGCCGGCCTGGGGCCAGGCGCGCCTGCATTCGATGATCGCCAACCGTCCGGACTGGTGCATCTCGCGTCAACGTAACTGGGGTGTGCCGATCCCGTTCTTCCTGCACAAGCAGACCGGCGAGCTGCACCCACGTACCGTCGAGCTGATGGAAGCGGTGGCCAAGCGCGTCGAGCAAGAAGGTATCGAGGCC
The DNA here is from genome assembly GCF_026898135.2 of Pseudomonas fortuita. Lineage (NCBI taxonomy): Bacteria > Pseudomonadati > Pseudomonadota > Gammaproteobacteria > Pseudomonadales > Pseudomonadaceae > Pseudomonas > Pseudomonas fortuita. The sequence goes on from NZ_CP114035.2 coordinate 722,175, forward strand.
TGGTTCAAGCTGGATGCCGTCGAACTGCTGGGTGAAGAAGCGGCTCAGTATGACAAGATCACCGATACCCTGGACGTGTGGTTCGACTCCGGCACCACCCACTGGCACGTGCTGCGTGGCTCGCACGACATCGGCCACGCCACCGGCCCCGTTGCCGACCTGTACCTGGAAGGCTCCGACCAGCACCGTGGCTGGTTCCACTCGTCGCTGCTCACCGGTTGCGCCATCGACAACCACGCGCCGTATCGCGAGCTGCTGACCCACGGTTTCACTGTGGACGAAAACGGCCGCAAGATGTCCAAGTCGCTGGGCAACACCATCGAGCCGGAGAAGGTCAACAACACCCTGGGTGCCGACATCCTGCGCCTGTGGGTTTCGGCCACCGACTATTCCGGTGAAATGGCGGTTTCCGAGCAGATCCTGCAGCGCAGCGCCGACGCCTACCGCCGTATCCGCAATACCGCACGCTTCCTGCTGTCCAACCTGTCCGGTTTCGACCCGGCCCGCGACCTGCTGGCCCCTGAAGACATGCTGGCACTTGACCGCTGGGCCGTGGACCGCACCCTGCTGCTGCAGCGCGAGCTGGAAGAGCACTACAGCGAGTACCGTTTCTGGAACGTCTACTCCAAGGTGCACAACTTCTGCGTACAGGAGCTGGGCGGCTTCTACCTCGACATCATCAAGGACCGCCAGTACACCACCGGCGCCAACAGTGTTGCCCGCCGTTCCTGCCAGACTGCGCTGTACCACATCAGCGAAGCGCTGGTGCGCTGGATTGCGCCAATCCTGGCGTTTACCGCCGACGAAATCTGGCAATACCTGCCGGGCGAGCGCAACGAGTCGGTGATGCTCAACGGCTGGTACCAGGGCCTGAGCGAGCTGCCGGAAGGCACCGAGCTGGACCGCGCCTACTGGGACCGCGTGATGGCGGTGAAGGCATCGGTCAACAAGGAGCTGGAAAACCAGCGGACCGCCAAGGTCATTGGCGGCAACCTGCAGGCCGAAGTCACCCTGTACGCCGACGAAGGCCTGAGCGCCGACCTGGGCAAGCTGGGCGACGAGCTGCGCTTCGTGCTGATCACCTCGGCCGCCAGCGTGGTGCCGTTCGTGCAGGCACCGGCAGACGCCGTGGCCACCGAAGTCGAAGGCCTCAAGCTGAAAGTGGTCAAGTCCGGCCACGCCAAGTGCGGCCGTTGCTGGCACTTCCGCGCCGACGTCGGCAACCACCCGGAGCACCCGGAAATCTGCAGCCGTTGCGTCGACAACCTGACCGGCTCGGGCGAGGTGCGTCACTATGCCTAACCCGGCAGTGGGGCGCTTCGGGCGCCTTGCATGGCTTTGGCTGAGCTTGCTGGTGCTGGTCCTCGACCAGGCCACCAAGCTGTATTTCAACAACGCCCTGACCATGTACCAGCAAATTGTGGTGATTCCTGACTACTTCAGCTGGACCCTGGCCTATAACACCGGCGCCGCTTTCAGCTTCCTTGCTGATGGCGCTGGCTGGCAGCGCTGGTTGTTCGCCCTGATCGCGGTGGTGGTCAGTGCCGTACTGGTGGTGTGGCTCAAGCGCCTGGGGCGCAACGAGACCTGGCTGGCCGTGGCGCTGGCGCTGGTGCTGGGTGGTGCCATTGGCAACCTGTACGATCGCATCGTGCTGGGCCATGTGGTCGACTTCATCCTGGTGCACTGGCAGAACCGCCATTACTTCCCGGCCTTCAACGTGGCCGACAGCGCCATCACCGTTGGTGCGGTGATGCTGGCGCTGGATATGTTCAAGAGCAAGAAGTCCGAGGATCCGGTCCATGACTGACACCCGTATCGGCCAGAACACCGAAGTCACCCTGCACTTCGCGCTGCACCTGGAAAACGGCGACACCGTCGACAGCACGTTCGACAAAGCCCCGGCCACCTTCAAGGTGGGCGATGGCAACTTGTTGCCGGGCTTCGAGAGCGCGCTGTTTGGCTTCAAGGCCGGTGACAAGCGTACTCTGGTAGTGGCCCCAGAGAACGCCTTCGGCCAGCCCAACCCGCAAAACGTGCAAGTCATGCCGCGGTCCAACTTCGAGGGCATGGAGCTGTCCGAAGGGCTGCTGATCATCTTCAACGATGCCGCCAACGCCGAGCTGCCGGGCGTGGTCAAAGCGTTCGATGACGACCAGGTGACCATCGACTTCAATCACCCACTGGCTGGCAAGACCCTGACCTTCGAGGTGGAGATCCTCGAGGTGAAGGCCCTGTAAGCCTGGAGCCGAGCATGCAAATCAAACTCGCCAACCCTCGCGGCTTCTGCGCGGGGGTCGACCGGGCGATCGAGATCGTCAACCGTGCGCTGGAAGTCTTCGGCCCGCCGATCTACGTGCGTCACGAAGTGGTGCACAACAAGTTCGTGGTGGAAGACCTGCGCAATCGCGGTGCCATCTTCGTCGAAGAGCTGGACCAGGTGCCGGACGATGTCATCGTCATCTTCAGCGCCCATGGTGTGTCCCAGGCCGTGCGCCAGGAAGCCGCTGGCCGTGGCCTGAAAGTGTTCGATGCCACCTGCCCGCTGGTCACCAAGGTGCACATCGAGGTGGCGAAGTACAGCCGTGACGGCCGAGAGTGCATTCTCATCGGCCATGAAGGGCACCCGGAAGTCGAAGGCACCATGGGCCAGTACGACGCCAGCAATGGTGGCGCCATCTACCTTGTCGAGGACGAGGAAGATGTTGCCAGATTGCAGGTGCGCGACCCTGATCACCTGGCCTTCGTAACCCAGACCACGTTGTCGATGGACGACACCAGCCGCGTCATCGACGCCCTGCGTGCGCGCTTCCCGAACATCGGTGGCCCGCGCAAGGACGATATCTGCTACGCCACCCAGAACCGCCAGGACGCCGTCAAGCAGTTGGCCGGTGAGTGCGACGTGGTGCTGGTGGTCGGCAGCCCGAACAGCTCCAACTCCAACCGCCTGCGTGAGCTGGCCGAGCGCATGGGCACCCCGGCTTACCTGATCGACGGTGCCGAGGACCTGCAGCAGGGCTGGTTTGAACAGGCAGCACGCATTGGCATAACCGCTGGCGCTTCGGCCCCCGAAGTGCTGGTGCGTGGCGTGATCGAGCAGCTCAAGGCCTGGGGCGCTACCGGCGCTGAAGAGCTGGACGGGCGTGAAGAGAACATCACCTTCTCGATGCCAAAAGAGCTGCGGGTTCGCTCGCTGATCTGACTGAAGCCTGTACTGGCCTCATCGCTGGCAAGCCAGCTCCCACAGGTACTGCACAAGCCTTGAAGGCAGTGGTATCCAGTGGGATCTGGCTTGCCGGCGATAGGGCCGGCAAGCTCGGCTCAAGGCTATGTGCTTGCACAGCGAGTATTGTTTCGGTCCTCTGCAAGCAATCTGACTCTGCCGCTCGATGCCAGCACCACTTGGTATCGGCTGCTGGCAGATGAGCGTTCACACACTTCCAGCGTTGTTCCCAACCAGCTGTTGTTCAGCGTCATTGGAACCCCCAACGCACTGAACTTGAACCGCTCCCCGCGATTGCTCGTAATCTTGAGCGGCCTCGAAAGGCGCTGCTCGCGCAACAGCTGCTGGTTATGCTCCAGCATTACCTGCCAACCGTTCCCCCAATTACCGTCCAGCGCCTGCACCAGCACCGGCTGGCTTTGCAGCATGGCGTGGCTGCGTGCGCTGCGCAGTGCCTGTGCCAAATCACGGGCAGCGGCTGCCCGGTGTAGGTCGTCGCTCATCCTGGCGTAGGCCGGCATACCGAGCTGTGTCAGCAAAACGGTCACTGCCAAGGCCGACAACATTTGTATCAGTGTTACGCCTCGTTGCTTCACCGTGCATTCCTCCGTGAAAGTGCTTGGCTATAGCTTCACGTTGGCTGGCCAAGCGGTCTAGTCGGCCAGGTTCAGGACTGTTGCAGGAAAATTCGCAGGAGTGCAGGGATGCACACAAAGCATCGGGGCATGACGCTGCTGGAAGTGTTGTTGGCAGTCGTGGTGGTGGCCGTGGGCATGTTCGCAGCGGCAGCGATACAGTTGCAGGCATTGCAGGCTGCGGACAGCGCGCGCCGTGATGGGCAGGCGGTAATGGCGACGCACAGTGAGCGTGAACGGGGGCGTCGATGAGGCGCGCCCAAAGTGGTTTTGGTTTGCTTGAGTTGATGCTGGGGCTAGGTATCGGCTTGGTATTACTGGCGGCGGTTAGCCAGGTCTTTACATCAGCTCACCAGGCCTGGCGCCTGCAAAGTACCGCGGTGCGCATGAATGATGAGGCGCGGCAGGCATTGTTGCGCATGGCGCAGGACGTGCGCATGGCCGGAATGTTCGGCTGTATGCGCCTCAAACCTGGCGACTTCCTGGACGTGGCTGCGCAGCCTGCCTTTGCCCGGCCACTGCAGGCCGATAGGTCAAGCTTGAGCCTGGTTGTCGCCGAGCTGCCAGGGTATGCGGGCGACCCGGAGTGGACCGTGGTGACGAACTGTATCGACGAAGTGAGGGTTCATAAGCATCGAGTACAAGGCGATGAAAAGCTGATGGCTGTGCCCGTCAGTCGCCATCATTATGTGCACAGTGGCACCACGCTTTTCTTCAAGCGGGGTCACATTAATCAGCCACTGGTCGATCATGTACGGGTGCTGCGAGTGGGGTATGTACCTGGTGAGCGGGTCGATCTTCTACTCACATTGTACGAACCCAGCTTGCAGCTTGAGCAGCATCACTCGCTGAGCGTGGCACTCCGCAACCCGGTACCCGCTTCATGAGCCGCCAGCGTGGTGTGGTTCTTCTGTTGGCCCTGGTCCTGAGCATGCTGCTGGGTCTGCTTGCAGCATCTGCCCTGCGCGACGCCCTGGTGGAAACGCGAATGACGGGATACCTGAGCGATGGTCTGCGAGCGTTCGAAGAAGCCGAGGCTGCGCTGCAGGCAGGGAAACACGAACTTGAGCGGGCACCTCCTGACCCTTGTGGCGCGTGCCTGCCACCAGCCCGACCGCACGATCTGGCAGGGCAGTGGCAGGGCACCCACAACGGTTACTTCCATATACAGAACCTGGGCACGAGCACTCGCGCTGCGCACCTGCCAGACGAGCAGCTGGTTACCCTGTTCCGCATAACTGGAGTCAGCAAGCAAACCCAGTCACGGCATGTGCTGGAAGCCGTCTATGCCATGGCTGGCGACACCACCCGGCGTATCAGCTGGCGGCAAAGACTGAGAGGAGACTGACATGCAGCAAGGCTTGAGCCTGATCGAGTTGTTGATTGTGCTGGCCGTGACCGGCATTCTGGCAGCCATTGCCTACCCCAGTTACAGCGACCAGCTTCGGCGAGCCGCACGCAGCGAAGTGGTTGGCCTGCTGCATGATGCCGCCCTGCGCCTGGAGCGCCACCGCGTGCGCACCGGCCAATATGCCGAGGGTGACCCGGCCTTGCCCGACGGTACCCGCTATTACAGCCTGCTGGCCCAGCGCGACAGCGACACCTTCACGCTGCGCGCACGGCGGCTGCCCAGTGGGCTGATGGCGCAGGATCGCTGTGGCGACTTCCAGCTCGACCAGGCCGGCGCGCAGCGCAATCCGGGTGCCGTTGGCGGCAGCGAGCACTGCTGGGGAAGCTGAAGGTTGAATGATGCCCGGTGCATCGCGGTTTTACTTCAGGTGTTGGATCGACAGATGAGCAAGCAAGTAGTGGTGGTCGGCGGCGGGGTGATCGGCCTGCTGACGGCGTTCAACCTGGCGGCCAAGGTCGGGCAGGTGGTGGTATGTGACCAGGGTGAGGTCGGGCGTGAGTCGTCGTGGGCCGGTGGTGGCATCGTTTCGCCGCTGTACCCTTGGCGCTACAGCCCGGCTGTGACCGCCCTGGCGCACTGGTCGCAGGACTATTATCCGCAGCTGGGCGAGCGTTTGTTCGCCAGCACCGGTGTCGATCCCGAAGTGCACACCACGGGACTGTACTGGCTCGACCTGGATGACGAAGCCGAAGCGCTGGCCTGGGCCGAGCGTGAGCAGCGGCCGCTGAGTGCCGTGGATATCACGGTGGCCTACGACGCAGTGCCGGTGCTGGGCCCGGGTTTCAAGCGCGCGATCTACATGGCTGGCGTGGCCAACGTGCGCAACCCGCGCCTGGTGAAATCGCTGAAGGCGGCGCTGCTGGCGCTGCCCAACGTCACCTTGCGCGAAAATTGCCAGATCACCGGCTTCGTTCAGCAGGGCGGGCGCGTGACCGGGGTGCAGACCGCTGAAGGTGTGCTGGCGGCGGATGAGGTGGTGCTCAGTGCCGGGGCCTGGAGTGGCGACCTGTTGCGTACCCTGGGCCTTGAGCTGCCGGTAGAGCCGGTGAAGGGCCAGATGATCCTGTTTAAATGCGCTGAGGACTTTTTGCCGAGCATGGTGCTGGCCAAGGGGCGCTATGCGATCCCGCGGCGGGATGGGCACATTCTGGTGGGTAGCACGCTGGAGCATGCCGGGTATGACAAGACCCCGACCGAAGATGCGCTGGAAAGCCTGAAGGCATCGGCGGTGGAGTTGCTGCCTGGGCTCGAAGGGGCCACGGTGGTGGGGCACTGGGCCGGGCTGCGGCCAGGCTCGCCAGAGGGCATTCCCTACATTGGGCCGGTGCCAGGGCACGAGGGGTTGTGGCTGAACTGCGGGCACTATCGCAACGGGTTGGTGCTGGCGCCAGCGTCGTGCCAGTTGTTTAGCGACTTGCTGACCGGTGCCGAGCCAATCATCGACCCGGCGCCGTATGCACCGGCAACGCGGTTGGGCTGAGGGCTTCTACGGTCAAGCACAGCCCTTGAAGACCATGAAAACCCTGTGGAAGCGGGCTTTTCCCGCAAACACCGGCGAGGCCGGTGTCAGGCACCGCGTGGCCCCATTCGCGGGGCAAGCCCGCCCCCACAGTGATCACTGTTTTCTGCGTGACAGCGCAGCCCAAGGGGCTGGGCAATCTTCTACAGGTGTTGTGTTCAGCCCTGTCGGCCAGGCCCCTGTTGCAGGTGCGCCTGGCTGCAATACCACTCTTTGCCCTGCTGCAGCGCCCGGTCGTTGGGCAGGTGTACGCCGCAATGGGCGCAGCGCACCATCTGCAGTGGCGCATCCAGTTTCGCCTCGGGGTGCGACTGTTGGCTGACTTTGAACTTGCGCCACAGCCAGAACGCGGCGGCGATCAGGGCGATCCAGAAAAGTAGGCGAACCATGGTGTCCAGCTTGTCGGTTGAAGAAGCTGACAGTCTAGGATGCGGCCAATAAAAAAGGGAGGCCCAAGGCCTCCCTTTCATGTACCGCTGTGTATCAGTCGAACAGACCAAAGGTCATGTAGCTGAACCAGGAGCGGTCTTTTTCTGCTTGTTTCGGGCCTTCCGGCACGATCGGGTCGCCGTTTTCGTCTTTCGGCAGCAGCTCTTGCGGCATCTCGTCACGCGCGTCCTGGAACTGCTTGACCACGTCCTGGTTCGCGCGGGTTTCGCCCGGCGGCAGCGGCGTATCGGTTTCGATCAGGCCCAGGGTGGCCTTGGACAGCCAGCCGCGCCCGTCAGACTCGGTCTGCTTGGGCTGGAACTCGCCATCGGCCAGGCTCGGGTGGTCAGGGTAGTTGAGCTTGAGGGTTTCCAGGCTGCTGGCGGCCAATTCGTCCAGGTGCATCTTCTGGTACGACTCGACCATTACTGCCAAGCCGTCGCCGACCGATGGGGTTTCCTGGAAGTTTTCTACCACGTAGCGGCCACGGTTGGCGGCGGCCACATAAGCCTGGCGGCTCAGGTAGTAGTCGGCCACGTGGATTTCATACGAAGCCAGCAGGTTGCGCAGGTAGATCATGCGCTGCTTGGCGTCGGGCGAGTAGCGGCTGTTGGGGAAGCGGCTGGTCAGCTGGGCGAACTCGTTGTACGAGTCGCGGGCGGCACCCGGGTCACGCTTGGTCATGTCCAGCGGCAGGAAACGGGCCAGCAGGCCACGGTCCTGGTCGAACGAGGTCAGGCCTTTCAGGTAGTAGGCGTAGTCGACGTTCGGGTGCTGCGGGTGCAGACGAATGAAGCGCTCGGCGGCCGACTTGGCAGCCTCGGGCTCGGAGTTCTTGTAGTTGGCGTAGATCAGCTCGAGCTGCGCCTGATCGGCATAGCGGCCGAACGGGTAGCGCGATTCCAGGGCCTTGAGCTTGTTTACGGCGCTGGTGTAGCTGGAGTTGTCCAGATCAGCTTGCGCCTGCTGGTACAGCTCGGCTTCGCTGAGGTTCTCGTCAATGACCTCTTTATTAGAGGAACAGGCCGCGGTAAGCCCGAGGATGGCGATCAGCAGCAGGTGTTTCACTTGCATGGCGGCTTGCGTCCCTTTGACGGCCGCTGTCTTGGGCGGTGCCGTCCTGTTATGATGAGCGCCCCGGCCAACCCCGGGACAAAAGAAGCCGTATTTAACCACAAGCTCGCAGCCGAAACCAAAGGCTGTGCGCCCGCCGAATCGAGCATGTCCGAGATCATTCAACTTAGCGCAGAGGTACCGTCCGAACTGGGCGGCCAACGCCTCGACCAGGTCGCCGCCCAATTGTTCGCTGAGTACTCGCGTTCGCGGCTTACTTCGTGGATCAAAGAGGGCCGCCTGACGGTCGATGGCGCCGTTGTGCGCCCTCGAGACACCGTCTATGGTGGCTCGCTGCTAGCACTGCAGGCCGAACAAGAGGCCCAGGGCGAGTGGATCCCAGAAGATATCGAACTGGATATCGTCTACGAAGACGACCATATCATGGTAATCAACAAGCCTGCCGGGCTGGTCGTGCATCCGGCTGCCGGTCATGCCAGTGGTACGTTGCTCAATGCGCTGCTCCACCACGTGCCAGACATCGTCAACGTACCGCGCGCCGGCATCGTTCACCGGCTGGATAAAGACACCACCGGCTTGATGGTGGTGGCCAAGACCTTGCAGGCGCAGACCAGGCTGGTCGAGCAGATGCAGGCGCGCAAGGTCAGCCGCATTTATGAATGCATCGTGATCGGCGTGGTTACTTCCGGTGGCAAGATCGATGCCCCGATCGGTCGCCACGGCGGCATGCGCCAGCGCATGGCAGTCACCGACGGCGGCAAGCCGGCGGTCAGCCACTACCGCGTGCTCAAGCGCTTCCGCTCGCACACCCACGTGCGGGTCAAGCTGGAAACCGGCCGTACTCACCAGATTCGTGTGCACATGGCCCATGTTGGTTTCCCGCTGGTCGGCGACCAGACGTACGGTGGGCGCTTCCGCATTCCGCCGGCTGCCAGCCCAACCATGGTCGAGGCGGTCAAGACCTTCCCGCGCCAGGCGCTGCACGCGCGTTTCCTGGCCTTGGCCCACCCGATTACCGGTGAAATCATGAAGTGGGAATCGCCACTGCCCGATGATTTCGTGTGGTTGCTGTCGCTGCTCAACCAGGACCGCGAGAGCTTTATCGGATGAGTGGCCTGACGCAGTCGCTGTTGTTTCCCGACTGGCCCGCCCCGGCCTCGGTTCGCGCCTGTGTCACCACCCGTCAGGGCGGCATCAGCCTGCCGCCCTACGAAACTTTCAACCTTGGCGACCACGTAGGGGATGACCCTGCTGCCGTTGCCGAGAACCGCCGCCGCCTGAGCGACGCGTTCGCCATCCGCCCTGCCTGGCTGAAGCAGGTGCATGGGCTGGTGGTGGCGGATGCCGACCCTGCCGTGGTGGCCGAAGCCGACGCCAGCTGGACCGACCAGCCTGGTATTGCCTGTACCGTGATGACCGCCGATTGCCTGCCCGCGCTGTTCTGCGACCGGGCCGGTACTCGCGTGGCGGCGGCGCATGCTGGCTGGCGCGGGTTGGCGGGCGGCGTGCTGGAAGCCACCCTGGACCGCCTGGCACTGCCGCCTGAAGAAGTGCTGGTGTGGCTGGGGCCAGCCATTGGCCCACAGGCTTTCGAAGTGGGGCTGGAAGTGCGTGATGCCTTTACCGCCGTGCACCCGCAAGCTGCTCGGGCATTCGTCGAGGGCGAACGGCCAGGCAAGCTGATGGCGGATATCTACGAGCTGGCGCGCATTCGTCTGGCTGCCCGTGGCGTAACTGCCGTGTATGGCGGCGGCCTGTGCACGGTCAGTGATGCGCGGTTCTTCTCCTATCGCCGTACCCCGCAGGGTGGGCGCTTCGCATCACTGGTGTGGCTGCAACCCCGCTAGCCTGTACTGGCCTCTTCGCGGGCTCGCCCGCTCCCACAGGAATCCACACCTTTTGAAACTGTTGGTGTACCTGTGGGAGCGGGCATGCCCGCGAATGGCCACCGTTAATTCAACAGGTTGACTTCGGTCAACCCCGCTACGCTTGAATCTTCCAGAATCAGCCTTATCTATAAGTTCATCTCAGGCAGGTTTCTTCATAAACAGGCGCTGTCCATCGCTCCGACCTGCCCTTTAAAGGAAGGTACACCATGCGAATAGACCGTTTGACCAGCAAGCTGCAACTCGCAATATCCGATGCTCAATCCCTGGCCGTTGGCATGGACCACCCAGCCATCGAGCCCGTGCACCTGATGCAGGCACTGCTCGAACAGCAGGGCGGTTCGATCAAGCCGCTGCTGATGCAGGTTGGCTTCGACATCAACAGCCTGCGCCAGGCGCTGGTGAAAGAACTCGACCAGCTACCAAAAATCCAGAACCCGACCGGCGACGTGAACATGTCGCAGGACCTGGCGCGCCTGCTCAACCAGGCCGACCGCCTGGCCCAGCAGAAAGGCGACCAGTTCATTTCCAGCGAACTGGTGCTGCTGGCCGCCATGGACGAGAACAGCAAGCTCGGCAAGCTGCTGCTGAGCCAGGGCGTGAGCAAAAAGGCTCTGGAAAATGCCATCAACAACCTGCGCGGTGGTGCCGCAGTCAATGACGCCAACGCCGAAGAGTCGCGCCAGGCGCTGGACAAGTACACCGTCGACCTGACCAAGCGCGCCGAAGAAGGCAAGCTGGACCCGGTAATCGGCCGTGACGATGAAATCCGCCGTACCGTGCAGGTGCTGCAACGCCGTACCAAGAACAACCCGGTGCTGATCGGTGAGCCTGGTGTGGGTAAAACCGCCATCGCCGAAGGCCTGGCCCAGCGCATCATCAATGGTGAAGTGCCTGACGGCCTCAAGGGCAAGCGCCTGCTGGCGCTGGACATGGGGGCGCTGATTGCCGGTGCCAAATACCGTGGCGAGTTCGAAGAGCGCCTGAAATCCCTGCTGAACGAGCTGTCCAAGCAGGAAGGCCAGATCATCCTGTTCATCGACGAACTGCACACCATGGTCGGCGCCGGCAAAGGCGAGGGCGCCATGGACGCGGGCAACATGCTCAAGCCTGCCTTGGCCCGTGGCGAATTGCACTGCGTCGGTGCCACCACGCTGAACGAGTACCGCCAGTTCATCGAGAAGGACGCCGCCCTGGAGCGCCGCTTCCAGAAGGTGCTGGTGGAGGAGCCGAGCGAGGAAGATACCATCGCTATCCTGCGTGGTCTGAAAGAGCGCTATGAAGTGCACCACAAAGTGGCCATCACCGACGGTGCCATTATCGCTGCGGCCAAGCTCAGCCACCGCTACATCACCGACCGCCAGCTGCCGGACAAGGCTATTGACCTGATCGACGAAGCGGCCAGCCGTATCCGCATGGAGATCGACTCCAAGCCGGAAGTGCTCGATCGCCTTGATCGCCGCCTGATCCAGCTGAAGGTGGAATCGCAGGCGCTGAAGAAGGAAGAAGACGAAGCCGCGAAAAAACGCCTTGAGAAGCTGACCGAAGAAATCGAGCGGCTGGAGCGTGAATATTCCGACCTGGAAGAAATCTGGGCATCGGAGAAGGCGGAAGTGCAGGGCTCGGCGCAGATCCAGCAAAAGATCGAGCAGGCCCGCCAAGAGCTGGAAGCCGCCCGTCGTAAAGGCGACCTGAGCCGCATGGCCGAGCTGCAGTACGGGGTGATCCCCGACTTGGAGCGCAGCCTGCAGATGGTCGACCAGCACGGCAAGACCGAGAACCAGTTGCTGCGCAACAAGGTGACCGAGGAAGAAATTGCCGAGGTGGTGTCGAAGTGGACCGGTATTCCCGTGTCGAAGATGCTCGAAGGTGAGCGCGATAAGCTGCTGAAAATGGAAGCATTGCTGCACCAGCGTGTGATTGGCCAGGACGAAGCGGTGACCGCCGTCGCCAACGCAGTACGTCGCTCGCGTGCGGGGCTGTCTGACCCGAGCCGGCCAAGCGGTTCGTTCCTGTTCCTTGGCCCCACCGGTGTGGGCAAGACCGAGCTGTGCAAGGCGCTGGCCGAGTTCCTGTTCGACACCGAAGAGGCGATGGTACGCATCGACATGTCCGAGTTCATGGAGAAACACTCCGTGGCTCGCCTGATCGGTGCACCACCAGGGTATGTAGGGTATGAAGAGGGCGGTTACCTGACCGAGGCCGTACGGCGCAAGCCATACTCGGTGGTGCTGCTGGATGAGGTGGAGAAAGCCCACCCGGATGTGTTCAACGTGCTGCTGCAGGTGCTGGAAGACGGCCGCCTGACCGACAGCCACGGGCGCACCGTGGACTTCCGCAACACGGTGATCGTGATGACTTCCAACCTGGGCTCGGCGCAGATCCAGGAACTGGTAGGCGACCGCGAGGCACAGCGTGCGGCGGTGATGGATGCAGTGGGCGCGCACTTCCGTCCGGAGTTCATCAACCGTATCGACGAAGTGGTGGTGTTCGAGCCACTGGGCCGCGAGCAGATTGCCGGCATTACCGAGATCCAGCTGGGCCGCCTGCGCAGCCGTCTGCTGGAGCGCGAACTGTCGCTGAGCCTGAGCCCGGAGGCGTTGGACAAGCTGATTGCCGTGGGTTACGACCCGGTGTACGGCGCACGGCCGCTGAAGCGGGCTATCCAGCGCTGGATCGAAAACCCGCTGGCGCAGCTGATCCTGGCAGGCCAGTTTGTGCCGGGTACGTCGATTACCGCCACGGTGGAAGGCGACGAAATCGTCTTTGGCTAATGCGTTGCACCATGAGCCCCGCTTCTGCGGGGCTTTTTTTTGCTTTCCCACACCGCTGTGGGGCCCCTGTGGGAGCGGGTTTACCCGCGAAGAGGCCGGTGCAGCCCAGTAAAACCGGGGCTTTCGGGGAATTCAGGTTAACTTGCTGAAATTTTTGAAATTTTTGCTTGCATCAAGATTCGGGTGACCCTAATATACGCCGCGTTGTCAGGCACTAAGCGAATCACCAGCAACATCGGTGACCGCAAAACAACTTACAAATCAGTAAGTTGAATGAAAAAAAGTGGTTGACAAGCAAAACGAAGAATGTAGAATAGCCGGCCTCAGCAGCGACAAAGCGAAAGCTAAGAAGCTAAAGAGTCCGAAGCGAACACAGTCTTCGGAGTAGTAATCGGTAGTTGTACCGAAATTTAGTTCCGCGATAGCTCAGTCGGTAGAGCAAATGACTGTTAATCATTGGGTCCCTGGTTCGAGTCCAGGTCGCGGAGCCAATCTCGGGGTGTAGCGCAGTCCGGTAGCGCGCCTGCTTTGGGAGCAGGATGTCAGGAGTTCGAATCCCCTCACCCCGACCATTTTCCGGGTCGTTAGCTCAGTTGGTAGAGCAGTTGGCTTTTAACCAATTGGTCGTAGGTTCGAATCCTACACGACCCACCATGTAAAGAAGGGCATCTCAAAGAGATGCCCTTTTTTTTGAAAGACCCGGGGTGTAGCGCAGTCCGGTAGCGCGCCTGCTTTGGGAGCAGGATGTCAGGAGTTCGAATCCCCTCACCCCGACCATTTTTGGGTCGTTAGCTCAGTTGGTAGAGCAGTTGGCTTTTAACCAATTGGTCGTAGGTTCGAATCCTACACGACCCACCATGAATAAAGGGCATCTCGAAAGAGATGCCCTTTTTCTTTTGCTCAGATTTAACCCACCTCTTACCGCAACACGGGCCCTTGTGGGAGCAGCCTTGTGCTGCGAAAGGGCCGGTACGGCAAAAGATTTTCTCTGCGGGTAATGGCCTCTTCGCAGCACAAGGCTGCTCCTACAGGTCAGCGCATGGCCTGCAGGAGCGGGTGCCTGTCAGTGCAGCTTCAGGCGCGGCTCGGTACCCCGGCCAATCTTGCTACCCAGCATCATCAACGCCGTGCGGAAGAACCCGTACAACGCCATCTGGTGCATGCGGTACAGCGACACGTAGAACATCCGCGCCAGCCAGCCTTCCAGCTTTACGCTGCCCATCAGGTTACCCATCAGGTTGCCCACCGCCGAGAAGCGCGACAGCGACACCAGCGAGCCGTAGTCTTTGTACTCGTAAGTCGGCAGCGCCTTGTTCTCCAGCCGCGCCTTCAGGCTCTGCGCGAGCATCGACGCCTGTTGGTGCGCGGCCTGGGCCCGGGGCGGCACGTTGCGGTCGCTGCCCGGTTGCGGGCAGGCGGCGCAGTCGCCGAAGGCGAAGATGTTGTCGTCGCGGGTAGTCTGCAGGGTAGGGCGCACCACCAGTTGGTTGATACGGTTGGTTTCCAGGCCATCGATGTCTTTGAGGAAGCCAGGCGCACGGATACCGGCCGCCCACACTTTCAGGCTGGCCTGGATCACTTCGCCGTCCTTGGTCTTCAGGCCGTCCTCGGTCACTTCACTGACGGCAGCGTTGGTCAACACCTTCACCCCGAGCTTTTCCAGGGTCTTGTGCACCGGCACGCTGATGCGCTCTGGCAGCGCCGGCAGCACGCGCGGGCCTGCCTCGATGAGGGTGATGTGCATGTCCTTTGGCTGGATGCGGTCCAGGCCATAGGCCGCCAGTTCGTGGGCGGCATGGTGCAGTTCGGCCGCCAGCTCCACGCCGGTGGCACCGGCGCCGACGATGGCTACGCTGATCTGCTCGCTGGCCACGTCGCCGGCGTGGGCGCGCAGGTAGTGGTTGAGCAATTGCTGGTGGAAACGCTCGGCCTGCTTGCGCGTGTCGAGGAACAGGCAATGCTGCGCCGCGCCCAAGGTGCCGAAGTCGTTGGTATTGGAACCCACGGCAATGACCAGGGTGTCATAGCCCAGGGTGCGCGCAGGCAGCAGTTCGCGGCCCTCATCATCGAGGGTGGCGGCCAGTTGAATCTGCTTGCCCTCGCGGTCCAGGCCGCTCATACGCCCCAGCTGGAAGTTGAAGTGGTTCCACTTGGCCTGCGCCACGTAGTTGAGTTCGTCTTCCGAGGAGTTCAGCGAGCCGGCGGCCACTTCGTGCAGCAGTGGCTTCCAGATGTGCGTCAGGTTGGTGTCGACCAGGGTGATCTCGGCTTGCTTGCGCTTGCCCAGGCTTTTACCCAGGCGGGTCGCCAGTTCCAGGCCGCCGGCGCCACCGCCGACAATCACGATGCGATGAGTCATGGGGATATCTCATAAGGTTTACGGAATTCGTGGCCCGGGGGGCCGGCCGCAAACTGCACGAGGGGAGGGCGAGCGCGAGGCAGCTCATAGCACCAGTCCACTCAGCAGGCGGCTGATGAGACCCAACCCGATGGTCACGGCTACCACTAGCACAAGGAGCAGCCACGGCCGGAAAGGCCTGCGCTCGACTTGATGCTGGGGGGCTCGCAGATACTCATCGACACGACGCTGATCTTCCGGGTTCAGGCGGCTGGTCATGGTGGGCCTCGTCAGGTAGACGTCTGTGACTGCGCAAACGCTACAGCGTTCGTGCAGGCGCTTGAAACAAATGATAATGCTTTCTATCCCTGGCGCCGAGTGTACGCCATCGCAAACACTCGCTGCACTGGATCAAAGACTGATGCCCACGTCGAAGACAATGCTGCGGCCCAGGTTGCCGCGCAGGAAGTCTGGTGCATCGGGGTGGGCGAACAGCACCCGGGCAAAGGTCGGCCCCACCAGCGACAGCGAGCGCCAGCCCTGGCGCAGGTATTCGGTGGGCGGCGGGAAGTGGGTGTTCAGGTCGAGCACTTCGCGCTTGAGGCTGGCGAAGGCGATGATGTCCAGCTCGTTCAGCTCCAGCCCGCGTTCCCGGTAGTTGTGCGCCTTCTTGCGCAAGGTCGGCGCCAGGCGCCCCAGCAGCTCGGTGGCACTGATGCGCCGCGGGCGCGCTTCACGGCGCACCAGCTGTGCCAGGGAAAACGCACTGCGCCGGCGCTGCAGCTCTTCGCGCCACTCATCGTTCAGCCGACGCCCCTCGTCGAGCACAAAAAACACCTCGAAGGCCGCGTCGCGGAACAGCACATCGGGCGGCTCTTGCCCGGCCGGGGTGAAGTCTTCGCTGCGGTAGGGGATATTCAACCCCTGCAACAGTCGCTGGCACACCCAACGCTCCCGCTCCCACTTGCGGGCGTTGGAGAGAAAGGCGTTAGCTTGTTCGGCCTGGATGGTAAGCAGGCGCAGGTAGTCTGAGTCATCCATGCAGACAAGCTTAGCCGCTAATCGATGACGGTAAGATGCTGTTTAAGCGTGGGAATCAGCTCAATACTGGCCACTGCTGCACGAGCCCGACCAGGTGGACCAGGCCGAAGCCCAGGCAGATCAGCGAACTGACTACGATAAAACGCTGCGAACGCCCGGTGCCCGCCAGCAATCTTGGCCCCAGCACGCCGCGTAGCAGGTACACCAGGGTGATCAGGCAGAGGATTGGCAGCAGCAACGGCAGCCTGCCGATTGCCCCTGCCGCCGACAGCGCATAAGCCGACCAGGCCAGTAACACGCAGGCGATGGCGGCGGTGATCAGCCCCGGGTACCAGCGACCCTTTTCGGCTGCCACCGCCATACGCTCGCCAGCCCCGAACAAACGGTACCAAGGCGGGCCTACGGCGATGATGACGAGATGAAGTACGCCGATGATGGCGTTGAGTGCCGCTGCCAGCAGCAGGGCAGGGTTGAGTCCTTCCGGCATGACCAATGCTTCCTGCATCGAACGAGGCCGCCAGCCTACCGCAGCCGAAGGAAAGGGAGAATGGGTGTAGACTCGGTTTTATCCACATGGCTGCAATGGGTATTGTTCAGGTGATCAGCGCGCAGGTGTTGTCCGGTAACACGTTAAGCCTTGGCTGGCTGGGTTATGTGCCATTGCTGATCTGGGCGGTAAGCCGGGTTCGCTGGGTTGAACTGTTCACCGACCGGCGCCGCCAGCATCTGCTGTTTGGCACGGTGTTCTGCCTGTTTGCGCTGTGGTTGGTGAGGCGCGATTTCGATACCGGGGTGTCGTACCACTTCATTGGCATGACGGCGGTCACCCTGTTGCTGGACTGGCCGCTGGCGGTGCTGGGCGGGTTCATGGCCCAGCTCGGCTTGCTGGCGCTGGGGCGCCAGGACCTGGCGGCGCTGGGGGTGAATGGCTTGTTGCTGGTTGGCTTGCCGGTGCTGATTACCGAGGTGTGCGCGATACTGGTCGAGCGTGCACAGCCGCGAAACCTGTTCGTGTATATCTTCTGTTCGGGGTTCTTCCCGGCAGCACTGACCGTGCTGGTTTGCGTGCCCGCAGCGCTAGGCTTGTTGTGGCTGGACGGGCGTTTTGCCCTGCCGGAGTGGCTCAGCGACTTTGTCGGCTATCTGTGGCTGATGATGTTCCCCGAGGCGTTCATCAACGGCATGGTGATCAGTGCGCTGGTGGTGTTTTGCCCGGAGTGGCTGGAAACCTTCAACCGCACGCGGTACCTGCAGGCGCCCTGGAAGGAAGATGAGCGGTGAATGTATGGTGGCTGCGCCGGCCTCTTCGCGGGTAAACCCGCTCCCACAGGTACTGCACAGCACTCAGAGGTTGCACTCTCACTGTGGGAGCGGGCATGCCCGTGAACACGGGCGAAGCCCGTGCCATCCCCTGCGCCGCCTGCTTCGCGGGCTTGCCCGCTCCCACAGGTACCGCGCGGGTTGTGGGCCCACGTTGTATGTGTGGATCAGCTCAATGCCGCGGCTCCAGGTCTCCCGAATACAGCTCATCCTCGGACTCTTCTGCCCCCGGAATCTTGTGCTCTTCGGCCGCCCAGGCCCCCAGGTCGATCAGCTTGCAACGGTCCGAACAAAACGGCCGGAACGCACTTTTCTCGTTCCATTCCACAGGTGCGCCACAGGTCGGGCAATCGACGGTCAATGGCTGGCTCATGGCTGGCCTCCTTTCAAAGTCAGGTAAAAGTGGTGCAGGCGGTCAATCTGCTCATGCAGCGCGGCCAGGTCGCCGTCGTTGACCACCACATCATCGGCATGGCGCAGGCGTTCCTCACGGGCCAGTTGGGCCTGCAGAATCGCCTGCACCTGTTCGGCACTGGTGTTGTCCCGCGCCAAGGTACGGGCTATTTGCAGTTCCTGCGGCGCATCGATCACCAGCACGCGCTGGGTCTTGTGGTACTGCCCCGATTCGATCAGCAACGGCGACACATACACCGCATACGGTGACTGCGCCTTGGCCAGGTAGCTGAAAATCTCCTGCCCGATCAGCGGGTGCAGCAGTTGCTCCAGCCATTTGCGCTGCGCCGGGTCGGCGAAGATCAGCTGGCGCAGGGCGGCGCGATCAAGCTGGCCGTCAGCCTGCAACACACCCGGGCCGAAGCGCTCGACGATGCTGGCCAGGGCCGGGCGGCCAGGTTCGACAACCCAGCGCGCCGCCTGGTCGGCATCGACCAGGTGCACGCCAAGTTCGACAAAACGCTCGGCAGCGGCGCTCTTGCCGCTACCAATGCCGCCGGTCAGGCCGAGAATCCAGGGGGTAAAGGCTGCAGTGGCCATCAGTATCCAAGCAGTTGCATGTAAGAGGCGTATATTTCATCACCCCAGAGCACAGCAATCCACCCCGCAATCGCCAGATAAGGGCCAAAGGGGATCGCCGTACTCAGCGCATGCCGGCGCAAACGCAGCAGGCACACGCCTACCAGCGCCCCCACCACCGACGACAGCAGCAGCGTCAACGGCAGCACCTGCCAGCCGCCCCAGGCCCCGATCAGCGCCATCAGCTTGAAGTCGCCATAGCCCATGCCTTCCTTGCCGGTGACCAGCTTGAACACCCAGTACACCGTCCACAGGCTAAGATACCCGGCCACCGCGCCCCACAACGCGTCAGCCAGTGGCACATACAGGCCGAAGGCGTTCACGATTAGCCCAAGCCACAGCATCGGCAGCACCAGCACATCCGGCAGCAATTGGTGGTCCGCATCGATCAGGCTCAGGGCTAGCAGGCACCAAGTGAGCGGCAGTGCCAGCAACGCCTCGGCCGAAGCACCAAAGCGCCAGGCCACCACCAGCGACAGCAGCGCGCTGGCTATCTCGACCAGCGGGTAGCGCGGGCTGATACGGGCCTTGCAGGCTGAGCAACGCCCGCGCAAGGCCAGGTAGCTGAGTACCGGAATGTTCTCCCACGCGCGAATCTGATGCGCGCAATGCGGGCAGCGGGATGCCGGCAGGCACAGGTCGAAGCGTTCGTGTCGCGCAAGCGGCAGCCCCAATACCTCTTGCGCCTCACGCTGCCATTGTCGCCCCAGCATGATCGGCAGGCGATACACCAGCACGTTGAGAAAGCTGCCCACCAGGAGGCCGAGCACCATGGCCAGGGTAAGGAAGTACGCCGGCTGCTCAGCCAGCAAAGTCCATAGAGTCATGTTCAGATCAGGCTACCCAACTGGAAGATCGGCAGGTACATCGCCACCACCAGGCCACCCACCAGTAGGCCCAGTATCAGCACGATGGCCGGCTCCAGCAGGCTGGTCAACTGGTCCAGCGCCTGGCTGACCTGTTCCTCGTAATGGCTGGCGGCTTTTTCCAGCATCTGGTCCAGAGTGCCGCTGGACTCACCGATGGCCGTCAGCTGCACCAGCAACGGTGGAAACAGCATCTCGCCTGCCATCGCCTGGTTCAGCCCTTGCCCATTGGCCATGCCCTGGCGCAGCCGCAGCACCGCCTGCTCATGCAGCTCGCCCCCGGTCACCCTGGCCACCGTGCCCAGCGCATCCAGCAACGGCACCCCGGCGCCGTACGACGTTGCCAGGCTACGCGCAAACCGCGCCAGCGCCGCCTCCCTCAGCAACTTGCCGAACACCGGCAAGCCCAGCACCCGCCGAGATATCCACAGGCGCGCTGGCGCATGCTGCCGGTACAGCTGGCGCACGGCCAAACCCAGCACCACCCCCATCACCAGCAACAGCGGCGCAAACCGGCTCAGCCCTGAGGACAAGTCGATCACCCACTGGGTAAATGCTGGCAACGCCGCGCCCATGCCCGAGAACATGCTTTCAAATTTCGGGATAACCTCCAGCAACAAGATCGCCGACACCCCCAGCCCGGTCAGCAACAGCAGCAGCGGATAGACCATCGCCTTGCGCACCTTCTTGTGCAGCGCCCGGCGCTGTTCCAGCATGCCCGCCAGTTGTTCCAGCTGCCGGTCAAGCGTGCCCGACTGCTCACCCACACGCACCAGGTTGCAGTACAGCGGGTCAAACCACGCCGGGTGGCGCTGCAACGCATCTGCCAGCCCAAGGCCCGAGGCCACATCCTGTTTCAATCTATCCAGCAACGCCGCCTGTGCCGCATCGCAACCACTGCGCCCCATCACTTCGAATGCCTGCAGCAGCGGCACCCCGGCCTTGAGCAAGGTCGCCAACTGCCGGCTGAAACCCGCCGGGTCCGCCTTCGCCCGCCGCTTCGGCAAACTGAATGTCAGCCCGCTGACTGGCCGCAAACTGGCCACCGTGATGCCCTGGCGAATCAGCCCGGCACGCACATAAGCCGGGCTGCGCCCAGGTGTTTGGCCGCTGACCGGCGTGCCGTTCGCGTCTGTGCCGTGCCAGCTGTAGAGCAGTGAAGTTGACGTCATGCAAAGGTCCTTTTTCAGCCCCGGCGACAAGCCTGGAAACAGCTTGCCGCGTCCATGCCAGGGCGCGCGTCCATGATGCTCACTAGAGTAGTTCAGCGAAGATGACGCCCAAGCGGGCAGGGGTGACAAAAGGTGTCTGTTCAGGCCTACTGCGCCGCTGCCGGTTGGGGCGCAACCCACCTCAATGTGTAAGCGAATCAAAAAGGAAAGATGTTCATGAAAGGGCAACGCGGTATCACCCTGATCGAACTGATGATCGTTGTCGCGATCATCGGCATTCTGGCGACCATCGCCTTACCGATGTACACCAACCACCAGGCACGCTCCAAGGCCGCGGCCGGGCTGCTGGAAATCAGCGCGCTGAAGACGGCGATGGATTTGCGGTTGAATGACGGGAAAGACGTAGCGGCCGTGGCCGAACTGGGTGGCCAGCCGGCAACGGCGCATTGTGCGATTACCGCTAGCGGCAAGGCCGCAGATGGCAGCGGCAGCATTGCTTGCACGCTGGTGGATGCGCCGGCAAACGTGCTGGGCAAGGCACTGACCCTGACGCGTTCCGCCAGCGGCTGGGCGTGCACCACCGACATCGAGGAAGACCTGGCGCCCAAGGGGTGCAAGGGGGCTTGAGGGCAGGGCAATAAACTAGCGGAAACAGGGGTTTGCGTTGCGGGTGTGAGCAGTGGTACGTTGCGCTACACGCCGGTGTAGCTCAGTCGGTAGAGCAGCGCACTCGTAACGCGAAGGTCGCAGGTTCGATTCCTGTCTCCGGCACCAGAATCAGTTGGCCTATGGCGACTTCTCGCTACCTGGCACCAATAGAAGCCCGCCTTGTGCGGGCTTTTTTGTTCCCGCTTTTTTCCCCACGGATCTGCGTGTTTTTGACTTTATGGTCCGCAGTTTTC
Source organism: Pseudomonas fortuita (assembly GCF_026898135.2). Classification (NCBI taxonomy): domain Bacteria; kingdom Pseudomonadati; phylum Pseudomonadota; class Gammaproteobacteria; order Pseudomonadales; family Pseudomonadaceae; genus Pseudomonas; species Pseudomonas fortuita. The sequence continues at coordinate 743,797 of NZ_CP114035.2, forward strand.
CACTTAGGGTTGCGCGTATTTTTAGATAATGGTTAGCTGTCGATCAGGTTCTTGCCAGTGTTTACGGGGTTAGAGCCGAATTTTTTCTAGATAATGATTTTGCCGTTTAGAGATAATTTTGAGATGCCCTCGTTTTCTCACCACGACCTGCAGCTACTGAACCCATCCTTCGACTCGCCGCTGGTTGACGTTCTGGCCGAGCTCGAATTTCTGCGCAGGCTGAGGCTGGAAGGGGACACCCCACCTCAGGTGTTCTTTCAGTTGAAGGCGCTGTTCCACACGCTGGAGAGCCTGGGCTCTGCTCGAATCGAGGGCAACCACACCACACTGGCCGACTACATCGACAGCAAGGTCGAAGGGAAGGCCGAGAGCACCGATCAGTTGCTGGAAATTGCCAACATCGAGAAGGCGATGGATTACATCGAAGAGGTGATCAAGCCCGGTGCAGACCTGACAGAGCATACGATCCGAGAATTGCACGCCATGACCGTACTGGGGTTACGGCGTGAAGGCGATAGAACGCCAGGCGCCTACCGGGAAGGGGCGGTCAGGATCGCCCAGGCGGAGCATGTGCCTCCGGACGGTGTGCTGGTGGCGCAGTACATGCAGGAGTTGGTCAGTTTCATCAATCGCGACGATTCCCCTAAATACGCGCTGATGAAGGTCGCCCTGGCGCACCACCGTTTCGGTTGGATTCACCCATTCGGCAATGGAAATGGGCGGGTGGTAAGGCTGCTGACCTATGCGCTGTTGATGAAGTACGGCTTCAACGTGAACACGGGTGGTCGGGTACTCAACCCCACAGCGGTGTTCTGCAATGACCGGGACAAGTACTACACCATGCTGGGGCTTGCCGATACTGGCACCACAGCAGGGCTGGAGGCATGGTGTACCTATGTGCTGCAGGGTATCCGCGACGAATTGGAGAAGGTGGACAAGCTCACCGACTATGGCTACCTCACGAAGTGCATTCTGCTGCCGGCGGTGAGTTTTGCACGCAGTCGGGAGTGGATTACCGCGACCGAGGAACAGATTCTGGTCAGCGTCATAAAGATGAAGGTCGTGAAATCGAGTGACATTGCTCAGGCACTCCCCGCGCTCACGGCTAACCAACGGACTTATCAGATCAAGAACCTGGTAGAGCAAGGCATGCTTCTGCCAATCAACCCAGGTTCGAGGCAATACACCCTTGGCTTTTCCAACAATTATCTGGTGCGTGGGGTCATCAAGGCACTGAGGGAGCAGGGGTTCATTCCAGAGCCACTCGACAGGCCTTGAATAATCGCAAGGTCGGCACTAATTCAGCTTGAATTTGTCTCATTTCGTGAACATTAAGGCCCGAATGTAAGCACGATGCTCGAATATCCCACGTCCTGTGTGTCGCGAAAGAGCCGCAAGGCGGCCCGGCAATTTCTTGTTCCACCGCTGAACTGTGCCCTGCAACACAGTTCCCTCTCTCCACGAAATCCTTTCAAGATACTTCGGAACAGCTTTACAAAGCATGCGCAGCCGGGCAGTCGAACAGGTATCGCTACCCGGAGCATTGCCCCGTACCTGTTTGAGCCAACTGTCTTGCTCAATTTCTAAAAGCTAGCGCGATCCCTGTGGGAGCGGGCAAGCCCGCGAATGGCTGCAAAGCAGCCCCAATTAAGCCAGAAAACGTTAACTGACTGGTGTTAGGGCTTGCCCGCGAACACGGCTGGAGACCGTGCCATGCACCGAGATACTGACCTGCCGTACGCACGTATAAAAACAGTGCCAATACAATTTTCGTCTGCGACCCTGTGGTACGAGCCCTGAAAGCCCCCGGCAATGATTTTTGGTGTACTCCCCAAGCCGTTAGCTGGCACGTTCACTACCCAGGTGATGAACGTACGCATTCAACAGCTATCCTATACCTCCTGCCTCAAGCAACATTTCCTGGCGATATGTTCAAACTCTCTCTATGTCAGCGGGCTCAACACGAACAGGGACGGCTGCTGTCCTCGACGGAGGGCAGCGCTGGGTCGACAGCAGCCGGTCGCGACCGACTGACCGCTTTCGACCCATTGCAGCCGTTTAGACCAAGCAGTGCATGCCACGGCCTACGCTGCTCACTGATCGGCCAAGCATAGATACTGATGCAACTGCTCTCCCAGAACCTCGAACGCCTGAGCGATCCTGTTAATTTTGCGCAGGTCGTTGTGCATTGCGATCCACACGTCTACCTCAAAGCCGAAATCGTGTGGCAGCACGTGTATGAGGTCGTGCGATTTTGCTATTTGCGTCGGGCAAAGTCCGAAGCCTAAGCCCGCTTTCAGAGCGGCCAGCTGAGCGAGGTGATGATCAGAGGCGATGGCGAAATGCTGGTCGGCATCGCACAGACCGGCTTCGACAAAACGACGCAAATCCGCTGAGCGTCTGTCCGGCCCGATCAGGGGCCGCTGGCGCAGCGACAGCAGGGAGGCTGGATTACCGTAGCGCTCCAGGCACCTGGCACTGGCATGGATGCCAATCCGCAAACTGCCGACACGCCGCACCGTGATATCAGCTTCGTTGGGCCGCATCAGCCGCACCGCAATATCCGATTGCAGCCTGGCGATGTCTTCAAGCGCGTCGCTTATGCTCAACTCAAGTTTGAGCCCGGCGTGTTCGTAATGGAAAGGGCGCAGCAGGCTAGGCAATACCTCGACGCCAAGCAACTCGCCACAGGTCAGCCGGACTGTACCGTGATCCATCGACGCTTCAGAGCTGGCCATGCGGTTGAAGGTTTGCGCAGCCAGATCCATGGCCTCCACATGCTCGATCAGGCGCTGCGCTCCGGCAGTAGGCGTCAGCCCTTGAGGTGTGCGGGTGAACAGACTCACACCGAGAGCGTGTTCAAGATGGTCAAGGCGCCGGCGCGCAGTGGCCTGGGCGATACCCAGCAACTTCGCCGCGCCGCTTAGGCTGCCAGAGCGCAACACGGCGAGAAATACACGCTGGCTTTCCCATTCAATACCGCTCATACATTCTTGGCCAACAGTTGCTCCTAAATTGATCTTCTGCTCGAGCCCGTGAATAGCGATCATTCGCCCACATATTTCCGGGCGTCATTGTAAGGAACCAACGCATGAGAATCACCGGTCAGTGCCGATGTGGGCAAGTCACCCTCGAGATCGTGGCGCAGCAATTGCCGCCGCTGTATGCCTGCCACTGTTTGAACTGCCAGCGCTGGAGCGGCAGTGCGTTTGGTCTGCACATGTTGAGCGCGGCTTCGGCTGTTCAGACGGTGGGCGAAACGGCGATCTTTGAGCATGAACACCAAGGTCAAACGTCTACCCAACATGCCTGCGGCACATGTCATACCCGGCTGTTCAACGAGACCACGGCAGCCCCCGGCATGCGTGTGGTACGCGCCGGCATCCTGGATGGCTCTGAACGTTTAAAGCCAGTTGCGCATATCTGGACACGACGCAAGCAGCCATGGCTGGTGCTGCCGGCGACTATCGCGCAATGGCAGGAGAGCCCGACGCCCGAAGCATTCGCCGCCGCACTAGGGTAATAGAGCTTGCTCCTTCATCAGTGAACGCGTGACTCGCCGCTTGGAAAACTCTCGGAGTTGACTACTTCCGCTTCGGGTCGATAGCTGCCATCCGCGAGAGGCGTCTGAGGCGGCTTTTATGCATCGGTGGCAAAGCCCTTTGGCGGCTCTGCATAATTCCACTAGGGCTTTTATCACGACGGTCTGCAACCTAGAGATTGCTTAAGGATAACTCTAGGGATAGAGATCCTTAATCTGAGGAATAATAGCTATTAAATTCAAAGACTTCCGTAAAAATACGATTCCTGTCTCCGGCACCAGTAAACCGTTTCCAGCAGTCTATGACTGTCTATGAGACGCACCACAAAGCCCGCCAGGCGCGGGCTTTGTGGTTTCTGTCTGGCGCGTTTTGCCTTTGGTATTCCGGCCTCGACAGCGAAGCCTGAGGCATCCAGGAAGGGACGACTCCCTGTCCCATTCAAGAAAAGGAAATCACCATGTCCACACCTCGCTGGAATGAGTGGGCGATGGAGTGACGGTAGTCATTCAGGCCATTGTTTATATCCCACTGCTTTACATCATCCTGGTGCCATGGCTTTGTCTGGCGCTGGTCAAGTTTGGAAGGAATCTGTTCTTCCCAGGTTTTTTCCCAGCGATGGCCTCGACAGGCTGGCTGGTTGCTTCTGGGCTTATGAGCCTGGTAGTGCTGTTTGTGGTGGTTCGTAGCTTGCTCCGCTGATACGCGCGGATGGCTCGGCAGGCAGTTGCACCACGATGAGCGGGCTTCAGCGCAATCGATCGCTCAGGCTGAGCTTGATCCACCCAGTACCAATACCAGATCAGTATGGAAAGCCTGGTTCCGAGCCCATGCTGATCTTGAACAGCTGATTGTCGGCTTCCCTCGAGCAACTGCCTTGCTCCAGATCTAAGAGCTTGCACGACTCATACTGTGTATCAATTGTATTGCCCAGACTCCGAAGGCCTGCACAATCACTGTGAGAGCGGGCTTGTACCGTGAACACGGGCGAAGCCCGTGCCATCCACCACCTGACCCAACGCAACTAAACATGGTCCTATAACCCAAAGGCCAAACCACAGGCAGCTCCTGCTCCCCAGGGTGCAGCAACTACCTCTAGCACTTTTCCGCGCGCTGTGAATCCATAATCGGCAGTGTGGTGCCGGTTTTACCCGTTCTGAAGCTGATAATCAGCAAAGTAATGCCGGTTTCTGTATCTTCTAGAACGCTTCACGCCGGCCCCTATTGGGCATCTGCGCATCAAGGAGTCGTTGGCAGGCCTTCAGCCAAGTCGGAACTAGGCTTTCGCGCAAGCTGAGGTCGTGGACAGGACGAACGAACTTCTTGAGTACGCCGTGAATAATCTGGATAAGCGACTCGTGGAGTGGGGACTGCGATGAAAAAACTACAGCCTGAAGAGCGCGCCCAGCTCGTAGAGGATATCGTCAAGCGCAACGCGGCGGGGCTCGATCCCATTGGGGCATCCATCCGCCGTCTGCGGCTCGAAGTCACCGGGCTTGACCAAGAGACCTTCGCGGCCATGTGCAAGATTTCCACGAAAAGCCTGTATGAATTGGAAAGCGGGAAGTCGAATCCGAAGCTCAGCACTTTGGATGCCGTGCTGCGCCTCTTTGGCGTGCGGATGGGTATGGTGATGACGGCTATAGATAAGCCCACTGCAACGCTCGTCGGCAACAATGCTGGCCAGTTGCAGGCGGGTGGGCCAATCGCTGTGGCCGCGCCGCTGGCTGGTTCCCACGTGGTGGCCGGACCGAAAAGAGGGAAAAGCCCTGCAGCGGTCAAAGCGAAGAAGGCAGTGTCGAGGCCGCCATCGCCACGGGCACGGAAAAGCAGTCAGGAAAAGTGAGATTGATGTGGGATGCAAATAAAGTCTCATCTCATTTTCCTATAAGGATTTGTCACCGACGCGAAGACAGCTGCTTCGGCGCCGTTCGTACATTATTCAGAGACTTTTCCTACAACTTCCATACTTGCCCCGCCAAGCAATGTGAGGCTAAATCTCTGCGTCACGGTAAATCCCGTGACCGGGCGTAGGAACCCGTTGGTAAACTTGGCGCATGCACTAGGCGCCCCTGCACCACAGCTGGCGCTTTTTTGTGTCTGCCGTGCTGTGTCATGGCGGCTGTGTGTGGGCAGGCTTCGGCCTGGCCGGGTTTCCAAGTTTCCCGGTATTCCTACCCCGCACACAGCTGCCACCCAATCCCGTAGGAAGGATCGTGGCAGCTCCAACCAAAACTTGGAGCCTCATGCATGCTTACCTCAAGTCCAAGCAGGACCCTCGCATTCGTTCTCCACCGTCGTGCTTCGACGGCCATCAGCTACTTCCCCCCCAGCCAATCCCACTCCGTCCCCGGTCATTCGGAGGTGCGGCCATGACTGACCAAGAGCGCCTCTCCACCATCCAAAGCTACGCCTGGACCCTCGAACTGCTAGGCGAGGCCCTGGTCCAGCACGATGAAATGCTGGAATGCGAACACAACCCGCAATTGAGCTTTCGCAACACGGCCGGTATCCATCAGGCGATTCGGATCATCAGCCGGTTGGCCAGTGAGCAGTGTGGGAAGGTGATGGAGCGGAACGGCCATGAGTTGGAGGGTTAGAGGAGGTCGTTGATGAGTGGGGGCCAGATGTGGGGGTTGCAGCTGGCTCCTCTGTTGAGGCCGATGGTGGGTTATTCCTGCCAGGGCGGGGTATGGGGCTGCTGCGCAGCCCATCGCAGGCAAGCCAGCTCCTACACGGACCGCATATGGCCTGGTGTGTGTGCGTTGCTTGTGGCGAGCAATTTTCTACGAAATACGCAGTACATTCGTACCCTCGAAAACTTGCGAAAACAGCCACCCAGCAATAAAGACCCTCAGTCGCCGAATCAGCGACGCGACCTTGGCCGGTCGGAATCGAAAGGCGCATCAGCCCCCAGTCTTCATCGCAGGCGCTTTTTTTGTGCGGTCATTAGCGACTTCAATGTCAGCCAATCCCGCTTCGTCTCCGTCCAATCGGAGGCCCGCCATGGAGCAGAGTGGTCAGGCCCCGGCTGGTCAGGGTGGGGCTTTGCTGTTTGGCGCTTCCCGCGCAGTGCGCCGCCGGCTAGCTGTTGAGCAGGGCAGTTGCTCGTACGCCCGGTGTTTGGTGCGCAGGTATAGATCAGTCTGCATTGAGCCAGTCGACTTCCCGCTCCTGAATGATCAACCTCAGGTCACCTTGATGTGCAGCGGGGTAACAAGCCAGGAATGCGCCGACCGGGTAGAGGTAATGAGATTCGACTGGGTGCCCGTCGGCGCTTGTAAGCTTGATATCACAATCAGGGCCTTCGCACTGCGTCAGGTCGAAAGGTTGACCGGTTTGGGCATCGACAATTTTCCATAGGGAAGGATCGCTGGCTTTTATGGGCTGGACATCTACCACGCCATTGGCATTGGTGAATACGCCTTCGCCCAGATGCTCGCCGCTGCGTAGGTAAAGCCGATAGCCGCCATCAAAATGGCGGAAATACAGCACCAGCGATTGCGCACTGGCACCCCTGTCAAAGGTAATCAGCCCGCTGTCCCTACCTAGGTGCCAGTCTTCGTCTGAGCAATTGAACATGCCAATGGCACGGCCGCCATCCATGACAGGATTCAAATTGTTGATGGGACTGCTGAGAATAATTGGCCCTGTGCACATGCTGTCCAGGGTATTCAGGGGGCAGCCGGCAATTTGCAGGGTTGCGGTGAAAGAAAGTTTCTTGTGATCGGTCATGGTGCGTTTCCGGTTGGTGAGCAAGACGGACAGGCTAAGCTGACCTGAATGGCACACCCATCCGGAACTGGTTCCGCGCAGCGGCGGGAGCCGGGCTCTACTCGCGCATCGTGTGGGGCGCTGCTTCATGGATTAAGCCAGGCATCACCTTGGGTGGTCTTTTCGCTTCAGCGGTCAATACTTCCCTGTATACGCAGGCGTGTTCCTGGTGGCGCGCGCCGCTGGGAGGTGTCAGGTGAACAAGCTAACAATCGTGGGTGCCGGCCTGGTCGGCGAGGCGGCGGCGCAGATCATCGCCCGGGATGAGTTGTGCCGTGAACTGGTGTTGATGGATGTACAGGGCGAGCTGGCGCAGGGCAAGGCGCTGGATGTGTGGCAGGCCGCTGTGGAGTCTGGTTCCGATACCCGGGTCTACGGTGGTGCCCAAGCCGAAATGCTCGACGGTTCCGAGCTGGTGGTGATTACCGCAGGCGTGCCGCGCAAGCCCGGGCAGTCGCGCCAGGATGTGCTGAGTATCAACCTGCCCATTCTCGATAGCATCATGGCCGACATCCAACACCATGCGCCGACAGCCACGGTGCTGGTGGTGTCCAACCCGGTCGATGTGCTGACTTATCGGGCCTGGAGCCTCAGCGGCCTTGGGCGCGCCAAGGTATTTGGCCAGGCAGGGGTGCTGGATACCGCGCGCATGAAGTGCTTCATTGCCGAGCAGACCGGGTTTTCCGCTCGGGATATCACGGCGCTGGTGCTCGGCGGGCATGGCGACAGCATGGTGCCGCTGATGCGCTACTGCCAGATCGGCTCGGTGCCGCTGTCGCACTTCCTGTCCGATGACCAGATAGAGCGGATCGTGGAGCGCACGCGCAAGGGCGGCGGCGAGATTCTGGGCTTGAAGAAGCTGGGCAGCGCCTGCGATGCGCCGGGCGTGGCCATTGCGCAGATGGTGGATGCCATCGCCAATGGGCGAAACCGTATCTTGCCGGCTGTGGCGATTCTGGAGGGCGAGTACGGACGCACGGATATTGCCATGGGTGTGCCCTGTGTACTGTCAGACCAAGGGCTGGCGCGGGTGATCGAGTTGCCACTGGATGCGCAGGAACAGGCGATGTTCGACCATTCTGCGGATCAGGTGGCGCGGGATATTGCCGAGATGAAGACGCTTTGAGCGATGGCCGTGAGGGGCTGCCTGGCAGCCCCTGCGCGGCAAACGCTGGCGCTACCGCTGGTAAGCCTTGCCGAAATGCCGCTCCAGCCGTGCCTGCACCAGCTCCAGCAGGATCGACAGCACCCAGTAGATCACCGCCGCCGTGGTCAGCATCTCCAGGTAACGATAGCTCGACCGCCCGTAGGATTGCGCAAGGAACATGACCTCCCACACGCCCATCACCGAAATCAGCGAGGAGTCCTTGAGCATCGAGATGAACTGGTTGGCCGTGGGCGGAATGATCACCCGCATGGCCTGGGGCAGGATGACGTGGCAGAAGATCTGCCGCGTGCGCATGCCCAGGGCCAGCGCCGCTTCACGTTGCCCGCGCGCGACCCCGAGGATACCGGCACGGAAGATCTCGCTCAGGTAGGCCCCATAGTTCAGCGACAACGCGATGATGCCGGCACTGATGGCGCCCGGTACCAGGCCCAGTTGCGGGAGGCCCAGGTAGATCAGCAAGATCTGGATCAGCAGCGGTGTGCCGCGGAAGAACGAGGTGTAGAAGCTGGCAACACCCACCAGCACGGCGCTGTTCGACAACCGCGCCAGCGCGGCGGCAAAGCCCAGCAGCACCGAGACCACCATTGAGCACAGGCACAGGAACAAGGTGAGCGCCGCGCCCTGGAGAAAGCCGTTAGGCCCCAGCTTGAAGCCGGCGAGGTTCGGAAACTTCTCCAGAATGATCGAGAACTTCAGGTCAAAGCTGAGGAAAAACGCCACAAACAGGCCGAACAGCGCCAGCCAGGTCAGCAGTAACCGGGTACGGAAGCTGAACAGGCCGGCGCCCGCCGGCTTGACCACGGGCTTGGGGGAGGGGGGGAAGCTGCTCATTTGCTGATATCGGCGCCAATCCATTTTTGCGACAGCTTGGCCAGGGTGCCATCAGCCTTCAGCTCGGCAAATACCTGGCGCACCTTGGCGTCCCACTCAGGGTCGCCTTTTTCGATGGCTACCGAGTTCGGCTCCTCATACAGCGGTGCGCCGGCCAGCTTGAAGCGCTTGTCCTGGCTCAGGCGCGGCTGCGCGGTCACCAGGTTGGTGAGGATGGCATCCAGGCGCACCCCAGCCCCCAGGCCCAGGTCCTGGAAGGCGACGTTGTCGGTGTCGTAGGGCGCTATCTGCACGAAGTCGAAGGGGTATTCGAGCTTCTTGTCTTCGTCGCCTTCAATGACCAGATTTTTGTTCAGGTAGCTCTCGTAGCTCGATGCACTGGTCAGGCCCACCTTGCGGCCCTCCAGGTCCTTGGCGCCATGGATGCGCTCATCCTTGGCATTGACCACGATCACCGCCGGTGAGGCGTAGTACTCCACCGGGAAGTCGAACACTTCGGCGCGGGCCTTGCTCGGGGTCATCGAGCAGATGCAGATGTCGTAGCGGCCGCTCCAGCGGCCAGCGGCGATCACGTCCCAGGACGGGGTTTCCAGGCGCAGCTTGACGCCCAGCTTGTCAGCCACGGCCTTGGCCACGTCCACATCGAAACCGTCCAGCTGGTTCTGGTCGTTGAGGAAGGAGAACGGCGGGTAGCTTTCCATCAGCACGTTGACCAGTTCCTTGCGCGATTCAACCCGCTCCAGCGTGGCGCCAGCAAAGGCCTGGGAAGCAGTGGCGAGCAGCACGAGGCCCGCACCGAGCACGGTAGAAAATCGCATGTACATACCTGATATGTTGGGCAAAGGAGTGATAGGGTATTTAATAGTTATAAACGTTCATGAACTAATGAATTTTATTCATAAGAACCTGCAGAGAAGTTATATGAAACAGCGAGCGATGGTCATTCTCGACGGCGGCATGGGCCGTGAACTGCAGCGCAGTGGGGCGCCATTCCGCCAGCCCGAATGGTCGGCACTGGCGCTGAGCGAGGCGCCGGAGGCGGTGGTTGGCGTGCACGCAGCGTTTATCGCCGCCGGTGCACAAGTCATCACCAGCAACAGTTATGCGGTAGTGCCCTTCCACATCGGCGAGGAGCGCTTTGCCAAGGAAGGGCAGCAACTGGCCAATATCGCCGGCCAGCTCGCGCGGCATGCGGCCGATACCGGCGCGCACCCGGTAAGGGTGGCAGGTTCCTTGCCACCGCTTTTCGGTTCTTACCGCCCGGACCTGTTCCAGCCTGAGCGCGTGGCCGAGGTATTGCTCCCCCTGCTCCAAGGCCTGGCCCCTCATGTGGACTTGTGGCTGGCAGAAACCCAAAGCTCGATTGCCGAAGTGCGGGCCATTCATCAGCACCTGCCTGAAGACGGCCGGCCGTTCTGGGTGTCGTTCACCTTGCAGGATGAAGAGGTGGACGCTGTGCCTCGGCTGCGCTCCGGCGAGCCGGTAGCCGATGCCATCGAGGCCGTGATCGGCCTGGGTGCTGCGGCGGTGCTGTTCAACTGCAGCCAGCCGGAAGTGATTGGTGCTGCAATCGATGTCGCCCGCGAGCTCACCCAGCAGCACAACGCCGACATCGCAATCGGTGCCTATGCCAACGCCTTCCCGCCACAGCCCAAGGAAGCCACCGCCAACGATGGCCTGGATGAGCTGCGCGAAGACCTCGATCCACCTGGTTACCTGGCCTGGGCCACCGACTGGCGTGAGCGCGGCGCCAGTCTGGTAGGCGGCTGCTGTGGTATCGGCCCGGAGCACATTGCCGAGCTCAAACGTAACCTGGGCTGATGTTTCAGCGCGGGGCTGGCAGGAAAGCGCAGCGGTAATTTTTGGGAAATGCCTGAACTGACGCTAAGGTTTGGGCATCTCTCATTCACCACGCGGCGAGGGTGGTCGAGTCTTGACCGCTCTCACCTGATGCGCAGCGCTGAACACCAGGAGTCATACTGCCTATGAATGCAGAGCAAAAACGCAGGAGCACCATCAACCCTCCCGTTTTCTTTACCAGTGCCATTCTGGTGCTGCTGTTGGTGCTGTACGCCACGGTTTTCCAGGAGCACGCTCAGCGTGTGTTCGAAGACGTGCAGCAATGGATCATCACCAACGCCAGCTGGTTCTACATCCTTACCGTGGCATTGGTACTGATCAGCGTGGTGTTCCTGGCGGTCAGCCGCTACGGCGATATCAAGCTGGGCCCGGACCACAGCGAGCCGGACTACCCCAACAAGAGCTGGTTCGCCATGCTGTTCTCGGCAGGCATGGGTATCGGCCTGATGTTCTTCGGCGTAGCCGAGCCTGTGATGCATTTCATCAACCCCCCGGTCGGTGAGCCAAATACCATCGCGGCAGCACGTGAAGCCATGAACATCACGTTCTTCCACTGGGGCCTGCATGCCTGGGCCATCTACGCCATCGTCGCGCTGATCCTGGCTTACTTCAGTTTCCGCAACGGGCTGCCATTGACGCTGCGTTCGGCGCTGTATCCTTTGATTGGCGAGCGCATCTACGGCCCGATCGGGCATGCTGTGGATATCTTTGCCATTCTGGGGACGGTATTTGGCGTGGCCACTTCGCTTGGCTACGGCGTGCTGCAGATCAACAGCGGCCTGCACCAGCTGTTCGGTTTGCCCGTCAGCACCACTGTGCAAGTCGTTCTCATCGCCGCCACCTGTGCCCTTGCCACGCTGTCGGTGGCCAGCGGGCTGGATAAAGGCATTCGCATTCTCTCCGAGCTCAACCTTGGCCTGGCAGTGATATTGATGCTGTTCGTGCTGGTCGTTGGCCCGACCGTGTTCCTGCTGCAGGCCTATGTTCAGAACACCGGCGCGTACCTGTCCGATATCGTCAACAAGACATTCAACCTGTTCGCCTACGAACCCACCGACTGGATCGGTGGCTGGACCCTGCTGTACTGGGGCTGGTGGCTGTCCTGGTCGCCTTTCGTAGGGCTGTTTATCGCGCGTATTTCCCGTGGTCGCACCATTCGCGAATTCGTCTGCGGCGTGTTGTTCGTACCGGCAGGTTTTACCCTGCTGTGGATGACTGTGTTCGGCGACACCGCCATTCACATGATCCTGCACGGGGGCGTGAGGGAGCTGGCGGCGGTTGTCGATCAGGACAGTTCGCTTGCGTTATTCGCGTTTCTCGAACACTTCCCGTGGTCGACAACGGTATCGTTAGTGGCGGTGCTGATGGTGGTGGTGTTCTTTGTCACCTCCGCGGACTCCGGGGCGCTGGTGGTAGACATGCTTGCCTCCTCGGGCAAAGGCCAATCGCCGCTGTGGCAGCGGGTGTTCTGGTCGGTGACCATGGGCGCAGTTGCCATTGCCTTGTTGCTGGCCAACGGCCTGAAAGCGCTGCAGGCAGCCACCATCGCCAGTGCCTTGCCATTCGCGGTCATCCTGCTGGTGGCGATCTGGGGCCTGTTCAAGGCCTTGGGCCTGGATGCCACCCGTCGTGGCCTGCGCACCCAGTCGCTGCCAGGCCAGCGCCAGCACCGGCAGAATCACGGTGGCTGGCAACGGCGCCTGCGCAACATCGCCATGATGCCGCGCAGGGCCCACGTTACCCGCTTTATCAATGATGTGGTCAAGCCCGCCTGCGACGAAGTGGCCCAGGAGCTGCGCAAGCAAGGTTACGAGGTTACGGTTGAGGAACGCGACGATGGCCGGGTCGCGCTCGAGCTTTCCCACGCGGGCGAGGGCCGCTTCAAATATGAAGTTCGGCCGCGTGCGTACAATACCCCCAGCTTCGTCCTTCGCGAATCTGACGATAACAACGATGCTCGCAAGTATTTCCGCGCCGAGGTGTATCTGCGTGAGGGCGGGCAGGACTACGACGTGATGGGCTGGAGCCGCGAAGATGTGATTGGCGACATCCTGGACCAGTACGAGCGCCACCTGCACTACCTGCACGTGGTCAGTTGAGCCCCTTACGTGCGGGTCAGGCGAGGTATGGCCCGCACGTAACCCAGCTCGCACACCAGCTCCACCAGCGTCTGCGTGATCACGGCAGCTGCTGCCAGGGTGCGCAAATGCTCGGGCAAGGCCAGTGCCAGCGGCAACACCACCAGCGAATTGCGGGTCGATGCGCTGAACATCACCGAACGCGCCTCGGTGGCTGGCAGGCGCAGCAGACGGGCCGAAACGAACCCGAGCGCTGGCGCCAGCAGCATGAAACCGATGTACACCGGGATCACCGGCAGCAAGCGGTCGAAATCACGTAGCACCACGGCAATTTGCGAAGCGATCACAACCATCAGTACCAAGGCCATCGCCGGTACGGGTAACCACGCCCAGGCGTCATTCCAGGTTGCGACTTTACGCGAGTGGCGGGCACCGGCGCTGGTCAGCACCGCAAGGGCCATTGGCATCACGATCAGTAGCACGAAGGCTTCCACGAACGGGGTGATGGAGATGGCCACCTGGCTGCTGTCGCCCAGCATCAATGCCAGATACACCGGCAGCAGCACCAGTTGCACCAGCAGCAGCACGGGGGTGGCGGCCAAAGTCAGGCGCGAGTCGCCTTCGCCGATGTGGGTGAACACCACCACGTAGTCGATGCAGGGTGTGAGCAGTACCAGCAGGGCGCCGATGAGCAACGCCGGGTGTTCGACCAGCCCGCGGGTGATGCCCCAGACCAGTAGCGGCACGAGGATGAAGTTGGCGACCAGCAGGGCAGCGATGAACCGGCGGTTGCCCAGGCCCTGGCGCAGGTCGAGAAAAGGGATCTGCAGGAACATTGCGTACATCAGCACGGCGATGGCGGGGGTGACCAGTGCCTCCAGGTGGCGGGCGCTGTCACTGGCCAGCAAGCCGAAGGCGATGGCGGCAAACACTGCGGCGAAGTAGATCAGGGTCTGATGGGTTTCGAGTTGTTCTCTGGTCAAGAGGAGGCCTGTGCTCAAAAGCTAAAGAGCACAGGGTAATCGTTGGCGGCATTGGGTGCTCGCCTGAATCATTGCTCTTGCGGCCTTGGCCCCCCAGCTACCTATATCTCATCCGGGTCGCTCAACCATGCGGCGTTACGCTCCAGAATGTTGAGGGTCAGGCGCATCCTCTCATCGCGCTTGGCAAATACATAGGTGTGCGCAGCGTCGAAACGCTTGTGGCGATGCAGGCACATACCGGAGGCACGCTCACGTAACACGCAGTGGAAGGCGTTCACAGGAATGTCCGAGAGTATCAGCGCGCCGTTAGGGCCGAGCAGCTCGAAGCAGGCGGGGGCGAGAGTTTGGGTTGGGTAGGCACCGATTTCCCCATGCCTGCCTCGGCTGATGCCTTTGCCGAAATGGTTGCCAGGCGTTCTTACATACAAGTAGTAACCTTCTTCGGAGTGGCGAAAGTACAGCGTCGGAGGGGGCGGCGCGTTTTCAACGGGCAGGTGGCCTAACAGGTGCGAGTCATCCCGCTCGCTGAACCTGCCACTGAAAACACCACCACCGCTACCTGCGAGCAGGATTCTGGCTGGCTGCCCCAGCAGCACATCCAGGAAGTTCAGGTGCGCACCTGGGGCACTGAGCTGGGCGATGAATGATTGTTGCCGGTGGCTATACATGGTGATGACCCTTGCTGTGGAAAGAGGCGATCTTAAGAGTCGCCTCCCACACCGCCGCAGCGGGTGATCGTTCCCTGATGCGAAAGCCCCGGCACTGTTTGCGCATGTGGGGCAAGCGACTCAGCGCCGCGCCCAGTCCACTCCGCGCTCGGTAATGTTCAGCCGTAAGCTGGTGGCAGGCTTGGAACGCAGGGTGATCAGATAGCCCCCTTCGCCATTGGCAATCAAATGGGTGGCCAAGCTTTGCCCGGACGCAGCGCACGCCAGGTTGATGATGGAAAAGTCGACAGCCATGCCTGCAAGGTCGAGGGGGTGCTGGGTGTGGGGATTGCGCATCTGCCACGGGGTCGGGTCGCTGCCCTCAATAGGGCTGACCATGGCAACGCCATATTTGCTTTTGAACACGCCTTGGCCGTCATGCTCGCCGCCCCTGATGTACAGGCGGTAGCCTTCAGGGGTGTGACGGAAGTAGAACAGCACGGGCGCCACGTCGCCTGTGACGTGAAAATCGACATGCCCTGCTTCTCGGGCATCGTCCCAAGCGTCATCGGGTGTGCTAAGCACGCCCAGTGCATGGGTCACGTCCATCAACCCCAGGTTAGTGTCGGGGTGGGCAACCCTGATGGTGCCTTCGGTGGCTTCGCTCAGGATGGTCAGAGGGTGACCGTTGACTAACAAGGTAGCGGTGAAGGACAGCGCTTGATGATCGGCCATTGCGGGCTCCAGATGGGCGTAGTAAGGAGACCGCAGGCTAGGGCAGCCTCAGCGGGATGCCCATTTGGCCCTGTTTCCGATAGACATGAAAAAGCCCGGCACAGAGGCCGGGCTTTTCACATCAGGCTAATGCCAATCAGTTGCCGTATACCGGCAGCTTCTTGCAGATGGCCTTGACCTTCTCACGTACGGCGTCGATCACCGCTTCGTTGTTCAGGTCAGCCAGGATGTCGCAGATCCAGCCAGCCAGTTCCTTGCACTCGGCTTCCTTGAAACCACGGGTAGTGACGGCTGGGGTGCCGAAACGCAGGCCCGAGGTGACGAACGGCGAACGTGGGTCGTTCGGTACCGAGTTCTTGTTGACGGTGATGAAGGCTTTGCCCAAGGCGGCGTCAGCGTCCTTGCCGGAGATTTCCTGCTTGATCAGCGACAGCAGGAACAGGTGGTTCTGGGTGCCACCGGACACCACGTCGAAACCACGCTCGATGAACACGCTGGCCATGGCCTGGGCGTTTTTCACGACCTGTTGCTGGTAAGCCTTGAACTCAGGCTGCAGGGCTTCCTTGAAGCAGATGGCCTTGGCGGCGATCACGTGCTCCAGCGGGCCGCCTTGGGCGCCCGGGAATACAGCCGAGTTCAGCTTCTTCTCGATGTCGGCGTTGGCACGGGCCAGGATCAGGCCGCCACGTGGACCGCGCAGGGTCTTGTGGGTGGTGGTGGTGACCACGTCGGCGAACGGAACAGGGTTCGGGTACACGCCAGCGGCAACCAGGCCGGCAACGTGGGCCATGTCGACGAACAGGTAGGCACCGACCTTGTCGGCGATGGCGCGGAAGCGGGCGAAGTCCAGAACCTGCGAGTAGGCCGAGAAGCCGGCAACGATCATTTTCGGCTTGTGCTCGACCGCCAGGCGCTCGACTTCGTCGTAGTCGATCAGCCCGTTGCCGTCGATGCCGTACTGGATGGCGTTGTACAGCTTGCCCGACGAGCTTACCGAAGCACCGTGGGTCAGGTGGCCACCGTGGGCCAGGCTCATGCCCAGAATGGTGTCACCGGCCGACAGCAGGGCCAGGTAGACAGCTGCGTTGGCCTGGGAACCAGCGTGCGGCTGGACGTTGGCGTAATCGGCGCCGAACAGTTCCTTGGCACGGTCGATGGCCAGTTGCTCGACGATGTCGACGTACTCGCAACCACCGTAGTAACGCTTGCCTGGGTAGCCTTCGGCGTACTTGTTGGTCAGGACCGAGCCCTGAGCTTCCATGACTGCCGGGCTGGTGTAGTTTTCCGAAGCGATCAGCTCGATATGCTCTTCCTGGCGCAGGGCTTCTTGCTGCATGGCTTCGAAGAGCTCGGCGTCGTACTTGGCAATGGTCAAATCACGGCTGAACATGGCGGTCCTCAAGGATCGGGGTAGTTTGGGGGGGCATTCTAACCGATTGATTCGCGGCTGGCATATGAAGTGGCATCAAGTCGCGGACCAATGGGGCTCATGTTGCATCCCGCGCCGTGTCTGGGCTGGGCGGGCGTCCGAGTTGACTTTCAGGTCCGTTTTTTGGGGCGCATATGGCCCCATCGCCGGCAAGCCGGCCCCCACAGGATTTGCGCTGGCCTTGAGGCTGATGCATCACTTGTGGGCGCTGGCTTGCCGGCGATGAGGCCAGTGCAGGTACCGCATCAATGGAACATGAACAGCGTTTCGTTGGAGAACTGCGCCTCGAACTGGTGTGCCGGCATCGGTCGGCCGAACAGGTAGCCCTGCACTTCGTCGCAGCCATGTTCGCGCAGGAACTCCAGCTGCTCGTGGGTTTCCACGCCCTCGGCGATTACCGCCAGGTTGAGGCTGTGGGCCATGGCGATGATCGCCCGGGCAATCTGCGCGTCCTGCTCGCCCTCGGGCAGGCCGTCGACGAAGGTGCGGTCGATCTTGAGCACGTCGATGGGGAACTGCTTGAGGTAGTTGAGCGATGAGTAGCCGGTGCCGAAGTCGTCCACCGCAATGCTCAGGCCCAGGTTTTTCAGGCTGGCAAGAATCTGCAGCGCCTCGCTCACCTCGCGCATCAGAATGCTTTCGGTCAGCTCCAGCTCCAGGCAGGCCGGCGGCAGGCCGCTTTCTTCAAGAATGTTGGCAATCCGCGTGCCCAGCTGGCCGTCGGAGAACTGCCGCGCCGAAATGTTCACCGACACTTTCGGCACCCGCACCTTGGCCTTGTGCCAGGCCTTGAGTTGGCGGCTAGCCTCGCGCAGGACCCAGTCGCCCACGTCCACGACCAGGCCCAGTTCCTCGATCACCGGGATAAAGTCGCCTGGCGGTACCAGGCCACGGGTTGGGTGGCGCCAGCGCAGCAGTGCTTCAGCACCGGTCAGGCGTTTGCCGTCGCCACTGAACTGCGGCTGGTAGTAGAGGATGAATTCGTTCTGCTCCATAGCGTGGCGCAGGTCGCTTTCCAGCTCCAGCCGCTCCAGGGCGCTGGCGTTCATCTCGGCCTGGTAGAACTGGAAGTTGTTCTTGCCGCGTTCCTTGGCGTGGTACATGGCGGTGTCGGCGTTTTTCATCAGCTGGCTCAGCTCGCTGCCATCCTGCGGGCTGAGGGCGATGCCGATACTGGCAGTGACGAAGAACTCGCGGTTTTCCAGCACGAATGGCCGCACCAGGCTGCCGAGGATGTTCTCGGCCACGTGGATGGCGCGGTTCAGTGCCAGCTCGCGGCTGGGGCGCGGTTGCAGCAACAGGGTAAATTCGTCGCCGCCCATGCGCGCCACAGTGTCGTCGTCATCCACGCAGGCCAGCAGGCGCAGGGCCATGTCCTTGAGCATGCGATCGCCCGCGGCATGGCCGAGGGAGTCGTTGATCGGCTTGAAACGGTCCAGGTCGAGGAACATCAGTACCACCCAGGCCTTCTGCCGCTCCGCCTGCTGCAGGGCGTTGTACAGGCGGTCCTGGAACAGGGTGCGGTTGGGCAGGTGGGTGAGGGCGTCGTAGTAGGCCAGGCGGTGAATGCGCTGTTCGCTGGCCTTGCGCTCGCTGATGTCGGTGAAGAAGCACACGTAGCTGGCCAGGTCGCCCTCGTCGTCCAGTACCGCAGTAATGCCGACCCATGCCGGGTAGTGGTCGCCGTCACGGCGCTTGAGCCACACCTCGCCCTCCCAGCTGCCGCGCTGGTGCAGTTGCTTGACCACATAGCGCAGGTGCCCTTCCTGCTGTTCGTCGACGGTGAGCATGCCCGGTAACTGGTCGAGCACTTCACTGACGGCATAACCACTGACGCGGCTGAACGCCTCGTTGGCCTGCACGATATAGCCGGCCGGGTCGGTGATGAGGATGGCCGAAGTGGAATGCTCGAATACCGTTGCGGCCATGCGCAGGTCTTTTTCGGCACGCCGTTGCTGGCTGATGTCACGGCCCACCCCAAGCACGCCTTCGAAGCGCTGGTCATCGTCCCACACCAGCACCAGGCGCAGTTCGATGGGGATCTTGCGACCATCGCCGCGCAGGCAGTCGAACACGAACAGCTGGGTCGGCAGCTGGCTGCGCAGCTGGGCCAGTTGAACCGGGTCGCCCATGGCCTTGCTCACGCGTTCCATCAGGCTGTAGATGCCGGTGAGCTGGGCCGGGTTGGCGACGATCGACTGCCAGCCGTTGGCGAAAATCCAGTCAGCCCGGTAGCCCAGCACGCTCTGCACCGAAGGGCTGACATAGTTGAGCCTGAGCAGGCTGTCGGTGGAGAAGATCACGTCGCTGATGCTTTCGGCGAGCATCCGGTAGCGCTGTTCGCTGTCGCGCAGCGACTGGCTGGCCTCGATCTGCACGGTCACGTCCTTGCCCACGCCGATGATGCGCGTTACCAGGCCTTCGGCATCACGGGTCAGCACCTGCTCGCGGATGTCATAGCAGCGCCAGCCGCCATCATGGTGGCGGAAGCGCAACTGGCAGTGCAGCGGTTGGTCATGGCCGCTGTCACGCTGTTGCTGGCGCAAGGCCTGATAGTGCGCGGCGTCTTCGGGGTGCAGCAGCAACTCCCAGAAGCGGTCGCCCATTTGCGCAAGCTCGGTACGGTCGTAACCCAGGGTCTGGCCAAGGTGGCGATTGCTGAAGATCATCCGCTGGCTGTGCACGTCCTGCACGTACAACTGGTCGGGGACGGTGCGCACCACATCCGACCAGAAGCTTTCACGCTCCAGCAGCGACAGTTCCACCTGCTTGCGGCTGGTGATGTCGCTGATGCTGAGAATGACCGCCTGGTAGTCGCGGCGCTGCTGCGGCAGGCGTGCCATCAGCCACAGATGCAACTCGCCGCCCAGCGGCGCCGGCAGGCGTACTTCCAGCTCCAGCAGCGGGCGTTGTTCGATCAGCGCGTCGATCAGTTGCATGCCGATGCTGTCGCGGCCATCGCCAGTGCCGTCGATCAGCCGCTGCCAGGCTCCTGCGTGGCAGTCGATGTTCAGCAGCTGGCGCGCGACCTGGTTGACCTCGGTGATTTTCAGTTCCAGCAGCAGCGAGCGACGCAGGTTTGGGTCCAGCGCCAGGCTGTGCTTGAGCGCGGCGCGGTTGCGCAGATGGTAGCGGTCGAGCTGGCCAGGCAGGCTGGACAGATCGAGCACACACAAGGCCACGCCGGTGCCTTCGAAAATTTCCTGGTAACGCCGGCGGTCCTCCTGCAGCGCGCGCTGGCGGCGGCGCATGTTGATCAGGGCCAGCACCGGCAGCAGGGCGCAGAACAGCACCAGCAGGCACTTGCCGATCAGTGCAGGCAGCAGTTTCTGCTGGGTCAGTTGCGCGTCGAACAGGCCGCGCAGTTGCCAGGTGCTGTTGTCTATAAAGGCCAGCATCACGCTCTGCAGCGGCTCGCTGCCGGTGTCGGTTGGCGCGTGGCGCTGCAGTACCTCGCCGCTGCGGCTGTTTTCCAGCAGCCACAGGGGGTGGCCGGCGCCATCAAGGTGGGTGGTGAGGGTGCTGTAATAGTCTGGCGACAGGCGCAGCAGCCAGTAGCCACGGTCCTGCTCGGGGGACTGGCGCAGCAGCAGATAGAGGGTACGGTTGTCGGCTGAATTGGTGAAGAAGTACGGGCGGCCCAGGTTCAGCGTGAGCAACTCGCCGAGCAACTGGCGGTCGGGGCTGCCGGGCAGGCTGTCGGCGCGCAGTTGCCCTGCGTTGTCCAGCCAGGCCACGCTCTGCAGCGCAGGCAGGCGCTCGCGCAGGGTATGCAGAAGGCTCGGCAGGGCGGCAGGCTGCGGCGCATTTACGTAAGGCTGCAGCACATTCACCGCCTGCTGCGCCTTGAACGCCATGTTCAGGCTCAGGTGGTCGGCCAGTTCTGCAGTGGCATCCAGGCTTTGTTTGCGCAGGTCGGCCTGGGTGTGGTTGAACTGGGCGAAAAGCTGCCACAGCAGCAGGCCCAGCAGGATCAGGGCAAGCATCGCCAGCGCACCCTTGACCGACCCGCGCAGGGTAGCGGCGGGCGCCTGTGGCGCGGTACGCAATGTCGACGGATGAGTAAGGTTGGTCAAGCGTTGATCCTGCGATTGGGCTGGCGATGGCAGGGAAGGATCATGCACGGTGGCGCACTATAAGCCGGACACCCGAAACCGGCTAGCATGCCTAGGATTATGGCAAAGTGCCAGCCATGTTGACCGATGGTGCCTGCCCGGTGGTTCGGCAAGCCCCTGCAACCTGTGCGAGAATAGCCGCCGCTTCACATGACAACGCATCGGAGATGTTCGGTTTTGGTTACTCACTTTTCCTCCAATGGCCTCGATTCCGCCTGCGGGCGCAGCAGTCAGACCCTTGTCAGCACTGCCGTGACCGAGGACGTATCCTGCAAGTCTTGCCAGCGCTCGCTGGTCAAACCTGACGCTGGCGCCAGCGCCAAGAGCAAAGCGCCATCGCTGGCTGAACTGCG
This sequence comes from Pseudomonas fortuita, assembly GCF_026898135.2. NCBI lineage: Bacteria > Pseudomonadati > Pseudomonadota > Gammaproteobacteria > Pseudomonadales > Pseudomonadaceae > Pseudomonas > Pseudomonas fortuita. The sequence goes on from NZ_CP114035.2 coordinate 765,309, forward strand.
CAAGACCGCCAAAGCGGCAGCAGCGCCAGCGCCGGCAGTGGCTACGGCCAAGGCTGCTGCCAAGGTGGTCGGCACTGCGCCTGCGGCTGCCAGGCCGGCTCATGTGGCCGAGCAGCAACCTGCCCGCAGCGGCGGCTTCAGCGTGAAGTCCGCCTGGGCCGCGCGCCTGGCCGAGCAGGGCGACCGTTGCCGGTTGCCGCGGGGCAAGGCCAAACAGCGCCACGTCTGAGCCATCTCGGCTGCTGTGCCGGCCTCTTCGCGGCTAAAGCCGCTCCCACAGGGGTATCACTGCCTTCAAGGGCAATGCAGTACCTGTGGGAGCGTCTTTAGCCGCGAAGAGGCCGGCAAAGCCAACAAATGCCCCCCAGGGACAACACCGATCCCACCCCACCCACGGCCCCTCCTATGCAACGCCGCGCGTTGGCGTAGAATGGTCGTCTTTGTCCAATGACACCCGAACACGCATCCCCCTGGCCATGCTGCCTGGGCGATCGTCGATGTCTTTACCTATCTGAATTAGAGGGCTTGGTTTTGGCTCAATACGTCTACACCATGCATCGGCTGAGCAAGGTCGTGCCGCCGAAGCGGGAAATTCTCAAGAACATTTCCCTGTCGTTCTTCCCAGGCGCCAAGATTGGCGTGCTCGGCTTGAACGGCGCCGGTAAATCGACCCTGCTGCGGATCATGGCGGGCGTCGACAAGGAATTCGACGGCGAAGCCCGTCCGATGCCCGACATCAACGTTGGCTACCTGCCGCAGGAGCCACAACTGGACCCGACCAAGACCGTGCGCGAAGTGGTCGAGGAAGCGGTCAGCGTGATCAAGGACGCCCAGGCCCGTCTGGACGAGGTCTACGCCGCTTACGCCGACCCGGATGCCGACTTCGACAAGCTGGCCGCCGAGCAGGCCAAGCTGGAAGCCATCCTGCAGGCCGCTGACGGCCACAACCTGGAGCGCCAGCTGGACGTGGCCGCCGACGCCCTGCGCCTGCCGGCCTGGGACGCAAAAATCGAACACCTGTCCGGTGGTGAAAAGCGCCGTGTGGCCCTGTGCCGCCTGCTGCTGTCGGCCCCCGACATGCTGCTGCTCGACGAACCGACCAACCACCTGGATGCCGATTCGGTGGCGTGGCTTGAGCGCTTCCTGCACGACTTCCCGGGCACCGTGGTAGCCATTACCCACGACCGTTACTTCCTCGACAACGTTGCTGGCTGGATCCTGGAACTGGACCGCGGCGCCGGCATTCCGTACGAAGGCAACTACTCGGGCTGGCTGGAAGCCAAGTCGGACCGCTTGGCGCAGGAATCCAAGCAGCAGAGCGCCCACGAAAAGGCCATGAAAGAGGAACTGGAGTGGGTGCGCAAAGGCGCCAAGGCTCGCCAGTCCAAATCCAAGGCCCGTCTGCAGCGCTTTGAAGAAATGCAGTCGCAGGAATTCCAGAAACGCAGCGAAACCAACGAGATCTACATCCCGGCTGGCCCGCGCCTGGGCGACAAGGTCATCGAGTTCAAGAACGTATCCAAAGGCTACGGCGACCGCGTGCTGATCGACAACCTGTCGTTCTCAATGCCAAAAGGCGCCATCGTCGGCGTGATCGGCGGTAACGGTGCTGGTAAGTCGACCCTGTTCCGCATGCTGATGGGCAAGGAGCAGCCGGACTCGGGCAGCATCGAGATCGGTGAAACCGTGCAACTGGCCTGCGTGGACCAGAGCCGCGAAGACCTGGACGGCGCCAAGACCGTGTTCCAGCAGATTTCCGACGGTTCCGACCAGATCCGCATCGGCAACTACGAGATCCCGTCGCGTACCTACGTTGGCCGCTTCAACTTCAAGGGTGGCGACCAGCAGAAGTTCGTCAAGGACCTGTCCGGTGGTGAGCGCGGTCGCCTGCACCTGGCCCTGACCCTGAAGGAGGGCGGTAACGTCCTGTTGCTCGACGAACCGTCCAACGACCTCGACGTCGAAACCCTGCGTTCGCTGGAAGAAGCCCTGCTGGACTTCCCGGGCGCCGCGATCGTGATTTCCCACGACCGTTGGTTCCTGGACCGTGTGGCTACCCACATCCTGGCGTACGAAGACGACTCGAACGTGGTGTTCTTCGAAGGCAACTACACCGAGTACGAAGCCGACCGCAAGAAGCGCCTGGGTGATGCTGCTGCCCAGCCGCACCGTGTACGGCACAAGAAACTGGCCCAGTAAGCCGGCGTTCTGATGCACAAGAATGGGGCCCTTCGGGGCCCCATTTTTGTGCCTGCCATACGCGGGTAAACAGCTTATGGGGCGGGTTCTTTGTATACACTTATATAAAACGCACCAAATAATTTCAAAAAAACGACATTTCGCCCTATTCCAGTGCGATTGCTTCTTGGTACATTCGAGAAAAAACCAATAAGTCTAATCCTCTTGGTGAGATGTCTACCATGATCGAATCTGTCGACAATTTCCTTGCACGCCTGCAGCAGCGTGACCCTGGCCAACCGGAATTCCACCAGGCGGTGGAAGAGGTGCTGCGCACCCTGTGGCCATTCCTTGAAGCCAACCCTCACTACCTGCAATCGGGCATTCTCGAGCGTATGGTTGAGCCTGAGCGCGCGGTGCTGTTCCGCGTTTCCTGGGTCGATGACCAGGGCAAGGTGCAGGTCAACCGCGGCTACCGCATCCAGATGAGCAGCGCCATCGGTCCTTACAAGGGCGGCCTGCGCTTCCACCCGTCGGTGAATCTCAGCGTGCTGAAGTTCCTGGCCTTCGAGCAAGTGTTCAAGAACTCCCTCACCTCGCTGCCCATGGGCGGCGGCAAGGGTGGCTCGGACTTCGACCCTAAAGGCAAGAGCGACGCCGAAGTGATGCGCTTCTGCCAGGCGTTCATGAGCGAGCTGTACCGCCACATTGGCGCTGACTGCGACGTGCCGGCCGGTGACATTGGCGTGGGTGCCCGCGAAATCGGCTTCATGTTTGGCCAGTACAAACGCTTGGCCAACCAGTTCACCTCGGTGTTGACCGGTAAAGGCATGACGTACGGCGGCAGCCTCATCCGCCCGGAAGCCACCGGCTACGGCTGCGTGTATTTCGCCGAAGAAATGCTCAAGCGCCAAGGCAAGCGTATCGACGGCCGCCGCGTGGCAGTTTCCGGTTCGGGCAACGTGGCCCAGTATGCGGCGCGCAAAGTGATGGACCTGGGCGGCAAGGTGATCTCGCTGTCCGACTCCGAAGGCACGCTGTACGCCGAAGCCGGCCTGACCGATGCCCAGTGGGACGCGTTGATGGAACTGAAGAACGTCAAGCGTGGCCGCATCAGCGAGCTGGCCGGGCAGTTCGGCCTTGAGTTCCGCAAGGGCCAGACCCCGTGGAGCCTGCAGTGCGACATCGCGTTGCCGTGCGCCACGCAGAACGAGCTGGGCGCCGAAGACGCCCGCACCCTGCTGCGCAATGGCTGCATCTGTGTGGCCGAAGGTGCCAACATGCCGACCACCCTCGAAGCTGTGGATATCTTCCTGGACGCCGGCATCCTCTATGCCCCGGGTAAAGCCTCCAACGCCGGCGGCGTGGCCGTGTCGGGCCTGGAGATGTCGCAGAACGCCATGCGCCTGCTGTGGACTGCCGGTGAAGTGGACAGCAAGCTGCACAACATCATGCAGTCGATTCACCATGCTTGCGTGCACTACGGTGAAGAGGCGGATGGCCGTATCAACTACGTCAAAGGTGCGAATATCGCAGGCTTTGTGAAAGTGGCTGATGCGATGCTGGCCCAAGGCGTAGTCTGACCTGAAGTTTTTTGGGGCCGCATAGCGGCCCCTTCAGGGCTCACCTTCGATCTCGACCACTTCAATCACCTGATCCCCCGCCGGCCGCCGCCAAACCACCTCATCCCCAGGCCGCGCGCCCAGCAACGCCCGTCCCAGCGGCGAACCCCAGTTGATCAGCCCCCGCCCAGCATCCGCTTCATCCTCGCCTACCAGCTGCACCACCTGCTCCTGGTCCTGCGCATCGACAAACCGTACGCGGCTACCAATCTGCACCTTGCTGCGTGAAGTGGCTGCCGGCACCACCTGGGCACTCTGCACCCGTGCACTGAAGTAACGCAGGTCCCGCTCGGTATCGGCCAGCCGCTGCTTGTCGCCACGCTCGCCCTGCGCCTGCAGTTCGCTGCGCAAGGCATTCAGCCCGGCCACGCGCGTTTGCAGCAGGTGCAGGCCGTTGGCGGTGACGTAGTTGGGTTGTTCGCTGACGCGTCGCTCCACCGGCTGGTCGGCCTGGGCGGCAGCTTGGTCTTCGTTGACGAATGCTCGGCTCATGCGGGGCCTCCTGTGTGCAGGAGACCATCATGGCAGGCCGTCGGTTTCAAGGGATGTCCGTTTGCGACTCAGTTGTGGCGATAAGCCTTGGCAGCGCCTCGGTCCTTTTCCTGCTCCCACTCGCGGTCGCGCTGGTCCCAGAAGCGTTCGTGGTACGCGCGCTGTTCTTCACTGTTCTGCATGGCATGGCACTGACGGAAACCGTCGTCCCAACCGGTTTCGTACTGGCGCTCGTGCAGGTAGCGCGGCACGTTTTTGCTGAAGCCGCCCACCATCAGCCCGGCCGCCTGGCGGCCGCTGCTGCAACCGTCCTGAAAGCCATCGGCATAGGCAGGGGGATAACCATGGGTGAGCATCTGCTCGTGGGTGGTTTCGCAACCTGACAGCAACAACGCAATGCACACGCCGAACCAGTACCGCGACATGACCACAAAACCCTCCAGTTGATGGTGGAAAGTCTAGGTGGCCATTTGTCGAGGAGCTGTCAAAACAGTGTCAAAGAGTCGATTGGATCACTCAGTAGTGGTACCACTTCAATTCGAGCATGACTTCGTTCTGCGCAGTAGCGAGGTGGCTGAACTCTCTCGAAGCACTCAACCTCAACCCCAGGTTCTGGCTGATTTCCCACTGCTGGTTCAGGCTCACTTTGCGCCGCACCTCGCCATTGGTGAAGTAATCACCCTTGGCCTCCAGCGTCATGTTGCCCAAGCCGTTGCGCCACAGCAGGCCGCCATTGAACCCTGCCGCCGGAGCGATGAACTGGGCGAAGTCGTTGTGATGCTCGACCCGCACCGTACCCAGAGCAAAACCCAGCAACCCGTCGGCCAATTGCCAGGTGCCGCCGGCGCCGCCGTTCACGTGGCTGACCAACACCTCGTCATCATGTTTGCCTGGCACCCGCTCCAGGCCGCCGGCCACTTGCCACGACCAGGGTTTGAGCAGTTCGTTGCGGGGCGTCAGCGAGCGAATGGTGGCCAGGTCCAGGCGCTGCACCTGCCAGTCATTACCCTCGTACTGGCGTACCTTCAGCTGCAGGATCTCGATTTGCGCACCCAGCGGGAAGCCATAGGCATTGTCGTTCAGGTCGTGGTAGGCCATGCGCAGGCCGTACTCGGCGTAAGCGCGGTCTTCACGGGTGCCTACGCCCAGCTGCCAGGTGCGAGAGTCATGGCCATCCTCGGGCAGGCCGGGGCGCTCGATCTGCAAGGGCGGCGGCGGGTTGCTGTTGATCGCGCGCAGCAGTTCGAAGCTGCGCTTCGCTTGGCCGGGGTCGCGCTCCTGGCCGTTGGCCCGGTAGCGCTCCAGGCGATATGCGGCGTCCTGCACCAACGCCTGGCGTTCACGGGGCAGGGCCTTGAATTCGGGGCTCTGCAACTGTGCGGTATTGGCACTCACGGCCAGCACCTGATGCTTTTCATTGTGATCAAGCGGCTCCGCCCGGGCGAGCAACTCACGTTCGCGAGAGGGGCGGTAAACCTCGCTGGCGACCAGGCCGGACTGCTTCACGGCCTTCACCGTATCGGTGGGGATGGCGGTCAGCGGGAACTGCGAGGTCAGGTCCAGGCTCGGCCGAGCCACTTGCAGCAGCTCCAGTAACCGATACGAGCAGTTTTCGTCGAAGAAGAAATAGTCGAACTGGATCTGCTTCAACTCCCACACATGCTCGACCATGCGCCCGGTTTCTTCGGGGGTGAGGTCCAGCTGGTATTCCCACAGGTCGCGGTTTTCGAGGCTGCGGTATTCGGACAGTTTTTCCTGGTAGGGCATCAGGGCGAACAGCCCCGGGTAGCCGCCCATCAGGCCCTTCCAGGCGTACAGGATGCTGTTGTCGCTGCCTTCGATGTAGGCGCCGAAGTTGATTGCGTAGCTCAGCAGCGTGGTGTCGTCGTTGCGGGTGCTGGACTGGTCGATGCGCAGCAGGGTGTGGCCGAACATCGACGACGGGCTGTTCAGGTAGGCCGCCGGGAAGATCAGCGCGGCGCTGTGCGGGTCGATCGACTGGTACCAGGTCTTGAATTCCTGGCAGTCCGGCTGCGGCAACCCTGGCAGGTCGAGCTGTTCGCGCAGCCAGCGGGTGCGCGCGGGGAACACGCACTGCGCGTGCTTGTCGCCTAGGCTGGCCGGGGCATACAGCGCATCGACCGTAGCCTTGAGTTCTTGATCCGGGTGGTGCGCACCGTCTGCGGCGAGGAAGAACGCATCGTCGTCCACATAGCTACGCCAGCCGCCGAGCTTGGCGGTTTCGTAGTGACCAATGGCGAGCCAGTAAGGGGTATTGGCCAGTTGCTGGAGACGGCCTTGATCCAGCACGGGCGCGGCATGAACAGGGGCGCAGGCACACAGCGCCAGGGAAGCGAGGCGTTTGAGCATATCGGGCAACTACTTCTTCACGATGCCGAAAAGGCGAAACCCGCCCCCGTGGGGGCGGGAACAGCAGTGCTTAGGCCTCGGTAGCGTATTTGGCCAGGCGTGGGTCGCTCTTCAGAACCGCCAGGGTGTTGCTGTGGACAGTTTCGGCAGTGACATCGGCGCTGCTGAAGATCTGGTTGAAGTGCTGGTGGGTAACCGAGTTGAAGTAGACGCGGTCTTCCGGGGCCACGCCGAGCACTACGGCATAGGTGGTCAGCGCTTCGCCCTGGCCCATGGCCATGTCTTCGGACAGCTCGTTCATCATGCCGTTCATGGCAAACCAGGACTTGCCGCCGTAGGTCAGCGAAGCCTTGGTGGAGCAGCCGTTGGTACCGGAGGTCATGCCGAAGGTGGCGTTACCGGAGGTGCCGTTGGTAGTAGAAGCAAGGAAGTGTGCCGGCGTGCCACGCTGGCCTTCGAACAGCATGTTGCCCCAGCCGCAGTTCGGGCCGCCTGGCGCTTCTGCCATGGCGTTCAGCGAGACCACGGTGAACAGAGTACCCAGAAGAATCCGTTTCATAGCATTTGTTCTCTTTGTCTTAACCAAGGGTCAGGGTTTCTGGCAACTCGGTTGCCAGGTCGGGAAAGCTTTTCACCCACCCGCGCAGCTTGGAGTTTAGGCACGATCTAAAGGTTGCGTTGTTGATTGCGAAAAATTTGCTGCTACATGACCTGCACCGGCTGCGACATAAAGTCCTGTGGAGCCTTGCAAGGCGCGCGCGGGCAGCGCCAGAATGCTGCTCATCTGCCCGCCGAAGTAAGGAAACCCAATGCCCGATCCTGTCGCTGCGCGCCTGCGTCTCGCGCCTGAAGCCCTGACCCGGCGTTTCTCCCCCGAGCAGTTTGCTTTTACCCACACCGACGATCTGGAGCCGTTTCGCGGAGTCCTGGGCCAGGAACGTGCTGTCGAGGCCCTGCAGTTCGGCGTGGCCATGCCGCGCCCCGGTTACAACGTGTATGTGATGGGCGAGCCCGGCACCGGGCGCTTCTCGTTCGTCAAGCGCTACCTCAAGGCTGAGGGCAAGCGCCAGCAGACCCCGGCCGACTGGGTTTACGTCAACCACTTCGACGACACTCGGGAACCACGCGCGCTGGAGTTGCCGTCTGGAAGCGCCGCCGAGTTCATCAGCGATATGGGCGGTTTGATCGACAACCTGCTGTCGACCTTCCCGGCCGTGTTCGAGCACCCGTCGTATCAGCAGAAAAAAGGTGCCATCGACCGTGCCTTCAACCAGCGCTATGACCGCGCCCTGGATGTGATCGAGCGGGCCTCGCTGGAAAAGGACGTTGCGTTGTACCGCGATGCCAGCAACGTCGCCTTTACGCCGATGGCCGATGGCAAGGCGCTGGACGAAGCCGAGTTCGCCCAGTTGCCCGAAGCGGTGCGCGAGCAGTTTCACGAAGACATTGCCTTGCTGGAGGAACAGCTGAACGAAGAGCTGGCCAGCCTGCCGCAATGGAAGCGTGAGTCGAACAACCAGCTGCGCCAGCTCAACGAAGAAACCATCACCCTCGCGTTGCAGCCTTTGCTGGCGCCGCTGTCAGAAAAGTACGCCGAGAACGCAGCGGTGTGCGCCTACCTGCAGTCGGTGCAGCTGAACCTGCTGCGCACCGTGGTCGAGCAACTGGTCGACGACAGCAAGACCGACGCCGCCGCACGCAAGCTGCTTGAAGAGCAGTACGCCCCAAGCCTGGTGGTCGGCCACCATGCCGCCGGCGGCGCGCCGGTCGTGTTCGAGCCGCACCCGACTTACGACAACCTGTTCGGCCGTATCGAATACAGCACCGACCAGGGCGCGCTGTACACTTCGTACCGGCAGCTGCGCCCAGGCGCGTTGCACCGGGCCAACGGCGGCTTCCTGATTCTTGAAGCGGAGAAGATGCTGGGCGAGCCGTTCGTGTGGGATGCGCTCAAGCGTGCCCTGCAGTCGCGCAAGCTGAAGATGGAATCCCCGATCGGCGAGCTGGGCCGTGTTGCCACCGTCAGCCTTCAGCCGCAGATGATTCCGCTCAACGTGAAGCTGGTGATTATCGGCTCCCGCCAGCTGTACTACGCACTGCAGGACCACGACCCGGACTTCCAGGAGATGTTCCGCGTGCTGGTGGACTTCGACGAAGACATGCCCATGGTCGACGAAAACCTGGAGCAGTTCGCCCAGCTGTTGCGCACCCGCACCAACGAGGAGGGCATGGCGCCGCTGACCAGTGACGCGGTCGCACGCCTGGCCACCTACAGCGCCCGCCTGGCAGAGAACCAGTCACGCCTGTCGGCGCGCATCGGCGACCTGTTCCAGCTGGTCAGCGAAGCCGACTTCATCCGTCAGCTGGCCAGTGACGAAATGACCGACGCCGGGCACATCGAACGTGCGCTCAAAGCCAAGGCCACCCGCACCGGGCGCGTTTCGCAACGGGTGCTGGACGACATGCTGGCCGGCATCATCCTGATCGACACCGAGGGTGCGGCCATTGGCAAGTGCAACGGCCTGACCGTGCTGGAAGTGGGCGACTCGGCGTTCGGTATGCCGGCGCGTATTTCTGCCACTGTGTACCCGGGCGGCAGCGGCATCGTCGACATCGAACGTGAGGTCAACCTTGGCCAGCCGATCCACTCCAAGGGTGTGATGATCCTCACCGGTTACCTGGGCAGCCGGTATGCCCAGGAGTTCCCGCTGGCGATTTCCGCGAGCATTGCCCTGGAGCAGTCCTACGGTTATGTAGACGGTGACAGCGCCTCGCTGGGCGAAGCCTGCACGCTGATTTCAGCCTTGTCGCGCACGCCGCTCAAGCAGTGCTTCGCCATCACCGGTTCTATCAACCAGTTTGGTGAAGTGCAGGCGGTGGGTGGGGTCAACGAGAAGATCGAAGGTTTCTTCCGCCTGTGCGAGGCTCGTGGCCTGACCGGCGAGCAGGGGGTGATCATTCCGCGTGCCAACGTGGCCACGCTGATGCTTGACGAGCGCGTGCTGCAGGCCGTGGAGAATGGCATGTTCCACGTCTACGCAGTCAGCCAGGCTGATGAGGCGCTGAGCCTGCTGGTGGGCGAGGAGGCCGGGGTGCTCGATGAGCAAGGCCAGTTTGCCGAGGGCAGCGTCAATGCCCGCGTGGTGGAACGCCTGCGGGAAATTGCCGAAATGATCAGCGAGGAAGACATCGAGAAGGCAGAAAAGGAACGCCTCGAAGAGGTAATTGCACAGGCCAAGCCGGCCTGAGTCAATAAATCGGCGCTGGCGGCGATGTGCTACCGTTCAGCGCCGGTTTTCCATCTTTCGATACGGTTATTCTATGCTGGAACTTAAGGACAGTATCAGCGTTCAGGATGGAAACAGCCTGGTGGTCAGGCTGAACAAGGCTTATTGGAGGGGACGCGGCCATGCGCAACCTCAGCCTCACACGCCAGTGCCTGGGCCTGGTGACCCGCATCGAATGCAGCATCCGCCCACTGGCCGGTGACAACGGCATGTGGACGTTACTGTTCGCCGCCGGCATGGCCGGTGAGCAACCTTCCGCGATCAAGGCTCAAGGGCCGTTTCATGGGCCGTTGGTGGCCGAATCGGTGCTCAACGCCATTGTCGACAGCCTGACCTTGCATGGCTACCAGGTATCCGAAGACCCGCAGATCTGGTGTTTGCACCTGCAGGCCCAGTTGCGGCGGATCAATGGCGAGCGGTGCCGAAATCTGGGGGATTATCAGTTTCATCCTGAGACCTGATTGATGCCGGGGGGCCGCTTTGCGCCCATTCGCAGCACAAGGCTGCTCCTACAGGAGATCGCGGTCGCTTGTAGGAGCAGCCTTGTGCTGCGAATGGGCGGCAAAGCAGCCCGCATTCACCGGGCTTTTGCTGTAACAGGTGGCTGGCTATACTCGCTGTCGTTTTTTTAGTCACCTGACGAGTCCAAAACCCTCCATGGAACGTATTCTCGAAAACGCGATGTATGCCTCGCGTTGGCTGCTCGCACCGATCTACTTCGGCCTGTCACTCGGCCTGCTGGCCCTGGCGCTGAAATTCTTCCAGGAAGTGGTCCACGTCCTGCCCAACGTATTCGCCCTGAGCGAAGCTGACCTGATCCTGGTGATCCTGTCGCTGATCGATATGTCGCTGGTGGGTGGCCTGCTGGTGATGGTGATGATTTCCGGCTACGAAAACTTCGTCTCCCAACTGGACATCGACGAGAGCAAGGAAAAGCTCAACTGGCTGGGCAAGATGGATTCTTCGTCACTGAAGATGAAGGTTGCTGCGTCGATCGTGGCGATTTCTTCCATTCACCTGCTGCGGGTGTTCATGGATGCGCAGAACATTTCCACCGACTACCTGATGTGGTACGTGATCATCCACATGACCTTTGTGGTTTCGGCATTCTGCATGGGCTACCTGGACAAGCTGACCAAGCACTGAGTCCGGTTGCTGCATGCACCGCCCGTCTGTTGCAAAACGGACGGGCGGTGTCGTTTCTGGCTTGTGCTTTCAGCCCGCCTGTACAAAAAATGAGCGCTCATGCCTGGTTCTCATCGCGAGGTGCTTACATGAACCTGCATCAGCTTAATCTCGAGGCCAGGGCTGGCCATGTCGACGAAGTGAACCTGATCGCCATCGAAGGCGGCGATTATCTCATTGAAGCCCGGCTCAAAGGGCACGCCCATCCCCTGTCTGACACCCGTGGCGAGCGCTTGCGCGTGCACTCGGTGGAAGATGCCCGCAAGCTGCTGCAAACCATTCCCCTGGTCTCGATGAACCTGGTGCACTGGTCGGTGCAGGACGAAATGTGCGGCATGGGTTCACACCCGGAAGAAGACCTCAAGGTGCCGATTTCCCAGCGTTCGGCGTGGTAGCTGCTCGCAGCTGCCCAGTGTGCTAGGCTGCTCGCCCTTTTCATCAAGGGCGCGGCTGCACTGCGCCCTGCAGTGGAGCACGACAATGTCCGAACTCAATCTGTCTACCGACGAAACGCGCGTCAGCTACGGTATCGGCCGTCAGCTGGGCGGCCAGCTGCGCGACAACCCGCCACCAGGTGTAAGCCTGGAAGCCATCTTGGCCGGCCTGACCGACGCCTTCAATGGCGCCGACAGCCGTGTCAGCGAAGCCGACCTGTCGGCCAGCTTCAAAGTGATCCGCGACATCATGCAAGCCGAAGCGGCTGCCAAGGCTGAAGCCGCAGCTGGCGCTGGCAAGGAATTCCTGGCTGAAAACGCCAAGCGTGATGGCATCACCACGCTGGCCTCTGGCCTGCAGTTTGAAGTCCTGACCGCAGGCGAAGGCGCCAAGCCGACCCGCGAAGACAACGTGCGTACGCACTACCACGGCACCCTGATCGACGGTACCGTGTTCGACAGCTCCTACGAGCGTGGCCAGCCGGCTGAATTCCCGGTGGGTGGCGTGATTGCTGGCTGGACCGAAGCCCTGCAGCTGATGAACGCTGGCAGCAAATGGCGCCTGTACGTGCCAAGCGAGCTGGCCTACGGCGCCCAAGGCGTTGGCAGCATCCCGCCGCACAGCGTGCTGGTGTTCGACGTCGAGCTGCTCGACGTTCTGTAACACCGCTGGGGCCGCGTTGCGGCCCATTCGCGGCACAAGGCCGCTCCTACAGGGGTATGCATGTCCATGGGAAAATGCGTACCCCTGTAGGAGCGGCCTTGTGCCGCGAACGAGGGCGAAGCCCTCGCCAGATCTGTCAGTTCCAGTCTGTTCCCATCGGGCGCAATGCCCGCGCATAGCAGAACAGAAACAGGTTGCGCACCAGCTCCTTGAGCACCCCAGGTTCACTCGAATTCAGCCCGCTCATGTCCAGGTCGCCCTGGTCACGCAGTTCGTCGAGTGCTTCTTCTTCAAGCACCGCGCACACTTCGCCGGTTTCGCGGTGAAGAATGCGCAGGTAGGGGTGAGGGCGGTCAAGCCAGGCGTCAATCAGATAAGTCATGGCTATTCTCCTTGGATACCAGTTCCAATGAGAATAATTCTTATTATCAGAATAGCAAGCGCCTATTGGCCTTTTTTTGTGTAATCAGACTTTGCGAACGAACTCGGACTTCAGCTTCATGGCGCCGATGCCGTCGATCTTGCAGTCGATATCGTGGTCGCCGTCGCACAGGCGGATGTTCTTGACCTTTGTGCCAACCTTCACCACCAAAGATGAACCCTTGACCTTGAGGTCCTTGATCACGGTGACGGTGTCGCCGTCCTGCAAGATGTTGCCGACCGAGTCTTTCTTCACTGCCTCGTCGCTGGCCGCTTCGGCGTCGCCACTGGCTGACCACTCGTGAGCGCATTCAGGGCAGATCAGTTGAGTGCCATCCTCATAGGTGTACTCGGAATTGCATTTTGGGCAGGGTGGCAGAGTGCTCACTTCGGTTCCTCAAACAAACAGACGGGCGGTTAAAAACCCACATTGTAAAAGGTATTTTCCCAGAAGTGATTATGTCCGGACAAAACGCATCGCGGGCAAGCCCGCTCCCACAGGCGACGCAATCCTGTAGGAGCGGGCTTGCCCGCGAATGAAGACGACTCGGCCTGTCAGTGAGTGCGCGCGACCGCAAACTCGCTCAGCTCAACCAGGGCATCCCGGTATTCACTGGCTGGCAGCACTTCGAGGCAGGCAATGGCGCGCTTCACATAGTCGCGCGCCAGTTCGGCGGTGTACTGCAGTGCGCCCGACGCTTCGACCGCCACGCGAATCTGCTCCAGATCCTCAAGGCCACCTTTCTGGATCGCCTGGCGTACCAGCGCCGCCTGCTCGGCAGTGCCTTCGCGCATGGTGTAGATCAGCGGCAGGGTAGGCTTGCCCTCGGCCAGGTCGTCACCGACGTTCTTGCCCAGGGTTTGCGAGTCGCCCTTGTAGTCCAGCAGGTCGTCGACCAGCTGGAAGGCCACGCCCAGGTGGTCACCGAAGGTGCGCAGGGCTTCGCGCTGCTCGTCGGTGGCTTCGGCCAGCGCGGCGGCGCTGTGGGTCGAGGCTTCGAACAGCATCGCGGTCTTGCCGCGGATCACCTCCATGTAGATTTCCTCGGTGGTGCTGGCATCGCGTACCCGCGACAACTGCAGCACTTCACCTTCGGCAATCACACGGGTGGCCTTGGACAGGATCTGCATGACCGGCATCGAACCCAGTTCGACCATCATTTCGAACGAGCGCGAATAAAGGAAGTCGCCCACCAGCACGCTCGGCGCGTTGCCCCACAGGGCGTTGGCGGTGGAGCGGCCACGGCGCATGCCCGACATGTCGACCACGTCGTCGTGCAGCAGGGTGGCGGTGTGCAGGAATTCGATGGTGGCGGCCAGCAGACGCAGGTCGTCGCCTTCGCGGCCCAGGGCCTTGCCACACAGCAGTACCAGCAGGGGACGCAGGCGCTTGCCACCGGCGGACGTGATATAGTCGCCGATCTTCGATACCAGCGGCACGCGCGAGGTCAGCTGCTTCTTGATGATCTCGTCGACGGCGCTGAAATCATCAGCCACCGCACGGTAGAAGGTTTGGGGTTGCATCGGCTGCTCCAGTGAGGTTGCGCGGCATGCTAGGTCGCGGGTACCGGTGTGTCAAGGCGCGGTGCCAGCGGGCCGGGGGCGGCACTTGCAAGCAAAACCAGGGTTGCGTACAATCGCGCACCCTAACTTCCTGGGCAGCACCTGCCTTACGCAATTGCGCCGGGCCGTTCCAGCCTTGTGCAGCCATGCCAGCCAATACTCATCATATAAAGCGCTGGGTGAGCAGGATTATCGGAGAAATACCATGTCTTACGCAGTAATCGTTACCGGCGGCAAGCAGTACAAAGTCGCTGAAGGTGAATTCCTCAAGATCGAAAAACTGGAAGTCGCCACTGGCGAATCCGTGACTTTCGATCGCGTTCTGCTGGTCGCCAACGGTGAAGAAGTCACCATCGGTGCTCCAGTTGTTGCTGGCGCTAAAGTAGTGGCCGAAGTCGTTTCGCAAGGCCGCCACGACAAGGTTCGCATCATCAAGTTCCGTCGTCGTAAGCACCACATGAAGCGTATGGGCCACCGCCAGTGGTTCACCGAGATCAAAATCACCGGCATCCAGGCTTAATCCCCTAGATCCCCTGAATTTATTTGGAGAATTGAACCATGGCTCACAAGAAGGCTGGTGGTAGTACTCGTAACGGTCGCGACTCAGAATCTAAACGCCTTGGCGTGAAGATGTATGGCGGCCAGGTTATCAAGCCAGGCAACATCATCGTCCGTCAGCGCGGCACCGAATTCCACGCTGGCTACGGCGTTGGCATGGGCAAGGACCACACCTTGTTCGCCAAGATCGAAGGCGTGATCAAGTTCGAGAAGAAAGGCGAGTTCATGCGCCGTTACGTGAGCATCGTCGCCGCTTAATCGCGACGTCGCTCCAGAAGCCCCGTCATGCGACGGGGCTTTTTCGTTTGTGGTGAGCCTCTTGCAAAGCTGTTTGTCTGGGTTGCCGGCGTTGGTTTCTACGGTCGTACGGGGCCGCCGCGCTCATTTTTGCAAGAGCCTCATGTTTTTGAGTCATTCAACTCGTCTACCGACGAGAGGCGGTTTTAATGAAGTTTGTTGACGAAGTATCCATTCGGGTCAAGGCCGGTGACGGCGGCAACGGTTGCATGAGCTTCCGTCGCGAAAAATTCATCGAGAACGGTGGCCCTAACGGCGGTGACGGCGGTGACGGCGGCTCGGTGTACATGGTCGCCGACGAAAACCTGAACACCCTGGTCGACTATCGCTACACCCGTCACCACGAAGCCCAGCGCGGCTCCAATGGCGGCAGCACCGACTGCACCGGCAAGAAGGGTGAAGACCTGTTCCTGCGCGTGCCGGTCGGTACTACCGTGATTGATGCTTCCACCCAGGAAGTGATCGGTGACCTGGTCACCCCTGGCCAGAAGCTGATGGTCGCCCAGGGCGGCTGGCACGGCTTGGGCAACACCCGTTTCAAGTCCAGCACCAACCGTGCACCCCGCCAGACCACGCCAGGCAAGCCGGGTGACCAGCGCGACCTGAAGATGGAAATGAAAGTGCTGGCCGACGTTGGTCTGCTGGGCCTGCCGAACGCCGGCAAGAGTACCTTCATCCGCTCGGTATCGGCCGCCAAGCCGAAAGTGGCCGACTACCCGTTCACCACCCTGGTGCCAAACCTGGGCGTGGTCAGCGTCGACCGCTGGAAGAGCTTTGTCATTGCCGACATCCCCGGCCTGATCGAAGGCGCGTCCGAAGGTGCCGGCCTGGGTATCCGCTTCCTCAAGCACCTGGCGCGTACCCGTGTGCTGTTGCACCTGGTGGACATTGCGCCGCTGGACGAAAGCAGCCCGGCCGATGCTGCCGAAGTGATCGTCAACGAGCTGACCCGCTTCAGCCCGTCGCTGGCCGAGCGTGAGCGTTGGCTGGTACTGAACAAGTCGGACATGGTCATGGACGACGAGCGCGATGCGCGTGTTCAGGAGGTGATCGACCGCCTGGAGTGGGAAGGCCCGGTCTACGTGATCTCGGCTATCTCCAAGCAGGGTACCGACAAGCTCAGCCACGACCTGATGCGCTACCTCGAAGACCGCGCCGACCGCCTGGCCAACGACCCGGCTTACGCCGAAGAACTGGCCGACCTCGACCAGCGCATCGAAGACGAAGCCCGCGCCCAGCTGCAGGCCCTGGACGACGCGCGTACCTTGCGCCGTACTGGCGTCAAGAGCGTGCACGACATCGGCGACGATGACGGTTGGGATGATGATTTCGAGGACGACGAAGACGGTCCGGAAATCATTTACGTGCGCGACTGACCGGTTGCAGTACACTAAACGCCGCTCTCTGGAGCGGCGTTTTTGTATCCACGGTATCTACAGATTCGACATAGGTTGGAAGAAGATGCGAAGCAAGGTGACGGGCGCCAAGCGCTGGGTCGTGAAGATTGGCAGTGCTCTACTGACCGCCGATGGCAAAGGCCTCGACCGCGGCGCCATGGCCGTTTGGGTTGAGCAGATGGTCGCGCTGCGTGAGGCAGGTGTGGAGTTGGTACTGGTCTCATCCGGGGCCGTGGCTGCCGGCATGAGCCAGCTGGGCTGGACCACGCGACCGAGCGCGATGAACGAGCTGCAGGCGGCTGCCGCGCTTGGCCAGATGCGTTTGGTGCAGGCCTGGGAGTCGAGCTTCGGCGAGCATGGCAAGCACACCGCGCAAATCCTGCTGACCCATGACGACCTGTCCGACCGCAAGCGTTACCTGAACGCCCGCAGCACCTTGCGCACCCTGGTCGACCTGGGCGTGGTGCCGGTGATCAACGAGAACGACACCGTGGTCACCGACGAAATCCGCTTCGGCGACAATGACACCCTCGCGGCGCTGGTGGCCAACCTGGTCGAGGCCGACCTGCTGGTGATCCTCACCGACCGCGATGGCATGTTTGACGCCGACCCGCGCAACAACCCCGAAGCCCAGCTGATCTACGAAGCCCGTGCCGACGACCCGACGCTGGATGCCGTGGCCGGTGGTACCGGTGGTGCCCTGGGCCGTGGCGGCATGCAGACCAAGCTGCGCGCCGCGCGCCTGGCCGCCCGTTCCGGTGCCCACACCATCATCATCGGTGGCCGCATCGAACGCGTGCTGGACCGCCTCAAGGCAGGCGAGCGCCTGGGTACCTTGCTGTCGCCCGAGCGTGGCATGCTGGCCGCGCGCAAACAGTGGCTGGCCGGCCACCTGCAGACCCGTGGCACCCTGGTGCTGGATGCCGGTGCCGTGCAGGCACTGCGCCAGGCCAACAAGAGCCTGCTGCCGGTTGGCGTGAAGACCGTGCAGGGCAGCTTCCGCCGTGGCGAGATGGTGGTGTGTGTTGGCCCGGACGGTGTTGAAGTGGCACGCGGGCTGGCCAACTACAGCGCCCTGGAGGCGCAGAAGATCATTGGTCAGTCGTCCGATACCATCGAGTCCATCCTTGGCTATAGTGCGGAGCCCGAGTTGGTGCACCGCGACAATCTGGTGCTGGTATGAGCATGTTCAAGCGGGTGATTGGCGTGGCGGCACTGGTGCTGCCAATGCTGGCAGGGGCCGAAGAAGTCGGCCAGGTGTCCACTGTCTTCAAGTTCCTGGGGCCGAACGACCGCATCGTGGTCGAAGCGTTTGACGACCCCAAGGTCGAGGGCGTGACTTGCTACCTGTCCCGGGCCAAGACTGGCGGCATGAAGGGTGGCTTGGGGCTGGCGGAGGACCGTGCGGAGGCGTCGATTGCCTGCCGTCAGGTCGGGCCGATCAACTTCAAGGGGGAGTTGAAAGATGGCGAGGAAGTGTTCAAGGAACGCACCTCGCTGGTGTTCAAGACCATGCAGGTGGTGCGCTTTCTCGACAAGAAGCGCAACACGCTGGTGTACCTGGTGTACAGCGACCGCATGATCGAAGGCAGCCCGCAGAACGCGGTGACCGCAATTCCGATCCTGCCTTGGGCGCATTGATAGCCTGGTAGATTGCCGGGAGGCCTGCGGCCTCCATTCGCGGGGCAAGCCCGCTCCCACAGGTACTGCACAAGGTTCAAGCTCTGTGCAGTACCTGTGGGAGCGGGCTTGCCCCGCGAATGGGTCGCAAAGCGGCCCCAATACCCCGATGTCAGGCTAGTTCCTCGGCCTGATCCTCACGCACAACCGCCTTCACCTCATCCAGCCGGCTGATGAACTTCCAGTCCGCCTCGTAAGTGATTTAAGGCAGGCAGCAGAACGCGGTGACCGCAATTCCGATCCTGCCTTGGGCGCATTGATAGCCTGGTAGATTGTGGGAGGCCTGCGGCCTCGATTCGCGGGGTAAGCCCGCTCCCACAGGTACTGCACAAGGTTCAAGCTCTGTGCAGTACCTGTGGGAGCGGGCTTGCCCCGCGAATGGGCCGCAAAGCGGCCCCAATACCCCGATGTCAGGCCAGTTCCTCGGCCTGATCCTCACGCACAATCGCCTTCACCTCATCCAGCCGGCTGATGAACTTCCAGTCCGCCTCGTCGATGTAGATGCCGTTCGGCCCGCTGCCGCCCTCCAGGTCGATCGCCACGTGCGCCGATACCTGTGGCTTCACACTCGCCAGAATCGGTACGAAGCCCAGCTGCAAGCTGGTCTCCAGCAGTGCCGCCTGGTTGCGTTCGTCGATGTCTGCTGCTTCGTCCAGGTAGTAGGGCAGGCGGATGCGCCCGGCCAGGTCGCGGTCCATCAGGTGCAGCAACAAGTACATGTTGGTCAGCGCCTTGATGGTCATGGTGGTGCCGTTGGAGGCAGCGCCGTCGATGTCGGCGTGGATGATCGGCTGGCCGTTGACCTTGGTGATTTCGAACGCCAGCTCGAACAGGTCTTTCAGGCCCAGCTGGTTGTGGTTGGCCGCCACCAGGCGTGCCAGGTACTCCTTGGCCTCTTCGTTCTTGTTGTCCTGATCGGCGCTTTGGGTCAGGTCGAACACCGACAGGGTTTCGCCTTCTTCGTACTGGCCGGCGCTGTGGATGATCTGGTCGATGTGCTTGAGCGCTTCCTTGTTCGGCGCCAGCACCACGCGGAAGCTTTCCAGGTTGGAGACCTGACGCTTGTTGATCTCGCGGTTGAACAGGGCCAGCTGATGCTCGAGGCTGTCATAGTCGCTGCGGATGTTGCGCAGGGTCCGGGCGATGTCGGTGACCGCCGCGCGGCGTGCCTTGGCCAAGGTCAGGGCTTCTTCGGTGCGGTGCGCATAGGCGTTCACCAGCAGTTGCAGGCGGCGCTCCATGTCGTCTTCACTGTCGAACTTGGCCACGCCTTTGAGGCGCACCTGGGCGTAAAGCGCCTCGATCTGGTTGTCTACCCGCTGCAGGCTCTGCCAGCTGTCCTGGTAGTCGTTGAGCAGCGGCAGCAGGTTGTCCATCGAGTCGTCGATGGCTTCCATGAAGGGGGTGCCGTAGGGCAGGTCGGCCGGCAGCAGCTGGCGACGACGCAGGGCGTCTTCCAGGGTGCGCTGCTTGGACTCGAGGTCGCCGATCTGTCGGCCGACCAGCTGCAGCTTGGCCGACAGCTGCTGGACGCGCTCGGTGAAGGCATCACTGGAGCGCTTGAGTTCGTCCTGGGCGGCTTCCAGTTGCGACAGCTGCTCCAGCTTCTCGGGCTCTTCGGCGGCCAGGGTTTCGCTGCGGCGGAAATCTTCCAGCGCCTTCTGCGCGTCCAGCACTTGCTGGTACAGGGTTTCGGTTTGCGCCTTGGAGGCGGAGCGGTCGGCGGTGACCGCCTGCTGGGTCTTGAGCTGTTTCAGCTCTTTTTCCAGGCGCTCTTTCTGGTCGCGCAGGGCGGCGCGGTCGGCCAGGGCCTGCAGCGCGGGTGGATCGATGTGGGTGAGGTCGATGGACAGCCCCGGCGCTTCGAAGCGTTCGCCCTTGAAGCCGTCCAGTACCGCTTCCAGCGATTTTACCCACAGGTCGCTCTCGTCCAGTTCGATGCCACGGTCGCCCAGCGGCAGGCTGAACAGCGCACCGTTGAACAGACGCATCAGGCGGTCGACGTCCTGTTGCGAGAACTCCTCGCGCAGGCGGGCGTAGCTGTTGTTGTCAGCGTGGTCCAGCTGCTGCTTGACCTGCTTCAGGCGTTTTTCCAGGTCGCGTACACGCTCATCCAGGTCTTCGGCGGAGAACTGGCGCGACTGTGCCAGGGCGCCGGCCAGTTCGTCGTGGGCATCCTTGGCCGCCAGCAGTTGCTGCTCCAGCACCTTGACGTCATCGACCAAGGCAAAGCGGTGCTTGAGCACCGACAGCTCGCCCAGCCAGCGCTGGATACCGGTGATTTCGCGCTCCAGGCGCATCAGCTCCTGAGTGCCACCGCGCTGGTCGTTCTGCAGGCGGTCCTGCTCGCCGCGGTAGTGCTCGGACTGGATAACCAGCTCTTCCTTGCGCGCCATGGCGTATTCCTGCCAGGTGCCCAGCAGGGTATCGAGCACCGGCGAAATGCGGTGCAGCTTGCCGCGCAGTATGTCGCGCTGGGCCACACCACCGGCCAGGGCCTCGACCAGGGGGCCGGCAGCCACCAGGGCGTTGTAGTCCTGTTCCATGCGGCGCACGTCGCGGAAGGCTTCCTCACACGCGGCGATATAGTCGACGCTGCCCGAACGCAGGCTGTGCTCGAAGGCGTCAAGGAACAGCTGCTTGAGCTTGGCTGCGGTGATTTCGCGCATGTGCAGCAGGTTGATGAACAGCGCGCGGAAGGTTTTCAGGCTTTGCTCGCTGGTGGAGCGCAGCGGGATCATGGTCAGGTCCAGCGGCACCGAGGTGTGGCCGCCAACCAGCAGGCGGCGCAGTTCGTCCGGCTTCAGCTCGTAGGCCTTGATGCCCAGCCGTTCCAGGTTGGTGAACAGCTCTTTCTGGCGCAGGCAGGTGTCGTTTTTCTGGTAGTGGGCCAGGTCCAGTTCACCTTTGTAGGCAAAGAACTGGTGACCGAAGCCGCCGCCCGGGCCGCGGCCAACCACGCCGATCACGTGCGGGCCGTGGGGCAGGCTCAGCTCGCAGAGAATGTACGAGGTATCGCTGGCGAAGTAGAAGCGGCGTGACTGCTCGAGGCTGTACTTGCCGAAGCTCATGTCCGACATACGCGCCAGGATCGGGAACTGCAGGGCGTTGATCGACGCCGACTTACCCAGGTTGTTGGCACCGTATACCGACAGCGGATGCTCCAGCGGGAACAGGCCGAGGCTGTAGCCAGCGGTGTTGAGCAGTGCGAAGCGGCGGATGCCGTAGCGTTCCTGGCTCATGCGTCAATCTCCTGTTGCTCTTCGCGGATGGCCCGGGCCAGGGCGTCCTCTTCGCTTTCCTCGCCCTCGAAAGGCGTGAGGTCGAGCGGGTCGTCGGTGCGGTTGAGTTCTTCGGGGCTTTCTTCCTCGACCAGCACCGGGGTCGGCAGCGGCAGGACGCTGTGCAGGGTGGCGGCCAGGTCGCGGTCCTGCTGGACCGAAAGGCACACATCGAGGAAGCGGTGCATCGGCGGCAGGAAGCGGTAGATGCCGCCTTCTTCATGGGCGAAGCCGAGCTGGGTCATGCGGCGCAGGATTTTTTCTTCCAGCTCGTCTACGGTCTGCACTTCGGCCTGCAGGAACAGGTCGCGGTACTTGTCCAGCAGCGAGGGCAGTTCGTCGCGACCGATGCTGCCGCCGTCGAGCACCGCCATCGGGTCACGGCCCTGGTCGGCCAGGTGCTCAACCAGGATGAAGGTGAACAGCGACAGGCGCTGCGCGGTCTTGTTGACCTGCGCGGCGGTCATGTCCGGCACGAAGTAATAAAAGCCGCGGGTGTCGCACACCAGCTCGAAGCCCAGGGCCTTGAACAGGGTGCGGTACTGGTCCTGGAAGTTCGACAGCTGGGCGTACAGCTCGGGGTCGCGGCGGCTGACGTGGAAGCCTTTGAACAGCTCGCGGAAGATCGGCGCGAGCTGGGACAGTTCGGAAAGATCAAGATGCATGGGCTGGGCTCGCGTTGGGTTCGGTAGGCGCGCTGGTGGCGTCTTCGCGGCTGGAGGTCAGGGCGAACGAGCGCAGGCTGACCAAGTGTTCCTGAGTGGTGTACTCGCGGCGTTCCAGGCGTTCGCGCTTGAAGCGCTTTTCCCGCGACAGGCGCGAGAACCAGTACAGCAGTTCGTCGGTGGCGCCTTCGGGTTCCTGTTCCAGCAGCCAGGCCATCAGGTCGGGCAGCGGCAGGGCCTGTTCGCAGCGTTCGGCCATTTCCTTGACCGTGCGCGGTGCACGGGGCAAGTCGCCGGACTGGGTCTTGTGGGCCTTGGGGAAGCGCGCCGGCTTGGGCTCGAAGCGCGCCAGGGCGTACACATAGGCTTCGACCTGGCTGGCACTGCCGAGGAAAGTGCTCTGCGGGCGGGTGAACATCGGCATGGCCGCCTGCGGCACGGCGTCGATGCCCTTGCGCCGGATCACCGACAGGGCCAGCGCGGCGCCACGGGTCACGGCGTTGTGACGGCGGGCTTCTTCGCGCAGCGGCAGCAGCAGTTCACGGGCGTGGCGCAGGGTCAGCTGGGCGCTGGTCTGCATTTCCAGGATGCGTGCGTGGGTGCGCAGCAGCATGTCGTCGTCGACCAGGTGGCCCAGGCGCGCCTGTTCGCCCAGCAGCTTCAGCAGCACGGTCTCGACCTTGCGCACGCCTTGTTCGAAGGCGCCGTCAGCGTTCACCAGCTGGATCATCGGCTCGACGTATTCGTCCCAGGTGGCCAGTACTTCGGCGTAACGCTGGCGCAGCGGGATCTGCCGGTTGCTGGTCTTGGCCCGCTCGGCCACGGCTACCAGGGCCTGTTCGTCGTTATCGAGCTTTTTCAGCACATCGCGCACGCGCATGTCGAGCAGGCGCAGCTGGCGCGCCAGGTCGTCGCTGTCGCGGTTGTCGAAGGCGTCCTGGATATGGCCGGCCAGGCGTTCAAGGTGGCGCAGGTAGGCTTCGATCTCCAGGCACAGGCCCAGCCGGTGTTCGCGGCGCAGGTACGCAAGGAAGTCGTGGATCTGCGCGTTGAGCTCGAAGCGGTTCGGGCTTTTGGCCACCGGGACCAGGATATCCAGGCGGATCCACACGTCGAGTAGCTGGGTGATGTCCTGCGGCGTGCTTTCGAGCTGCTGGCGGGCCACATGCTGGCGCAGTTCTACCAGGCTCAGGGTGCCCTGGTCGAAACGCTCGCACAGCGGCTCGATCAGGGCCCAGTGTTCGGCTAGGGCGCGCAGGACGCGCTTGGGTTCGATCATTGGCTTCGACTCGTTGCCAAGAAAAAGGGGGCGATTGTACTGCATACGGGGGGGAGGTTTTCACCCCTTGGTCTGTAATGGGGGATAACCTTTTTGCTTGTGTGTGTATGGCGTTGTTTTTGTGGTGGCGCTCGGTCTGATAGGCGCTGCAAAAACCACGGCGTACACGTTAGAATGCCCAACTGCCTTGAGCCCCTCGGATACCCGCCCCTTGCTGACCGAACCCCGTCGCCGCGCCTACCTTTCCGCCATGCAAGTGGTGCATTGGCTGCCGCGCGCCGAACTGCCGTTCGCCGCACCGTCGCGCCCCGAGCTGCTAATGCCGGTGGCGCAGGTCGAGGACATCGATTTCGAGGTCATGCCGGCACCGGCTGCAACCGAAGCGCCCGCGATTCCTCAGGCCCGTTCCGGTGAGCGGCCGAAAATCGAGATCCCGCGCCCAGGCAGCGTGCCCAAGCCTGCCGCCAAGCCCGTGGAGGCCGAAGAGCAGCCCGTACCACCACGCCCGGCCCCTGTGCCGCCACCGCGCTTCTCGTTGCAGTTGTTGCGCGCTGGCAGCTGCCTGCTGCTGGTGGAACTGGCCACCGGCCAGCCTTTCCAGAGCCGTGACCCGTCCTACCTGCTGCTCAAGGACATGCTGCGCGCCGCCGGCCTGCCAGACGCCCCGCAGATCATCGGCGAGCCGGTGCGCTGGCCGTTGCTGGTCCGCGGCAACATGGACCAGGGCCCCGAAGCCGCGCGCGATTTCGTTCAGGGCTTTGTCCAGGCGCGCCTGGAAGATGCACCGAGTACCTGCCTGTGGCTGATTGGCATGCCGGCGCTGCGCTTTGCCGGCAACGCCGATGCTGCGGCCTATTACCAAACCCTCAAGCTGGACGGCCTGGGCGACGCCTGGGCGCTGCCGGGCCTTGAACTGTTGATGGACGAGCCGCAGCGCAAGGCGGAGGTCTGGAAAGCCATGCGCCAGCTGATGGCGCGCTGGAAGAGCGTTGAATGAGTGAATCGATCAGTTTCCGCCCGATGACCGAGGCGGATCTGGAAGCCGTACTTAAGATCGAATATGCCGCGTTCAGTCACCCCTGGACCCGCGGGATCTTTCAGGATGCGCTGAAGTCCTACGAAGTCTGGCTGATGTTCGATGGCCAGCAGCAGGTTGGCCATGGGGTGATCAACGTGATCATCGACGAGGCGCACCTGCTCAACATCACCGTCAAACCGGAAAACCAGGGGCGCGGGCTGGGCCTGCGCTTGCTGGAGCACCTGATGGCCAGGGCCTACCAGCTCAATGGCCGCGAGTGTTTCCTTGAGGTGCGCGCCAGCAACCAGTCGGCCTATCGTTTGTACGAGCGCTACGGTTTCAACGAAATCGGCCGCCGCCGCGACTATTATCCGATTGCCGGCGGCCGTGAAGACGCCCTGGTGATGGCTTGCACCCTGCTTGAGGATTGACCTCGCGTAGTCGGTGCCATCCACCGCGTAGCTTTGTTTGTTCTCTATGCAGGGATGGATGAAGAATGAAAAAACTGCTTCTGGCGGCAGGCCTGCTGATAGCGGGTGCTGCCCACGCCGACGAACGCGACCTGTGGATGTTCGCCCAGTGGGCCGGCGACCATCAAACCCGTCCCTTCCGTGAAATGCTGGTGGATGCCCGTCTTTACGGTGTTGTGCCTATCCATCAACTGCTGCGTTCGGCCTCGGACTGGAAGCTGTGTAGAGCGTCTCCTTTTGCCGTACCGCCTACCGGCAACTGGCCGGCTGTGCGCTCCACCCTTTCGCTGATCAAGATGCTGAACGACCAAGGCATCCTGCGCCAGTTCGAGGTGGTTTCGGCCTACCGCGACCCTCGTCTGAATACGTGCGCAGGCGGTGCTGCCAACAGCGCCCATACCCGCGCCTTCGCCGTCGATATCCTGCTGCCGGCCTGGACCGACCCCAATCCGCTCTGCCGTTTCTGGCAGCAGCATGGCCAGGCCTGGAGCATGGGCCTGGGGCGCTACCCGTCCGGGCGGATCCATCTGGATACCGCTGGCTATCGCACCTGGGGCGGCGATGGTAGCGCGGGGTCGTCGTTCTGCCTCAAGCCCAAGTGAGCCAGGCAACGCTGGCATTCGCCCATTACCCACTCTGTGAAGCGTTGGCGCTTGCCGCTGTCGTTCAGAGGCTGTGGGCTGAGCAGGTGGTAGGCCGAGCCATCACGCACAAAACCGAACGGTGCCTGCAACTGCCCGCTGTCGAGTTCGTCGCGCACCATCAGGGCTGAGGCCATGGCCAGGCCCAGGCCAGCGCTGGCGGCCTGGATAGACAGGTAGAAGTGCTCGTAGTCGCTGCGTTCGTTACGCCGCGCCTGTTGGCCGCTGTGTCGCAGCCAGGTGCGCCAGGCGCCAGGGCGGGTGGCGCTGTGCAGCAGGCGTTGGCCGTCGAGCTGAGTGGAGGCGGTGGGGTGGCACACCGGGCCGATCCATTCATCACAGATTTTCTGGTTATACAGCTGGTTGTCCCAGTGGAAATCATCGCGGCGGATGGCCAGGTCGACACCGCTGCGGGCGAAGTCCAGTGGGCCGCCGGCGGCCACCAGGTGCAGCTGCAGGTCGGGGTGGTCGGCATGGAAGCGGGGCAGGCGCGGGATCAACCAGCGCATGGCGATGGTCGGCTCGCAGGACAACACCAGCACATTGTCGCGGGCCTGTTGTTGCAAGCGCTGCACGGCACCTTCGAGCTGTTCGAAAATCGCCTGGGTGGTGCCTTGCAGGGCACGGCCGGCGGGGGTGAGGAAGATGGCCCGGTTACGGCGCTCGAACAGCTCCACGCCAAGGCTTTCTTCAAGCAGGCGTATTTGCCGGCTGACCGCGCCGTGGGTGACGTGCAAGTGCTCGGCGGCGCGCACGAAGCTCTCGGTCTGGGCGGCGATGTCGAAGTAGCGCAAGGCGTTGAGCGGCGGCAGTTTCATGGCATCCCTTTTGGCCTGTGCCGGCCTCTTCGCGGGCATGCCCGCTCCCACAGGTAATGTGCTTTTCTCAGGTGTGGTGGGGTCCCTGTGGGAGCGGGCGTGCCCGCGAAGAGGCCGGCACAGGCGATATTTTTCTGTGAAAAAAACTATCAGATATGCCTCACTATAAATCGATTTTTCCTGGTTCATAAGCCCTCGATAATCCCCAGGCCTGTGCATTTTCATAGCCTATCGAGAGCCATCAGCATGACCGAAATCATCGCCGTCGCCCTGTTCACCTTGCTCGCCGTCATCAGCCCTGGCGCCGATTTCGCCATGGTCACCCGTAGCAGTTATGCACAAGGCCGCAAGGCCGGGCTGGCCGCTGCGATGGGTATCGCGTTGGGTGTCCAGGTGCACGTGTTGTACACGGTGCTGGGCATTGCCGTGATCATCAGCCAGAGCCCCGCGCTGTTCCTGGCCATGAAAGTGCTGGGGGCGGGGTACCTGATCTACCTGGGCTACAAGTCGCTCACCAACACTCAGCGCATCAACCTCGAGGGTGGCAGTCAATCGACCGCCAGCGTGCTGCAAGCCCTGCGCACTGGCTTTCTGACCAATGCCCTGAACCCCAAGACCATGCTGTTCGTTATCAGTGCTTTCACCCAGGTGGTGCAACCAGGCAGCCCCCTGGCACTTGATTTCGCCTACGGCGCATTCATGTCCTTTGCCCACTGGTTGTGGTTCAGCCTGGTGGCGGTGTTTTTCTCAAGTGCCGTTTTGCGCAAGGCGATGATCGACCGGCAAGCGCTGGTGGACCGAGTCATCGGCCTGGCGTTGATCGGCCTTGGGCTGGCGGTGGCGGTGACGGGGATTCGTTGAAGGGCGATTGCATGTTGAGGGTAACTGCTTGCTCCAACTGAAAGCGTGTCAGCTTTTTCGCAGGCAAAGAAAAAGGGCTTACCTTGCGGTAAGCCCTTCGTCTTGTTTGGTGGCTACACAGGGACTTGAACCCCGGACCCCAGCATTATGAATGCTATGCTCTAACCAACTGAGCTATGTAGCCGATGGCGCGCATTATTCTCTTGAACGGACCCTCTGTCAACACTCATTTCAAAAAAAATTTGCACGCTTTCAAAAACTTAGCCGCCGGGCGTGGTTTCAGCGCACCACAAGCCAGTGCCCGAGCACGCCTTGAAGCTGCAGATGCTGGGCCGCCGCCAGAGTTTGCAAGCTTTCGCCAGGCCGGTCGAGGTTGAAATTGCCGCTCACGCGCCGATGGGCCATTTGTTCATCCAGTATCCATACCCGCTGCCCCTGGTAGGCGGCAAGGCGCTTTAGCACCTGCCCCAAAGGCATGTCGGTGGCTGTCAGGCGGCCGGTGCGCCAGCTGTCAGCGGTTTTCAGGTCAGCTTTGTGCACCGGGCCAATGCGGGTGTCATCGAAGGTGACCTGCTCACCGGCCGATACCATGCGCTGTTCACCCCCTTGGATAACCATGGCCTTGCCACTGAGTACGACAAGTTCATCATGACCGGCATGGCGGGCTACCTGCAGGCGGGTACCGAACACCTGGATGCGGGCGTTGCCCACTTCCACTTCCATGGCCCGCCCGTCGAGCACGACTTCCAGGAACACCTGGCCCTGCACCAGGTGCAGCTGACGGGTGCGGCCGCGCAGGTCGACGTTCATTGCGCTGGCGCTGTCCAGGTTCAGGGTCGTGCCATCAGCCAGGCGTGTGCTGCGCCGCTCGCCCACATCGGTGTGCAGCTCGCTGGCCAGGCGCTGCATCAGCGGCCAGTAGAGGTAGGCCGCAGCGCCCAACCCGAGCAGAAACACAAGCGCCAACCATTTGCCCTGGTGGCTGCGGCGTTCATTTACGTGCCGTGGGCGGGGGCGGGCGGGGGGTGGTTGCAGCTGTTGCCAGAAAGTCTCCAGCTCGGCATAGGCATGGGCGTTGTCTGGTAGCTGGCACCAGGCTGCAAATGCCTGGCGCTGGGTGTCGTCGCAACCGGGCTGGCGCAACAGCGAGAACCACTCCAGCGCTTCCTGCTGTGGGTCGGGCTGCAGCTGCTTGGCGGGCATCGGGCTCATGGGGTCGGTCTGCTCACGATAGGGGCCGTTTCGCCCAACGATGACAGGGATATAAGTCGAGGATGCTAATTATATTGAGAACCATTTTCAAGTACGTTGCGACAGAGGGATAAAAAAGGTAGCTATGTATCTATTTGTTTCCCGATAATCGGATCCCAAACTGCGGACGGAGATTCAGGCACATGGCCACCAGTAGCGCCTCCCCGGCGTCCACCAGCGCAGCGGCGAGCCAAGCGACGCCGCTGGTAATGCGCATCATCGGCTTCTGCGCCCTGGCGCACTTGATCAACGACCTGATCCAGTCGGTGCTGCCGGCGATCTACCCGATGCTCAAGGCCAATTACGACCTGAGCTTCGCCCAGATCGGTCTGATTACCCTGACGTTCCAGATCACCGCTTCGCTGCTGCAACCCTGGGTCGGCTTTTTTACCGACCGCCGGCCAACGCCGAACCTGTTGCCGATGGGCACCCTGTGCACGCTGGTGGGGATCGTGATGCTGGCCTTCGTCGGCAGCTTCCCGATGATTCTGCTGGCTTCGGCGCTGGTGGGCATCGGCTCGTCGACGTTCCACCCGGAAACCTCGCGTATTGCGCGCCTGGCCTCTGGCGGGCGCTTCGGCCTGGCCCAATCGACTTTCCAGGTTGGTGGCAACACCGGTTCTGCTCTGGGCCCACTGCTGGCGGCGGCCATCGTCATTCCGTTCGGCCAGACCCACGTGGCCTGGTTCGGCCTGGCCGGTTTGTTCTTCCTCGGTGTAACCCTGATGCTGCGCAGCTGGTACAAGGAACACCTCAACCAGGCCAAGGCGCGCAAGGCGGTGCAGGCCACCCATGGCATTTCCCGCAACCGGGTGATCGCGGCGCTGATCGTGCTGGGCCTGCTGGTGTTCTCCAAGTACTTCTACATGGCCAGCTTCACCAGCTATTTCACCTTCTACCTGATCGAGAAGTTCGATGTGTCGGTGGCCAGCTCGCAGTTGCACCTGTTCCTGTTCCTGGGGGCAGTGGCGGCGGGCACGTTCTTTGGCGGCCCGATCGGGGACCGCATCGGGCGCAAGGCCGTGATCTGGTTCTCGATCCTGGGGGTGACGCCGTTCACCTTGGCGCTGCCGTATGCGGACCTGTTCTGGACCACCGTGCTGAGCGTGGTGATCGGCTTTATCCTGGCCTCGGCGTTTTCCGCGATCGTGGTGTATGCGCAGGAACTGGTGCCGGGTAGCGTGGGCATGATCGCCGGCATTTTCTTCGGGCTGATGTTCGGCTTTGGCGGCATTGGGGCGGCGCTGCTGGGGTATGTGGCGGACCTGCGCGGTATCGAGTATGTGTACGGGCTGTGCTCGTTCCTGCCGTTGTTCGGGTTGCTGGCGGTGTTCTTGCCGTCTACAGGTAAACGCTGAAATTGCTGGGGGCTGCTTTGCAGCCCATTCGCAGCACAAGGCTGCTCCTACAGGCAGCACGCGCTCGTTGTAGGAGCAGCCTTGTGCTGCGAATGGGCCTCGTAGAGGCCCCTGGCCGATTGACTACCCCCCCTTGAGGTAGCTAGAGTGCCGCCTCTTTTTACCCACCACCTGCGTAGTAGCCAAAGCAATGCGCCGTAACCCGTCCCTCCCACATGCCCGCCAGCCTGCCCTCCAGGCCCTGCGTCGTGCCTGGCCGAGCGACACGGTGCTCAAGCGTCGCCGCAGCGTGCTGTTTGCCTTCACCTTCTCGCCACACCTCGCCTGAACTGATCTGCGCTTTTGCGTCGCTCGCCGCCCCGGCGTGCGCGCCTGTGTCTGCACGTCTTTTCGGTTTGCAAGGAGTGGTACATGAACATGCGTTTGCTGGCGGGCCTGTTGTTCGCCGTTTCTGTCGTGGGCTTCAGCCTGGGGGCCAGCCTGCCACTGGTGTCGTTGCGCCTGCATGAGGCCGGGGCCAGTACCCTGGAAATCGGCATCATCTCGGCCATTCCCGCTGCGGGCATGATGCTCTCGGCGTTCCTGGTCGACGCCTGCTGCCGCCACCTCACCCGGCGCACCATCTACCTGCTGAGTTTCAGCCTGTGCACCGTCAGCATCGCCTTGCTCGAGTCGGCTTTCGCCTCGCTGTGGCTGCTGGGGCTGCTGCGCCTGGGCCTGGGGCTGGGGATGGGCATCGCCATCATCCTCGGCGAGTCGTGGGTCAACGAACTGTGCCCTGATCACAATCGCGGCAAGATCATGGCCCTTTATGCCACCAGCTTTACCGGCTTCCAGGTACTCGGCCCGGCCATGCTCGCGGTACTGGGCGCCAACAGCCCGTGGATCACCGGTGTGGTCACCGCCTGCTATGGCCTGGCGTTGCTGTGCATCGTGCTGACCGTACCCAATGACCATGTCGAGCATGAAGAGGGCGACAAGAGCTTCGGCCTGGCGGGGTTCTTCCGCGTGGCACCGGCGTTGTGTGTGGCGGTGCTGTTCTTCTCGTTCTTCGATGCGGTGGTGCTGTCGCTGTTGCCGGTGTACGCCTCCAGCCATGGCTTTGCCGTGGGCGTGGCGGCGCTGATGGTGACCGTGGTGTTTGCCGGCGACATGCTGTTCCAGTTGCCGCTGGGCTGGTTGGCCGACAGGGTGGAGCGCACCGGGCTGCACCTGGCGTGCGGGCTGGTGGCGATGTCGATTGGCATCGGCCTGCCGTGGCTGCTGAACATGACCTGGCTGCTGTGGCCGCTGCTGGTGGTGCTTGGAGCGGTTGCGGGGGGCATCTATACCCTGGCGCTGGTGCTGATCGGGCAACGTTTCAAGGGCCAGGACCTGGTCACTGCCAATGCCAGCGTGGGTTTGCTGTGGGGGGTGGGTAGCCTGATCGGACCGCTGGTCAGTGGCGCTGCGATGGATGTGGCCCCGCATGGCCTGCCCATGGCGCTGGCGCTGATGGCCGGGCTGTTCGTGTGCTTTGCCAGGCAGTCATACCGGCGCCATGGGCGGATGCGGCCAGTGGCGGACCGATAACTGCAGGAGGTAGCCGGTCAGACAGACGTTCACGCCGCGCCGATGCTTACCCAATAACGCGTGCGGTAGTCGATACGCACCGGCAGGCTGCGGGTGAGCAGCTGCAAAATCTGACGGGTGTCGCCCAACTGATAGGTACCTGACACCTTCAAATTCGCCACCTCAGGGGCGCAGCGCAACAGGCCGGGGCGGTAGCGGGCGAGCTCTGCGGCAAACTCGGCCAGTGGCATTTGCTGCACACTGAGCACCCCGTCGGTCCAGCCCCACGGGTCGCTGTGCAGCGTCACCGCGTGAATACTGCCATTGGCCCCCACCTGCACGGTTTCGCCCGAATGCACCTGCCGCGGCGAGGGCGATGTGGGGAACAGCGTGACTGCACCACGGCGCACCGCCAGCAGCAGGCCCTGGCTGTTTTCGCGCAGCAGCACCTGGCCGTTGAGGGTGGTCAGCGGCCCGACGCGGGTGTCGATGTGGAAC
This sequence comes from Pseudomonas fortuita, assembly GCF_026898135.2. Taxonomy (NCBI): domain Bacteria; kingdom Pseudomonadati; phylum Pseudomonadota; class Gammaproteobacteria; order Pseudomonadales; family Pseudomonadaceae; genus Pseudomonas; species Pseudomonas fortuita. The sequence goes on from NZ_CP114035.2 coordinate 797,147, forward strand.
GGGCGAGTGTCGTTGGGGTTGCTGTCCAGGCTGACCTCGCCACGTACCAGTTCCAGCTGGCGTTGCCCGGCGCTGTAATGCAGGTCGATAGCGCTGGCTGTGTTGAGCTGTATGTGGCTGCCATCGCTGGCTTGCCACTGGCGCCGTTCACCTGTGGCGGTGCTGCTGTCGGCCAGCAGTTGCGGCAGGCCCATAGGTTCGCGCATGGCCCAGCCCAGGCTGCCGCTCACGGCCAGCAGCGCCAGTAGCTTGAGGTGGTCTCGTCGGCTGCTGCGCTGGCGCTGGCTGCCGTCCAGGGTGCGCCGGCTCAGGTCCTTGGGCAGCCCGGCCAGTTCGTCGCCCAGTTGGCTGACCCGTTGCCAGGCCAGCGGGTTGTGCGGGTGGCTGGCCAGCCAGTGCTGGAATTGCTGCTCAGTACGGGGGGTGGGGCGGTCGAAGCGCAGCTTCACCAGCCAGTCGATGGCTTGGTCGACCTGTGCCTGTGCCGGGGCGTGCTCATGCATCGGCGTAACGCAACCGGTAGCAGACACCCAAGGCTTTGGCCAGGTCCCGCTCGACGGTGGCCCGCGACACTTCCAGCTGCTGGGCGATCTGCACGATGCTCAAGCCGTCCAGTTGAGCCAGCAGAAACGCCTGGCGAACACGCGGCTTGAGCTGGTTCAGGGCACGGTCGAGGCGGTCCAGGGCATCGAGAATGACCAGCCGGTGCTCTTCGCTGGGTGCCTCGGCTTCGGGCAGGTGGGCCAGACTTTGCTGGTAGGCGTGTTCCAGTGCGCGACGGCGGAACTGGTCGATCATCAGGCCACGGGCGATGCTGCTGAGATAGGCGCGTGGCTCTTTAAGCGGCGAAACCTGGCGGGCCCGCAATAGCCGCACGAAGGTGTCCTGGGCCAGGTCGGCCGCATGCTCGCTGCACCCCACCCGGTTGCGCAACCAGCCGCGAAGCCAGCTATGGTGGGCCTGATAGAGCAGAGCGACCTCGGTCGGCTTGAACGTGTCGTTGATCTGCATCGTAACGAGGGCCCGGTCCTGTGAACTGTGCGATTGTGAATAGTTCTCAATTCTATGCGGGGATAACAGCACAGGGCAATGGTATGCCAGGAATTCGCCGCGCAAGAACCGGCGTTTAACCGATGAATGGTTGGGCTAAGCTGGCCCTGCATTCAACCTGTTGGAGGCGCCATGATACTGGCCGACCTTTCACCCGAGACCTACCGCAAGGCCACTGAATACCTGGCAGCACTCGACCCGGACTGGTCGCGGCACATTGCTGCGACCGGGCCTTGCCTGCACCAGGCCACGCCGGGGCGGGAGCCTTACGAGGCGTTGGTGCGGGCCATTGCCTACCAGCAACTGCATGCCCGTGCTGCCGAAGCAATCCTTGGCCGGTTGCTGGCGTTGTTCCCGGAGAGTGCGTTCCCGACGGCAGAGCAATTGCTGACGGTCAGCCCGCAAATCCTGCGTGCCTGCGGCTTTTCGGCGAACAAGCTGGCGACGATTCAGGGCATTGCCCAGGCGCGGCTGGAAGGCCTGGTACCAACGCGTGAAGAGGCATTGACCATGGCCGACGAAGCACTGATCGAACGCCTGGTAGCCTTGCGTGGGGTAGGGCGATGGACGGTGGAGATGCTGCTGATTTATAGCCTGGAGCGTTCGGACATTCTGCCGGTGGACGATTTTGGCGTTCGCGAGGGATACCGACGGCTAAAGGGCCTGGACAAAGCGCCGACACCGGCGCAGATGCGCTCCCTGGGCGGCGCCTGGCGGCCGTTTCGGACCGTGGCGGCCTGGTACCTGTGGCGGGCCTGAAGTTTTGCATCGCCTGTACGGGCCCCTTCGCGGGCATGCCCGCTCCCACAGGCTCGAACCCTGCAGAGGATCTGTGGGAGCGGGCGTGCCCGCGAAGAGGCCCGTACAGGCGACAACTTATCTGGATGCTAACCCATGAATCTCTACACCACCCCCGACCAACGCTGGCAAGCCGTGGCGTCCCGCGACTCCACCGCCACAGGCCACTTCGTCTACGCCGTACGTACCACGGGCGTGTACTGCCACCCCGGCTGCAAATCTCGCATGGCCAAGCGCACCAATGTCGAATTCTACGACACCCCGGCTGCTGCCGAAGCCGCGGGCTATCGTGCCTGCAAACGTTGTATCAGCAAGGCCAGCGCCGCCCGCCATAGCCAACTGATCACCCGCGCCTGCCGCCTGATCGAAACCATCGACCCTGCGCCCAGCCTCGACCAGCTCAGTGCGCAACTGGCCGTAAGCCCCTTCCACCTGCACCGCTTGTTCAAGGCCGAAACCGGCGTTACCCCCAAGGCCTATGCCACTGCCTTCCGTGCCCGGCGCCTGCGTGAGCACCTGGAAGATGGCCAGCGTTCAGTCACCGACGCCATCTACGATGCCGGGTTCAACTCCAACAGCCGCTTCTACGAAAGCGCCGATCAGCGCCTGGGCATGCTCCCCCGCCAGTACCGTGCCGGTGGCGCAGGGGCCACCATCCACTTCGCCCTCGGCCAGTGTTCGCTGGGGGCGATCCTGGTGGCCCAGAGCGAGAAGGGCATTTGCGCGATTTTGCTGGGCGACGACCCCGAGTCCCTGTTGCACGACCTGCAGGACCAGTTCCCCAAGGCCCGCCTGATCGGTGGCGACAGCGCCTACGAACAGTTGGTCGCCGAAGTGGTGGGCTTTGTCGAAGCCCCGGCACTGGGCCTGGCGTTGCCACTGGATGTGCAAGGTACGGCGTTTCAGGAGCGGGTGTGGCAGGCCCTGCGCGAGGTGCCGGCCGGCAGCCGGGTCAGCTACACCGACATTGCCGAACGAATCGGTGCGCCCAAAGCGGTGCGCGCGGTGGCCATGGCCTGTGCGGCCAACCACATCGCCGTGGCCATCCCTTGCCATCGGGTGGTGCGTCGGGACGGCGATATCAGTGGCTACCGTTGGGGTGTCGAGCGCAAACAGCAACTGCTCACGCGAGAGACGGCACTCTCCTGATAGCCTGAAGCCGCGTAGAATCCCCCGCCAAATCGAGTTGTAAAGAGGATACTTCGATGAGGCGTGTCAGCCTTGCCCGTTTTTGCCCAGGCCTGATGGTCCTGTTGGCCCTGATGCTGGCCATTGCCAGCCCGGCCTGGTCGGCCCCGGCCACGCCATTGTCCAATCTGGTGGCTGCCGATGCGCCAGCGCTGGATGAAAACGCCAGCATCGAACAGCTGAGCGACCGGCTGGACCTGATCCGCCAGGGCGTCACCAGCGAGGCCAACGACGACCTGCTGTCGCAATTGCGCCTGGCGGCGATGCAGGTTCAGCGCCAGGCTGATGCATTGAGTACCCAGCGCACCGCCGACCTGGAAAAACTCGAGGACAAGCTGAAGGTCATCGGCCCGGCCCAGCCGGACGAGGCCGCCACCCTCACGCAGCAGCGCAAAGCGCTGGAGGCCGAAAAAAAGGCGCTGGTAGCCCAGCAGGATCAGGCCACCAAGCTGAATCAGTCGGCTCGCGACCTTTCCACGCAAATAGTCAACCTGCGCCGTAGCCAGTTCAATTCGCAAATCACCAGCCGTGCGGCTTCGCCACTAAGCCCGGCGTTCTGGCAAAGCATCATCCGCCCTACCCAGGACGACGTGGCGCGTGTGCGTGACCTGCGCGGCGAGGCGGCCGATGCCATTGGCAGTGCCCTCAGCGCCGAAAACCGCTGGCTGTTCATTACCAGCCTGGTGGCGGCGATTCTGGTCTGGACCTTGGTGCGCCGTGTGCTCGAGCGTCTGCTGGCCAGTGCCATGGTCGGCTGGTTGCCCGAGGGCCGCTTGCGCCGCAGCGCCTTGGCGCTTGGCGTCAGCCTGGCAACCCTGGGTACCATTGCCGGCTCTGTATCGCTGCTGCGCTGGGGCCTGGAGAGCAGCGCACAGCTGGGCTCCGATATCGCAAGCCTGGTCAACCACATCCTTACCCTGGTGGTGTTCAGCGCCTTCATCACCGGCCTGGGCCGCGCCATGCTGATGCTGCAGCGCCCGTCCTGGCGCCTGCCGCCGATCCATGACGAAGTGGCCAGTGCGCTCGGTTGGTTCCCGAAGGTACTGGCGTTGGCGCTGATGGTCATGATGACCATGGAGCGCATCAACAGCGTCATCGGCGCCAGCCTGGCACTGACTGTGGCGGTCAATGGCCTCACCGCGCTGGTGGTGGCGCTTATCTTTGCCGGCGCATTGCTAGGTTATCGCCGAACCCTGCGCAAGCATGATCTGGAGCGCCCCACTGGCCTGACCGGGCTGATCCCGTTCGTGATGGTGATCTGGCTGACGCTGATCTTGCTGGCCCTGCTCACCGGCTATCTGACACTCGCCTATTTCCTCACCGCCAAATTGCTGTGGGTCAGCCTGGTGGTCACCTGTGCCTACTTGCTGACCACCTTCTTCGGTGACCTGTGCGAAACCTTGCTGTCGCCACGTCAGCCAGGTGGTCTGGCGCTGGCCTCGACCCTGGGCCTGGCGCCTCGCCACCAGGCACAGGCCAGCACTGTCCTGGCCGGCATCGGCCGTACCGTCATCCTGTTCCTGGCGCTGTTGCTGGTGCTGATGCCGTCGGGCACCAGCCCCAGCGAGCTGCTGATGAGCCTGGGCGACTGGGACGGCACCGGCGGCAAGCTGCTTGGCAACCTCAACATCGTGCCGCAGGATATCCTGCTGGCCCTGGCGATCTTCTTCGGTGGCCTGTTCGCCATTCGCGTGGTCAAGCGCTGGCTGAGTGACCGCCTGCTGCCGGAAACCGACATGGACGCCGGCATGCGTGCCTCGCTGGTGACACTGGTGGGCTACCTGGGCTTCCTGTTCCTGGCCATGCTGGTAATGTCGACCCTGCGCATCAACCTCACCAGCCTGACTTGGGTGGTCAGTGCCCTGTCGGTGGGTATCGGTTTTGGCTTGCAGCAAATCGTGCAGAACTTCATCTCCGGCCTGATCCTGCTCACCGAGCGCCCCGTCAAGGTGGGCGACTGGGTCAGCCTGGCGGGCGTCGAGGGGGATATCCGCCGCATCAATGTGCGCGCCACCGAAATTCAGATGTCCGACCGCTCGACGGTGATCGTGCCTAATTCCCAGTTCATTTCGCAGAACGTGCGCAACGTGACCATGGGCAATGCGCTGGGCGTGGTCGGCATTACCTTGACCCTGCCATTGGAGACCGACGCCAACCGGGTACGCGAGCTGTTGTTGACGGCGTACCACGAGCATGAGGCGATTCTGGATGCGCCCGCCACTTCGGTGTCGTTCAAGGACCTGACCGCCAGTGGCATGGTGATTGGCGTCAGTGGATACGTGGCGGGGCCGCGGCAGGTGTCAGGTACCCGTAGCGACTTGCTGTTCACCATTCTTGGGCGGCTGCGTGATGAAGGCATTCCGCTGTCTTCGCCGCAGAGCATGGTGCTGGTGCAGGAGGGTACGCGCCCCGCTGACGAGTCGGTGTAAAGAGCGGGGGCTGCTGCGCAGCCCTTTCGCGGCACAAGGCCGCTCCTACAGGGAATGCGAACGCTATCAGGGCACGCGATCCCTTGTAGGAGCGGCCTTGTGCCGCGAAAGTGGCGCATAGCGCCCCCGAATTCAATGCTGCTTGGCCTGCTTGATCCTCAGCAGAATCACCAACAATACCAGCAGCACCGGAGGCGCCATGGCCAGCAATCCATCCCGCGCCGTCAGCCCCAACCCCAGCACATTCAGCCCGCCATACAGCAGCTTGAACAAATTCAGCAGGTAGTAGGTGATGGCAATGATCGACAGCCCCTCTACCGCCCGCTGGATCTTCACCTGGGCATCGGCCCGGGCATTGAGGCTGCGCAGGATCTCGGCGTTCTGTTCTTCCATTTCTACCTGAACACGCGCCTGCAACAGGTCGCCCAGGTTTGCCACGTTTTTCGCCAATTGCTCCAGCCGCTGCTCGGTCGCCGCGCAATAGCGCACAGTCGGCTTGAACCGACGCTCGATGAACACCCCCAGGCGCTGGCAGTCGCCTACATGGCTTTCCCGCAGCTCGCCCAGGCGTTCGAACACCAGTTGCGCATAGGCCTGGGTGGCGCCGAAGCGGTGGCGGGTTTTTACCGTGTGGCTGACCACCTGGCGTGACAAGTGGGCAATGGCGTCCAGTAACCCTTTGGAGTCATGGCCGTCCCCCCCGGCACTGCGCTCCGAGAGGCTGACCAACGTCTTGTCGAAAGTATCCAGTTCTTGGCTCAGAGCCTTGGCCGTGGCCAGGGTCAGCGAGGCCATCATGCGGTACGTCTCGATTTCCAGCAGACGGCGGATCATGCGGCCCTGGCGGTAGGCATTGAGGCGGCGGTTGATGAACAGGAAACGGTTGGTACCATCTTCGGTCAGGCGGAAATCGCTCCACACCACCGCATCGCCCCCGCCAACGCACGAGCCGCACGGATCTTTGAAACCATAGCGAGGCAGGTCAAGCCCCTGTTCGTCACGCACCAGCACCTGCACGGCGTTGATCACCTGCGCCACCTGCGGGGCGATGGCTTCGGCCAGCACGGGAGGCAGGGGCCGCCATTCGGTGTCGGTGGCAGCGCACGGCACCACCAGTGTCAGGGTGAAGAACTCGGTGTGGCGTTCCCACTTGAACGGGTGGCCATCCAGGCAGGTGATGCCTTGCGCGGCAGCGGTGTCCAGGGCCTCCGGGCAGCAGCGTTGCAGCAGCGCTGCACAGGCAGCATCACCGCCGAGCAAGGCCAGGTGGAAGACATGCGCCGGGCCGTCGAAGTACAGCGACGGGCGGGCGTGCAGTTCGTTGTGCAAGGCGGTGCGTTGAGGGTGCATGGGTGGTCCGGCCTGGTGTTGTGATTGTTGGGGTACCAGGAAGTGGGACTTTGCAGCGGGCGGAGAAAGTCACGCGGGGCGGAGTTTTGTTCTACCTGTACCGGCCTCTTCGCGGGTGAACCCGCTCCCACAGGTTCAGTGCAATTTTCAAGGACAGCACCGTACTTGTGGGAGCGGGTTTACCCGCGAATGGGCGGCAACGCGGCCCCTTGCGATATCAGCCGAGGCAACGCGTCACATGCTTGACCGATTGGTAGGCCGACAACCCCCAAGGCCCCAGCTCACGGCCGATGCCGCTACCCTTGGTACCGCCCCACGAGGTTTCGACGAACACCGCCTGCACCGAGTTGATCCACACATGGCCAACCTCCAGCGCATCGGCCACACGCTCGGCGCGGTCCAAATCGGCAGAGCACACGGTCGCCACCAGCCCGAAGCGGCTGTCATTGGCCTCGGTAATCGCCTGCTCTTCACTGGCAAACCGGCGTGCGCACAGCACCGGGCCAAAGATTTCTTCGGTCCACAGGCGGCTGTGTTTCGGCACATCGGTATACAGCGTAGGGCTGACGAACCAGCCGTCGCGGTCCAACGCCTTGCCACCGGCCAGGCACTGCAAGCCTTCTTCGCGCGCCGTGGCAAAGTAGCTGGCCACCTTCAGCCACTGGGCCTGGCTGGTCAGCGGGCCCATGTCGACCTCCTCGGTCAGCGGGTTGCCAACCCGCAGGTTTTCCAGTGCCGCCTGCAAGCGTGGCAGCAGTGCATCGGCAATACCGTCCTGCACCAGCAGCCGCGAGGTGGCCGAACACATCTGCCCCGCGTTCCAGCTGATACCGGCGACAATCCACTCCACTGCCTGATCGACATCGCAATCGTCAAACACCACGATCGCCGACTTGCCGCCCAGCTCCAGCGTCACCGGCCGGCACTGTGCCGACGCACTGCGCATCACCTGGCTGCCGACGCTGTTGCTGCCGGTGAACGACAGTTTGTCCAGGCCATTGTGATTGCTCAGCGCGGCACCGGTCTCGGCCTTGCCGTTGACGATGTTCAGCACCCCCGCCGGCAGGCCCAGAGCGTCGGCAATCTGGCCGTAGGCCTGCTCGATCAGCGGGGTGACCTCCGATGGCTTGAGCACCACGGTGCACCCGGCAGCCAAGGCCGGCGCGAGCTTCCAGGCGCTGGTCACCAGCGGGAAGTTCCACGGTACGATCAGGCCGACCACACCCACCGGCTCCAGGCGGGTGCGCGCAGTGAAGCCTGGGGCGGCCAGCGGGACGTCGCGATGCTTCGCAGGCAACTGCTCTGCGAGCTCGGCGTAGTAGCAGAAGGTGGCGATGGCGTCATCCAGGTCGATTTCCGCCTCGTGACGGGGCTTGCCGTTGTTGCGCATCTGCAAGGCGATCAGCGCTTCACGGCGCTGCCCGAGCTGCTCGGCAAAGCCGCGCAGGAAAGCTGCACGTTCGCTGGCGCTGGTGCTTTTCCAGGCGGGCAGGGCGCTGCGGGCAGCGGCTACGGCCTGGTCGACCTGGGCCACGCTGGCAGCCATGAACTCGGCGAACGGTTGCCCCAGCGCAGGGTCATTGACGCTGATGCAGTCGTTGCCTTGGCCTTCGACCCAGCGGCCGGCGATGTAGTGGGAGTTGGTCATGGTCGGTTTCCAGTCAGGCCATTTCGGCAGTGGTCACAGGCGTGTGCGCGGTGCTTTTGCACCGCACCCAGCGCGGGCCCTGGGGGCCATACACGCCCGCAGGTTCAGGGAACAGGTTGAGCAGCAGCAGGTACAGCACGCCAGCCAGCCCCAGGGTGACCGGCAGGCTCAGGTCGATGCCGCCGGCCAGGTCGCCCAGCGGGCCGACGAACTGCCCGGGCAGGTTGACGAAGCACAGGCCGACCGCCGCGCTGGGGAGCCACGCCCCCATGCCGCGCCAGTTCCAGCCATGCTGGAACCAGTAGTGGCCACCACGCTGGCCGCGGGTGAATACCTGCAGGTCATCGGCGTGGTAGAAGCCGCGGCGAGTGATCAGGCCGAGGATCATGATCACCATCCATGGGCTTGTGCAGGTGATGATGAGTACCGCGAAGGTCGACACGCTTTGCACCAGGTTGAAAGTGAAGCGGCCGACAAAGATGAAGCCGATTGCCAGCACACCGATCAGCAGCGTGGCGCCGGCGCGGCTGAGCAGGCGCGGGAACACGCTGGACATGTCCAGGCCGGTGCCATACAGCGCAGTGGTGCCGGTGGACATGCCGCCGATCACCGCAATCAGGCACACCGGCAGGAAGAACCAGCTTGGCGCCACCGCCAACAGGCCACCCACATAATTATTGGCGGCGATGTAGTCCGGTGCCTGGGTCGCTACCAAGGTGGCGGTGCAAAGGCCGAACAGGAAAGGAATCAGCGTTGCGCCCTGGGCTGCTATCACCGCCAGCATGATGCGCGCCTTGGGTGTTTCACGCGGGATATAGCGCGACCAGTCGCCCAGGAAAGCGCCGAACGACACGGGGTTGCTCATGGCCAGGATCGCCGCACCGACGAACGCCGCCCAGAAGCCTGCCTGGCCAAGGTTGACGCTGCCTGCGTAGCCGGCATCGAACGGCCCGGCAAAGGCCACGATTCCCAGCAGGAACAGCAGGCTTGAAGCCCACACGGCAATCTTGTTCACCCACAGCATGAAGCGGAAGCCAAAGATGCACACCACCAGCACCAGCACCGCGAACAGCCCGTAGGACAGGCCCAGGGTGAGGTCGGTTTCCGGCAGGCCGGCCAGGCGCTTGGCACCGCCGACCAGAGCGTCGCCCGAGCTCCACACCGACAGCGAGAAGAACGCCACGGCCGTGAGCAGCGACAGGAACGAGCCGACGATACGCCCGTGCACACCAAAGTGCGCGCCCGACGACACGGCGTTGTTGGTACCGTTGAGTGCGCCGAACAAACCCATCGGCGCAAGAATCAGGGCGCCCACGCCAACGCCGAGCAGAATGGCCCAAACGCCCGCCTGGAACGACAGGCCGAACAGCACAGGGAAGCTGCCCAGCACTGCGGTGGCGAAGGTATTGGCGCCGCCGAAGATCAGGCGGAAGAGGTCCAGCGGGGAGGCGTCGCGTTGATCATCAGGGATCTGTTCGACGCCGTTGGTCTCGATACCGGTCGAGTGGCTCATGGTGATGCTCCAGCGCGGTTGTTGTAGCCGGCGCAGTGCGCGGGCCTTCTTGTGGGTGCGATGGCAGGGCGGCAGGGCCGCGTAAAAAAGTGATCAGGCCGGCGAGACGACCGACAGGTGCTCGTGGCAGGCCAGCCACTGGTCACCTTGGCGGCGGAAGACGATAGTCTCGCGCTCGCTCATGCGGTGTTCTTCACCGGCGATGCGGATATGCGTGGCCACATCGTGCATGAAGATCGCCACATCGCCTTGCAGGCTCACGTGGGCATTGGCCGATTCGCAGGCGAGCACTGCAAACCCTTCGGCCTGCCACTGGGCCCAGAGGTCTTCGTAGGCACGGCGCGACAGCAGCGGTTGCGGCAAGGTGTGGAAAAGGAACGTCGCGTCTTCGCTGAAACAGGCGAAATAGCGGGCGGTGTCGTTGCTGGCGAACGCGGCAACGAGGTCGGCGGCGGCTTGGCGCACCTGAAGTGTCTGGTCCACGGGAGTGGCCTCACGGTTTTTGTGATTATGGTGAAGCGATTCTGGTGGCGGTTGGCGAGGGGACAAATCGCTGAAGGCAAATAATCAGTTCAGGAATTTGTGAAGTGATGGCGGGGCGCAGGTTCTGCCCGGGCGCCACTCTGTGGGAGCTGGCTTGCCGGCGATGAGGCCAGTACAGGCAACAACAGGCGAACCGACTGACGGTCTGTCCCACCGTTCATCCTTGCCTACGCTGATACTCCCAACCCGCTGAAGCAAGGAGTTCACCGTGACCTTCCAATACAAGCGTCTGGACAAGAACAACGCCGCCGTACTGCTGGTCGACCACCAGGCCGGCCTGCTCTCGCTGGTAAGGGACATCGACCCCGACCGCTTCAAGAACAACGTACTGGCCCTGGCCGACCTGGCCAAGTACTTCAAGCTGCCGACCATCCTTACCACCAGCTTCGAGACCGGCCCCAATGGCCCGCTGGTGCCGGAACTGAAAGAGCAGTTCCCCGACGCCCCCTACATTGCGCGCCCCGGCAACATCAATGCCTGGGACAACGAAGACTTTGTCAAAGCCGTAAAAGCCACCGGCAAGAAGCAGCTGCTGATTGCCGGTGTGGTCACTGAAGTGTGCGTGGCCTTCCCGGCCCTGTCGGCGCTGGAGGAGGGCTTTGAGGTGTTCGTCGTCACCGACGCCTCTGGCACCTTCAACGAACTGACCCGTGACTCGGCGTGGCGGCGCATGGAGGCTGCCGGGGCGCAGCTGATGACCTGGTTCGGCGTGGCTTGCGAGCTGCACCGCGACTGGCGCAACGACGTCGAGGGCTTGGGTACCCTGTTCTCCAACCATATACCGGACTACCGCAACCTGATGACCAGTTACAACAAGCTGGCCAAGTAGCGCCTCCTCGGGGCTGCACCGCAGCCCCGCCTCAACCTGCAAGCGAAGCGGCAAACCGGTATGAATCGACCATACTGACTCTTCATTCGCCCTCAGGAGAGTGTCATGTCGAAGCCGTCCAGGAAGAAATCCACCCAGCAACAGCCAGAAAAACTGGGCGGCAAGGCCTACGAAAAAGCGCTCAAGCATCTGCATGTAGAGCTGGTAAAGCTGCAGGAGTGGGTGGTGGCCAAGGGGCTGAAGGTATGCATTGTCTTCGAAGGCCGTGATGGCGCCGGCAAGGGCGGCACCATCAAGGCCATTACCGAGCGGGTCAGCCCGCGGGTGTTTCGCGTGGTGGCGCTGCCGGCACCGACCGATCGGGAAAAAACCCAGATGTTCCTGCAGCGTTATGTGGGGCATTTGCCCGCCGCGGGCGAGGTGGTGATCTTCGATCGCAGCTGGTACAACCGTGCGGGGGTTGAGCGGGTCATGGGCTTTTGCTCCGGCAACCTTGTCGACAAGTTTCTCGCCGGGGTGCCCGTGTTCGAAAAGGTCATGGTCGAGTCGGGCATCATCCTCATCAAGTACTGGCTCGAGGTCAGCGCCGAGGAGCAGACCCGCCGCCTGGAGGATCGCATCAACGATGGTCGCAAGCTGTGGAAGCTTTCGCCCATGGACCTCAAATCGTATACCCGTTGGGATGACTACACCCAGGCACGGGACGACATGTTCCAGGCCTCGGATACAGCCTGGGCGCCGTGGTTCATGGCGCACTCGGACGACAAACGTCGTGCCCGCCTGAACATCATCAGCCATTTGCTCAGCCGTATTCCGTACAAGGACATCACCCGTGACCGGGTGGTGAAGCTGCCCAAACGCGGCAAGGTCGGCAAGTACAAGGCCGTGGCCTACCCGTTCAAGGTCGTCGAAGAACGTTTTTGAACCCCTCCCTGTGGGGCGCTGCGAGGGTTAGCGCTCATGCCACAGGACGGCAGCCTGCTGCAGGCGACGGTGGTGGGACCGCCTTCGGAGTCGGCGTGAGTTTTTCGGAGGGGGGGAATCCGCGAAGCAGCCAGTACAAGGAACCTAAGGCTGCCAATCAACCCCACTTTCTTCCAGATAAGCATCCACAGCGGCACCCACTGTGGGGTGAAAGGCCGTCTCCCCCATATGCTGAAACAACTCGAACCGCCGCATCTTGTCCTTCACCGGGTCCTTCATCTCGGCAAACTGCAATTCCACCCCTCGAGCCTCCAGTGCCCGGTCCAGTTCGGCCAGCATGTCTGCCGAGGTGATGTCGATACTGGTCACTGGCTCCGCCGCTATTATCAGCCGCTGCACCGGCGTCGGCGACTCGTCCACGGCCGCCATCACGGTACTTTGGAACTGCTCGGCATTGGCAAAGAACAGCGGCGCATCCCAACGCAGCAGCACCAGCCCCGGAATACGTCGAGCCTGTGGATAACGCTGCACATCGTGGTAGCCCCGGGTGCCATCCACCCGGCCCAGCACTGCATGGTGTGGCCGCCAGCCGTCCCACAGAAACTCGATCACCGCGATTGCCACCGCAATGCAGATACCGGGAATGGCCCCAAACACCGCCACACCGACGAAGCAGGTGAACGACAGCCAGAACTCCCACTGTTGCATGCGGTTCATGTAGCCATAGCGGATCGGCTTGGACAGCAACTCGGTGATGAAGCCCAGGCGCAGCAGCCCGGCAATCACGCAGAACGCCCCGGCGATCAGCGCCATCATGCTGGCGATGGCGATTGCCCGCTGTGGGTCGCTGGCGGCGTGCTGCACCACCACCGCCAGGATCGGCGCGGCCAGCGCCGAATCCGGGCCCAGCACCAGGATTCGGCTGGGGCCGAACAGGGCGTAGACCAGCAACGGGATGATGGTGGCGTACAGGCCGTAGATTCCGGGTACGCCGGACGCTTCGGCGTAGGCAATGCCCACCGGTACCAGCATGGTGGTCAGCACCAGGCCGGCGGCGATGTCCTTGGCTAACCAGGCGCGTTGATAGTGGAGCAGGGTCACCAGGCCGGGTAGCCAGCGTTGCCAGTCGAAGCGCGTTGGTTCGGGCATGGTGCGGGCTCAGGGGAGGAGGGTGCTGAGTTTCAGCTTAGATGCTATGCCCCTAGAAACGAAGAAGCCGCGCAGGTGCGCGGCTTCTTCGTGTTGAGTCACCCGTCCTGAACAGACATTTCGCCTGTTTCAGGGCTGGGTCGTCTCTTGAGACGCTGTGAACGTCTGCTGAATCAGACGTTGAAGCGGAAGTGCATCACGTCGCCATCCTTGACGATGTAATCCTTGCCTTCCAGGCGCCACTTGCCGGCTTCCTTCGCACCGCCTTCACCCTTGAACTGGATGAAGTCGTCATAGGCCACCACCTCAGCGCGGATGAAACCTTTTTCGAAGTCGGTGTGGATAACACCAGCAGCCTGTGGTGCAGTGGCGCCGACGCGTACGGTCCAGGCACGTACTTCCTGCACGCCGGCAGTGAAGTAGGTCTGCAGGTTCAGCAGCTCGTAACCGGCGCGGATCACGCGGTTCAGGCCAGGCTCTTCCAGGCCCAGGGCCTCGAGGAACATGTCCTTCTCTTCGCCGTCGTCCAGCTCGGCGATTTCTGCTTCGATCTTGTTGCACACCGGTACAACGACCGCGCCCTCTTCCTCGGCAATGGCCTTGACCACGTCCAGGTGCGGGTTGTTGTCGAAGCCGTCTTCGGCGACGTTGGCGATGTACATCACCGGCTTGCTGGTCAGCAGGTGGAAGCCACGGATGACGGCTTTTTCGTCGTCAGCCATGTTCTTCATCAGGCTGCGCGCAGGCTTGCCTTCGGTGAAGTGCGGGATCAGCTTTTCCAGAATGGCCTTTTGCGCCAAGGCTTCCTTGTCGCCGCCCTTGGCGTTGCGGGCTACTTTCTGCAGTTGCTTTTCGCAGCTGTCGAGGTCGGCGAAGATCAGTTCGAGGTCGATGATCTCGATGTCACGCTTGGGATCGACGCTGTTGGAAACGTGGATCACGTTTTCGTCTTCGAAGCAGCGCACCACGTGGGCAATGGCGTCGGTCTCGCGGATGTTGGCGAGGAACTTGTTGCCCAGGCCTTCGCCTTTCGAGGCACCGGCAACCAGGCCGGCGATATCGACGAATTCCATGGTGGTCGGCAGGATGCGGTTTGGCTTGACGATTTCAGCCAGCGCAGCCAGACGAGCATCAGGCATCGGCACGATGCCGCTGTTTGGCTCGATGGTGCAGAAAGGGAAGTTCTCCGCCGCGATGCCAGACTTGGTCAGGGCGTTGAACAGGGTGGACTTGCCGACGTTGGGCAGGCCGACGATGCCGCAATTGAAACCCATGGGTATTCCCCTCTCTAAAGGAATCAGGCCTTCTGGCTGTGCAGCTCGCGCATCGCCTTGGCAAAGTCGCCGGCAAGCACGTCCGGCAGCACGCCGAGGGCAAAATCGATGCTGGCGTCGAGCTTCTCCTGCTCGGCGCGCGGCGCGCGGCCCAGGACGAAGTTGGATACCAGTTTGGCGTCACCCGGGTGGCCAATGCCAAGCCGCAGGCGGTGGAAGTCGTTCTGGTTGCCGAGCTGCGCGATGATGTCGCGCAGGCCGTTATGCCCACCATGGCCGCCGCCGCGCTTGAGCTTGGCAACGCCCGGAGGCAGGTCGAGTTCGTCGTGCGCCACCAGGATTGCTTCCGGCTTGATGCGGAAGAAATTGGCCAAGGCCGCCACGGCCTGGCCGCTGCGGTTCATGTAGGTGGTGGGGATCAACAAACGAACGTCGTTGCCCTGATGGCTGAACTTAGCCGTCAGGCCGAAATATTTTTTGTCAGCAGTCAGCGATACACGCTGGGCGCTGGCAATGCGTTCAACGAAAAGAGCCCCTGCGTTATGCCGGGTCTGTTCGTATTCGGGGCCGGGGTTACCCAGGCCAACGATCAACTGGATGGCGGTCACGTCAGGGGCTCTTCCTTGGAGTTGGTGGGTCACAGTGCGCGCGGCACTGTAACCCGATCAACGCCGGCGTGCGAGTGGATTACTCGGCAGCGCCTTCTGCTTCTGGAGCAACGCGTGGAGCGTGAACGTTGGCAACAGCTTTGTCATCACCGTGGGCCAGAGCTACGAACTCTACGCCTTTCGGAGCTTTCAGGTCCGACAGGTGGATGATGGTGCCGATTTCAGCGTTGGCCAGGTCAACTTCGATGAACTCAGGCAGGTCTTTGGCTTCGCAGGAAACTTCGATCTGCGATTCAACGTGCGAGATCTCGCCGCCTTTCTTGACCGGTGCTTCTTCGTTGATGAAGTGCACTGGAACAACAGCGGTCAGCTTCTGGCCAGCAACGACGCGGATGAAGTCAGCGTGCATGATGAACTGCTTGGCCGGGTGACGCTGCATGGCCTTGACGATGACGTTTTGCTTGACGCCGTCAACGTTCAGCTCGATCACGTGGCTGAAGGCAGCTTCGTCTTCGAACAGCTTGGTGATTTCCTTGGCCAGGATGGTCAGGGATTGAGCTTCTTTGTCACCACCGTAGACAACGGCAGGGATGCTCAGCGCATGACGCAGGCGGCGGCTCGCACCTTTCCCCAGGTCAGTACGCGCTTGGGCGTTCAGGATAAAATCAGTCATTTTGTTTCTCCAAAATAGCCCCCCGAGAGCGTTTGCGACCAGCGCCAACGGGGATGGCAAAAAAGCCCCGCCCCAACACATGTTGGGGCGGGGCGCTTCACATCAACACGCGTTCCGCTTAGCGGAACATCGCGCTGATCGATTCTTCATTGCTGATGCGGCGTACCGCTTCAGCGACAACCGGTGCGATATCCAGCTGGCGGATACGGTCACAGGCTTGAGCAGCGGCGGACAGCGGAACGGTGTTGGTCACCACCAGCTCGTCCAGTACCGACTTCTCGATGTTCTCGATCGCGCGGCCCGACAGGACAGGGTGCGTGCAGTAGGCGTAAACCTTGGCAGCGCCGTGTTCTTTCAGGGCTTTGGCCGCGTGGCACAGGGTGCCGGCGGTGTCGACCATGTCGTCTACCAGGATGCAGGTGCGCCCTTCGACGTCGCCGATGATGTGCATAACCTCGGAGTGGTTAGCCTTTTCGCGGCGTTTGTCGATGATACCCAGGTCGACACCCAGGGACTTGGCGACTGCACGTGCACGCACGACACCACCAATGTCCGGGGAGACGATCATCAGGTTCTCGAAACGCTGGTCTTCGATATCGTCTACCAGTACGGGCGAGCCGTAGATGTTGTCGACGGGGATATCGAAGAAGCCTTGGATCTGGTCAGCGTGCAGGTCGACGGTGAGAACACGGTCGATACCCACGACAGTGAGCATGTCAGCGACAACTTTGGCGCTGATGGCTACACGTGCCGAACGCGGACGGCGGTCCTGGCGGGCATATCCGAAGTAAGGAATCACGGCGGTGATTCGGGATGCTGAGGAGCGGCGGAAGGCGTCGGCCATCACTACCAGTTCCATCAGGTTATCGTTGGTCGGGGCACAAGTCGGCTGAATAATGAAAACGTCTTTACCGCGAACATTTTCATTGATCTCAGTGCTGATTTCGCCGTCGGAGAACTTACCGACAGAGACGTCACCGAGAGGGATATGCAGCTGACGTACGACACGCCGAGCCAGATCGGGGTTAGCGTTCCCCGTAAAGACCATCATCTTGGACACGCGCAGTACCTGAAGGCTGAGGGTATACCTGGATGAGTATAAGGAAAATGGCAGGGGCGGCTGGATTCGAACCAACGCATGGCAGGATCAAAACCTGCTGCCTTACCGCTTGGCGACGCCCCTGTATCTGTTGCTGCGAACGCTTATGCGCTCGACTTCTTGACCAGACTTTGCAGCTTGCGATGCAACATCGAAATATTGCTTCCTTTCGCCACAAACCCTGTTTGGGTCGCTGAAAGAAGGGCCAGAACTTTATCAGCTTCGGCTTTGCTTGGGAAGGCCCCAAACACACAACTTCCAGTGCCGGTTAGTCGAGCCTCAGTGAATTTACCCAGTGAATTCAACGCATTGCGAACTTCTGGGTAACTCTGCTCTACCACCGGTTGGCAGTCATTTCGACTGTTTCCCTCGGGAACGGGGCGCATATTAAGGGGGAGGGAATCACGTGTCAACTGCGGATGTGAAAAAATTTCTACTGTGCTGACAGACACTTGCGGCACCAGCACGACATACCAAGGCTCTTCAGGGTCGACCGGGGTCAACTGTTCGCCCACACCCTGGGCGAACGCCGCATGGCCGCGCACGAATACCGGTACGTCGGCACCCAGGCTCAGGCCCAGTGCGGCCAGGCGGTCTTCGTCCCAGTCCAGTTGCCACAGGTGGGCGAGGGCCTGCAGGGTGGTTGCGGCGTCCGAGCTGCCGCCGCCGATGCCGCCACCCATGGGCAGCACTTTGGTCAGCCAGATATCGGCACCCAATGGGCTGCCGGACTGTTCCTGCAGCTTGCGCGCAGCACGCACGATCAGGTTGCTGTCGTGCGGTACTGCCTCGATCTCGGTGTGCAGGCGGATCACGCCATCGTCACGTACGGCGAAACTCAGTTCGTCGCCATGGTCGAGAAACTGGAATACGGTTTCCAGCTCGTGATAGCCATCAGCGCGACGCCCGATGATGTGCAGCCACAGGTTGAGCTTGGCCGGGGCGGGCAGGGTGAGCGTGTGCATGAAATCAGTGCCCCAGCTGGCGTGGCTGCCAGTCCTTGACCACCAGGGTCACGTCCAGATTCTTGCCGTGCAGTTTCAGGCGCTCGGGCAACCAATAGCCATTCTGTTCGGTGTAGCTCAGGTACTGCACCTGCCAGCCATCCTGGTCAAGGCTGGCCAGGCGGCTGTCGCCGTCCAGAGTCAGCTTGCTCTTGCTGTCGGGGGCGGGCAGGCCGCGGACCCACCACACCAGGTGCGATACTGGCAGCTGCCAGCCGAGCTGCTCTTCCAGCAGGGCTTCCGGGCTGGTGGCCTCGAAGCGGCCCTGGTTGGCCACTTCGAGCACAACGCCACCGGGGCGGCCGGTCAGTCGTGCGGCACCACGGCCGAGTGGGCCAGCCAGGCGAATGTCGTAATAGTCCTGGCGCTGCAGCCAGAAGAGCGTGCCGCTACCTGAATCGCGCGGCGCGCGGATGCCGACTTTGCCGTTGATCTGCCAGCCATCAAGGCTGCTCAACTGCGCTTTATGGGCGCGCCACTGCTGCGGGTCGCCGTGCCCTTGCAGGGCCTCGCGGCTACCGAAGCCGGCACAGCCAGCCAGCAGGGCGATCAGGGTGAAGGTGATGCAATGGCGCAGGAACATGGCGTTAAAGGGTCTCGGATCCGGTCAGGCGCAAAAGGGTTTTGCGCAGGATGGGGCTGTCGGCCTGGGCTTCGAAGCCCTTGGCCCATACCTGGCGGGCTTCGCGGCGCTTGCCATTAGCCCACAGCACTTCGCCCAGGTGGGCGGCCACTTCGTGGTCGGGGAAGTTGGCAAAGGCTTGGCGCAGGTAGGTTTCAGCCTCGTCGAGGTTGCCCAGACGGTAATTGACCCAGCCCAGGCTGTCGAGTACCGCCGGGTCGTCCGGGGTCAGCTGGTGGGCCTTGTCAATCAGCGCCTTGGCTTCGGTGTAGCGGGTGGTACGGTCGGCCAGGGTGTAGCCCAGGGCGTTCAAGGCCATGGCATTTTCCGGCTCGCGGGCGATGATGGCGCGCAGGTCCTTTTCCAGTTGGCCAAGGTCGTCGCGCTTTTCGGCCAGCATGGCGCGCGTGTACAGCAGGTTGAGGTCGTCCGGGTAGCGCTGGATGGCTTGCTGCAGCACCTGGCTGGCCTGGGCGTCCTTGTTGTTGTTGCTGTAACTTTCCGATTCGATCAGGAACAGCTGGATGGCGTAGTCCGGCTGGGCTTCGCGGGCCTCGGCGAGCAGGCGTGAAGCCTCGGTGCCGCGGCCGTTGGCAATCAGGATGTCGGCCTGGCGCAGCTGCGCCGGCAGGTAATCGGGGCCAGGGCCGACCAGGGCGTACTCGCGCAGGGCGCCAGCGGGGTCGTGGCGTTCTTCGCGGATGCGGCCCAGGTTCAGGTGTGCGGCGTCGACGTTGCTGTCGCGCTCGACCAGCTCCTGCAGGTAGCCTTCGGCTTCATCCCAGTCTTTGTTTTCCAGGCACACCAGGGCCAGTGAGTAACGCAGCTCGTCATCGTCGGGGTATTGCTGGACCAGGCTGAGGAACTCGCCCTTGGCATCGCCGATGCGGTCCTGTTCGACCAGGGTGCGGGCATAGGTCAGGCGCAGGCGCTTGTCATCCGGGTTGTCGCGGATCGCGCCGCGCAGCAGCGGCAGGGCCTCGGGGCCACGGTCCAGGGCCTGAAGCAGGCGGGCGCGCAGCAGGATCGGGGCAATTTCGCCGTTTTGCGTCGGGTGCGATTCGAGCAGCTCCAGCGCCTCTTCAGCCTTGCCGTCCTGGTTCAGCAGCAGTGCCTTGCCGAATATCAGCTGGCCGTTGTCGGGGTATTTCACCAGCAGGCGCTCGAAGCTTTGCAGCAAGCCGTCGCGGGTGCTCTGGTCGGTTTCGGCGGCTGACAAGGCGAGGAAGTCGAAGTGAGTGTCGCCTTGGCCCTGCAGCACTTTTTCCATGTAGGCCATGGCGTCGTCATAACGGCCGGCGCGGGCTAGCTGGATGGCGGCGGCGCGCTGGGCGTCGAGGTTCTGCGGGTCATTGCGGGCCCAGACCAGCGCGTTATCCAGCGCCGGCTCGTCGGCGCCGAGGTATTCGGCAATGCGGTAGGCACGCTCGGAAACCCCGGGGTCCTGGGTTTTTGCTGCCTGGTCGGTGTAGTTGGCCAAGGCGATATCGAAGCGGTTGCGCTGGCCAGCCAGTTCCGCGACCAGCAGGCTGTAAAGCGTGTCCTGCTTGAACGAGCCATACACCACGGGCTTTTCCGCCTCGCCCTTGCCGGCTTCGGCGATGGGAGGCTCGGCCTTTTGCGGGGCCAGGTTCTGGCAGCCCTGGAGCAGGGCGAAGGCAAGCAGCAATGCGTATGGTTTGTTCATAGAAGGCTTTAGGAGGACTCACCGGCGGTCGGAGCATGATGACACAAGCGCGGGGGCAAACCCACCTGCGAAGGTATGAAGCTACGCTCAGCACATGCAGACCGCGCAGCGCGCGCAGCGTTCGCCCGGGCATTGCCACGATGCCCAGCGCTCGCGCGCGCTCACGCTCTTGTTTCTGCTTCTGCTTCTGCTTCTGCTTCTGCTTCTAAGCGCGCGATAGTTCAAGCGACGCAGATTGCGACTTCAGGAGGCCGAGCGCAGGGCTTGCGTAGGGAGGTGACGGGCATGGATGCCCGTCAAGCGCTGGGCCCCAGGATGGGGCCTGCAGCGCGGTCCTCCCGGGAGCAAGCCCGGAGCGAGGGGACCCCGGAGCGAAGCGCAGGGGCCGGATGATGGGAGCGGACGGCTTTGGTTACTTTGGCCAAGACCAAAGTAACCCGCCGGAAGGGCGGAAAGGTGACTTGGCGCCACCTGCGCGAACGAATGTCTACACTGTGCTAAGGCCCACATCGCAAGAAGCGAAAAGCGGATCTGGCTGTTTTGGTTCAGCGAACAGTCCATTTGCGATGGCGACGCTGACTCACCTTTTCGCCCTTACGGCGAGTCACTTTTTGTCAAACGCGACAAAAAGTAACCAAAAAACGCTGCGCTCCCATCATCCGGCCCCTGCGCTTCGCTCCGGGGTTCCCTCACTCCGGCCTTGCTCCCGGGAGGACCGCGCTGCAGGCCCCATCCTGGGGCCCAGCGCTTGACGGGCATCCATGCCCGTCACCTCCCTTCGCAAGGCCTGCGTTCGGCCTCCTGAAGTCGCGAAAATCAAAAGCAGATCAAAAGCCAGATCAAAAGCAGATCAAAAGCGGGAGTGAAAGCTGAAATCAACGCTCATCCTTGCCCGCGAGCGGCGATAGCCGCAGCGCTATCAGCGCAATAGCGAACGGTGGTTGTTCTAATACCTGTGAAAGAGGACAATTATCGGCTTCCCGTCACAACCAGCGACCTTGCATGGCCTTTCTTGCACTTGGTATCAACCATAAGACTGCCTCGGTAGACGTACGCGAGCGCGTGGCGTTTACCCCAGAGCAGCTGGTAGACGCCCTGCAGCAGCTCTGCCGGCTGACTTCCAGCCGCGAAGCGGCGATCCTGTCGACCTGCAACCGCAGCGAGCTCTATATAGAGCAGGACCACTTGTCTGCCGACGCCGTGCTGCAATGGCTGGCCGACTATCACCGCCTCAGCCTGGACGAGTTGCGCGCCAGTGCCTACGTGCATGAAGAGCATGATGCCGTTAAGCACATGATGCGCGTGGCTTCGGGCCTGGACTCGCTGGTGCTCGGCGAGCCGCAGATCCTCGGCCAGATGAAGTCAGCCTACGCCGTGGCGCGGGAGGCCGGCACCGTCGGCCCGTTGCTCGGGCGCCTGTTCCAGGCCACCTTCAGCGCCGCCAAGCAGGTGCGCACCGACACCGCCATTGGTGAAAACCCGGTATCGGTGGCGTTTGCCGCAGTCAGCCTGGCCAAACAGATTTTCAGCGACCTGGGCCGCAGCCAGGCCTTGTTGATCGGTGCCGGCGAAACCATCACCCTGGTCGCACGCCACCTGCATGAGCAAGGCGTGCGGCGTATCGTCGTGGCCAACCGTACCCTGGAGCGGGCCAGTACCCTGGCCGAGCAGTTTGGCGCACACGCCGTACTGCTGGCCGACATCCCCCAGGAACTGGCCAACAGCGACATCGTCATCAGTTCCACCGCCAGCCAGTTGCCCATCCTGGGCAAGGGCGCGGTCGAGAGTGCGCTGAAACAGCGCCGGCACAAGCCGATCTTCATGGTCGACATTGCCGTGCCGCGCGACATCGAACCTGAAGTCGGCGAGCTGGACGACGTGTACCTGTACACTGTCGATGACCTGCATGACGTGGTGGCGGAAAACCTCAAGAGCCGCCAGGGCGCAGCCCAGGCGGCTGAAGAACTGGTCTCGGTGGGCGCCGAGGATTTCATGCTGCGCCTGCGTGAACTGGCGGCGGTGGACGTGCTCAAGGCCTACCGCCAGCAGAGCGAGCGCCTGCGTGACGACGAATTGCAAAAGGCCCAGCGCCTGCTGGCCAACGGCGGCAACCCCGAGGACGTACTGGCCCAACTGGCCCGGGGGCTGACCAACAAACTCCTGCATGCGCCCAGCGTGCAGTTGAAAAAGCTCTCGGCCGAGGGCCGCCTTGATGCGCTGGCCATGGCCCAGGAACTCTTTGCCCTCAACGAGGGCTCCACGGACAAATCCCCGCAATGAAAGCGTCGCTGCTGAACAAACTGGATATCCTCCAGGACCGCTTCGAAGAGCTCACCGCACTGCTCGGTGATGCTGAGGTCATTTCCGACCAGACGCGCTTTCGCGCGTATTCCCGTGAATATGCCGAGGTCGAGCCGGTCTACGCTGCTTATAAAGAGTGGTGCAAAGTCCAGGGTGACCTTGAGGGCGCCCAGGCATTGCTCAAGGACAGCGACCCGGACCTGCGTGAAATGGCCGTGGAAGAAGTGCGTGAAGCCAAGGAACAGCTGCTGACGCTGGAGGCGAAGCTGCAACGCATGCTGCTGCCCAAAGACCCCA
Organism: Pseudomonas fortuita; assembly: GCF_026898135.2. NCBI lineage: Bacteria > Pseudomonadati > Pseudomonadota > Gammaproteobacteria > Pseudomonadales > Pseudomonadaceae > Pseudomonas > Pseudomonas fortuita. Next base: position 820,133 of record NZ_CP114035.2, read on the forward strand.
ACGACGGCCGCAACGTGTTCCTCGAAATTCGCGCCGGTACGGGTGGCGACGAGGCGGCCATCTTCTCTGGCGACCTGTTCCGCATGTATTCGCGCTACGCCGAAAAACGCGGCTGGCGCCTGGAGATCTTGTCCGAGAACGAAGGCGAGCACGGCGGCTACAAGGAAATCATCGCCCGTGTCGAGGGTGAGCACGTGTACGGCAAGCTCAAGTTCGAGTCTGGCGCACACCGTGTTCAGCGCGTGCCGGAAACCGAATCCCAAGGCCGCGTGCACACCTCCGCCTGCACAGTGGCGGTGCTGCCCGAGCCGGACGAACAAGCAGCCATCGAAATCAACCCGGCCGATCTGCGCGTGGACACCTACCGTGCATCGGGCGCGGGTGGTCAGCACGTGAACAAGACCGACTCGGCGATCCGTATTACCCACTTGCCCACCGGTATCGTGGTCGAGTGCCAGGAAGAGCGTTCGCAGCACAAGAACCGCGCCCGTGCCATGTCCTGGCTGTCGGCCAAGCTCAACGACATGCAGACCAGCGCAGCACAGAATGCCATTGCCAGCGAGCGCAAACTGCTGGTGGGGTCCGGTGACCGTTCCGAGCGCATCCGCACCTACAATTATCCACAGGGTCGGGTAACCGATCACCGTATCAACCTGACCTTGTACTCGCTGGACGACATCCTCAGCGGTGGCGTGGACGCAGTGATCGAACCGCTGCTGGCCGAATACCAGGCCGATCAACTGGCTGCCCTGGGGGACTGATGACCATCATCGCCAGCTTGCTGCGCAACGCGCAGCTGCCCGAGTCGCCCACCGAGCGGCTGGATGCCGAATTGCTGCTGGCTGCTGCCATCGGCAAGTCGCGCAGCTACCTGCACACCTGGCCCGAGCGAATCGTCAGCAGCGAAGATGCCCAGACTTACGCCGGTTACCTTCAGCGCCGCCGTGGCGGCGAGCCGGTCGCTTACATCCTCGGGCAGCAGGGCTTCTGGACGATCGACCTGGAAGTGGCGCCGCATACCCTGATCCCGCGGCCGGATACCGAGCTGTTGGTCGAGACTGCCCTTGAGCTGCAACCCGCCTCGCCGGCCAAGGTCCTTGACCTGGGCACCGGTACCGGTGCGATTGCCCTGGCCCTGGCCAGCGATCGCCCGGCCTGGCAGCTGACTGCAGTTGACCGGGTGGAAGAAGCCGCTGCCCTGGCCGAGCGCAACCGCCAACGTTTGGGTCTGAGCAACGCGCAGGTGCGGGTAAGCCACTGGTTCGACAGCCTGGCCGGCGAGCGTTTCGACCTGATTGTCAGCAACCCCCCCTATATTGCCGCCGCAGACCCACACCTGGTGGCCGGTGACGTGCGCTTCGAGCCCAGCAGTGCACTGGTGGCCGGTGCCGATGGCCTGGACGACCTGCGCGTGATCGTTGCCCAGGCCCCCGCGCACCTGTTGCCCGGTGGCTGGTTGCTGTTGGAACATGGCTACGACCAGGCAGCGGCGGTACGCGCTTTGCTGGCTGAGCAAGGCTTTATCGAGGTCGCCAGCCGAACGGACCTGGGCGGCCATGAACGCATTACCCTGGGGCGCCTGCCATGCTGAGTGATCAGGAACTTCTGCGTTACAGCCGGCAGGTATTGCTGGCCCAGATCGACATCGACGGCCAGTTACGGCTCAAGCAGAGCAAGGCACTGATTGTCGGCCTTGGCGGCCTGGGCTCCCCGGTGGCACTGTACCTGGCTGCCGCCGGGGTGGGTGAGCTGCACCTGGCCGACTTCGACACCGTCGACCTGACCAACCTGCAACGCCAGGTGATTCACGACAGTGCCAGCGTCGGCATGAGCAAGGTCGATTCGGCCTTGCAGCGCTTGCAGGCAATAAACCCGGAGATCGGTCTGGTTGCCCATCGCCAAGCCCTGGACGAAGATTCGCTGGCTGCCGCTGTGGCGGCAGTCGACCTGGTGCTGGACTGCTCCGACAATTTCGCTACTCGTGAAGCGGTCAACGCGGCCTGTATGGCTGCTGGCAAACCACTGGTGAGCGGCGCGGCGATCCGCCTTGAAGGGCAGTTGTCGGTGTTTGACCCTCGGCGCGACTACAGCCCCTGCTACCACTGTCTGTACGGGCATGGCAGTGACGATGAACTGACCTGCAGCGAAGCTGGCGTGATCGGCCCGCTGGTGGGTTTGGTGGGCAGCCTGCAAGCGCTGGAGGCAATGAAGCTGCTGGCCGGCTTCGGCGAACCGCTGGTGGGTCGTCTGCTGTTGATCGATGCTCTCGGCACCCGTATCCGTGAGCTGCGCGTCAAGCGCGACCCGGCTTGCGCAGTTTGCGGCAAGCGCGATGGCTGAGCGTTCGGCGCCGGTCGGCGTGATGGACTCGGGGGTCGGCGGTTTGTCGGTACTCGCCGAAATCCAGCGCCTGCTGCCCAACGAGACGCTGCTGTATGTGGCCGACTGCGGCCATGTGCCTTACGGTGAGAAGTCGCCGGACTATATACGCGAGCGCTGCCGGCATATTGCCGGGTTCTTCCAGGCACAAGGCGCCAAAGCCATGGTCCTGGCCTGTAACACCGCCACGGTGGCGGCGGTGGCTGACTTGCGCGAGCTGTACCCGACTTGGCCGCTGGTGGGCATGGAGCCGGCCGTGAAGCCTGCTGCTGCCGCCACCCGCTCGGGCGTGGTCGGTGTACTGGCAACTACCGGTACCTTGCAAAGTGCCAAGTTTGCAGCGCTGCTGGACCGCTTCGCCAATGACGTCCAGGTGATTACTCAGCCATGCCCTGGGCTGGTCGAGCTGATCGAGACCGGTGACCTGGCCAGCCCGGCGCTTCGCCAGATGCTGCTTGGCTATGTGCAGCCGTTGCTGGCCGCCGGCTGCGATACGCTGATCCTCGGTTGCACGCATTACCCCTTCTTGCGCCCGTTACTGGCCGACCTGGTGCCAGCGGACGTGGCGATCATCGACACCGGCGCCGCTGTGGCGCGTCAACTGCAAAGGCTGCTGGGTGCCAATGACCTGTTAGCCGAAGGCCCGGCCGGCGACACCCGCTTCTGGACCAGCGCTGACCCAGAATTCCTCCGAAAAATCCTGCCTGTGCTGTGGCATAAGTCCGACGATGTGCAAAGCTTTGCGTTGTGAAAAAAACGTGAAAAACAGCTGAACTATCGTTCCACTTCTGCTTTCTACCGCTTGCCTGATTGAGGCGGACACTAATAACAGCATCAGGAAGAAGGATGTTTCTCATGAGGAAACTGCTCGGCTTGGCGGCGGCTGCCGCCTTTACTTTGGGTCAAGCAATGTCGGCACAGGCTGCCGACATTTCGGTTTCGGTGGGGCAGACCGGTGACTCGACCATGGTCTACCGGCTAGGGCTGCAATCGAACTGGGACGCAAGCTGGTGGCAGACCAGTGTTGGTCGGCTGACCGGATATTGGGATGGGGCCTATACGTATTGGGACGGCGACGAGACGGCGAGCAACCATAGCTTGTCGTTCGCGCCAGTGTTCGTTTACGAATTTGCCGGGGAGTCGGTGAAGCCCTACATCGAAGCGGGGATCGGTGTAGCCGCGTTCTCCAGCACCGAGCTGGAAAGCAACGAGCTGGGCTCGGCATTCCAGTTCGAGGACCGCATCGGCTTTGGTTTGCGCTTTGCAGGGGGGCATGAGATCGGGGTGCGGGCGATCCATTATTCCAATGCGGGCATCAAAGAGCCTAACGATGGTGTGGAGAGCTATAGCTTGCACTACCGCATGGCGCTCTGAGTTCACCTGCACAGGCCTTTTCGCGGGTGAACCCGCTCCCACAGGGAATGCACGATCCTCAAAGGGTGTGCGTTCTGTGGGGGCGGGGCTAACGCCGATTTCAGGGGCTTAGCGCGTCAACGGCCATAGGCTGCTGAGTTCCAGCGCCTCCAGAACCAGTTCCGGTTCAGCTTGCGGCCACCGACGCAACAACGCTTCAGCAACGCTCTGTGGCGTCCATTGCTCCGGTATCGCCTGCGCCGACGTCACCGCTACCTTGAGCGACTGTGGCCCTACTATGGTCAGGCCTACCCCTTGAGCTTTCAAGGCCTGGCGCTGCTCACGCATCCACTGCGGCAGGTTGTTCCAGCCTGCAGTTACCTGCGTCGGGGCATACAATTGCAATGCCGAATAGCGGTTGAACACTGCCAACACCTGCGGTGAATCCCCCTTGGCCAGCAGGGGCAAGGCATGGCCAAGGCACTGCTCAGCCGCCAGCTGGTTGCTTGTGACGATCGCCTCGAACAGGTCGCTGTCCGCTACGTCGTCTGGCAGATAATCGCTGGTACCGGCATTGATGATCAGACCATCCAGCGAGCACCAGGCATGGCCTATCTGCTGGCAGGCATCCGCTGCATTTGGCTCGGCATGCAACTGCCAGGGCAGGCGCAAGAATCGCCGACCATGTTGTGCTGCCAATCTTTCCAGTTCATCGCTTTCCTTCGTACTGGCGGCAACGCGGTGGCCCTGTTCGAGCAAGCGTTCCACCAAAGCCAGACCTAGCCCATTGCTGGCGCCCGTAACCCAAAAACTGCGTGAGTTAGTCAAGACGTTGTCCTCTAATCCTGCCGGCGGGGAAGGCCCTTGAAAGCTTCTATTGCACGCTGGCGACTGCTGCTGAGATCGACCATAGGACTGTGATACAAATTAGTAGCAAATAGATCCCTGGATTTCATCGGTTCATGGATATTTTTCTCATCTATGTCACGTAGGTCCGGCAGCCAGTGCCGAATGAAATGCCCCTGAGGGTCGAAACGCTGAGACTGTGAAATCGGGTTGAAGATACGGAAGTAGGGCACTGCGTCCGTTCCGGTGGACGCGCTCCACTGCCAGCCGCCATTGTTGGCCGCCAGGTCACCGTCTATCAAGTGGCGCATGAAGTGCCGCTCGCCCTTGCGCCAGTCGATCAGCAGGTTCTTGCTGAGGAACATGGCCACGATCATGCGCAGCCGATTATGCATCCATCCGGTGTGGAGCAACTGGCGCATGGCGGCGTCGATGATCGGGAAACCCGTACGGCCCTGTTCCCAGGCTTCAAGGTCGGCCGGTGCATCACGCCAGGGCAGGGCTTCGGTCTGGGCGCGGAAGGCACGGTGTCGCGAGACCTGAGGGTAACCGCACAGGATGTGCTTGTAGAACTCGCGCCAGAGCAGCTCGTTGATCCAGGTCTGCACGCCCGTACTGCCACTGTCGAATTCGCCCCGGTTGCTGGCCAGTGCACCGTGCAGGCACTGGCGAGGCGATATCACGCCGGCGGCCAGGTAAGGCGAAAGCTGGCTGGTACCAGGTTTGGCAGGCAGGTCACGCAGTTGCTGGTAGTCATCAATGGCTTCGTCGAGAAAGCGGGACAGCCGCCCCTGCGCCTGCGCTTCACCCGCTGGCCAGTGTTCACGCAGAGCGCGGGCGGGTGTTTCAAAACCGTCCACGTGTTGCGGAACAGGGTCGGCAGGGATGTGCAGCGGTGCCTGCCGCTTAACCCGGTGGGCCAACGCGGGCAGGCTGCGATGCAGGTGCTCCAGGCAGGTTTTCTTGAACTGGCTGAAAACCTGAAAATAATCGCCACTGCGGGTGAGGATGGTGCCCGGGCGGAACAACAGCTGGTCGAGGTGGCTGTGTGCCTGAATGCCCGACTTTTCTAGCAGGGCGCGGGTGGCATCATCGCGGCGCTGCTCGTTGATGCCGTACTCTTCGTTCCAGTGAACGCTTGCCACCTGATGTTGGCGGCATACCTCCAGCACGGCTTGTGGTGCCTGCTCCCAGGTGTCTATCTTGCGGATCAGCAGGGGGATATTCAGGCCTTCCAGCGATTGGCGCAGGTCGCGCAGGCTGCGCAGCCAGAAATCGACTTTGCAGGCGGCGTCATCATGGGCCTGCCATTGCCCGGGGCTGATCAGCCACAGGGCGATGGTGGGCCCGCGCTCGGTGGCGGCGCTGAGCGCGGTGTTGTCATCGATGCGCAGGTCACTGCGCAGCCAGGTCAGGTGCATGGGGCATTCATCTCTACAGGCAGGCGGTCATGGGCTTGAAGCAAGCTCAATGCCACTTGCGGGGTGTCGAACAGGGCGAGGTTGGGCAACTTGAGGGCACGCAGCTGCGCTTCATGCAGCAACAGCGTCGGGCCGCCGGCCAGGATTGGCATGGGCAGGTTGTGCAGGGTGCGTTGCAGTGCCTTGCCATCGATGCGGGGCCCCAGGTGCAGAAGTACGGCGCGGGGGCTGAGCGTGCTGACGGCGCGTTGAAGGTGCGGGCCGGCAACGGGGCGCTCCAGCACCTCGACCGGGAACCCGTTGCTGGTGAACAGCCAGGCGCAAAGCCATAAACCGGGGCTGAAGACACGTTCACTGTCTTCCACCAGCAACACCGCAGGGCCCTGCAGCAGCTGGTTGTCATGGTAGACGCGGGCACCTAGCTTGCTGCGTAGCCAACTGTGGAAAAACGCCTGTTCCAGCTGCGCATTGAAGTAACTACGCCAGCGCAGGTCGAGGAGGTCGAGCAGCGGCAGCAGCAGTTGTTCGCACAGGGTAACGGCCGGGTACAGGGCCATGGCCTGGTTGAGCTGCTGGTCAAGGGCGCGCTGGGACAGGTTGGCAATGGCCTCGATCAGCTGGAATTGTCGGGCCTGCCAGTCACCTTTGGGCGGTGTGCCGGAGGGTTTGTCGAGCAGCTCGCGTACCTGGCCGACCGATGCCCCACGCTGCAACCAGCCAAGGATTGCCTCGACCCGACCCACCTGATCCAGCGGATACAGGCGATGCCCCTTGGCGGTGCGCTGCGGCTTGAGCAGGCCATACCGGCGCTCCCAGGCGCGCAGGGTGACCGGATTCACGCCAGTGCGACGGGCAAGTTCGCCGATGGGCAGCAAGGTTTCAGACTGCATTGCGCAAGCCCAGACTTTCCGGGTGCGGCTGCAGGTAGGCCTGTTGCAGCAGGTACGGGTCTGGATGCTTGCGCAAGTGGTGCTTGAGCAGGGTCAGCGGCACCACCAGCGGCACTACGCCTTGCTGGTACTGGCTGATGATTGTCTGCAACTCGGCTTTGTCTTGCTGCGTGAGGTTGTCCTTGAAATAGCCGCTGATGTGCTGCAGCACATTGCAATGGGTGCCGCGGCTGGCACAGCGTCTCAGGGCCTGCATCAGCTGGCTGAAGTAGCGTGGGCCGATGGTTTGTGGGTCGTCATCCTTGCTCATGCTGCCGAGCAGGCGGCCCAAGGTGCGGTAGGCCTGGGGGTTGTTGGCCATCACCAGGTATTTGTAACGCGAATGAAAGCGCACCAGGCTTCCACGGCTAAGGCCCTCGGCCAGCAGGCGCTGCCAGTCGGCGTAGGCGTACACGCGGCTGATGAAGTTCTCGCGCAGCACCGGGTCATGCAGGCGACCTTCTTCTTCCACAGGCAGGTCCGGGCGTCTTGCGCAGAACGCTTGGGCATACACGCCGCGCCCCCCCTGGATGGCCGGGTGGCCATTGTCCTGATACACCTTGACCCGCTCCAGGCCGCAAGAGGGCGATTTCTGCATGAAAATATAGCCGCAGATGCTGTCGAGCTCGGCGGCCATCTGCTCGCCATAGTTGCGTAGCGGGCCGGTCAGGTCCATGCCTGGGTTACGGGTACCGACCACTTCCGGTCGTTCGGGATTGCCGACGAGGCGGATCGGGTCGCGCGGTATGCCCAGGCCGATGGCAACTTCCGGGCACACCGGCAGCCAGTCGAAATGGGCGTCCAGTTGCGTACGGCACAGGTCTGAGGCCTTATGGCCGCCGTTGTAACGCACGCTGTGCCCGGTCAGGCAGGCGCTGATGGCGATACGCGGCTTGCTGTGGGCTGAAGTGTCGTGCATGGCTGTCTCCCGTAAACCTGTACGAGTCTAAAATCTTGTACAGGTTTATTCCAGCACAGCCCGGAAGTTATGCAAACTAGAATTTGTGTATGGCGCTAAATCATTCCAGGTGTTCGAGCAGTCTGCGCGCCGCTTCCTGGCCGCTGAGCCACGCGCCTTCGACTCGCCCGGACAGGCACCAGTCGCCGCAGGCATACAGGCCTTGGTCAGCATCGGCCAGTGCGCCCCACTCGTGATTGCTGCTGGGGCGCGCATAGAGCCAGCGGTGGGCCAGGGCGAAGTTAGGCGCCGGCACCACGCAGCCGACCAGCTCGGCAAACTCGCCCCACAGCTGTTCGATCACTTCTTCCTTGGGCAGGTCGATGTGCTGCCGGCTCCAGTCAGACGTGGCGTGCAGCACCCAGGTATCGAGTTGCTCATCGCGGCCGGGCTTGCTGCGGTTACGGGCCAGCCAGTCAAGCGGGTTGTCCTGCACGAAGCAGCCTTGCATCGGGGTGTCCAAAGGTGTCTGGAAGGCCAGGGCGACCGCCCACACAGGTTCCATTTGCACGCCCGCAGCCACCGCGGCAAGTTTTGGGGTGGAGGCCAGAAGTGGCGTGGCCTGCGGTGCCGGCACGGCAATCACCACCCGGCTGTAAGGGCCATGGCTGCAGCCTTCGGTGTCTTGCAGGTGCCAGTATTGCTTGCCACGGAACACCTCGGCGATACGGCAGCCGAAGTTCACCGTCACATCCTTGAGCAGGCCACGGGTAATGGCGCTCATGCGTGGCACGCCTACCCAGCGGGTCTGTTCGTCAGGGGAGGGAGTGAGCTCGCCATCACGGTAGTTGTACAGCTGTGGCTTCCACTGCTCGGCCCAGCCGGCGGCAACCCACTGTTGCACCTGCTCGACGAAGCGCCGGTCCCGGGCAGTGAAGTACTGGGCGCCGAGGTCCAGCGCGCCGGCCTCGCTGCGCTTGCTGGCCATGCGCCCGCCACTGCCGTGGCCTTTGTCGAACAGATGCACGGATTGCCCGGCCTTTTGTAGGGCCTGGGCGGCTGACAAGCCGGCGATACCGGCCCCGATGATGGCAATAGGTACTGTCATGATGGCCTCTTCAAACCTTGCTGTTAGCAGACTACGCTGTCAGGCAAACCTGTACAATCCAGAAATCCTGTATAAGGTTATACCGCTTTGGCGGTCAGGTTGGCCTATGTTTATCCGAGAGCGTCGGGTCAAAAAAGTGCCTTGATGTTAAAAATAGACCACCGCCGCATTCTGCGAGGACACAGCCATGCATATATTGCTGACAGGCGGCACCGGGTTGATTGGCAAGCATCTTTGCCAGTACTGGCTTGGCCAGGGGCACCGGCTTACGGTTTGGAGCCGGCGACCTGAACAGGTGGCGAAAATATGTGGCAGTGGCGTGCGTGGCATCGCCCGGCTGGAGCAACTGGAGGCGGACGATCACCTTGATGCGGTGGTCAACCTGGCCGGTGCGCCGATTGCCGATCGGCCCTGGACGGCTGCCCGGCGCAACCTGCTGTGGGCTAGCCGGGTCACCCTGACCGAGCAATTGCTGACCTGGTTGGGCACCCGTGAGAAACGCCCGGACGTGCTGATCTCCGGGTCTGCGGTGGGCTGGTACGGTGACGGTGGCGAACGCGAGCTGACCGAGGCTTCGCCACCGGTACGCGAAGATTTCGCCAGCCAGTTGTGCATTGCCTGGGAAGAAACGGCCCAGCGCTCCCTGGCACAGGGGATCCGCGTGGTGCTGGTGCGCACCGGGCTGGTGCTGGCCAGCGATGGCGGCTTTTTGTCGCGCCTGCGCGTGCCCTTCAAGCTGGGGCTGGGCGGGCCATTGGGTGATGGGCGGCAATGGATGCCGTGGGTCCATATAGACGATCAGGTCGCCCTGATTGATTTTCTCTTGCAGCAAAAGGATGCCAGCGGTCCTTATAATGCCTGCGCCCCGGAGCCGGTGCGTAACCGTGAGTTCGCCAGGCGCCTGGGCCGGGCCCTGCATCGGCCGGCGCTGCTGCCGGTGCCGTCATTGTTGCTCAAGGCTGGCCTGGGGGAGATGTCGACCTTGCTGCTGGGCGGCCAGCGGGCACGCCCGGTACGCTTGCTGGCGGCTGGCTTCACCTTCCGTTTCAACGATCTGCAATCGGCCCTGGACGACCTGTCCAGCCGCCTCTGACATAGGACGCTGCATGACCGATCACGCCCTGCTGCTGGTCAACCTGGGTTCTCCGGCATCCACCTCGGTTGCCGATGTGCGCCGCTACCTCAACCAGTTTCTGATGGACCCGTATGTTGTCGACCTGCCCTGGCCGGTGCGGCGCTTGCTGGTGTCGCTGATACTGCTCAAACGCCCGGAGCAGTCGGCGCATGCCTACGGCTCGATCTGGTGGGAGGAAGGCTCGCCGCTGGTGGTGCTGACCCGCCGTTTACAGTCCGCAATGGTCGAGCACTGGCCCCATGGCCCGGTGGAGATTGCCATGCGCTATGGCCAGCCAGCCTTGCCCGAAGTGCTGGAACGCCTGGCAGCTCAAGGCGTGCGCAAGGTGACCTTGGCACCGCTTTATCCACAGTTTGCCGACAGTACCGTGACCACTGTGGTCGAGCTGGCCAAACAGGTGGTCAACGAACGCCAGCTGCCGCTGCAGATGCGCGTGCTGCAGCCGTTCTACGAGCACCCTGAATACATCGAGGCGCTGGCTGCCAGCGCCCGGCCTTACCTGGAACAGGATTACGACCACCTGTTGCTGAGCTTCCATGGCTTGCCCGAGCGGCACTTGAAGAAGCTGTTTCCGAAGGGCAGCAAGCACGACCTGCGTACCGCCGATTGCTGTCACGGTGCATCCGCCGAGGTGCGTGCGGTGTGTTACCGCGGGCAATGCCTGGCTACGGCCAAAGCCTTTGCGCAGAGCATTGGCATACCGGATGGCAAATGGTCGGTATCGTTCCAGTCACGGCTGGGTCGGGACAAGTGGATCGAACCGTACACCGAGACCCGGCTGGATGAGCTGGCCAAGGCCGGTGTGAAAAAGTTGCTGGTGATGTGCCCGGCGTTCGTGGCCGATTGCATCGAGACGCTGGAAGAAATCGGTATGCGGGGCAGCGAACAGTTCGTCGAGGCTGGCGGGCGGGAGCTGGTGCTGGTGCCATGCCTGAATGATCACCCGGAGTGGGTGAGGGTGCTGGCGCAGATGTGCGAAAAGGCCTGACATTGCGGCTGCCTGTACCGGCCCTGTCGCCGGCAAGCCCGCTCCCACAGGAGCAACACAGTATCTGAAGCCTGTGGTGTACCTGTGGGGGCGGGCCTGCCGGCGATAGGGGCGGTTCGGGTTAAAGCCGGATCAAGGCAAGTGATCATCCAGCTGCTTGTGCTTCCATCCATCATTACCCGGCAGGATCAGGTTCAGGGCAATCGCCACGATGGCGCACAGGGCGATGCCCTTAAGGCCCCAGTCGTCCGGGCCGTCACCGCTGCCGATCAGCACGCCGCCGATACCAAACACCAAGGTTACCGACACGATCACCAGGTTGCGCGCTTCGGCCAGGTCGATCTTGTGGCGGATCATGGTGTTCATGCCCACCGCCGCGATCGAACCAAACAGCAGGCACAGAATACCGCCCATCACTGGCACCGGGATGCTTTGCAGCAGCGCGCCGAACTTGCCGATGAACGCCAGGGTAATGGCGAAGACCGCCGCCCAGGTCATGATCTTCGGGTTGTAGTTCTTGGTCAGCATCACCGCGCCAGTCACTTCGGCGTAGGTGGTGTTTGGCGGGCCGCCGAACAGGCCGGCCGCCGTGGTGGCCAGGCCGTCACCTAGCAAGGTACGGTGCAGGCCAGGCTTTTTCAGGTAGTCACGGCCGGTCACGCTACCGACCGCGATCACCCCGCCGATGTGCTCGATGGCCGGCGCCAGGGCAACCGGGACGATGAACAGGATGGCCTGCCAGTTGAACGCCGGTGCGGTGAAATTGGGGATTTCCAGCCACGGTGCGGCGGCTATCCGGGCCGTGTCGACCACGCCAAAGGCGAACGACAGGGCAAAGCCCACCAGCACGCCGGAGATGATCGGGACCAGGCGGAAAATACCTTTGCCGAACACGGCGACGATCAAGGTTGTCAGCAGGGCTGGCATGGAGATCAGCATGGCGGTCTTGTAGGGCATCAACGCAACGCCGTCCCCACCCTTGCCCATTGCCATGTTGGCGGCAATCGGTGCCATGGCCAGGCCGATGGAGATGATCACCGGGCCGATCACCACAGGCGGCAGCATGCGGTCGATAAAACCGGTGCCTTTGATTTTTACCATCAGGCCCATGAAGGTGTACACGAAACCTGCAGCCATCACGCCGCCCATGGTCTCGGCCAGGCCGAACTGGCCCTTGGCGAGGATGATCGGGGTGATGAAGGCAAAGCTGGAGGCCAGGAAAACCGGTACCTGGCGGCCGGTAACCAGCTGGAACAGCAGCGTGCCGATGCCGGCGGTGAACAACGCGACGTTCGGGTCGAGGCCGGTGATCAGTGGCATCAGCACCAACGCGCCAAATGCCACGAAGAGCATCTGCGCGCCCGAAACGACCTGGCGCCAGAGCGGGTCGTTGAAGCCGTCCTGCATGGTCAGGCGTCCTTTTGCTTGGTGCCGAAGATCTTGTCACCGGCATCGCCCAGGCCCGGCACGATGTAGCCGTGTTCGTTCAGGCGCTGATCGATCGAGGCGGTGTAGATCTTCACGTCCGGGTGGGCTTTTTCCACCACGTCGATGCCTTCTGGCGCGGCGACCAGGACCATGGCCCGGATCTCTTTGCAGCCGGCCTTTTTCAGCAGGTCGATGGTGGCGACCATCGAACCGCCGGTGGCCAGCATCGGGTCGATGATCAGGGCCAGGCGCTGGTTGATGTCCGGCGCGAGTTTTTCCAGGTAGGTATGGGCTTCGAGGGTTTCTTCGTTGCGGGCAACGCCGACGGCACTGACCTTGGCACCCGGGATCAGGCTGAGCACGCCGTCGAGCATGCCGATGCCGGCGCGCAGGATGGGGACTACCGTGATCTTCTTGCCGGCAATTTTTTCAACTTGCACCTTGCCACACCAGCCGTCGATCTCGTAGGTTTCGAGTGGCAGGTCCTGGGTGGCTTCATAGGTCAGGAGCGCGCCGACTTCCTGGGCGAGTTCGCGAAAATTCTTGGTGCTGATATCGGCACGGCGCATCAGGCCGAGCTTGTGGCGGATCAGCGGGTGGCGGATCTCACGAGTGGGCATAGGGGGCTCCGAAAGGCGGGCAAAAAAACCGCGCTAGATTAATCTATTCAACCTGTGCTGTCGTCTGGTCATTTTGGACGTTAGTCCATAAATGCTTGATCTGGGACGAGCGGATGCGTACCTTTGCCCGCTTTTCCAAAATGCACCCCCGGAGAGCGCCATGTCCGCCGATCTCGAGCACATCCGTCAAGTCATGCGTGAAGCTGACTGCCTGTACACCGAAGCCGAAGTCGAAGCGGCCATCGCCAACGTCGGCGAGCAGATCTGCAAGGACCTGCACGACAAGAACCCGGTGGTGTTCTGCGTGATGAACGGTGGCCTTATCTTCTCCGGCAAACTGCTGACCCACTTGCAGTTCCCGCTCGAAGCTTCGTACCTGCACGCCACCCGCTACCGCAACCAGACCAGCGGCGGTGAGCTGTTCTGGAAGGCCAAGCCGGAAGTGTCGTTCATCGACCGTGATGTGCTGATCGTCGACGACATCCTCGACGAAGGCCACACCCTCAGCGCCATCATCGAGTTCTGCAAGCATGCCGGCGCACGCTCGGTGTACACCGCGGTGCTGATCGACAAGGACCACGACCGCAAGGCCAGCCCGGACCTCAAGGCCAACTACGTGGGCCTGCCGTGTGTCGACCGCTACATCTTCGGTTACGGTATGGATTACAAAGGCTACTGGCGCAATGCCAACGGCATTTTCGCCGTCAAGGGGCTGTAATCAAGCGCCGCCCTGCATGCTAGAGTGCTCCTTCATTCAAGGAGCCTCACATGCGTGCGATTCTTCCCCTCCTGTTGGCGGTCAGCCTGCCACTGGCCGCCGCACCGCTGCACAGCCAGTTCCTGCCGCCTGACGACCAGTCACTGCGCCAGGAAGCGCCGACCGGCCAGCAACTGCTGCAAGTGACCGATTACTCGGTGGTGGTGGGGGCCCAGCGCCAGTCCGACCAGCAGCCTATCCCGATCACCTCTTCGTTGCAGGTGCGCCTGAAGGGAAAGCCATTGAGCAAAGGTGCGACCATCGCCCAGGTGCTGCTGACCTTCGATGGCGAAGCGGCCAAGAGCCTGAAGAAGCCTGTGTATGACGAAAAAAGCCGCACCTTGAGCCTGAATTACCCGGTCAGTGACTACCGGGTGATCATGGACCTGCTACGCAACGAAACCTTGTATGTGCAGTTTCTCACCTACGGCAATGGTCACATCTGGGCCGACCTGCACACTGGTACCGTACGTACGCGTTGAGGCACGCGGCCTGCGAGGGGTAAACTGCCGGCCTTCGAAATCCCGTGATGGTCCAGTTGGAGTCGGCAATGCGTAAAGACAAGAAACAGGTAATCGGCGACGAAATCAGCGACGACTACATCAAGTCGTTCCTTCAGTTCGAACCGGCCGATGGTGTGACCTCGCCGTCGCTGCATAAGCTGGTCAAGGCCTACCGTGGGCTGCGCGTAGACGATTTCGAGCGCTTTGTCGGCTTCTTTGTCGAAGCTGGCCTGGACCTGGATGGCAAGGACGAGCACGGTAAAACCTTCGTTGAGCAGATCGCCGACCAGCGCAATGCGCCTGAGTACATCGAGATCATCGACCGCGCCCGCGGTTGATAGAGATCCAGGCACAAAAAAACGCCCCGAGGGGCGTTTTTTCGTTACCGGTCGGTTCAGGCGTAATGCTTGGCCGCCGGGCTGCTTTCCACCAGGTCCAGCGCCACGTCGTTTTCGGCACTGATCTTGTGGTACAGGGCAGCATCGGTTGCCAACGTTTTCTCGCGCGCCGGGAAGATTTCCTTGAGCTTGGCAGCCCAGGCACCCTTGGCCTGCTCGGGGAAGCAGCGTTCGATCAGTTCCAGCATGATCGACACGGTCACCGAAGCGCCTGGCGAGGCACCTAGCAGTGCGGCCAGGCTGCCGTCCTGGGCCGAGACCAGCTCGGTACCGAACTGCAGCACACCGCCTTTTTTCGGGTCCTTCTTGATGATCTGCACGCGCTGACCAGCCACTTCCAGGCGCCAGTCTTCGGCCTTGGCCTGCGGATAGAAGCGACGCAGGGCTTCCAGGCGCTGCTCCATCGACTGCATCACTTCGCTGACCAGGTACTTGGTCAGGTCCATGTTGTCACGGGCCACGGCCAGCATCGGGCCGATGTTACCCATGCGCACCGACAGCGGCAGGTCCATCAGCGAACCGTGCTTGAGGAACTTGGTGGTGAAACCGGCGTACGGGCCGAACAGCAACGAAGTCTTGCCGTCCACAACGCGAGTATCCAGGTGCGGTACCGACATCGGCGGGGCGCCCACGGCGGCCTGGCTGTAGACCTTGGCCTGGTGCTGTTTGACGATTTCCGGGTTGTCGCAACGCAGCCACTGGCCGCTGACCGGGAAGCCGCCGAAGCCTTTGCTTTCCGGGATGCCGGACGCCTGCAGCAGCGGCAGGGCCGCGCCACCGGCACCGAGGAAGACAAAGCGAGCGTCGACTTCGCGGCTGCCGCCGCTGTTGACGTCCTTGATGCTCACGGTCCAGCCGCTGCCGTTACGGCGTAGGCCGACGACCTTCTTGCTGTACTTCACCTGCGCGTCCGGCGAGTCGCCCAGCAGCTTGAGCAGCTTGTTGGTCAGGGCGCCGAAGTTGACGTCGGTGCCTTTGGCTACACGGGTAGCTGCAATGTGCTGGTCGGCTGGGCGGCCAGGCATCATCAGCGGCATCCAGTCGTTCATCACCGCCTTGTCTTCGGTGTATTCCATCTCGGCGAAGGCATGGTGCTGCTTGAGCAGCTCGAAGCGCTTCTTGAGGAAGGAAACACCCTTGTCACCCTCGACGTAGCTCAGGTGCGGGACAGGGTTGATGAATGCACGCGCCGAGCCGAAGTTGCCCTTCTTGCTCAGGTAAGCCCAGAACTGGCGCGAAACCTCGAACTGGGCGTTGATGTGCACGGCCTTCTTGATGTCGATGCTGCCATCGGCGGCCTGGGGCGTGTAGTTAAGCTCGCACAGACCAGCGTGGCCGGTACCTGCGTTGTTCCAGGGGTTGGAGCTTTCCGCGGCTCCGGAGTCCATCGCCTCGACGACCTCAAGCTTCAGGGTCGGGTCAAGCTCCTTCAGCAGTACGGCCAGGGTGGCACTCATGATGCCCGCGCCTACCAGTACTACATCAACCGATTCGTTCTGCGCCATTTAACGCGTCTCCACAATCTACAGCTACCTAATTGACAGCATAGGACCTGGGGTAGCCAGGGTCGCCATGTCCGACTTTTCGCAGTTCTTGCAACTTCCGCGGACACCGCCAATCAGTCTTCGGGTTCAGCTATTGAACGCCGTTTGCCACGGGTGCGGCAATTCGACTTATGGTCAAGGTGTCGTGCGTGCGTTATGGAACGGTTCAGACACTCATACGGGATGAGCGCAGTTGCCGCCTGTTCAGGGCTGTTCGGGACACATCTGCCGCTTTTGCACATGCCAGACTGTTCATTTGCTCGCCACACTCTTGTGAAGTTGTGAAAACCGTTTTTTCACGCTCTTTTGGAGACGTGAACCTCAAAAGGGGACTGCGCGATGGCAACCCGCAGGTTCATGCAGTGTGAAGGGCCGGAAAAGCAGGCACGACAGCCGATGCAAGACCTGAGTGGAAGGCTCTCTGTGGGCGAAGCGGTGAAGTTGCCGGGGTCAATCGGCGAGTGCGGGGCCCGATCAGGAGACGTCCTTATAATCGGGGGGAGATTATAGCGATGTCGCGGGCAGAAATGTCGCCATTCGTGGTTTTTATTGCAGCGTTTGTCAGGCCGCGAGGATGCGATGGTGCCAGCGGCGGCTTGCGCGGGCGCAAACCCTGGCGTCGGCGGGCAGTTCGCGACCCAGCCAGGCCAGCTGGATTTCACTGACCTGAACCCAGCCGCTGCCGCTCGGTACCTGGCTGCATTGCTTGAAGGCCAGGCATTTGCCTTGGGCATCGAGGCGGGCGTAGGCGGTGTGGCGCGGGCGTTGGAAGAGCAGAGTCCAGAGCGAGGCCATGGCGGCGAGTCCTTTGCGTGAGGGCTTGGCGCAAGGATAAGGGCGTGGCCATGAAACGATTGTGACAAGCGGGTCGGGCCGATGACTGGTCTGTGCCTGGCTAGGTATACTGTGGGCCTTTGCCGCATTTTCTGGAGAAACGCGCATGTTGCAACGTCTGTTGTTCGGTTTGATCGCCGTGGCCAGCCTCAGCCTGGTCGGTTGTGCCCACAGCCCGCAACAACTTAACCCGCAACCCACGCTCAAGGCTCAGCTCGCCCCGGTGGGCCACGGCCAGCCGGTCGTGGTCCGGGTGGTTGACGGCCGGCCTTCGCAATCCTTGGGTACCCGTGGTGGCATGTACCCCGAGACCAGCACCATCAGCGTCAGCGGTAATGACGTGGTGCCCAAGCTGCAGGCCCAGGCCGAAGCTGCTGTGCGTCTGCTCGGCTTCACCCCTACGCCGAACGCCTCTGGTGCACCCCAGCTGACCGTGACCCTGGCCGAGCTGAAATATCAGTCGCCCAAAGACAACCTGTACGTGACCGAGGCCACCATCGGCGCCACGTTCCGTGCCGACGTGCGCAATGGCGGCCGTAGCTACAGCGGCCGTTACGGCGCTTCGCTGGACCAGCGTTTCGGCATGGCGCCGAACCAGGACACCAACACCCAGCTGGTGGGCGATGTGCTGAGCGATGCCCTGACCCGCCTGTTCAAAGACCCGACCATCGGGCAGGTACTGGGCCAGTAAGCGTTTGGCTGCATGAAAAAACCCGCTCCCTGTGTCAGGTAGCGGGTTTTTTGTTGCCTGTGCTGGCCTCTTCGCGGGTAAACCCGCTCCCACAGGTCCAGCGCAGGCCTCGGATCCGGTGCGGTCCCTGTGGGAGCGGGTTCACCCGCGAAGAGGCCGGTTCAGGCTTACGCTGCTTCTACGTAGAAATCCAGCAAGCTGAAGCCCGTCCCGGCATCCACCTCCGGCAAATCTTCATGCACATGCCCGCCCAACGCACAGTAGACCAGCCACTGGCGGTCCTGCACATTGATGGCAAAACCATCGATCAAAGCCTGTTGTTCATCGCTCTGGGCAACGAGGTAGAGGCGGTCCTGGTTTTCGGCGTGCAACATGAACAAGCTCCGGGTCATGAAAGGCCGCCAGGGTGGCCTGTTCAGATGACGAGCGGATGACAGATGAAATTTAATGACAGTTTGTCGCCCATACCGGGCGCGGGGCAGCGAGTTGGGTAGAATGCGGGCCTTTGCCGCTTCTCACACCGAGGTTGCGTGATGTCCTTGCAAGTGCTCTGGGGGTTTCTGGCCGCCCATCCCACCAAGTTGATCAACCTGCTGGCGCTGCTGCTGACCTGCCCAGGCGGGTTGCTGCTGCACAGTGCCCGGCGACGCGAGGCCGAGACCCGCGAATACATGGCTGTGGAGGAGGGGGTGGTGGACGCGTTCGACCTGCGGGTGCCACGCTACTTCTACATTCTTGGTTTTTCGTGCCTGGCGATGGCGTTGCTGTTGTCCTGGTTCAGTACCTGGGTCTGAGAACCATTGGGGCCGCGTTGCGGCCCATCGCGACACAAGGCCGCTCCCACAGGGAATTGCGTACTCCTTGTGGGAGCGGCCTTGTGTCGCGATTGGGCTGCAACGCAGCCCCCGGGATCGATCAGGCTACAGGTGCCTGCTGCCTGACCTGGTACTGGTTACGCACTGGCGTCGCATACTGCAGCACCAGGTAAGGCCGCTGCTCTTCGGGGCAGGCATCCAGCCGACGCTGCCATTCTTCCTTGGCCTTGGCCAGCTCGTCCGCCGGGAACACCTTCTCGGCACTCGGCACCTGCAACGCTTCGTCCTTGCCTTCCCACATCGCATAGGCCAGGTAGTGCACCGGGAACAGGCGGTAACCGCCAAGGATCTGCCGGTCGATTTCCGCTGCCAGCTGCTTGGTATCCTCGTGGTACGCGGTCACCGGCGCGGTGAAGTTGATGTGCACGCGACCCTTGTAGCCGGTAATGCCCTTGGCGATGCTGTTGTCATCCTCGCCTGGTGCCTTCGTGTAGGTACCGGTAGTGGCGCGGATGTACAGCTCGCGGGCCTTGGCCTGGTCACACGGATCATATTCGTAGCTGATCGACACCGGCGTCAGGTTGAGGCTCTGGATCACCGCACCGAACGGCTCGTCCTTGCGGCTCATGTGGAACATCTTGAGGATCGCCGAATCGGTACGGTCGTCACCGTCCTTGGCGCGGCCTTCGGCCTGGGCAATCCAGATCGACGTGGCGTCGTTGCGGATCGAGTGGTTGATGTAGGCCGAGAGCAACTGGTAAGCCGCCAGCTTCTCGCGGCGCCCGCTGATCGAGCGGTGCACGATGAAGCTTTTGTTCAGGCGCATCATGTCGCTGACAAAGGGCTTTTGCAGCAGGTTGTCACCAATGGCAATGCGCGGGGTGGGCAGGCCTGCGTGGTACACCGCGTAGTTGACAAAGGCCGGGTCCATGACGATGTCACGGTGGTTGGCCAGGAACAGGTAGGCGGTGCCTGCCTTGAGCTGTTCCACGCCCGAATAAGTAACGCCGTCGGTGGCGCGGTCGATGGTCTGGTCGACGTAGTACTCGACTTTGTCCTGCAAGGTCGAAACGCAGGTGACGCCGGCAAACTCCTTGCGCAGGCGGCGGGCAATCAGCGGCTTGAGCAACCAGCCGAGAGCACCGGCCGCACGCGGGAAGCGGAAGTGGGTGAGGATATCGAGGAATGCCGGGTCGCTGAGCAGGCGTGCCAGGACGGCAGGGACCTCAGCGTCGTCGTACGGTCGGATGGCATCGAATTCGCCCATCATGCTCTCTTGTTGGAAACGGCTAGGGTAATAGGTAGGGGCGGGCTCCGAAAAACGGCTCGGACACACACAGGCCCTGTAAACAGACCGGCAATTATACGCATAAGTCACCCCGGAGGCCGCGATGCTGGAAACTGCCAACTACGATTGCCCTTATTGTGGCGAAGAAATCGAAACCACGGTGGACCTGTCCGGTGGCGATCAGGAGTACTTCGAGGACTGTCAGGTGTGCTGCAAGCCTGTCCGCTTCTTGCTGCAGGTGCATGGCGAGGAATGGATGCTGGATGTCTTCGGTGAGAATGACTGATGCGACGGATCTACGAACCTGAAAACCTGCTCGAGGCCGAAATGCTGCTCGGTATGCTGGCCAGTGAGGGCATCAACGTGCAGCTGGTGGGCCGTGACTTGATGGGGGGCGTAGGCGAACTGCCCCTGCAAGGTCTGTTGGGGCTTGCGGTGGCGGATGAGCAGGCCGAGTACGCACGGCAGCTGATCGATGCGTACAATGATGCCCAGCCACTGGTTGGCGACGAACCGGAGAGCTTCCCCGGTACCTTGATCTGCTAGGTTCTGAATTCGCCCATGTGTGGACGTTATGCCCTGTTTCGCTGGCCCCAGGCGCTTGCCAGCCTGCCTGGCTTCCCCCAAGGCCAGCCGGCCCAATGGAACATTTCCCCCGGGGCTTCGGTGCTGATCCAGCGCCAGCTCGAGGGCCAGCAGCAAGTGGCCAAGGCGCGCTGGGGGCTTACCCCGGCCTGGCTCACTGACCTGTCCCGCACACCTGCCCACGCCCGCGCCGAAACCCTGGCCGAGCAGCCGATGTTTCGCGATGCCTTTCGCCAGCGTCGCTGCCTGATGCCGGCCAACGGCTTTTACGAGTGGCGTGGCAGCGTGCGTAAACGCCCGTACTGGTTGACCCCGGGGGAGGGCTCGTCGCTGTATTTTGCAGCGGTGTGGGAGGCCTATCCGGTGCAGGACCAAGTGTGGCTGAGCTGTGCTGTGGTGACCCAGGCAGCCATGAACCAGCGTCGGCCGCTGATACTGGACGAGGCCGCGCAGGCGGCGTGGCTTGACCCGGATACGCCGATCACCCGCTTGCACGAGTTGCTGGCCAGCCCCTCGGCAATATTGCGAGAGCGGGCCTTGGCCAATTTCGTCAATGACCCGAAACTGGATGCGCCGGAGTGTTTGACGCCGTTATGACTGTAGTGGACTGCCTATAACGCCTAGTATTTCTGCTAGTTGACCACCTCCAGGGCCCGCCATAAGGTTGATCGTACCTACTTGGTGCAGCTGTTGAGGGGATTGATGATGAAAAATAATGCATTGTCAGGCCAGGAAAAACTTGCTGTTTCGTCTGCGCTCACGGCATTCAGGGTTTTACCTTCGACGGATTCAGATACAAGAGTCTTTGGCCGTTGGTTCGGTTATGCTGATTTTCAGCCCACGGGCATCTTCCTCGAGCCCGGAGGTTATGTCCGGTATCAATTCTCGCTGCCGCCTAGGGCAAACGTGAAGATGCAACTCCTCGTCGGAACTCCCGGCTTCAATACACAAGGCTCCGAGACTGAATGCCCTCGTACCCATGAAATGCCAGAATACCCTGGAATCGTCACTGATCCGGAAGGCGGGTTATTATGGGTGCGGGTAATACCTGATGGGGTGGGCCCGACCGTCGAGGAGGTAACGATTAATTTTGAATGCATTGCTAACTCACATCGAGTACCTGTATTTATACAAGGCGAAACGTCCGTAGATCAGTGGGGCCAGATGCTTGAGGCTGCCAAGGAGCATGGGCGAGCGCCAGTGCAGCTCATGAGTGATAAAGTTGTTATCACCGCGTGGTGGGAGACGGCTTATGCCTATAAGAGTCACGATCCCTCGGCTGTATTAGACGAGTACAAAGAAATTCTAAGAGTTGAAAATGAAATCGGTGCAATTGGTTATGGTGCGGAACAAGAACCACCCAGTCCGCTGCGCATATTGGTCTCGGAGAAGGAAAGTGGCAACCCTAATGCCACTCACTATCGAATAAGTCTACCGCAATACGGCAGGTCGCTATTGACTCCCGACGGTGTGCGCGGCGACTGGGGAATCTGGCATGAGTTGGGTCATATGCAGCACCAAATTTCATGGAGCGCAAATGCGTTGACTGAGAACTCCGTTAATATATTTTCCCTTGCAGTGCAGCGCGCGCAAAAAAAATATTCAAGGGTGGTGCCTTACGACCGTGAAGCGCATGCCTTTTTGAATAGTTCCGATCCGAATAAGAAGTTTGAAGACAATGACGAGTTTGTCCGCCTCATCATGTGGGAGCAATTGAGGACAGCTTACGGCGACGCGTTCTTTCATCGGCTCCATCGTGAAAGCCGTAGTCATGGCAACCATGAACCTGGCCAGGGTGACGCTCAATACCGTCATTACTTCATGGTCACCAGCGCATGGGCTGCGCAGCACGATCTCACAACATTCTTCACTCGATGGGGTTGGCATCCAACCTCGCGCACACTTGATGCGATCCGAGATTTGAGGCTGCCTATGCCAGAGCCGGACCCGTCCACCCTCCACGTGAAGGCCGAAACGCAGATCGACGCAGTTGAACCGCATTCAGATGGTATCGAAATAAGGGGGGTTGCCCGCCCTGGGAGCCGCCTGAAAACCACCAATGATCCTGATATGGGTTGGTATGACCCAGAAGGCGGGATTACCTACGCCAACGCTTCAGGCGATTTTTCTGTGGTCACTCGAAGGTTGGTCGATGGCAACGCAGTGGTCAAATCCTATGACCCGCAAACAGGAGAGGCGTTGGGCGAGTCGAACCATGTGCCAGTGAACCTGCAGGGCACGGCTGCGGAATTCTCTTGCTGTACGGAACATGAAACCGGTGCCGATCATTGACTTTCGGTGATAGTCGATAACTGGGGCTAGTGGCAGTCATCACGCCAGCGAAACGCCGGTGTGATGCATTACAAGACAAGCTGCCTACGCGCGATCGGGTGTGGGCGCAGGTGTACCCGGATGTGAAGAATCTTCCCTACGGCTATAGCGGGCACTGGCGACTCGGCCTAGGATACGGCGCATGTAAAAAGGGAGTGTTTTCATGCGTAAGTCTTTTGTCGTCAGCCTGCTCAGTGCTGGCATCCTGCTGGCCGGCTGCCAGGCAGTGAACACCACCAGCGGCGGTGCCGTTGGCGTCGAGCGCCAGCAGTACATGTTCAGCATGCTCTCGACCGATGAGGTCAACCAGATGTACGCCCAGTCTTACCAGCAGACCCTGGGTGAGGCATCGAGCAAGGGTGTGCTCGACAAGTCCAGCGCCGATGCCAAGCGTGTGCAGGCGATCGCCAGCCGCCTGATCGCCCAGGCGCCCAAGTTCCGCCCGGATGCCGCGCAATGGAACTGGGAGGTAAACGTCATCAAAAGCGACGAGCTCAACGCCAACTGCGGCCCGGGCGGCAAGATCATCGTCTACACCGGGCTGATCGATCAGCTCAAGCTCACCGATGCGGAAATTGCCGCAGTGGTGGGGCACGAGATTGCCCACGCCTTGCGTGAGCACAGCCGCGAGGCCATGTCCAAGGCGTATGGCGTGGAAATGGCCCGCCAGGGTGCCGGCGCCATTTTCGGCCTCGGCCAAGGCAGCATGGCCATGGCCGACACGGTGGTGAACTACGCCATGACCCTGCCCAACAGCCGGGCCAACGAGAACGAGGCCGACCTGATCGGCCTGGAGCTGTCGGCGCGTGCCGGTTACGACCCGAATGCCGCGATCACCTTGTGGAACAAGATGAGCAAGGCTTCCGAAGGTGCACCGCCCGAGTTCATGAGTACTCACCCGGCATCCGCGAGCCGTATTGCTTCGCTGCAGGCGGCGATTCCGAAGGTGATGCCGCTGTATCAGGCGGCAAAGCAGTAAGACCGCAAGGGGGCTGCTTTGCAGCCCCTTCAGCATTTAGCCAACCCAGCCACTGGCTTTCATCGCCGAGTACACGGCCACAATTGCCAGCACGAAGAACGCTGTGGCCGCCAGGCGACGGATCAGGGTCAACGGCAGTTTGTCTGCTGCAAAGTTACCCGCAAGAACCACCGGCACGTTGGCAATCAGCATGCCCAGCGTGGTGCCGATAATGACCATGATCAGGTGCGGGTACTGCGCCGCCAGCATGACGGTGGCGACTTGGGTCTTGTCACCGATTTCGGCCAGGAAAAACGCGATCAGCGTAGTCAGGAACGGCCCGAAGCGGCGCGCCGGGTTCTCGTCATCATCCATCTTGTCCGGCACCAGGGTCCACAGCGCAGTGGCGGTGAAGCTCGCGGCGAGGATCCAGTGCAATGCCGAGTCGCTGAAAAAGCTGCCGAACCAGGCGCCCACGGCACCGGCCGCAGCATGGTTGGCCAGGGTGGCGGCGATGATGCCGGCGATGATCGGCCACGGCTTGCGGAAGCGGGCAGCGAGAATGAGCGCGAGCAGTTGCGTCTTGTCGCCGATTTCGGCGAGGGCAACGATAGCGGTGGGGACCAACAGAGATTCCAGCATCAGGATTCCTACGGGGGCGGGTCGACACGGCTATGACACGTACAGCCTCCCCGCCCCGGGTAAGGTGTGCGTGTCATAGGTCTTGTCAAACCCTGGATCCGTCTTTGCGGATCTCTCCATGCGTGCTGGCATGGTGGGTCGCACGCGCCATGGTCTGTTGACCAAGTATGTTGACGCGTACCGGGCGAGCAGGGTGCTCGCGGGAGACTACTCCCCTAGGACGGTGCGGATTCTGCCTAGGCAAAACGCTTTCGGCAAGCGCTGTTTTTATCCGTGTGTTGCCTGATAGATACGGAAACCGTCAGCGTCGTCGCGCACCTGGCAGTTGCCCAGCGCCCCTTCGATCAGCGGCTGGTAGCGCAGGAAGCTGTTGGCAACAAGGCGCATTTCACCGCCTTTTCGCAGATGAACGGCCGATTTTTTCAGCAGATTTTCCGAAGCCTGGTAGTTGGTGTGCACCCCGGTGTGAAACGGCGGGTTACTCAAAATCAGGCTCAGTTCGGTGGGGGCCGCGTCGATACCATCACCGCTGATAACGTCGCCTTCCAGGCCGTTGGCAGCCAGCGTCAGGCGGCTGGCCGCGACGGCGAAGGCATCCACGTCAAGCAGCGTGACCCGGCTTTGCGGATAGCGGCGCTTGACCGTTGCGCCCAATATCCCGGCGCCACAGCCAAAGTCCAGTACATGCCCGCTCGGCAGGCCGTCGAGGTGCTTGAGCAGCAGGGCCGTACCGCGATCAAGGCGCCCATGACTGAATACGCCAGGCAGGCTGACCACTTGCAACGGGCCGTCCTCCAGGGCCAGCTCGAAGCGTTCGGCCAGGCTTTCCAGCGGTTTGGCCACGGGCGCCTGCTCGATCGTGACTTGCCACAGCTGGCAGTGCCGGGCGCTGTCCAGCTTGCGCGGTCTGCCAAAGGCCTGCAGCTGTTTGGCCGCGCCTTCGATGCCGCCGCGTTTTTCGCCAACCAGGTACAGCTCACCGCCGGCCAGGCGCGACGCCAGGGCATTGAGCAGGTAGGCAGCCAGTTCACGGGACTTGGGCAGGAACAGCACGGCGCTGTCGAAGGCCACCTCGGGTGGCTCGACACCATAGTGGCTGCGACCGGCAAAGCGGCTTTCGAGCATGGCGTGATCGCCCGCATGCCATGTCCAGGCCTGGGCCTGCGGCAATTGGCCGAGCAGGCCATCAGCGGGGGCGCCGGCGATCAGCAGCGGGCCCTGGAACAGCTCTGCCTGGCGGAGCAATACTTCACTGCGCGGGTCCATGGACGACGCCTCCTGAAAAAGTGGCGCAGTGTAGCAGAGGCGGGCGCCCCGCTCAGCTGACCACGCGGCGCGGCTGACCGGCGAAGAAGGCTTGGGCGTTTTCACTGAGCTGGCCGACGATGCGTTGGCGCGACTCCACTGCCCCCCAGGCGCTGTGCGGGGTGATGATCAGCCGCGGGATGCGGGGTTCGAGCAACGGGTTGCCGTTGACCGGCGGCTCCACGCTCAGCACGTCGGTGGCCGCGCCGCCCAGGTGGCCACTGCGCAGGGCATCGGCCAGTGCCTGCTCGTCGATCAGGCCGCCACGGGCGGTGTTGACCACCAGGGCACCGGGCTTGAGCAGGGCCAGTTCGCGGGCGCCGAGCATGTGCCGGGTGTGCTCGTTCAGCGGGCAGTGCAGGGTCAGGGCATCGATTTGTGGCAGCAGTTCGTCCAGCGGCAGGCGGTCGGCGCGCTCCGGGCGGCCAGGTATTTGCCCGCTGAGCACGCGCATGCCGAACGCTTCGGCCAGCCGCGCCACTGCGCCGCCCAGTTCGCCGTGGCCGAGCAGGCCGAGGGTTTTGCCTTCCAGCTCGACGATGGGGAAGTCCAGCAGGCAGAACTGGCTGGCCTTGGCCCACTGGCCGTCGGCTACCGCCTGGTTGTAGTCGCACAGGCGAGTGGCCAGGGCCAGCAGCAGGGCGAGGGTATGCTGCGCGACGGACGGTGTGCCATAGCCCTGGCAGTTGCATACCGTGATGCCTTGGGCTCGCGCTGCTGCCAGGTCGACATTGTTGGTGCCGGTGGCAGCGACCAGAATCAGCTTGAGCTGTGGGTTGGCGGCCAGGGTCGCGGCGTCGAGCATGACCTTGTTGCTGACCACCGCCACGGCGCCCTGCAGACGCTGGCTTACCTGGTCAGGGCGGGTTGCATCGAACAGCTCGAGTTCATCGAACTGGCTTCGTAGCGGGGAAAGGTCGAGGTCACCAAGGTCCAGGGACTGGTGATCGAGAAACACGGCGCGACGCGGGCTGGGCATCAGTAAGGCTCCGTTGGCAGGGCAGGGATGATCCATCCCCCGGACAATGCCACTCATACCCCGCGCAGCCAAATCATTCCTTCGGCTGATTTAGCCGTCACATTCGCGAACTACAGTAGTTCCCAGACTTTTCCGGCCCGCTTTTCAGAAAAGGGATACCCATGCTGCAGACCCGCATCATCAAGCCCACCGAGGGCGCCTACGACTACCCGCTGCTGATCAAACGCCTTTTGATGTCCGGCAGCCGTTATGAAAAAACCCGCGAAATCGTCTACCGCGACCAGTTGCGCCTGACCTACCTACAGCTCAACGAACGCATCGCGCGCCTGGCCAATGTGCTGACCGAGGCCGGGGTAAAGGCCGGTGACACTGTGGCGGTAATGGACTGGGACAGCCACCGCTATCTGGAGTGCATGTTCGCCATCCCGATGATCGGCGCCATTGTGCACACCATCAACGTGCGCCTGTCGCCCGAGCAGATCCTCTACACCATGAACCACGCCGAAGACCGCGTGGTGCTGGTCAACAGCGATTTTGTCGGCCTCTACCAGGCCATTGCCGGGCAACTGACCACCGTTGACAAGACCCTGCTGCTGACCGATGGCCCGGACAAGACTGCCGAGCTGCCCGGCCTGGTGGGTGAGTATGAGCAGCTGCTGGCAGCCGCCAGCCCCCGCTACGATTTCCCGGATTTCGATGAAAACTCGGTGGCCACCACCTTCTACACCACCGGCACCACCGGCAACCCCAAGGGTGTGTACTTCACCCACCGGCAGCTGGTACTGCACACCCTGGCCGAAGCTTCGGTCACCGGCAGCATCGACAGCGTACGCCTGCTGGGCAGCAACGATGTGTACATGCCCATCACGCCGATGTTCCATGTACATGCCTGGGGCATTCCCTACGCTGCCACCATGCTTGGCATGAAACAGGTATACCCGGGGCGCTACGAGCCAGACATGCTGGTCAAGCTGTGGCGCGAAGAAAAGGTCACGTTCTCCCACTGCGTGCCGACCATTTTGCAGATGCTGCTCAACTGCCCGACCTCGCAAGGGCAGGACTTCGGCGGCTGGAAGATCATCATTGGCGGCAGCTCGCTCAACCGTTCGCTTTACCAGGCTGCCCTGGCGCGTGGCATCCAGCTGACTGCCGCGTATGGCATGTCCGAAACCTGCCCGCTGATCTCCGCTGCGCACCTGAACGACGAGCTGCAGGCCGGCAGCGAGGATGAGCGCGTCACCTACCGCATCAAGGCCGGTGTGCCTGTGCCGCTGGTCGAGGCGGCCATTGTCGATGGCGACGGCAACTTCCTGCCGGCAGACGGCGAAACCCAGGGCGAGCTGGTGCTGCGCGCGCCGTGGCTGACCATGGGCTACTTCAAGGAGCCGGAAAAGAGCAAGGAGCTGTGGCAGGGGGGCTGGCTGCACACCGGCGATGTCGCCACCCTCGACGGCATGGGCTACATCGACATTCGTGATCGCATCAAGGATGTGATCAAGACCGGTGGCGAGTGGGTTTCTTCGCTCGACCTGGAAGACCTGATCAGCCGTCACCCGGCCGTGCGCGAAGTGGCGGTGGTGGGGGTGGCCGACCCGCAGTGGGGCGAGCGCCCGTTCGCCTTGCTGGTGCTGCGCGACGGCCAGGCCATCGATGCCAAGGCGCTCAAGGACCATCTCAAGCCATTTGTCGAGCAAGGGCACATCAACAAGTGGGCGATTCCTAGCCAGATCGCCGTTGTTACTGAAATTCCCAAGACCAGTGTCGGCAAGCTCGACAAGAAACGCATCCGCCAGGACATCGTCCAGTGGCAGGCCAGCAATAGCGCGTTCCTGTCCACGCTGTAAACGCCGTGCGGGTCGCGCGCGTCAGAACGCGACCCGCACGCTAGAGGCCTCGGCACCTTGCCAAATGGCAGAAATGCGCCATCCTTGAGCTCTGCCAGCCCGCAACCGGGACAACACTGCAGCGAGTTGGCGGCATGGAGCGCAAATCACACTTTAGAGGGATCAAGCGCCTGTGCCTTGCTGGCTATAGTCGGGGCCAGGGGATTTTCAGGAATGGGGGAGGGCGATACGCGCAAGCCGTGTCGCCGCAGGTGAAAACCTGCAAACCGGTCGCTCGGGCCGTTCTTGAAAGGACTCACTGCCATAACAATAAAGTACATGGAGTAGCGTCGATGAAATCTGCAAACCTGTTCTGGCGCCGGGCCAAGTTGCCCTTGGCCGTCAGCCTTGCTTCCACGCTCGCAAGTCCTGCTTTCGCTGTCAGTTTCAACATTGGTGAAATCGAAGGGCAGTTCGACTCGTCGCTCTCCATCGGCGCCAGCTGGTCGACGGCCAACCCCAACAAGAACCTGATCGGGGTGAACAACGGCGGCAAGGGCCTGTCGCAGACCTCTGACGATGGCCACCTGAACTTCAAGAAGGGCGAAACCTTCTCCAAGATCTTCAAGGGCATCCACGACCTTGAACTCAAGTACGGCGATACTGGCGTGTTCGTGCGGGGCAAGTACTGGTACGACTTCGAATTGAAGGACGAAGGCCGCGAGTTCAAGGACATCAGCGACTCTGGCCGCAAGGAGGGCGCCAAGTCGTCCGGGGCCCAGTTGCTCGACGCCTTTGTCTACCACAACTATTCCATCGGCGATCAGCCGGGCTCGGTGCGCCTGGGCAAGCAGGTGGTGAGCTGGGGTGAGAGTACCTTCATCGGCGGCGGCATCAACTCGATCAACCCCATCGACGTGTCGGCGTTCCGCCGCCCGGGGGCCGAGATCAAGGAAGGCCTTATCCCGGTCAACATGTTCTACATCTCGCAGAGCCTGACCGACAACCTGTCGGCAGAGGCCTTCTACCAGATCGAGTGGGACCAGACGGTTGTTGATAACTGCGGTACGTTCTTCTCCCAGCCGGACATCATTGCCGACGGCTGCACCGACAACCTGCGTGTGCTCAACAGCAGCCGTACGGTGCCTGGTGCGGCCCAGCAGTTCCTCGCCACGCGGGGTGTGAACATCAACGAGGAAGGGGTAATGGTGCGCCGCGGGGCCGACCGTGATGCCCGCGACAGCGGCCAGTTCGGCGTGGCACTGCGCTATATGTTCGACCCGCTGGACACCGAGTTCGGTGCCTACTTCATGAACTACCACAGCCGCGCGCCGATCTTCAGTGCCACCGGTGCCCCACCGTCGGTGTTCGCCGGCCTGAGCGCGCTGCCTGCACAGTTGCGGGCGCTGGCTCCGCTGATTGTGGCCGGTAACTCCGAATACTTCGTCGAGTACCCCGAGGACATTCGCCTGTACGGCCTGAGCTTCTCCACTACGCTGCCCACGGGTACGGCCTGGAGCGGTGAAGTCAGCTATCGCCCCAACGCCCCCGTGCAGCTGAATACCACCGATATCCTGTTCGCGGGTGTGCGTCCGATTGGTGGCGCACTGAGCAACGCTTCGCTGCTCACCGGTACCCCCGGGCAAGACCTGCACGGCTACCGTCGCAAGGAAATCACTCAGTTCCAGACCACTCTGACGCACTTCTTTGACCAGGTCATGGGCGCCAGCCGCATGACAGTGGTGGGCGAAGTGGGGGTCACCCACGTGGGTGGCCTGGAGAACGCCCGCGAGACCCGCTATGGCCGCGACCCGGTCTTCGGGCCCGGCCCGCTGCCTGCCACCGGCGGCGCGGACACCTGCCAGGCACTCAATACCAGCACCATCGCCGGCGCAGGGGCCGGGGCGTCCACCACCAACCTGAATCGCAAATGCGAGAACGACGGCTATACCACCAGCACCTCCTGGGGGTATCGCGCCCGGGTCATCTGGGACTACAACGACGTCTTCGCCGGGGTCAACCTCAAGCCCAGCGTGGCCTGGTCGCATGACGTTTCCGGCTATTCGCCAGGCCCTGGTGCCAACTTCGAGGAAGGGCGCAAGGCAGTCAGCCTGGGCCTGGACGCCGAGTACCAGAACACCTACACGGCGAGCCTGTCGTACACCAACTTCTTCGATGGCAAGTACAGCACCGTGGATGACCGTGACTTCGTCGCGCTCAGCTTCGGCGTGAACTTC
Organism: Pseudomonas fortuita; assembly: GCF_026898135.2. NCBI lineage: Bacteria > Pseudomonadati > Pseudomonadota > Gammaproteobacteria > Pseudomonadales > Pseudomonadaceae > Pseudomonas > Pseudomonas fortuita. Next base: position 850,928 of record NZ_CP114035.2, read on the forward strand.
TAAGCACACAGATCCAGGACGACACGACATGAACAAGACCAGAAGTCTGCTGCAAGCCGGTGTACTGGGCCTGTCCCTGCTGGCGACCAGCGTCATGGCTGCGGTATCCGCCGACGAAGCGGCCAAGTTGGGCAGTACCCTGACCCCGATGGGGGCTGAAAAGGCTGGCAATGCCGATGGCTCGATCGGCCCTTGGGAGCCGCTGTCGAAGAGTGCGGGCAGCGTCGACGGCAAGGGTTTCCTGGCCGACCCGTATGGCAGTGAAAAGCCGCTGTTCACCATCACTGCGCAAAACGCCGAGCAGTACAAGGACAAGCTTTCGCCGGGCCAGATGGCCATGCTCAAGCGCTACCCGGATACCTTCAAGATCCCTGTATTCAAAACCCATCGCGGCTCCACGGTACCTGCGGACGTGTTCGCTGCCATCAAGAAAAACGCCACCCAGACCACGCTGACGGAAGGCGGCAACGGTTTGAACAACTTCGACACGGCGGTGCCGTTCCCGATCCCGAAAAACGGCCTGGAAGTGATCTGGAACCACATCACCCGTTACCGGGGGGGCAGTGTCAGCCGCTTGGTGATCCAGGCCACGCCGCAGCAGAACGGCTCTTTCAGCCCGGTTTACTTCTCCGACCAGTTCGTGTTCCGCGACAGGATGAAGGATTACGACCCAAAAAACCCGGGCAACATCCTGTTCTACTTCAAGCAGGAAGTGACCGCGCCAGCGCGCCTGGCCGGGACCGTGCTGCTGGTGCACGAAACCCTCGACCAGGTGAAGGAGCCGCGCAAGGCGTGGATCTACAACGCCGGCCAGCGTCGCGTGCGCCAGGCGCCGCAAGTGTCGTACGACGGCCCGGGTACCGCCGCCGACGGCCTGCGTACCTCGGACAACCTGGACATGTTCAACGGTGCGCCGGACCGCTACGACTGGAAGCTGGAAGGCAAGAAGGAACTGTACATCGCCTCCAACGCCTTCAAGCTGGATGACCCCAAGCTGAAGTACGCCGACATCATCAAGGCCGGGCACATCAACCAGGACCTTTCCCGTTACGAACTGCGCCGCGTCTGGCATGTGGTCGCAACCCTGAAGCCGGGCCAGCGGCACATCTACGCCAAGCGTGACTTCTACATCGACGAAGACACCTGGCAGGCCGCAGTGATCGACCAGTACGACGGTCGTGGCCAACTGTGGCGCGTGTCCGAAGCCCATTCCCAGCCGTATTACAACAAAGAGGTGCCTTGGTACACCCTGGAAACCATCTACGACCTGCAGTCGGGTCGTTACCTGGCCCTGGGCATGAAAAACGAAGAGAAGCGCGCCTACGATTTTGGCTTCAGTGCCAGCAAGGCGGACTTCCAGCCTGCGGCGTTGCGCCAGTCGGGTATTCGTTGATCTGAACACTCCCCACTGCATGTGATCTCCAGAACGCCCCGGCCTGCCCGGGGCGTTTCTGTTTCCTGCTCCGGCGATAATTTCCAGTCAAACACAGGCCCTGTAGCAGCAGCCTTGTGCTGCGAAGAGGCCGGTAAGGCTAAAGACTATCTTCGGCTGCAATGGCCTCTTCGCAGCACAAGGCTGCTCCTACCGGTACTGCACTGGCCTTGAAAGCTGTGCAATCCCTGTGTGAGCGGGCAATCAATCTGCTGAATACCCACCCAAACCCCGCCCCAGCCTCCTGTCCATCAGCCATGTTGCTTTTTGTCGCAGTCTTTTCCGGGGCAATTGTGCCCATCATCTTCAAATGCGCTGCGTTACCGGCTAGTCTCGCAAGCATCCATACCGCCGTAGTCTTCCACCCAGAACGAGCCGGCCATGACAGACTTGTCCCGTACGCATGGATTCGCCAGCCAGGCCTTGGGCCTGCTGGACGGGCGTTTCTTCCGGCCACCGCTGCCGGACGGCCATGTGCCGCGCCTGCGCCTGTGTCAGCGCTTGCACGCCGGGCTGGGCGGTCGTTTGCTGCTGGTCAATGCCCCGGCGGGTTTCGGCAAAAGCTCCTTGGCCATCGAGTTTTGCGAAGCGCTACCTGAGCACTGGCGCAGCCTGTGGCTGGGCCTGAGCCAACGTGATGCCGACCCTGGCCGCTTCCTCGAGCGCCTGCTCGAAGGCCTGCAGCAGTACTGCCCGGCACTGGGCGGGCAGGCCATGGGCTTGCTGAAAATGCGCCAGCGTCACCAGCCGTTCGCCTTCGAGGAGTGGATCGACGGCCTGCTCGACGAGCTGGCGCTTTACCTGCAAACCGATACCCCTTTGCTGCTGGTGCTGGATGACTATCACCTGGCCCAGGGGCCCGTGCTCGACCGCTGCCTGCAGTTCTTCCTCAACCACCTGCCTGCCGGCCTGGTGTTGCTGGTTACCAGTCGCCAGCGCCCGGATTGGCACCTGGCGCGTTTGCGGCTGTCGCGCCAGCTTGTCGAACTGAACGAACAGGATTTGCGCCTCACCGCCGAAGAGTCGCTGGCGGTGATCGGCCGGCAGCCACCGGGCCTGCGCGGGCAGGCACTGGACAATCTGATCCAGCGCAGCGACGGTTGGGTGGCCGGTTTGCGTTTCTGGCAACTGGCCGCCAGCGAATCGGCGGACGAGCAAGCTTTGCCCCAGGCCTTGCATGGCGGCGAAGGCCTGATCCGCGACTACCTGCTTGAAGAAGTCATCGATATGCTGCCCGCCGACGTGCAGGCGTTCTTGTATGACACGGCCTGTCAGGAGCGTTTCTGCGCCCCGTTGTGCGATGCCTTGCGTGGCCGCCACGACAGCGCCGCAGTGTTGCGCTTCCTGCAGGCACACCAGGTATTCCTGGTGCCGCTGGACGAGCATGGCCACTGGTTCCGCTACCATCACCTGTTCTCCGATCTGCTGCGCAGCCGGCAAGCCAATGAACCACTGGCCGGCCTGCAACTGCGTGCCTGTCGCTGGTTTGAAAGCCAGGGCCTGCTGGACGAAGCGGTGGAGCAGGCGTTGCGTGCCGGCCACCTCGATGTCGCGGCCGACCTGGTGCAGAGCCTGTCCGAGGAGCAACTGCTGGCTGAACAGAACGTCGGCATGTTGCTGCGCTGGAAGATGGACCTGCCCGACAGTCTTCTGATCAGCACACCGCGCTTGATCGTGCTGTACAGCTGGGCGTTGGGTCTGGCTTGCCAGCTGGACGCAGCCGAGGAACTGGCCGGCTACCTCAGCCGCTTTCTGCCCGCGCCTTCGGCGACCGCGCAAAAATCGATGCTGGCCCAATGGCTGGCGCTGAGTGGGGTCATCGCCCGTGGCCGAGGCGACCGCGAACGCACCCTGGCTTATTGCGGCGAAGCGCTGCAGAGCCTGCCGAGCAAGCGCTATGGCCAACGCCTGGTGTGCTTGTCGACGCTGTCCAATCTGGCCATTGCCGATGGCGACTTCTGGCGGGCCAGGGGCTGGAACCGCGAAGCGCTGGAGCTGGCCCAGCGGGTTGGCAACCCGTTGTTCGAGGCGCTGGCCCATTACGACCGGGCACGTGTGCTGCACGCCCGCGGCGAGGTACTGCGGGCGCTGGACGAAGTGCGCCAAGGGCTTCAGCGCCTGCAAGGGCTCTCGGCGCAGCGGCTGTATGCCGTACGTGCGCGCCTGACGCTTTACGAAGGTTACCTGCTGGTCTCGCGCCTGCAGCCGGCCCAGGGCCGTGCGCGTTTGCGCGCGGGGCTGGGCGAGGCGCGGGCCTGTCGGGATATCAGTGTGCTTATCGGCCATTGCGTCATAGCGACCCTCGATGGCCGGGAAGGGCACTTTGCCGAGGCCTTTGCCGAGTTGGCCGAGGCCGAGCGCCTGATGCATATCTGGGACGTGCCCCCGGTCTACTACCTGGCCATGATTACCCTGGTCAAATGCGAACTCTGGCTGGCCCAGGGGCGTACCGACCTGGCCGAGTCCTGGCTGCTGCGACTGGGCCAGACCTACGGCGGCGAGCAGCCGGCAGCAGCACCGGAGTTCCACCCGCTGCTGCCGTTGCACATTGCGTTGCAGCAGGCGCTGCTCGAGCGCATCCAGTTACGTGGCGACGATGCCGTGCAACGGCTGGCAAGCCTGGTCGAGTGCGGCCGGGCCAGTGGCGGCATGATGCTCACCGTCAGCGCCCTGTGCCAATGGCTTTCCCTGCTGCTGGACGAAGGCCGGGAAGGGCAGGCCGCGCAGTTGCTACCCAGCCTGCTGGAATCTGCGCGGGGCGGAGTGCTGCAACCGTTTCAACCCCTGCTGCAAAAGCATCCGCAATGGCTTCATGAGCAATTGCAGGCAGGTGCCGCCTGCCCGGTTCAGGCCGAGCTGCTCAAGCGCCTGCCGCAACTGCCGAGCGCTAACACCGGTACCGGTGAAGCCCTGAGTGGCCGCGAAATGGCAGTGCTCGAACTGATTGCCCAAGGCTGTTCCAACCAGCAGATCAGCGAGCGGTTGTTCATTTCCTTGCACACCGTAAAGACCCACGCCAGCCATATCAACAGCAAGCTGGGGGTCGAGCGGCGCACCCAGGCGGTGGCCAAGGCCAAATCTCTGGGGCTGCTGGCGTGATACTGGCCCTTGAGGTCTTTGCCCGCTAAAGTGATGGCCTGAGGCCATGGATTGTGGCCGGCAATGCTCTACCCTCATCTTTCCCGACCAGCTGCCGATACAGCGATCGGTGGCATCGCCTCGCGCGATTTTTCAATCATTCCAAGGCAGGTCGTGTTGATGCTGCAGTACGGGCAAAAGAGCTTTCTGATCGTCGACGACTTTACCGACTTTCGCACGTCGACTCGTTCCATGTTGCGCGAGTTGGGCGTGCGCGACGTGGATACCGCCGACAGCGGCGAGCAGGCGCTGCGCATGTGCGCACAGAAGCGCTATGACTTCATCTTGCAGGACTTCCACCTGGGCGACGGCAAGAAGAACGGCCAACAGGTGCTCGAAGACCTGATCATCGACAAGCACATCAGCCATGAGTGCGTGTTCATCATGGTCACGGCCGAGAGCAGCCAGGCCATTGTCCTCAGCGCCATCGAGCACGAGCCCGATGCCTACCTGACCAAGCCGTTCAACCGCGTTGGCCTGGCCCAGCGCGTCGAGAAACTGTTCCAGCGCAAGACGCTGCTCAAGCCGATCCTGCAGGCACTGGACCGCAACCGCCCGGCCGAAGTGCTGGCTGCCTGTGCCGAACTGTGCAAGAAGGACCCGCGCCTGGCACCGCTGTGCCTGCGTTATCGGGCCGACGCCCTACGCAACCTCAACCGCTTCGAGGAACTGGAAAAGTTCCTCAAGGCCATCCTGGCCAGCCGCCCGCAGCCTTGGGTGTATGCCGCGTTGGGCGCCCTGATGCACAAGCGTGGCCAGAATGCCCAGGCCCAGGGCGTGTACGAGCAGGCGCTCAAGGCGTTCCCGATCATGCCCGGCCTTTACGACGGCATGGCCGAAGTGCTGGTGGCTCAGGGCGATACCAGGCGCGCACAAAACCTGCTTGAAGAAGCCGTACGCCTCTCACCACTGTCGGTCCGTCGGCAGTCGACGCTGGGCAAGCTGGCGCTGGAAAACCAAGACTTCGAGAGCGCGTCGAAGGCGTTCCGCCATGCCGTGAATCAGGGGCAGAGCTCGCGCTACAAGGATGCTGAAAACAACCTTGGCCTGGTGCAGGCGCTGATGAGCAAGAACGCAGGCTTTGGCCTGGACGCCCGTACCCGGGTCGAAATCAACACCACGCTCAGCGAAGTGGCCAAGGAAAACCCCGAAGACCAAGGCTTGCAGGTGCGTGCGCGGATGATGAAGGCGGCCAGCCTGCAGCAGGCGGGCGACCCGGAAACAGCCGGCAAGCTGACCGAACAGGCGATCCAGCGCCTGGACAAGATGAACCAGTTCTTCTCGGTCGATGCGGCCCTGACCGTTGCCGCGCAGTTGCAGGCAATGGGGCAGGAAACCGCCGCCCTCGGTGTGCTGAAGAACTGTGTGGAAAGTTATGGCGATGACCCCAAGGTCATGGAAAAAGTCGGCAAGCTGACGGACGACCCCAGCGTGCTCAACGCCATTACCGAAGCGGTCACCCTCAATCGCCAGGGTGTGCGCAGTTACCAGGGAGGGCAGCTTGGCGAGGCGTTGCAACTGTTCCGCAAGGCGCTGGGTATGCAGCCGAAGAACATCAGCATCGCCCTTAACACCGCCCAGGCGCTGCTGCGCATTGGCGGTGAAAACCCTCAGCCCGCGATCATGCAGGAATGCCAGGACGCCTTGACCAGCGTGGCCGGTATCCCTGCCAGCGACAATCGCTATGACCGTTACCGCAAACTGCACATCCGAGTGTTCGGCGCATGAATCAAGACAATCAGGGGCTGGATTTTTCCACGGTGATCGCCTCCACCGTGCACGACCTCAAAAGCTCTTTGGCAGCGCTGATCCAGTCCCACAACCAGTGGGTGGAACGCTTGCCTGAAGAGCTGCGCGGTGGTGCCGAACAGGGGATCATGGAGCACGAGTTTCGTCACCTCAACGGCATGCTGGTGCAGTTGCTGGGGCTGTACAAACTGGGTGTGAATCAATTGCCGGTATGCCCGGACTATCACGAGCTGGATGACTTCATCGAAGCCCAGCTGGCGGCGCACCAGGAAGTACTGAAACACAACGACATCCTCGCCACCTGGCGCATCGACACCGACAACCCGCTGGGCTTTTTCGACCGCGAACTGGTGGCCTCGGTGATTGCCAACGTCATCACCAACGCCACCCGCTTTGCCGGGCACGCCTTGCTGATCACCATTGAAGAGGCCGACAACCAGCTGGCCATTTGCGTCAACGATGACGGCCCGGGTTACCCAAAGCACATGCTCGAGCGCCAGGAGGAGTACATCCAGGGCATTGACTCGACCAGCGGCAGTACTGGCCTGGGGCTGTATTTTGCGGCGCGCATTGCAGCGCTGCATGAAAGTGGCGGGGTGCGGGGGCGGATCGAGATTTCCAATGGCGGCGCGCTGGGTGGCGGGTTGTTCAGGTTGTTCCTGCCTTAGGATATGTGGCGTGCATACATCGAGCGCCGCCCGCGCGGCGCTCGATTTCACAGGCGCCACACCTCGCAAGGCATGAACCGCGTGCGCCCACCCCATTTTCCTGTCACGCTCTTCAAAGACCCAGGCTTTGCTTTAGAGCTCATCATGACCCAGACCCCACCTGCCCTCATCCGCGAAACCTTCCCCGTAGGCCCCCTGCAGTGCAACTGCACACTGATCGGCGACCCGCTGACCAAAAACGCCATCGTCGTCGACCCAGGTGGGGATGTGGACAAGATCCTCGCGCGCCTGCAGGCCCACGGCCTGACGCTGGTGAGCATCATCCACACCCACGCGCACTTCGACCATTTTCTTGCCTCGGGCAAATTGAAGGAGCTGACCGGCGCCACCTTGCACCTGCACAAGGACGACCAGGTACTGTGGGACAACCTGGAGATGCAGTGCCAGATGTTCGGCGTTCCCTACACGCCGGTGCCGGCTCCCGATCGCTGGTTGGGCGATGACGAAGAACTGGCCTGCGGCTGTGGCGTGGCCTTGCATACGCCAGGGCATACCCCAGGCTCGATGAGCTTCTGGTTCGCCGACGCCAAGCTGTTGATTGCCGGCGATACCTTGTTCCGCCGTGGCATTGGCCGCACTGATTTGTGGGGGGGGGACCAGCGGGCTATCGTGCGTTCCATCAAGGAGCGGCTGTACCGGCTGGACGAGGAGGCTATCGTGGTGACCGGCCACGGGCCCGATACCCGACTGGGCGATGAGATGCGTGAAAACCCCTTTGTCCGTGCCTGAAGGCACATGAAGGCTCTTTCATGGAATTTTTCATTGCCGATGCAATCCAAGGCTGGCATAGATCCGCTTGTGATCTGCCGCATTTATGAATTTCAGTAGGAGCTTGTCCATGTTCACCATGCGTCGTCTGATTATCGTCGCAACTGCCGCGGCCCTGATGACCGGCTGCGCCGGCCAGAACCCTTATGACAACCAAGGTCAGGCGCAGGGCTCAACGGGGATGAGCAAGACTGCCAAATACGGCGGCCTGGGCGCGCTGGCTGGTGCCATCGCCGGTGCTGCCATCGACCACAACAACCGTGGCAAGGGTGCGCTGATCGGTGCCGCTGCGGTAGGTGCTGCAGCCGCAGGTTATGGCTACTATGCCGACAAGCAAGAGGCCGAGCTGCGCGCCCAGATGGCCAACACTGGGGTTGAAGTTCAACGCCAGGGCGACCAGATCAAACTGATCATGCCGGGCAACATCACCTTCGCTACCGACTCGGCCAACATTGCCCCAAGCTTCTACTCGCCGCTGAACAACCTGGCAGGCTCGTTCAAGCAGTTCAACCAGAACACCATCGAAGTGGTCGGCTTCACCGACAGCACTGGCAGCCGCCAGCACAACATGGACCTGTCCCAGCGCCGTGCGCAGGCGGTCAGCACCTACCTGACCTCGCAGGGTGTGGATGCTTCGCGTATCTCGGTGCGTGGCATGGGCCCGGACCAGCCGATCGCCAGCAACGCCGATGCCAATGGCCGTGCGCAGAACCGCCGGGTGGAAGTGAACCTGAAGCCGATTCCGGGTCAGCAATATGACCAGCAGCAAGGCCAGGTTCAGCAGTATCCCTGATTGACCCCCGGGGCCGCTTTGCGGCCCTATCGCGACGCAAGGCCGCTCCCACGGGCATTACACGATCCCTGTAGGAGCGGCCTTGTGCCGCGAATGGCTGCAAAGCAGCCCCAGCTTTTAGCGCGCTACGCTGGCCTGAATCGCCGTCAGGGCGATGGTATGCACGATATCGTCAACCTGAGCCCCGCGCGGCAAGTCGTTCACCGGTTTGCGCAACCCCTGCAGCATTGGCCCCAGGCTGACCCCGTCGGCACTGCGTTGCACTGCTTTGTGCGTAGTGTTGCCGGTATTGAGGTCGGGGAACACGAACACCGTGGCACGCCCTGCCACCGGGCTACCTGGCGCCAGCTCCCGTGCAATCGCCGGATTGGCTGCCGCGTCATACTGCAGCGGCCCATCAATCAGCAGCTGCGGCGCTGCACCCTGTGCCAGGCGTGTCGCCTCGCGCACTTTCCCAACCTCTTCATCACTGGCCGAATCGCTTGAATAACTGATCATCGCCACCCGCGGCGCGATGCCGAAGGCCTGCGCCGATTCAGCACTCTGCCGGGCGATCTCGGCCAGTTCGCAAGCGCTCGGGTGAGGGTTCATCACGCAGTCGCCGTACACCAGCACCTGTTCGGGGAACAGCATGAAGAACACGGATGACACCAGGCTGGAGCCCGGCTCGGTCTTGATCAACTGCAAGGCTGGGCGGATGGTGTTGGCGGTGGAGTGCACCAGGCCCGAGACCAGGCCGTCCACCTCGTCCAGGGCCAGCATCATGGTGCCGATCACCACAGGGTCTTCCAGTTGCTGCTCGGCCATTGGCGCGTTGAGGTTCTTGCTCTTGCGCAGGGCGACCATCGGCTCCACGTAGCGCCCGCGAATCAGCTCGGGGTCGAGAATTTCCAGGCCAGGCGGCAGGGTAATGCCTTGCGCACGGGCTACGGCCTCGACATCTTCGGGCTTGGCCAGCAGCACGCAGCGGGCAATGCCGCGCGCCTGGCAGATAGCTGCGGCCTGCACCAGCAGCGGCTCGGCACCTTCTGGCAAGACAATGCGCTTGTTGGCCTGCTGCGCCCGCTGAATCAGCTGGTAGCGGAACACCGCTGGCGAGAGGCGCATTTCGCGCGGCGTACCGCAGCGTTGGTGCAACCAGGCTGCATCGAGGTGGCTGGCGACAAAGTCGGTGATGAACTCGGCGCGCTCGCGGTCGTCGACCGGGATTTCGCGGTTCAGCGAATTGAGCTGGTTGGCAGTGTCGTACGAGCCGGTGCTGACCGACAGGATCGGCAAGCCTGCCTGCAGCGCGCCGCGGCACAGGCCGAGGATACGCGCGTCGGGCTTGCTGTCGCTGGTTAGCAGCAGCCCGGCCAGTGGTACGCCATTGATTGCGGCCAGGCTGACGGCGAGGATGATGTCGTCGCGATCGCCCGGGGTGACCACCAGGGTACCCGACGTCAGCAGCGGCACCGTGTTGGCCACGGTGCGTGCGCAGATGATGATCTTGCTCATGCGCCGTTGCTCGTAGTCGCCGGGGTTGAGCACCTGGGCGCCGAGCAGATCGGCCACGTCGCGGGTGCGCGGGGCGTTCAGCTCTGGCTGGTAGGGGATGCAGCCGAGCAGGCGGAAGTCGTTGCCGCGTAGCAAGGGCGAGTGCTCGCGCAGACGGGTGGCAAAGTCCGCCATGCTTTCGTCGGTGCGCACCTTGTTGAGGATTACTCCGAGTACCTTCGGGTCGCGTGGGCCGCCGAACAGCTGTGCCTGCAGTTCAACCCGGCCGGACAGTTCGCTGAGCACTTCGTTTTCCGGCGCCGACACCAGGATCACCTCGGCATCCAGGCTCTTGGCCAGGTGCAGGTTGACCCGCGCCGCGTAGCTTGCGTGGCGCGTGGGCACCATGCCCTCGACCACCACCACGTCATTGCCAACGCAGGCTTGCTGGTAGAGGCGGATGATTTCTTCGAGCAATTCGTCCAGCTGGCCGTCGCCAAGCATGCGCTCGACCTGGGCCAGGCTCAGAGGCACGGGTGGCTTGATGCCGTGGGTGCGCGCCACCAGTTCTGTCGAGCGCTCGGGGCCGGTGTCGCCCGGGTGGGGCTGGGCGATCGGCTTGAAAAAACCGACTTTCAGGCCGGCGCGCTCCAGGGTGCGCACCAGGCCCAGGCTAATGGAGGTCAGGCCGACACCAAAGTCGGTCGGCGCAATGAAAAATGTCTGCATGCGTGCTTCTCGAAATAAGCGGTGCAAGAAATTAACGGCCAAGGGTAGCGCTATCGGTCCCTTGTGCGCACCAGCCACAACTAAAAGGTTGGCCTATGCGCTGCGTACGTTGTGCCGGATCGAGCACCCAGGGGCGTGCCTGCCACGGCGGTTGGTGGCGCAGGTGCTGTGTGTGACCGCACGAAAGCTCGACCACCCAGTGGCCTTCTTCGTCCTGGTGGAAGCCGGTGATCCGACTGATGGGCCGTTGCTCGTCCGCAGTGCGTTCGCAATCGGACGATGGCTTGGTTACACTTGTCCGCTCTACATACTTTTGCAAAAGGTCTTGCCCCATGCTGATCGCCGCCAACAAGGCTGTCTCCATCGACTATACCCTGACCAACGACGCCGGGGAGACCATCGACAGCTCCGCCGGTGGCGCGCCGCTGGTCTACCTGCACGGTGCCGGCAACATCATCCCGGGCCTGGAAAAAGCCCTGGAAGGCAAACAGGCCGGTGACGAGCTGAACGTTACCATCGAGCCGGAAGACGCCTACGGCGAATACCTGGCCGAGCTGGTCAGCACCCTGAACCGCAGCCTGTTCGAAGGCGTTGACGAGCTGGAAGTGGGCATGCAGTTCCACGCTTCGGCGCCGGACGGCCAGATGCAGATCGTGACCATCCGCGACCTCGACGGCGACGACGTCACCGTTGACGGCAACCACCCGCTGGCCGGCCAGCGCCTGACCTTCCAGGTCAAGGTAGTCGACGTGCGTGACGCCAGCGAAGAAGAAATCGCTCACCGCCACATCCACGGTGAGGGTGGCCATCACCACTGATTTTCTGCGCTAAGCTCAGAAAGTCGCCAGGCGCTCGGGCAAGCCGATTTGCCTTCCTACGGGAGGTGGACGGTTTGAACGGGCGCCTTTTTAGTGGGCGCAATTCGCCTGTGCGGCAACCGGGAACCTGAGAGGGGATTCGTCATGAGTGCATTTCACGACCTGAAACTGGAGGCGCTGAACGGCGGGGAGCTGTCCCTCGCACCGTTCAAGGGCCAAGTGGTGCTGGTGGTCAACGTTGCCTCCAAATGTGGTCTCACGCCGCAGTACAAGGCCCTGGAAAACCTCTACCAGGTTTACAAGGACAAGGGCTTCAACGTGCTTGGCCTGCCGTGCAACCAGTTTGCCGGCCAAGAGCCGGGCAGCGAAAAGGAAATCCAGGAATTCTGTAGCCTCAACTACGGGGTGAGCTTCCCGCTGGGCGGCAAGCTGGAGGTCAACGGGCCGCAACGTCATTCGTTGTACCGCCTGTTGGCGGGTGAGGGGGCCGAGTTCCCCGGTGATATCACCTGGAACTTCGAGAAGTTTCTGGTGGGCAAGGATGGGCGGGTGCTGGCGCGTTTTTCGCCGCGCACGGCGCCGGATGACCCGGCGGTGGTGCAGGCGATCGAGAAGGCGTTGGCCTGAAGAGTGCCTGTCGCGAAACGTTTGGCGCCTGTGAGATCGAGCGCTGCCCGCGCGGCGCTCGATCTCACAGGCGCTGCAAAAATGGCGCAGAACGCCCAGCCGCAACACCTGGTTGCCTGCAAGCGTTGCACAGGTACCCCTCAAATTCTTCGACAATCGCCGGCCAACCCTGACGGCTGGCATGCTGGCGAGCATTAAGGCGCACCCGGCGCAACGTTTCCTCTTCCTCCAGCAGCCAGCAGGCCGCGTCGACAAACCCCGCCTGGTCCCCCGGCATCGCCAGCACGCCGCTGTGACCGTGGCGTATGTGCTGCGCTGCGGCTGCCTCGTCATAAGCAACCACCGCCAACCCCGAAGCCATGGCTTCGAGCACCACATTGCCAAAGGTTTCGGTCAGGCTCGGGAACAGGAACAGGTCACCGCTGGCGTAGTGCTCGGCCAGCACCTCACCGCGCTGGGCGCCGCAGAACATGGCATCCGGTATCTGCTGTTGGAGGGCGGCGCGCTGTGGCCCGTCACCCACCAGGATCAGGCGCAGGCGTTTCTGTGGATAAGTCTTCTGCAATGCTTCAACGCATGGGCGTAGTAGTCCGAGGTTTTTTTCCACTGCCAGCCGTCCGACATGCAACACGGCGATATCGTCCGGGCCCAGCCCCCAGCTTTCGCGCAACGCCTGGTTGCGCCGGGCGGGGTTGAACAGGCAGGCATCGACACCCCGGGCCAGCAGTTCCAGGCGCTCGAAACCACGGCGTTCCAGCTCCAGGCGCTGGCTGAGGCTGGGCACCAAGGTGATTGCCGTGCGGCGATGGAACCAGCGCAGGTAGTGGGTGAGCAGGCGCGCCAGCAAACCCAGCCCGTACTGACCGGAATACTGCGGGAAGTTGGTGTGGAAACCGCTGACGACCGCGATTCCCAGGCGTTTGGCGGCGCGCAGGGCGCTGAGCCCCAGCGGCCCCTCGGTGGCGATGTACAGCACGTCCGGGCGCTGCCGCCGCCAGCGGCGTAGCAACGTGTGCATGGACACTTCGCCCCACTGCAAACCCGGGTAGCCGGGCAGTGCCCAGCCACGACACAGCATCAGATGCGGGTCGTTGTGCACAGGTGCTTCGCCGGCCTGGCGCGGTCGTACCACCTCGACCTCATGGCCGCGTTGACGCAGCCCTTCACCAAGGCGGCCAAGTGTGTTGGCCACGCCGTTGATTTCGGGTGGGAAGGTCTCGCTGACCAGGGTGATGCGCAGGGCGGCTGTATTCATGACAAAAAGTTTCCGCCTGCCGGGTTGCGCCAATTTGACGGTTATGTGACGTAGAGATGACGCCTGACCACTGACGCTTTTGCCTTCATGAATATTTCGTTGCCCGGTGCTCAAGAAGGTGCAACCGGCAGCCGATGAAGATGCATTCGATTAGATGATGCGCTCCAGGAGTGCGGTGATGTTCAACAGCAAGCTCAAGCAAGAAATCCGGCAGCTGCGCGAAGACCTGATGTCAGTGGAACAGGTCAAGAGCAGTCTCGACAGCGAGATGCTGGTACTTCAGCTCGACCCCCAGGGACGGATCGAGATGGTCAACGGTAATTTCGAGAGCGAAATGTTTTACCGTTCCGAACAATTGCTTGGACGCAACATCGAGGACATCGTCCCTTCCCATGTGAAGTCGCTGGATTTCTATCAACGCATGAAGAGCGCTATCAGCCGGGGCGAGCACCTTAATGGTGCCTTCCGCCTGCTGCGCGGCAACGGCCAGGAAGCCTGGCTGCGCTCGATTCTGCAGCCGGTCAAGAACGGCGAGGGGCGCATCAAGTATTTCACCCTGCATTCCAGCGACCTTACCCGCACTATCGAGGCATCCCGCGAGCATGAAAGCCTGATCAAGGCGCTGATGCGTTCTACCGCTGTCATCGAGTTTGACCTCGACGGCACCATCCTCACGGCCAACGAGCGTTTCCTGGCCACTGTCGGTTACCGCCTGGAGCAGATTCGCGGCAAGCATCACCGCATGTTCTGCGAGCCGGAGGAGGCCCACTCGGCCGGCTACCAGGCGTTCTGGGACAAGCTGCGCCGTGGTGAATATGTCGCCGAACGCTTCAAGCGTATCGATGCCCATGGCCGGGTGATCTGGCTGGAGGCTTCCTACAACCCGATCTTCGATGCCCACGACGTCCTGTACAAGGTGGTCAAGTTCGCCACTGTCATCACCGACCAGGTCAACCAGGAGCAGGCCGTGGCCCAGGCAGCAGATGTCGCCTACAGCACCTCGCTGGGTACCGATGTCAGCGCCCGCAAAGCCACCGAGGTGGTCACCCAGACCGTCAGCGTCATGCGTGGCCTGGAGGCCTCGATGCAAGAGGCGGCCGAGGGCATCCAGGCGCTGGACACCCAGTCGCGGGTGATCGGTTCGATCATCAAGACCATTAGCGACATTGCCGGGCAGACCAACCTGCTGGCCCTTAACGCGGCCATTGAAGCGGCCCGCGCGGGCGAGCAAGGGCGGGGCTTTGCCGTGGTTGCCGACGAAGTGCGCCAGCTGGCATCGCGCACCAGTACCGCCACCGAGGAAATTGCCCGGGTGGTACAGCAGAACGAACAGCTGGCTCAGGCGGCAGTAGCGATCATCGACACCAGCAAGCGCCAGGCCGAGCAGGGGCTGGCGCTGGCTGACGAGACAGGTAGCGTGATTGTCGAGATCCAGGACGGGGCGAAACGGGTGGTGGATGTGGTGGGGCAGTTCTCCAGCCGGTTGGGGCAGTAAGCCCCAGGCCAGCTTGGTTCTTTTCTGTGAGCAGTCCACTTTGTGGGAGCGGGCTTGTCCCGCGAACACCGGCAAAGCCGGTGCCAGGCGTCGCGTGCCCCCATTCGCGGGCGCTCCCACAGGGCACCTCAAAGGACGAGCGATTTCCTGCAGAGAATCTCGCATGCGCTCCGGGATCAGTTGCGCTCCCGCACCCAGAACAACGTAGCCCCGGCCACCGCCGCCGGCATCATCAGCACGTTCACCCCCGGAATCATCAACGCCAGGTAGGTGATGCCGCCAAAGCCCAGCGACTGCCAGCGCTTGCTGCGCAGCCAGGCCAGCATGTCCTGCCAGCTCATCTTGTTGTTGTCCGCCGGGTAGTCGATGTACTGGATGGCCATCATCCATACCCCGAACATCAGCCACAGTGGCGCGGCGACGACGTTGACCACCGGGATCAGCGACAGAATGAACAGGCCGACTGCCCGCGGCAGGAAGTAGCCCAGCTTGCGCATTTCGCGGCTGAAGGTGCGTGGCACCATGGCCACCAGCTCGCCCCAGCTGAACGCCGGGAAGGTGTCTTCGCCCCGTACCACAACCTCGACCTTTTCCGCCAAAAAGCCATTGAACGGCGCGGCAATGATGTTGGCCACCAGGGTGAAGGTGAAGAACACCATCAGCACCAGCAAGGCAACGAACAGCGGCCAGAGGATGTAGCTGAGGAAGCTCAACCAGTCTGGCAGCGTCGGCATCAGGGCATCGAGCCAAAGGGCAAACTGGTGGCCGGCGAAGTAGACCATGCCACCGAACAGCAGCAGGTTGATCGCCAGCGGCAGCAGCACGAACAGCCGCAGGTTGGGGCTCAGCACCAGTTTCAGGCCTTCGCGCAGGTATTGGGGGCCGGAGAGGACAGGGGCTTGCATCGGGAGACTCCGCAGAGAAGGGAAACGCGCTGACCTTACCGAGTTTGCATCGCCGACGAAAGGTGGCTGGCAAGCCGGACACGGGCTGTAACAAAAGCGCCGGGGTCTGGGCTATCGATGAAAACAGTGAATAGACGGTGCCTATGAGGTGGATTGTCTAAGGATATTTCCTTAATCTTTGCGACCTCGCTACAGTGCGCTCAACTTTTCGCTTTCAGGGCCTGCGCGTTGTAGCCTTCCCCAAGTGCTGCGTGGGTCCGTTTTAATTTTCCAGCTGGCGCAGCCGGTACACCGATGCCGGCCCGAGCGGCCGGCTCGACAGGAGTTCGACATGTCTGAAGTACGTCATTCGCGCGTCATCATTCTCGGTTCCGGCCCTGCCGGATACAGCGCTGCGGTCTATGCGGCCCGCGCCAACCTCAAGCCGCTGCTGATCACCGGCATGCAGGCCGGCGGCCAGCTGACTACCACTACCGAAGTCGACAACTGGCCGGGCGACCCACACGGCCTGACCGGCCCGGCCCTGATGCAGCGCATGCAGGAACACGCCGAGCGCTTCGAAACCGAAATCGTCTTCGACCACATCAACGCCGTCGACTTGGCCAACAAGCCGTTCACCCTGCAGGGTGACAGCGGCAAGTACACCTGCGACGCACTGATCATCGCTACTGGTGCCAGCGCCCGCTACCTGGGCCTGCCGTCGGAAGAGGCCTTCATGGGCAAGGGCGTTTCGGCCTGCGCCACCTGCGACGGTTTCTTCTACCGCAACAAGCCAGTCGCCGTGGTTGGCGGCGGCAACACTGCCGTGGAAGAGGCGCTGTACCTGGCCAACATCGCCAGCAAGGTAACCCTGGTGCACCGCCGCGAGACCTTCCGCGCCGAGAAGATCCTGGTCGACAAACTCAACGCCCGTGTGGCCGAAGGCAAGATCGAGCTCAAGCTCAACGCCACCCTGGACGAAGTGTTGGGTGACAACATGGGTGTGACCGGTGCGCGCCTGAAGAACAACGACGGCAGCAGTGACGAAATCAAGGTCGACGGCGTATTCATTGCCATTGGCCACACCCCGAACACGTCGCTGTTCGAAGGCCAGCTGACCCTCAAGGACGGCTACCTGGTAGTCAACGGCGGCCGTGAAGGCAACGCCACCGCCACCAACGTTGAAGGTGTGTTCGCTGCGGGTGACGTGGCTGACCACGTTTACCGTCAGGCCATTACCTCGGCCGGCGCTGGCTGCATGGCGGCCCTTGACGTGGAGCGTTACCTGGACGGGCTGGCCAACGCCTCGTTCTGATCAGATAGCGCCCCAAAAAAACCGGCCGAAAGGCCGGTTTTTTATTGCCTGCGGTCAGCTCACAGGCTCAACCGCATGGACAGGTCCACGGCTTTCACATCCTTGGTCATGGCGCCAATCGAGATGTAGTCCACCCCAGTCTCGGCAATCACCCGCAAGGTCGTCTCGTTCACCCCGCCACTGGCCTCAAGCTTGGCTTTGCCAGCGGTAATGCGTACCGCTTCGCGCATTTCGTCCAGGTTCAGCTCGTCGAGCATGATGATATCCGCGCCAGCGGCCAGCGCCTCGCGTAGTTCATCCAGGCTTTCCACCTCGATTTCCACCGGCTTGCCCGGCGCAATGCGGTGCGCCGCTGCCACTGCCTGGGCTACGCCGCCGCTGGCGGCAATGTGGTTTTCCTTGATCAGGAAGGCGTCGTACAGGCCAATGCGGTGGTTGTCGCAACCGCCGCAGGTCACCGCGTACTTCTGCGCCAGGCGCAGGCCTGGCAGGGTTTTGCGGGTGTCCAGCAGGCGCACTTGCGTGCCTGCCACCAGGTCGGCGAGCGCGCGCGCGCGGGTGGCCACGCCCGACAGCAACTGCAGGAAGTTCAGCGCACTGCGTTCACCACTGAGCAGCGAGCGGGCCGGGCCTTCCAGGTGGAACAGCGGCTGATTGGCAGTAGCCCGTTCACCGTCGGCCACCTGCCAGTGCACTGCAACGCGCGGGTCGAGCTGGCGAAACACGGCGTCGACCCAGGCAGTGCCGGCAATCACGCAGTCCTCGCGGGTGATGATGGTCGCCTTGGCCAGGCGCTCGGCCGGGATCAGCTGCGCGGTGATATCGCCACTGCCGATGTCCTCCAACAGTGCGCGGCGCACGTTGGCTTCGATTTCAGCGGTCAGGTCGGCAAGGCGTAGGTTCGGCATGGTCGGCTCCACAAGCAAGATGCCGGCGATTATAGGGCAGGGGCCAGATGTGTACAGCTGCCTGGGCGATGACCCTTGGTCGGTCTTGCTGGGCGATGACTGCAAATGAGGGCGTTGACCGCCCATGAATCGGCGCTGGCAGCTGTGAGATTTTTTACCGATAATGGCGACCAGTATTTGGCGTCATAGCTTTGACGATTTTCAGCCCTTTCGGGCATGACAACCTGCAAGGAGTCCAGGATGCAAAACGAAGGCAAGGTGGTGCCCCTGGCGGCAGCCATCGACCGAGGGGGGCGCACGCCTCTTCCTTGCCTTCCGGTATTGCTCCTGCAAGTGCGCGACAAGGCTGCGTTGCAACTGCGTCAGGGCTTGCAGGCGCTGTTCGACAATGCCGATGACACCTTGTTCGGAATGGCCGACAAGGCCGTGGACCGTTGTGACCAGAATCTGTATTTCGAGGCCATGCGCGATCTGCGTCTGAAGCGAAAAAGTATCGAACGCGGCTTCCTTGATACGTTTTATGACACCTATTCCCGCATCGGCCATGTCGACCTGCTGGCGCCTCTCGCCGAACCGGGCAACCTGCGCAACAAGATGCAACTCGAGCGGGCTGCGGCCATCGAATGCATGGTTGCGCGGGTGCTGTCGCGTGATGGCATTGCCCTGCAGCAACTGGGCCTGCGGTTGCAGGCCCTGCTCGATCGCCCCGTGCATGAGCAATGCAGCCCACTGGGCCCTGCCGCGCTGTGCGGCTACTTCCTTGAGGCTGGCCGGAACCTGGGGGTTGGCCTGAGGGTCAAACTGGTCCTGCTCAAGCTGTTCGAGCGTTATGTCTTGCGCGATCTGGACGTCATCTATGCCGAAGCCAATCAATTGCTGGCCGTCGCCGGTGTGCTGCCCGAGTTGCAACCGGCCCCGCGCCGTCGCGCCGAGGATCAGCGCATGATGGCAAGCCAGCGGGTGGCAAGCCAAGGCCAGGGAGCGAGCGCAGATGCGGCAGGGCAGGCGTTCTTTGCCTCTTTGCAAACCTTGCTGGCCCCGGCGCGTGGGCAGTTCGCACCCCGATTGCAGGCGGTGGCTGCCGCCCAGTCCATCAGCACCGCAGACCTGGTCCGCCTGCTTTCGCATTTGCAGCACTACGTACCCGCTGCCGGCGAGGCTGAGGATTTTGAACTCGGCCAACAGCTTGAACAATTGCTGCTGAGGGTCAGCGTGCGCAGCGGCACCCGGCGGCGCATAGCCGTGGCCGACGAAGACACGATCAACCTGGTTGGCCTGCTGTTCGCCTGTATTCAGGGCGATGACAACCTGCCGGCCAGCCTGCGTGCGTTGATCGCGCGGTTGCATATCCCATTGTTAAAGGTGGCACTGCTGGACAAGGGGCTGTTCAGTCGGGCCAGCCACCCTGCACGCCGGCTGCTTAACGAAATCGCTGGCGCAGCTATTGGCTGGGAGTGCAGCGGCGAAGGTCTGCGCGACAGCCTGCACTTACGGGTAGAGCGCGTGGTCCAGCGCTTGATCAATGATTTTGCCGAAGATGTCGGCATTTTCACCGACCTGCTCGACGAGTTTCTTGCGTTCAACCAGGAGGAGCGGCGGCGCAACGAGTTGCTTGAGCAGCGCACTCGCGACGCCGAAGAAGGACGCGCCCGTGCCCTGCAGGCCCGGCAGCAGGTGCAGCGGGTGCTCAACCAGCGCCTGCGGGGCCGGGTACTGCCTTTGGTGGTGGTGCAAATGCTGGTACAGGCCTGGAGCCAGGTGCTGCTGCTGGCCTGGCTCAAGCATGGTGAGGCCTCCCAGGCTTGGCGGGATGCCCTGCACACGCTGGACACGCTATTGGCCAGCATCACCCCTGGGCATGAACCGCAAGCGCTGTTGCAGCAGGTACCTGGGCTGCTCAAGGCGCTGCGCGATGGGTTGGCCAGTGTGGCCCTGAACTCGGCGGCAACCCGCGAGTTCTTCCTGCAACTGGAGCAATTGCACTTGCGTGCCTGCACAGGCGCTGAGTTACCGGTTGGCCATGAGCAACCCTTGGCCGAAGTGCGGGTGGACGAAGATATTGTGCTGGCGATTGCCGAAGAACCGTCCTGCGCGCCGCTGCACGTTGCCGAAGGCCAGGCAGCCGCGTTGCGGCAGGTGCAGCGCTTGCGCATCGGTAACTGGGTCGAAGTACTTGATGACGACGAACCGTTGCGCTGCAAACTGGTGGCGCGTATCGGCAGCAGCGACAGGCTGGTGTTTGCCAACCGCACCGGCATGAAGGTGAGAGAGTGGAACGGTGCCGGCCTGGCCCAGGCGCTACAGCGAGGGGACGTGCGGCTGCTGGATGACGGGTTGTTGTTCGAGCGGGCGCTGGAAGCGGTGCTCGATGGGCTGCGGCAGCCACCGGTGAGGTAGGCGGCAACATTACAATCATTCACATGCAAACGGTGTTGGCGGCAGGGCATACTGTGGGTCTGTTCAAGGCGCTTTCAGGATTTGCCCCATGCAATTGGACCGTGCCACTGGCTGGTTCCACGGAATCGGAATCACCCACTGCCCCTCGCCGAACTTCAATGCCCGCCCCGAAGGCGAATCGGTTTCCCTGCTGGTGATCCACAACATCAGCCTGCCGCCGGCCTGTTTTGGTACCGGCAAGGTGCAGCAGTTCTTCCAGAACCGCCTGGACCCCAACGAACACCCTTATTTCGCCAGCATCAGCCACCTCACCGTTTCGGCGCACCTGTTCGTCGAGCGTGACGGCGCGGTGACCCAGTTCGTTTCGTTGCTCGAGCGTGCCTGGCACGCGGGTGTGTCGTGCTTCGACGGGCGTGAAGGCTGTAACGATTTTTCCATCGGCATAGAGCTGGAAGGCACCGACGACCTGCCCTATACCGATGCTCAGTACGCCGTGCTGGAGCAGCTTACCCGGCACATTCGTAGCGCCTGGCCGGCCATCGACCTGGGCCGTATTCAGGGCCACAGCGACATTGCCCCACAACGCAAGACCGACCCCGGCCCGTCTTTCGATTGGCCGCGCTACCGCGAAGCGTTGTTGCACAACGAGGACAAGGCATGAGTTTTCTGGTGTTGTTGCTGGCGCTGTGGGTCGAGAAGTTTTCGGCCCTGCGGCATCAAGTGCAGCGTGACGGGTTCTTCCTTGGCGAGCTGCTTCGCCTGGAGCGCAGCGGCAAGGTACACCCCTGGTGGACGCTGGCCGTCGTGGTGCTGGCACCGGTAGCGCTGCTGGTGTTGCTGCTGCATGTGCTGGAACCGGTGGCCTATGGGCTTTTGGCCTTGCCGGTGCATTTGCTGGTGCTGGTCTATAGCCTGGGCCGTGGCGATGCCAAGGCGTCGTTGGGCCCGTTCCGTGATGCCTGGCGGCGGGGTGACGACCAAGCGACGCTGCATGTTGCAGAGCGCGACCTGGGCGTGGTGGCGGATGAGCCGCACAGCCTGTTGGTGCGTGTGCAGGGCAACTTGCTGTGGCAGGTGTACCAAGGGTTTTTTGCGGTGATCTTCTGGTATTTCGTGCTAGGCCCTGGTGCGGCGCTGGCTTATCGACTGGTGGCGCTGTGCGGCGAGCACAGCCAGCAGCCTGCGCTGAAGGCGCGTGCCGAACAGCTGCGGCACATCATGGACTGGCTACCGGTGCGCTTGATGGCAATGAGCTTTGCGCTGGTGGGCAACTTCCTCGCAGTGACCCGGGTGATGCTGCACGAGGTGCTCAACTGGCACATCAGCGCTGCACACCTGGTGGCGCGGGTGGGGCGTATTGCCGATGACATTCCCGAGGAAGAAGACAGTCAGCGTGGCCTGGGGCGGCTGGACAGCCTTTGGGAGCTGCTGCTGCGCTGCGCAGTGCTGTGGTATGCCGGGTTTGCGCTGTGGACCGTGCTGGTCTGACCTAGGGTCGCCTTGCTATTTGCGTCGCCTGGCAGATCGAGCGCCGCCCCGGCGGCGCTCGATCTGCCAGGCGCAGCAACTACAAAGGCGAGCACCAGCCAAACAATTCGCAAGCATTGCGGCTACTGGCCTGCGCCAGCGCCTCTACATCCACTCCCATCACCTGGGCCAGCGCCCCGGCAATGTCCGGCAGATGCTCCGGGCTGTTCCGTTGCCCCGCATACATCACCGGCGCCATATCCGGCGCATCGGTCTCCAGCACTACACTCTCCAGTGGCAGCCGCGCCAGCGTCTTGCGCAGCCGCAGCGCCTGTGGCCAGGTGCCGGCACCGCCAAGCCCAAGCCGAAAGCCCAGCTTGATATATTCACGCGCCTCTTCGTAACTGCCGGCAAACGCATGAATCACTCCCGCCCGCGCCGGCCTGTAGCGCTTGAGCGTGGCGATCACCTGGGCATGGCTGCGGCGTACGTGCAACAGCGCGGGCAGCTCGAAGTCGCAGGCCATTTGCAGTTGCGCTTCGAACAGGTCCTGTTGGCGCGTTTTGTCCAGGTCTTCGAGGTAGTAGTCCAGGCCAAACTCACCCACGGCGCAGAGCCGTGGGTCGCCGTGCAGGCGTTCCAGCCATTCGCGCAATTGCGTCAAATGCTCCGGGCGATGCTGGTCGAGGTACACCGGGTGCAGGCCCAGTGCCACGAACAGGCGCTGATCGGCGCAGGCCAGGTCCCACACCCGTTGGAAATTTGCCTGGTAAACCCCCAGCACCACCATCCGTTCCACCCCGCGCGCCGCCGCGTTGGCCAACAGGCGCGGGCGATCGGCGTCGAACTCGGGGAAGTCCAGGTGGGTGTGGGTGTCGATCAGGCGCATGCTCAGGCTGCCGTGATGCGCTGCTTGAAGGTGCGGCCGACAGCATGCACGCCAGGTTCGTAGCGTTTTTCCTCGATTGCGGCCAGCGCCAGTTCCAGCGCAGTGGCGGCAATCAGGCCATGCTGCTGCGCCATGGCATTGACCGGTAGCGGCAGGAAGTCGAGCAACTGGTTGTCGCCAAAGGTGCCCAACTGCAGCTGGCGCGAGTCGGCAGGGCGCGCCTGCAATGTGTCGAACACCCCTTGCAGCAGCACGTACGAGGTGGTCACCAGGGCATCCGGCAGGCCGCCCAGGTCATTGATAAGCTGTTGCATCAGGCGCTGGCCGCACTCACGGCTGAATGCCTCGCCCTGGTAGCGACGCACATCACCGGCATAGCCTTGCAGGGCTTCGTCGAACCCGCCGGCACGTGCCTGGCTGACCGACAGCTCGGGGCGTGCGCCAATCAGGGCAATGCTGCGCGGGGCTGCACTGAGCAGGCTGGCGGCCAGTTGGCGGCTGGCATCGCGGTCATCGCTGATAACCGAGCAGAAGTGCGCAGGGTCCAGGCGGCGGTCGATGGCTATCACCGGCAGGCCTTTGTCCTGCATTTCGCGGTAGCTGTCGTCTTCCGGCGGCAGGCAGCTGGCGACGAACAGGGCATCACAACGGCGCGCGCGGAACAGTTGCTGCAACTGGCGCTCGCTGTCGGGCTGGTCATCGCTGCTGGCGATAAGCAGCTGATAGCCACGGGCGCGGGCACCTTGTTCCAGCTGCTTGGCGATGCGGGCGTAGCTGGGGTTCTCCAGATCCGGGAGAATGAAGCCCAGGGTGCGCGTGTGCCGGCTGCGCAGGCCCGCAGCCTGCGGGTTGGGGGTAAAGCCGTGGGCTTCAACCACCGCGCGTACCCGTTCTACAGTGCTGTTACTGATGCGTTGCTGTTCAGCCTTGCCGTTGATGACGTAGCTGGCAGTGGTCACGGACACACCGGCCAGGCGGGCGATATCGCTGAGTTTCACCGAATTTTCCTTGTTATTTCCGGGGCTGGCTGTGAGGCCGGACCGGGTATTCTGACCCGGTACTGGCGCCATGCGCAGACGACCATTGTCGCAATTGTCCGACAGGATGGGGCTTTTTACCGGGCAGATTATCGAGTAACGTGGCCGCCTGGTCAGATTAAACGTTTCAGCTGCCGAATTTTCTGCCTCGGCTGCCATCTGTGCAAGGCTGTTGAACTGGCCCTTCATGTGAATTTCACAACAATACTCCAGTACCCGACCGGGAACTGCAAAAGGAGAAGGTCATGCTCGAACTCGCCAAGGAGCAGATAGCCATGGGCCAGACGGCCGCCGACAAGGCCGAGGCGTTGCGCCTGCTGGCGGACCGGCTGGTCGCTGATGGCCTGGTCGCACAGGGGTACTTGCAAGGGCTGCAGGACCGCGAGGGGCAAGGCTCCACCTTCCTTGGCCAGGGCATCGCCATTCCCCATGGCACGCCGCAAACCCGTGACCTGGTTTATGCCACCGGCGTGCGCCTGCTGCAGTTTCCCGAGGGCGTAGACTGGGGCGATGGGCAAATGGTCTACCTGGCCATCGGCATCGCCGCCCGTTCCGACGAACACCTGCGCTTGCTGCAGCTGCTGACCCGCGCCTTGGGCGAAACCGACCTGGCCGAAGCGCTGCGCCGGGCCAGTTCCGCCGAAGCGCTGCTCAAGCTGCTGCAAGGCGCGCCACAGGAGCTGGCACTGGATGCACAACTGGTCGGCCTGAACCTGCCGGCTGAAGACTTTGACGAACTGGCCTGGCGCGGCGCCCGCCTGTTGCAGCGTGCCGACTGCGTCGACAGTGGTTTTGCCGCGGTGCTGCAGCAGGCCGAGCCGCTGCCGCTGGGCGAGGGCCTGTGGTGGCTGCACAGCGAGCGCCAGGTGCGCCAGCCGGGCCTGGCCTTCGTTACTCCACAGCAGCCCCTGCGTTATCGCGACCAGCCGCTCAATGGCCTGTTCTGCCTGGCCAGCCTTGGCGCCGCTCACCAGGCCCTGCTTGAGCGCCTGTGCGAAGTGCTGATCGAAGGCCGCGGGCAGATGCTCTATCAGGCCACCAGCAGCCGAGCTGTGCTGGCAGTGCTGGGGGGCGAGGCGCCGGCGGATTGGCCCAGCGCGCGCATCGTGCTGGCCAACCCACATGGCTTGCATGCCCGCCCGGCCAAGGTGCTGGCGCAACTGGCCAAAGGCTTCGACGGGGAAATCCGTGTACGCCTGGTCGACAGCGCGCAGCCGGCGGTGTCGGTGAAGAGCCTGAGCAAGCTGCTCAGCCTTGGCGCCCGTCGTGGCCAGCTCCTGGAACTGGTGGCCGAGCCGGGTATTGCCGCCGACGCCTTGCCGGTGCTGTTGGCTGCCATTGAACAGGGCCTGGGTGAAGAGGTAGAGCCGCTGCCGCAGAGCATGGAGCCCATTGCCACTGTTGCGGCCCAGGTGCTGCAAGCCCCCGCCGCCGGTAGCCGTGTTCAGGGCGTGGGCGCTGCGCCCGGCATTGCCAGTGGACCTGCCCATGTGTGTGTCGAGCGCGAGTTCGACTACCCACTGCGCGGCGAATCCTGCGCCCAGGAACGGCAAAAGTTGCACCAGGCTTTGGCAACGGTGGCCAGCGAGCTTCAGGCGCTGGTACAGCGCAGCGACAAGGCCATTGGCGAGATATTCGTCACGCATCAGGAAATGCTCGCCGACCCGGCCTTGACCGATGATGTCGAGCAGCGCCTTGCCCAGGGGGAGAGCGCTGCGGCAGCGTGGATGGCCGTGATCGAGGCCGCGGCGCGCCAGCAAGAGGCGTTGCACGATGCCCTGCTGGCCGAGCGCGCCGCTGACTTGCGCGATGTTGGCCGCCGCGTGCTGGCGCAGTTGTGCGGTGTCCAGGCCCAGGCTGAGCCCGAGCAACCCTACGTACTGGTGATGACCGAAGTCGGCCCGTCCGATGTTGCCCGGCTGGACCCAGGCCGGGTCGCCGGTATCGTCACTGCTCAGGGTGGCGCCACTGCACACAGCGCCATTGTCGCCCGTGCCTTGGGCATCCCGGCTGTGGTGGGGGCGGGTGCGGCGATCTTGCTGCTGGAAGCAGGCACACCGTTACTGCTTGATGGCCAGCGCGGCGTGGTCAGCGTGGCACCGCCGGAGGATGAATTGCAGCGCGCCCTGGCCGAGCGAGATGCGCGCGAACAGCGTTTGCAGGCCGCCTGGGCCAACCGTTTTGAACCGGCCGTCACCCGCGATGGCCACGCCGTGGAGGTGTTCGCCAACATCGGTGAGAGCAGCGGTATCGCCAAGGTGGTGGAGCAGGGCGCCGAAGGTGTCGGCTTGCTGCGCACCGAACTGATTTTCATGGCCCACCCCCAGGCCCCGGACGTTTCCACCCAGGAGGCTGAGTACCGTCGCGTGCTCGATGGCCTGGACGGACGACCGCTGGTGGTGCGCACCCTCGATGTCGGCGGCGACAAGCCGCTGCCGTACTGGCCGATTACCGCTGAGGAAAACCCGTTCCTCGGCGTGCGTGGCGTACGCCTGACCTTGCAACGGCCGCAAGTGATGGAGGACCAGCTGCGCGCCTTGCTCAGGGCTGCCGACCAGCGCCCGCTGCGCATCATGTTCCCCATGGTGGGCCAGGTGCATGAGTGGCGCGAGGCGCGGGCCATGGTCGAGCGCCTGCGGGCAGAAATTCCCGTGGCCGACCTGCAGCTGGGCATCATGGTCGAGGTGCCTTCGGCGGCCCTGTTGGCTGGGCAACTGGCGCGCGAAGTGGACTTCTTCAGTATCGGCACCAACGACCTGACCCAATACACCCTGGCCATCGACCGTGGCCACCCCAGCCTTTCGGCCCAGGCCGACGGCCTGCACCCGGCAGTATTGAGCCTGATCGACATGACCGTGCGCGCCGCCCATGCCCACGGCAAGTGGGTGGGCGTATGCGGTGAGCTGGCGGCAGATCCGCAGGCGGTGCCTGTGCTGCTCGGGCTGGACGTGGACGAACTCAGCGTGTCTGCGCGCAGCATTGCCGAAGTCAAGGCCCTGGTTCGCCAGGCCGATCATCAGACGGCCCGCGCCCTGGCGCGAGAGGCCCTGCAACAAGACAGCGCCGCAGCGGTTCGCGCGCTGGTGGAGCGTTACTGAATGGCCAAGATCCTTACCCTCACCCTGAACCCGGCGCTGGATATCACCATCGGCCTTGATACCCTGCGCCCGGGGCAGGTCAACCGCAGCCATGCACAACAGAGCCACGCGGCGGGCAAAGGGCTGAACGTTGCCCAGGTACTGGCCGACCTGGGGCACCGCGTGACCGTTGGCGGTTTCCTCGGGCGCGATAACCTGCAGCCGTTTGAATCGTTGATTGAATGGCGTGGCTTTACCGACTGCTTTGTTCGCGTCCCCGGCGAAACCCGCAGCAACATCAAGCTGGTAGAAGCCGATGGCCGCGTGACTGACATCAATGGCCAAGGCCCCGAGGTCGACGAAGCGGCATGCATTGCCTTGATGCAGCGGCTGGAGCAGGTCGCCCCGGGCCACGATGCCGTGGTGGTGGCGGGCAGCCTGCCGCGAGGGATCAGCGCCGACTGGTTCCGCCAGTTGCTTGACCAGTTGAAGGCCCTTGGCCTCAAGGTGGCGCTGGACAGCAGCGGCGAAGCCCTGCGCGCCGGCCTGCAAAGCGCGCCCTGGCTGGTCAAACCCAATACCGAAGAACTTGGCGAAGTGCTTGGCCAGGCCGTGGATAACCCGGCGCAGCAACGCGTCGCCGCCGAGCAGTTGCTGGCCAGCGGCGTGGAACACGTGGTGGTGTCTGCCGGCGAGCAGGGCGTCAGCTGGTTCGCCCGCGACCTGGCCCTGCATGCCTGCCCGCCCAGCGTGCGGGTTGCCAGTACAGTGGGGGCGGGGGATTCGTTGGTGGCTGGCATGGTCCATGGCCTGCTGCAGGGCGAGGCGCCTGCGCAGACCTTGATCCGCGCCACCGCGATTGCCGCCCAGGCCGTCACCCAGGTTGGCTTCGGCATCCATGACCGTGAGCAACTGACGTGTCTGGAAGCTGCCGTGCAACTGACAGAACAACAAGAGGGTTGCCGATGAACATTGCCATTGTCACCGCCTGCCCCAACGGCCAGGTGTCGAGCGTGCTGAGCGCGCGCTTGCTGTCTGCCGCTGCCCAGCGGCGCGGCTGGAGCACCCGTGTAGAAGTGCAGGATGCCGGGCACCCCGAACGGCAACTGAGTGCCGCGCAGATCGCCGAGGCCGACTGGGTGCTGGTGGTCAGCACCGGCCCGGTGGACCTGGCCCGCTTCGTCAGCAAGCGGGTTTACCAGAGCACGCCCGCCCAGGCACTGGCCGACCGCGAGGGCTTCCTCGATGAAGCGGCGGCCAACGCCCAACCGCTGTTGGCCGCAGCAGGTGCGCCGCCCGAGGTTGGCAGCACGGGCGCACGCATTGTCGCGGTCACCGCCTGCCCGACGGGCGTCGCGCACACGTTCATGGCGGCGGAGGCCTTGCAGCAAGCCGCGCAACTAATGGGTTATCAGCTCACGGTCGAGACCCAAGGCTCGGTCGGTGCGCGTAACCCGTTGTCTGCCCAGGCCATTGCTGAAGCGGATGTGGTGCTGCTAGCTGCTGACATTGAAGTGCCGACCGCGCGGTTTGCCGGCAAGCGCATCTACCGATGCGGCACCGGCATTGCACTCAAGCAGGCACGTGCCACCCTGGACAAGGCCCTGGCCGAGGCCAAGGTGGAAAACAGCGCCGATGCCGCAGCGGCTGCTACCACGGCGAAGGGTGAAAAGACCGGTGTGTACAAGCACCTGCTCACCGGCGTGTCGTTCATGCTGCCCATGGTGGTGGCTGGCGGCCTGCTGATTGCGCTGTCGTTCGTGTTCGGTATTGAGGCCTACAAACAGCCGGGCACCTTGCCGGCAGCGTTGATGCAGATAGGCGGTGAGGCGGCGTTCAAGCTTATGGTGCCTCTGCTGGCCGGCTATATCGCCTGGTCCATCGCCGACCGCCCGGGGCTTGCGCCGGGCATGATCGGTGGCCTGCTGGCCAGTACCTTGGGGGCCGGCTTCATCGGTGGCATTGTTGCCGGCTTCATTGCCGGTTACAGCGCCAAGGCCATTGCCCGCTGGGCACGCTTGCCCAGCAGCCTGGAAGCGCTCAAGCCGATCTTGATCATTCCGCTGCTGGCCAGCCTGGTCACCGGCCTGGTGATGATCTACGTGGTCGGCCAGCCGGTGGCAGCCATGCTCGAAGGCCTCACGCACTTCCTCGACAGCATGGGCACCACCAATGCCATTCTGCTGGGGCTGTTGCTGGGCGGCATGATGTGTGTCGACCTGGGCGGGCCGATCAACAAGGCCGCCTACGCCTTCTCGGTGGGGCTGCTGGCATCGTCGAGCTACGCGCCGATGGCGGCGACCATGGCCGCTGGCATGGTGCCGCCGATCGGCCTGGGTATCGCCACCTTCCTGGCCCGGCGCAAGTTCGCCCAGAGTGAGCGCGAGGCGGGCAAGGCCGCATTGGCCCTGGGGCTTTGTTTCATTTCCGAAGGGGCTATTCCGTTTGCTGCCAAAGACCCGCTGCGGGTGATCCCCGCCAGCGTGGCCGGCGGTGCGCTGACCGGGGCATTGTCGATGTACTTCGGTTGCAAGCTGATGGCGCCGCACGGCGGCTTGTTCGTGCTGTTGATCCCCAATGCCATTAACCATGCGTTGCTGTATTTGCTGGCGATCGTGGCGGGTAGCCTGCTGACGGCGGTGGTGTATGCCGTGATCAAGAAGAGCGAGCAGGTAGAGCTGGCCGTGACGCCAGTGAAAGGCTAGAGCTTTTGGTTGGCCCCGCTGGCCCTAATCGCCGGCAAGCCAGCTCCTACAGGGATAGCGCAGATTTTGAGGCCTGCGTGATCCTGTGGGAGCTGGCTTGCCGGCGATAGGGCCGTCGCAGGTCAACGCCCATGCTTGTTGCGCAACGGTACCAGCAGATCCCCCAGCCCGTTGTGGTCGATTTCATGCATCAACGCCAGCAACCCGCCCAGCTCACCCGTGGGGAAACCCTTGCGCGCAAACCAGGCCAGGTAGTCCCCCGGCAGGTCGGCAATGATGCGCCCTTGGTACTTGCCGAACGGCATGCTGCGGGTCACCAGCAATTCGAGCATTTCCGGCTTCATCTTCGGCGCGCCTTGAGTGGAAAAGTGCCGACCATACTGCAATCTGCACGAAGCCCCAAGCGGCGATCATGCAGAACGCCGGTATCAGCCATTCTTGAATATTAGATAAGTAATTGAAAAACAAAGGATTTATTTTACTCGAAAGCATGGCACGAACGCTGCAACTCTGTAGATGACTATCACCTGCCAAGGAGTTCGACCATGAGCAACCCCAACAAAGACGTGATTGACGTACTCAACGACCTGATCGAATACAGCAAGGATGGCGAGAAAGGATTCAAAGCCTCGGCCGATGATGTGAAGAATCCCGAGCTCAAAGCGTTCTTCGTTCAGCGTGCCGGTGAATGCGCCAACGCTGCCGGCGAACTGCAAAGCGAAGTGCGCCGGCTGGGCGGCGACCCGGAAACATCCACCAGCATCAGCGGCGACTTGCATCGCGGCTGGGTGAACCTGAAGTCGCTGGTCACCGGCAAGGATGAAGAAGCGGTGCTGAACGAGGTCGAACGCGGTGAAGACCACGCCCTCAAAGCCTACAAGGAAGCCCGCGAGAAGCTGGTAAAGCTGGGCCGCAGCGCCAGCGACATGACCTATGGCCTGGTGGAAAAACAGCTGCAAGGCGTGCAGCGCAACCATGACCAGGTCAAAGCCCTGCGCAACGCCGCCCGCGCCCGCTCTTAAGCGTCGGGCCCCTCTACCCGGTTGCGGCCCTTGGCCTTGGCCCGGTAGAGGGCTTCGTCCGCAGCGCCCAGCACACTGCTCAGTTCGTGCTGGGTGCCGGACAGGCCGATGCCGATGCTCACTGTTACCGCGTGGGCGTCATCGGCAAAAGG
The DNA here is from genome assembly GCF_026898135.2 of Pseudomonas fortuita. Taxonomy (NCBI): domain Bacteria; kingdom Pseudomonadati; phylum Pseudomonadota; class Gammaproteobacteria; order Pseudomonadales; family Pseudomonadaceae; genus Pseudomonas; species Pseudomonas fortuita. The sequence continues at coordinate 881,789 of NZ_CP114035.2, forward strand.
TGCCAGCGCTTCTACACTTGTACGAATGCGCTCGGCCAGCAGCCGCGCGCCGGCCAGATCGGTTTCCGGCAGCACCACCTGAAACTCCTCCCCACCATAACGAGCAGCCAGATCTGCCGGCCGGCGGATGCTCGCCTCGATGGTCTTGGCTACCTCCCGCAACGCGTGGTCGCCACCGGCATGCCCATGGCGCTGGTTGAACGCCTTGAAATGGTCCACATCCACCATCAGTACCGCCAGCGGCTTGCCATTGCGCTGCGCACGCGCCCACTCCTGGCGCAGCACCTGGTCCAGACGGCGACGGTTGGCCAGGCCGGTCAGGCTATCAGTGGCGGCCAACGTTGCCAGACCTTGTTCGGCCTCTTGGCGGCGACGCAGTTCGCGGCCCAGGAGCAGGGTCAGCCAGAGGATGCCCACGCACAGCACGCCCGTGGCGACGCTGACCAGAACCGCAGTGCGGCGCCAGGACTGGAACACCTCGTCGGCCGAGTGCACCACCAGCACGATCAGTGGCAGCTGCGCGACCCGGGCGAAGGTGTAGATCTGCGGATTGCCGTTGCTGCCAGAGCGGGCAGTGAAGTTACCGCTCTGTTCGCTGAGAATGCGCTTGAAGTTGGGCCGCTCGGCATAGTTTGAACCGATCAGCGGGTCTTGCGGGCGTGAGGGCTGACGGGCGAGGAGCTGCCCGTCGGTATTGAACAGGTTGATGCTGCTGTCGGCGCCGATGTCCAGGCGCTGGAACAGCTCACTGAAATACGACAGGCGCAATGCGCCTGCTGCCAGTCCGGCAAACTCGCCATCAGGGCCGGAGATACGCCGGCTGAAGCTGATACACCAGTCCAGGTCGCCGAGCTTGGCCTTGAATGGCGGGCCTACCAGCAAGCCCAGATTGGCGTTGGCCTGGTGTGCCTTGAACACCCCGGTTTCGCCAAAGTTGGCCTTGCGCGGCACACTGCTGGTGGAGTCGCCCACCACATTGCCTTGCTTGTCCAGCCACAGCACGTCGCCGCGTTTGCGGTCGACGAAGGCTTCATTGAACAGCAGGCGTTGGCGCAGCGGGCCGGGTATTTCCGGCAGCTCCTTGCGCCCGACGGCCCAGATCAGGCCCTGCAGTGACTGGTCGTAGAGTTCGGCGTTGCGCAGGATGTCGCTTTCGATCAGCTGGACAATGTTGCTTGACGAGCGAATGGCTGACAGCTCGACGCTGTCACGTTCACGCGCCAGCAGGAAGCTGACGATGGCCACGATGGCGAGCACGGCAAGGCAACTGCCCAGGTTGAGGGCCAGCTCGGGGTGCGACCTGAGAAATGCGAAACGCGGTAATCGGGTGGGCATGCTCGCTACTGCGTGGGCAGGGCCATTCGCGGCGGCGATATTCTAGGGAAGCAGTGATTGTCGGACAAGATTTGTCCGACGGAATCACGTCTGGGGCTGCTGCGCAGCCCTTTGCCGGCAAGCCAGCTCCCACAGGTACAGCATCAGGCTTAGCGGTTATGCAGTACCTGTGGGAGCTGGCTTGCCGGCGATCGAGGGCGCAGCCCTCGCTAGCGGTCCTGGATCAGAACACGTTCAGTGGGTAGTCGACGATCACCCGCACTTCATCGTTGTCGCTGTTGCTGTCGATCGACGCATATCCCTGGCTGCCACGGTGAGTGGCATAGCGCACCAGTACCGACAGGTCCTTCAGGTCACCCTCCTGGAACACGTACTTCACGTCCAGGTCACGTTCCCAGTGCATGGCGTTCTTGCCATCTTCACGGTAGTAGTCGTAGTGGCTGGTGTCCTGGGTGGCTTTGGTCAGATCGGCCTCGCCGCGCGAGTACGACAGCGAGGTGGTCAGGCCAGGCACGCCTACTCCGGCGAAGTCATAGTCGTACTGCAGCTTCCACGAGCGCTCGTTTGGCGCGTTGAAGTCCGAGTACATGCGCGAGTTGTCCAGGTACACGCTGTCGCCCAGGTTGATGTAGTCGAATGGCGTATTGCCATTGACCCGCTGGTAGGCGGCGGTGACGCTGTGGAAGCCCGCATTGACGGTGAAGTGCACGCTGTAGGTGTTGTTGTCGATCTTGCCCAGCAGGGCCTGGCCGGTGTCCTGCGTGTGGTAGAAGTGCACGCCCGGGTTCAGGCTGACCAGGTCGTTGACCACGTAGGTGTAGTCGAAGTCCGCGTAGTACTGGTTCCAGATGTCCTTCAGCTCGGCGGCGTAAAGGTTGCTGGTGATGTTCTCGGTACCGCTCCATGACGCGCCGGCCCAGTTCAGGTGCTTGCTGTTGTCGTGCTCGTCCAGCGAACCGTAGTAGGTGTCGATGCGGCGGTGGCCGCTCTGGTTGTACGGGTGGGTAAAGCTCACCTGGCCGCCTTCGAGCAGCAGGCCGTCGATGCTGGTGTTGGTCAGGCTCACACCACGGAAGGTCTGCGGCAGCATGCGGGTTTCGCCGCCCGCGATCACCGGGTTGGTGAGGAACAGGTCACCGGCTTTCAGCTCGGTGTCGAATGCCTTGAGCTTGACCGCAGCACCGGCAGTGGAGAACGAATGCGGGGCAGCGCCCAGCTCACCGTCGTCCTTGATGTGCTCGGGCAGGATGCTGGTGCCGGCATGGCCGCCACCGCCGTCCAACTTGAGGCCCAGCATGGCGTGGGCATCCAGGCCGAAGCCGATTACGCCTGGGGTGTAGCCCGACTCGAAGCGCGCAACCGCGCCCTGGCCCCACTCGCGGGTGTCACGCACGCCAGCGTTGTGGTTGTCGCGGTTGAAGTAGGCATTACGAAAGTGCAGGTTGAAGGACGACCCTTCAATGAAGCCATCAGCCTTGTCTTCATCTGCCTGGGCGGCGACAGGGATCGTTGCAGTCAACGCAATGAACAGCGGGGTAAAGCGAAACGCGGAAGGCACCGGTACTAGCTCCTTTGGTCTGACGGTGGGGCAGTTTTTATTTTTGAATGTGCGTCTTTTTTTTTAGGTAGACGTTACAGCCGGGCTGAGGTTTAAAGCACATAAAAAAAGCCGCTGATCGGCAGCGGCTTTAAAAGGCTAACATATCGGCACCGGTGGTGCCCATGGTGTAGCCAAGGGAAATCGGGAGCAGCAACAGCGCTTGATCAGCTGTCGGCATTGGCATCGACAGAAACTTTGGAAGCGGTCTGTTCTGGGGATTTGGCGGCTTCTGCCTTGTTTGCTGCTACAGCGTCGCGGGCCTCTTGATGGACGGCGGCGAGCTCTGCATTACGGGTGACGAAAGCGCTGGATTCTTCGGCCATGGCCAGGGGCGACAACAACAGGGAAGACAGAACGAAGACGCTGGCAATACCCATACTGTTGGACATTTGAAACTACCTTCTTGCGGTGCAAGTGCTAATGAGGACGGGGGTAAAGTTAGTCCTTTCAGTGCACTTGAAACAGAGCGAAGTGCGATAAGCACTGTTGCGCAAAAGGTAACGATCCAAGAAAAAGCAATAGGACTTTGGCCGCAAACTCCCGCGCTAGAGAGCCTGCGCGGTCCTTGTAGGAGCGGCCTTGCGCCGCGAATGGGCTGCGCAGCAGCCCCGGCAATCTTGGCCCTGCCAAAGCGTCTGGGGCCGCTTCGCGACCCTTTCGCGGCACAAGGCCGCTCCTAGACAGAGCGCGCAGGCCTCAAGGTCGGCAACTGGATACCAAAGGTATTGAGCCCGGCCCCACTGCGCACAAACACTTCCCCCCCATGCATCAGCGCAATCGCCTTGACGATCGCCAACCCCAGCCCATGGTTGCCCCCACCGCTGTTGCTGCGCGCCGCATCCACGCGGTAGAAGCGTTCGAACAGCAACGGCAGGTGTTCATCGTCAATCGCCGGCCCCGGGTTGCTCACGGCAATGCTGACCTGCTCGGGCCCGGCATCGATCTGCACCTGGATCACCTGGTGCGGCGCGGTGTGCTGCACGGCGTTGTTCAGCAGGTTGATCAGCGCCCGGCGTAACTGGGCCTTTTCGATGGGCGCCTGGGCGTCGCCGATCACGCTCACGCTGACCTGGGCGTCTTCGAGGATGTAGTCCAGGTAGTCGAGGGTGGTTGCCACTTCTTCGGCCAGCGAGGCCTGGGTGAGGGCGGTGGCCTTGCTGCCTTGGTCGGCGCTGGCCAGAAACAGCATGTCGTTGATGATGCTGCGCAGGCGCTCCAGCTCTTCCAGGTTTGATTGCAGCACTTCGAAGTAATGCTCGGCACTGCGGCCACGGGTAAGCGCTACCTGGGTCTGGCCGATCAGGTTGGTCAGCGGCGAGCGCAGTTCGTGGGCGACGTCGGCGTTGAAGGCTTCCAGCCGTGAGTAGGCCTGGCTGACCCGGTCGAGCGCGGCGTTGAAGGCGCCGGCGAACTGTGCCAGTTCCGGGGCCAGGGCGTGGGTTTGCAAACGCCCGTCCAGGCGTGGCGGGGCCAGGGCCTGGGCCTCGTTGGACAACGCCAGCAGCGGGCGCAGGCCAATGCGCGCGACCCAGTACCCCAGCATTGAAGCCAGCAGCACGCCAAGCACCGCCAGCCCGACAATCGCCAGCAGCAGGCTGTGCTGGGCCTGCCAGAACGTTTCGGTGTCGATGCCAATCAAAAACCGCAGCGGTGGCCGCTCGCCCAGGCCCGGTAGCTCGCTGACCAGCACCTTGTAAGGGTAGGGCCGGTCGGGCAGGCGCAGGTCGCGCATACCCTGCGGGCCTTCGGCAAAGGCACGGACCAGCTCGCTGGGGTGGCCGTATTCGTAGGCCGGGTTGCTGCTGACTACCCAGAAGCGGATGCGCTTGTCTTCTTCGCTGAGCAGGTTGAGCTTGTTGTTGATCTTGGCCCAGTGTTCCTGTGTGCCGAAGCGGTTGAGGGTAGATTCGAGCACGCTGAAGCGCGCATCCAGTTCCGCCTGCGGCAGCAGGTCCAGGCTGCGGTCGACCTGGCGGTACAGCGCCGAGCCGATCAGCAGGAACACGCCCAGCGCCACCAGGATGAACAGCGCCGACAGGCGCAGGGCGATGGAATTACCCCGCGCGGTTTTCCAGGACATAGCCCATGCCTCGGATGGTGTGCAGCAGCTTGTTGTCGAAGGGCCCGTCGAGCTTGGCGCGCAGGCGTTTGATTGCCACTTCCACGACGTTGGCGTCGCTGTCGAAGTTGATGTCCCAGACCAGTTCGGCAATAGCCGTTTTCGACAGGATTTCACCCTGCCGCCGGGCCAGCACGCTGAGCAGCGAGAACTCTTTGGCCGTCAGGTCCAGGCGCTGCCCGGCGCGTGTGGCCTTGCGGGCCATCAGGTCGATCCACAGGTCTGCCACCTGCACCTGCAACGGTTCATGGTTGCTGCTGCGCCGGGTCAGGGCCTGCAGGCGGGCGACCAGTTCAAGGAACGAGAACGGCTTGCCCAGATAGTCGTCGGCGCCCTCACGCAAGCCATGAATGCGGTCTTCGACCCGTTCACGGGCGGTCAGCATGATCACCGGCGTCTGCTTGCGTGCGCGCAAGGCGCGCAGCACGCCATAGCCGTCCAGGCCAGGCAGCATCACATCCAGCACGATCACCGCGTAGTCGCCCTCCAGGGCCAGGTGCAGGCCATCGATACCGTCCCGTGCCAGGTCAACGGTAAAGCCCTGTTCGCTCAGGCCGCGATGCAGGTAGTCGGCGGTTTTTTCTTCGTCTTCGATGATCAGCACACGCATGGTCTTGTCCTAACTGGCACTTGGCGCTGCCGCGCGGGCAGCCTGGCGGCGATGGAACAGGCGCTCCAGGGCCAAGTATATGACCGGGGTGGTAAACAGCGTCAGGGCCTGGCTCACCAGCAGGCCACCCACCACGGCGATGCCCAGTGGCTGGCGCAGCTCGGCGCCGGTGCCAAAGCCGAACATCAGCGGCACCGCGCCCAGTAGCGCGGCCAGGGTAGTCATGATGATCGGACGGAAGCGCACCAGGCATGCCTGGCGTATCGCCTGTTCGGGTGTCATGCCGTGGTGGCGCTGGGCTTCGAGGGCAAAGTCGATGAGCAGGATGCCGTTCTTCTTGACGATGCCGATCAGCAGTACCACGCCGATCAGCCCCATGATGCTGAAGTCTTGGCCGCTGGCCCACAGCAGGATGATCGCGCCCAGGCCTGCGGAGGGCAGGGTGGAGATGATGGTCAGCGGGTGAACGAAGCTCTCGTAGAGCACACCGAGGATGATGTAAACCGCCACCAGCGCGGCGAGGATCAGGTAGGGCTGGCTCGACAGCGAGCTCTGGAACGCCTGGGCGGCGCCCTGGAAGTTGCCGGTGATCGAGTCGGGCATGCCCAGCTCGCGCTGCGCACGCTCCAGGATCTGCACCGCATCGCCCAAGGCCACGCCGGGCGCCAGGTTGAACGACAGGTTGGCGGCCGGGAACAGGCCGTCGTGGCTGATCGACAGCGGCCCGGTGCTTGGCGCGGCAACATGCGCCAGGGCCGACAGCGGCACCATCTCGTTGGTCAGCGGTGAGCGCAAGTAGAAGAAGTTGAGGCTTTCAGCCTTGCCGCGCTGTTGCGCGTCCAGTTCGAGGATGACCTTGTACTGGTTGGTCTCGGTCTGAAATTCGCTGATCTGGCGCTGGCCGAAGGCATCGTACAGGGCCTGGTCGACGTCGGTGGTGGTCAGGCCGAAACGCGCCGCGGCCTGGCGGTCGATATCGATGCGGGTGACGCTGGCGCCCAGTTGCAGGTCGTTGGACAGGTCACGCAGCGCCGGGTTTTCCCGCAGGCGGTCGGTAAGGCGCTGGGTCCACAGGTTGAGCGCGACGCCGTCGTTGCTCTTGAGCACGTATTGGTACTGGGTGCGTGACGGGCCGGAGCTGAGGTTGATGTCCTGGCCGGCGCGCATGTACAGGACGATGCCCGGCACCTGGGCGAGTTTCGGGCGAATCCGGTCGATCCATTCGCTGGCCGAGACATCGCGCTCGCCGCGGGGCTTGAGCGAGATCCAGAAACGGCCGTTGGCGATGGTCTGGTTGCTGCCAGTCACCCCCACCGAGTGCGAATAGGCGCGCACTGCCGGGTCGTCACCGATGATTTTCGCCAGCGCCAGGTGCTTGTCGATCATCGACGGGTAGGACACGTCCGCAGCTGCCTCGGTGGTGCCGAGAATGAAGCCGGTGTCCTGCAGCGGGAAGAAGCCTTTGGGGATGCCCACGTAGCCGGCCACGGCCAGCGCCAGGGTAATGCCGAACACCCCCAGGGTGATCCGCCGGTGGGCCAGCGCGCGGTCCAGGCCTTTTTCGTACCAACCCAGCAGGCGCTGGCCGAAACCGCCCTGGTGGTCGCCGGGTGGGCGGCGCATGAACAGCGCCGAAAGGGTGGGGGCCAGGGTCAGCGATACCACCACCGAGATCAAAATGGTGGCCGTGGCGGTCAGGGCGAACTCCTTGAACAGCCGGCCCACCACACCGCCCATGAACAACAGCGGAATGAACGCGGCGATCAGCGAGAAACTGATCGACACCACGGTAAAGCCGATCTCGCCGGCGCCTTTGAGCGCAGCGGTGCGGCTATCGTCGCCGGCTTCCAGATGGCGATGAATGTTCTCCACCACAACGATGGCATCATCGACCACGAAGCCGACGGCAATGACGATAGCCACCAAGGTCAGGTTGTTGAGGCTGAAGCCGAACACGTACATCAGCGCGCACGTGGCGATCAGCGAGACGCCGAGCACGCTGGAGACGATGAAGGTGGCCGACCACTGACGCAGGAACAGCGCCATCACCCCGATCACCAGCGCCACGGCGATCATCAGGGTCAGCTCGACCTCGTGCAGCGAACTGCGGATGGTCTGGGTGCGGTCCTGCAGCACCGACACTTCGACCGAGGCCGGCAGCATCTCTTGCAAGCGCGGCAAGGCGTCGAGCACCCGGTCCACGGTGTCGACGATATTGGCGCCAGGCTGGCGGAAGATCACCAGATTCAGCCCCGGTTGGTTGCCTGACCAGGCACTTACATAGGCGTTCTCGGCACCATTGATTACCTTGGCCACGTCCTTCAGGTGCACCGGGGCGCCATTGCGGTAGCTGACGATCAGCTGCGCATAGTCTTCGGGGTGGAACAGCTGGTCGTTGGCGGCGATGGTCGACACGCTGTGCTCGCCGTACAGCGCGCCTTTGGCCAGGTTCAGGCTGGTCTGCTGGATAGCCAGGCGCACGTCGGCCAGGGTCAGGCCGATGGCCGCGAGTTTCTCGGGTTGTGCCTGCACCCGTATGGCCGGGCGCAGCTGGCCGGTGATGTTGATCAGGCCGACCCCGTCGATCTGGCTGAGCTGGCGCGCCAAGAGGGTTTCGGCGTAGTCGCTGAGCTCGTTGCCGGGCATCTGTGCGGAGCTGACGGTGAGGATTACCACCGGGCTGTCGGCCGGGTTGACCTTGCGCCAGGTGGGCGGGCTGGGCAGGTCCTGGGGCAGGCGGGCGGTGGCCGTGTTGATCGCTGCCTGCACTTCCTGGGCGGCGGTGTCGATGTTCTTGTCCAGGGTGAACTGCAGGATCAGCGTGGTCGAGCCCAGCGCGCTGCTGCTGGTCATCTGGGTCATGCCGGGGATGGCGCTGAACTGCACCTCCAGCGGCGTGGCCACCGACGAGGCCATGGTTTCCGGGCTGGCACCGGGCAACTGGGCGGTGACCTGAATGGTCGGGAAGTCCGCTTCTGGCAAGGGTGCCACCGGCAGGCGCGGGAAGGCGATGGCGCCGAGCAGGACCAAGGCGAAGGTCAGCAGCAGGGTGGCGATAGGGTGGTCGATGCACCACGCCGAGACGCCATTGCGGGTGTTCATGGCTGGCTCCTGCGCTCGGCCATCTCGGCAGGCGGCGGGGCGTCAGGGGTGATCTCGACCCTGGAGCCGGGTTTGAGGCGCGATTGGCCATCGAGTACCAGCTGGTCGCCGGCCTTGACCCCGGCGACGATGTTCAGCGTGCTGTCCTGATACAGTACCTTGACCGGCACGTTGGTGACTTTGTCGCCGTCGACGCGGTAGACGAAGTGGCCATCGATGCTGCGTTGCACCACGGGGGGCGGCACCACCAGGGCGTCTTGGTCCATCGCCGTGCGCAGGCGCACGGTGACCAGTTGCCCCGGCCATAGCAGGCCGTCCTTGTTGTCGAACTCGGCCTTGACGCGCACCGTGCCGGTGTTGGCCGAAATCTGGTTGTCGATCAGGGCAAGGTGGCCTGCGCCGAGCAGGTTGCGCTCACCATCGGCATCCATGTAGGCCTCGACCAGCGCCGGCGTTTGCGCCTTGAGCAGGCCTTGCAGGGTTGGCAGCATCTGTTGCGGCAGCGAGAACTCCACAGCGATCGGGTCGATCTGGGTCACGCTGAACAGCCCCTGGGTGTCGCTGGTGCGCACCAGGTTGCCCGGGTCGATATTGCGGATGCCCACGCGCCCGGTTACCGGTGAGCGTATCTGTGTGTAGGAGAGTTGCACCTCGGCGTTGGCGATGGCCGCCTGGTTGCCCTTGACCGTGGCTTGCAGCTGGTTGACCAACGCCTGTTGCTGGTCGAGGGTTTGCTTGGACACGCCGTCATCGCTGCTGAGCAGGCGGTAGCGCTTGAGGTCGACGCCGGCCACCTGGATCTGGGCCTGGCTTTGGCCGAGTTGTGCACGGGCCTGATCGAGGCTGGCGCGGATGCTGCGGTCGTCAAGGGTAGCGAGCAGATCACCTTCCTTGACCCATTGGCCTTCCTTGACCAGCACTTGAGTGAGTATCCCCTCGACCTGGGGCCGGACCTCGACGCTGTGCAGCGACAATACCGAGCCGATGGCGCTGGCATAGCGTGGCACGTCCTGCTGGGCGACGCTGACCACGCGCACCGGTACGGCGGTTTGCGCGCGGGCGGCCGGTGCGGGTTGGTGCTGGCTGAACCAGGTGCCTGCTACCACCAGGGCCAGGAGCGCCAGTGCGGCGAGGAAGGCAGAGCGGGACGGACGTCGCATCGGTGCGGGCACCTTGGCCAGGTGGGAGGGAAACGGTTGTCTGTACTCAATCTTATAGCCCCCGCACCGGGTCGGCAGCGTGACGGCTGGCTGACAGCGCTGTCAGTTTCACCGGGTGGCATGCGACAGGGGACCACTGTGGGAGCGGCCGTGCCCGCGAAGAAGACGACGCGGTGGATGGCACCGGCTGCGCCGGTGTTCGTGGGCGCGCCCGCTCCCACAGGTTACCGTGGAATGCTTGCTGAAGTCGCTCAGGCTAAAAGCCTATGAAGGCGTAGTACACCGGGGTTTCGTGGGTAGTGCGCAAACCAAGCCCCTGCAAGCTCGCGACCAGCGGTTCATCCTGCACATGCAAGGTCCACTGTGCAGCGTCAGGTATGGGCTCCTGCGCCAGCGCCGTGGCAAACGCGCCCATGTCTGGCAGGTAGGCGGTAAAGCCATTGCCCTTGAGCGCACTGGTGGTCATGCCCAGCGCCTGGCACACCGCCACCTTGGCAGCTATGTCATCGCGGTCGGCTTGCCGTGACGCTTGCACCAGCGCTTGCAGTTCCGCATCGACCAGTTGCGTGCCGTGAATCAGTTCCGGCCCTTGCTGCCAGGCCTCCGGCGGGCAGTCCTTGCTGTCCGGGCGCAGCGGAATGTGCGGGTTGATTTCCACCGGGTAGATGCGACAGACCAGCGGGCGCTGTTCATAGATGGTGCACAGGTCGTTGTCGTCCAGGTTGCGGCAGCGCCCGGGGTTGAACGCGGCAAAGGTCACCGACACGCGTGCCTCACCGTCGCCGCAGGCCACCGGATACGAGCGGCGCAGCACATGTTCGCGCTGCTCAGGCGGCATGCCGGGGCCATCGGCCACGAAGGCTTCGATCAGCACTATCACCTGGCCGGCATCATCTGCCCAGCGGCGTGCCTCAGCCAGCGTCAGGGGCACGTGGTGCCCGGTGCAGCACTTGCCGCAGCCGGTACAACCGAATCGCAAGTTGTCGGTCACTTGGCTTCCGGGCTCCACTCGCTGATGAAGGCACGCTGGTGCTGGCGGTCGTACAGGCACAGCTCGGTGCCGGTGCGTTGCTGCATGTGCTTCTGCGGGTAGACGCCTTCGACCAGCAGGGCGCTCATGCCGACCTGGTCATCGAACTCGGCGGGCTTGCCGCGGGCGTGGGCATCCTTGAACTGGCTGGCGGCCAGGCAGGCCTTGAGCATCTGTTGGCGCTGCTCGTTCCAGGCCTGGCTGCTGGAGGCCTGGGCGATACCGCTGAGGAGGGCGCAGGTGATCAGGATAGAGCTGAAAAACTTCATACGCGATTCCGGCAATTTGCTTGCGAGGGGCGCGAATTATGCCCGACTCACCCCCGGCGGCAAGCCGGGGAGTTTGTCGCTTAATATATCAGTGCTCGGCAAATACCACGGTACGCGCGGCCACCACCAGACAATCGGTCAGCTCTGGCGAGGAGAACTTGGTGAGGATGGCGTTGGCCCCGGCCTGTGTTGCCTTCTCGCTGCTCATGGCGCTGTCCAGCGAGGTGTGCAGCAGCACGTACAGGTGCTGGAAATCAGGGGTTTCGCGCAGGGTGCGGGTGAAGGCGTAGCCATCCATCTCGCTCATTTCGATGTCGGAGACGATGATGTTGATCTCCTGCGCGGTGCCTTGCAGCTCCAGCAACACGTTGATGGCATCTTTGGCGCTGCGCGCGGTGTGGCATTCGATGCCCAGGTTGCGCAGGGTGTGCACCGACTGCTGCAGGGCCACCAGGCTGTCGTCCACCACCAGGATGTTGGCGGCGGCCAGCAGGCTGGCGTCTTCTTCGCTCAAGGTGCCGTGTGCGGGTTCGGCCGGCGGTGGGGCGATGGAGTGGATGACTTTTTCGATGTCCAGCACCTGCACCAGGGTGTTGTCGACCCGGGTCACGCCGGTGATGAACGAGCGGTTGCCCGAAGCAAAGGGTGGCGGTTTGATGTCGGTGCTCAGGCAATGCACGATGCGGCTGACCGCCTGCACATGCAGGCCTTGGCGCGAGCGGCTGATTTCAGTGACGATCAGGCAGCCGCCTTGCGGGTCTTCCAGGGGCCGCTCGCCGATGGCGCGTGACAGGTCGATGACCGACAGCGAATGGCCACGCAGGGTCGCCACACCCTTCACGTTGGGGTGCGACTCCGGCAGCTTGGTCAGCGGCGGGCAGGGGATGATTTCGCTGACCTTGAGCAGGTTGATTGCCATCAACTTGCCGCTGCGCAGGGTGAACAGCAGCAGGGACAACGAGTCCGCGCGGGCATTTTGCGTGGCCATGGTGACCTTCGGTGGGGAACAGGGGATAACCGGTTATCGGCTCTTTGGCGTCTGGCTTTAGGGTGGTGAGAATAGTTGATGGGGTGACCTTGGTTTTTTCGTTGCCGGTGAGATCGCGCGCCGCCCGTGCGGCGCATCGCGAGCTGCGCTCGCTCCTACGTTTGTTTCGGGCCAATTATTTCTGTGGGATTTGCACGCGCCCCCCTTGGCGCATGGCACGATATCGCGTCGTACAAACAAGGCGGTCGCGCGCGCCTGTCACAGGCGTAACTGGCCCGAAACAAACGTAGGAGCGAGCGCAGCTCGCGATGCGCCGCGCGGGCGGCGCGCGATCTCACCGGCGCCGCAAATCTTCCGGCATGCACTACCGTTCGCGCAGTGCCTCCTTGGCCCGGTTCAGCGGCTTGATCAGGTAATCGAGGATGGTCTTCTCGCCGGTGCGGATATCCACCGTGGCAATCATCCCCGGCACGATCGCGAAGTGCTTGCCGGCCTTGTTCTGCAGGCTGTCCTGCTCGGTGCGGATGAACACCCTGTAGTAGTAGATTTCCGGTTTCACCTCATCCTGCAGGGTATCCGGCGAAATCCCCACCACCTTGCCATCCAGTCCGCCATACACCGAATAGTCATAGGCACTGATCTTGACCTTGGCCGCCTGGTCGGGGTGGATGAACGCGATATCGCGCGGGGCGATGCGGGTTTCGATCAGCAGGCGTTCGTCCATCGGCACGATCTTCATGACCTGGCCACCGGGCTGCACCACGCCGCCCAGGGTGTTGACCTCAATGTCCTTGACGATGCCACGCACCGGTGAGCGCAAGGTCAGGCGGGTAAGCGAGTCGCTGCGCCCGCGGACCACTTCTGACAGGCTGTCGGCCTCGGCGCTGGCTTTGGCCAGTTCTTCCCGGGCACGCACCAGGTAGTCGGAGCGGGCTTCGTTGGCCTTGAGCTCCAGCTCTGAACGCTGGCGGTTCAGGCGGATCACTTCGACCCGGCTGGAGGCGCCCATCTTTGCCAGGTTCTCGGTGATCTTCAGCTCGCTGCGCACCAGTTGCAGCGAGTCCTGGATACCCGCCAGGGTCTGCTCCAGGCCGCGGCGGCGGGTCTGGTACAACGCGGTTTCGGCGTCGATCAGGTCGGGTGAGTCGCGCAGGCTGTCCGGGAAAGTCAGCGGCCTGCCAGTGACCTCTGCCTGCAAGCGGGCCTGGCTGGCCTTGGCAGCGCGGTACTTGGCTTCGCTCTCGCCGACACTGGAGGCGGTCTTGGTCGGGTCGAGCTGGGCCAGCACCTGTCCGCGCTCGACCAGGTCGCCTTCGGCCACGCTCATCTGCGCGACGATGCCGCCCTCGAACGACTGGATCACCTGCTCCCGCGAACTGGGGATCACCTTGCCGGTGCCGGTGGACACTTCGGTCACCTCGAACCAGGCGGCCCAGGCCAGGAATGCGGCCAGCATCAAGGCACAGATGGTGATGATGCGGCCGGCGCGGAACACCGCCTGGTCGTCCTGCCCATCCAGGTAGGAGGCCGGGAGTTCATGGTTGCTCATGCCTGGGCTCCTTGCAGTTTGGCCAGCGCAGCATCGCGGGTGTCATCGATGACGATGCGCCCGCCGTCCAGCACCAGGATGCGGTCGACCCGTTGCAGCACGCTCAGGCGGTGGGTGGCGATCACCAGGGTGCGGCCCTGGCAGAAGCGTTCGAGGTTATCCAGCAGCTTGCGCTCGGTCATGTCGTCCAGCGACGCAGTCGGCTCGTCCAGCAGCAACACTTGCGGCTGGCGCACCAGCAGGCGCGACAGCACCAGGGCCTGGCGTTGGCCGCCAGACAAGCCCAGGCCGCCTTCCAGGATCAGGTGGTCCATGCCCTTGGGCAGACGGCGGACGAAGTCCAGCGCGCCCGTGGCAGCCAGTGCGGCCACCAGTTCCTGGTCGCTGGCCTGGCCGGCACCGAGGGTGAGGTTTTCCCGCAGGGTGCCGTGGAACAAGCGCGCGTACTGTGGCAGCAGGCCCACGTCACGGCGCAGGTCGGCAGGGTCGAGGTGGCCCATGGCGATGCCGTCCAGGCTGACCTCGCCTTGCACCAGGTCCATGGCCCCTCCCAGCGCTTGCAGCAGGGTCGACTTGCCGGCGCCGTTGCGCCCGAGCACGGCAATGCGCTCGCCCGGCTGGATATCCAGCTGGCCGATGTTCAGCACTGGCGGGGACTCCTCGCTGTAGCGGAAGTTGGCCTGGCGCAGGCGGTACTCGCCACGAATCGCCGGCAGGTGTACGCGGGCTTCGCCTTCGGGGTGGTCGACCGGTGACTGCATCAGCTTGTCCAGCCCTTGCAGGGCCACCTTGGCCTGCTGCCAGCGGGTCAGCACATGGGTCAGTTGCGCCAGCGGCGCCATCATCCGTGACGACAGCATCGACGCCGCCACCAGGCTACCGGTCGTAAGGTCGCCGGCGATGACCATCGGTGCGCCGACCACGATGACCACAGCAAACACAGCGCCTTGCACGTTCTGGGTCCAGGTCACCAGGCCGTTGGTGAGGGTGCGCAGGCGCAGGTTGGTATGGGCGCAGGCGGCGTTGTACTGGTTCCACTGCCGTTCGAAGCGTGCTTCGGCCTGCAGTGCCTTGATTTCGTCCAGGCCCTGGATGCTTTCTACCAGCATGGCGTTGCGCAGCGCCGACTCGCGCATGGAGGCATTGGCCAGCCGCGCCAGGCGCCGTTGGGCCAGTACCCCAGGCACCACCATGGCCAGCAATGCGACCAGCGGGATGAACACCAGCACGCCGCCGATCAGCCAGAACACGAACAGGAACAACAGGAAGAACGGCAGGTCGGCCAGCGCCGTGGCGGTGCTGGAAGTGATCAGGTCGCGGATCGATTCCAGCTCGCGCAGTTGCGAGATGAACGACCCGGTGGACTTAGGGCGCACCGAGTTGCGCAGGCGCAAGGCATGCCCGTAGACCAGGTCGCTCACCCGCAGGTCGGCGCGTTTGCCCAGCAGGTCGGTCACCTTCAGCCGCAGCAGGCGCATGCTGAAGTCGAACACCAGCGCCAGCACTACCCCCCCGAACAGCACGTACAGGGTGGGCAGCGACTCGGCCGGGATCACCCGGTCGTACACCTGCATCGAGAACAAAACCCCCGCGAGGGCCAAGACGTTGGCTACCAGCGAGGCGACCATCACCTGCCCATACGGGCGCAGGTCGCGCAGCACGATGCGGGCAAACCAGTGGCGGTCGTAGGGTGCGGTGTAGTCATCGGTGCGCACATCGCGCAGCGGCCGTGCCGGGCGCAGCAGCGCAACGCGGTTGATGCGGCCCTTGAGGCTGTCGCGGGGCAGGCGAGAGGTCAGGCCCTGGTCACCGGCAAACACCACCGCCAGGTCGTCCTCTTCGGTGACCGACTCGACCACCGCCAACTGGCCATCATCCAGTTCCAGTACCAGCGGTGTACGCCACTGTCGCAAGCCCTTGGCGTCGAAGCGCACGAAGCGCAGGGCCAGGCCGGCCTGGCGCGCCATGTGGCGAAGGATTTCATCCAGCGGGCGGGCGTCCTCGACGGCGGCCAGGCGAATACGCTGGGGCGACACGTCCAGGCGGTAGTGGTGCGCCACCTGCAGCATTACTTCCAGCCACGGTCCAAGGTCCGGTCGATGAGGCGCTTCGGCCGCGGGGGCAGTGGGCTGTTCAGGCAGGGTCACATTGATCGGATCGGTCATGGCTGGATCTCCACCCCTTGCAGGTTGCGCCCCTCAAGGCCAAAGGCCGTGCGCAGGGCGCCGGTGTTGTACAGGCAGTCGACATCCAGGCGCAGCAGGTCGGAGCGGGTGCCGGCGAGTTCGAAGCGTGACTGGTAGATCTCCTGCTCGGCGTTGAGCAGGTCGAGCAGGGGCCGCGTGCCCAGGTCCAGGTACTGGCGCCCGTAAAGCATGCGTGCTTCCTGAATGCTGACCTGGCGGGCTTCCAGCGAAGTCAGCCGGCGGCCTAGCCCGGAGGTTTGTGCCATGGCCTCGGCCAGGCCACGACGGGCTTGCAGGCGGGCCGCGTCTTCGGCGGAGTCGGCGGCGGTCAGGGCGTGGCCGGCAGCGCGGCTGCGGGCGCTGATGGCACCCCCTTGATAGATAGGTACCTCGACGTTCAGGTAGATGCCTGCCTGGGTGCGGTCCATCCGTGAGTTATCGCGGTTGTAGTCGTTGTCCAGGTAGTGGTTGACCTGTGGTTGCAACGACAGTGTCGGGTAGGCCTCGGCCTTGGCCTGGGCCAGCTCGGCCTGGCCCTGGGCGCGCTGGGCCAGGGCCATGAGCACGGCAGGCAGGCGGTCATCGCCTTGCGAGGGCCGCTTGCAGGCCTGGTTCAGCGCTGCTGGCGAATCCTCGGCCAGCGCCGGTGGAGTGATGCGCCCCATCAGTGCCGCCAGGGTCGAGCGCCAGCGCTCGTACTGCGACTGGTATTCCTCCAGCGTGGCGCGGGCGCTTTCCACACGGGACTCGGCCTGCACCACGTCGGAACGGGTGCTGGCGCCCATGTCGCTGCGTTGGCGGGCCATGCCGGCAATGTCACCGACCCCGCGAATCTGGTCGCGGGCGATGGTCATCAGTTGCTCGTAGCGGCGGGTTTCGATCCAGGCATAAGCCGTGTCGCGGGCCAGGTCGTCGACCACCAGCAGGATATTGGCCTGGGCGCGGGCGGCAGCAGCTTGTGCCGCGCTGACGGCGCTGTCGACCTTGCCGAAGTCGTAGAGCATCTGCTTGAGCGACAGGTTCAGCGCCTGGCTGTTGCGGTCGCCGCCATAACCGGTGTCATAACCGGTGCGGATACCGCCGGAAATCTGCGGGTAATACCCGGCGCGGGCAACGTTGATGCCTTCGCCCTGCTTATAGAGGTTGCCGATGGCCTCGGCGATGCTGGGGTGCCATTGAGCGGCCTGCAGCACCGCGTCGGTCAGCCCCAGCCGCTCGCCACTGGCGACCGGGGCCATGCCGGTGGCGGGGCGTGCGGGCACTGCTTCGGGCGCATCGCGTAGCAGCGATGGCCCGATCTGGCGCAGTTGGGGGTCTATGTCATCGGCTGCCAGGGCAACCGGGTGGAAGTTCAGGGCCAGGAGCCCGAAGGCTCCCAGCAACAGCGGTGACAGCGGACTGCTTCGCTTCACATAGTTCCCTTACTGCTGGTCGTCCTTGCCGCCGGGCATTTGCCCGGCGGGTTTGCAGCGGCCTCAGACCACATGGATACCGTTCTGTACCCACAGGTGATGGCTTGGATCCTCCTGGGCCGTGTATTGGTTATAGTCGATACCGTCGGCAGTTTGGTTCCCGACCAGCGTCCAGTTGTCCGTCATGTGAACCGAGTCTTTGTTGTCCCCTTTGATGATGAGTGTGTCGGTGCCGGTTTCGGTGATTGCCACCACGTCCGCCAGGTTGAGCGTCAGCGCCACCGAACTGGTGTCGTTGAGGTCGATGACTTCGATGTCGTGCACGCGCCCGGCCAGGTTGCCCAGGTCGATGCTGGCATCGCCGCCGCCCCACAGCAGGGTGTCGGTACCTGTGCCGCCCTCGACGCTGGCGAAGTTCTGGTCGACCACCACCAGCGTGTCGTTACCCGCACCACCCTGCAGGGTGATGTGGCCACCCTGGCTGCCATCGAGGTGGTCGTTGCCGTCGGTGCCGGCGATGACATCGGTGGCGGCTGCCAGGCTGGCCAGCGCTACCGCCTCGTCACCGGTGTCGGCCTGCAGCGAAGTGAAGGTGGTGAGGCCGGCAGCATTGTCCAGGTTGACGGTCAGCGTGGCGGTGTCGGTGGTGCCGTTCGGGTGGGTCAGCTCGTAGGTGAAGGTGTCGTGCTGGCCGACCACCGCCGAGGTAAGCCCTGGGTTGAGGGTGTAGGTGTAGCTGCCGTCGGCATGCACCAGCAGCGTGCCGTAGGTGCCGGCCACACTCACCCCGTTGTAGCCCGGGATGGTGTAGGTGTTGGCCGCTGTCAGCACGCTCAGCACGGTCAGTGCCGAACCGACGTTGTCGTCACTCAGCAGGTTGCCGGTGGCTGCCGTCGCGCCGCTGACCACGAACTCGGTCAGGTGCGTGGTGGTGGCGTTGAGGCTGGTGGTGATGGAGCTGAGCAGGCCGATGCCGCCGGCGGTGACACGTACGTGGTAGGTGCCGGCGCCCTGGTTCTGGAAGGTATAGCCCGCGCCGCCACCTAGCAGGCTGATCAGCGACCCCCCCGGTACCGACTGCACCAGTACGTACTGGCCGGTGGCCGGGTTGAGCTTGAGCAGTTCGATGGTGGTGCCGTTGAGCAGGCTCAACAGGTTGGCGGAGTTGACCACCACCTGCAGGTTGGCCGTGGTATCGGCGGCAACCGTGGTGGTGTAGGTGGCCTGGCGGGTACCGATCACCGGCAGGCTCAGCGAGCCCAGCGCACTGCTGCTGGTGTCAACACGGTTGGCCAGGGTGACATGGCTGGTCCCGACATCGTTGACCGCGTCGACCACCGTGGCCGGTGCAGCGTAGTTGGTGTTGCTCCAGACCTCCGTGGCTTGCGGGCTGTCGATGCGTACGTACAGGTTGGCGGTGTCGGACAGGCCGTTCGGGTGCACCAGCTGGTAGCTGAACACATCCACCTTGCCGACACTGTTCGGGCTGCCGTTCGGGGTGTAGGTGTAGCTGCCATCCGCACTGATCACCAGGGTGCCGTACTGGCCCTGAACCGTGGTCGATGTACCGGCCGAGACATAACTGCCGTTTTTCAGCACTTGCAGCACGGCGGCGCTGTCCGGGCCGCGGGCATCCACCGCGCCATCGGTGCCCACGTCGGTGATGACGTTGCCGGTGGTGGCAGTGCCGGTGCCGGTGAACTGGGTCAGGCTGGTGGAGGTGATGTCCAGCGCGGTGCTCACGTTGGTGACCAGGCCGATGCCGCCACTGCCCACGGTCAACCGGTAGTCACCGGCTTGCAGCACGCCGATGTCCACCTGCAAGCCGATCGGCAGCACGATCAGGTCGAGCAGGCCCTGCGTGTTGCCGGTGGCGAGGGTCACCCAGGCGCCGCTGGCGTCTTTTACCTGCAGGGTGAAGCTGGTGTTGTTGAGCAGTGCCAGCACGCTGTTGGTGGTCAGTGTCAGGGTCGGGTCGGCCGTGGTGCCTGCCGCCACCGTCCAGGTGTAGGTCTTGGAGAAGCCCGACAGCAGCGTGGTGAAGCTGTCGGTGTAGGTCTTGGTGGCACTGACCGCTGCCAGGTTGACCGTGGCCGTGGCCAGGTTGTCGCTGGCGATGACCGGCGCGTTGGCATCCACATCCGGCGCGGTGACGTTGACGTTGCCCGACACGTTGCCGCGCGGGTCGCTGAGGGTCACCGAGAGGATCTGGCCGTTGTCCTGAGGCGGGCTCAGGGTCACGGTAAAGGTGCCGCCCGGCTGCACCGTCGCGGTTTGCAGCACGGTACCGTTGGCGCTGCGCACGGTCACGGTGGCGCCCACTTCGCCAGTACCGGTCAGGGTACCGCCGTCGGCACTGATCAGCAGGTTGCCGGCAGCCGCAGGTGGGGTCAGGTCTGGTGCGGTCAGCGTAGTGCCGGTGGAGACGTTGCCGGCGCTGTCGGTGAGGGTGACGCTGAGCGCCTGGTTGTCGATCTGCGCCGCAGTCAGGCTGACCACGAACAGGCCGTTGCTGCCCACCGTTGCTGTCCCCAGCACGGTGCCGGCGCTGTTGCGCACGGTGACCGTGCTGCCGATCTGGCCAGAACCGCTGACCGAGGTGCCGTTGGCGTTGATGGTGGCCAGCGGGGCGGCTGGCGGGGTGGTGTCGGGCGCGGTCAGGCTGGTGCTACCGGACAGGTTGCCGGCAGCATCGGCCTGGCGCACCACCAGCAGTTGCCCGTCGTTCTGTGGCGAGGTCAGGGTGATGGTGAAGGTGCCGTCGGCTTGCACCACACCGGTACCGACCTGGCCGTTCGGGCCTTGCACCGTCACGGTGGCGCCCGCTTCACCGTTACCGGTGAGCACGGTACCCGCGCCGTTGATGGTGACGTTGGTCGGTGTTGCAGGTGGTTGCACGTCCGTGGCGGTGTAGCTGGTACTGCCGGACACATTACCCGCAGCGTCGGCCTGGCTCACGCCCAGTACCTGGCCGTTGAGCTGTGCGGCGTTCAGGTTGACGGTGAACACGCCACCGCCATTCACCACCGCCGTGCCGAGCACGTTGTTGCTGGCGTCGCGCACGGTCACCGTGGCGCCGGCTTCACCGGTACCGGTCAGCACCAGGCCGTTCAGAGACAGCCCGGTCACCAGCGGGTTGGCCGGTGGTGTGATGTCGGCGGCTTGCAGGAAGGTTGGCTGCGATTCACCGCCTACCAGTGCTACAGCTGTCACCGAAATATGCTGGCCGTTGAGCTGCGCTGTGTTCAGCGTCAGGGTAAAGGTGCCGTTCAGGGTAGCGCCGCCTGTGCCGATCAGGTTGCCTGCGGCATCGTAGACCCGAATGCCCACGCCACTTGGCGCATTACCGGCCAAGGTCAGCCCGTCGCTGCCCAGCGTCACATTGGTGGGGGGTACTGGTGGCGCGATCAGTGGTGTGATGTACGTGGCGACCGCAGAGGTATTGATGCCGTCGGATTGCGTCACTGCCAAAGTGGCGAGCGAGCCCGCCGCCGGCACCAGGGTTATCTGGAAGTTACCCGCGGCATCTACCGTACCCGTGCCGATAACCAATCCGCCGCGGCTGATGGTGACGGTGGCATTCGGCTCGCCCTTGCCGGTCAACACGTTGAACGTGTTGTTGATGGCCATGTCGGTGACCACCCCAGGCGGTGAGGTGTCGTTGGTCTGATAGGGCACAACCACCGAGGCGTTGCCGGCATCGTCCGTGGACACCACTGTGAGCAACTGGCCGTTGTTTTGCGGCGGGTTGATCGGCACGGTGAACTGGCCGTTTGCACCCACTTCCACGGTGCCTACGACGTTGTTGTTCGGGTCACGCACCGTGATGGTGGTGCCGGCTTCTGCCGTACCGGTCATCGACGTACCTGCCGGGTTGAGCAACAGGTTATCGGGTTGCACTGGCGGCGTAAGGTCTGGCGCGTTCACCTGCAGGGGCGCCGACGGGTTGCCCGTGGCGTCCTGGGCGATGACGGTGAGGACTTCACCGTTGATCTGCGGGTTGTTCAGGTTGAGGACAAAGGTGCCGTCCGGATCGACCGTCACCTGGCCCAGCAGGTCGCCGTTGTTGTTGACCACGGTGACGCGGGTGCCGGCTTCGGCGGTACCGATCACCTGGGTGCCGCTGTCGTTGATGGTGGCGATCACGGTGGCCGGTGGCGTGGTGTCCACCGCCGTGACCGAACTGATTGGCGAGATGTTACCGGCACCATCGGTCAGGGTCACTTGCAGCACTTGGCCATTGAGTTTTGCGGTATCCAGCTCGACCACGAAGGTGCCGCTGGCTCCCACCGTACCGGTACCGACCTGCGTGGTGCCAACGTAGACCCGCACCGTGGCGCCTGCTTCGCCGACACCGCCCAGTTCGTCACCCGCCGCATTGAGCCGTAGCTCGGTTGCCGCAGCAGGCGGCGTGTGGTCCGGCGCCAGTACGCTGACCGGCAGGCTGACGTTGCCGGGTGGGTCGGCCTGCAGTACCGACAGCAACTGGTTGTTGATTTGCGCAGGCGTAAGTTCGACACGGAAGCTGCCATCGGCGAGCACCGTGCCAGTACCCAGCACCGTGCCGGCGGCATTGCTTACGATGACGGTCGCGCCGGCTTCGCCCAGGCCGCTGACAACGCTGCCGTCTGCGTTGATCACCACTTGGGTGAGCGGGGCGGGTGGGGTGAAGTCCGGGGTTTGCAGGGTTGCCACTGCCGACACGTTGCCGGCTGCGTCGGCCTGGGTAAAGCTAAGCAGCTCGGCGTTGCCCAGTGCCGGGTTCAGGGTGATGGTGAAGTGGCCGCTGGCATCGACGGTGGCGCTGCCGATTTCGTCGCCGGCCGGGTTGGTCACGGTCACCAGCGCGCCAACTTCGCCGCGGCCGGTGAGGGTGACGCCATCCCCGGAAACGGCCAGTTCGGCTGGTGCCGTTGGCGGCGTGGTATCGGGTGCGGTAATGGCGCTGGCGGCGGACTGGTTGCCAGCCGCATCGGTCAGTACCACTTGCACTTGCTGGCCGTTTGCCTGAGGCGATGCAAGGTTGACCTGGAAGGTGCCGTCCGCGCGCACCGTTGCACTGCCCAGCACCGAACCGTCGGCGGCGAGCACGCGCACGCCGGCACCTGCTTCGCCGGTACCGTTCAGCAAGCTGCCGCCCCCTGCGAAGGCCAGGTTGCCGGCAGCATCCGGGGCGACGCGGTCAGGGGCGATCAAGCTGACGCTGTTGGACTCGTTGCCGGCCACATCGGACTGGCTGGCGTTGAGCTGTTCGCCATTGATCTGCGGCGCGCTCAGGTTGACGCTGAAGTTGCCACTGGCATCGACCACGGCAGTACCCAGCTCGATACCGCCTTCGCCTAGCACGGTAACGGTGGCACCTGCCTCGCCGCGGCCACTGAGGACAAGGCCGTCGTTGGACAGCACCAGGTTGGTCAGTGGTTGCGGTGCCGTGGTGTCCGGTGCCTGCAAGGTGGCAGGCAGCGATACGCTGCCATCGGTGCCCGTTGCGCTGACCTGCAGCACTTCACCATTGGCCTGTGCACTGCCCAGGTTGACAGTGAAGGTACCGTCGTTGGCGACCGGGCTGCTGCCCAGCAAGACGCCATTGGGGCCATACACCTTGACTGTGCTGCCCGCCGCTGCGGTGCCGGTCACCGACAGGCCGTCAGCGGCCAGGACCAGGTTGTCCGGGGTTGCCGGTGCCAGAACACCCGGCGCGGTGACGTTTTGCGCAGGGGAGACATTCTGTGCGGCATCCGCCTGAATCACGCTCAGGCTTTCACCGGTGATCGCGGCCGGCGACAGGGCCACGCTGAAGTGGCCGTCGGCCCCGACCGTGGCGGTGCCCAGCACGGTATTGTCGGGTGCCCGCACAGTGACTGTTGCGCCTGCTTCGCCATTGCCTGTCAGGGTCGCGCCATTGGCGGAGACCGCCAGATTGGTCACGGCCGCTGGCGGCGTGGTGTCGGCTGCGCTGTAAGGCGCGGCCGGCGACACGTTGCCGGCGGCGTCGGTGGCGGTCACCTGCAGCGTCTGGCCATTGGTCTGGGCGCTGTTCAGGGTGACCTGGAAGGTGCCGTTGCTGCCGGCCACCGCCGTGCCCAACACGTTGCCGCTGGCATCGCGTACGGTCACGGTGCTGCCGGCTTCGGCGTTCCCGGTCAGTTGCAGCCCGGTACCGGACAGGGCGAGTGTGGTCGGTGCCGCAGGCGGGGTGAAGTCCGGCGCAGTGACCGGCACGGCGGTTGAGGTATTGTTGCCCGCATCGGTCTGCGTAACGTTCAGGTGCTGGGCGTTGAGCTGGGCGCTGTTCAGGGTCAGGGTAAAGCTGCCATTGGCCGCCACCAGGCCGCTGCCGATGATGGTGCCGTCCGGGCCGCGCACGGTGACTGTGGCGCCGGCTTCGCCCAGGCCGGTCAGGGTCAGGCCGTTGTTGTTCAGCACCACATTGGTCAGCGGCGCGGGTGGGGTCAGGTCCGGGGTCGACACGTTGATGGCTGGCGACGTGTTGCCGGCGGCATCCACCTGCGTGACGCCGATGGCCTGGCCATTGGCTTGCGGGGTGTCGAAGGTCACCGTGAAGCGGCCGTCGGCGCCCACGGTGGCGGTGCCCAGCACGGTGCCGGCGGCGTTGCGCACCTGCACGGTAGCGCCCACTTCACCGCTGCCGGACAGCTGGCGGCCGTCCTGGCTCAATAGCGGGTTGGTGATGGCGGCGGGTGGCGTGCGGTCGGGCGTGGCCAGGCTGGCCGGGCCGGAGACGTTGCCGGCAGCATCGCTGAGGGTGACTTGCAGCGGGCTGCCGGTGGTTTGCGCGCTGGGCAGGGTGATCTGGAACTGGCCGCTCTGGTTGACGGTGCCGGTGGCCAGGATGGCGCCACTGGCGTCGCGGACGGTGACGCTGGCGCCGGCTTCACCCTGGCCGCTGAGCACGGTGGCCGCGCTGTTGAGGCTGAGGTTGCTGGCCGCCAGCGGTGCTTGCAGGTCAGGTGCTTGCAGCGTGGCCGCGAGCGAAACGTTACCCGCAGCATCGGCCTGGGTCACGATCAGGTTCTGCCCATTGGCCACGGCCGGTGAGAAACTGACGCTGAACAGGCCATTGCTGCCGACGGTGGCAGTCCCCAGCAGCGTGCCTTGAGCGTCTGTCACGCGCACGGTTGCGCCCACTTCGCCCTGGCCGGTCAGTGTGCTGCCGGTGGCGTTGAGGGTTACCTGGGCCGGCGCGTTCGGTGCCGTGGTGTCATTGGCCACCACGATGGCCGGCACCGAAGGCTGGCCGTCGACAGTAGCCTTGGCACTGACTTGCAAGGTCTGGGCATTGAGCTGGGCGTTCTGGAAGAACACCCGGAAGGTGCCGTCGCTGCCGACCGTGGCGGTGCCCAGGGTAGTGCCCCCGGAGGTCACGGTAATCAGCGAGCCGACCGTACCTTGGCCGGTCAGCAGGAAGCCGTCGGCGCTGATGGCAAGGGCCGACGGTGTGGCCACTTCCGTGCCAGTCGGGCCTGCTACTGGCACCTGGGGTGACTCA
The DNA here is from genome assembly GCF_026898135.2 of Pseudomonas fortuita. Lineage (NCBI taxonomy): Bacteria > Pseudomonadati > Pseudomonadota > Gammaproteobacteria > Pseudomonadales > Pseudomonadaceae > Pseudomonas > Pseudomonas fortuita. The sequence continues at coordinate 906,659 of NZ_CP114035.2, forward strand.
TTGCCGGCAGGGTCGATCACCACCACAGCGACAGTTTCGCCGGTTGTCAGTGGCGGGTCGACCGGCACCACGAAGGTACCGTCCGGCCCTACGGTGATTGTGCCGCGCACGGTGTCATCCGGGTTGCGGATTTCTACCGTGCTGCCGGGTTCGGCGGTGCCGCCGACCGTGCCGCCGTCCGGGCTCACGCTAATGCCGGTGGCCGGCAGTGGATCAGTGGTGTCCGGGGCGGTGACAGAGACCGGTGCCGAGTCGTTACCGGCAGCGTCGGTCACTACCACGGTCACGGTCTGGCCGTTGTTCTGCGCTGTATCCAGTGGCACGCTGAAACTGCCGTCCGGGTTGACCGGGACAGTGATCACATTGCCAGCCCCATCGCTTACGGTGACCGAGTCCGCGCCAGGTGCGTTACCGGTGACCGTGGTGCCGTCGTCGCTGACAAGCACACCTGTGGGCGCAGCCGGTGGCGTGATGTCCGGCGCAGTGATCTGGCCGGGCAGGGACTCATTACCCGCCGCGTCGGTCAAGGTCACGTTCAGGGCCTGGCCGTCCAGTTGCGCAGGCGACAGCGGTACCGTGAAGTTGCCGCCTGCCGGCACGACTACGGTACCGACCACGGTGCCGTCTGCCAGCCGCACTTCCACCGTAGAGCCAGCTTCACCCGTACCCTGGATGGCGTTGCCGCCCGGGGTGATGGTGAGGCCGGTCGGTGCGGCCGGTGCAGTGCTGTCGTCGGCGGTAAAAGTAGCCGACGGCGAGGCATTGCCGCCCCCATCGATCAGCACCACCGACAGCACCTCGCCATTGGTCTGGGCGGGGGTGAGTAGAACTTCGAAGGTGCCGTCTGCCGCCACCGGTATGGTGCCCAGCAGGTCACCGGCGGCGTTGCGAACCTCGACGGTGCTCCCGGCTTCGCCCTGGCCGCTGAGCAGCGTGCCCGTAGGGTCGAGGCCCAGGCCTTGCGCCGGCAGCGGTGCCTCGAAGTCAGGTGCGGTGACGGTGCCGGCTGGTGAGTCGTTGCCGGCGTTGTCCGTCTGGGTGACGGACAGGGTCTGGCCGTTGAGCTGTGGCGGGTCGATTGTCACCTGGAAGGTGCCATCGGGCTGGACCGTTGCGGTACCCAGTACTGCGCCACCCGCGCCGGTCACGGTCACCTGCGCACCAGGCTCGCCGCTGCCGCTCAGGCTGCTGCCGTCGCCAGCCAGAATCAGGCCGGTGGGTATATCGGGTGCCTGGGTATCCGGTGCTGGCAAGTCGACCGCCGCTGACAGGTTGCCAGCCGGGTCGCGTTGCTCCACGGTCAGTGCCTGGCCGTTGGTCTGAGGCGTGTCGAGCGTGATTTCGAATGCGCCGCCAGTGCCGACCACGGTGCTGCCCAGCACGCTGCCGTCCGGCCCGCGCACGGTGACGGTGGCACCGGGTTCGCCGTTGCCGGTGACCGTGGTGCCGGTGCCATCGATGGCCGGGGTGGTGACCACTTGCGGAGGGGTGGAGTCGGGTGCAGTGAAGTCTACGGGCCCTGCGCTGTTGCCCAGGTTGTCAGTGGCTTCGACTGTGAGGCTTTCGCCATTGCGCTGCGGTGCATTGAGGGTGACATCGAAGCGGCCGTCGGCGCCTACGGTGGCGGTGCCCAGCACGTTGCCATCGGCGTCACGCACGGTGACGATGGAACCGTTCTGGCCTTGGCCGGTGAGGTGAATGCCAGCGGTATCGATGGCCAGCCCCGAGGGTTGCAGCGGGCCATCGGTATCGGGCGCCACGATGGTGGCGGTCGAGGTATTGCCAGCGGGGTCGCGCAGTACCACGTCCAGTTCCTGGCCGTCTGTCTGCGGTGGGTTCAGGACCACGCTGATCACACCATCGTTACCGACCTGGGCGTTGCCCAGCACAGTGCCGTCGGCACTGATGACCTGCACGGTGGTGCCCGGTTCGCCGCGGCCGGTGAGCAGGCCGCCGTCGGCACTCAGTTGCAGTTCGCTGGCTTCATTGGGCGGGGTGATGTCAGGGGCGGTGATCTGGGTCGGCAGCGAGCTGTTGCCAGCGCCATCAACCGCCACCACATCCAGGGTCTCGCCATTGGCCTGGGCCGGGCTCAGGCCGATGGTGAAGCTGCCATCCTGGCCAGCCTGGACGCTGCCCAGGACATTGCCCTGTGCGTCACGCACCTGCACCTGCGTACCGGCCGGTGCGGTACCGGAAACGCTGGAGCCGTCGCCGGCCACCAGCACGCCGCTCGGGCTCTCGGGCAGCGGGGTATCGGCAACGGTCACACTGACCCCTGCCGAGGTATTGCCGGCGGCATCGGTCTGCACCAGGACGATGTTCTCACCTGCGGCCAGCGGTGCCTCCAGGTCAACCACGAAGGTGCCATTGGGCGCCACGATGCCGGAACCGAGCACGACACCTTGGGTGTCACGCACTTGCACCGTGGCACCGGGCTCACCACGGCCAGACACGGCCAGGCTGCCATCGCCTGCCACCACGTCGGTGACGATCGCCGGTGCGGTGATGTCTGGCGCCGTGTAGCTCAGCGGCACCGAGGTGTTGCCGGCCGCATCGGTCACAGTGATGGACAGGGTTTCGCCATTGGCCTGAGGCGGGTCGAGGGTCAGGCTGAAGCTGCCATCGGGCCCGGCAATGGCGCTGCCGATCAGGTTGCCCAAGGCATCTTTCACCTCCACCCGGGCGCCCCCTTCTGCAGTGCCGACCAGGCTGTCACCATTGCTCAGCACCAGGTCGGTTGGTTGCAGCGGTGCCACCTGGTCCGGCGCTGTCAGCGGGCTAGGTGTCGAGACGTTGCCGGCGGCATCGGTCAGGGTCACTTGCAGGGACGAGCCATCCACCACCGGGGTTGGCAGTTGCACGTTGAAGCTGCCATCCGGTTGCACGGTGCCGCTCACCAGCACCTGGCCCTGGTCGTTGCGCACCTCCACAGTGGTGCCTGCTTCACCCCGGCCGGAGACCGTGCGGCCATCGACGCTGATGACCAGTTGGGTGGCAGGCGCTGGCGGTGTGGTATCACCACCGTTATCAACGATCGGGGCAGTGACGGTGCCGGCTGCGGAGGCATTGCCTGCGGTATCGGTGGCGGTTACCTGCAATTGCTCGCCGGCCACTTGAGGCGGGGTAAGGCCGATGCTGAACGTACCGCCGGCCCCCACCACGACGCTGCCTAGCACGGTAGTGCCGTCGGCTGCCAGCACGCGTACGGTGCTGCCGGCTTCGGCGCGCCCGGTCACCACGCTGCCATTGGCGCTGACAGCGAGTTCGCTGGGGGCGGCAGGTGCGGTGATGTCCGGCGCGGTCACTTGTACCGGCAGTGACGAAGCCCCGTTGTTGTCGATGGCGACCACGTCCAGCAATTGGCCGTTGGCCTGGGCCGGGTTGAGCACAACGGTGAAGGTGCCCTCGGCGCCGACCACGATGCTGCCCACCACCGCGCCATTGGCATCCTGCACTTCCACGCGGCTGCCGACCGGCGCGGAGCCGCTGACGCTTGTGCCATCCGCAGCGACTACCAGGTCGCTCGGGCTGGCCGGCGTGGGCACCAGCGGTACATCGAAGGTCAAGGCCCCGGACGCGTTGCCGCTGGCGTCGGTCTGCACCAGGCTCAGGCGCTCGCCCGGCAGCGCGGCCGGGTCCAGGTCGAGCAGGAAGGTGCCGTTGGCGGTCACCGTGCCAGTGCCGATCACGGTGCCATTGACGTCGCGTACTTCAACGGTAGCACCGGCTTCGCCGCGACCGCTCAAGGTCAGGCCGCCGGTACCGACCACGATGTTGCCGACTACGGCTGGGGGCGTGGTGTCCGGCGCATCGAACTGCAATGGGGTGGAGACATTACCCGCGGCGTCCACCACTCGGATGTCGAGGACCTCGCCATTGGCTTGGGCAGGGGACAGGGTAACGCTGAAGCTGCCGTTCGGGTTGACCACGCCGCTGCCGATCACGTTGCCCGAGGCGTCGCGCACCTGCACGGTAGCGCCAGGCTCACCGCTACCGGTCAAGGTAACGCCGCCGGCAAGCTCCAGACCGGTCGGCTGGGCGGGGGCCTGCAGGTCTGGGGTGGCCACCGTGCCCGGAGTGGAGGCATTGCCGGCGGCATCGGTCAGCACCACTTGGAGGGTACTGCCATCGTTCACCGGCGGGGCCAGGCTGACCTGGAAGGTGCCATCCGGGTTGACCGTACCGCTGGCCAGCACGTTACCTTGGGCATCGCGCACTTGCACGCTGGCGCCCGCTTCGCCACGGCCGCTCAGTTGGCCACCGGCCAGGCCGACGACCAGGTTGGTCGGCGCCTGGGGTGGCGTGGTATCGACACCGTCGATGTCTGGGGCCGTGACGCTACCGGCACTGGAGGCATTGCCGGCGGTGTCGGTGGCGGTGACTTGCAGCACTTCACCGTCCACTTGCGCGGGGCTGAGGGTAATGCTGAAACTGCCGGTGGCGCCTACCACCGCCGTACCCAGCACGGTAGTGCCATCGGCGGCCAGCACGCGCACGGTGCTGCCCGCTTCCGCGCGGCCAGTGACGACGGTACCGTTGGCGTTGATCGCAAGTTCGCTCGGGGCGGCCGGGGCGGTGATATCCGGCGCACTGATCTGCACCGGCAGGGACGATGCACCCGTGCCATCGATGGCGACCACATCCAGCAGCTCGCCGTTGGCCTGGGCCGGGTTGAGGATGACGGTGAAGGTGCCTTCAGCGCCCACTACCACACTGCCCACCAGCGTGCCGTTGGCATCGTGGACTTCCACGCGGCTGCCGGCCGGTGCAGACCCCGTGATGCTGGTGCCATTCGCGGCCACTACCAGGTCGCTTGGGCTGGCGGGGGCAGGGGTAACGGGCACCTCGAACTGCAAGGCTTCGGACGCGTTGCCGCTCGGGTCGGTCTGTACCAGGCTCAGTGCGGCGCCCGGTTGGGCTGCCGGGTCGAGATTGACCACAAAGGTGCCGTTGGCGCCGACCGTGGCAGTGCCGATGACGGTACCGCCGGCATCACGCACTTCAACAGTGGCACCGGCCTCGCCGCGACCGCTGAGCACCAGGCCACCGGTACCGACCACGACATTGCTGACCGCCGCAGGCGGGGTGATGTCCGGTGCATCGAACTGCAGCGGTGCAGAGCTGTTGCCAGCGGTATCCACCAAGCGCACGTCCAGCGCCTCGCCATTGGCCTGGGCCGGGAACAAGGTGACGCTGAAGGTGCCGTCTGCGTTGACCAGGCCGGTACCAATCACGTTGCCGGCGCTATTGCGCACCTGCACCGTGGCGCCAGGTTCGCCGCGGCCGGTGAAGGTGACGCCATCGGCCAGGGCCAGTTCGGTCGGTTGTGTCGGGGCTTGCAGGTCTGGAGAGGCGACCGAGCCCGGTTGCGAGACGTTGCCAGCGGCATCGGTGAGGGTGACTTGCAACGTGCTGCCGTCGTTCACGGCAGGGGACAAGGTTACCGCGAAGGTGCCATCCGGGCCGACAGTGCCGGTTGCCAGCACAGTGCCTGCCGCATCGCGTACCTGTACGGTGGTGCCGGCCTCGCCACGCCCGCTCAACTGGCTGCCGGCGAGGCCGATCACCAGGTTGGTCGGTGCGTCAGGTGGCGTGGTATCGCCCCCGTCGATGTCTGGCGCGGTGACCGAGCCAGCTGTCGAGGTGTTGCCTGCCGCATCGGTGGCGGTGACTTGCAGCACTTCGCCGTCGACCTGTGCCGGGTCCAGGGTGATGCTGAAGCTGCCCGTGGCGCCCACCACCGCGCTACCCAGCACGGTGGTGCCATCGGCGGCCAGCACACGCACGGTGCTGCCCGGTTCGGCACGGCCGGTGACTACTGTGCCGTCAGCGTTGACGGCCAGGTCGCTCGGGGCGGCAGGTGCGGTGATGTCCGGTGCGGTGACCTGCGTTGGCAGGGACGCTACGCCAGCATCGTCGATGGCCACCACGTCCAGCAGTTCCCCATTGGCCTGGGCCGGGTCGAGGGTCACGGTGAAGCTGCCATCGGGGCTCGCCACGACACTGCCAATCAGCGTGCCGTTGGCATCATGCACTTCCACGCGGGTGCCGCCAGGTGCCGTGCCGCTGATGCTGCTGCCGTCTTCGGCGAACACCAGGTCGCTGGGGCTTGCCGGGGCAGTGGTGACCGGCACTTCGAACTGCAGCGCTTCGGAGGCGTTGCCGCTTGGGTCGGTCTGCACCAGGCTCAGTTGCTCACCTGGCTGCACAGCCGGGTCGAGGTTGATCAGGAAGGTGCCGTTGGCGGCTACCACACTGGTGCCGATTACGGTGCCGTTGGCATCACGCACTTCGACAGTGGCGCCGGCTTCGCCACGACCACTCAGGGCCAGGCCGCCGTTGCCGACCACGATGTTGCTGACCGCCGTCGGCGGAGTGATGTCCGGTGCATCGAACTGCAGCGGTGCAGAGCTGTTGCCGGCGGTATCCACCAGACGTACGTCCAGTGCTTCGCCGTTGGCCTGTGCGGGGTTCAGGGTCAAGCTGAACAGACCATCGGCGCCGACTACACCCGTGCCGATGAGGTTGCCACCGGCATCACGCACCTGCACGGTAGCGCCCGGTTCGCCGCGACCGGTGAAGGTCACGCCGTCAGCCAAGGCCAGCTCGGTAGGCTGGGCAGGGGCCTGCAGGTCTGGCGAGGTGACCGAAGCGGGTGGCGAGACATTGCCAGCGGCATCGGTCAGGGTCACTTGCAGGGCGCTGCCGTCGTTCACGGCAGGGGTCAGGGTAACTGCAAAGCTGCCATCGGTGCCGACAGTGCCGGTGGCCAGCACAGTACCTGCCGCATCGCGTACCTGCACAGTGGTGCCAGGCTCGCCGCGCCCGCTAAGCTGGCTACCGGCCAGGCCGATTACCAGGTCGGTCGGGGCTACCGGTGGCGTGGTATCGACACCGTCGATGTCCGGTGCGGTAACCACGCTGGTGGGCGATGTGTTGCCGGCGGCATCTGTTGCGGTGGCTTGCAGCACTTCACCATCGACTTGTGGCGGCGCGAGGTTGATGCTGAACACGCCGGTCGGGCCGACCACGGCCGTACCCAGCTCGGTGCCATCGGCGGCAACGATACGCACAGTGCTGCCCGGCTCGGCACGGCCGGTGATGACGCTGCCGTCAGCGCTGACGGCCAGTTCGGTCGGTGCGGCCGGCGCGGTGATGTCCGGCGCGGTGATCTGCGCAGGTAGTGAGGAAACGCCACTGTCATCAATGGCGACCACATCCAGCAGTTCGCCGTTGGCCTGGGCCGGGCTCAGCTCGATGCTGAAGGTGCCGTCGGCATTGGCGATGGCGCTGCCGATCAGGGTGCCATTGGCGTCATGAACCTCCACGCGCGTCCCTGCAGGGGCGGAGCCGGTGAGGGTGGTGCCGTCGGCATCGACGGCCAGATTGCTCGGGCTGTCCGGCGCGGTGCTCAGCGGTACGTTGTACTCCACTGCCACGGAAGCGTTGCCGCTTGTGTCAGTCTGCACCAGGCTCAGCTGTTCGCCAGGCTGCGCAGCTGGGCTGAGGTCGATCAGGAAGGTACCGTTGGCAGCGACTACGCCAGTGCCGATCACGCTGCCGTTGGCATCGCGCACTTCGACCGTGGCGCCCGGTTCGCCACGACCGCTCAGGGCCGCGCCACCCGCACCGACCAGGATGTCGGTTACGGCATTGGGCGGGGTGATGTCCGGGGCTGTGAATTCCAGTGGTATCGAACTGTTGCCGGCCGCGTCCACCAGGCGTACGTCCAGTGTTTCGCCGTTGGCTTGCGCAGGGTTCAGGGTCAGGCTGAACAGGCCATCGGTGCCGACTACACCCGTGCCGATGATGTTGCCTGCGGCATCACGCACTTGCACCGTGGTGCCCGCTTCGCCACGGCCGCTCAGTTGGCTGCCGGCCAGGCCGATTACCAGATTGGTAGGGGCTTCAGGCGGTGTGGTATCCACACCGTCGATATCCGGTGCAGTGACGGAGCTGGCCACGGACGTGTTGCCAGCAGCATCAGTCGCAGTGGTTTGCAGGACTTCACCGTCTACCTGTGGCGGAGCAAGGTTGATGCTGAACACGCCGGTCGGGCCGACCACGGCCGTACCCAGTTCGGTGCCGTCGGCGCCAACGATCCGCACAGTGCTGCCGGGTTCGGCACGGCCGGTGATGACGCTGCCGTCAGCGCTGACGGCCAGTTCGGTCGGTGCGGCCGGCGCGGTGATGTCCGGCGCGGTGATCTGTGCGGGCAACGAGGAAACGCCACTGTCATCGATGGCGACCACATCCAGCAGTTCGCCGTTGGCCTGGGCCGGGCTCAGCTCGATGCTGAAGGTGCCATCGGCATTGGCGATGGCGCTACCGATCAGCGTGCCGTTGGCGTCATGCACCTCCACGCGAGTACCCGCAGGGGCGGAGCCGGTGAGGGTGGTGCCGTCGGCATCAATGACCAGGTTGCTTGGGCTAGTCGGCGCCGTGGTCAGCGGTACGTCGTATTCGAGGGCAGCGGAAGCGTTGCCGCTTGGGTCGGTCTGCACCAGGCTCAGTTGCTCACCTGGCTGCACAGCCGGGTCGAGGTTGATCAGGAAGGTGCCGTTGGCACCGACCACAGCGGTACCGATCACGGTGCCGTTGGCATCGCGCACCTCGACGGTGGCGCCCGGTTCGCCGCGGCCGCTCAGGGCCAGGCCATCAGGGCCGACCACGATATTGCTTACTGCGCCAGGTGGCGTGATATCCGGGGCATCGAACTGAAGCGGTGCAGAGGTGTTGCCGGCGGCATCCGCCAGGCGCACATCCAAGGCTTCGCCGTTGGCCTGTGCAGGGTTCAGGGTCAAGCTGAACAGGCCATCGGCGCCCACAGTACCAGTGCCGATGAGAGTGCCTGCGGCATCACGCACCTGCACGGTAGCGCCCGGTTCGCCGCGACCGGTGAGGGTCACGCCGTCAGCCAGGGCCAGCTCGGTAGGCTGGGCAGGGGCCTGCAGGTCTGGCGAGATGACCGAAGCGGGTGGCGAGACATTGCCAGCGGCATCGGTCAGGGTCACTTGCAGAGCGCTGCCGTCTTTCACGGCAGGGCTCAAGGACATCACAAAGGTGCCATCCGGGCCGACGGTTCCTGTAGCAAGCAGATTACCCGCTGCGTCACGCACCTGCACGGTGGTGCCGGCTTCGCCACGGCCGCTCAGCTGGCTGCCGGCCAGGCCGATGACCAAGTTGGTCGGGGCTTCAGGCGGCGTGGTGTCGCCCCCGTCGATATCCGGCGCAGTGACCGCGCTGGCTACGGATGTATTGCCAGCGGCATCGGTCGCGGTGGCTTGCAGGACTTCGCCGTCAACCTGTGGGGGGTTGAGGTTGATGCTGAACACGCCGGTTGGGCCGACTACAGCCGTGCCCAGTTCGGTGCCATCGGCAGCAACGATACGCACAGTGCTGCCGGGTTCGGCACGGCCGGTGATGACGCTGCCGTCAGCGCTGACGGCCAGTTCGGTCGGTGCGGCCGGCGCGGTGATGTCCGGCGCGGTGATCTGTGCGGGCAACGAGGAAATGCCACTGTCATCGATGGCGACCACGTCCAGCAGTTCGCCGTTGGCCTGGGCCGGGCTCAGCTCGATGCTGAAGGTGCCATCGGCATTGGCGATGGCGCTACCGATCAGTGTGCCGTTGGCGTCATGCACCTCCACGCGAGTACCCGCAGGGGCGGAGCCGGTGAGGGTGGTGCCGTCGGCATCGATGGCCAGGTTGCTTGGGCTAGTCGGCGCGGTGGTCAGCGGTACGTCGTACTCCACTGCCACGGAAGCGTTGCCGCTTGGGTCGGTCTGCACCAGGCTCAGTTGCTCACCTGGCTGCACAGCCGGGTCGAGGTTGATCAGGAAGGTGCCGTTGGCACCGACCACACCGGTACCGATCACGGTGCCGTTGGCATCGCGTACTTCGACAGTGGCGCCCGGCTCGCCACGGCCACTCAGGGCCAGGCCATCAGGGCCGACCACGATATTGCTTACTGCGCCAGGTGGCGTGATATCCGGGGCATCGAACTGAAGCGGTGCAGAGGTGTTGCCGGCGGCATCCGCCAGGCGCACATCCAAGGCTTCGCCGTTGGCCTGTGCAGGGTTCAGGGTCAAGCTGAACAGGCCATCGGCGCCCACAGTGCCAGTGCCGATGAGAGTGCCTGCGGCATCACGCACCTGCACGGTAGCGCCCGGTTCGCCGCGACCGGTGAGGGTCACGCCGTCAGCCAGGGCCAGCTCGGTAGGCTGGGCAGGGGCCTGCAGGTCTGGCGAGATGACCGAAGCGGGTGGCGAGACATTGCCAGCGGCATCGGTCAGGGTCACTTGCAGAGCGCTGCCGTCTTTCACGGCAGGGCTCAAGGACATCACAAAGGTGCCATCCGGGCCGACGGTTCCTGTAGCCAGCAGATTACCCGCTGCGTCACGCACCTGCACGGTGGTGCCGGCTTCGCCACGGCCGCTCAGTTGGCTGCCGGCCAGGCCGATGACCAAGTTGGTCGGGGCTTCAGGCGGCGTGGTGTCGCCCCCGTCGATATCCGGCGCAGTGACCGCGCTGGCTACGGATGTATTGCCAGCGGCATCGGTCGCGGTGGCTTGCAGGACTTCGCCGTCAACCTGTGGGGGGTTGAGGTTGATGCTGAACACGCCGGTTGGGCCGACTACAGCCGTGCCCAGTTCGGTGCCATCGGCAGCAACGATACGCACAGTGCTGCCGGGTTCGGCACGGCCGGTGATGACGCTGCCGTCAGCGCTGACGGCCAGTTCGGTCGGTGCGGCCGGCGCGGTGATGTCCGGCGCGGTGATCTGTGCGGGCAACGAGGAAACGCCACTGTCATCGATGGCGACCACATCCAGCAGTTCGCCGTTGGCCTGGGCCGGGCTCAGCTCGATGCTGAAGGTGCCATCGGCATTGGCGATGGCGCTGCCGATCAGGGTGCCGTTGGCGTCACGCACCTCCACGCGCGTCCCCGCAGGGGCGGAACCAGTGAGGGTGGTGCCGTCGGCATCGACGGCCAGATTGCTCGGGCTGTCCGGCGCGGTGGTCAGCGGTACGTCGTACTCAACTGCCACGGAAGCGTTGCCGCTTGGGTCGGTCTGCACCAGGCTCAGTTGCTCACCTGGCTGCACAGCCGGGTCGAGGTTGATCAGGAAGGTGCCGTTGGCACCGACCACAGCGGTACCGATCACGGTGCCGTTGGCATCGCGCACCTCGACAGTGGCGCCCGGTTCGCCGCGGCCGCTCAGGGCCAGGCCATCAGGGCCGACCACGATATTGCTTACTGCGTCAGGTGGCGTGATATCCGGGGCATCGAACTGCAGCGGCGCCGAGGTGTTGCCGGCGGCATCCACCAGGCGCACATCCAAGGCTTCGCCGTTGGCCTGCGCAGGGTTCAGGGTCAAGCTGAACAGACCATCGGCGCCGACTACACCCGTGCCGATGAGGTTGCCACCGGCATCACGCACCTGCACGGTAGCGCCCGGTTCGCCGCGACCGGTGAAGGTCACGCCGTCGGCCAGGGCCAGGTCAGTTGGTTGAGCCGGCGGCAGCAGGTCGGCTGAGGTGACCGAGCTCGGCTGGGACACGTTGCCAGCAGCGTCGGTCAGGGTCACTTGCAGGGCACTGCCGTCGTTCACGGCAGGGGCCAGGGCGATGACGAAGGTGCCATCCGCACCAACGGTACCCGTCGCGATGATGTTGCCTGCGGCATCACGCACTTGCACGGTGGTGCCGGCTTCGCCACGGCCGCTCAGCTGGCTGCCGGCCAGGCCGATGACCAAGTTGGTCGGGGCCTCAGGCGGCGTGGTGTCGCCCCCGTCGATATCCGGCGCAGTGACCGCGCTGGCTACGGATGTATTGCCAGCGGCATCGGTCGCGGTGGCTTGCAGGACTTCGCCGTCAACCTGCGGTGGGTTGAGGTTGATGCTGAACACGCCGGTTGGGCCGACTACAGCCGTGCCCAGTTCGGTGCCATCGGCAGCCACGATCCGCACAGTGCTGCCCGGTTCGGCACGGCCGGTCAGGACGGTGCCATCCGCGCTGACGGCCAGCTCGGTCGGGGCACCCGGGGCGGTGATGTCCGGGGCTGTGAATTCCAGTGGTATCGAACTGTTGCCAGCGGCATCGACCTGGCGGATGTCCAGTACCTCGCCATTGGCCTGGGCGGGCGAAAGGGTGAGGCTGAAGGTACCGTCGGCGTTCACCAGGCCGCTGCCGATGAGGTTGCCGGCGGCATCGCGCACCTGCACGGTGGCGCCGGGTTCGCCGCGACCGGTAAGGTTGGCGCCCTGTTCATTGATCGCGAGGTCGGTCGGTGCCAGTGGCGCGGTTGCGTCCGGGGCGGTGACGGTGCCTGGCGCCGAGACATTTCCGGCGCCATCGGTCAGGGTGACTTCAAGGTTCTCGCTGTTGACCTGCGGCGGGTTCAACGTCACGTTGAAGCTGCCGTCGGCACCCACGGTGCCGCTGCCGATCAGGTTGCCAGCGGCATCGCGGATGTTAACCGTGGTGCCCGCTTCACCGCGGCCGCTCAGGCGCAGGCCATCCGGCGACACCAGCAGGTCGATAGGCGTGGCCGGTGCGGCGGTGTCGGGGTCGGAACCGCCGCTGCTGCCACCGCCGCCGTTGTTTGCCGCTGCCGCTGCGCCGCCCACGCCGAGCAGGCTGAGCCCGGCAATCGCCCAGGTCGGCATGGCACTGCCGGCGGTGCCGATACCCGCTACCAGTTCGTCCAGCGAGGCCACGTCTTCGAAGGTAAAGCCGGTGAACGCTGCCGCATCGTACTGGGCATGCCACAGGGTGCCGTCTTCGCCGACGAAGACCATGTCGCTGCCGACCCCGGCCTGGTCCACGGCGAAGAAGTTGCCGATGGTGACCTTTTCACCCGACTTGAGGGTGACGATCAGGTCCTGCCCGCGCTGGGTAACGGTAGCCACCTTGTCGGGAGATACCGGCATCTGCACGACGCCTGGCCCTTTGAGATTGATATTGCCCCAGGCGCTCTGCGTGGCGACTTCGGATTGCTTATCGGCGACGACGATGTTGTCCATGGATGCTCCCTGCTGGTATCCGGATCCCCCGGCCCGACTGTTCGGGCCACAACCGGCGTAACACACCCTTTCAGGGTTGTTAGGCGCAGTCTCGACCAGGCAGTCGAAAAACGGGTGGTTAGGGAGATATAGCAGCCGGGCAGGAAGCAACCAGATGGCTTTCTGGGTTAATCCTTTTGTAGGTGAACCTCAGCGAAGCCCCAGCCGGCGGGCCAATCGGCTCAGGTTTGCGCGGTCCAGGCCCAGCTCACGGGCGGCCGCCGCCCAGTTGTCCTGATGCCGTTGCAGGCAGGCTTCGATCGCCTGGCGCTGGTAGATATCGACCGCTTCGCGCAAGCCGCCTTCAGGCAATGCTGCCACCTGCAGCGGGGCTGCAGAGGAGGGTTGTGAGCCCGTTGTCGGGGGGGTAACGCGCAGGTCCAGGTCGATGGCTTCGAGGGTGAGGATACGTGGCCGGTCAGGGTGCTGGCCGAGCGCCTTGAGTGCCGAACGGCCAATCAGGTGTTCCAGTTCGCGCACATTGCCTGGCCAGTCGTAGGCGACCAGCGCGGTTTGGGCGTCGTGGCTCAGGCGCAAGCTGTTCAGGCCAAGTCGCGATCGGTTCTGTTCAAGGAAATAGCCAGCCAACAGCAGTACATCTCGACCACGTTCGCGCAAGGGCGGCACGTGTAGCGGGTATACGCTGAGGCGGTGGTAGAAGTCGGCGCGGAAGTTGCCATTGCGCACTTCGGCAGCCAGGTCGCGGTTGGTAGCGGCGATCAGGCGCACGTCCACCCGGTGCTCGCGGTCCGAGCCCAGGCGTTGCAGCTGGCCGCTTTGCAGCACCCGCAGCAGCTTGGCCTGCACGGTGAGTGGCAGTTCGCCCACTTCGTCGAGGAACAGCGTGCCACCGTTGGCCAGTTCGAACTTGCCACGGCGTTCGCCGTGCGCACCGGTGAAGGCACCGCGTACATGGCCGAACAGTTCGCTCTCGACCAGGGTGTCGGGCAGGGCGGCACAGTTGAGGCTGACCAGCGGCTTGTCGGCGCGGCTGCTGGCCTGGTGCAGGGCCTGGGCCACCAGTTCCTTGCCAACCCCGGTTTCGCCGGTGATCAGCACGGTGAGGTCGCTGCCGCCGACCAGGCGGATTTCTTCTACCAGGCGCTTGTGTGCGGCGCTCTGGCCAATCAGCTCTTTGTCCTGGCCGCTGGCCTGGCGGTAGATCTCGGCGCGCAGGTGTTCGTCTTCAGCACGCAGGGCCAGGTGCTCGATGCGCTCGGCCACGGTAACGGTGGCGGCCGCCAAACTGGCGAAGGCCTGCAGGGCATCCAGCTCCAGGCTCTGGAATTGCCCGGGGGTGAGGGCGTCGAGGGTGACCAGGCCCCACGGGCGTTCATCGACCATCAATGGGCAGCCCATGCAGTCGTGCACTTCAAGGTCGGCATCTGCGGCGTTGACCAGGCCATCGTAGGGGTCGGGCAGTTCGGAGTCGCTGGCAAACCGGGTGGGTTCCGGTCGGCTGAGCAAAATCTGGAACCGCGGATGCTCACTGACCCGGAATCGGCGGCCCAGGGTGTCGGGGCTCAGGCCGTCCACAGCCAGGGGTACCAGCCATTCACCGTCCAGGCGCAGCAGCGCAGCGGCGTCGCACGGCAGCAGGCTGCGCATGGCCTGCAGCAGGCGGCGGTAGCGCTCCTGATCGGGCAAATCGCGGGACAGATCACTGACGAGGGGCAGCAGGGCGGTTAGCAACGGCTTTGTAGTCATATTGACTCCTGTAGGTCCATATGACTATACATCGAGCCGAGTCATTTTGACATGGGCTGCATCAAACCCTTGATTTTGCTGGCTGTGAAAGTTGGCACGAATGCTGAAACGGCAAGGGCAGTCATTTGAAGCCACAGGCTCAGGAGTTGCTGCAATGCTCAATGCCGAACAACGTGCAATCATCAAGGCCACTGTCCCCCTGCTGGAAAGCGGCGGCGAAGCACTGACCACCCACTTCTACAAGATGATGCTCAACGAGTACCCAGAGGTACGCCCACTGTTCAACCAGGCCCACCAGGCCAGTGGTGACCAACCACGCGCCTTGGCCAACGGCGTGCTCATGTATGCCCGCCACATCGACCAGCTGGAGCAGTTGGGCGGCCTGGTTGGGCAGATCATCAACAAGCATGTTGCCCTGCAGATTCTGCCGGAGCACTACCCGATCGTCGGCAGTTGCCTGCTGCGCGCCATCGAAGAAGTGTTGGGCAAGGAAATTGCCACCCCGGCAGTGATCGATGCCTGGGCCGCGGCCTATGGTCAGCTGGCCGACATCCTGATGGGTGCAGAGGAAAACCTTTATAAACAGAAGGAAGAGGCCGAGGGCGGCTGGCGCGGTACCCGCGCATTCCGCCTGGTACGCCGCGAGCAGGAAAGCAGCGAGATCGTCTCGTTCTACTTTGTACCGGTGGATGGCAAGCCCGTGCTCAAGGCCGAGCCAGGCCAGTACATCGGCCTGAAACTGGACATTGACGGAGCCGAACAGCGCCGCAACTACTCCCTGTCGGCGCTGTGCGATGGCAAGGAGTACCGCATCAGCGTCAAGCGCGAGGCGGGCGGCAAGGTTTCCAATTACCTGCACGATCAGCTGGTGGTGGGCGAGACCCTGCAACTGTTCCCGCCTGCGGGTGACTTTACCCTGGCAGCCAGCGACAAGCCGCTGGTGCTGATCAGTGGCGGCGTAGGCATTACACCGACCCTGGCGATGTTGCAGGCCGCGCTGCAAACCCGGCGTGAGGTGCACTTCATCCACTGTGCGCGTAACGGTGCGGTGCATGCCTTCCGTGACTGGGTCGATGGCCTGGCGGCGCGTTATCCGCAGCTTAAGCGCTTCTACTGCTATGCGGAGCCTGCGGAGGGCGCCGAGGCCGATGCCGTCGGCCTGCTGAGTGAGGACCTGCTGGCCGAGTGGCTGCCGCAGGAGCGGGATGTGGATGCCTACTTCCTTGGGCCAAAGGCGTTCATGGCGGCGGTGAAGCGCCAGTTGAAGGGCCTGGGTGTGCCGGAGCAGCAGAGCCGCTACGAGTTCTTCGGGCCGGCGGCTGCCCTGGATTGATGCAACGCCTGTACCGGCCCCTTCGCGGGCTTGCCCGCGAAGGGGCCGGTACAGGCACAAATATGTATCCCAGCCACAGTACTCCTTCCTGCCTATATATAAGGAGAGATGAAAAGCGCCTGCTCAGCTTTCATCTTTAATCCTCCTTTAATCACGGTATCCTTCACTCCCGGGTGTCGAGGGGCTTGCCCCTGCGCGGTACCCGTGCAGCCGTTTTTTTGCCGCCCGGCGTTGAACCGACGTTGTTGCGGCCGGTCTCAGCCACACCGGATAGCCCTCGCAGTGCTGTCACGCCGCTTCCTCGGCACGCTCAAAGGCCCTGCCCAGCGTGTAGACTTGCGCCCAGGCAGGCGGACCACGCTGCCACTATCCATCGAAGGAACCGGCAATGAACGAACAAACATCGCGCCTGAATCGGGAACGGCGCTTTCTGGTGCTGTTGGGCCTGATCTGCCTTTCGCTGATTGGCGGCGCCCTCTACATGCAAGTGGTACTGGGCGAGGCACCGTGCCCGTTGTGTATCCTGCAGCGTTACGCGCTGCTGTTCATTGCCGTGTTTGCCTTCATCGCCGCAGCGATGCCCGGGCGCCGCAGCCTGACCTTCTTCGAAGCGCTGGTTGTGCTCAGCGCGATTGGCGGAATCATTGCGGCCGGCAACCATGTGTATATACTCGCCAACCCCATGGTCAGTTGCGGCATCGACACCCTCCAGCCGATCGTGGATGACCTGCCGCTGGCCAAGCTGTGGCCGCTGGCATTCCAGGTCGACGGCTTCTGCAGCACCCCGTACCCGCCACTCCTCGGTTTGTCGCTGGCGCAATGGGCGCTTGTGGCGTTCGTGCTCACCGCCATCCTGGTGCCGCTCGGGATCTACCGCAACCGACGCCAGGCTTAGACAAAAGTCCCGAATCGCATAGGGTCTTTTACAGCGCATGTGAAGAGGGAAAAGTCGCTCACCGCTTGATCCAGATCAATCACAAAGCCTTGTAGAATGCGGCTTTGAGGCCTGGCAAGCGGGGTGCGACAAACTGTCGCGAAGTTGAATTATCGAGCAGCATTGTTGCACATTCTGTAAAAGACTGTTGCTCAATAAGTCATAGTCAAGGGTTGGCGACCTCACTACAATCGCCCCCAATTTCCGTTCGGCACTGCTTGCGAGTCGCAGGATTGAAGGAAGCCCCAGCGCTCCTTTTTGCTGACTTCGTCAAGTTTCGCCCAACGGCGATACCGGGCGGACCCCCCTCCGCGTTTTCCCGCACCAAATGGACTTGGTCTGAAGTACAGGCCTGTTGCCTACGAAACCATAAGCACCGCTAACAACGCTTGAAGCCAAGGTCCTGCAGTCGGACCCCAGGCAGGAGCGAGTACGGGCGCAAAATGCCTCACTTGGCAGGACGAAGTGTTGGCTACCAAAACACAAATTGCATTGAAGCAAGCTGATCTAGAGGTCGTGAGATGAGTAAAAAGCGTTACCCCAGACTGTTTGGCATATTGCCCTTTTTAGGCATGCTTTTACTCAGTGGGTGCAACTGGACCCTGCTCGACCCGAAGGGACAGGTCGGCATTGAGCAAAAGAACCTGATCCTGATCGCTACCGGCCTGATGCTGCTGGTGGTTATCCCTGTGATCATCATGACCTTGGCGTTCGCCTGGAAGTACCGTGCTTCCAACAAGGCAGCCACCTACACCCCTGACTGGTCGCACTCGACCAAGATCGAGGCCGCGGTGTGGATCATCCCGATCCTGATCATCATCGCCCTGGGTTACGTCACTTACCACTCCACCCACAAGCTGGACCCGTACCGTCCGCTGGACTCGGACGTGAAGCCGATCCAGATCGACGTTGTCGCACTGGACTGGAAGTGGCTGTTCATCTACCCGGAACAGGGCATTGCCACGGTCAACAAGATCGTCTTCCCGGCTAACACCCCGGTCAACTTCCGCGTCACTTCCGACGCCGTGATGAACTCGTTCTTCATCCCGGGCCTGGGCGGCCAGATCTACGCCATGGCCGGCATGACCACCAAGCTGCACCTGATCGCCAACGAAAACGGTGTGTTTGACGGTATCAGCGCCAACTACAGCGGTGCTGGCTTCACCGGCATGAAATTCAAGGCTACTGCCACCTCTCAGGAAGACTTCGACAAGTGGGTCGCTGAAGTCAAGCAGTCGCCGAAGAAGCTGGACAAGGCTGAATACGACGCCTTGGCCAAACCAAGCGAAAACAACCCGGTCGCGCTGTATAGCGAGGCTTCGCCAGAGCAGTTCCAGCTGATCGTCGACAAGTACGAAGGCATGAACCGCGGTCGTAGCCACGAAGAAGCAGGCAGCAAAGATCTGGCCACAACCAAGGGTGTGGAATCGAGTATGCAACCAGCTGCCGGTGCAGAGGAGTAAGAGATGTTCGGTAAATTAAGCCTGGAGGCGATACCCTATCACGAGCCGATAGTCATGGTGACGCTTGCCATGATCGCGCTCGGCGGTATCGCTGTCGTCGGTCTTATCACCTATTTCCGCAAGTGGACCTACTTGTGGAGCGAGTGGCTGACTACTGTCGACCACAAAAAGATCGGCGTGATGTACATCATCGTCGCGATGGTCATGCTGCTGCGCGGCTTTGCCGACGCCATCATGATGCGTACCCAGCTGGCTGCCGCTACCGGTGGCTCCGAAGGCTACCTGCCGCCTGAACACTATGACCAGATCTTCACCGCTCACGGTGTGATCATGATCATCTTCATGGCGATGCCGTTCTTCACCGGCCTGATGAACCTGGCGGTTCCTCTGCAGATCGGTGCACGTGACGTTGCCTTCCCGTTCCTGAACTCCCTGAGCTTCTACCTGCTGCTGGCAGGCGTGCTGCTGGTCAACATCTCGCTGGGCGTTGGTGAATTCGCCAAGACCGGCTGGGTTGCCTATCCGCCGCTCGCAGGCATTCAGTACAGCCCTGGGGTGGGTGTCGACTACTACATCTGGGCGCTACAGCTATCCGGACTGGGTACGACGCTTACCGGCGTGAACTTCCTCGTCACCGTGATGAAGATGCGCGCACCTGGCATGAAGCTGATGGACATGCCGATCTTCACCTGGACCTGCACCTGGGCCAACGTACTGATCGTTGCTTCGTTCCCGATTCTGACTGCTGCACTCGCTCTGCTGACTGTTGACCGTTATCTGGACTTCCACATTTTCACCAACGAGCTTGGTGGGAACCCGATGATGTACGTCAACCTGTTCTGGGCGTGGGGTCACCCTGAGGTTTACATCCTGATCCTGCCGGCCTTCGGCGTGTTCTCGGAAGTTACCTCGACGTTCTCTGGCAAACGCCTGTTCGGCCATCACTCGATGATTTACGCATCGGGCGCGATCGCCATCCTTGGCTTTGCGGTATGGCTGCACCACTTCTTCACCATGGGTGCCGGCGCCAGCGTCAACACCTTCTTCGGCCTGGCGACGATGCTGATCTCCATCCCGACCGGTGTGAAGCTGTTCAACTGGCTGTTCACCATGTACCAAGGCCGTGTGCGCTTCACCGCACCGATGCTCTGGACCCTGGGCTTCATGGTCACCTTCTCCATCGGTGGCATGACCGGCGTACTGCTGGCCGTTCCGGGTGCTGACTTCGTTCTGCACAACAGCCTGTTCGTAATTGCGCACTTCCACAACGTGATCATCGGTGGCGCGGTATTCGGCTACATCGCCGGTTTCGCCTTCTGGTTCCCGAAAGCCTTCGGTTTCACCCTGAACGAGAAGTGGGGCAAAGCTGCCTTCTGGTTCTGGCTGTCGGGCTTCTACGTTGCGTTCATGCCGCTGTACGCCCTGGGCTTCATGGGCATGACCCGTCGTCTGAACCACTCCGACAACCCACTGTGGGAACCCTACCTGTACGTAGCCGTTGTCGGCGCCGTGCTGATCCTGTTCGGTATCGCTTGCCAGCTGATCCAGATCTTCGTGTCGGTTCGCGACCGCAAAGACAACATGGACGTCACTGGCGACCCATGGGGCGGCCGTACCATCGAGTGGTCCACTTCGTCGCCACCGCCGTTCTACAACTTCGCTCACATGCCTGAGAAAGTTGGTCTGGACGCCTGGCACGAAGCCAAGGAAGCCGGTGTTGCGTACAAGGTCCCGGCCAAGTACGAAGCGATCCACATGCCGAGCAACACCTCCACCGGTCTGTTCATGGGTATGTTCCTGACCGTGTTCGGCTTCGCCTTCATCTGGCACATCTGGTGGCTGGTGGGCGCGAGCCTGTTGGCAACCATCGCAGTCTTCGTTCGCCACGCTGCACGTGACGACCAGGGCTACATGGTTCCGGCCGAAGAAGTGGCGCGCATCGAAGGCGAGCGTATGAAAGCGCTGGCCAAAGCAGGTGCTCTGCCTGCCGGCGCACGTGTCGAATCGTTTGAGCGGGTGTAATCAATGTCCAGTCAAGTAATGCACGGCGGCGCTGCTCATGGTCACGACCATGGGCATGACGACCACCACCACGACTCGGGCCAGATGACCGTACTGGGTTTCTGGCTGTACCTGATGACCGACTGCATCCTGTTTGCGTCGCTCTTCGCCACCTACGCGGTGCTGTCCGGCAGTTTTGCCGGCGGCCCGTCGGGTCATGACATCTTCCAGCTCGATTTCGTAGCTGTTGAAACGCTGTTCCTGCTGCTGTCCTCGATCACCTTCGGCTTCGCCATGCTGAAGATGTTCGATGGCAAGAAAGCCGGTGTACTGGGCTGGTTGGCTGTGACCTTCCTGTTCGGTGCAGGCTTCATCGCGATGGAAATCTATGAATTCCATCACCTGATCAGCGAGGGCTTCGGCCCGCAGCGCAGTGGCTTCCTGTCGGCGTTCTTCGCCCTGGTAGGTACCCACGGTCTGCACGTGACTGCCGGCCTGATCTGGATGGCAATCATGATGTACCAGATCAACAAGCATGGCATCACGCCGACCGCCAAGACCCGCATGAGCTGCCTGAGCCTGTTCTGGCACTTCCTGGACGTGGTCTGGATCTGCGTGTTCACCGTCGTCTACCTGCTGGGGGTTCTGTAATGGCTAGCGCACACGACACTCATCACGAAGGTAACCACGGCAGCGTCAAGTCGTACATGATCGGCTTTGTCCTGTCGATCATCCTGACTGCGATCCCGTTCGCACTGGCCATGACCGCCAGCCTGCCGAAGAACCTGACCGTTCTGATCATTGTTGCCATGGCCGTGATCCAGGTAGTTGTACACCTGGTGTACTTCCTGCACATGGACCGCTCGAAAGAGCAACGCAACAACGTGTCGACGTTCCTGTTCACCGTACTGGTAATTGCACTGCTGGTCGGCCTGTCGCTGTGGATCATGTTCAACATCCACATCGAAATGATGGCCAAGTGAGGTAAGACTGCATGTCCGTTAAGCACTTTATCCAAATCACCAAACCGGGGATCATTTTCGGTAACGTGCTTTCCGTGGCAGGCGGTTTCTTCCTTGCCTCGAAGGGCCATGTGGACTTCGCCTTGTTCCTGGCGGTGGTGATCGGTACTTCGCTGGTGGTTGCGTCCGGATGCGTGTTCAACAACTGCATCGACCGTGACATCGACCACAAGATGGAGCGCACCAAGAACCGCGTCATGGTGCAGGGCGGCATGTCGCTGCCCCTCGCGCTGATCTACGCCACCCTGCTCGGGGTGGCGGGTTTCAGCCTGCTGTATGTCCAGGCCAACCCGCTGTCGGCGTTCTGCGCAGCTGTAGGCTTCATCGTCTACGTCGGTTTCTACAGCCTGTGGCTGAAGCGTAAATCGGTGCACGGCACCTTGGTCGGCAGCCTGTCGGGTGCCATGCCTCCGG
Organism: Pseudomonas fortuita; assembly: GCF_026898135.2. Taxonomy (NCBI): domain Bacteria; kingdom Pseudomonadati; phylum Pseudomonadota; class Gammaproteobacteria; order Pseudomonadales; family Pseudomonadaceae; genus Pseudomonas; species Pseudomonas fortuita. Next base: position 928,600 of record NZ_CP114035.2, read on the forward strand.
TGATCGGCTACTGCGCCGTAAGCAACAGCTTCGACCTGGCTGCGGTAACCCTGCTGGTGATGTTCAGCCTGTGGCAGATGCCGCACAGCTTTGCCATCGCCATCTTCCGCTTCAAGGATTACAGCGCTGCCAACATCCCGGTCCTGCCGGTGGCACGTGGCATCCTCGCGGCGAAGAAGCAGATCGTGCTGTACGTGCTGGCCTTCGTGCTCGCCACCTTGATGCTTACCCTCGGCGGTTACGCCGGCCTCGGCTACCTGGCCGTGGCAGCTGCCATGGGCCTGTACTGGCTGTACATGGCCTGGGGTGGCTACAAGGCAGAGGACGACAGCAAGTGGGCCCGCAAGGTGTTCGGCTTCTCGATCCTCACCGTCACTGCCCTGAGCGTGATGATGGGCGTGGACAGCCAAACCGCTGCGGACGTGCTGATGACCTACGCACGCTGAAACTGCTGCCTGTTTCACGAAAACCCCGGCCATGTGCCGGGGTTTTTTTATGCCTGTCTTCCTGTGCCGGCCCTTTCGCGGGCTTGCCCGCTCCCACAGGTCGGGCGCAGGTCCCAGGGCTGTGAGTAACCCTGTGGGAGCGGGCGAGCTCGCGAAGAGGCCAGCACAGGAAACATGAAATCTGGCTTTTCAAATAATACGTCTGAAAATATATGGCAAAACAGGAAAATGTCCTTTACATATTTTATGTTTCGGCATTATCTTCTGAGTCAGGCCGCCACATCGGCCAACGTCGCTCGGACGGTTCCGGGCGCTTACGTCCTCAGAGGAAGCCATGGCTAACCCAGGTTCGCCGCGCCGCTTTGCGCGCATTGATCGTCTCCCCCCTTACGTTTTCAACATCACTGCCGAGCTCAAGATGGCTGCCCGCCGCCGTGGCGAAGACATCATCGACCTGAGCATGGGCAACCCCGACGGCGCTACACCGCCGCACATCGTCGAGAAGCTGGTGCAGGTTGCCCAGCGGGAAGACACCCACGGCTATTCCACCTCTCGCGGTATCCCGCGTCTGCGCCGGGCCATTTCCAACTGGTACAAGGAACGCTACGAGGTCGACATCGACCCGGAAAGCGAAGCCATCGTCACCATCGGCTCCAAAGAAGGCCTGGCCCACCTGATGCTGGCCACGCTCGACCAGGGCGACACGGTGCTGGTGCCCAACCCCAGCTACCCCATCCACATCTACGGTGCGGTCATCGCCGGTGCCCAGGTGCGTTCAGTGCCGCTGGTACCGGGTGTGGACTTCTTCAACGAACTCGAGCGGGCGATCCGTGAGTCGATCCCCAAGCCGAAGATGATGATCCTCGGCTTCCCGTCCAACCCCACTGCTCAGTGCGTGGAACTGGACTTCTTCGAGCGCGTGGTGGCCCTGGCCAAGCAGTACGACGTGCTGGTGGTGCATGACCTGGCCTACGCCGACATCGTCTACGACGGCTGGAAGGCCCCGTCGATCATGCAGGTGCCTGGTGCCAAGGACATTGCCGTAGAGTTCTTTACCCTGTCCAAGAGCTACAACATGGCGGGCTGGCGGATCGGTTTCATGGTCGGCAACCCCGAACTGGTCAGCGCCCTGGCGCGCATCAAGAGCTACCACGACTACGGCACCTTCACCCCGTTGCAGGTGGCTGCCATTGCCGCGCTGGAAGGCGATCAGCAGTGCGTGCGCGACATCGCCGAACAGTATCGCCAGCGCCGCAACCTGCTGGTGAAAGGGCTGCACGAACTGGGCTGGATGGTTGAGAACCCCAAGGCGTCGATGTACGTGTGGGCGAAGATCCCTGAGCAATATGCACATATGGGGTCGCTGGAGTTTGCCAAAAAACTCCTGGCCGAGGCCAAGGTGTGCGTGTCGCCGGGCATCGGTTTTGGCGAATATGGTGATGACCATGTGCGCTTTGCCCTGATCGAGAACCAGGACCGCATACGCCAGGCCATCCGCGGGATCCGGCAGATGTTCCGGGCTGATGGGCTGGCTCGCAAATAAGCCAGTTGGGGCTGCCTGGCAGCCCCATATCTACCCCAGGGCGAGCTTTCCGCCTGCATTTCCCCGATCTGCCTACCTATCTTCAGCACTCATTTCTCACCACAGAGACTCCCCAATGAGTGTGTTCACCGCCTATTTCTGCGGTACCGGTTCTCACCGTTTCGACGACGCAAACCCCAACTTCTGGAACGGCGAGCTGGTCTCGACCCTGGCCGCAAATGACGAGGGCCGCGAATTTGCCCACTGGATTGCCGTAGACGGCCCAGGCAGCGGCAACCTTCAGGATGACAACCTGTTCGTAGAACCCGGTGGCTACTTCAACTGGACCGGCCAATTGTTCGGCCGCGGCTGGGAAGAAAACGTCAACCATGTGCTGCAGGTGATCAAAGGCGAAAGCAGTTGGCAGCGCACCAAGCTGAGCGAGGAAGAATACCAGCGGCTGAAGGACGCTGGTGTACCTGTACCGGACGTTTCCTCCACGGCCTCGTGGTTCTGGCGCACCTACGACTACGGTGATCGCCAGCCAACCCCGCAGGCGTTGCAAGAGCGCATCATCAGCATGTTCCGCAAGCCGCGCATTCCAACCCAGGTGAACCTGGTGGGCTGGAGCCGGGGTGGTATCAGCTGCCACATGCTGGCCAACGCCATGGCAAATGACCCGGTACTGCGGGAGGTGCCGGTGAATATCTTCGCCATCGACCCGGTGCCGGGTGTTGGTAATGTGCAGGCCGAGCGCATCGCGCTAGCGCAGAACGTGCGTGAATACGTCGGCTTCTATTCGCGGGATGAGCGGTCCAAAGGGTTTGCCTGCGTAATTCCTACCGTCGCCAGTGGCACGCAAATCTGCATTTATCCAATGCCGGGGCGTCATGCCACGCTGGTGGGTAATGCATCGGTCGATGGTGCCGGCGATGGCAAGGTGCTCAAGGAACCCGGGCTTATCGTTCGCCATTTCGCCGAAGTCTGCCTGACCCGCTGGGGTGTTCAACTGGGCAAGCGACTGGCCTTGGATGACCGCCAGGTGATGGAATATCACCAGGCCATGGCCGCAGCCGAAACGCAGTACCAAGCCATGCGCAGCAAATCGTATACGGTGCTGACCGAGGGGGAGAAGCACGACCGGTTGGTGCATTGCGGCGAAGCCCGCACGCACTTCAGCAAGGTGTGTGGTGATGCCTATGACCCGACCGAAGGCCTGGCGCTGCAGCGTTGGGATGCCTCCACCTACAAGGCATTGCGCTGAATGAAGCAGGCGGCCGGATCAGTGGCAAAATTTTTTGCATGTGCCCTCTATCCAGCCGCCCTCGGTTCGATTGAAAATGGCGCGGCGGGCCAGCCCCGATAACAACAACCTTCCCTCCGTGGCATCATGTCTGAATATAACCCTTGCCTTGACTGCGGCGCCTGCTGCGGGTACTTCCGTGTGTCCTTCTTCTGGGGCGAATGCCAGTCTGCCGGGGGCGTTGTGCCGGACGATCTGGTGGTACAGATCAACCCCACCCGCGTTGCCATGATCGGCACCGATGCCAAGCCCTGCCGTTGCGTCAGCCTTGAAGGCGAGATCGGTAAGGAAGTTGCTTGTACCATTTACGCCAACCGCTCCAGCCCTTGCCGCGAGTTCGAAGCATCGTGGGAGGGTGGGGTGCACAACCCCAGCTGCGACGATGCGCGGGCGGCGTATGGGCTGCCACCACTGACGCCGCCAGGCGCCAACGAGCCGCATTGGCCGGATGATGGGGCTGAGGTGGCCTGAAGTATTGATCAGCCTGACGCGGTCAATGTGGGAGCGGCCTTGTGCCGCGAAAGGGCTGCACAGCAGCCCCGGCAATTCCCGCAGCGCCGCTGATACCTAGGGGCCGCTGTGCGGCCCTTTCGCGGCACAAGGCCGCTCCCACAGGGATCGCGCTAGCCATCAGCTGTAAGAAAATTCTGAACCTGAAACCAAATGCTTCAGGTTGCCAAGGATTGGGATTTATCCTACGACCTCAGTCGGATGCCGTCTGACATACGGGGAAATGCTCCAGCGGTAACTTCATTGCTCGCCCAAAAGGCGAGCGAGTGTGAGAACTCGTCGTTGGTAGTCTTCCTGTCAGTTCATGGCAGCTGTGCGCGTGCAGGCTTCGGTCTGACCGTGGTGACTCCAACACGGGCTTCTCACCTCGCGCACGGCTGCCGCCCAAATCTGTGAGAAGGATTTCAGGTGGTTGCTCCTTTGAACCTATTGGAGTCAATCATGAAAAAACTTGTCCCTGATCCACCCGTTACAGACCTTACCTACCAAGCCGCCAAGTCCCAGGCCACACAGGTCATGGACACCCTTTCCAGCATCATCATCCAGTATCTCGACGCCGAAGCTCCGGTTTTGCGTGCTTCATTGCTCGAAGCCATGTCGGCCCAGACCAGCCAGCTGCATGCCCTGCTAGCCCATATGAAAGCGCTGGAGGCAAAGGCATGACCAACCACCTCACATCCCGCAGCACCGCAGGCGTGGAAAAATTCCTTGAGCTGTACCGGGTAGAGCCAGGTGTACCGCTTGATCTGGCATTCGATGAATTGTCGGTGCTGATCGGCTGCATCAAACACCTGAACGAGGAGGCCGAGATGGAGGGCGACAAGGTCGCCGGCAGCGCGGCGCGGATTCTCAGTGCCATGGCCAAGGCGCTGATCAATGACATGGAAATGGGCATGAACAGGGGAAATTGAGTAAGGCTTGGTGTGCCTGTCCGGCGGGCCAGTTGCGGCTGGCAAGTGTATCCCTTGAGTTGTCCGTCGCCTTTGAGACCGAGCGCCGCGCGGGCGGCGCTCGATTGGCGCGCCACTAAAAATCCCAAGCCAAGCCTCCTCAAACACACTCCATAGACCTGCCCCAGTCACGCCACTTGACGTTAAACTGTCATCTCCCCAGCAATGGACAGGAGATCCGGCGTGACCCCACCCCGCAGTTTCCCCAGTGACCTCTGCCTCGACAGCCCGCGTCTGCAATTGCGCCCCATGCGCCATGCCGATGCCGCGCAGTGGCTAGCGATCATGGCTGACCCCGAGGTCATGCGTTATTGGCACCATGCCCCCTGGCAAGACCTGGCCGAAGCCGAAAGCGCCCTGGCCGCCGACCGCGAAGCCTACGCCAATGGCGACCAGCTGAAGCTTGGCATGTACCGCCGTGACAATGGCGAACTCATCGGCATGGTGCAGCTGTTCAACATCGACGATGTGTCCCGCCGTGGCGAAATCGGCTACTGCCTGGCCAGTGCCGTGCAGGGCAGGGGCTACATGGACGAAGCATTGACCTGCTTCATCGATTACCTCGCCCACACCCTGCACCTGCGCCGCCTGGAAGGCGAAATCGACCCCCGCAACCAAGGCTCGGCGCGCACACTCGAGCGCCAGGGCTTCGTGCTGGAGGGCACCCTGCGGGCACGCTGGTGTGTGGCCGGTGAATTGTCTGACTCGGGTATCTATGGCTTGTTGCTTGAGCCACCCGTTGCATAGTCTTGCGCCGCATGGTGTCTCCGTGCGGCAACCGTCCAGGGTCTGGAAGCGGGGCAGGGCCTGGGTTAAGGTCGTAGGCTGTCCCGTTTCCTCCAGGTGTGCCCCTTGCCCGTTTTCTACCTTAGCATCAGCCTGCTGCTGTATCTGCTCGCCCTGTTTTTCGATGGCGCGCTGATGAGTGGCGATCGCCACATGCCGGCCCTGCAAATGTTGCTGTACGGGCCATGGGGTATGCCGTTCGGCTTGTACCAATGGTTTGCCAACCCGCTGCTGGCCCTGGCCATTCTTGCCCATCGACGGTTCCGCCGCCTGGCATTGCTGGCCGGGTTGGTGGCGGCGTACCTGGCGGCCAGCAGTTTCGGCATCACCCGCCTTCCGGACAACCAGAGCTATGAGTTCCACGACCTGACCGGTTTTGGTGCTGGCTTTTATCTATGGCTGACGGCCATTGGGGTGTTTTGCCTGGGGCAGGCCTGGCATTGCTGGAAGGCACGTAGCGCCGACGACATGCCGGGCTGGAACTGGCTGGATGTGGCGTTGATTGCGGCGCTGGGCGTGGCGCTTTATTCGGCAACGCAGATGCCATCGTTGCGCTTCCAGCCAGGCAAGGTACTGATGCCGCCGGAACAGCCGCAGTCGTTTTGATACCCGCAAGGAGGGTTTGCATGATCAAGCATTGCCTGACAGGCCTGGCACTGGCCGGCATTTTGCCGCTGGCCGTGGCGGACGATTACACGCCGGCCTACGGCCAGTGCATGGACAAGGCCTCCAGCACCGTGGCCATGAGCCAGTGCATCCAGGCCGAGACGCACGTGCAGGACCAGCGCCTGAACCGGGTGTACAAGCAGTTGATGGGCAAGCTGGATGCCGGGCAGCAGAAAAGCCTGCGGGATGTGCAGCGTAAATGGCTGGCCTACCGCGATGGCAATTGCCAGTTCCATGTGCAGGCCAGTGGCGGGACCATGGCGCAGCTGGAGGGAGGGTCATGCATGATGGACATGACCCGCGACCGGGCGGCAGAGCTGGAACGGGTGCTCAGCCCGGGGCAATGACGATGCCTGTACCGGCCTCATCGCCGGCAAGCCAGCTCCCACAGGTAAAGCTCACAGGCAGAAGATGGCACTCAACCTGTGGGAGCTGGCTTGCCGGCGATGGGGCGCGAAGCGGCCCCGCTTTTACTTGCGCGGTTCGCGCAGCACCCGAGCTTTGAGGTATTCGCGCACTTCCACCGCATCCCCGGCAAACTCGATACGCTCTGCCTTGGCCGCACGCTGGTAGGCATACATCGGGTCGTAATACTCGTTCAGCAAGCCTTCGATCCAGCCCCGGTGCAGGTCCACTGCGTCGCTGCGCTGTTGCTCTTCAAGGGCGAGGCGCAGGATCTCCGAAAGCCGCTGATAGCGCTCTCCACCCAAGCGCTTGTAGATGTTGGCCATGCTTTGCAGCATGCGCTCGGCAAACAACCGACGGCCATCCTCTTCGCCATGCACGGCGATAAACTCGGCACTCAGGTTGACCACATAGTCGCGCAAGATGCGCTCCACGCGGTTGGCGAAGCTGTCTTCCAGCCACACCAGCGGGTACTGCTGCATACCCTGGTACAACTCCAGTGGCACCGTGCAGCTGCCGACAATGCGGCCTTCATCTTCCAGCACGAACTGCTCGCAGCCGCGGGCGCGCTTTTTAAGCACATCGATGGCCAGCTGGTTTTCGAAATCGATCTGTGCCGGTTGTGCAGTGGCGCGTTTGCCGAAGCTGGAACCGCGATGGTTGGCATGGCCTTCCAGGTCGAGCACGTTGTCCAGCTGGTGCAGCACATCGGTCTTGCCGGTACCGGTCAGGCCACCTACGAGCACGAAATCGCATTGCGCTACAGCCTGCTGGGTGGTTTCCAGCAGGAAGGTGCGCATGGCCTTGTAGCCCCCTTTGACACGCGGGTACTGGATACCCGCCTCATCGCGTAGCCAGCCTTGCACGATCTGCGAACGCAGGCCGCCCCGGAAGCAGTACAGATAGCCTTGCGGGTTGGCCTGGGTGAACGCCACCCAAGCGTCCATCCGTGCCTGTTTGGTGGTGCCGCTGACCAACTGGTGGCCAAGGGCGATGGCGGCGGCCTGGCCCTGCTGTTTGAAGCAGGTGCCGACCTTCTGCCGCTCCTGGTCGTTCATCAATGGCAGGTTGACCACGCCCGGGAAGGCGCCTTTGGCGAATTCCACGGGGGCGCGCATGTCCATCATCGGCACATCGTCGAGGAACAGCTGACGGAAGTCGGTGCAGTCGGGGCGCATCAGATCACCTCGACCGCGTGGCTCTGTCGCTCGACCAGCTTGCCGATTGGCGACAGTTGCAGGCCCAGTTCGGCCGCCACGGTGAGGAACCCGGCTTCACCCTCCGGGGTAACGGCCACCAGGAGGCCACCGCTGGTCTGCGGGTCGCACAGCAGGTGCTTCTGGTCATCAGTGAGGGTGCCGATCTTGTGCCCGTAGCTGTCGTAGTTGCGCAGGGTTCCACCGGGGATGCAGCCCTCCGCCAGGTAGTGGTCGACACTGGGCAGGCGTGGTACAGCGGCGTAGTCCAGGTGCGCGGTAAGGCCGCTGCCTTCGGCCAGCTCGACCAGGTGGCCGAGCAGGCCGAAGCCGGTCACGTCGGTCATGGCCATGACCCCGTCGAGCTTGCCGAAGCGGCTGCCGGGGGTGTTGAGGGTGCACATCCAGTCGCGGGCCAGGCCCTGGTCTTGTTCGCGCAGCTTGGCCTTTTTCTCGGCAGTGGTGAGGATGCCGATGCCCAGTGGCTTGGTCAGGTACAGCTGGCAGCCGGCAGTGGCGGTGTCGTTGCGCTTGAGGTGGCGCTTGCTGACCACACCGGTGACGGCCAGGCCGAAGATTGGCTCAGGCGCGTCGATGGAGTGGCCGCCAGCCAGCGGGATGCCGGCTTCGGCGCACACGGCACGGCCGCCACGTATCACTTCCCGTGCCACTTCCGGTGGCAGTACGTTGACTGGCCAGCCGAGGATGGCGATGGCCATCAGCGGGTCGCCGCCCATGGCGTAGATGTCGCTGATGGCGTTGGTGGCGGCGATGCGGCCGAAGTCGTAGGGGTCATCGACGATGGGCATGAAAAAGTCGGTTGTCGAGACCACGCCGCGCTCATCGTCGAGCGCGTACACTGCGGCATCGTCGCGCGACGCGTTGCCGACCCACAGTTTCGGGTCCAGGGCCTGGGTGCCGCTTTCGGCGAGAATCACGTCCAGCACCTTGGGGGAGATCTTGCAGCCACAGCCGGCACCATGGCTGTACTGGGTCAGGCGAATCGGCTCGCTCATGTGTACCTCAGCAGGTCAAATTGTCGCGCGATTGTAGCAAAGCTGGCCTTTGGGCCCTTGCCTCTTATAATTCACGTTGTCGGCGGATTTGTCGGCATTTCCCCGCTATTGAACCGGAGAATACCCATGCTCAAACGCCCCCTGGCGCTCGCCGCCGGTCTCGTGCTGTCTTGCTGTGCCGTTGCCGCTCAGGCCGCTGAAACCCTGCGGGTCAGCGCCATTCCCGACGAAGCGCCTACCGAACTGCAGCGCAAGTTCAAGCCATTGGGTGAATACCTGGCCAAGCAGCTGGGCATGGAAGTGAAGTTCGTACCGGTGGCCGATTACCCGGCGGTGGTCGAGTCGCTGGCCGCCGACCGCCTGGACCTGGCCTGGCTGGGTGGCTTCACCTTTGTGCAGGTTCACCTGAAGGACCCGTCCGCCACGCCGCTGGTGCAGCGTGAGCAGGACGCGCAGTTCACCTCCAAGTTCATTACTGCCAACCCCGACGTGAAGAGCCTGGCCGACCTCAAGGGCAAGTCGTTTGCCTTCGGTTCCATTTCGTCCACGTCGGGCAGCCTGATGCCACGCTACTTCATGCTCAAGCAGGACAACATCAAGCCTGAAGCGTACTTCAGCCGCGTGGCCTACTCGGGGGCCCATGACGCCACCGTGGCTTGGGTACAGGCTGGCAAGGTAGATGGTGGCGTGCTCAACGCCAGTGTGTGGCAAAAGCTGGTGGATGCCGGCAAGGTGGATACCAGCAAGGTGAAGGTGTTCGCCACCACCCCGACTTACTTCGACTACAACTGGACCGTGCGCGGCAACATGGACCCTGCGTTGAAGGACAAGATCAAGAAAGCCTTCCTTGAACTCGACCCGGCCAACCCGGAGCACAAGGCGATTCTGGACCTGCAGGCCGCCAGCCGCTTCATCGAAACCAAGCCTGAGAACTACGTGGGCACCGAGCAAGCTGCACGTGAGGCCGGCCTGCTCAAGTGACCGCTTCGAATGTAGCCATCCATCTGCACGGTGCCAGCCTGCGCCATGGCCAGGTCCGCGCGCTTGACGCGGTGAGCCTGCGCATTGAGCAGGGCGAGCGGGTTGCCATCATCGGGCCGTCGGGGGCGGGCAAGTCCAGCTTGCTGCACCTGATGGCCACGGCCATCCAGCCCAGCGGCGGGCGCCTGGAACTGCTCGGCGAGCAGCCTTGGGCGTTGTCGGCCCGGGCACGCCAGCGCCTGCGGGCGCGGGTTGGCCTGGTGCATCAGGCGCCGCCCTTGCCACCACGCCAGCGGGTGGTGACAGCGGTACTGGCCGGCCGCCTGGGGCAGTGGGGGGTGATGCGCGGTTTGCTCAACCTGCTATACCCCGGCGATGTGCCGGGCGTGCGCCAGGTTTTGGCGGAGCTGGGGCTGGCCGACAAACTGTTCGTGCAGTGTGGGCAATTGTCCGGTGGCCAGTTGCAGCGCGTGGGCATTGCCCGGGCGCTGTACCAGCGACCGCAGGTGCTGCTGACCGATGAACCGGTGTCGGCCATGGACCCGGTACTGGCCGACCACAGCCTGGCCTTGCTCAACCGCCATGCCCAGGCCAACGGCGTGACGCTGGTGGCGAGCCTGCATGCCGTTGAGCTGGCGCTGGCACATTTTCCGCGGGTAATCGGTATCCGCGAAGGGCAGGTGGTGTTCGACTGCCCGGCACAGGCCGTTACCGAGCAATTGCTGGAAGCGCTATACGCCAACGAACAACTCGTTTCGCCGCCAACCCAGGGGCCGACCCTGACCGTGCAGATACCGCGGTGCTGAAGGCCGATACCCGCGACCCGGCCCTGCTGCCGCGGTTGCTGCTGGCCTTGCTGGCAGTGGCCGTGCTGTGGCCTGGCATCCGCTTGAGCGAGTTGAACCCGTGGGTACTGCTGCAGGCCGAGAACCGGCAGCAGATAGCCAGTTTCACTGGCGCCTTCTGGCCTCCGGCACATGATGCCGATTTTCTTGCGCTACTGTATGAGGCCACTTTGCAGACCCTGGCCGTGGCGACTGCCGGTATGGCGCTGGCGTTGGTGTTGGCTATTCCGGCGGGTTTGCTGGCCAGCCGTGCGTTGTCTTTGCGTGCCGCTTCACGCGGCGGGCGGGCCGGCTTCTGGTCGCGGCTGCTGCGCCTGCCGGTGCGCGGGCTTCTGATTTTCCTGCGTAGCGTGCCAGAGATCGTCTGGGCGCTGCTGTTTGTGCGCGCCGTGGGGCTGGGGCCGACGGCGGGCGTACTGGCGATCGCCATTACCTACAGCGGCATGCTTGGCAAGGTCTACGCCGAAATCTTCGAGTCGGTCGACCAGCGCCCTGCGCATGCCTTGTTGCAGGCGGGCAGTGGCCGGCTGGCGGCGTTTCTCTACGGCATCCTGCCCAATGCTGCATCGGAAGTGGTGTCTTACACCGTGTACCGCTGGGAGTGTGCGGTACGGGCGTCGGTGGTGATGGGCTTTGTCGGGGCGGGCGGGCTGGGCCAACAGATCGACCTGTCGATGCGTATGTTCGATGGTGCGCAAGTGGCGAGCATGCTGCTGACGTTCTTGCTGCTGGTGATGCTGGCCGACCTGCTCAGCCGCTTGCTGCGCTGGAGGCTGGCATGAACCGCGCCATCAACCTGCTGCTGCTTGGCGCCATCGCGGTGGCGGTAGTGGCCTCGTTCGCCTTCCTGGAACTGGACTTGCGCGCCTTGGTCGGCAACGGCGGGTTGGGGCAGATGGGCGAATATGCCGGGCGTTTCCTGCAGCCAGATGTGTCTGCCGGGCACCTTGAGGCGGTCTGGCGTGGGGCACTGGAGACACTGGCCATGTCAGGCCTGGGGACTTTGTTGGCAATGATGCTTGGGATGCTGCTGGCGCTGCCGGCGGCGGGGCGTTTCGGCTGGCCGTTACAAGGCGCGGCGCGGCTGTTGCTGAACGCCCTGCGGGCCATCCCGGAACTGGTGTGGGCGGCGTTGACAGTGCTGGCGGCAGGCCTCGGTCCCAATGCGGGCACCCTGGCCCTGGCGCTGCATACCGCTGGCGTCCTGGGGCGCTTGTTTGCCGAGGCGCTGGAGAACGCACCACCGGAGCCGGCAGCGGCTATCCGCCTGCAGGGCGGCAGCCAGGTGGCGGCGTTCTGTTTTGGCACCTTGCCTAACCTGTGGCCGCAGTTGCTGGCCTACAGCTTGTATCGCTGGGAAAACAACATCCGTATGGCCAGTGTGCTGGGGTTTGTCGGGGCGGGTGGCTTGGGGCAGATGCTGTACACCACCTTGAGCCTGTTCCAGGAGGCCCAGGCCAGCACGGTGATCATCGGGATGCTGGTGCTGGTGTTGCTGGTGGATGTGTTGAGCGACGTGGTGCGCCAGCGTTATGTACGGGCCTGACACCTAGCAAAATCCCTCACGCATCCACTGCCTCGGCACACTGCGCTTCCCGCTGCATCGACTCCAGATTACGTTCGATCGTCTCGCAAATGGTATCCATCTGGATCTGGTGCTCACTGAAACGGAACGGGCTCTGCAAATCCGTGCCGATCCGCTCGATAGCCAGCAGCATGAACCCCACCACCGTCGATGCCAGCGGTGTGAACCAGCCCAGCGACTCCACCAGCCCCACCGGCACGATCAGGCAGAACAAAGTAATGAACAGCCGCGGGAAATACACGTAAGGGTAGGGCAACGGTGTGTTGGCAATGCGCTCCATGCCACCCTGGGCGTTGGACAGGTCCACCAGGGTCGACTCCAGCCGGGCCAGGCGAATGCTGTCCAGCCGCCCGGCTTTGTATTCTCGCGCCAGCAAGGCCGCCGAGCCGCCGAGAATGTCATTGGCGAAGTTGTTTGAACGGTTGCGGCGTTCGAACTCTGCGGGCGGGATGAATGCCATCAGCTCCTCGGGGCAGCGTTCCCCCTTCAAGTGCGCCGCCAGGCAGTTCACGTAGGCGATATGGCGGCGCAGCAGGGTAGCCTTGACCGGGTTCAGGCCATCATCCGGGTCGTCGATCAGGGTCAGCGTCTGCCGGGCGAAGCTGCGCGAACCGTTCACCAGCGCCCCCCACAACGTGCGTGCCTCCCACCAGCGGTTGTAGGCGCTGCTGTTGCGAAAACTCACCAGCACCACCAGCGCCGAGCCCAGTAGGGTCAGCGGGATAAGCGGTAGAGTGAACTTGCTGTTGAGAAACAGCATGAAGTCGATGGTGACCAGCACATCCCAGATCAGCAGCCAGAACAGCGACCAGCCGATGTAGCCGATGGTCTTCACGACCAGGCGGTACTTGCGGGTGATGATGTCTTTCACGCGGGTAACCTCAAGGCGTGGGTGATGGAGGATGGGACGTCGAGGGGGGGCGAAGGTTCGCGTGCCGAATGTTGCAAGGGATTTAGAAGCTGACGTGAAGAGAAAAGTCTGACCAAATTAGAGGATTTGCCTGAATTCCTGATTCAGCGGAAAAACGACAGGGTAGGTCGCTTCAATCCTTGAATGGGTGTATCCATAAGAATACGTCGTTTTGACACTGTCTTGAGGGTCATTCGTGCCCTGGGGGTGGACCTTCTCGTTCAGCCACATGCAATGGCCCGCTGATCCAGCTCGGTTAAGTCAGTATTTGCTTCATCTGCACCAACGCTACCCGCGTGCCGTCCCACGCCTGCCGCTCCTCGATGCCGAACGGTGTGAAGCCCAGCTGTGGATAAAGCAGCAGGCCCGCGGTGTTGTGATTGAAGCATGACACCCACACCTCCCGAGCAGCGTAGTGCTGGCGGGCGAAGTCGATCATGGTGGTTACCAGGTAACGCGCTACGCCATGGCCGCGGGCGGCAGGGGCCACGACCACATTGCCAAGGGCACACGCGCCGCCGTGTTCGGCTTTGTAGAAGTTGGCAAAGGCCAGGACAGTACCGTTGCCTTCCACCACCGTGGAGCCGCTGCGTTGGGCTATGGCGTCGCTCAGCTGGGCAGGGGTGAAGGGATAGGTGGCTTTGGGGAACATGTAGAACAGTTCGTCCGGGCCCTGCGGGAAGTTGCAGATGACGGGGATGTCGTCAGGGTGGATGGGGCGGTGGGTCAGGTGCATGGCAGGTCCCTCTTGCGCTGGCGGATCGGGCCTTTTCGCGGGTGAACCCGCGAAGAGGCCATCAGCCTTGCATCATAAGCCCCTTTGCAGGCGCAGATGCGGGCCGCCAGTCAACTCAAGGCTTGGCGGCCACCGCCACGTAGCCTTTGACCGAAGCCGGTGCCTGGGGCTTGGCCTTGTGCGCCAGCAGGTACTGATAGCGCCGCCATTCCTTGTCGATTTCGCTGAACGACATGAACACGCTGATACGGTCCTTGCCGGCCAGGTCGGGACGCTTGCCGGCGTCGATCTCACGGGTGGGTATGATGGCGACGTTGATGCCCACTACCGTGCCGTCATCCGCAAACACGGGCCCGCCCGACATGCCCTTGGTGATCGGGCCGTCATGCACCGAGTAGAAGACACTGCCAGGCGTGCCTTCAAGGCGTACCAATGACGGCAAGGCATGGCCCTTGCCCTGCATCGGCATCATAAAGCTGTTGAAACCTACCGCCGTCACCGCTTCCCCAGGCACGTACTGGCGCCAGCGCGGCACGCTGCTGGCCTTGTGCTTGAAGAACACCACATCGCCGAGGCCCTCGTGGACCACGTTGCGCAGGAAGGGGGTGTGTTTGGCGGTTACTGCGTAATCCTCGTTCCACTGGATGGCACTGGCCATCAGCAACATCGGCAGCGGCGCACCCGAGGTGACCACGAAAGCCTGGCTGTAGACGGGGTCTGAAACGTACGACGTTGGCACTCCATTGCACCCACTGAGCAGCATCATTGCCGCCATGCAGGGCGCGATTGTTTTCATGGGTCACACGGGGCGTGGAGAAAAGGGAACGCAACTATGGCTAAGTGCCATTACGCCAGCAATGCTTTCGGCATATATCCGACGAATGACAGCTTAAGTATTAATCCTGACTGCGGCCAATAGAATGCAGACATGGCTACAGGCCCCGGAGTCATTAGGGTGCCGTCAATTATTTCGTGCCGCTCCTGACGTGACCGTGCAAGCCGCACGCTCTGCATCAGATCAAAATTCGGGCATAAAAAAACCGACCAGTAAGGTCGGTTTTTTCCGGATCTTGGTGCCCCGAGGGAGACTCGAACTCCCACTCCTTTCGAAAACGGATTTTGAATCCGCCGCGTCTACCAATTCCGCCATCAGGGCGTGTGGCGCGCAGTATAGAGAGCTGCCGCTAGTCGGTCAATCGGCTTTCATGGTCAATTTTCACACATTGGGCTAAACTTCCCGGCCCTGCCGAACCGAACATCATCATGCGCGTCGCCGATTTTTCCTTCGAACTCCCTGATTCCCTGATCGCCCGCCACCCGTTGGCCGAGCGCCATGGCAGCCGTCTGCTGGTACTCGATGGGCCGACCGGCGCGCTGGCGCACCGGCAATTCCCCGACCTGCTCGAATACCTGCGCCCCGGCGACCTGATGGTGTTCAACAACACCCGGGTGATCCCGGCGCGCCTGTTTGGCCAGAAAGCCTCTGGCGGCAAGCTGGAAGTGCTGGTCGAGCGCGTGCTCGACAGCCACCGGGTGCTGGCCCATGTGCGTGCCAGCAAGGCGCCGAAAGAAGGCGCAGTCATCCTCATTGATGGCGGTGGCGAGGCCGAAATGGTCGCGCGCCATGACACGCTGTTCGAGCTGCGCTTCACCGAAGAGGTGCTGCCACTGCTCGACCGCGTCGGCCATATGCCGCTGCCGCCCTACATCGACCGCCCCGACGAGGGCGCCGACCGTGAGCGCTACCAGACCGTGTACGCCCAGCGCGCCGGTGCGGTTGCCGCGCCCACTGCGGGCCTGCACTTTGACGAAGCGCTGTTGGAAAAGATTGCTGCCAAAGGTGTGGAGCGGGCTTTCGTTACCCTGCACGTGGGCGCGGGCACGTTCCAGCCGGTGCGGGTCGACAAGATCGAAGACCACCACATGCACAAAGAATGGCTCGAAGTGGGCCAGGATGTGGTCGATGCCATCGAGGCCTGCCGCGCACGTGGCGGCCGGGTGGTCGCGGTCGGCACCACCAGCGTGCGTTCGCTGGAGAGCGCGGCGCGCGATGGCGTGCTCAAGGCCTTCAGCGGCGACACCGACATCTTCATCTACCCGGGCCGACCGTTCCATGTGGTCGATGCCCTGGTCACCAACTTCCACCTGCCGGAGTCCACGCTGCTGATGCTGGTCTCGGCCTTCGCCGGTTACCCCGAGACCATGGCCGCCTATGCGGCGGCGGTCGAGCACGGGTACCGCTTCTTCAGTTACGGTGATGCCATGTTCATCACCCGCAATCCGGCGCCACGCGGCCCCGAGGATCAAGCATGAGTCGCACCTGTCGAATGTCCTTCGAACTGCTGGCTACCGACGGCAAGGCCCGTCGTGGTCGCATCACCTTCCCACGTGGCACGGTGGAAACCCCGGCGTTCATGCCGGTGGGCACCTATGGCACGGTCAAGGGCATGCTGCCACGCGATATCGAGGCCATTGGCGCCGAGATGATCCTGGGCAACACCTTCCACCTGTGGCTGCGCCCGGGCACCGAGGTGATCAAGAAGCACAACGGCCTGCACGACTTCATGCAGTGGAAAGGCCCGATCCTCACCGACTCCGGTGGCTTCCAGGTGTTCAGCCTGGGCGCCATGCGCAAGATCAAGGAAGAGGGCGTGACCTTTGCCTCGCCGGTCGATGGCTCGAAGGTGTTCATGGGCCCTGAAGAGTCGATGCAGGTGCAACGTGACCTGGGCTCGGACGTGGTGATGATCTTCGACGAGTGCACCCCGTACCCGGCCGAGCACGACGTGGCACGTACTTCCATGGAACTGTCGCTGCGCTGGGCCCAGCGTTCGAAGAACGCCCACGCCGACAACACGGCGGCGCTGTTTGGCATCGTCCAGGGTGGCATGTACCAGGACTTGCGCATGCGCTCGCTGGAAGGCCTGGAAAACATCGGCTTCGACGGCCTGGCCATCGGCGGCCTGTCGGTGGGCGAACCCAAGCACGAAATGATCAAGGTGCTGGATTACCTGCCGGGCATGATGCCTGCTGACAAACCTCGTTACCTTATGGGGGTAGGCAAACCGGAAGATCTCGTTGAGGGTGTGCGCCGCGGCGTCGACATGTTCGACTGCGTGATGCCTACGCGTAACGCACGTAACGGCCATCTGTTTGTCGATACAGGGGTGATCAAGATCCGCAATGCGTTCCATCGCCATGATGAATCGCCGCTGGATCCGACCTGTGACTGCTACACCTGCACCAACTTCTCCCGTGCCTATCTCCATCACCTGGACAAGTGCGGCGAAATGCTGAGCAGCATGCTGAATACCATCCACAACTTGCGCCATTACCAGCGCTTGATGGCCGGTTTACGCGAGGCTATTCAACAGGGTAAATTGGCCGCCTTTGTCGACGCCTTCTACGCCAAGCGCGGGCTTCCTGTACCGCCTTTGGACTGACTGTCTGCATCCATTATTAGAAAATTACATTAGGAGTGCCCAATGAGCTTCTTCATCCCCGCCGCATACGCGGACGCTGCAGCACCTGCCGCTGGCCCAGCCGGTACCGGCTTCGAGTGGATTTTCCTGGTCGGTTTCCTGGTCATCTTCTACCTGATGATCTGGCGCCCTCAGGCCAAGCGCGCCAAAGAGCAGAAGAACCTGCTCGGCAACTTGCAGAAAGGTGACGAAGTTGTCACCAACGGCGGCATCGCCGGCAAGATCGTCAAGGTTTCCGATGATTTCGTGGTGCTGGAAGTCTCCGACACTGTCGAGCTGAAGTTCCAGAAGGGCGCCATCGCGGCCACCCTGCCAAAAGGTACGCTCAAGGCTATCTGAGTTACCGGTTTTATTTTCCAGTCGGGGCGCGCAACGCGCCCCGCGTCTTGAACGGGCGGCGTGATGCTGAACAAATACCCTCTGTGGAAATATGCACTGATCGTGCTGGTACTGATGGTCGGTTTCATTTATTCCGCTCCTAACCTCTACCCGGATGACCCGGCGGTGCAGATCAGCGGTGCCAGTTCGGCGCTGCAGGTAAACCAGGCCGACCTCGATCGCGTCAGCAAGGCACTGCTCGATGCCAAGATCGCCGTCAAGGGCGCGAGCCTGGGTGAGAAGGGCAGCGGGCTGATTCGCCTGACCAACCAGGAAGACCAGCTGCCAGCCAAGGATGTCGTGCGCAAGGCACTGGGCGATGATTATGTCGTGGCCCTGAACCTGGCCCAGACTACCCCGCAATGGCTGCGCAACCTGGGTGCGAGCCCGATGAAACTGGGCCTGGACCTGTCCGGTGGTGTGCACTTCCTGCTGGAAGTGGACATGGACAAGGCCATGACGGCCCGCATGAAAGTCTACGAAGGCGAGGTCAAGACCTTGCTGCGTAAAGAGCGCGTCCGCTACCGCAGCCTGCCCCAGCAGGATGGCGGCATCATGCTGGGCTTTGCTGACGATGCAACCCGCGAACAGGCACGTGCCCTGATCCGCAAGAATTTCAATGATTTCGACCTGACCACCACCGAGCGCAACGACCTCGCCGTGCTGCGTCTGGCGCTGACTCAGGCAAAAGTTGCCGAGATCCGCGAATACTCGATCAAGCAGAACCTCACCACCGTCCGCAACCGTGTCAACGAGCTGGGCGTGGCTGAACCCCTGGTACAGCGCCAGGGCGCCAACCGTATCGTGGTCGAGCTGCCAGGCGTGCAGGACACTGCCGAAGCCAAGCGTATCCTCGGTAAAACCGCCAACCTGGAGTTCCGCTTTGGTGCCGAACCGGGTGCGTCCAAGGCCACGACCGAAGTGTTCGAATTCCGTGAAGGCGGCCGTTCTGCCCCGGTCGAGCGCGGCCTGATCATCACCGGTGACCAGGTAACCGACGCCCAGGCCAGCTTTGACGAGCACGGCCGCCCACAAGTGAACATCCGCCTGGATGGCCACGGTGGCGAGCTGATGAGCCGTGCTACCCGTAGCAACGTTGGCCGCAGCATGGCGGTGATCTTCATCGAGCAGAAGCCGGTGACCCGCTATGTGAAGCAGACCGTCGACGGCGTCGAGAAAGACGTTGCCGTACAAAGCTTCGTGGAAGAGAAGAAGATCATCAGCCTGGCGACCATCCAGTCGCCGCTGGGCAGCCAGTTCCGCATTACTGGCCTGAATGGCCAGGGCGAATCGTCCGAGCTGGCCCTGCTGCTGCGTGCCGGTGGTCTGGCTGCGCCGATGTACTTCGCCGAAGAACGTACCATTGGCCCAAGCCTGGGTGCCGACAACATCACCAAGGGTATCGATGCTTCGCTGTGGGGCATGCTGTTCGTCTCGCTGTTCATCATCGCCATCTACCGCGGCTTTGGCGTCATTGCCACCATCGCCCTGGCGGGCAACATGGTATTGCTGCTGGCGCTGATGTCGCTGCTGGGCGCTACCCTGACGCTGCCGGGTATTGCCGGTATCGTGTTGACCATGGGTATGGCGGTGGACGCCAACGTGCTGATCTTCTCGCGTATCCGCGAAGAGCTGAAAGCCGGCATGTCGGTGCAGCGCGCCATCCACGAAGGCTTCAACCGCGCCTACACCGCGATCATCGACGCCAACCTGACCAGCCTGCTGGTCGGCGGCATCCTGTTCGCCATGGGTACCGGCCCGGTCAAAGGCTTTGCGGTTACCATGTCCCTCGGGATTTTCACCTCGATGTTCACCGCCGTCATGGTGACCCGTGCAATGGTCAACCTGACCTGCGGCGGGCGTGACATCAAGAAGCTGTGGGTTTGAGGGAGCTGCGATGAAAACCATCAACTTCATGGGCGTGCGCAATGTTGCGTTCGCCATTACCGTGCTCCTCACCGTACTGGCGCTGTTCAGCTGGTGGCAGAAGGGTCTCAACTTTGGCCTGGACTTCACCGGTGGTACGCTGATCGAGCTGACTTACGAGCGCCCGGCCGACCTCAAGGCGGTGCGTGCCGAGCTGGTCGATTCCGGCTTCCACGAGGCCGTGGTGCAGAGCTTTGGCGCTACCACCGACCTGCTGGTGCGTATGCCGGGCGACGACCCGCAGCTGGGTAACAAGGTGGCCGCTGCCTTGCAGAAGGCCGGCGGCGACAACCCGGCTACCCTCAAGCGTGTCGAGTTCGTAGGCCCGCAGGTGGGTGAAGAGCTGCGCGACCAGGGCGGCATGGGCATGCTCATGGCCTTGGGCGGCATCCTTATCTACCTGGCCTTCCGCTTCCAGTGGAAGTTCGCCGTGGGTGCGATCGTTTCGCTGATCCACGACGTGGTGGTTACCCTGGGTATCCTGTCGTTCTTCCAGATTACCTTCGACCTGACGGTGCTGGCGGCGGTGCTGGCGATCATCGGCTACTCGCTGAACGACACCATCGTCGTGTTCGACCGGGTGCGTGAGAACTTCCGCGTCATGCGCAAGGCCTCGCTGATCGAGAACATCAACGTTTCGACCACCCAGACACTGCTGCGCACCATCGCCACGTCGGTTTCGACCTTGCTGGCCATTGCCGCGCTGCTGTTCTTCGGTGGCGACAACCTGTTCGGCTTCTCGCTGGCCCTGTTCATCGGTGTCATGGCCGGTACCTACTCGTCGATCTACATCGCCAACGTGGTACTGATCTGGCTGAACCTGAACAGCGAAGACCTGATCCCTCCAGTCAAGGCTGAAGGTGTGGACGAGCGCCCATAAGGCCCCGTCCCTACGCCGTACGGCGAGCAAAAAGGCGCGAGTGTTGAACTCGCGCCTTTTTTTTTGCTCCAAGGCTGGGAGAAGCGCGGGTTGAGACCCGCTGGTACGATCAGGAGGTTCACGTGAACAAATCAATGCTGGTGGGTGCGGTGCTGGGTGCTGTCGGTGTAACTGCCGGAGGTGCTGTGGCGACCTACAGCTTGGTGAACAAAGGCCCCGAAGTCGCCCAGGTGACGGACGTGCAGCCGATCAAGCAGCAGGTGAAAACCCCGCGTGAAGTGTGCAAGGACGTGGCCGTGACGCGTCAGGCGCCGGTCAAGGACCAGCACCAGATTGCCGGTACCGTGGTCGGTGCGCTGGCGGGTGGTTTGCTGGGCAATCAGATTGGCGGCGGCACCGGCAAGAAGATCGCTACCGTGGCCGGTGCGGTCGGTGGTGGTTATGCCGGTAACAAGGTTCAAGAAGGCATGCAGCAGCGTGACACCTATACCACCGCACAAACACGCTGCAACACGGTCAACGACATCAGCGAGAAGGTGGTGGGTTACAACGTGACCTACTCCATCGGTGATCAGGTAGGCAAGGTGAAGATGGACCGCGAGCCAGGGGCGACCATTCCTCTGGACAAGAATGGCAAGTTGATCCTGAGCGAAGCTGCCCAGTGATCGGTGTCGCCTGAGCCGGCCTCTTCGCGGCTAAACCCGCTCCCACACAGGTAATGCGATCCCTGTGGGAGCGGGTTTACCCGCGAAGAGGCCGGCTCAGGCAATGCGAAGCTGTCAGGTATAAAAAAAGCACCCCGAGGGGTGCTTTTGGCTTTCTGGCAATCCGCGCTTAGCGCTTCATGCTTTCCGGCAGGTGTGGCTGGATAGCGGTCAGTACGGCCTTGAAGCACTTGATGTTGCCTGCAACGATGTGGCCTTTGTCGAGGAAGTCGTGGCCACCGTTGAAGTCGCTCACCAGGCCACCGGCTTCCTGGATCAGCAGCACGCCGGCTGCCATGTCCCACTCGGCCAGGCCCGACTCCCAGAAGGCGTCGAAACGGCCAGCGGCCACATAGGCCAGGTCCAGGCTGGCGGAGCCGGCGCGGCGGATGCCGGCGGTCTGGCCAGTCAGGGCGCGGAACATGCCCAGGTAGTTGTCCATGTCGGCCATCTGGCCATCACGGAACGGGAAGCCGGTACCCAGCAGGGCGCCTTCCAGGCTGGTGCGCGAGCTTACACGCAGGCGGCGGCCATTGAGCTGGGCGCCACGGCCGCGGCTGGCGGTGAATTCTTCCTGGCGTACGGGGTCGAGCACCACGGCGTGCTCAAGGCGGCCACGGTATTTGCAGGCGATGCTGACGGCGAAGTGGGGGATGCCGCGAAGGAAGTTGGTGGTGCCGTCCAGTGGGTCGATGATCCACAGGTAGTCTTTACCTTCTTCGCCGGTGCCCGCGTGCATGCCCGTCTCTTCACCCTGGATGGAGTGGTTCGGGTAGGCCTTGCGCAGCGCGTCGACGATCTTCTGCTCGGCGGCACGATCAACCTCGGAAACGTAGTCCTTAGCCTCTTTCTCGTCCACCTTGATGCTATCCAGGCGTTCGATGGAGCGGAAAATCAGTTCACTGGCGCTGCGAGCGGCGCGCAGGGCGATATTCAGCATAGGCTGCATGGGCGGGTCACCTGGAGATGTTAAAGAAGAAAGCCGATCATTCTAGCAGAAAACTTTGTCGGCAGAAGTGTCACATTTGCTTTCATGGCGTTACGTCTGTCGGTTCTGTAAGATCGGATGCCCTGATTCCTGCATCTGTGAGCACAACACCTTGCTGCAAAATATTCGTGTTGTTCTGGTCAATACCAGCCACCCCGGCAACATCGGCGGCGCTGCGCGTGCCATGAAAAACATGGGCTTGTCGCGCCTGGTGCTGGTACAGCCGAAAGAATTCCCCGCCCTGGATGCCAGTGCCCGCGCCTCGGGTGCCGACGACGTGCTGGATAACGCCCAGGTGGTCGACAGCCTTGAACAGGCGCTGGTCGGCTGTAACCTGGTGATGGGGACCAGCGCCCGTGAGCGCAGCATCCCGTGGCCGTTGATTGGCCCGCGCGAGTGCGGGGCCAAGGCGGTGGAGCATGCCAAGGGTGGTGAAGAGATCGCCCTGGTGTTCGGGCGTGAACACGCCGGCCTGACCAACGAAGAACTGCAGCGATGTCACTTCCACGTGCACATTCCCTCCAACCCCGACTTCAGCTCGCTGAACCTTGCGGCCGCTGTCCAGGTGCTCTCTTACGAGGTGCGCATGGCCTGGCTGGCCGCCGGCGAAGCGCCGGGCAAAGTCGAGAAGGTTGACGCCAGCGAGCTGGCGACGATGGACGAAATGGAGCTGTTCTACGACCACCTGGAGAAAACCCTGGTGGGCATCGGCTTCCTCGACCCCGAAAAGCCCAAGCACCTGATGCCGCGCTTGCGCCGGCTTTATGGGCGGGTGGCGGTCGAGCGTTCGGAAATGAGCATTTTGCGCGGCATCCTCACCGAGACCCAGAAAGTGGTCCGGGGCGAGCCGCATAAACGGAAGGACTGACAGATGTTCGAACGCCTGCGTGAAGATATTCAAAGCGTATTCCACCGTGACCCGGCTGCGCGCAATGCCTTCGAGGTGCTCACCTGCTACCCGGGTATGCATGCCATCTGGCTGCACCGCCTGGGCAATGCCCTGTGGAAGCGTGATTTCAAGTGGCTGGCCCGGCTGGTGTCCAACTTCGGGCGCTGGCTGACCGGTATCGAGATCCACCCCGGTGCCACAATCGGCCGGCGTTTCTTCATTGACCACGGCATGGGTATCGTCATCGGCGAAACCGCCGAGATCGGCGATGACGTCACCCTTTACCAGGGCGTGACCCTGGGCGGTACCAGCTGGAATAAAGGCAAGCGCCATCCTACCCTGGAGAACGGCGTGGTGGTGGGGGCGGGGGCCAAGGTGCTGGGCCCGTTCACCGTCGGCGCCGGGGCCAAGATCGGCTCCAACGCGGTGGTGACCAAGGCGGTACCGCCCGGCGCCACGGCGGTGGGCATCCCGGGGCGCATCATCGTCAAGAGCGAGGACACCGAAGTCGAGGCCAAGCGCAAGGCCATGGCCGAGAAGATAGGCTTCGATGCCTACGGTGTCAGTGGTGACATGCCCGACCCGGTGGCGCGTGCCATCGGCCAGATGCTCGATCATCTACAGGCGGTCGACGAGCGGCTGGAGGGCATGTGTGGCGCCCTGACCAAGATGGGTAGCGATTACTGCGCCAAGGAGCTGCCCGCGCTGCCGGAAGATGATTTCACCGAGGTTGCCCAGGTGGTCCAGCGCGACACTCAGTCGCATTGATTACGCCGCACTGAACCCATGGTGACATACGGGGCGTGTGCTCACGCCCCTCGTCTGCTACAATCGCGCCCGCCTCCCTGATGCAAACCCGACTAAAGCAGTAGGTCTAATAGTTGACTTAAATGCTCGGGAATCGCATACTCGACACATCCCGAAACTCCCGTGGTACCCAATAGCCATGCGACTGACTACCAAAGGCCGATACGCCGTGACTGCCATGCTTGACCTGGCGTTGCACGCGCAGCATGGGCCGGTGTCTTTGGCCGACATTTCCGAGCGCCAGGGCATATCCCTCTCTTATCTGGAACAGCTGTTCGCCAAGCTGCGCCGTAGCAGCCTGGTTTCCAGTGTGCGCGGTCCAGGCGGTGGCTACCAGCTGTCGCGGGGCATGGAAACCATCCAGGTGGCCCAGGTCATCGATGCGGTCAATGAATCGGTCGATGCTACCCGGTGCCAGGGCCTTGGGGACTGCCATGCCGGTGATACCTGCCTGACTCACCACCTGTGGTGCGACCTCAGCCAGCAGATCCATGAATTCCTCAGCGGCATCAGCCTGGCCGACCTCGTCATGCGCCGTGAGGTGCAGGAAGTTGCCCAGCGCCAGGACCTGCGTCGTGTCGCAGGCCGAACCGCCCAGCTGGACAAGATTGAGACGTCAGCCGTCGATTGATCCCCCTGGGACGACGAGCGACGCCACCGCCTGATAGGAGAGACAAATGAAGTTGCCGATCTACCTCGATTACTCTGCGACCACCCCGGTCGACCCACGTGTGGCCCAGAAAATGGCCGACTGCCTGCTGGTCGACGGGAACTTCGGTAACCCGGCTTCGCGCTCCCACGTCTTCGGCTGGAAAGCCGAGGAAGCGGTCGAGAACGGCCGTCGTCAGGTTGCCGAACTGATCAACGCCGATCCGCGCGAAATCGTCTGGACCAGCGGTGCCACCGAGTCCGACAACCTCGCACTCAAGGGTGTCGCGCACTTCTATCAGACCAAGGGCAAGCACATCATCACCTCCAAGATCGAGCACAAGGCGGTCCTGGATACTGCTCGCCAGCTGGAGCGTGAAGGTTTCGAAGTGACCTACCTGGAACCGGGCGAAGACGGCATCGTCACCCCGGCCATGGTAGAAGCGGTGCTGCGCGACGACACCATCCTGGTCTCGCTGATGCACGTGAACAACGAAGTCGGCTCGATCAACGACATCGCCGCCATCGGTGAACTGACCCGCGCACGCGGCGTCCTGTTCCACGTCGACGCCGCCCAGTCGGCCGGCAAGGTCGAAATCGACCTGCAAAAGCTGAAAGTCGACCTGATGTCGTTCTCGGCGCACAAGGCCTACGGCCCGAAAGGCATCGGCGCGCTGTATGTCAGCCGCAAGCCGCGTGTACGCCTTGAAGCCATCATTCACGGCGGTGGCCATGAGCGCGGCATGCGTTCGGGCACCCTGCCAACCCACCAGATTGTCGGCATGGGCGAAGCTTTCGCCATCGCCAAGCAGGAAATGGCCGCCGAAAACGTGCGCATCAAGGCCCTGAGCGACCGCTTCTTCAAGCAGGTTTCGGACCTTGAAGAGCTGTACGTCAATGGCAGCAAGACCGCCCGCGTGCCGCACAACCTGAACCTGAGCTTCAACTACGTCGAAGGCGAATCGCTGCTGATGTCGCTGAAGGACATCGCCGTATCGTCCGGTTCGGCCTGCACCTCCGCATCGCTCGAACCGTCCTACGTACTGCGCGCTCTGGGCCGCAACGACGAGCTGGCGCACAGCTCGATCCGCTTCTCCTTCGGCCGTTTCACCACCGAAGAAGAAGTCGACTATGCCGCGCAGAAAGTCTGCGAGGCCGTCAACAAACTGCGTGAGCTGTCGCCGCTGTGGGACATGTACAAAGACGGCGTTGACATCTCCAAGATCGAGTGGGCCGCCCACTAAGCAGTCGCCGGCAAGAGCGGCTCCCTGATGAGGAAGGAATTGCACCATGGCATACAGTGAAAAGGTCATCGACCACTACGAAAACCCGCGCAACGTCGGCAAGATGAATGCCGAAGACCCGGACGTTGGCACCGGCATGGTCGGCGCCCCGGCTTGCGGCGACGTTATGCGCCTGCAGATCAAGGTCAACGAGCAGGGCGTTATTGAAGACGCCAAGTTCAAGACCTACGGCTGCGGTTCGGCCATCGCTTCCAGCTCCCTCGCCACCGAGTGGATGAAGGGCAAGACCCTGGACGAAGCCGAAACCATCAAGAACACCCAACTGGCTGAAGAACTGGCGTTGCCGCCGGTCAAGATCCACTGCTCGGTAC
Organism: Pseudomonas fortuita; assembly: GCF_026898135.2. NCBI lineage: Bacteria > Pseudomonadati > Pseudomonadota > Gammaproteobacteria > Pseudomonadales > Pseudomonadaceae > Pseudomonas > Pseudomonas fortuita. The sequence continues at coordinate 954,774 of NZ_CP114035.2, forward strand.
TCGCCGAAGATGCCATCAAGGCAGCTGTACGCGATTACAAGCAGAAGAAAGGCTTGATCTAAGTCGCCTGTTGCGAGGTAAGGAGTCCTGATGGCTATCAGCATGACAGAAGCCGCCGCCAACCACATTCGCCGTTCCCTTGACGGGCGCGGCAAAGGTGAGGGCATTCGCCTGGGCGTGCGCACCACCGGTTGCTCGGGCCTGGCCTACGTGCTGGAGTTCGTCGACGAACTGGCGGATGAAGACCAGGTGTTCGAGAACCACGGCGTAAAGGTGATCATCGATCCCAAGAGCCTGGTCTACCTCGATGGCACCGAGCTGGATTTCGTCAAGGAAGGGTTGAACGAAGGCTTCAAGTTCAACAACCCCAACGTGCGCGGTGAGTGTGGCTGCGGCGAAAGCTTCAACGTTTGAGGCTGGCTGTGGGTACTCCTTGTCATTACGCATTGTTTGACCTCCAGCCAAGCTTCCGCCTGGATCTGGACAAGCTGGCCACTCGCTATCGCGAGCTGGCCCGCGAAGTCCATCCTGATCGCTTTGCCGACGCCTCCGAGCGTGAGCAGCGCGTAGCGCTGGAAAAGTCCGCAGCCCTCAACGACGCCTACCAGACCCTGCGCAGTGCGCCGCGTCGGGCCCGCTATTTGCTGGCCATCAGCGGCCACGAAGTGCCTCAGGAAGTCACGGTCCATGACCCGGAATTCCTGTTGCAGCAAATGCAGTGGCGTGAAGAGCTCGAAGAGTTGCAGGACGAAGCCGACCTTGACGGTGTCGGCGTGTTCAAGAAGCGCCTGAAGGCCGCCCAGGACACGCTGAACGAGGACTTTGCCGCCTGCTGGGATGCCCCAGGCGAGCGCGACAAGGCCGAGCGCCTGATGCGCCGCATGCAGTTCCTCGACAAGCTCGCCCAAGAAGTGCGCCAGCTGGAAGAGCGCCTCGACGATTAACCCGGTGCTGCCCGTGATGGCACCTAAGGTATTCAGATAAGCATGGCCCTACTGCAGATTGCCGAACCCGGTCAAAGCCCTCAGCCGCACCAGCGCCGCCTGGCGGTGGGGATCGACCTGGGTACCACCAACTCTCTGGTCGCCGCATTACGCAGCGGCCGTAGCGAGCCCCTGCCCGACGCGCAGGGTAACGTGATTCTGCCGTCCGCGGTGCGCTACCTCGAAGGGCGCAACGAAGTGGGGCAGGCCGCGCGTGATGCCGCTTCCAGTGACCCGCTGAACACCGTGCTGTCGGTCAAGCGCCTGATGGGGCGCGGTCTGGCCGACGTCAAGCAATTGGGCGAGCAGCTGCCATACCGCTTTGTCGGCGGCGAGTCGCACATGCCGTTCATCGACACCGTGCAGGGGCCGAAAAGCCCGGTGGAAGTGTCCGCTGATATCCTTAAAGTGCTGCGCGAGCGCGCCGAAGCGACCCTGGGTGGCGAGCTGGTTGGTGCGGTGATTACCGTGCCGGCCTATTTCGACGATGCCCAGCGCCAGGCCACCAAGGACGCTGCGCGCCTGGCTGGCCTGAACGTGCTGCGCCTGCTCAACGAACCAACCGCAGCCGCCGTGGCCTATGGTCTGGACCAGAACGCCGAAGGCGTGGTGGCCATCTATGACCTGGGTGGTGGTACCTTCGATATTTCCATCCTGCGCCTGACCGCTGGCGTATTCGAAGTGCTGGCTACCGGTGGCGATACCGCCCTGGGCGGTGACGATTTCGACCACGCCATTGCCGGCTGGATCATCGAGCAGGCTGGCCTGTCGTCCGACCTGGACCCAGCCACTCAGCGTGAGTTGCTGCAAACCGCCTGCGCTGCCAAGGAAGCCCTGACCGACGCCGACGTGGTCAGCGTCAGCCATGGCAGCTGGCAGGGCGAACTGAGCCGCACGGCCTTCGAAGCCATGATAGAGCCATTGGTTGCCCGCAGCCTCAAGGCTTGCCGTCGCGCTGTGCGCGACAGTGGCGTCGAGCTCGAAGAAGTCAGTGCCGTGGTCATGGTCGGTGGTTCGACCCGTGTGCCGCGGGTGCGTGAAGCCGTGGGCGCGCTGTTTGGTCGCGCCCCGATGACTTCGATCGACCCTGATCAGGTTGTGGCCATTGGTGCCGCCATCCAGGCCGATACCCTGGCCGGCAACCGCCGCGAAGGTGGCGAACTGTTGCTGCTTGATGTCATTCCGCTGTCGCTCGGTCTTGAGACCATGGGTGGACTGATGGAAAAGGTGATCCCGCGCAACACCACCATTCCGGTGGCCCGTGCACAGGAGTTCACGACGTATAAAGATGGCCAGTCGGCCATGATGATCCACGTCCTGCAAGGTGAACGCGAGCTGATCAGCGACTGCCGCTCGCTGGCACGGTTCGAGCTGCGCGGTATCCCGGCGATGGTTGCCGGCGCTGCCAAAATTCGCGTGACCTTCCAGGTGGATGCCGATGGTCTGCTCAGCGTTGCGGCCCGCGAACTGGGTTCGGGCGTGGAAGCAAGCATCCAGGTCAAGCCGTCTTACGGCCTGACCGACGGCGAAATCGCCCGCATGCTCAAGGACTCCTTCGAGCACGCAGGTACCGATAAGCAGGCCCGTCAGTTGCGCGAGCACCAGGTGGACGCCGAGCGCCTGCTCGAAGCAGTACAGGGCGCCCTGGACGCCGACGGTGACCGCTTGCTCAGCAGTGACGAGCGCGATGCCATTGCATTCCAGATGCAAGAACTACGTGATTTGCTGACCGGCACCGATGGCGCAGCCATCGAGCAACAGACCAAGCGTCTGTCGCAGGTGACCGACGCATTTGCCGCCCGTCGCCTTGATTCGACGGTCAAAGCCGCACTGGCCGGGCGCAACCTGAATGAGATCGAGGAGTAACCGATGCCGCTGGTGACATTCCTGCCGCATGAGAAGTTCTGCCCTGAAGGGCTGACCGTGGAGGTCGAGCCGGGGACCAATATCCTGGAACTGGCACACGACCATCACATCGAGATGGAAAGCGCCTGCGGCGGCGTCAAGGCCTGCACCACTTGCCACTGCATCGTGCGCAAGGGCTTCGATTCCCTCAAAGAGGCCGACGAGCTTGAAGAGGACATGCTGGACAAGGCATGGGGCCTGGAAGCGCAGTCGCGCCTGGGTTGCCAGGTGGTCGTAGGTGATGCAGACCTGACCATCGAGATACCCAAGTATTCGCTCAACCACGCTGCCGAAGCACCGCACTGAGGGCCTGTACATGAGTCTGAAATGGGTTGATGTACTTGAGATCGCAATCCAGCTTGCAGAAAGCAAGCCTGAGGTCGATCCTCGTTATGTGAATTTCGTGGACCTGCACCGTTGGGTGCTGGCATTGCCAGACTTCAGCGACGATCCGTCACGCGGCGGTGAGAAAGTGCTCGAGGCAATCCAGGGCGCCTGGATCGACGAAGCCGACTAAGCGTCACTTGCAGGTTAGGCAATCCCCTGAAACCCGCGTATAATTCGCGGGTTTAATTTTTCGTAACACTCATATTCTGGAGTTTTCCATGGCTGTTCAACGTACTTTCTCGATCATCAAGCCTGACGCAGTTGCCAAAAACGTCATCGGCAAGATCACCACTCGCTTCGAAGAAGCCGGCCTGAAAATCGTTGCCTCGAAAATCAAACAGCTGTCCAAAGCCGAAGCCGAAGGCTTCTACGCTGAGCACAGCGAGCGCGGCTTCTTCGGTGACCTGGTTGCCTTCATGACTTCCGGCCCGGTCGTTGTACAGGTTCTGGAAGGCGAAAACGCCATCGCTCTGAACCGTGAGCTGATGGGCGCTACCAACCCTAAAGAAGCTGCTGCCGGCACCATCCGTGCTGACTTCGCCGAGTCGATCGACGCCAACGCCGTTCACGGTTCGGACTCCGAAGCTGCTGCTGCTCGCGAAATCGCTTACTTCTTCGCTGCTACCGAGGTAACCACTCGCTAAGCGAAAGCTTACGGGTGAGGGTGAATCCATGACGACATCTACTGGCAAAATCAACCTGTTGGGTCTGACCCAGCCGGAAATGGAACAATTCTTCGACTCGATCGGGGAAAAGCGCTTCCGTGCCGGCCAGGTGATGAAATGGATTCACCATTTTGGCGTGTCCGACTTTGCGGCCATGACCAACGTAGGCAAGGCCTTGCGCGAAAAGCTCGAGGCCGTTGCCGAGATTCGCCCACCGGAAGTGGTCAGTGAAGACATTTCCGCCGACGGCACCCGCAAATGGGTGATCCGCGTTGCCTCCGGCAGCTGCGTCGAGACCGTCTATATTCCTACCGACGATCGCGGCACCCTGTGCGTATCGTCGCAAGCCGGCTGTGCCCTGGACTGCAGCTTCTGCTCCACCGGCAAACAGGGCTTCAACAGCAACCTCACTGCCGCTGAAGTCATCGGCCAGGTGTGGCTTGCCAACAAATCCTTCGGGACCGTCCCTGCCAAAGTCGACCGCGCGATCACCAACGTGGTCATGATGGGCATGGGCGAGCCCTTGCTGAACTTCGACAACGTCATTGCCGCCATGAAAATCATGATGGATGACCTGGGCTATGGCATTTCCAAGCGTCGCGTCACCCTGTCCACCTCGGGCGTGGTGCCGATGATCGACGAACTGGCCAAGCACATCGACGTGTCGCTGGCCCTGTCGCTGCACGCGCCGAATGACGAGCTGCGCAACAAGCTGGTACCGATCAACAAGAAGTACCCGCTGAAAGTGCTGCTGGAATCGTGCATGGGCTACATGTCCACCTTGGGTGGCAAGCGCGTGCTCACCGTCGAGTACACCCTGCTCAAGGACGTCAACGACCAGCCTGAGCATGCCGCGCAAATGATCGAGTTGCTGCGCGATGTGCCGTGCAAGATCAACCTGATCCCGTTCAACCCGTTCCCGCATTCGGGCTACGAGCGGCCGAGCAACAACGCCATTCGTCGCTTCCAGGACCTGCTGCACCACGGTGGTTTCAACGTCACCACCCGCACCACCCGTGGTGAGGACATCGATGCCGCCTGTGGCCAGCTGGTCGGCCAGGTCAACGACCGTACCCGTCGCAGTGAGCGCTACATCGCCGTACGCCAGCTTTCCGCGGACGTCGAGCTGCAAGACAGCGCCGCCAGCCACTGACCGGGACCTTGCCCATGAGCCTGCGCGCTGCGCTGTCGATCCTTGCGCTTTCGCTGCTGGCCGGCTGCGTGTCGGGCGGCGCGGGCGACCCCTTGGCCAGCCGCCAGGGCAGGGTGGAAGCGGGGCGGGCTTATGTGCAGCTAGGTCTGGGTTATTTGCAACAGGGTTTGACCGGGCAGGCCAAGGCGCCGCTGGGCAAGGCCCTGGCCCTCGACAGCCGTGATGCCGACGCGCACGCCGCCCTGGCGATGGTGTTCCAGGCCGAAGGCGAGCCGTTGTTGGCCGAAGCGCACTTTCACAAGGCCTTGTTGGCCCGCGCTGGCGATACGCGAATTCGCAACAATTACGGCAGTTTCCTTTATGCTCAGGGGCGATTTGCCGAGGCCCAGCAGATGTTTCGCCTCGCCAGTAGCGATACCCTGTATCCTGAGCGCTCACGCGTGTACGAGAACCTGGGCCTGACTGCCCTGAAGCTCGAACGCCGCGACCAGGCGCACGCGTATCTGCTCAAAGCGTTGCAACTCAACCAGCGGCAACCAAAAGCGTTGCTGGAAATGGCTGAGTTGTCCTACGAAAACAGGCATTATGTGCCGGCCCGGGACTACTACGATCGTTTCAGCCAGTTGAGCGACCACGATGCCCGTAGCCTGCTGCTGGGTAGCCGCCTTGCCAGGGTGTTCGACGAGCAGGGCACACTGGCCGAGCTGGGCCAGCAATTACAACGACTTTATCCCGGTACGCCGGAATATCAGCAATACCTGTCGGAGCAACGATGAACGCCGCGCATCCCGAAGTAGCAGTAGCGCCTGGCCAGAACCCCGGTGAGCTTTTGCGCCTGGCCCGTGAGAAACGGGACTGGTCTCAAGCCGAGGTGGCCCGCAAGCTCAACCTCACTGTCAGTTCGTTGAACCATGTGGAAACCGGCGCCTTCGACAAGCTGCCCGGTCATACATTCGCCCGTGGTTATATTCGCGCCTATGCCAAATTGATGGACCTTGACCAGGCCACCCTGGTAGAGGCCTTCGACCGCTACACCGGTACCCACGCCAAAGGCAGCGATGTGCACTCGCTGGGGCGTATCGAAGAGCCAGTACGCCTGTCGCACAATATTCTGCGCGGCGTCAGCCTGCTGTTGTTGGTGGTTGTGGTCGGCGGTGGCTTCGTCTGGTGGCAGGACCAGGGCAGCCTGCGTGGCAAGGACCTGGCCAAGATCGCCCTGGAGCACGTCGAAGTCGAAAGTGCCGACGGCACCACCCAGATTCACCCGCTCGACGAACCTGAAGATCAGGCGGTTACCGCAGGCCAGCAGCCCGAGAGCGCGCCGCTGGCACTGGAGCAGGGCACTGCCGAGCAGCCTGCTGCTGCCGCCGAGCAGGCGCCGGCAAGCCCGGCGCAATTGGCTGCTGCCGCACCCGCCCGGCAGGCGCCTGCGCAATCTGCAGCCAACGTAGCGCCTGCGCCGGTAGCACCAGCTGCACCGGCCGCCGCTGCGCCTGTAGCACCTGCAGCTGCCGTGGCCGCTGCCGAGCCCGCCGCAGTACCGGCAGGCAGCGCCAAGGTCGCCATCCAGTTCACCGCCGATTGCTGGACCCAGGTGTCCGATGGCAACGGCAAGGTGCTGTTCAGCGCCGTCAAGCGCAAGGGGGACAACCTCGAGCTGACCGGCAAACCGCCGTTCGCGGTACGCCTGGGCTTTGCCCGGGGCGCCCAGGTCAGCTACAACGGCCAGGCCGTCGATGTTGCCCCGTTCACCAGTGGCGAGACTGCTCGCCTGAAGTTGGGACAGTAAGTCATGCACGGCGAATCTCCGATCAAACGTCGCGAATCCCGCAAAATCTGGGTCGGCAATGTGCCGGTGGGTGGTGATGCACCTATCGCGGTGCAGAGCATGACCAACACCGATACCAACGATGTCGCCGCCACCGTGGCGCAAATCCAGCGCCTGGTCGATGCCGGCGTGGATATCGTGCGGGTTTCGGTGCCGGACATGGACGCGGCCGAGGCGTTTGGCAAGATCAAGCAACAGGTCAGCGTACCGCTGGTTGCCGACATCCACTTCGACTACAAGATCGCCCTGCGCGTGGCCGAACTGGGCGTCGATTGCCTGCGGATCAACCCGGGCAATATCGGCCGCGAAGACCGTGTACGCGCCGTGGTCGACGCTGCCCGCGACCGTGGTATCCCCATCCGTATCGGTGTCAACGCCGGTTCTCTGGAAAAGGATCTGCAGAAGAAGTACGGCGAACCCACCCCGGCGGCGCTGGTCGAGTCGGCCCTGCGCCATGTCGAACATCTGGACCGCCTGAACTTCCAGGACTTCAAGGTCAGCGTCAAGGCCTCCGACGTGTTCATGGCCGTCGAAGCCTACCGCCTGTTGGCCAAGCAGATCGTGCAGCCACTGCACCTGGGCATCACCGAAGCCGGTGGCCTGCGTTCGGGGACGGTGAAATCCGCCGTCGGCCTCGGTATGCTGCTGGCCGAGGGCATCGGCGATACCATCCGTATCTCGCTGGCGGCCGACCCGGTCGAAGAAGTGAAAGTCGGCTACGACATCCTCAAGTCGCTGCACCTGCGTTCGCGTGGTATCAACTTCATCGCCTGCCCGAGCTGCTCGCGGCAGAACTTCGATGTGGTCAAGACCATGAACGAGCTGGAAGGGCGCCTGGAAGACCTGCTGGTGCCGCTGGACGTGGCGGTGATCGGTTGTGTGGTCAACGGCCCCGGTGAAGCCAAGGAAGCCCATGTAGGGTTGACCGGCGGCACGCCGAACCTGATCTACATCGACGGCAAGCCGGCGCAGAAACTGACCAATGACAACCTGGTCGATGAGCTGGAAAGGCTCATCCGTCAGAAAGCGGCCGAAAAGGTCGAAGCCGACGCGGCGCTGATCGCCCGTGGCTGACACACAGAATTCGTAAGGACTTTTCGTGAGCAAATCGCTGCAAGCCATCCGTGGCATGAACGACATCCTGCCAGAACAGTCGCCACTGTGGCGCTACTTCGAAGGCACCGTGGCCGGTCTGCTGGACACCTACGGGTACAGCCAGATCCGCACGCCGATCGTCGAGTTCACCGAGCTGTTCAAGCGCTCGATCGGTGAAGTGACCGACATCGTCGAAAAAGAGATGTACACCTTCGAAGACCGTAACGGCGATTCGCTGACCCTGCGTCCCGAAGGCACCGCCGCTTGCGTCCGTGCCGTGCTGGAACATGGCATCACCGGCAACGGCCAGGTGCAGAAACTGTGGTACATCGGCCAGATGTTCCGCCATGAGCGCCCGCAGAAGGGCCGCTACCGCCAGTTCCACCAGATTGGCGTGGAAGTGTTCAACCTGGACGGTCCGGACATCGACGCCGAGCTGATCATGCTGACCTGGCGCCTTTGGGGCCTGCTGGGCATCCAGGACGCGGTCAAGCTGGAGCTTAACAGCCTGGGTACCAGCGAAGCCCGCGCGCGCTACCGTGACGCGCTGGTCGAGTTCCTCTCGGCGCGCCTGGAGCAACTGGATGAAGACAGCCAGCGCCGCCTGAAGAGCAACCCGCTGCGTATCCTCGACAGCAAGGACCAGAACACCCAGGCGGTGCTGGTGGGTGCGCCGAAGCTGGAAGATTACCTGGACGAAGCGTCGCGCGTGCACTTTGAAGGCCTCAAGGCCCGCCTGGACGCCGCCGGCATTCCGTTCGTGATCAATACCAAGCTGGTGCGCGGCCTGGACTACTACAGCAAGACCGTATTCGAGTGGGTCACCGACAAGCTGGGCGCCCAGGGTACCGTGTGTGCCGGCGGCCGCTATGACGGCCTGGTCGAGCAGATGGGCGGCAAGCCGACCACCGGCGTCGGTTTCGCCATGGGTATCGAGCGCCTGATCCTGCTGCTGGAAACCCTGGGCAAGGTCCCGGAATCCATCAGCCGCCAGATCGACGTCTACCTGTGCGCCTTCGGTGAGCAGGCCGAGCTGGCAGGCCTGCGCCTGTCCGAAACCCTGCGCGACCGCTTGCCGGGCCTGCGCCTGGCGGTGAACGCAGGCGGTGGCAGCTTCAAGAGCCAGTTCAAGAAAGCCGACAAGAGCGGGGCGCTGTTCGCCCTGATCCTCGGTGACGAGGAACTGGCCAGGCAAGAAATCGGCTTCAAGCCCCTGCGTGGCCAGGGTGAACAACAGAACATTGCCTGGGATGCTCTGGCAGAGCACCTGGAAACCGCGATCGCGCAAGCGTAACGCGGTTCAACAAGCGAATAGGCGAAAAGGAGTATTGGGGTGTCGAGTACCGATGATGATGACCTGGCAGGGGTCAAGGACTGGTGGAACCGCAACGGCAAGCCGCTGCTGACTGGCGCGTTGCTGGCAGGCGTGGTGGTGTTGGGCTGGAATACCTGGCACAAGTACCAGAACAACCAGTCCCAAGGTGCCTCGCAGCTGTATCAGGCGTTGATTGAAACCAGCCTGACGCCGACTGGCCAGCCAGACGCCACCAAGGTCGCGGAACTGGCCAGCAAGCTCAAGAGCGAGTTTGGCGGCACCGCTTACGCCCAGTACGGTAGCCTGTTCGTAGCCAAGGTCGCGGTCGAGAGCGGCAAGCTCGACGACGCCGCTGCCGAGCTCAAAGGCGTGCTGGACAAGCCGGCCGATGTGACCCTGGGCGAGATTGCGCGCCAGCGCCTGGCTCGCGTGCTGGCAGCCCAGAACAAGGCCGAGGATGCCCTCAAGCTGCTGGACGGCGACGCCGACAAGGCTTTCCTGGCCAGCCGTGAAGAATTGAAGGGTGACCTGCTGGTGCAGCTGGGTCGCGCCGACGACGCGCACAGCGCTTACGAGAAAGCCAAGGCTGCGCTGTCGGATGAGGCGGCGGTCGGTGGCCTGCAATTGAAGCTGGATGACCTGGCTAAAGGGGACGCGTAAGTGATCGGTTGGAAACATGCAGCAGTGCTGACCCTGGCCGTACTGGCCGCCGGTTGCAGCAGCAACAGCAAGAAGGAACTGCCCCCGGCCGAGCTGACCAAGTTCACCGAGGAAGTGGTGCTGAAGAAGCAGTGGAGCCGTTCGATCGGTGACGGCCAGGGTGAGACCTACAACACCCTGGTACCGGCCATCGAGAACGACCGTATCTACGCTTCCGACGTCAACGGCGAAGTCTTCGCCCTCGACCGCATCACCGGTGATGTGGTGTGGAAGAAGGACTTGGAGCTGCAGGTTTCCGGCGCGGTTGGCGTGGGCTATGGCCTGGTCATGCTCGGCACCCTCAAGGGTGAAGTCATCGCCCTGGACTCCAGCACCGGTGAAGAGCGTTGGCGCTCGCGCGTGACCAGCGAAGTGCTGGCCCCGCCTGCCAACAACGGTGACGTGGTCGTGGTGCAGACCCAGGACGACCGCCTGATCGGCCTGGATGCCGCCACGGGTGACCGCCGCTGGATCTATGAGAACTCCCCGGCCGTGCTGACCCTGCGTGGCACCGGTGCACCGATTGCCACCAATCGCCTGGCCGTCGCCGGCCTGTCCACCGGCAAGGTGGTCGCGGTGGACATCAACAACGGCGTGCCGGTGTGGGAAAGCCGCGTGGCCATCCCCAAGGGCCGTTCCGAGCTGGACCGTGTGGTTGATATCGACGGCGGCTTGCTGCTGTCTGGTGGTACCCTGTACGTCAGCACCTACCAGGGCCGTGTAGCTGGCCTGGACCTGGAAAGCGGCCGCGAGCTGTGGCAGCGCGATGCTTCCAGCTATGTAGGTGTCGCACAGGGCTTCGGTAACGTCTACGTCAGCGAAGCCTCGGGTACCGTGGAAGGTGTGGATGAGCGCTCTTCCAGCGCCCTGTGGAGCAACGACAGCATGGCTCGCCGCCAGTTGACCGCTCCTGAAGTGTTCAGCAGCTACGTGGCTGTGGGTGACTTTGAAGGTTATCTGCACCTGCTGAGCCAGGTGGATGGCCGCTTCGTTGGTCGTGAGCGTATCGACAGCGATGGCCTGCGCGCCCGCCCACTTGTGGTCGGCGACACCATCTATGTCTTCGGCAACAGCGGCAAGCTCGAGGCACTGACCATCCGCTGAAGCTATGCTTGAAACCTTGGCGGGTTTCAAGCTGCGGCGTAGGACACGCCGCCCAAACTCCGGCCGCTGCCTTGCAGCGGCCTTTGCATTTTCAAGAATTCGAGAGTGGAGAGCCGATGGTTCCCGTAATTGCCCTGGTGGGCCGCCCGAACGTCGGCAAATCCACCATGTTCAACCGCCTGACCAAAACCCGCGATGCAATCGTGGGTGACCTGTCAGGCCTGACCCGTGACCGCCAGTATGGTGATGCCAGCTGGCAGGGTCGTTCCTTCATCCTGATCGACACCGGCGGTATTACCGGTGACGAAGTGGGCATGGATGAAAAAATGGCCGAGCAGTCGCTCATGGCCATTGAAGAAGCCGACTACGTGCTGTTCCTGGTCGACGCCCGCGCCGGTATGACCGCCGCCGACCAGATGATTGCCGAGCACCTGCGCAAGCGCAACAAGTCGGCGATTCTGGTCGCCAACAAGATCGACAACATCGACCCCGACGTGGCTCGCGCCGAGTTCTCGCCGATGGGTATGGGCAACGCCATTCCGGTGGCGGGCTCCCAAGGTCGTGGTATCAGCGCCCTGATGGAAGCTGTGCTCGGCCACCTGCCGCGTGATGCCGAGGAAGAAGCCCTCGACCAGGACGTCGCAGAAGGCGAGGAGGCCGTGCGCATTCCTGGCCCAAGCGAGAAGGATGGCATCAAGATCGCCATCATCGGCCGCCCGAACGTCGGCAAGTCGACCCTGGTCAACCGCATGCTCGGCGAAGAACGTGTGGTGGTCTACGATGAGCCGGGCACTACCCGAGACAGTATCTACATCCCGTTCGAGCGTGATGGTGACAAGTACACCTTCATCGACACCGCCGGGGTGCGCAAGCGCGGCAAGATCCACGAGGAAGTCGAGAAGTTCTCGGTGGTCAAGACGCTGCAGGCGATCAAGGACGCCAACGTCGTCATCTTCGTCATGGACGCCCGTGAAGGGGTGGTTGATCATGACCTGAACCTGCTGGGCTTCGCCCTCGAAGCCGGCCGCGCCATCGTCATTGCGCTGAACAAGTGGGATGGCATGGAGCCGGGTGAGCGTGCCTACGTGAAGACCGAGCTGGAGCGCCGGCTGTTCTTCGTCGACTTCGCCGACATCCACTTCATCTCCGCCTTGCACGGCACCGGCGTGGGCAACCTGTACAAGTCGGTGCAGGCCGCGTTCACCTCGGCTGTGACCCGCTGGCCAACCAGCCGCCTGACACAGATCCTCGAAGATGCGGTCAGCGAGCACCAGCCGCCGCTGGTCAATGGCCGCCGCATCAAGCTGCGCTATGCCCACCTGGGTGGTGCCAACCCGCCGCTGATCGTGATCCACGGTAACCAGACCGAGAGCATTCCCAAGTCGTACTCGCGTTACCTGGAAAACACCTACCGCCGGGTGCTGAAGCTGGTCGGTACGCCGATCCGCATCGAGTACAAGGGCGGGGAGAACCCGTTCGAGGGCAAGAAGAACACCCTCACCGACCGCCAGGTCAACAAGAAGCGCCGCTTGATGTCGCACCACAAGAAGGCCGAGAAGAAGCGCCGCGACAAGCGCTGATTCCGCGTCAGCTTCTTCGCAGGCTTGCCCGCTCCCACAGGTCCTCCACAGATTTTGAATATTGTGCAGCACCTGTGGGAGCGGGTTCACCCCGAAGAGGCCCTTTGATCCAGAGCAATCCCCCTATTGTTTCAACCTTTTTCCTGACTGCTTGATCCGCTATGCTCGGACTCCACCCCGTGCCGGATACACCCCAGGAAAGAGGGCTCCATGATCCGCAGCAAACTGCCGAATGTCGGCACGACCATCTTCACCACCATGTCCCAGCTCGCCGTGCAGACTGGCGCGCTCAACCTGTCCCAGGGTTTCCCTGATTTCAACGGCCCGCAGGCCCTGCTCGATGCAGTGGGCCGGCATGTGGCTGCCGGGCACAACCAGTATTCGCCAATGACCGGCCTGCCGGCTTTGCGCCAGCAGGTGGCGGCCAAGGTGGCGCGGCTGTATGGCGCACAGGTGGATGCCGACCAGGAAGTGACCATCACCCCTGGTGCCACCGAGGCGATCTTCTGTGCCATCCAGGCGGTGGTCCATGCCGGTGACGAGGTCATTGTCTTCGACCCGTGCTACGACAGCTACGAACCTTCGGTGGAACTGGCCGGTGGTCGCTGCGTGCATGTGCAACTGAGCGACGGCGACTTCCGTATCGACTGGCAGACGTTCAGTGATGCCCTGAGCCCGCGCACCCGCATGGTCATCCTCAACTCGCCGCACAACCCCAGTGGCGCCCTGATCACCCGCGAAGACCTTGAACAGTTGGCAATGCTGATTGCCGACCGCGATATCTACCTGGTCAGCGATGAGGTCTACGAGCATCTGGTGTACGACGGCGTCCACCACGCCAGCGTACTGGCCCACGAGCAGTTGTATCAACGTGCCTTTGTGGTCAGCTCGTTCGGTAAGACCTATCACGTGACCGGCTGGAAGACCGGCTATGTGATTGCGCCCCCGGCGTTGAGTGCAGAGCTGCGCAAGGTGCACCAGTACGTCAACTTCTGTGGTGTGACGCCGCTGCAGTGCGCCCTGGCCGACTTCATGGCCGAGCACCCTGAGCATATCGATGAACTGCCGGCTTTCTATCAGGCCAAGCGCGATCTGTTCTGCGGCTTGCTGGAGGGCTCACGCTTCAACTTTACCCGCACGGCGGGCACTTATTTCCAGCTGGTGGATTACTCGCAGATCCGCCCGGACCTGAACGATGTCGACATGTCGCTGTGGCTCACCCGCGAGCACGGTGTGGCGACCATCCCGGTATCGGTGTTCTACCAGCAACCCATCCCCGAGCAACGCCTGGTACGCCTGTGCTTTGCCAAACGTGAGGAGACGCTGCGTCAGGCAGCGGAACGACTATGCGCGATCTGAGCACACTGCCCAACCTGAAAGTCGCCCTGGTGCAAACGACCCTGGCCTGGCACGACCGCGAGGCCAACTATGCGCACTTCGAGGTGCTGCTGGAACAGGTCGGGGAGGTGGATCTGGTGATCTTGCCTGAGATGTTCACCACGGGTTTCTCGATGCAGTCCGAAAGCCTGGCCGAGCCGGAAAATGGGCCGACCTATAAGTGGCTGAAGGCCCAGGCGAAGAAGTACAACGCGGTGATTACCGGCAGCGTGATCATCCAGGCCGCCGATGGCAGCCACCGCAATCGCCTGCTGTGGGCCCGGCCGGACGGCGAAATTCTGCACTACGACAAGCGCCACCTGTTCCGCATGGCCGGTGAGCACAAGCACTACACCCCCGGTGAACGCCAGGTGCAGTTCGAGCTCAAGGGCTGGCGGATCCGCCCGCTGATTTGCTACGACCTGCGCTTCCCGGTGTGGAGCCGTGACGCTCAGGACACGGACCTGCTGCTGTATACCGCCAACTGGCCGGCGGCGCGCCGCCAGCACTGGAATCGTCTGCTGCCGGCGCGGGGCATCGAGAACCTGTGCTATGTGGCGGCCGTGAACCGGGTGGGCACGGACGGCAAGGGCTTTGCTTATTCGGGCGACAGCCAGGTGCTGGACTTCCAGGGCGAGAGCCTGCTCAGTGCCGGTGAGGCAGACGGGGTATTTACCGCCGTGTTGAGCGCTGCGGAACTGGCGGCGTACCGGGCCAAATTCCCGGCCAACCTGGATGCCGATACCTTCGATTTACACTGACAGCCTGTACCGGCCCTATCGCCGGCAAGCCAGCTCCCACAGGTAACCCACTGCCCTCGGGCCCGGTGCTGTACCTGTGGGAGCTGGCTAGCCGGCGATAGGCCAGTACCGGCTACATCAATGAATGATCAGTAAACATCTCGCCGATACCGCCCATCCTCGATCAACTGCTGCACAGCGGCCTCACCAAGCATGCCGTTGAGCGCCGCATCTACCCCCGCAGCCATCCCTTGCAGGCTGCCGCAGACATACACACAGGCGCCATCCGCCACCCAGCGCTTGAATTCGTCGGCCTGCTGCAGCAACACATCCTGCACATACACTTTCTCGGCCTGATCCCGCGAAAACGCAAGGTCCAGGCGTGCCAGGTCGCCGCTTTGCAGCCACCCTTGCAGCTCGTCACCACACAGCAGGTCATGCGCCTGATTACGCTCGCCAAACAGCAGCCAGTTGCGCTGTTCGCCAGCGTTCACCCGGGCCCGGATCAGGCTGCGCAGGCCGGCCAGGCCCGTGCCGTTACCGATCAGGATCATCGGTGCAGCTGCCTCCGGCAGGTGGAAGCCGCTGTTGCGCCGCAGGCGCAGGCTCAGCGTACCGTTTAGTGGCAGGTATTCGGTGAGCCAGCCAGAGCCCAGGCCCAGGTTGCCATCGCTATGGCGCTCCTGGCGTACGATCAGCTGCAGCACGCCATCACTGGCGATGGAGGCGATGGAGTATTCGCGGCTGCCGATTGGCACCAGAGCGTCGACCAGCGCTTGCGGCTGCAAGCCGATCAGGTGATCACGGCGCGCCGGCAACTGGCGGCCAGCGAGGGCTTGGGCAAGGGTTTCGTCCAGACCGTTCACGTGTACCCGTGCACTGGCGTCCTGCGCCATGCCTTTGAGGAACGCGTCGATCCTTGGTTGCCCATTGAGTGGCAGTATCTCCACCAGGTCGCCAGCGTCCCAACTTGCAGGCTCTTCAGCCAGCAGGCCGAGCAAGTACACCGGCTGGCCTTGGCTGCCCGGGTTGAGCAGTTCGCGACGCACCAGTGACCAGTTGCCAAAGCTTGGCGGCTGCCAGGCGGCCACCGGCTGGGCGCCCGTCAGTTGTGCCAGTTCCTGCTGCCATTGCTGCAGGGCGGCCTGGTCGGCGTTGTCCACCTCCACTGGGCTGAATGCACTGCTGGCTCCGCGCTCTCCCAGCCAGGCCTGCAGGCGGCGGGCGAAGCCGCAGAAGTGCGGGTACTGACGGTCGCCGAGGGCGAGCAGGGCGTAGTTGAGGTTGTTCAGCGCCCAAGGCTGGCCGAGCACCTTGCGCTCGAACGCGCGGGCGCTGTCGGGTGCTTCGCCGTCGCCAAAAGTACTGACCACGAACAGCGCACGGCGGGCCTGGCGCAAGTCGTCTTCACGCAGTTCGGCCAGTGCACGTACCTGCACTGGCAAGCCAGCTGCCTGCAACTGGCCGGCACTTTGCCAGGCCAGTTGCTCGGCAAAGCCGCTTTGGCTGGCGAAGCCGATCAACCAGCTGTCGTCGCTGCCATTGCTGCTGGCAACGTTGCCACGGGCTGCGCGTACCTGGCGCTTCTTGCGGCGGCGGTCGAGGTACAGCAGCCAGCCCGTGACGAAGAACAGCGGCATGGTCAGGCTGGCGAGGGTGACGATGATGCGCCCTGGCAGGCCGAAGTATTCGCCAACGTGCAGGGCGTAGACGCTCTGCAGCAGTTGGGCCTTGAAGGATTTGTCGGCGTAGCGGTCGTGTTTTTTTACCTGGCCGGTGGCCGGGTCCAGCATCAGGGTGTTGAAGGCGCGTGGGTGGTCGGCGCTGTCCAGCAGGTAGAACAGGTTGGCTGGCTGGCCGCCAACCGGTGGCAGGCGCAGGTTGTACGTGGCAAGGCCTGGGCCTGCGGCGTCCTTGAGGTTGGCCCAGATGGCGTCATAGTCGACCACCAGCGGCGGGGCGTTCTTGTCGACTTTCTGCGGGCCGTGGCGGCCACGGCCTTCACCGCGTTTTTGTTGCTGGCCGGCTGCCGGGGCGTCGGCCAGCAGCTTGTTCAGGCCTTCGCGGTACCACTCATAGGACCAGAACAGGCCGGTAAGGGCGAACAGAAGATAGAACAGCAGGCACCAGGTGCCTGCCACGGCGTGCAGGTCCCAGTTGAAGGCACGGCCTTTCTTGGCCCAGTCGAAGGTCAGCCAGGTGCGCCAGTCCAGCGCCTTGCGCGGCCAGCGCAGGTAAAGGCCGGACAGGCAGAAGAACACCAGCATCAGGGTACAGGCACCGGTGATCTGCCGGCCGGTGTCGCCCATGGCCAGGAAGCGGTGCAGGTTGAGCATGAGGTTGAAGAAGCCTTGCCCGGCCACTTCACCTTTGAGTTCGCCCGTATACGGGTCGGCATAGCGCAGCTCGCCTCGGCGCTCGCCCGGTGCTGGCGTGAAGAAGATACGTGCGGCGTTGCCTTCACGCACGTCCACCCACAGCATCGACACCTTGTCATGCTGCTGGGCTTCGACCCGTTGCACCAGCTCGGCCGGAGGCAGCACGCCTTCGGCGCGCACTTCTACTTTGAGTACATCGGCATTGAACGCACGCAGCAGTTCTTCCTGGAACGAGTACAGGGCCCCGGTGATGCCCATCAGGGCCAGCACCAGGCCAGCGGTGATGCCAAAGAACCAGTGCAATTGGAACAGCGTCTTCTTCACCACATCGATCACCTTGTGTTGCTACCGCAGACTGCGCGGCGTGCATTATGCCTTGATACGCAAAAGCCCCGCTCAATGAACGGGGCCCTTGGTTGTTGCTTTAGAAGTGCACGCTGGTGGTCAGCAGTGCAGTCCGCCCGGCCGCCTGGTTGGCGAAGTGGGTAGAGAAGGCCTTGTCGTAGTACACCTCGTTGGTCAGGTTCTGCACGTTCAACTGCAAGTCGACGTTCTTGGTCAGCTTGTAGGCGGCCATGGCGTCGTAGCGTACGTAGCTGTCAACCATGGTGGTGTTGGCCACGCTGCCGTACACGTCATCCACGTAGAACGCACCGCCACCCACGGTCAGCTTTGGCGTGATCGAGTAGGTCGTCCACAGGCTGGCGCTGTTGTTCGGGGTGTTCGGCAACTGGTTGCCATCGTTGGCCTTGCCCAGTGGGCCGCCGTCGATCTGGCGAGCCTGCATGTAGGTGTAGCCGGCGAATACCTGCCACTTGTCGGTGATCTTGCCGCTGGCCGACAGTTCGATGCCTTGTACGCGGGTTTCGCCGACGTTTTCGTAGGTGGTGGTGTCCACCTGGACGCGGGCGTTTTCCTTCTCGGTGCGGAACAGCGCGGCGGTCAGCGACAGGCGCTGGTCGAGCAGGTCCCATTTGGTACCGATTTCGTAGTTGGTGGTTTCCTCTGGCTCCATGTCACTGGCCAACAGGTTGCCGGTACGGTCAGGGGTGCCACCCAGCGGGTTGCCTTCTGTACCTTCGCCGAGCATCGAGCCTGGTGGCGTTGCAGAAGTGGCGTAGGAAACGTAGATACTGCCGTTTTCCGCCGGTTTCCACACCAGGCCCAGTTGGCCGGTCACGAACTCGCTGACATCCTTGCCTTTGGCGGTGGTGGTGCCAGCAGCGTTGTAGGTCTTGTAGTCGGTGTCGAAGTGGTCGTAGCGCAGGCCCATGTTGACCAGCCACTCGGGGGTCAGCTCCAGGGTGTCGAATACGTACAGTGCACGGGTCTTGCTGTTGGTGGTGGTGCCGGCGTAGTTGCGCGAAATGGCACCGTTCCACGGGTCATCCGGGTTCGGGTTGCTCAGCGAGGTGCAGTTGTAGCCGCTGGTGGCACCGATCATGCCGGGGGTGCAGTTGGTATTGGCAGCGCCGCCAGGGACCGTGTCGGTGTCGACGGTGTAGGACGAACGGTCGCTCTCTTCGCGGCTCAGTTCGATACCGGTCGAGAAGCTGTTTTTCATGCCACCGACGTAGAACTCGCCGAACAGGTCGGTCTGGTTGGTGGTCGTGGCGGTGTTGCCCACGCGGGTATTGGCACGGCGCCAGACGCTGCCGTTGTTGACGTTGCCCTTGCTGTCGTCAGGCTGGGTCAGGATGTAGTCCTGCATGCTGTTGCCGTGACGCAGGGTGTTCTTGATGGTCAGCGAGTCGGTCAGGTCATGCTCGACCGCGAAGGTGGCGATGTCTACACGGCTCTTGCGGAAGTCGCGACCGGTCAGGCCGTAGAAATTGTCGCTGTCGCCGCCGTCATTCGGCTTGCTCGGGTGGGCCGAGGTGCGCCCGGCGCTGCCGTTGGTCGGGATGGTGTACGGAATGCCCGAATCCGGCAGGTCATCGCTTTCCAGGTGGTAGTAGTCGAGGTTGACGCGGGTCGGCGTTCCCAGGCCGAAGGCCAGCGACGGGGCGATACCCCAGCGGTCGTAATTGACCTTGTCGCGGCCGGCAACGTTGCTTTCGTGGGTCATCAGGTTCAGGCGGCCGGCAACGGTATCGCTGAACTGGTAGTTGCCATCGAAGGTGTAGCGCTGGGTCTGGTCGCTGCCCCAGGTCCAGGCACCGTCCAGCGAGTTGCCCAGGTGCGCGCGCTTGCTGACCAGGTTGATGGTACCGCCGGCGGCGCCACGGCCACCGATGGCCGAGTTCGGGCCCTTGGCCACTTCCACCGACTCGATGGCGAAGATTTCGCGGGTTTGCGCGCCAGTGTCACGCACGCCGTCCAGGTACGTATCGCCCTGAGCGTCGAAGCCACGGATGAACGGGCGATCGCCCTGCGGGTTGCCACCTTCACCGGCGCCAAACGTGATGCCTGGCACGGTACGCAGGGCGTCCTGCAGGGTCAGGGCATTGGTGTCCTTGATCACTTGCTGCGGGATCACGGTGACCGAGCGCGGGGTGTCCACCAGCGGCGCGGTGTACTTCTGCGAAGCGGCTTTTTCGACCTTGTAATCGGTGCTGGCTTGTTCAGCCTTGCCGTTGACGCTGGTGGCATCGAGGGTGATGGCACTGCTGGCGGCCGGGTCGGCGGCATACACCGACGAGGCGCTAAGCGCGACGCCGATGGCGGATACGATCAGGCGTGGCGAACTCACTGCAGATGGTACGTACTGGCGCATTGCTAAGGACCTTCCCCAAGGTGTTGAGGCGGCGGATCTTAATGTAAGCAATTGTGACTCACAATTGAGATTCGTTACCATTCGTGAGGAATTTACAATCTTTACAATTAGCCTTTACGGTTTCATCAAGCTGAAACGTCTTAAGCGGCGAAAGGGCTTGTGTAGCGCAAAAGGGAATCAATATCATTGGCGCCTTTACATTTCCTAACGGTGCTGCCGCCATGCTGCTTCACATCCCAGGCCTGTTTGACGCTGACGAACTGGCCCGTATCCGCGAGGCGCTGGAGCAGGCCGACTGGGCCGATGGCAAGGTGACTGCCGGTTACCAGTCGGCCAAGGCCAAACACAACCTGCAGTTGCCGGAAGGGCACCCGTTGGCCAAGGAAATCGGCACTGCGCTGATCGACCGCCTGTGGAAAACCCCGCGCTTCATGTCGGCGGCCCTGCCGCACAAGGTGTTTCCGCCGTTGATCAACTGCTACCGCGAGGGTGGCAATTTCGGCTTTCATATCGATAACGCCCTGCGTCAGCCCAAGGGCAGCCCGGAGCGGGTACGCACCGACCTGTCTTCCACGCTGTTCCTCAGCGACCCGGACAGCTACGACGGTGGTGAGCTGGTGATCCAGGACACCTATGGCGTGCAGCAGGTCAAACTGGCTGCCGGTGACCTGGTGCTGTACCCCGGCACCAGCCTGCACAAGGTCAACCCGGTGACCCGGGGCCAGCGTTATGCTGCGTTCTTCTGGACTCAAAGCCTGGTGCGCGAGGACAGCCAGCGGGCGCTGTTGTTCGAGATGGACAATGCTATCCAGCAACTGACTGCCGATGTACCGGAGCACCCTTCGTTGCTACAACTGACCGGCACCTATCACAACCTGCTACGCCGCTGGGCCGAGGTCTGAGCCGTGTCTTACCAATTGCGGCGTGAAGAAGCGGTGGATGTCGCCGGCCTCAAGGCCATGCTCGAACACAGCCCCGGCCAAGCCGCCCAGGCGATCCTGGCGGCCGCCGGGCAGGGCGTGGTCGAGGCGCAGTTGCTGCTCGGGCAGATCCTGCTCGACGGGCGTGGCATCGAGGCGGATGAGGCCGTGGCGCGGCGCTGGTTCGGTATCGCCGCCCAGGGCGGCAGTGCCATGGCGCACAACATGCTTGGCCGGTGCCTGGAACATGGTTGGGGTGGTGATCAGGATGTGGCCCAGGCAGCCATTCACTATGCGCGCGCGGCCGATGTCGGTCTGGACTGGGGCCTTTACAACTTAGGCAACCTGTTGGCCACGGGGCGTGGGGTGCCGGCCAACCAGGCCCAGGCCCTGCTCTGTTACGAGAAGGCCGCGCAGATGGGCCATGCCAAGTCGATGAACCTGTACGGGCGCTATCTTGAGCTCGGCATTGCCACGGCGGCGGGCCCCGCGCGGGCCGTGCGCTGGTATCGGCGCTCGGCGCAGGCGGGAGACTTTCGTGGGATGTTCAGCCTCGCGACGGTGCTGCTCGAGCGAGGGCAGGCTGCTGAGGCCGAGCCTTGGCTGGCGCGTGCACGAAAGGAGGGCAATGTGAACTTCCTCAAGAGCGCACTGGCCACACTGCAGACTGGCGGGGCACCGATGGCAGCCTATGTGCAAGCCTATGCCGAAGAACTGCAGCAACGAGTTGCCGAGGAAACGTCCACAGCTTAGAGACATGCCTGCGCTTCGATAATCTCCTCGCCCTCAATCAAAACGTAGTGCGGGCGGGGGGATGAATGGTATGACAGCAATAAACTTGGACACTTCTTTTACAGCCCAGCTGGACTGTCTTAATTGGGGCACGTCGATCAAGCCCGTAATGATCATCGAGAGTGCGTTCATGGACATGGCCGATTCTGGCTGGCTGTGCCTGCCTGAATCCTTCGATACAGTAAATACGACGCCGGTGACGCTGCGCTTCGATTTCATCGAGCGACGGGATAACCGTCGGCATTATCGGGTTACCTGCGTTACAGAGGGCTCGCACTACTTCGGGCGGCAAATGGATTCCAGTCTCAATCGATTTCTTGGTTTCTACCGATCAGTGTCCGACGATGTGTTCTGGAAGATCGAGGAGATTGGTGTGCATGGGGAAGGGGAGAACGCTCGTCCCGCATTCATTTTGCGAGATCGCCTGGGGTATACCGTGAAGATCAAAACCCACGGCCCGGGGCTCAGCCTCATTGCCTATCTGAGCACTCATAGTGTCACGAGCGATGAGGTGCACTTTACGTTGGCCGATTACAAGCCTCTGTGATGTACGGGGTATCGCTGCAGATAGAACGGGGCCTTGCGGCCCCGTTGTGCATTACAGGTAGTAAGCCTTCAGCGGCGGGAAGCCGTTGAATTCCACCGCGCTGTAGCTGGTGGTGTAGGCACCGGTCGACAGCCAGTACAGGCGGTCACCGATGGCCAGGTTCAGCGGCAGGCCGTATTTGTAGTTTTCGTACATGATGTCGGCACTGTCGCAGGTCGGGCCGGCGATGACGACTTCTTCGGCTTCGCCTTTCTTTTCGGTCCAGATCGGGAACTTGATGGCTTCGTCCATGGTTTCGATCAGGCCAGAAAACTTGCCCACGTCGGTGTAGATCCAGCGCTCGACGGCAGTGCGCGATTTGCGCGCCACCAGCACCACTTCGCTGACCAGGATACCGGCGTTGGCAATCAGCGAACGGCCTGGCTCCAGGATGATTTCCGGCAGCTCGTCACCAAAGTCTTCCTTGAGGAAGCGGATGATTTCTTCGGCGTAGGTTTCCAGGCTGTTGGTACGGGTGATGTAGTTGGCCGGGAAGCCGCCACCCATGTTGATCAGCTTCAGCTCGATGCCGTCTTCTTCCTTCAGGCGCTCGAAGATCACTTTGACCTTGGCGATGGCGGCGTCCCACACGCTGATGTCGCGCTGCTGCGAGCCCACGTGGAAGGAGATGCCGTAAGGCACCAGGCCCAGGTCACGCGCGAGGATCAGCAGGTCCATGGCCATGTCGGTCTGGCAGCCGAATTTACGGGACAGTGGCCAGTCGGCAGTGGTGGAGCCTTCAGTCAGGATACGCACGTACACTTTCGAACCCGGTGCGGCCTTGGCAATATTGCGCAGGTCGGCTTCCGAGTCGGTGGCGTACAGGCGCACGCCCTTCTCGTAGAAGTAGCGGATGTCCTTGGACTTCTTGATGGTGTTGCCGTAGCTGATGCGGTCAGCGCTGACGCCGCGGTCCATCACCTTGTCCAGCTCGTAGATCGAGGCGATGTCGAAGCTCGAACCTTTCTCTTTGAGCAGGTCGATGATTTCGACGGCAGGGTTGGCCTTGACGGCGTAGTAGACCTTGGCGAACTCGAAGCCCGCACGCAGGTCGTCATAGGCCTGGCTGATCATCTGGGTATCGATGAGTACGAACGGGGTTTCCTGCTTGTCGGCGAACGCCTTCATTTTCTGGAACGTGTCACGCGCGAAATAATCTTCGACCTGGATCGACATGCTCAGGGACTCCATGGGCAAACTGAAAATTTAAGTGGCTGCAAACTGAACGTCCTCCGTATCCCCACTTTGGTTCGCCTACTCAGTACTTGAGCCGGATGGATCGTTTCCAGCATGGACGTTCGGCGCGCACTTTAGGGCGTGAAGAATGCAGAATCAACAGGCAATCCGGGCGTGATCGACCTGGCTCGACGACCAGCCATGTGAATAACCGACTCGTGTGACCGGCTGATGTTCCCTGCGATGTTTCAAGCGTTAAATATTGTGGAATACACCGTATTGGCGCTTTGGCGGGTGAAGCCGCTTCCATAGGGATTGTGGAATGCCTGCAGGCGCGGGTTCACCTGCCAATGGGCCTCAGGTGTTCATATTTATGGCCACATTTTCCTGGTACCCACGTACAGGAAATCCTCCATAAATTTTTTGTTACCGACTGGCGGATTTGCTGGTTTTGATGCGAAACATTACTATTCGCACCCTTATCCGCCTCCCTGATGACCCAGACCGTGTCCGGACACAAAGGCTTCCTCGATCATTATCATGAGCTGATCGGCACCTGGACGCGCAAACTGCGCAGTCGTCAGCAGGCCGAGGACCTCGCCCACGATGCCTTTGTCCGGGTATTGGAAAACCCGCGCGAGCAGGTCGAGCAGCCGCGCGCCTACCTGCACCAGACCGCACGCAACCTGGCCGTAGATGGCTTGCGCCGCGAAGACCGCCGCCAGGCGCTGGCGCTGGAAGCCATCGACAATGGCACCACCGGCAGCGATGACCCGGAGGCCTATGTGCATGCGCTGGAACTGGCCGACAGCGTCGAGCGGGCGCTGGCCGAGTTACCGCTGAACTGCCGCCAGGTGTTCATCTGGCAGAAGCTCGAGGGCCTGACCCAGGCCGAGATCGCCGAGCGCATGGGGTTGAGCAAGAACATGGTCGAAAAGTATATGATCCGCACGCTCCGGCATTTGCGTGAGCACCTGGATGTGTCGGCATGAAGCGTCAGGAGACCTTTTCGATGAAACAGCACGGTACTGATACCGTCCGCGAGCAGGCGGCCGCATGGTTTGCCCGCGTGCAGGATGCGCCTCGGGATGCCGGGCTGCAAAAACAGTTGCGCGCCTGGTTGGCCAGCGACGAGCGCCACCGTCAGGAGTACCAGCACCTCAGCCGTGTGTGGCAGGCCGCCAACTTCATTCCACGCCAACGCCTTGAAGCGTTGTGCCAACCGGACCCGGTGCAGCAGTTGCCACGTCGGCGTTTCATGCGTCAGGCCCTGGCCGCCAGTGTGGCGGTGTTGGCACTGGGGCTGGGCTGGGGCGGCTGGCACTATCAACAACTGAATCACCAAGCCAGCGTGCAGACTGCCTTCAATGAGCGCCGCCAGGTCGAATTGCCGGATGGCTCGCAACTGGAGCTCAATGGCAGTACACAGTTGCAGGTCGAGTTCAGCGCTGGCCAGCGGCATATCCGCCTGAATGCCGGCGAGGTGATGTTCAGCGTCGCCCACGACAGTGCCAGGCCGTTTGTGGTGGACACAGCTCAAGGCCGTGTGACCGTGACCGGTACCCGCTTTGATGTGCGTCTGGACCCGGCCAGTACCCGTGTCGCGGTAGAGCAGGGTTCGGTGCGTGTGCAGGGCAAGGGCGCCGCCCTGGCGCAGCTTGCGGCTGGCCAGGGTTCGCACATAGATGCACAAGGCGCGGTGACCGCCCCCTACGCAGTCAATACGGCTGCCGTCACAGCGTGGCGCCAGGGCAAGCTGGTGTTCGACAACGCCACCCTCGCCGAAGTGGTGGCCGAAGCATCGCGCTACCGTAGCCAGCCGTTGCGCGTTGCCCCCGGTAAAGTCGCCCAGATGCGCCTTTCGAGTACCTTCAGCACCGACGACACCGACGCACTGTTGCGGGCCTTGCCGAGCATCCTGCCGGTGGCCATCAAGGCCCATGAAGATGGCTCCCGCGAAATAATCGCGAAATAGATTCAGGTTTTTTTTCGCTCGTTCGTCTTCCTCGCCAGCTGCAACTGCCAAGCATTTCCATTTGCATGCAGTTGGCGTTTATTCCGCATTCAGGAAGTTTCGACGACGTGAACAACAACAAGCCTTTAGTACGCTTGCGCGCCCTGTCGCTGGCCTTGGCGGTCAGCGCCGTGACTGTCAACAGCCAGGCCGCAGAGGCGGGCAAAACCCTCCAGATCCAGGCCCAACCGCTGGGTTCGGCACTGAACCAGCTCGGCCAGCAAACCAACCTGCAGCTGTTCTTCAGCCCCGAGCTGGTGGCGGGCAAACAGGCCCCGGCGGTGTCCGGCAACCTGGCGCCGGTGCAGGCGTTGCAACAGTTGCTGCAAGGCAGCGGGCTGACCTTCGAGATGTCCCAGGACACCGTGGTGGTAAAGCCGCTGCCGACGGCCCTCGACCTGGGCAGCGGCAGCCTGGAGCTGGCGCCCACCGACATCAAGGTGGTCGGTGACTGGTTGGGCGATGCCCAGCAAAGCGTGGTGCAGAACCACCCCGGCGCCCGCACCGTGGTGCGCCGCGAGGCAATGGTTGAGCAGGGCGCGATGAGCGTGCGCGACGTACTGCGTGGCATCCCGGGTGTACAGGTGCAGGACTCCAACGGCACCGGCGGCAGCGACCTGTCGCTGAACGTGGGCGTACGCGGCCTCACCTCGCGCCTGTCGCCACGCTCCACCGTATTGATCGACGGCATCCCGGCCGCCTTCGCGCCGTATGGCCAGCCACAGCTGTCGATGGCGCCGATTTCCTCAGGCAACCTGGACAGCATCGATGTGGTGCGTGGTGCCGGTTCGGTGCGCTATGGCCCGCAGAACGTGGGTGGGGTGATCAATTTCGTCACCCGGGCGATTCCGGAAAAGGCCTCGGCGGAACTGTCCACCACCCTTGAAACCTCCCAGCACGGCGGCTGGAAGCACACCGAGTCGGCCTTCGTCGGCGGCACGGCGGACAACGGCATGGGCGTGGCGCTGCTGTACACCGGGGTGAACGGCAACGGTTACCGTGAAAGCAATAATGGCAACGACATCGACGACGTCATCCTCAAGACCCACTGGGCGCCCACCGATGTCGATGAGTTCTGGCTCAACTTCCATTATTACGATGGCCGTGCCGACATGCCCGGCGGCCTGACCCAGGCGCAGTACGACAGCAACCCTTATCAGTCGCTGCGCGACTACGACTACTTCGCCGGCAGGCGCAAGGATGTGTCGTTCAAGTGGCAACGCCAGCTCGACGATGCCACCCAGTTCGAAGTACTGACGTATTACACCGACAGCTTCCGCGGCAGCGCCATCGCCTCGCGTGACATGAAGACCCTGTCCTCTTACCCGCGCAACTACCACACCTTCGCCATCGAGCCACGGGTGTCGCGCATCTTCTTTGCCGGCCCCACCACTCAGGAAGTCAGCGTGGGCTATCGCTACCTGAAGGAAGCGATGCGCGAACAGTCGACCCGCCTGGCGCTGATCGACAACGTGCCGACCGTGACCCCGACCTCTGACGGCCATGTGTTCCAGGACCGCAGCGGCGGCACGGAGGCCAGCGCGTACTACATCGACGACAAGATCGATGTGGGCAACTGGACCATCACGCCGGGCATCCGCTTCGAGCACATCAATACTGACTGGCGCGACCGCCCGGTGCTGGATGCCAACAACCGCCCGGTGGCGGAGAAGAAGCGCAGCATCACCAGTAACGAGCCACTGCCGGCCCTGAGCGTGATGTACCACATCTCCGACGCGTGGAAAGTGTTCGCCAACTACGAAACCTCGTTCGGGAGTTTGCAGTACTTCCAGCTGGGCCAAGGCGGTACTGGCAACAGCACGGCCAATGGCCTGGAGCCGGAAAAGGCCAAGACCTACGAAATCGGCACGCGTTATGACAATGGCGGTTTCGCGGGTGAACTGACCGCGTTCTACATCGACTTTGATGACGAACTGCAGTACATCAGCAACGACGTAGGCTGGACCAACCTCGGGGCGACCAAGCACCAGGGTATCGAGGCTTCGTTGCGTTATGACCTGGCTGGGCTGGACCCGCGCCTGGAAGGGCTTTCGGTGAATGGTGGTTACACCTTTACCCGGGCCACGTATGAAGGTGAAATCCCGGGCTTCAAGGGCCGTGACCTACCGTTCTATTCACGTCAGGTGGCCACCGCCGGCGTGCGTTACGCGGTTAACCGCTGGACCTGGAACCTGGACGCCTATGCCCAATCCAGGCAGCGCGCACCGGGGACCGGGATCAATGCCGATGGCAGCTTCAACGGCGACTACATCACCGAGCCGAGTGCGGATGGGCAGTATGGTGATATCCCGGGTTACGTGACCTGGCATGCCCGTGGCGGGTATGAGTTCGGGCCAGAGATGTCCAACCTGAAGCTGGCGGCGGGGGTGAAGAACCTGTTCGACAAGCAGTATTTCACCCGCTCCAGCGACAACAACGCCGGCCTCTATGTAGGTGAGCCGCGGACCTTTTATGTGCAGGCCAGCGTAGGGTTCTGACTGGAGATTGCTGGGGCCGCGTTGCGCCCCATTCGCGGGACAAGCCCGCTCCCACAGGTACAGTGTCAGTCTCAAGGCTTGCGCCGTACCTGTGGGAGCGGGCTTGTCCCGCGAATGGGGCGCGAAGCGCCCCCCGGCTTTCTACGAAACCACCGCTTCGGCTGGCGAGACGATGCTGGTCTTGGCCCCGCGCGATCTGCCCGAACTCAGGTACGCCGCAATCGACTCCTGCGTCACCTCGCCCAAAAACACCTGCTCGGCATCCAGCACCGGCAACCACGCCCGGTTGAACTCGTACATGCGCGACAGCAGGATGCGCAAATGTTCATCGTGCGACGCCGTGGCATTGAACGAACGCAGGAAGTCGCCACACGTCCCTTGCTGGCGGTGCATGTCACGTCGGCGCACATAGCCCAGTGCCTTGTTCTGTGCATCGGTCACCACGACATAGCGGCGGTCGTGCTCATCCAGCAGCTCGAGCGCATCGCTCACGGGCGTTTCCGGGCTCACCGATGGCGCGTTGTCCGCTGCATCCTCGGCGCGTACCAGCAGCAGGCGTTTGAGGGTGCTGTCCTGGCCAACGAAGTTGCTCACGAAGTCGTCCGCCGGGTGCGCCAGCAAGGTGTCGGGGTGGTCCAGCTGCAACAGTTTGCCGGCGCGGAAGATGGCAATCTTGTCGCCCAGCTTGATGGCCTCGTCAATGTCGTGGCTGACCATGATCACGGTCTTGTTCAGCGCCCGCTGCATCTCGAAGAACTCGTTCTGGATCATTTCGCGGTTGATCGGGTCGACCGCGCCGAACGGCTCGTCCATCAGCAATACCGGTGCTTCGGCCGCCAAGGCACGGATCACGCCGATCCGCTGCTGCTGGCCACCGGACAGCTCGCGCGGGTAGCGCTGCAGGTACTGCTTGGGTTCGAGCTTGATCATGTGCATCAGCTCACGCGCCCGCTCGTGGCACTTTTGCTTGTCCCAGCCGAGCAGGCGCGGGACCACGGTGATGTTCTCCTCGATGGTCATGTTGGGGAACAGGCCAATCTGCTGGATCACGTAACCAATGCGGCGGCGCAGGGTGACCTCGTCCAGCCCGGTAGTGTCTTCGCCGTTGATGAACACCTGGCCGGAGGTAGGGGTGATCAGGCGGTTGATCATTTTCAGCGTGGTGCTCTTGCCGCAGCCCGAGGGGCCGAGGAACACGCAGATTTCGCCTTCATTGACGGTGAGGTTCACCGAGTCGACGGCTTTGACGTCCTTGCCGTTGACGTTGAAGGTTTTGCTGAGGTTCTTCAGTTCGATCATGAGCGCAGTCCTTCTGGAGTCAGGGCACGTTGCAGGGTTTGCAGCAGCAGGTCGGCGATGATCGCCAGCAGGCTGACCAGTACGGCGCCGACCAGCAGCATCGACATGTCGCTGCGGCTGATGGAGGTAAGAATGAGTACGCCCAGGCCGCCGGCGCCGATGGTGGCGGCAATGGTCATAACGCCGATGTTCATGACTACGGCAGTGCGTACACCGGCGAGGATTACCGGTACCGCGATAGGCAGCTCGACCATGCGCAGGCGTTGGCCGAAGGTCATGCCAATGCCGCGTGCGGCTTCCCGGATACCGGGCTCGACATTGGTCAGGGCCAGGTAGGTATTTCGCATGATCGGCAGCAGCGAGTACAGGAACACTGCAGTGATCGCGGGTAGTGGACCCAGGCCTTGGCCGAACTTGGAGTAGAACGGCAGCAGCAGGCCGAACAGGGCAATCGACGGGATGGTAAGCAGCACCGTGGCGCTGGCTTGCAGCGGCCCGGCAACAGCCGGGAAGCGGGTCATCAAGATGCCCAACGGTACGCCGACGAGGATGGCCAGGCTCACTGCAACGCCCACCAGCATGATGTGCTGCCAGGTCAGTTGCAGCACCTGGGCCCAGTCCAGGTGGCTGAAGGTATCGATCAGGTTCATGGCTGGCCCTCGCTGTTCAGTGGGTGCTCGCGCAGGAAGGTGGCGGCCACGGTGCTCGGGTTCTGGTGCTGGACGTCAACCTTGGCGTTGAGCTGGCGCATGGTTTCGTCGTCCAGTTGCTCGGCCAGTGGCTTGAGCAGGGCGGCCAGTTGCGGGTTGGCGTCGAGCACGGCTTTGCGCACCACAGGCGCGGCGGTGTAGTCGGGGAAGTAGTGCTTGTCGTCTTCCAGCAGCTTGAGGTTGAACGCACTCAGGCGGCCATCGGTGGTGTACACCAAACCGGCGAACACCTGGTTATTGCGCATGGCGGTGTACACCAGGCCACCGTCCATCTGGCGGATGTTGCGCCGGTCCAGCGGCAAGCCGTACATCTCGCGCAGGCCAACCAGGCCGTCGGGACGGTTGGCGAACTCGGTGTCCAGCGCCACCAGGTGGTTGCGCGGGCTTTCGTCACGCAGTACCTGGTTGAGGTCGCTGATGGTGTTGACCTGCGGGTAGGCGTCGGCCACTTGCTTGGGCAGGCCCAGTGCGTAGGTGTTGCTGAACTTCGACGGGGTCAGCCAGATCAGGTCCTTCTTTGCATCCAGCTCTTTGACCCTGGCGAAGGTGGCTTCGGCACTGGGCATGCGCTCGTCGATGTGGTTGTAAGACACCAGCGAAACACCGGTGTATTCCCACATCAGATCAAGCTGACCGGTTTCCTGGGCCTGGCGCGCGATGTTACTGCCAAGGCCGGTGGTGACGCGCACGTCAAAGCCATTGGCGCGCAGGTATTGCGCAGTGATTTCGGCGAGCACAGTCTGCTCGGTGAACACCCGCGCGCCGATGCGCACCAGCGGTTTTTCCGCTGCCTGGGCAAATCCTGCGAACAGCAGGGCCGCGCCCAGCAGCAAGGCGATTCTCTTGTTCATAGGTTCCCTATCCTTGTTGGGCCAGGCCACGTTCCAGCCAGCGCTTGCTGGAGAAACTCACCGCCGCGTCCAGCACCAGCGCCAGCAGTGCGGTGCAGGCGGCACCCAGCAGCAGCTGTGGCTGGTTGTTCAGGGCGATGCCGGGGAAGATCAGGCTGCCCAGGCTGTTGGCGCCGATCAGGAATGCCAGTGGCGCGGTGCCCACGTTCAATGCCAGGGCCACACGTACACCCCCGACGATGATCGGCACGGCATTCGGTAGCTCCACCTGCCAGAGTTGCTGGCGCGGGGTCATGCCGATGCCGGTAGCGGCTTCCTTGAGCGAGGCGGGGACGTTTTTCAGGCCCTCGTAGGTGTTGCGCACGATGGGCAGGAGGGAGGCGAGGAACAGCGCGAAGATCGCAGGCCCGGCGCCTATGCCCAGGATACTGAGCGCGATGGCCAGAACGGCCAGGGGAGGGATGGTGTTGCCAACGTTGAAAAATTGCATGAAGCGTTCGGCTTTGTCGACCCGGTGCGGTCGACTGAGGGCAATGCCAGCCGGGATGCCCACGGCCAGCGCCGCCGCCATCGAAGCCAGCACCAGAACCAGGTGCGCTTGCAGGTAGAACCCAAGATCGTCGCGGTAACGCGCGATCGTGTCGATGCCGATCCAGTGGACCAGCAGGGCCAGGATGACGAGCACGGTGGCGCATCCCAACAGCCCTTTACCGTAGCGTTTAGCCACAGGCGGACTCCTTGTGTTGTCGGCGAGCACACTTCTTTTTTGCCGGCCAGTCCTGGCGGCGGTTGGTGTGTTCGCGAGTAGCAGCGTGACGCACGCCGAAGGCTGCGATCAGGCCATGAGCCGAACCCCGTCGGGCCCGAAAATGCTGATGAAACCAGTCCCCAACCGAAGCGGGTTGCAGGGGAATGGACGTCTCCGTGGGCGTAAAGGTTCCCATTTGAGGCGGCATTTGGCCAGCGTTAATCACTGGGTGTCAGGAATTTTGGCGAGAAAAAACAGCAGCTTAATGCGCTGCAGGCGTTGAAATAACTGCGCTTTGGCCATTTGTCGCGATAAAGCGATTGCCAGATGTTTTTTTTGCCATTGGGCTGGCCCTGTCGCCGGCAAGCCCGCTCCCACAGGTCTGCGCAAGGCTTGAAAACAGCGCAGGTCATTGTGGGAGCGGGTTCACCCGCGAGACGCCGGCGCAACTGCCGCTGATTCAGCAGATTTTGGTCCCAGCCCAACTTCAGGTATGATATCGCCCCTTTTTGAATCCCCCAGTCAGGCGATTTCCCATGACCAACCAGGCCGCCGAAGTCGCGAAGCGCCGCACTTTCGCAATCATTTCCCACCCCGACGCCGGTAAGACCACCATCACCGAGAAGCTGCTGCTGATGGGTAAGGCCATTGCCGTCGCCGGTACCGTGAAGTCGCGCAAGTCCGACCGCCACGCCACTTCCGACTGGATGGAAATGGAGAAGCAGCGCGGCATCTCGATTACCACCTCGGTGATGCAGTTCCCGTACCGCGAGCACATGATCAACCTGCTCGACACCCCCGGCCACGAAGACTTCTCGGAAGACACCTACCGCACCCTGACCGCGGTGGACTCGGCGCTGATGGTGCTCGACGGCGGTAAAGGTGTAGAGCCGCGTACCATCGCCCTGATGGACGTCTGCCGCCTGCGTGATACGCCCATTGTCAGCTTTATCAACAAACTCGACCGTGACATCCGCGACCCGATCGAACTGCTCGACGAGATCGAAGCGGTTCTGAAGATCAAGGCTGCGCCGATCACCTGGCCGATTGGTTGCTACCGCGACTTCAAGGGCGTGTACCACCTGCGCGGTGACTACATCATTGTCTACACCCCGGGCCACGGCCATGAGCGTACCGAGGTGAAGATCATCGAGAAGCTCGACTCCGATGAAGCCCGCGCGCACCTGGGTGACGAATATGATCGCTTCCTCGAGCAGCTTGAGCTGGTACAGGGTGCATGCCATGAGTTCGACCAGGACGAATTCATCAACGGCCAACTGACGCCCGTGTTCTTTGGTACGGCGCTGGGCAACTTCGGTGTCGACCATGTGCTCGATGCCGTAGTCGACTGGGCGCCGCGGCCGCTGGCCCGGGTCGCCCACGAGCGTACCGTGGAGCCGGTGGAAGAAAAGTTCACAGGTTTCGTGTTCAAGATCCAGGCGAACATGGACCCGAAACACCGTGACCGTATCGCCTTCATGCGCATCTGTTCGGGCAAGTACGAAAAGGGCATGAAGATGCGCCACGTGCGTACCGGCAAGGACCTGCGCATCGGTGATGCGCTGACCTTCTTCTCCTCTGAGCGCGAGCAGCTGGATGAGGCCTTTGCCGGCGACATCATCGGCCTGCACAACCACGGTACCATCCAGATTGGCGACACCTTCACCGAAGGTGAGGCGCTGGGCTTCACGGGGATTCCGCACTTTGCCCCGGAACTGTTCCGCCGCGTGCGCCTGAAGGACCCGCTCAAGTCCAAGCAGCTTCGCCAGGGCCTGCAGCAGCTGGCCGAAGAAGGCGCGACCCAGGTGTTCTTCCCCGAGCGCAGCAACGACATCATCCTCGGTGCGGTGGGTGTGCTGCAGTTCGATGTGGTCGCCAGCCGCCTGAAGGAAGAGTACAAAGTCGAATGCGCCTACGAGCCGATCACCGTGTGGTCGGCGCGCTGGATCAGCTGTGACGACAAGAAGAAGCTCGAGGAATTCCAGACCAAGGCCATGGAAAACCTGGCTATCGACGGTGGCGGGCACCTGACCTACCTGGCGCCGACCCGGGTCAACCTGGCGCTGATGGAAGAGCGCTGGCCGGATGTGAAATTCCGCGCGACCCGCGAACACCATTAAGGCCTGAAATCGGGGGCCGCTAGGCGGCCCCATTTCAATTTCCGGCTTTGATACTGGTCCAGATCCGGGTGCGAATGCGGTCGATCTTCGCTGGCATCGCTTCCAGCGCATACAATTTACCCATCATGTCTTCGCTCGGGTAAATCATCGTATTGCCCTTCATTGCCGGCTCCACCAGCCCGTCCGCCTTCAGGTTACCGTTGGCGTACTGCACATGGTTGCTGATGTTGGCCATCACCTCTGGTTGCAGCAGATAGTTCATGTAGGCATACCCGGCTTTTTCGTCCGGCGCATCGGCCGGCATGGCCACCATGTCAAACCACATGGGCGCGCCTTCCTTGGGTATCGAGTAGCCCACCTTCACCCCGTTGTTCGCTTCTTCGGCACGGTTTTTCGCTTGCAGCACATCCCCCGAGAAGCCCACCACCACACAGATATCGCCATTGGCCAGGTCGCCGGTGTACTTGGACGAATGGAAGTAGCTGATGTACGGCCGCACCTGCATCAGCAGGGCCTTGGCCTTTTCGTAGTCCGCCGGGTTCTGGCTGTGGTGCGGCAGGCCCAGGTAGTGCAGGGCAATCGGCAGCAGTTCGGGGCCGTTGTCCAGCACGGCGACGCCACAGCTTTTCAGCTTGCTCATGTACTCGGGCTTGAAGATCAGGTCCCACGAATCCACCGGCGCGTTGTCGCCGAGCACCGCCTTGACCTTGTCGATGTTGTAGCCAATGCCGGTACTGCCCCACAGGTACGGGAAGCCGTACTGGTTGCCGGGGTCGTTTACCTCCAGTGCCTTGAGCAGCACCGGGTTGAGGTTTTGCCAGTTGGGCAGCTGCGACTTGTCCAGCTTCTTCAGGGCCTTGCCCTGGATCTGCCGTGCCATGAAGTGGTTGGAGGGGAACACCACATCGTAGCCGGAGTTGCCGGTCATCAGCTTGCCGTCGAGGGTTTCGTTGCTGTCGTACACATCGTAGGTGGGCACGATGCCACTGGCTTGCTGGAAGTTCTTCAGCGTGTCGGGGGCGACGTAGCTGGACCAGTTGTAGATTTTCACCGTTTCGGCGGCGTTGGCCACACTGGCGGCCAGCATCAGAGGAGCGAGAAGGAGCGTGCGCATGTCGGGTTTACCTTGCTTTGTCTGTTGTTATCGAAGGCAGGCGATCAGCGGATCAGAAGATAAGTACGTAGGTCTTGCGCACGGTCTCCTGGATGTCCCAGGTGCCTGTGCTGTTGGCCGGTAGCATCAATGCGTCTCCGGCTTCTATGACCAGGGGTTCGCCACCGTCAGGGGTGAAGGTGCAGCGGCCCTTGATGAAATGGCAGAACTCCTGTTGCACGATCTGCCGCCGCCAGCGCCCGGGGGTGCACTCCCAGATGCCGGTCTCGACGCCATCACTGCGCTCCACGCAGGTGACAGACGTTACAGCCACGGGGTCGCCAAGTGGCACCGCGACCGGGTTGGAGCTGTCGAGCACAGCGCTGTCGGTGTTCTTGAACTGGGTGATGCTCATGACCGGTGGATCCTGTGCAGTTGATAAGGGAAGTCAGTGCATGAAGCCTTCCATGAAGTCCGCAAGCGAGCTGGCCAGGCGCCGCCTCCACGGCGCGCTGGCGGGGTTGGCGAGGGTGCGGTCCTCGTGGACGAAGCTTTGGATGATCGCGTTGTAGCCCAGCCAGCGGCAGGGCTCGGGCGGCCAGCTGGCCAGGCTCGAAACCGGGCGGTTGTCCAGTACCCAAGGTTGTGCCGTCAGTTCGTTGTGCTGGTTAAGGATCAGCGCGGCCAGGGTGCGCCCGCCCAGGTTGGTGGCACCGACGCCTTCGCCACCGTAGCCACCGGCCAGGGCAATGCCGCGCTGGCGGTCGCAGAGCATGTGCGGGCGGAAGCGCCGCGCCATGCCCAGGTTGCCGCCCCAGGAGTGAGTGATGCGCACATGCTTGAGCTGGGGGAACAGCTCGCTGAACAGGTAGCGGCGCAGTTCGATTTCGTGCGCTTGGAGGTTGAAGTTTTCGCGCAGGCGGCCACCGAAACGGTAACCACCGCGTGCGCCGAATACCAGGCGGTTATCGGCAGTACGCTGGCCGTAGGTGACCTGCCTGCTGCTCTCGCTGAAGGCTTGGCCCTGGCTCAGGCCGATCTGCTCCCAGGTGGCCTCCGGCAGCGGTTCGGTGGCCACCAGCAAGCTCTGCACAGGCAACTGGTGCTTGCCCAGCGGCGGCAGGCTGGCCGCATAGCCTTCAACAGCGGGCACCATCCACTGGCAGCGAATGCGTGCCAGCGGGGTGCGCACTTCGCCGGGCTGCCAATCGATTGCAGGGGTGTTTTCGTAGATCGGCACACCCAGCGCTTCGACCGCGCGCGCCAGGCCGCGCACCAGCTTGGCCGGCTGGATGGTTGCGGTGTGCGGGCTGTAGATGGCGCCAAACGCATTGCTGACCCGCAGCTGGCTGCCCAACTGCTCGGGGCGTAGCCAGCGGTAGTCATCCTCGGTCATGCCTTGGCGATACAGGTCGTCGAGGTAGGCGCGCAGGCTGCGCTCCTGCTCCGGGTAGCGTGCCGCGCAGTACAGCACACCCCCTTTGCGGTAGTCGCAGTCGATGCCTTCGCGCTGCAGCACGGCGTGTACTTCATCGGGTATGCCGTGCAGCAGGTCGATGCTGGCGCGGCGCTGTTGGGGCGACAGGGTGGCCAGCAAGCGGTCTTCGCCCAACAGGTTGCCCATCAGCCAGCCGCCATTGCGCCCAGAGGCGCCGAAACCGGCAATGTTGGCGTCGATGACCACGATGTTCTGCTGTGGCGCCTGGCGCTTGAGGTAGTAGGCGGTCCACAGGCCTGTGTAGCCGGCGCCGATAATGCACACATCCGCGTGCAGGTCTTCGCGCAGGGCCGGGCGGGCGCACAGTGGCTCGTCGAGCTGGTCCATCCACAGGCTTATCGTGCGCAGGGGTTGCATCGGGTTCGACTCCACATCCGTCAAGGTCTGTGGGTGATCCTAGTGATGTGGGCCGGCCGCTGTCTTACGTGCGTGCACGCAGGGAAAATTGCTTCAGGTAAGCCTTGGGTGTGAACCCGGTGTGTTCACGGAAGCACTTGTAGAACGCCGACAGCGAGTTGAAGCCGGCGCTGAAGGCCAGCTCATCGATCGTCGCTTCGACGCTGTCATCGTCAAGGCTGGCCATCAGGTGCTGCAGGCGGGCCTGGTTGACGTAGCGGTAGAAGCTTTGCCCCAGCACCTGGTTCAGCAGGTAGGAAATCTGGTTGCGGCTGTAGCCACTGGCGTCGGCGACTTGCTGCAGGTTCAGTTCTGCGTCCAGGTAGGGGCGCTTGCGCTGGAAGTAGTGCTCCAGGTCCTGGGCCATGGTCGACAACTGCCGGGGTGACAGGCCCAGGCGACTGGTTGCCGGGCGCGGGCCTGCGCTGGCGTGGCGGGTGCCGTTGTGGCGGACCAGCGTGGCGTATTCGTTGACCTGCCAGATAAGCCCGTCCTTGACGGTGATCGCTTCGCTGGACTTGAACGCTACCAGGCCGTCACCGCCCTGGACCGTGACCTGGTACTGGATGAACGCTGTGCAGCCGTCGACGCGGATGCGGTCGCTGTGGACGATGTCTTCGCCGGCCTCATGGGGCAGGCAGGCGCGGACGTAGTCGCGCAGCTCCTGGTAGCCGAGCACGCGGTTCTGGAAGAAGTCGTGGTACTGGATGTCAGGGTGGTAGAGCGCCATCACGCCGTCTAGATCGCGGTGCTTCCAGCACAGGTGATAGCGCAGCACCGTGTCTGCGGTAATCGGGGTGTGGGCAGGGCCATCAGGGAGCGTCATGGGTGAATGATGCCT
The DNA here is from genome assembly GCF_026898135.2 of Pseudomonas fortuita. Classification (NCBI taxonomy): domain Bacteria; kingdom Pseudomonadati; phylum Pseudomonadota; class Gammaproteobacteria; order Pseudomonadales; family Pseudomonadaceae; genus Pseudomonas; species Pseudomonas fortuita. The sequence continues at coordinate 992,241 of NZ_CP114035.2, forward strand.
CGTCGCCAAGTTTGCGACAAGAATGCAGAACACCTGATGCACAGGGCCCAGTCGCGCAATTTGCACGATTCAAAATTAATCCGTTTTTCCAACTCATTGTTTTTCAATGGGTTAATTTTTTGTCACAACTGGCACAGCCGCTGCAAAGGTTACTGCGCGAATGGACTTGTCGCTAACCACTTAAGGCGAAAACATCATGATCACCCCTGCCGACTATCCCGCTGTCGATTCACAAAGCCGCTCAGGTGTTTCCTGGGCTGCGATCTTCGCTGGCGCCGCTACTGCAGCTGCCTTGTCTCTGATCCTGGTGGTCCTTGGTGCAGGGCTTGGCTTTGCAGCCACTTCACCTTGGGCAGACGAGGGGGCGAGTGCAAAAGCCTTGGGCATTTCCACCATCGTATGGCTGCTGCTGACGCAGATCATCGCTTCGGGCCTGGGTGGCTACATTGCCGGCCGGCTGCGGGTGAAATGGGCCAACCTGCATGGCGATGAAGTGTATTTCCGCGATACCGCGCATGGTTTCCTGTCCTGGGCCGTAGCAACTCTGGTGGCTGCCATGTTGGTGCTGGGTGCTGCGGGCAACCTGGTGGGCGCTGGTGCCAGTGCAGCTTCGCAGGCGGCTACCGTATCGGCCGCTGCCGGTGGTGCCGCGGCGTCCGGTGACAAGAACGATTCGATGGGCTATTTCGTCGATAGCCTGTTCCGTGGGGATGGCCCGGCGCCGGTCAGCGAGGATGCAGCCAATGGCGTGGCCGCACGCATCCTGGCCAAAGGCATTGCCAGCGATGGTGCGCTGCCTGCCGAAGACCGTACCTACCTGGCGCAGCTGGTGGCCCAGCGTACGCGCTTGACCCAGGCCGAAGCCGAAGCCCGTGTCGATCAGGTGATGGGCCAGGTGCAACAGCTGAAGCTGAAGGCCAAGCAAGCCGCTGATACCGCCGCCAAGGTCGCTGCCTGGACAGCGCTGTGGACCTTCGTCGCGCTGCTGTGTGGCGCCTTCTTCGCCAGCCTTGCAGCGCTCTACGGTGGTCGCCGCCGTGACCAGGTGCAGTGGCTGGAAGGTGAATACGTAGCCCATCGCACCATTCAACGTTAAGCAAGGAGAACTGACATGCGCTCGATACTGCTCTGGATGCTTGGTGTACCGATCCCGGTCATCATCCTGATTGCCATTTTCATGCATTGACCGAGAGGGCCGCTTTGCGGCCCATTCGCAGCACAAGGCTGCTCCTACAGACGACCGCGATATCCCCTGTTATCGCGGTCCCTTGCAGGAGCAGCCTTGTGCTGCGAATGGGGCGCAGAGCGCCCCCGGTCATCTACAGGAACTGCTCGGCATAGTGGCAAGCCACCTGCCGGCTACTCACCTGCCGCAACGCCGGCACCTCCTTGGCACAGCGTTCCGTCGCATACGGGCAGCGCTTGTGAAACGCACACCCATCTGGCGGGTTCAACGGGTTGGGCAGCTCCCCGACAATGCGGATCTTCGGCTTCAGCGGATCCGGGTGAATGGCAGGTGTTGCCGACAGCAGCGCCTGGGTATAGGGATGCAGCGGCCGCTCGTAAATATCCGTTTTCGGCCCCATCTCTGCCGGTCGCCCCAGGTACATCACCAGTACGTGATCGGCCACATGCCGCACCACCGCCAGGTTGTGCGAGATGAACACGTAGGCGGTGTTGAACTCCTTCTGCAAATCCATGAACAGGTTCAGTACCTGCGCCTGGATCGACACATCCAATGCCGAGGTCGGCTCGTCCGCCACCAGCACTTTTGGCTGCAGCATCATCGCTCGGGCCAAGGCGATACGCTGGCGCTGGCCACCAGAGAACATATGTGGATAGCGCTGGTAATGCTCGGGGCGCAGGCCCACCTGCTCCATCATTTTTTGCACTTTCTCGCGCCGTTCGGCTTTGCTCAGCGAGGTGTTGATCAGCAGCGGCTCGGCCAGCTGGTCACCAATTTTCTGCCGTGGGTTGAGCGAGGCGTAGGGGCTCTGGAACACCATCTGCACGTCGCGCCGCAGTTGCTTGCGCTCAGCCTTGCTGGCGCCGTTCACCTCGGTGCCGGCAATTTGCAGCGAGCCGGACGACGGCTCTTCGATCAGGGTCAGGGCGCGGGCCAGGGTGGACTTGCCGCAGCCCGACTCGCCGACCACCGCCAGGGTCTTGCCGGCTTCCAGTTCGAACGATACGCCATTCAGCGCACGGACCAGGGCGTGCCCTTTGAACAGGCCGCGGGAGACTTCGTAATGCCGGGTAAGCTCGCGCGCAGATAGAACGACGGCCATCACGCCACCTCCTGGTTCAACGGGTAGAAACAACGCACCAGGCTGTGAGCCTGGGGATCGAGGGGAGGGCGCTGGCGCCGACAGTTGTCCTGCACATAGGGGCAGCGCGGCGACAACAGGCAGCCGACGGGGCGGTCGTAGCGGCCAGGGACGATGCCAGGCAGGGTGGCCAGGCGCTCGGCGCCGATGCTGTGCTCGGGGATCGCCGCCAGCAGGGCTTCGCTGTAGGGGTGGGCGGGCACGTCGAACAGCGTCGGCACCTGGCCCACCTCGACGGCTTCGCCTGCGTACATCACGCATACCCGCTTGGCCGTTTCGGCGACCACGGCGAGGTCGTGGGTGATCAGGATGAGCGCCATGTTGCGCTCCTTCTGCAGGTTGACCAGCAGCTCCATGATCTGCGCCTGGATGGTCACGTCCAGTGCGGTGGTCGGCTCGTCGGCGATCAGCAGCTTGGGCTCGCCGGCAATGGCCATGGCAATCGCCACACGCTGGCTCATGCCGCCAGACAGCTGATGCGGATAGGCATCCAGGCGGCTTTGCGCAGCTGGGATCTCGACCTTTTTCAACAGCTCAAGGGCACGCTGGCGCGCGGCCTTGCCCGTCAGGCCCAGGTGCTGGCGCAGCACTTCTTCGATCTGGTAGCCCACGGTATAGCTGGGGTTGAGGGCGGTCATCGGGTCCTGGAAGACCATGGCGATGTCCTTGCCCACCACCTTGCGCCGCTGGCGGCCGCTGAGCTTGAGCATGTCGGTGCCGTCGAAACGGAGGGCATCGGCGGTGATGCGCCCGGGGGCGTCGATCAGGCCCATCAAGGCCATCATGGTCACGGATTTGCCCGAGCCGGATTCGCCGACGATGGCCAGGATCTCGCCAGCCTCCACCGACAGGTCCAGGCCATCGACGACAGGTACGGCATTGGCGTCGCCGAAGCGCACGTTCAGGTTGTTGATCTGCAACAGTGACATGGCGTTCTCCTCAGGCGGCGTTCTTGAGTTTCGGGTCCAGCGCATCGCGCAGGCCGTCGCCCATCAGGTTGATTGCCAGCACACTGAGCAGAATGGTCAGGCCGGGCAGGCTCACCACCCACCAGGCGCGCTCGATATAGTCACGGGCCGAAGCCAGCATGGTGCCCCACTCCGGGGTGGGTGGTTGCACGCCCAGGCCCAGGAAGCCCAACGCGGCAGCATCGAGGATCGCTGAAGAGAAGCTGAGGGTAGCCTGCACGATCAGTGGCGCCATGCAGTTGGGCAGCACGGTGACGAACATCAGCCGTGGCAGCCCGGCACCCGCCAGGCGTGCGGCGGTGACGTAGTCGCGGTTCAGTTCAACCATTACCGCAGCCCGGGTCAGGCGCACGTAGGAGGGCAGTGAGACGATGGCGATGGCGATTACCGTGTTGATCAGGCCTGGGCCGAGGATGGCGACGATGGCCACGGCCAGCAGCAGGGAGGGCAGGGCCAGCATCACATCCATCAGGCGCATGATCGATGGGCCGAGGATGTGCGGGAAGAAGCCGGCCAGCAGGCCCAGCAGGATGCCCGGGATCAGCGACATCACCACCGACGACAGGCCGATCAGCAGCGACAGCCGCGCCCCCTGTATCAGGCGCGAAAGCAGGTCGCGGCCCAGTTCGTCGGTGCCGAGGATGAACTGCCAGGTGCCGCCTTCCAGCCATACCGGCGGGGTCAGCAGGAAGTCGCGGTACTGCTCGCTCGGGTCATGCGGGGCGACCCACGGCGCGAACAGTGCACAGAACACCACCAGGCACATGAAGGCCAGGCCCATCACTGCGCCTTTGTTGCGCGCAAAGGCTTGCCAGAATTCTTTGTACGGCGAGGGGTAGAGCAGGCTCTGGTCCACCGGGCTGGCCGGCGACAAGGATTTTGCAATCGGGCTAGTCATGGCGAAGGCCTCAGCGCTGATGACGGATGCGTGGGTTGGCCAGGCCGTAGAGGATGTCCACGACGAAGTTGACCAGGATTACCAGGCAGGCGATCAACAGGATGCCGTTCTGGACCACGGGGTAGTCACGGGCACCGATGGCTTCGATCAGCCACTTGCCGATGCCCGGCCAGGAAAAGATGGTTTCGGTCAGCACCGCACCGGCCAGCAGCGTGCCGACCTGCAGGCCGAACACGGTCAGCACCGGAATCAAGGCATTGCGCAGGCCGTGCACGAACACCACGCGGGCCGGCGACAGGCCTTTGGCGCGGGCGGTGCGGATGTAGTCTTCGCGCAGTACTTCAAGCATCGACGAACGGGTCATGCGGGCGATGACTGCCAGCGGGATGGTACCCAGCACGATGGCCGGCAGGATCAGGTGCATCACCGCGTCCTTGAAGGCGCCTTCTTCGTCGCTGAGCAGGGTATCGATGAGCATGAAGCCGGTTTTCGGCTCAATGTCGTAGAGCAGGTCGATGCGCCCGGACACTGGGGTCCAGCCCAGGCTCACCGAGAAGAACATGATCAGGATCAGGCCCCACCAGAAGATCGGCATCGAGTAGCCGGCCAGGGAAATGCCCATCACCCCGTGGTCGAACAATGAACCGCGCTTGAGCGCGGCGATCACCCCGGCCAGCAGGCCGACGATACCGGCGAACAGCAGGGCGGCGAAGGCCAGCTCCAGGGTGGCCGGGAACAGGGTGAGAAACTCGGTCCACACGCTTTCGCGGGTGCGCAGCGATTCGCCGAGGTCACCCTGGGCCAGCTTGCCGACATAGTCCAGGTACTGGACCGGCAGTGGCTTGTTCAGGCCCAGGCGCTCCATGGCCTGGGCGTGCATTTCGGGATCGACCCTGCGCTCGCCCATCATGACTTCCACCGGGTCGCCGGGGATCAGGCGTATGAGCGCAAAGGTCAGCAAGGTGATGCCGAAAAAGGTCGGTATCAGCAGGCCAAGGCGCCGGGCAATAAAACTCAACATTGTCGGGGTTACCTCATCAGGCCGCGGGGCGATCAGCCCGGTACGGCAATGCCGCCGGTCCCCGTGTGGGTTGCCGGCGGTCGTTGTTGTTCTACTTCACCTTGGTGGTGGCGAAGTTATTGTTGGTCAGAGGGCTGATCACGTAGCCCTCCACGTTGTCACGCATGGCGGTGAACATCTTTGGATGGGCCATGCTGATCCAGGGTTGGTCGTCATCGTACACCTTCAATGCGTCGCTATAGAGCCTTGCGCGCTCGTCGTTGTCGACCACCTCGCGGGCACGGGTGATCAGCTCCTGGAATTTCGAGTTGCACCAGCGGGCGTAGTTCTCGCCGGTTTTGGCGGCGTCGCAACTGAGCAGCGGGGTGAGGAAGTTGTCGGGGTCGCCGTTGTCGCCAGCCCAGCCGGTGGACACGAGGTCGGCCTCGCCATTTTTTGCACGGCGCAGCATTTCGGCCCATTCCATCACGCGGATATCCAGCAGCAGGCCGATCTGCTTCAGGTCGGCCTGCAGCATCTCGGCCGACAGGCGCGGGTTAGGGTTGGTCATGCCACCGCCGTTGCGGGTAAACAGTGTGATCACCGTGCCTTCCGGTACGCCAGCTTCCTTGAGCAGGGCGCGTGCCTTTGCGAGGTCGCGGGGCGGGTTCTGGTTGGCGGTGTTGAAGCCAGGCATGGTCGGTGGGTAGGGGTTCACACCCACCAGCGCGTTGCCTTTGCCGAACAGCTGGTCGACATGAGTCTGCCGATCGAACGCCATATTGATGGCTTTGCGCACGCGTACATCGCTGAGGTATTTGTGCTCGGTATTCATGGCGATGTAGCCGGTGACAAGCGCTTCGATTTCGGCGACCTTGAGTTTCGGGTCGGCCTTGATCGATGGCACGTCATCCGGCTTGGGGTACAACGCGACCTGGCATTCGTTGGCGCGCAGCTTCTGCAGGCGCACGTTGCTGTCGGTGGCGATGGCGAACACCAGCGCGTCGGCCGGCGGTTTGCCGCGGAAGTAGTCTGGGTTGGGTTTGAAGCGGACCTGCGCATCCTTGTTGTAACGCTGGAAGATGAACGGGCCGGTACCGACCGGCTTGCTGTTCAGCTCGGCGGTTTTACCGGCCCTGAGCAACTGGTCACCGTACTCGGCGGAGTAGATCGAGGTGAAGCCCATGGCCATGTCATGCAGGAACGGTGCTTCCGGCCGGGCCAGGGTGATCACCACGGTGTGGTCGTCGGTCTTGATCACCGATTTGAGCAGCTGCTTGAAGGCCATGCTTTCAAAATACGGGTAGCCGACGCTGGTTTTGTCGTGCCACGGGTGGTGCGGGTCAAGCTGGCGGTTGAGGCTCCACAACACATCGTCGGCGTTGAAGTCGCGGGTCGGCTCGAAGTAGTCGGTGGTGTGGAACTTCACCCCTTGGCGCAGATGGAAGGTGTAGGTCAGCCCGTCTGGCGAAATGTCCCAGCGCTCGGCCAGGGCCGGCTGGACGTCGGTGGTGCCTGGTTTGAAGTCGACCAGGCGGTTGAACAGTGTCTCGGACGTCGCATCAAGTGTGACCGCGGTGGTGTACTGGACAACGTCGAACCCTTCCGGGCTGGCCTCGGTACAGACCACCAGCGGTTTGGCTGCCAGCTGCGTTGCGCTGCCCAGCACCAGCGTGGCGAGGGCAAGGCGTAACGGTAGCGATTTGATGAAAGCTCTCTGCATGGGTTGAACACTCCCTGCTTTTGCATTGATTCCAGCGTAGCCGCCACGGCCCGCTGCGAAGGGGGCCGTGGCGCCAGCGGTCAAAGAATGTTGAATGGAATGGTGGTAACCACCCGGAACTCGTCCAGGCTGCCGTCACCCTGTGCCTTGCTGGCGCGGTGGGTGGTGTAGGTCGCGCGGATGCTGGTGTCTCTCAGCGGCCCGCTCTGCACCGCGTAGCTGGTGCCGATGCCCCACTCGTAGTGGGTTTCGCCGTTCAGGCCATTCACGTCGTAGGCGGTGCCGCGGTAGTGAGTGCCGTCAATGCCCCAGCCGCGTGCGTTGTACAGGTTGAACTTCAGCCCTGGCACGCCGTAGGGCGCCATGTTCAATACATAGGAAAGCTGCAGCGACTTCTCGTTGGGGCCGTTGAAGTCCGACAACAACGAGTTGGCCAGGTAGATGCCGTTGGTTTCGTGCAGGTAGTCGAAGTATTCGTTGCCGTTCACCTGCTGCCACGAGGCGCTGAGGGTATGGGCCTGGTGGGTCAGGCCGAGCGACAGGCTGTAGGTGTCGTTGTCGATCTTGCCCATTTTCTGGCTGCCGGCATCGACGGTCTTGTAGTAGTTAAGGCCGGTGCTCAGGCTGAGCACTGCGCTGTCGCCGAGCACGTGGTTGGCGCCGAAGTAGTACTGGTTCCAGAAGTCGTCTACCTGGGTGGCATACAGGCTGGTACTCAGGCTTTTGAACGGCTGGTAATTGATGCCGGCAGTGCTGGCGCGGTCGGTTTCCACGCCGGTGGCGCCGTATTCGCTGCGAAACTTGCTAAGGCTTTGTTCGGTGCGTGGCGAAACGCGGTCGAAAGTGCCCAGATCGAGGCTCAGGTTGTCGAACTCGGCGCTGTGCAGGAACGCGCCCTGGAAGCTCGATGGCAGGGCGCGGTTGCCGATGTAGGCGATCATGGGCGTGTCCACCGACTGGCGGCCAAGGGTAAGGGTGGTGTTGGACACGCGCGCCTTGATGTTGCCCAGGCCCAGTTTGCTCCACTGGCCGACGGGGTCGCCATCGCTGTGGGTGAGGGTGCGGTTGTTGGGGCCGGCAATCGCTTCGCGGCTCTGCTGCAGGGCGATGGCGTTATAGCCAGCGGCCTCGACAGCGAAACCCACGGTGCCTTGGGTGAAACCGGAGCTGTAGTTGAGGATGGTGCCCTGCAGCCAGTTTTCCCGGCTGTGGGTGGGGTGGCGGGTGCCGTCGCTCTTGTAGTACTTCCACAGCGGGGCGCGTGCAGCGCGTTCGCGGGCGTACCAGTTGCGGGTGCTGCCGGACAGGCTCTGGCCGTCGATGAAGCCGCTGGCTTGCGCCTGCGCGCTGCTGCCTTTGAGGGTGAGCGGAATGTAGTCCTGGCTTTGCGGATCGGCCTGGGCCACGGTGGAAAATGCACTGATGGATAAGGCCAGTGCGCTCAGGGTTGGTACTTTCAAGGTTGAAGCTCCCATTGCTTTCTAGTTATTGCCGGCCTTGTGGGCCGGGTTTTTTGCTGCGGTGTTGCCAGAGTTGCCCGGGGTCGCCGGGCTAAAAGGGGGAGTTGTGTTGCCTGTGCTGGCCTTTTGGCGGGCAAGCCCGCTCCCACAGATAGGGCGCAAGGTCCGAACCTGTAGAGATCCTGCGGGAGCGGGCTTGCCCGCGAAGAGGCCGGTATTGGCTAACGCTTAATCAACACTCACACCGGAAAAATCATTGCGCCCAAACGGGCTGACCTTGAACTCAGAAACCTTGATGCTGAGCGGCTGGTTAACTGTGGAATGCGCCACCGGCGTAATCGGCACCTGCTGTTTGAGCCGTTGCTGGGCCTGCCGGTACAGCGCACTGCGCTGCGGTTGGTCTGTGACCTGCTTGGCCTGCTTGACCAGGCTGTCGTACTGCGGGTCGCACCACAGCGAGTAGTTGTTGCTGCCGATGGCATCGCAGCTGTAGAGGGTGCCTAGCCAGTTGTCCGGGTCACCGTTGTCGCCGGTCCAGCCAATCAGGGCGATGTCGTGCTCGCCGCTTTTCATGCGCTTGAGGTACTCGCCCCATTCGTAACTGACGATGCGCACCTTGAACCCGAGTTTGTTCCAGTCTGCCTGGAGCATTTCGGCCATCAGCTTGGCGTTGGGGTTGTAAGGGCGTTGCACCGGCATGGCCCAAAGGGTGACTTCGGTGCCAGGTTTGACGCCGGCCTGCTGCAGCAGCTGCCTGGCCTTTTGCGGGTCGTAGGGCGCGTCTTTGAGGCTTTCGTCATAGGACCACTGGGTCGGTGGCATGGCGTTGACTGCCAGTTGGCCGGAATCCTGATACACCGCCTGGAGTATGGCCTTCTTGTTCACAGCCATGTCCATCGCCTGGCGCACCTCCAGCCGGTCGAACGGTGGGTGCTGGGTGTTGTAGGCGATGTAGCCGAGGTTGAAGCCTGGTTGCTGCAATACCCGCAGCGAGCTGTCGGCCTTGAGCGCTGGCAGGTCGGCCGGGCGAGGGTGCAGGGTGACCTGGCATTCGTTGCGGCGCAGTTTCTGGATGCGTACCGAAGGGTCGATGTTGATCGAGAACACCAGGTTGTCGATTTTCACCTCATCCGGCGCCCAATACTCCTTGTTGCCTTTGTAGCGGATCTGCGAATCCTTCTGATAACGCTGGAACACGAACGGCCCGGTGCCGATGGGCTGCTGGTTGATGTCGCTCGGTCTTGCGCTGGCCATCAGTTGCCCGGCGTATTCGGCGGAGAGGATGGAGGCGAAGCTCATGGCCAGGTTCTGGATGAACGCGGCATCGACCGTGTTCAGGGTGAATGCCACAGTCAGCGGGTCGATTTTCTCGACATGGGCGATGTTCTTGTCCAGGCCCATGCTGATGAAGTAAGGAAACTCGGTAGGGTAGGCCTGGCGGAACGGGTGGCCTTTGTCGAGCATGCGGTTGAAGGTGAACAGCACATCGTCGGCGTTGAAATCGCGGCTTGGGGAGAAGGCCTTGTTGCTGTGGAACTTCACCCCTTCACGCAGGTGGAAGGTATAGCGCAAGCCATCGTCGGATACTTCCCAGCGGGTTGCCAGGGCAGGGTGCACGGCAGTACCACCACGCTCGAACTCGACCAGGCGGTTGTAGATCGGCTCGGCGGCGTCGTTGTCGGTGGCGCTGGTGTACTGGGCGGTGTCGAGGCCGGCGGGGCTGCCCTCGGAGCAAAACACCAGGTTGTTCGCCAACAGGGCCGGGGATTGGCTCATCAGGCCCAGGGCCAGCAAGGTTGAAAGACGGGTCGCGTGACGCATGGCAAGTCCTTTTTCAGCTGTTTGCGCCGCCTCGGGGTGCGAATGGCGGCAACAGTTCGCCCACCCCGCAGCGGATAGCCGCGGGACGACATGAAGAGGGGGAAGGGGGCAAGGCACCCGCCAGATGGCGGGTGCTGGAGTTACCCTATTTGTCCACGCTTACGCCATAGAAGGCGTTCAGCGCAAACGGGCTGATCTTGAAGTCCTTCACTTTGGCGCTCATGGGCTGATACACGGTGGAGTGGGCGATCGGGGTAATCGGCACCTGCTCCTTGAGAATGTGCTGCGCCTGCTGGTACAGCTCGGTGCGCTTGGCCTGGTCGGAGGTGGCCTTGGCCTGCTTGATCAGGTCGTCGTAGGGCTTGTAGCACCACTTGGAGAAGTTGTTGCCGTCGACGGCATCGCAGCCGTAAAGGGTGCCCAGCCAGTTGTCCGGGTCACCGTTGTCGCCGCTCCAGCCAATCAGCATGGCGCCTTGTTCGCCACCTTTGGAGCGTTTGATGTACTCGCCCCATTCATAGCTGACGATTTTGGCCTTGATGCCGATCTTGGCCCAGTCGGATTGCAGCATTTCGGCCATCAGCTTGGCATTGGGGTTGTATGGGCGTTGCACGGGCATGGCCCACAGGGTGATCTCGGTGCCTTCCTTGATGCCGGCTTCCTTGAGCAGCTGTTTAGCTTTTTCGGGGTCGAAGGGGGCGTCCTTTATGCTGTCGTCATACGACCACTGGGTCGGCGGCATGGCATTGACTGCCAACTGGCCGGCGCCCTGGTAGACCGACTCGATGATCTTCTTCTTGTCCACCGCCATGTCCAGCGCCTGGCGCACTTTCAGCTGAGCCATGGGGTTGGGCTCGTTGCTGCCCTTGATCTTGTCCATCACGTTGTAGGCGATGTAGCCCAGGTTGAACCCGGCTTGCTGGGGCATCTGCAGGTGCTTGTCGGCCTTTAGCGGCTCGATGTCGGCGGGCCGCGGGAACAGGGTGACCTGGCACTCGTTCTTCTTCAGTTTTTGCATGCGTACCGAGGCATCGGTGGTGATGGCGAAGACCAGGTTGTCGATCTTCACGTCCTCGGGCTGCCAGTAGTCCTTGTTGCCCTTGAAGCGAATCTGCGCGTCCTTCTGGTACTTGCTGAACACGAACGGGCCGGTGCCGATCGGCTTCTGGTTGATGTCGGCGGCCTTGCCGTTCTTGAGCAATTGGTCGGCGTACTCGGCGGACTGGATGGAAGCGAAGCTCATGGCCAGGTTCTGGATGAACGCGGCGTCGACCTCGTTAAGGGTGAACTTCACCGTGTGCTCGTCCAGCTTTTCCACCTTGGCGATGTTCTTGTCCATGCCCATGTCGGTGAAATACGGGAACTCGGTAGGGTAGGCCTTGCGGAACGGCTGATCCTTGTCGAGCATGCGGTTGAAGGTGAACAGCACATCGTCGGCGTTGAAGGGCCGGCTGGGCTTGAAGTAGTCGGTGGTATGGAACTTGACGCCTTCGCGCAGGTGGAAGGTGTAGGTCTTGCCGTCGTCGGACACTTCCCACTTGGTCGCCAGGCCCGGGATAACTGCAGTACCGCCTCGTTCGAACTGGGTCAAGCGGTTGAACACGGTCTCTGCCGAGGCGTCGAAGTCGGTCCCGGTGGTGTACTGGCCCGGGTCAAAACCGGCCGGGCTGCCCTCTGAGCAAAACACCAGGTTGGACGCGGCCAGGACCGACGGCGCGCCGGTGAGCAAGCCTGCGCCAAGCAGGAACGGAATGACTGCGTGTTTGAGCATGGTGGCCTCATTGTTGTCATTTTTTGGATGAGGTGGCCTCGTGAGCCGACCTGAGGATACTTATGCAGGGGGTGTTCCCAATGCAACAGGTATAAGGATAGTTGGCGCCGGAAAAGTGGTACGGGCGTACATGGATGTCGCATCAGTATAACTTTAGGCGAAGTTAAACGTTTGCGCAGGCAAAATGATGGCATTTTGCGCGATGTTTCTAGGCGGTGATAAACGTAGGATGCACCTGGGTGTTGCGTAGGAAATGTCTGAAAAGCAGACTCAAGCGGCAAGCGCCAAGCGGCAAGCCAAAGCAGACCGGGTTTACAGTCAACTTGAAGCTTGCCGCTTGAAGCTCGTGGCTGTCAGGGCATTTGCACTTCGATCAGGCCATCAGCATTCATGCTCACTTCGCTGGTGCCCGCCTCGATATCCGGCGCTGGCGCTGCTTCGTCGGCCCCCATGGCTTTCATCGCCATCGGCGCACTGCGCAGGTACGGGCGCGGGTAACCGCTGCTGTTGAGGTTCAGGCTGACCACTTTGTAGCCCTTGCCGCCCAGCGCCTCGGTGGCCAGTTGAGCACGCGCCTTGAAGGCATCGACGGCGTCCTTGAGCAATGCATCCTCACTGGCCTTGCGTGTGGCCGGTGCGATGGAGAAGTCCATGCCGCCCATTTTCAGCTCTTGCAGCAGGTCGGCTGTGAGCTGGGACAGGGCCGGGAAGTTGTCGCTTTCCAGGCGCAGTTCGGCGCGCTCGCGCCAGCCGGTAATCTTCTGGCCCTTGCTGTCATACACCGGGTAGCTGTTGCGGCTGCCTTGGCTGATCTTCACGTCCTTGACCTGTCGCGACTGCTGCACGGCCTTGTTCATGGTTTCGGTGATCTGCTTGGCCAGCTTGCCCGGGTCGCTGTTCTGCGCTTCGCTGTACAGGGTCACGACCATCAGGTCGCGCGGCACTTCCTTGCTCACTTCAGCGCGCAGCGATACCTGGTTGTAACGTGGCTCATCGGCAGCCAGCGCAGGCAGGCTGGCGAGCAAGCCGCAGGACAGAATCAGGGCGGCGCCGCGACGTGGGATTTGCATGTGGTACTCCTTGGCAATAAAAGGCGTGGGGTTGGCCATCATTCCACGCATGGCCCATCAGACCGGCAACAGTGTAGTGGGTTCAAAAGTGCCATCATGAACCTGTGACAAACTGTGGCGCTTTGCCGCAGCGCTGCAGCGAGGCGCCCGGCTTCGGTATACTCCAGCCGATTTTCTGGAGCACTCATCAGGAGAGCTCATGCTCGCCGCCGTACAACCGCTATCTGCTACCCGCCAGAACCTTTGGCGCCTGACCGTCATCCGGGTCCTGGTCCTGGCTGCCCAGGCTGGCTCCGTGGGCGTCGCCTACTGGACCGAATTGCTACCCTTGCCGTGGCTGTCGCTGGCGGGCACCTTGGCTTTGTCGTCGCTGCTGTGTGCCTTCACCGCGCTGCGCTTGCGCCTGTCGCTGCCCGTCACCGAAATGGAGTACGCCCTGCAGTTGGCCTGTGACCTGTTGATCCACAGTGCCTTGCTGTATTACTCCGGCGGCTCGACCAACCCGTTCGTGTCGTATTACCTGGTACCGCTGGCGATTGCCGCAGTGACCTTGCCGTGGCTGTATTCGCTGATTCTGTCGGGTATCGCCCTGACCGCCTACAGCCTGCTGCTGGTGCAGTTCTACCCGCTTGAGGGCCTGCCCATGGCGCGGGACAAGATGCAGGTCTACGGCATGTGGCTGAGCATTGCCCTGGCTGCGGCGGTGATCACTTTCTTTGCCGCACGCATGGCCGAAGAGCTGCGCCGCCAGGAGCAACTGCGGTCCGAGCGGCGTGAAGAAAGCCTGCGCGATGAGCAACTGCTGGCCGTGGCTACCCAGGCCGCCGGTGCTGCCCATGAGCTGGGCACGCCACTGGCGACCATGAGCGTGCTGATCAACGAAATGCGTCAGGACCACACCGACCCGCTGCTGCAGGAAGACCTGCAGATCCTGCAGGACCAGGTAAAGCTGTGCAAAGAGACCTTGCAACAGCTGGTGCGCGCCGCCGAAGCCAACCGCCGCCTGGCGATCGTGGAGCAGGAGGTGACCGCCTGGCTGGACGAGGCGCTGAACCGCTGGCACCTGATGCGCCCGGAAGCCAGCTACCGCTTCCAGCGGTTGCGCGATGGCAAAGTGCCGCGCCTGACGCCACCACCAGACCTGACCCAGGCGCTGCTGAACCTGTTGAACAATGCAGCCGATGCCTGCCCCGATGACTTGGAAGTGCGCCTGGACTGGGACGCTCAGGACATCGTCATCAGTATCCGTGACCATGGCCCTGGCGTGCCGCCGGCCATTGCCGAAGCCATCGGCAAACCCTTCATTACCACCAAAGGCAAAGGCTTCGGCCTGGGCCTGTTCTTGAGCAAGGCCAGCGTGACCCGTGCGGGCGGTTCGGTGAAACTCTATAGTCATGAACAGGGTGGCACCCTGACCGAATTGCGCCTGCCCTATGGCAAGCGAGGAGATGAATGATGAGCGAAGAAAACCAGGTCGAAAGCGAAGAGCTGCCGCACCTGCTGTTGGTGGATGACGATGCCACCTTCACCCGGGTCATGGCCCGGGCAATGAGCCGTCGCGGTTTCCGCGTGAGCACCGCCAGTTCGGCCGAGGAAGGCTTGATTCTGGCCCAGCAGGACCTGCCAGATTACGCCACGCTGGACCTGAAGATGGACGGTGACTCCGGCCTTGTGCTGCTGCCCAAGCTGCTGGAGCTGGACCCTGAAATGCGCGTGGTGATCCTGACCGGTTACTCGAGCATTGCCACGGCGGTGGAAGCGGTCAAGCGCGGCGCCTGCAATTACCTGTGCAAACCGGCTGACGCCGATGATGTGCTGGCAGCATTGCTGTCGGAGCACACCGACCTGGATACCCTGGTGCCGGAAAACCCGATGTCGGTCGACCGCCTGCAGTGGGAACACATCCAGCGCGTGCTGAACGAGCACGAGGGCAACATCTCGGCCACCGCACGTGCGCTGGGCATGCACCGCCGGACCTTGCAGCGCAAGCTGCAGAAGCGCCCGGTCCGGCGCTGAGTCCGCGTTGCCCTCTTCGCGGGGCAAGCCCGCTCCCACAGGCCCTGAACAGGTCTGAAGATTTGTGCGATACCTGTGGGAGCGGGCTTGTCCCGCGAAGAGGCCGGCACTGACAGAAATTTTTCTACAAGCCCGCGATCCCCGCAAATACCAGCCGTTGGCGTATCATTAGCCACCTAACGGCAACCTCTCCAGGATCGCTTGCGCATGCTCGCCCTTCTTATCCAGACGCTGAACATCACGGCACCTGTCTTCGCCATGCTGTTCATGGGCGTGCTGCTCAAACGCATCCGTCTGATCGACGATAATTTCAACCGCGTTGCCTCGCAGTTGGTGTTCAACGTCTGCATGCCTGCGCTGTTGTTCCTCGGCATTTACCACGCCGACCTGGCTGCTGCGGTGAAGCCCGGTGTCATCCTTTACTTCATCGTCGCCACTCTGGTGGGCTTCGGCGTCGCTTGGGGCATGGCCATCTGGCGTAGCCCGCAGGCCGACCGGGGCATCTATACCCAGGGCGCGTTCCGCGGCAACAACGGCGTGATCGGCCTGGCCCTGGCTGCCAGCCTTTACGGCGACTACGGTATTTCGCTGGGTGCAGTGCTCGCCGGCCTGGTCATCCTGATGTACAACTCGCTGTCGGCAGTGGTGCTGGCGGTGTACAGCCCGGACCTCAAGTCCGACCCGTGGAGCATCTGCAAGAGCATTTTAAGCAACCCGCTGATCATCAGCGTGCTGGTCGCGACACCCATGGCTTACGGCCAGGTGCCGCTCCCTAACTGGCTGCTGACTTCAGGTGATTACCTGGCACAGATGACCCTGCCGTTGGCATTGATGTGTATTGGCGGCACCCTGTCGCTGGCGGCGCTGCGCGACAGCGGCCGGCTGGCCATCGACGCCAGCCTGGTAAAGATGGTCTGGCTGCCGCTGGCCGGCACCCTCGGTGCCTGGCTGTGCGGCTTTCGCGGGGCCGAACTGGGTATCCTGTTCCTGTACATCGGCAGCCCGACCGCAGCTGCCAGTTACGTCATGGCGCGGGCGGCCAACGGCAACCATGAGCTGGCTGCGTCGATCATCGTGATCACCACCTTAATGGCGGCAATCACCACCAATATCGGCATTTTCATCTTGCAGTGGGGCGGATGGATCTAGATCCTTGACTGCAAACAACACAAAAACAGCCTCACTGAGCTAAAGGACACTTCATGCAAGACCAGAGCAAGCCCGAGCAGTTACAGCGCGGGCTGAAGAATCGCCATATCCAGCTGATCGCGCTGGGCGGGGCCATCGGTACCGGCTTGTTCCTGGGCATCGCCCAGACCATCCAGCTGGCCGGGCCCTCCGTACTGCTGGGGTACGCCATCGCTGGCCTGATGGCCTTCCTGATCATGCGCCAGCTGGGTGAAATGGTGGTGGAAGAGCCGGTGGCCGGTAGCTTCAGCCACTTTGCCCACCAGTACTGGAGCGAGTTTGCAGGCTTCGTGTCGGGCTGGAACTACTGGGTGGTGTATGTACTGGTTGGCATGGCCGAGCTGACGGCCGTGGGTATTTACGTGCAGTACTGGTGGCCGGAATTCCCCACCTGGGCCACGGCGGCGATATTTTTTGTGGTGATCAACCTGATCAACCTGACCCAGGTGAAGGTCTACGGCGAAATGGAATTCTGGTTCGCCCTGATCAAGGTAGTGGCCATCGTCAGCATGATCGGCTTCGGCGCCTGGTTGCTGAGCAGCGGCCATGGCGGCCCGGATGCCAGCGTGGCCAACCTGTGGCAGTACGGCGGCTTCTTCCCTAACGGTGTCAGCGGCTTGGTGATGGCGCTGGCGGTGATCATGTTCTCGTTCGGTGGGCTGGAGCTGGTGGGTATCACTGCTGCCGAGGCAGACAACCCGCGCCAGAGTATCCCCAAGGCCACCAACCAGGTGGTGTACCGCATCCTGATCTTCTACATCGGTGCCCTGGCGGTGCTGCTGTCCCTGTACCCGTGGCAGAAGGTCGTGCAGGGTGGCAGCCCGTTCGTGATGATTTTCCACGAGCTGGACAGCGACCTGGTGGCAACCATCCTCAACATCGTGGTGCTGACGGCTGCGCTGTCGGTTTACAACAGCTGCGTGTACGCCAACAGCCGCATGCTGTTTGGTCTGGCCAGCCAGGGTGACGCACCGCGCCAGTTGCTGAAAGTCAGCCGCAGCGGCGTGCCGCTGACTGCACTGGGCGTGTCTGCCTTCGCGACCGGGCTGTGCGTGGTGATCAACTACCTCATGCCGGGCGAGGCCTTTGGCTTGCTGATGGCCCTGGCGGTGTCGGCGCTGGTGATCAACTGGGCGAGCATCAGCATTACCCACTTGAAGTTCCGCAAGGCCAAGCTGGCGGCCGGTATTACCCCGTTCTACAAGAGCCTGGGGCACCCGCTGACCAACTACCTGTGCCTGGCGTTCATTGTGCTGATTCTGGTGGTGATGTACCTGACTCCGCCGATTCGCATCTCGGTGATGCTGATCCCGGCATGGATTGCCGTGCTGTGGGTGGCCTTCAAGCTGAAGAAGGCTCGGCAGGTTCGCCGTTAGATTTGTATCGCCTGTGAGATCGAGCGCCGCCCGCGCGGCGCTCGATCGTAAGGGCGACACAAGGCTTAAGGCATGCGCCAGATGACATGGCCCGATCAATGCTGCCGGCGCCAGGCGCGCACGGTGGTATACAGCAGCACCACCGCGAGCACAGGCAGCACATAGAACAGCATCAACCGCTCCAGGCGCCCGGCCAGCGGCATGCCCATGGTGAACGCCGCCACGTGCAGGCCGTAGGCCAGGTACAGGCACAGGAACACCAGGCCTTCGGCGCGGGTGATGCGGTAGCCGGAATAGAACACCGGCAGGCTTAGCGCGGCGACGCCGAGCATAACCGGCAGGTCGAAGGCCAGGGCGTTGGGCGAGATCGACAGCGGCACAGGGGTGATCAGCGCGGTCAGGCCCAGCACTGCCAGCAGGTTGAACAGGTTGCTGCCGATCACGGTGCCCACGGCGATTTCCCGTTCACCACGCAGGGCCGCGATCAGCGCGGCGGCGAGCTCTGGCAAGGATGTGCAGATGGCGACGACGGTCAGGCCGATGATGCGCTCGGACAGCCCCAGGTCTGTGGCAACCTCCACGGCGGCCTCCAGCAGCAGGTGGCCCCCCAGGCTCAGCAGGCCAAAGCCGGCCAGCACCTGCAGCAGCGTGCCTGACCAGAAGCGCCTGGCGCTGGATTTTGCCGTGTCCGGCGCGGGGTAAGTGCGTGCGTAGTGGCGCGATTGGTGCCAGAGCATTGCCAGGTAGCCGGCCAGGCCAAGCAGCAGCAGCCCCCCTTCCACCCGGCCCAGGTAACCGTTGGCGGACAAGGCATAGACCAGGCCGCTGGCGAGGATCATCAGCGGAATGTCCAGGCGCACCAGCTGGCGCGACACACGCAGCGGGATGATCAGCGCGGCCAGGCCAAGAATGACCAGTACGTTGAAGATGTTGCTGCCGATCACGCTGCCGACCGCCACATCCGGCGCGCCCTGATAGGCCGCCTGCAGGCTCACGGTCAGTTGTGGTGCTGTACTGCCGAAGGCCACCAGGCTCAGGCCGATGATCAACGGGCGAACATGAAGGCGCTGAGCCAGGCGCAGCGCTGCGCGCACCAGCAATTCGGCGCCGCCGACCAGCAGCAGCAGGGCAATGCCCAGTTGCAACAGGCTGAAGGTGGGAAGGGTGGCCAAGTCGAAAATGGTCGGACTCCTGTCGCGTCAGTCGCTAAGCCCTTGTACTCGCACGCGTGCCGTTCCGCTACGGAGCATGCCGATTTTTTCTGCAGCGGCGCGAGACAGGTCGATCAGGCGGCCGCGGGTGTGCGGGCCACGGTCGTTGATGCGCACCACCACACTGCGCTGGTTGGCCGTGTTGGTGACCCGTACGCGGGTGCCGAACGGCAGGTTGCGGTGGGCGGCGGTAAAACCGTGCTGGTTGAACGGCTCGCCACTGGCGGTGCGTTTGCCGTGGTGGCGCGACCCGTAATAGGAAGCGGTGCCTGTCTGGTCGTAACCACGCGGGTCGATGTCATGGCTGGCGCAGCCGGCCAGGAAAGAGAAGAGGGCTAGCGTGCCGAGGGATTTTTTTAGCAAGTTCTTGCTCCGGTGCTATTGGGGCCGCTGCGCGGCCCATCGCCGGCAAGCCAGCTCCCACAGGTACCTCATCGCCCTCAAAAGCGGCGCTGTACCTGTGGGAGCTGGCTTGCCGGCGAACGAGGGCAAGGCCCTCGCCGCTTTTTCAGCTCAGCCTTCGAGCTTGGCCTTGAGCAATTGGTTCACCTGCCCCGGGTTGGCCTTGCCTTTGGAGGCTTTCATCGCCTGGCCGACAAAGAAGCCGAACATCTTGCCACGCTTGGCCTCGTCGGCCGCACGGTACTGTTCGACCTGCTCGGCGTTGGCCGCCAGCATCTCGTCCAGCATCTTGTCGATGGCACCGGTGTCGGTCACCTGCTTCAGGCCTTTGCTTTCGATGATGCTGTCGGCATCGCCTTCACCGGCAGCCATCGCCTCGAATACGGTCTTGGCGATCTTGCCGCTGATGGTGTTGTCGCGGATGCGCAGCAGCATGCCACCCAGGTGCGCGGCGCTGACCGGTGCCTGGTCGATCTCGATGCCCAGCTTGTTGAGCAGGCTGCCCAGCTCGACCATGACCCAGTTGGCCGCCAGCTTGGCGTCGCCACCGATTTTTACCACTTCCTCGAAGTAGTCCGCCTGTTCGCGGCTCGAAGCCAGCACGTTGGCGTCGTAGGCCGACAGGCCATACTGGCGCTGGAAGCGTTCGACCTTCTGCGGCGGCAGCTCCGGCAGGCCGGCGCGGATGGTTTCGAGGAAGCTGTCCTCGATCACCACCGGCAGCAGGTCCGGGTCGGGGAAGTAACGGTAGTCGTTGGCTTCCTCCTTGCTGCGCATGGAGCGGGTTTCATCTTTGTTCGGGTCGTACAGGCGAGTTTCCTGCACCACCTTGCCGCCGTCTTCGATCAGGTCGATCTGGCGCTGGATTTCGCTGTTGATCGCGCGCTCGATGAAGCGGAACGAGTTGACGTTCTTGATCTCGCAGCGGGTGCCGAACTCGGCTTGACCCTTCGGACGAATCGACACGTTGCAGTCGCAGCGCAGCGAGCCTTCGGCCATGTTGCCGTCGCAGATGCCCAGGTAGCGCACCAGTGCGTGGATCGCCTTGACGTAGGCCACGGCTTCCTTGGCGCTGCGCATGTCAGGCTCGGAGACGATTTCCAGCAGCGGGGTGCCGGCACGGTTAAGGTCGATGCCGGTGGAGCCGCTGAAGTCTTCGTGCAGGCTTTTGCCGGCGTCTTCTTCCAGGTGCGCGCGGGTGACCCCGATACGCTTGATGGTGCCGTCTTCCAGGGCGATATCCAGGTGGCCCTTGCCGACGATCGGCAGGTCCATCTGGCTGATCTGGTACCCCTTGGGCAAGTCCGGGTAGAAGTAGTTCTTGCGCGCGAACACGTTGCGCTTGCCGATTTCGGCATCGATGGCCAGGCCGAACATGCACGCCATGCGCACGGCTTCCTGGTTCAGCACCGGCAGTACGCCGGGCATGCCCAGGTCTACCAGGCTGGCCTGGGTGTTCGGCTCGGAGCCGAAGGTGGTGGCGCTGCCGGAGAAGATCTTCGACTGGGTGGCGAGCTGAGTGTGGATTTCAAGCCCGATCACAACTTCCCATTGCATGTGTGAACTCCTCAGAAGCCGTTGGGGGCACGGGTGTGCCAGTCGGTCACTTGCTGGTAGCGGTGCGCGACGTTGAGCAGGCGGCCTTCCTGGAAATACGGCGCCAGCAGCTGCACGCCGACCGGCAGGCCGTCGACGAAGCCAGCCGGCATCGACAGGCCCGGCAGGCCCGCCAGGTTGGCGGTGATGGTGTAGACGTCTTCGAGGTAGGCGGCGACCGGGTCGCTGCTCTTGGCGCCAAGCTTCCAGGCCGGGTTTGGCGTGGTCGGGCCGAGGATCAGGTCGACATCGTTGAAAGCGGCCATGAAGTCGTTCTTGATCAGGCGGCGGATCTGCTGCGCCTTCACGTAGTAGGCGTCGTAGTAGCCGGCCGACAGGGCGTAGGTGCCGACCATGATGCGGCGCTGCACTTCAATGCCGAAGCCTTCGCCACGGGACCGCTTGTACAGGTCGGTGAGGTCTTTCGGCGCTTCGCAGCGGTAACCGAAGCGCACGCCGTCGAAGCGCGACAGGTTGGATGAGGCCTCCGCCGGGGCGATCACGTAGTAGGCCGGGATGGCGTGCTGCATGTTCGGCAGGCTGATTTCCTTGACCACCGCGCCGAGCTTTTCCAGCTCTTTGACGCTGGCCTGGACCAGCTCGGCGATACGTGGATCGAGGCCGGCCCCGAAGTACTCTTTTGGCAGGCCGATGCGCAGGCCCTGCAGCGAAGCGTTCAGGTTGGCGCTGTAGTCCGGCACCGGCTCTTCGATGCTGGTGGAGTCCTTGGCGTCGAAACCGGCCATGCCTTGCAGCAGCAGGGCGCAGTCTTCGGCGGTGCGGGCCAGCGGGCCGCCCTGGTCGAGGCTGGAGGCGTAGGCGATCATGCCCCAGCGCGACACACGACCGTACGTCGGCTTGAGGCCGGTGAGGTTGGTCAGTGCTGCCGGCTGGCGGATCGAGCCGCCGGTGTCAGTGCCGGTGGTGGCTGGCAGCAGGCGCGCGGCCACGGCAGCGGCCGAACCGCCCGACGAACCGCCCGGGACGTGTTCGAGGTTCCACGGGTTTTTCACCGCGCCGTAGTGGCTGGATTCGTTGGCCGAACCCATGGCGAACTCGTCCATGTTGGTTTTGCCCAGGGTGACCATGCCGGCTTCAGCCAGCTTGGCGACCACGGTGGCGTCGTAGGGTGCCTTGAAGTTGTCGAGCATCTTCGAGCCGCAACTGGTGCGTACGCCGTTGGTGCAGAACAGGTCCTTGTGGGCGATGGGCGCACCCAGCAGCGCGCCGGTTTCGCCTGCGGCGCGACGGGCGTCGGCGGCACGCGCCTGGCCCAGGGCCAGGTCTTCGGTGACGCTGATGAAGCTGTTGATCTGCGGGTCGAGTTGCTTGACGCGCGCCAACAGGGCGCCAGTCAGCTCTTCGGAGGAAAACGACTTGTCGGCGAGTCCGCGGGCGATCTCGGCCAGGGTCAATTGATGCATGGCAGGCTCTATCCCTTACTCGATGACTTTGGGAACCAGGTACAGACCGCTTTCGGTCGAGGGCGCGATAGCCTGGTAGGCATCGCGCTGGTTGCTTTCGGTGACCTGGTCGGGGCGCAGGCGCTGGCTGGCTTCCAGCGGGTGGGCCAGGGGCTCGATGCCAGTGGTATCGACCGCTTGCATCTGGTCGACCAGCCCGAGGATGCTGTTCAGGGCTTCGGTAATGCGTGGCAGTTCGCCATCATTCAGCCCCAGACGGGCCAGATGGGCGATCTTTTCCACGTCGCAGCGTTCAAGCGCCATGAGGATCTCCAAGGGAAACAAAGAACGGAATTTGGGTCCGCGGTGAGGAACATGTCAGCTTTCTGGCGGTCCAACGGCCGCGATCATCGGCTGGCGTGCTCGGAAAAACAGCCAATTTAACATATTGGCTCCTTGCCCAAAATCCCTGCCATTGTTAGAGTTTGCCGCACTTTTTTACCCACGCTTTCCCCAGGGTCACTTTCCCATGTTCAAGAAACTGCGTGGCATGTTTTCCAGCGATCTTTCCATCGACCTGGGTACTGCCAACACCCTTATTTACGTGCGTGAGCGCGGTATCGTCCTGAATGAGCCCTCGGTTGTTGCCATCCGTACCCATGGCAATCAGAAAAGCGTCGTCGCCGTCGGTACCGAAGCCAAACGCATGCTGGGCCGTACGCCTGGCAACATTGCTGCCATTCGTCCGATGAAGGACGGCGTCATCGCCGACTTCAGCGTTTGCGAAAAAATGTTGCAGTATTTTATCAACAAGGTTCACGAGAACAGCTTCCTGCAGCCAAGCCCGCGCGTGCTGATCTGCGTACCGTGCAAGTCGACCCAGGTAGAGCGCCGCGCCATTCGCGAGTCGGCCCTGGGTGCCGGTGCCCGTGAAGTGTTCCTGATCGAAGAACCGATGGCTGCTGCCATCGGTGCTGGCTTGCCGGTTGAAGAGGCCCGCGGTTCGATGGTCGTCGATATCGGTGGTGGTACCACTGAAATCGCGCTGATCTCCCTGAACGGCGTGGTCTATGCCGAATCCGTCCGCGTTGGCGGCGACCGCTTTGACGAGGCCATCGTCACCTACGTGCGCCGCAACTACGGCAGCCTGATCGGCGAGTCCACTGCCGAGCGCATCAAGCAGGAAATCGGTACCGCCTACCCGGGCGGCGAGGTACGCGAAGTCGATGTGCGTGGCCGCAACCTGGCCGAGGGCGTACCGCGTGCCTTCACCCTTAACTCCAACGAAGTGCTCGAAGCGTTGCAGGAATCGCTGGCGACCATTGTCCAGGCCGTGAAGAGCGCCCTGGAGCAATCGCCGCCCGAACTGGCTTCGGACATCGCCGAACGTGGCCTGGTGCTGACCGGTGGTGGTGCGCTGCTGCGCGACCTCGACAAACTGCTGGCCCAGGAAACCGGCCTGCCGGTAATTGTCGCCGAGGACCCGCTGACCTGTGTCGCCCGTGGCGGCGGTCGCGCCCTGGAGATGATGGACAAGCACGCGATGGACCTGCTCTCCAGCGAGTGATCCCACTCGCTGTTCACGAGCGCCCGGTTTACAGGTACTACGCACAGTGCTACCTGTATGTGCTGGGCTGGCGCCCGTTAAGGGCGCCGTATCCGTCAACCCGCAACCAGGCTGGTGCGTTGTCCCATGTCCAATGACCTCCTGAGTCGTCCACGAGGAACGGCCCATTAAACCGCTTTTCTCCAAGGGCCCTTCGCTGGGCGTT
Organism: Pseudomonas fortuita; assembly: GCF_026898135.2. Lineage (NCBI taxonomy): Bacteria > Pseudomonadati > Pseudomonadota > Gammaproteobacteria > Pseudomonadales > Pseudomonadaceae > Pseudomonas > Pseudomonas fortuita. Next base: position 1,016,243 of record NZ_CP114035.2, read on the forward strand.
CGCCTGCTCGTTCTGGTGGTAATGTCGGTCGCGTTGATGGTTGTCGACGCGCGCTTTGACGTGCTCAAGCCCGTGCGCAGCCAGATGGGGCTGGTGCTGATGGAGTCGTACTGGATCACCGACCTGCCGCAACGTGCGTGGCAAGGCGTGGCCGGCCAGTTCGGCAGCCGCACCGAGTTGATTGCCGAAAACGAAAAGCTCAAGACCGAAGCGCTGCTGTTGCAGGGGCGCCTGCAGAAGCTGGCAGCCCTGACCGAGCAGAACGTGCGCCTGCGTGAATTGCTGAACTCTTCGGCGCTGGTCAACGAAAAAGTCGAAGTGGCCGAGCTGATCGGTGTCGACCCCAACCCGTTCACCCACCGCATACTGATCAACAAGGGCGAGCGTGACGGTGTGTTCCTTGGCCAGCCGGTACTCGATGCGCGCGGCCTGATGGGCCAGGTAGTCGAGTTGATGCCCTACACCTCGCGGGTGCTGCTGCTGACCGATACCACCCATAGCATCCCGGTGCAGGTCAACCGCAACGGCCTGCGTGCCATCGCCAGTGGTACCGGTAACCCGGAGCGCCTTGAACTGCGCCATGTGGCCGATACCGCCGACGTGAAGGAAGGCGACCTGTTGGTCAGCTCCGGCATGGGCCAACGGTTCCCGGCCGGCTACCCGGTGGCGACGGTCAACGAGGTGATCCACGATTCCGGGCAGCCTTTCGCCATCGTGCGCGCCATCCCCACTGCCGCGCTCAACCGCAGCCGCTACATGCTGCTGGTATTCAGTGACCGGCGTACCCCGGAGCAGCGTGCTACCGACGCCGCCATCGCCCAGGAAGAGGCGGACCGCAAGGGCACCTCGGCCCTCGGCCAACCGGCCAGCACAGGTGAGCAGGGCACACCAGCCAGCAATACGCCTGTGGCGCCAGCCACACCCGCAGCGCCGGCCGTCCAGCCAGCAGCCCCGGCAGCTACCCCTGCCACGCCTGCCGCAGCGCCTGCCGCACCCGCTAACACCCGGAGACAATGATGGCTGCTTCACGCCGCAACAACGGCTGGGTCATCTGGCTGACTTTCGCCATCGGCCTGCTGCTCAGCGTCTCGCCCATGCCGCAGTTCATGGAAGTGTTCCGCCCCATGTGGCTGGCTTTGCTGGTGTCGTTCTGGACCCTGGCGGTGCCGGGCAAGGTCGGTATGACCACGGCATTCGTGCTGGGCCTGGCCGAGGACGTGTTATACGGTACTCTGCTGGGGCAGAACGCATTGATCCTCACCCTCATCACCTTCCTGGTGCTGTCCCTGCAGCAGCGCCTGCGCATGTTCCCCATGTGGCAGCAGAGCCTGGTGATCCTGGTCATATTCGGCATTGCCCAACTCATCCAGTTGTGGCTCAGCGCGCTGACCGGCAACCGCCTGCCGACCCTGGCGCTGGTCTGGTCGGCGGTTATCAGTGCCTTGCTCTGGCCATGGATCAGTTTCGCCCTGCGCGACCTGCGCCGACGCTTGCATATCAACTGACGGCGACGCCGCAACTGACAGGGAGATGTCTGCATGAACCCGCTATACCTGGCCTCTGGCTCGCCCCGCCGTCGCGAATTGCTGACCCAGATCGGTGTGCCCTTCACTGTCGTCAGTGCGCCCATCGATGAAACCCCGCTGCCCGGTGAAAACGCCCCGGCCTACGTTGAGCGCCTGGCCCGGGCCAAGGCTGCTGCCGGTCTGGCCCGTGTCGAGGGCCCGGCAGTGGTGCTGGGGGCAGACACTGCCGTAGTGCTCGACGGGCGTATTCTGGGCAAGCCGGAAAACCGCGAAGAGGCCCTGGCCATGCTGGCCGACCTGTCGGGCCGCGAGCACCAGGTATTGACTGCGGTTGCCCTCAGCAATGGGCTGCTTACGCAAAGCCTGTGCGTCACCAGCAAGGTGCGCTTCCGGGCCATCAGCGCCGATGAAGCGCAACGCTACTGGGCCAGCGGTGAGCCTGTGGACAAGGCAGGTGGCTACGCCATCCAGGGCCTGGGCGCAGTGTTCGTCACCGGCCTTGGCGGCAGTTATTCGGCCGTGGTAGGCCTGCCCCTCAGTGAGACGGCCGAGTTGCTTGGCACGTTTGGTATCGCCTGTTGGCAATCGCCCGTGCATACGCCAGAGGTAACAAACCCGCGGTAGCCAGCACGGCGTACGCCATCCATCATTACAAAAGACCTTTGACGAGAGCCGGCCATGAGTGAAGAGATCCTGATCAACATCACCCCGATGGAGTCACGCGTGGCGGTGGTGGAAAACGGGGTACTGCAGGAAGTGCACGTCGAGCGCACCCAGCGCCGTGGCATCGTCGGCAATATCTACAAGGGCAAGGTGGTGCGTGTGCTGCCGGGCATGCAGGCGGCCTTCGTCGACATCGGCCTGGAGCGTGCCGCGTTCATCCATGCCTCGGAGATCTCCCAGCGTGAAGGCTCGGCAGTCGAGACCATCACTGCACTGGTGCATGAAGGGCAGGCCCTTGTGGTGCAGGTGACCAAGGACCCGATCGGTACCAAAGGTGCGCGCCTGACCACCCAGCTGTCGATCCCTTCGCGCTACCTGGTGTACATGCCGCGCAGCAGTCATGTCGGCATTTCGCTTAAGATCGAAGACGAAGCCGAGCGGGACCGCCTGAAGCAGGTGGTCAGCAACTGTATGGAAAGCGAAAACATCAAGGATGCCGGCGGCTTCATCCTGCGCACCGCCGCCGAAGGCGCGCGTGCCGAAGAGATCTTGCAGGACATCCGGTACCTGCGTCGCCTGTGGGAGCAGATTGGCTCGCAGATCAAGACCTGCGGCGCCCCCATGGTCATCTACGAGGACCTTGGCCTCGCCCTGCGTACCCTGCGTGACCTGGTCAACCCGAAGATCGAGAAGATCCGCATCGACTCGCGTGAAACCTTCCAGAAGACCACGCAGTTTGTCGGCGAACTGATGCCGGAGATCGCCGACCGCCTTGAACACTACCCTGGTGAACGGCCCATCTTTGACTTGTATGGAGTCGAAGATGAAATCCAGCGCGCGCTGGAGCGCAAGGTCCCGCTCAAGTCCGGCGGCTACCTGGTGGTCGATCCGGCCGAAGCGATGACCACCATTGACGTGAACACCGGTGCATTCGTTGGCCATCGCAACCTTGAAGAGACCATCTTCAAGACCAACCTGGAGGCTGCCACCGCCATCGCCCGGCAACTGCGCCTGCGCAATATCGGCGGCATCATCATCATCGACTTCATCGACATGGAAGATGAAGAACACCAGCGCCAGGTGCTGCGCACACTGGAAAAGCAGCTGGAACGGGACCACGCAAAGACCAACATCATCGGCATCACCGAACTGGGCCTGGTGCAGATGACCCGCAAGCGCACCCGTGAAAGCCTGGAGCAGGTGTTGTGCGAGCCGTGCCTGGCCTGCCAGGGCCGTGGCAAGCTGAAAACCCCCGAGACCATCTGTTACGAAATTTTCCGCGAGATCCTGCGCGAGGCCCGTGCCTATCAGGCCGAGGGCTACCGCGTGCTGGCCAACCAGAAGGTGGTCGACCGCCTGCTGGATGAGGAGTCCGGCAACGTGGCAGAACTGGAAGCCTTTATCGGTCGAACCATTCGCTTCCAGGTCGAGTCGATGTATTCGCAGGAACAATACGACGTGGTGCTGCTCTGAGGTCTTCTCGAACGCGCCGCTGGATGGCCGGGCTGGCAAAATCGCCACTACCGGCCATCATGGATAAACGACTTGGAGGGCCATGGCCATGGGACGTCTGACCCGCGTTCTTGTCGCCTTGACCCGCTGGGGGCTGGGCTTTTGCGCCCTGCTGGCGGTATTGGTGGCGCTGTATGTCAGCCTCGGCCGCGAGTTGGTGCCGCTGGTGGCCGAGTACCGTGCCGATGTGGAGCGCAAAGCCGAAGAGGCATTGGGCCTACCGGTGCATGTCGGTGCCCTGGAAGGGCGCTGGAGCGGCCTGGCGCCGGTGTTGCGGGTACGTGACCTGCAACTGGGTGAAGGTGCAACGGCGCTGCGCCTGGACGAGGTAAAGGTGGTTCCCGATGTCTGGGCCAGCCTCACTGCCCGCGAAGTGCGTTTGGCTCGAATACAGCTGGGCGGCCTGCAACTGATCCTGCGCGAGAACGAGCAGGGTGCCTGGCACCTTGAAGGCTTGCCGAAGAAGGACGATGCGCCACTTGATCCCGCCGAACTGCTGCAGCGCCTTCGCCAGTTGGGCCGCATTGATGTCTTCGACAGCCAGGTCACTTTGCACCCGTGGCAGCGTGACCCGCTTACCCTGACGTATGTGAGTGCCGGGCTGCAGGCAGGTGCTTCGCGCCAGGTTGTGAACCTGCGTGCAACCCTGCCCGATGGCCAGCCCTTGGCGCTGAACCTGCGTAGCCGTATGTCGGCCGAGGCCTGGCGTGACGGGCAGGTAAATGCTTACCTGAGCCTCCCGCAGAGTGACTGGGCGCGATGGTTGCCCCCGCGGCTGCTGGGGCAGTGGCATGCCGACACGCTGCGAGCGGGCGGCGAGTTCTGGGTCGACTGGCGCAAAGGGCAATTGCAGCAGGCAGTGGTGCGGCTCAACGCACCAGAGCTGCAGGGCGGTTATGCCGGGCGCAAGGCCGCGACACTGAACAACCTGGCCTTGGGCGCCTGGTTCCAGCGTCAGGCTCAAGGCTTTGATGTAGTTGTCGACTCCCTGGCCATGGACATCGGCAAGACCCGTTGGGAGTCGCACCTGCAGTTGCAGCAGCGCCCTGGCGAGAACGCTGCCGATGAAAGCTGGAAGCTGCAGGCCGACCGGCTCCACCTTACGCCCTTGACCCCGCTGATCGACGCGCTGGCACCGCTGCCTGACAATGTCATGGCCGTGGTCGATGGCCTGAAGGTAACCGGCGCGTTGCGCAATGTACGGCTGGAGGCCCGGCCCAAGGCCGAGGGTGACCAACGCCTTCTGTTCGACGCCAACCTGGAGAAGATCGGTTTCAATGCATACCACGGTGCCCCGGCGGCCGGTAACGTCAGTGGCAGCATCAGCGGCGACCTGGGGCATGGTGAACTGCGCCTGGATACCGATGCGTTCATGCTGCACCTGTACCCGATCTTCGCCAAACCCTGGCACTACCAGCAAGCCAATGCGCGCCTGACCTGGGCGCTGGACAAGGAAGGCTTTACCCTCGTTGCGCCTTACCTCAAGGTGCTGGGCGAGGAGGGCAAGATTGCCGGTGACTTCCTTATTCGCCTGTTGTTCGAAGAAGGCCGCGAGGACTACATGGACCTGCGTGTCGGCCTGACCGAGGGCGATGGCCGCTACACCGCCAAGTACCTGCCTGAAGTGCTAAGCCCGGCCCTCGACGAATGGCTGCGCAGCGCCATCGTCAAAGGCACGGTGGATGAAGGCTACTTCCAGTACCAGGGCTCGCTGAACCACGGCGCCGCGCCAGAGGCTCGCAGCATCAGCCTGTTTTTCAAGGTGCGAGACGCAGCCTTGGACTTCCAGCCTGGCTGGCCGCAGGTGCAGCACGTCGATGGCGATGTGTTCATCGAAGACAGCGGGGTGCGCATCAAGGCTCAGCGTGGCGTGTTGCTCGACACCAAGGTGAGTGATGTCAGCGTCGATATTCCGCATGTCGAGGGTGACCAGCACAGCCGTCTTTACCTGGATGGCGACTTCGACGGCAGCCTGGGCGATGGCCTGAAAATACTCAAGGAAGCGCCGATCGGCACGGGCGAGATCTTCGCCGGCTGGGAGGGCGAAGGGCCGTTGCAGGGCAAGCTCAAGCTCGACATCCCGCTGGCCCACGGAGAGCGGCCGAAGGTCCAGGTGGACTTCGCCACCCGCGATGCGCGCCTGAAAGTGGCCCCGCCGAGCCTGGAATTGAGCCGCTTGAAGGGTGACTTCAGCTTCGATTTTGACAAGGGTCTGAGTGGCAAGGGCATCAGCCTGCAGGCGTTCGGCAAGCCGGTGACGGCGCAAATTACCGCCGAAGGCCAGCCGGGGCAGATGCAGACGCGCATCGACGCCAATGGCCAGGTATCGCTGAAGGCACTGACCGACTGGCTGCAGTTCAAGCAGGCCTTGCCAGCATCCGGCGACATCCCTTACCAGTTGCAGCTCAGCCTGGGTAGCCGGGATAACCGGCTGAGCGTCAACTCCACCCTCAAGGGCTTGGCCATCGACCTGCCGGCACCCTTCGGCAAAGCTGCTGCAGACTCTCGCGACAGCCGGTTCAGTATGAGCCTGCAGGGCCAGGAGCGGCGTTTCGATGCGGCGTACACCGACCTTGCACGCTTTGCCTACGCCGCACCGGCCGACAAGCTGGCCCAGGGCCGTGGTGAGTTGTTGCTTGGCACCGGTGACGCCCAGCTGCCCGCTGGCCAGGGCTTGCGCGTGCGCGGTCGCCTGGAGTCGCTGGACCTGGCACCCTGGCAGGAACAGGCGGCCCGTCTTGCTGGCGACGACCCGGGGGGGAGCGCGCGACAGAACCTGCAAAGTGTCGACTTGAGCATTGGTCAGCTGAAGGCCTTCGGCATGGACCTGAACCAGGCCGTGGTACGCATGGCCCGTAGCGGTGCGGCCTGGGACCTGCGTCTCGACAGCAGGGAAGTGATTGGCAACGCTCGGGTGCCGGATGCCAAGGGTGCGCCCATGGTCGTGCGCATGCAGACGCTGCGTCTGCCCGCTGCCGACCCTGCCCAGGCTGAGGCCGAAGACGGCCCGGACCCCTTGGCCTCGTTCGACCCGCGCAAGGTGCCGGCGCTGGACCTGAGCATCGACAAGCTCTACCGCGGCGACGACCTGTTCGGCAGCGCGGCGATCAAATTGCGACCGACAACGCGCGGCGTGACCGCCAGCGACATCGACCTTGACTTCAAAGGGCTGCGCATCGACGGTGGTGGTGGCTGGGAGGGCGCGCAAGGCCGTACCAGCAGTTGGTACAAAGGGCGCCTGGACGGCAAGAACCTGGGGGATGTGCTCAAAGCCTGGGGCTTCGCCCCTACCGTGACCAGCCGTGACTTCCGCCTGGATGTGGACGGCCGCTGGCCCGGGTCGCCTGCTGCGGTGGGCCTGAAGCGGTTCTCTGGCAGCATGGACGCAGCACTGCGCACCGGCCAGTTCGTTGAAGTCGAGGGCGGCGCCCAGGCACTGCGCGTGTTCGGCCTGCTCAACTTCAACTCCATCGGCCGGCGTCTGCGCCTGGACTTTTCCGACTTGTTCGAAAAGGGCCTGGCCTATGACCGGGTCAAAGGCCTGCTGGTGGCCAGTGATGGTGTCTATGTGACCCGCGAGCCGATCAGTGTGACTGGCCCGTCGAGCAACTTCGAACTGGAGGGCACGCTGGACATGGTACGCGACCGGGTCGATGCCAACCTGCAGGTGAGCTTGCCGGTCACCAACAACCTGCCGCTGGCGGCACTGATTATCGGCGCGCCGGCCGTGGGCGGCGCGCTGTTCCTGGTCGACCGGTTGATCGGTGACCGTGTCTCGCGCTTTGCCAGCGTGCACTACCGTGTAGAAGGGCCGTGGAAAGAGCCTAGAATCACATTTGTGAAACCTTTCGAGAAATCCCGCTAGGAGTGCCCATGAAGGCAGCGGTAATCCAGATGGTCAGCCAGGATGATGTGCTGGCCAACCTGCAGCGTGCCGGTGTTCTGTTGGAGCAGGCCGCCTTTGGCGGCGCACGGCTGGCGGTGCTGCCGGAAAACTTCGCCGCCATGGGCCGCAAGGACGCCGCTGCCATCGGCCGCGCCGAAGCATTGGGTGAAGGGCCGATCCTGCCATGGTTGAAACGCACCGCCCGCGACCTCAAGTTATGGATTGTCGCCGGTACTTTGCCCTTGCCGCCGGTCGGCCAGCCCGAGGCCAAGGCTCATGCCTGCTCGCTGCTGATCGACGAGCACGGCGAGGTGGCGGCACGGTATGACAAGCTGCACCTGTTCGACGTGGACGTTGTCGACAACCGCGGTCGGTACCGTGAGTCGGATGACTACGCCCATGGCACCCAGGTGATCGTGGCGGACACGCCGGTTGGGCGGTTGGGGCTGAGCGTATGCTACGACTTGCGATTCCCCGAGCTGTACAGCGCACTGCGGGCCGCCGGCGCCGAACTGATCACTGCACCAGCGGCTTTTACTGCCGTTACAGGCGCGGCACATTGGGAAGTGCTGATACGCGCCCGCGCGATCGAAACCCAGTGTTACCTGCTGGCTGCTGCACAGGGCGGCACCCACCCAGGTCCACGGGAAACCCATGGCCATGCGGCGATCGTCGACCCTTGGGGGCGCATCGTCGTAGAGCAGGCGCAAGGCGAAGCGGTGCTGCTTGCCGAGCGCAACATTGATGAACAAGCGTCCATCCGGGCGCGCATGCCGGTGGTAACGCACCGGCGCTTTTTCTCGCAGGGCGCGTTGCGACCTGCGCATACCTCGGAGTGACTATGAGCCAGATGTTATCCACCGTCAGCGAGCAGCTCCTGGCCCCAGGCGGCTTGACCCTGGACAGCCTGCAGAGCGTGCTGGGTGAGTTGGCCGGCCCCGGCATCGACGCCGCCGACCTGTATTTCCAGGGTCAGATCTCGGAAACCTGGGCACTGGAAGACGGCATCGTCAAAGAGGGCAGCTTCAACCTGGACCAGGGCGTGGGCGTACGTGCCCAGTCCGGTGAAAAGACCGGCTTCGCCTATAGCAATGCGATCAACCTCGAGGCGTTGACCTCGGCTGCACGCGCCGCCCGTTCCATTTCCCGGGCCGGGCAGAACGGCACGGTCCAGGCCTTCCGCAGCCAGGAAGTGACCGCCCTGTATGGCGCAGATAACCCGCTGGATGTACTGAGCCGTGCCGAGAAGGTTGAGCTGCTCAAGCGTGTCGATGCTGCCACCCGCGCCCTGGACCCGCGCATCCAGCAGGTCAGCGTAAGCATGGCCGGGGTCTGGGAGCGCATCCTGATCGCTGCGGCCGATGGCAGCCTGGCCGCCGACGTGCGCCCGTTGGTGCGCTTCAACGTCAGCGTCATCGTCGAGCAGAACGGCCGCCGCGAGCGCGGCGGGCAGGGCGGTGGCGGGCGTACCGACTACCGCTTCTTCACCGAGGAACGGGTGATGGGCTATGCCCGCGAGGCATTGCGCCAGGCGCTGGTGAACCTGGAGGCGATCCCGGCACCTGCCGGCACCTTGCCGGTGGTGCTGGGTTCGGGCTGGTCGGGCGTGTTGCTGCACGAGGCGGTGGGCCATGGCCTGGAAGGTGACTTCAACCGCAAGGGCAGTTCGGCGTTCAGCGGCCGCATTGGCGAGAAAGTGGCATCGAGCCTGTGCACCATCGTTGACGATGGCACGCTCGAAGGCCGCCGTGGCTCGCTGAGCGTAGATGATGAGGGCACCCCGACCGAATGCACCACGCTGATCGAGAACGGTGTGCTCAAGGGTTACATGCAGGACAAGCTCAACGCACGCCTGATGGGTATGGCGGTCACCGGTAACGGCCGCCGTGAATCCTACGCGCACCTGCCGATGCCGCGCATGACCAACACCTACATGCGAGCAGGGCAAAGCGACCCTCAGGAAATCATCGCGTCGGTGAAAAAAGGTATCTACTGCGCCAGCCTGGGTGGTGGTCAGGTGGACATCACCAGTGGCAAGTTCGTGTTTTCGACCAGTGAGGCCTACCTGATCGAAGACGGCAAGATTACCGCCCCGGTGAAGGGCGCGACCCTGATCGGCAATGGGCCGGAGGCGATGAGCCGGGTGTCGATGGTCGGTAACGACCTGGCGCTGGACAGCGGAGTAGGGACGTGCGGCAAGGACGGGCAGTCGGTGCCGGTCGGGGTAGGGCAGCCTACCTTGAAGCTGGATGCGATTACCGTGGGTGGTACCGGGGCTTGATAGCTTCGGGGGCTTTTGTGGGAGCGGGCTTGCCCCGCGAACAAGGCCACATAATGGTGGCTGACACCGGCTTTGCCGGTGTTCGCGGGGCAAGCCAGCTCCCACAGGGCCCCAGAGCAATCCGTCAGCGCAAGCCGCGTTGCAGCTCGTCGAGGTCGCGGATGTACTTGAACACCTTGCGTGCGGCGGCAGGCGGCTTGTTGCGGGCCTTCTCGTGCTGGGCATGGCGCACCAGCGAGCGCAGCTGCTGGCGGTCGGTGTCGGGGTACTCGTTGACGAAGCGCTCAAGGTCTTCGTCGTTGCCGTCGATCAACCGGTCGCGCCAGCGCTCCAGGCCGTGGAAGCGCTCGTTGTACTGGCGGGTCGAGCTGTCCATCTGCTCAAGCAAGGCGTGGATGGCATCCAGGTCCTGCACGCGCATCAGCTTGCCGACAAACGACATATGGCGTTTGCGGGCGCCATGAGCGGTGTGCTTGCTGGCCTCGGCCAGGGCCTTGCGCAGCTCGTCGGTCAACGGCAGGCGGGCCAGGGTATCGGCTTTGAGCGTGGTAAGGCGCTCGCCGAGTTCGACCAGCTCATGCAGTTCGCGCTTGATCTGGGTTTTGCTTTTTTCGCCGTCGAAGGCGTCGTTGTTTGAATCAACCATGGTGGCAGTCCGCTAGAAATCGCCGCCATGATAACCAGTCGGGGGCCGCTTGTCCGGCCCGGTCGTAGAATGACCCCAAGCCGTACGCAGAATTTGAGTGGAGAGAACCATGAGTGCAGTCCAGAGCGTAGGTCCGAAAGACCTGCCAGCATTGCAGGAGCAGGTCGAGGCAATCATTGCCGAGGCGCGCCGCCAGGGGGCCAGCGCCTGCGAAGTGGCGGTATCGCTGGAGCAGGGCCTGTCCACCACAGTACGCCAGCGCGAGGTTGAAACAGTTGAGTTCAACCGCGACCAGGGCTTTGGTATCACCCTTTATGTTGGCCAGCGCAAAGGCTCGGCCAGCACCTCGGCCAGTGGCCCGGAGGCGATCCGTGAGACCGTTGCGGCAGCCTTGGCCATTGCCAAACATACGTCCGAGGACGATTGCTCCGGCCTGGCCGACGCGGCGCTGATGGCCCGTGAAATCCCGGACCTGGACCTCTATCACGACTGGGCTATCGAGCCCGAAAGGGCCATCGAGATGGCCCTGGCCTGCGAAGCGGCGGCGTTCGATGAGGACCCGCGCATCCTCAACGCCGACGGCACCACACTCAATACCCACCAGGGCTGCCGCGTGTATGGCAACAGCCATGGCTTCATTGGCAGTTATGCTTCGACCCGGCACAGCCTGAGCTGTGTGATGATCGCTGAAGGCGACGGCCAGATGCAGCGTGACTACTGGTACGACGTGAACCGCCAGGGCAACCTGCTGGCCGACCCGCGCAGCATCGGCGTACGCGCGGCCCAGCGCGCAGCCAGCCGCTTGGGCGCGCGTCCGGTACCGACTTGCGAAGTACCGGTGCTGTTTTCCGCCGAACTGGCGGGTGGCCTGTTCGGCAGCTTCCTCTCGGCCATTTCCGGCGGCAATCTCTACCGCAAGTCGTCGTTCCTTGAAGGCACCATTGGTCAACGCCTGTTCCCCACTTGGCTGACCCTCGACGAGCGCCCTCACATTCCACGGGCACTGGGCAGCGCGGCGTTTGACGGTGATGGCCTGGCGACCTATGCCAAGCCGTTCGTCGACAAGGGCGAGCTGGTGTCTTACCTGCTGGGTACCTATTCCGGGCGTAAGCTGGGCTTGCCAAGCACAGCCAACTCCGGTGGTGTGCACAATCTGTTCGTCACTCACGGTGTCGAAGACCAGGCCGCACTGATCCGCCGTATGGGCCGCGGGCTGCTGGTGACCGAATTGATGGGGCATGGCCTTAACATGGTGACGGGTGATTACTCCCGTGGTGCGGCAGGCTTCTGGGTCGAAAATGGCGAGATTCAGCACGCTGTACAGGAAGTGACCATTGCCGGCAATATGAAGGATATGTTCCAGCAGATTGTCGCGATTGGTAGCGATCTTGAAACCCGTAGCAATATCCATACGGGCTCGGTATTGATTGAGCGGATGACTGTTGCGGGTAGCTGATCTTTAGCAGAAATTTCAATGTCACTGAAAACCCGGCCCCTGCGCCGGGTTTTTTTTCATCACCTTTCCCTTGAAGTGATTCTATTTATCACTTAATAATGAATATCATTATCCAGTAACCCGGCGATGATGTTCATGAAACCCGTCCTGCGCGAACTCCCCTACCTGGAAAACTGGCGCTGGCTCAGCCGGCGCATTCGCTGTGCGCTCGAGCCCGACGAGCCGCGCCTGATCGAGCATTACCTGGCCGAAGGCCGCTATCTGGTGTGCTGCACCGAGACCTCGCCATGGACGGTGGCATTGACCTCCTTCCGCCTGCTGCTGGATACCGCCTGCGACCGCATGCTGCCCTGGCACTGGCGTTGCCTGTGCCTGGATCAGGCCTGGCGCCCCCTGCTGGTGTTGCGCAACCTCGATCGCCACGAAGAAAACCAGCGCTGGCAGCCCTACGCCCTGCAGTTGGCCAATTGCCGTCTGCTGCCCTCCATTTCTCCCGATGAATTGATGCAAGGATTTGATGATGAGTGATACCCGTATCGAGCGTGACAGCATGGGTGAACTGCAGGTGCCGGCCAAGGCCTTGTACGGTGCACAGACCCAGCGCGCGGTCGACAACTTCCCGGTCAGTGGCCTGCGCATGCCGGCCCAGTTCATTCGTGCCCTGTTGCTGGCCAAGGCTGCCGCCGCCAAGGCCAACGTCGAGCTGGAACAACTGTCTGCGGCGCAGGGCCAGGCCATCGTCAAGGCTGTCGAGCAACTCTTGGCGGAGGACTTCATCCAGCACTTCCCGGTGGATGTGTTCCAGACCGGCTCTGGCACAAGCTCGAACATGAACGCCAACGAGGTGATTGCCACCTTGGCCAGCCGCGTGCTGGGTGACGCTGTCAACGCCAACGACCACGTCAACTGTGGCCAGAGCAGCAACGACATCATCCCCACCACCATTCATGTCAGTGCTGCACTGGCCTTGCACGAGCAACTGCTGCCGGCGCTGAGCCACCTGGTACAGGTGATCGAGACCAAGTCGGCGCAAGTGCATCAGTATGTGAAAACGGGTCGCACCCACTTGATGGACGCCATGCCGGTACGCATGAGCCAAGTGCTGGACGGCTGGGCGGCGCAGATCAACGGTGCCAAGGGGCACATCGAAGCCACCTTGCCAAGCCTGCAGGCGCTGGCCCAGGGCGGTACCGCCGTGGGTACCGGCATCAATGCCCACCCTCAGTTCGCTGCCGGCTTTGCCCGGCAGCTCAGCGGCCTGACCCAGGTCGAGTTTACCCCGGGGCAGAACCTGTTCGCCCTGATCGGCTCGCAGGACACCGCCGTGGCGCTGTCTGGCCAGCTCAAGACCACGGCCGTGGCACTGATGAAGATCGCCAACGATCTGCGCTGGATGAACTCCGGCCCACTGGCCGGCCTGGGCGAAATCGAGCTGCAAGGCTTGCAGCCGGGCTCTTCGATCATGCCTGGTAAGGTCAACCCGGTGATCCCGGAGGCCACTGCCATGGTTGCTGCCCAGGTGATCGGTAACGACGCGACCATCGCTGTTGCTGGCCAGTCCGGCAATTTCGAGCTGAACGTGATGCTGCCGGTGATCGCCCGCAACCTGTTGGAGAGCATCGAGCTGATGGCCAACGTCAGCCGCTTGCTGGCCGACAAGGCCATCGCCAGCTTCAAGGTCAACGAGGACAAGCTCAAGGAAGCCCTGGCGCGCAACCCGATCCTGGTCACTGCGCTGAACCCGATCATTGGTTACCTCAAGGCCGCCGAAATCGCCAAGACCGCCTACAAGCAGGGCCGCCCGATCATCGATGTGGCGTTGGCGCACACCGATCTTTCGCGTGACCAGCTGCAAGCGCTGCTGGACCCGGAAAAGCTCACTGCCGGCGGTATCTGACCCTGCGTCACCGCCTTAGCGCCATCAGCGCGGAGTAGCAATGCCATGCAGCACTGGAAACGCACGACCGAAACAGCCAACCGCCTGTTCGACCAAGGCGAGCTGGTAGACGCCCGGGAACATTACCTGCAGGCACTGGCGCTGGCACAGGTGCTGTTCGAGCGCTGGCATGACGTTGACGAAGCGGTGGCCGCGTTGGTCATCGCCCACCACAACCTGGCTGACCTGCACCTGCGCCTGAATCAGCCGCACGAAAGCGCCGACTACCTGTGCGCCGCCCACCAGCGGCTGCTGCAGGCCAGCCAGGAGGCGCGTTTGCCCCAGGCTCTGCGTGACGCGGCCCTGCGCCACAGTGGGAGAACCTATACCGAACTGCTGAGCTTCATCGCCGAGTACGGTCAGTACCCACGTACCGAGCGCCTGCTCCACCGCCACAATGCCGGGGGCAGCGAGATCGCTGCCCGGCCGGACGTGGCGCCCAGAACCCATGCCTACGGAATTCACTGACATGCCCCATACCTTGCCTGCTTTGCCTTACGCCTACGATGCACTGGAGCCGCACATCGACGCCCAGACCATGGAGATCCACCACAGCAAGCACCATCAGACCTACGTCAATGGCCTCAATGCCGCCATCGAAGGCACCGAGTGGGCCGAGTGGCCCGTGGAAAAGCTGGTCGGTGCGGTCAAGCAACTGCCGGAAAACCTGCGGGGTGCGGTGACCAACCATGGCGGCGGCCACGCCAACCACAGCCTGTTCTGGACCGTAATGTCACCGCAGGGGGGCGGCGAGCCGCAGGGCCAGCTGGCGCAGGCCATCTCGTCGCAACTGGGCGGTTTCGACGCCTTCAAGGACGCCTTCACCAAAGCGGCGCTGACCCGTTTCGGCAGTGGCTGGGCGTGGCTCAGCGTGACGCCGCAGAAAACCCTGGTGGTGGAAAGCAGCGGTAACCAGGACAGCCCGCTGATGCACGGCAATACGCCAGTTCTTGGTCTGGACGTGTGGGAGCATGCCTATTACCTGAAGTATCAGAACCGTCGTCCGGAATACATCGGTGCTTTCTACAACGTCATTGACTGGGCGGAAGTGGAACGTCGTTATGTTGAAGCCCTGAAGTGAGTCGGACCGGTATGCGCTCTGAAGTGATGTCTGTCAGCAGTGTGCGCCTGTTTCGTCTGGCGCTTGGGACTTTGCTGTTGCTGACCGGCACCGCGCTGCTGGTCGCGCGCGGCCTTGCCTGGCTGGACCTGGAGCCACGCATGTTGCGCGCCCTGGAGGGCGGCGCATTATGCGCACTGGGGACGGCGCTGGGGGCGGTACCGGTACTGGTCATTCGCAACATGCCGGTGGCGCTGGCCGACACGCTGCTGGGCTTCGGCGCAGGCGTGATGCTGGCAGCCACCGCATTTTCCCTGATCATTCCGGGCCTGGACGCGGCCCGGTCCGTAGGTTTCAGCCCATGGGCCGCCGGTGGCCTGATCAGCTTTGGCTTGTTGTTCGGTGCGCTGTGCCTGTTTCTGGTTGACCTCAAGGTGTCTGGCGCCTCGCCAGAAGCACTGGTCGGCACTGGCAACCAGCCGGTGATTGCTGCGCGTATCTGGCTGTTTGTCATTGCCATCGTTGCGCACAACATCCCCGAAGGCATGGCCATCGGTGTGTCGGCAGGTGGGGGCATGGCCGACGCCGACAGCCTGGCCATGGGCATTGCGTTGCAGGATGTGCCCGAGGGACTGGTGATTGCGCTGGTGTTGGCCGGGGCGGGCATGTCGCGTTTCAACGCTTTTCTGATTGGCGCTGCGTCAGGCTTGGTCGAGCCGCTGGCCGCAGTGATCTGTGCCTGGTTGGTGAACATCGCCGAACTGCTGTTGCCGCTGGGCCTGGCCTGCGCGGCAGGGGCGATGCTGCTGGTGGTGACCCAGGAGATCATCCCGGAATCGCGCAGTAACGGCCATCATCGTCTGGCCAGCCTGGGGCTGTGCATCGGGTTTTGCCTGATGATGGTGATGGACACCGCGCTGTCCTGATTCATGATCAGGTTTACGCGTTCCCAGCAGGACCGTGCAGGCTTCTATTCGCCTTCGTCGAAGAAGTTGTTGATCAGCTCGACCAACGCATTCATCGCCTCGTTGTCCTGCTCGCCTTCGGTATGCAGGTGCACCTGGGTGCCTTTGCCGGCTGCCAGCATCATCACCGCCATGATGCTCTTGCCGTCCACTAGCGTGTCCGGCGCGCGCCCAACGCGCACCTGGCAGGGATAGCGGCCAGCCACGCCGACGAACTTGGCTGCCGCCCGGGCATGCAGGCCCAGCTTGTTGATAATGGTGATTTCGCGGGCGGGCATCGTGGGGCGGATCCTTGGGCTAGAGGTCGCGGTGGCGGACCTGGACGTTTTTCAGGGATTGCTGCAGCAACTGGCCAAGGCGCTCGGTTATGTACACCGAGCGGTGGTGGCCGCCGGTGCAGCCGATGGCAATGGTAACGTAGGCGCGGTTGCTGGCGGCGAAGCGGGGGAGCCACTTGAGCAGGTAGCTGGAAATGTCGCTGAACATGTCTTCGACATCTGGCTGTGCGCCCAGGTAGTCGATGACCGGTTGCTCGAGGCCGGAGTGTTCGCGCAGTTCAGGCTTCCAGTAAGGATTGGGCAGGCAGCGCACATCGAATACCAGGTCCGCATCGACCGGCATGCCCCGCTTGAAACCGAACGATTCGACCAGGAACGCGGTGCCAGGCTCGGGCTGGTTGAGCAGGCGCAGCTTGATCGAATCACGCAGTTGATACAGGTTCAGGTTGGTGGTGTCGATCTTCAGGTCAGCCAGGTCGGCGATCGGCCCCAAAAGCTCGCTCTCGACGCGGATCGCCTCGGCCAGCGAGCGGTTGGCATTGGTCAATGGGTGGCGTCGGCGGGTTTCCGAAAAGCGCTTGAGCAGCATGCCTTCGTCGGCATCCAGGAACAGCACATCACACTGGATATTGCGCGCGCGGGCTTCTTCGAGCAATTCGGGGAAGCGCGTCAGGTGGCTGGGCAGGTTACGTGCGTCGATCGACACTGCAACCTTCGGTTGCAGCAGTTCGGTGTTGATCAGCGCCTCTTCCGCCAGCTCCGGCAAGAGCGCGGCGGGCAGGTTGTCAATGCAGTAGAAACCATTGTCTTCCAGGACATCGAGGGCGGTACTCTTGCCGGAGCCGGACCGGCCGCTGACAATGATCAAGCGCATGTTCAGTGCTCGTTCTGTTCGTCCAGGACTACCTGGAAGAGGGCCTCGTTACTGCTGGCGCTACGCAAGCGATCACGAACTTCCTTGCGATCAAGCATGCTGGCAATCTGGCGCAGCAGTTCCAGGTGGGCATCGGTAGCGGCTTCAGGCACCAGCAAGACGAACAGCAGGTCCACGGGCGCGCCATCGATGGCGTCGTATTCGATTGGGGCGTCCAGGTGCAGCAGGGCACTGACCGGTGCGGAGCAACCTTCAAGCCGGCAGTGAGGGATGGCGATGCCATTGCCGAAACCGGTCGAGCCGAGTTTTTCGCGGGCGACCAGTTTTTCGAAGACGTCTTGCATCTCCAGTTCTGGCACTTGATCGGCGATGAGGTTCGCAACCGTTTCCAAGGCGCGCTTTTTACTGCCGCCCGGCACGTTCACGAGGGAACGGCCGGGGGTCAGGATGGTTTCAAGTCGGATCATGGATGAGGGGGATCAGCGGGCAGCTGCACCTTGCAGCAGGCTTTGCTGTTTTTCCTTGTGTTTTTTCAGTTGGCGGTCGAGCTTGTCGGCCAAGGCGTCGATGGCTGCATACATGTCTTGGTCTTCGGCATTGGCAACCACTTCACCGCCAGGAATCTGCAGGGTCGCTTCGACCTTCTGCTGCAGCTTCTCGACTTTCATGATGACCTGCACGTTGGTGATCTTGTCGAAGTGACTTTCCACGCGGGCGAGCTTTTCAAGCACATAATCGCGCAGTGGCTGGGTGACTTCTACATGCTGTCCACTGATATTGACTTGCATACAGCTTCTCCTTTATTGCCCGTGCATAAAGAGGCAGGTCTTGCACCTGCCCCACAAACGCTGTGGCGCATCTCAGGGGCTACATCAGTCGCTTGCGTTCGCTCGACGGTGCTATGCCGAGCGACTCGCGGTACTTGGCGACGGTGCGACGGGCTACCTGGATGCCTTGTGCCTCCAGTAAACCAGCGATCTTGCTGTCACTCAATGGCTTTTTCTGATTTTCCGCTGCAACCAGTTTTTTGATGATCGCGCGGATCGCTGTAGACGAGCATTCTCCGCCTTCGGAGGTGCTGACGTGGCTGGAGAAAAAGTATTTCAGTTCGTAGATGCCACGCGGGGTGTGCATGTATTTTTGCGTGGTAACCCGAGAGATGGTCGACTCATGCATCCCCACCGCTTCGGCGATGTCATGCAGCACCAGCGGCTTCATTGCTTCATCACCATGGTCGAGGAAACCGCGCTGGTGCTCGACGATCTGCGTGGCAACCTTCATCAGGGTTTCGTTGCGGCTTTGCAGGCTCTTGATGAACCAGCGCGCTTCCTGCAACTGGTTGCGCATGAAGGTGTTGTCGGCACTGGTGTCGGCGCGGCGCACGAAGCCTGCGTATTGCGGGTTGACCCGCAGGCGCGGGATGGCTTCCTGGTTCAGCTCCACCAGCCAGCGGTCGCTGTCTTTGCGCACGATGACGTCGGGCACCACGTACTCGGGTTCGCTGGACTCGATCTGTGAGCCAGGGCGCGGGTTGAGGCTTTGTACCAGCTCGATGACCTGGCGCAGCTCGTCTTCCTTGATTTTCATGCGCCGCATCAGCTGGCTGTAGTCGCGGCTGCCGAGCAGGTCGATGAAATCGGTGACCAAGCGCTTGGCTTCGGTCATCCACGGAGTGTTGGCAGGCAGCTGGCGCAGTTGCAGCAGCAGGCATTCACCCAGGTTACGGGCGCCGACGCCGGCCGGTTCGAACTGCTGGATACGGTGCAGCACCGCTTCGACCTCGTCCAGCTCGATATCCAGCTCCGGGTCGAAACCGGCGCAGATTTCCTCAAGGGTGTCTTCCAGGTAGCCCTGGCCGTTGATGCTGTCGATGAGGGTAACGGCGATCAGGCGGTCGGTGTCGGACATCGGCGCCAGGTTCAGTTGCCACAGCAGGTGGCTTTGCAGGCTTTCGCCGGCCGATGTGCGGGTGGTGAAGTCCCACTCATCGTCATCGTTGCTCGGCAGGCTGCTGGCGCTGGTCTGGTAGATGTCTTCCCAGGCGGTATCGACCGGAAGCTCGTTGGGGATCCGCTCGCCCCACTCGCCATCTTCCAGGTTGTCGGCACTGACGGTGCTTTCCTGAAAGCTGTTGTCCTGGGCTTCGGCTGCCGGCTTGTTCTCGGCGTTGTCCGCCATCGGGTCGCTGTTGTCGAAGTCCTCGCCGTCTTCCTGACGTTCGAGCATCGGGTTCGACTCCAGCGCTTCCTGGATTTCCTGTTGGAGGTCCAGGGTGGAAAGCTGGAGCAGACGGATGGCCTGTTGCAACTGCGGTGTCATCGTCAGTTGCTGGCCCATTTTTAGGACGAGCGATGGTTTCATGGCTGGGGCTTAATACCTTGTTCGCCGGCGCGCATGCGCCATCCACTACACGAGGGCGCCGGGGCGCCAGATCAAGCAAGTTTTATGCCTTAAATTGTAGCGTTTGCCTAGAGCGCTGTAACAACTTTACCCGCGGTTTCACGGCTATGTGCCAGTGCTCCAGGCGCTTCCCCTGGGTCAGAGCCGGAACTCGTGGCCCAGGTAAACCTCTTTGACCAGGTCGTTGGCCAGGATGGTCTCGGCATCGCCTTCAGCGATCAGCCGGCCATCATTGACGATATAGGCGGTCTCGCAGATATCCAGCGTCTCGCGCACGTTGTGGTCGGTAATCAGCACACCGATGCCCTTGGCCTTGAGGTGGTGGATGATCTGCTTGATGTCACCAACCGAGATCGGGTCGACACCGGCGAAGGGTTCGTCCAGCAGGATGAACTTGGGTGCGGTTGCCAGGGCGCGGGCAATCTCGACGCGGCGGCGTTCACCACCGGAAAGGCTCATGCCGAGGTTGTCGCGAATGTGGCTGATGTGGAACTCCTGCAGCAGGCTTTCCAGCTCTTTGCGGCGGCCGTCGCGGTCGAGGTCCTTGCGGGTCTCGAGAATGGCCATGATGTTGTCGGCCACCGACAGTTTACGGAAGATCGAGGCTTCCTGCGGCAAGTAGCCGATGCCGGCACGGGCGCGGCCGTGCATGGGCTGGTGGCTGACATCGAGGTTGTCGATGAGCACGCGCCCCTGCTCGGCCTGGACCAGCCCGACAATCATGTAGAAGCAGGTGGTCTTGCCGGCGCCGTTGGGGCCGAGCAGGCCGACGATCTGGCCACTGTCGATCGACAGACTGACATCACGTACGACCTGCCGCCCCTTGTAGCTCTTGGCCAGATGCTGGGCTTTGAGGGTTGCCATTTACTCGGCCTTCTTCTTGGGCTGGATCACCATGTCGATGCGCTGACGTGGCTGGGTCACGTTGCCACCACGACCGGCGGTCGCCACCTGGGACTTGGTGTTGTAGACGATCTTCTCGCCTTCGGTCGTGTTGCCCTCGTTTTCGACCTTGGCGCGGTCGGTGAGGATCACGGTGTCTTTCTGCGCCTGGTACTGGATTGTCACTGCCCAGCCTTTCATCTTGTCTGGCTTGGCAGCGCTCTGTTGTTGCTCGAAGTAGGCCAGGTTGCCGACCGAGGTGACCACATCGATGTCGCCGTTGGCGGCGCGGGTCATGGTCACGGTGTTGCCTTTGATCATCATCGAACCTTGGGTGATGATCACGTCACCGGTATAGGTGGCCACGCCTTGCTTGTCATCCAGATGGGCCTGGTCGGCCTGGATGCGGATCGGCTGATCACGGTCATTCGGCAGTGCGAAGGCGCTCGCGCTTCCCAGTGCTGCGCTCAGGCTGAGCAAAAGGGGGAGGGTTTTAACGAGCCTCATACTGTCCTCTTACGTTAGAGAGCAGGTCCATCCTGCTTTCTTTCAAATACGCTTTCATTCCTTTGCCCGTAGTCGTGCCACCGGCGCCGTCGATTCTAACGGCTTGCTCGGTCTGCGCATATTGCTTCTGCGGGAACACGGTCATGCGTGAACTGGTAATGATGGTTTCACGCTGTTTTTCGTCGATGCGTGCAATCCGTACCTTGTCGATCAGCTCGACCTCGGTGCCGTCCGGGTTGACCTCGGCGCGGGTGCTTTGCACGTGCCACGGGTATTGGGTGCCGCGGTACAGGTGCAGGTCCGGCGTAGTCACCAAGGTGATTTCGCTGGTCTTCATGTGCTCGACCTTGTCGGCGGTCATTTCGTACTGCAGCTTGCCGTCGGGCAGAAATTGCACACTGTGGGCGTTGATCGCATAGTAGTCGATGGCGCTTTCGTCGACCTGGGCCACCGGCTTGTCGAGGAAGCTTTCCGGGCTGACATTCCAGTAGCCGACCGCCGCCAGCAGGGCGGCGATCACTGCTAGCAGCGCAATATTGCGGGCTTTCTTGCTGAACATGGGCAGCCTTACAGGTAGTTGGCGTTGGCAGCGTCCAGGGTACCCTGGGCCTGCATGATCAGTTCGCAGAATTCACGGGCTGCGCCTTCGCCGCCGCGTGCCTGGGTCACGCCGTGAGCGTGCTGGCGAACAAACGGGGCGGCGCTGGCCACGGCCATGCCCAATGCCACCCGGCGAATGACCGGCAGGTCGGGCAGGTCATCGCCCAGGTAGGCCACTTGATCATAGCTTAGGCCCAGTTCGGCGAGCAGGCCGTCAAGCACGACCAATTTGTCCTCGCGGCCCTGGTACAGGTGCGGGATGCCGAGGTTTTTCGCCCGGCGCTCGACCACAGGGGTTTTGCGCCCGCTGATGATCGCGGTGGTCACACCCGAGGCCATGAGCATCTTGATGCCCTGGCCGTCGAGGGTATTGAAGGTCTTGAACTCGCTGCCATCTTCGAGGAAGTACAGGCGCCCGTCGGTGAGCACGCCGTCTACGTCGAACACTGCCAGCTTGATGGCTTTGCCGCGTTGCATGAGGTCCTGGTTCATTCCATCGCTCCTTACATTACACCGGCGCGCAGCAGGTCGTGCATGTTCAGGGCGCCGGTCGGGCGGCCCTCGCGGTCCACCACCACCAGTGCGCTGATCTTGTGGTCTTCCATGATCTTCAGGGCTTCGGCAGCGAGCATGTCGGCGCGGGCCGTTTTGCCGTGCACGGTCATGACCTGGTCGACCAGGGTGGTGTGTACGTCGATGTTGCGGTCCAGGCTGCGGCGCAGGTCGCCGTCGGTGAAGATCCCGGCCAGCGTGCCGTCGGCTTCGACGATCACGGTCATGCCCAGGCCTTTGCGGGACATTTCAAGCAGCGCATCCTTGAGCAGGGTGCCGCGGGCTACCTGGGGCAGCTCGTCGCCGCTGTGCATCACGTTCTCGACCTTGAGCAGCAGGCGACGGCCCAGTGCACCGCCCGGGTGCGAGAAGGCAAAGTCTTCAGCGGTGAAACCGCGGGCTTCGAGCAGGGCGATGGCCAGGCAGTCGCCCAGCACCAGCGATGCCGTGGTGGAGGAGGTGGGTGCGAGGTTAAGCGGGCAGGCCTCTTGCGCGACGCGGGCGTCGAGGTTGACCTCGGCGGCCTGGGCCAGGGGCGAGTCCGGGTTGCCGGTCAGGCTGACCAGCTTGATGCCCAGGCGCTTGATCAACGGCAGCAGGGTGACGATTTCGGCAGTGCTGCCGGAATTGGAAAGCGCAAGGATGACATCATCGCGGGTAATCATGCCCATGTCGCCATGGCTGGCTTCGGCCGGGTGCACGAAAAACGCCGGGGTCCCGGTGCTGGCCAGGGTGGCGGCGATCTTGTTGCCGATATGCCCGGACTTGCCCATGCCGACCACGACCACCCGGCCCTTGCTGGCCAGGATCAGCTCGCAGGCTTTGACGAAATTGTCGTCGATGCGCGCCAGCAGGGCCTCTACGGCCTCGAGTTCCAGGCGCAGGGTGCGTTGGGCGGATTGAATCAGCTCGCTGGATTGGCTCATGTCGAGAAAGCAATGCCTGATGAAAAGGTCGCGATTATACGCGCAATGACGAAAACCCTCACCCCTTCGATTGCTGTAGCGAATGTCATCAAAGCCTGTCACGGGGCTGAACGACTGCTTGTCCGGCCTTGGGGCGGCACTGTCAGCGGTGCTATAGTTCGCCGCTATTCGGCCTGCCAGGGGCGCTTGTGCCTTCCTGATGGAGGCCGGCGTCCATTAGGACGAGGCTGCACTAGCAAGGAGTCTAGATGAGTGTGGATAGCGCCTACGCGGTCGAGTTGAAGGGGGTTACCTTCAAACGTGGTTCGCGCAGCATTTTCAGCAACGTCGACATTCGCATCCCGCGCGGCAAGGTCACCGGCATCATGGGGCCATCGGGTTGCGGCAAGACCACGTTGCTCCGCCTGATGGGTGCGCAATTGCGCCCCTCCAGCGGTGAGGTATGGGTTGCTGGCCAGAATCTGCCGACGCTGTCGCGCAGCGACCTGTTCGACGCCCGCAAACAGATGGGTGTGCTGTTTCAGAGTGGCGCGCTGTTCACCGACCTCGATGTGTTCGAGAACGTCGCGTTCCCGCTGCGCGTGCACACCCAGCTGTCGGACGAAATGATCCGCGACATCGTGCTGATGAAGCTGCAGGCCGTGGGCCTGCGGGGTGCCATCGACCTGATGCCTGACGAATTGTCCGGTGGCATGAAGCGCCGTGTGGCGCTGGCGCGGGCAATTGCCCTGGACCCGCAGATCCTTATGTACGACGAGCCGTTCGTCGGCCAGGACCCGATCGCCATGGGCGTACTGGTGCGCCTGATCCGCTTGCTCAACGATGCCCTGGGCATTACCAGCATCGTCGTTTCCCACGACCTGGCGGAAACCGCCAGCATCGCCGACTACCTCTACGTGGTAGGCGACGGCCAGGTGCTGGGGCAGGGGACGCCCGACGAGCTGATGGGCTCGGACAACCCTCGCATTCGCCAGTTCATGAAGGGCGACCCGGACGGCCCGGTACCCTTCCACTTTCCTGCGCCTGACTACCGCGCCGACCTGCTGGGAGCGCGTTGATGCGCAGAAAATCCTTACTCGAACGTGTTCGCCTGCTGGGCCGTTCGGCAATCGATGTGCTGGCCGTGCTCGGGCGTTCCTGCCTGTTCCTGTTCCATGCGCTGGTTGGCCGTGGCGGTATCGGCGGCGGCTTCCAGCTGCTGACCAGGCAGCTGTACTCGGTGGGCGTGTTGTCGCTGGCGATCGTTGTCGTGTCCGGGGTGTTTATCGGCATGGTGCTGGCGCTGCAGGGCTACAGCATCCTGGCCAGGTACGGCTCGGAGCAGGCAGTGGGGCAGATGGTCGCCCTGACCCTGCTGCGTGAGCTCGGCCCGGTGGTAACGGCGTTGCTGTTCGCCGGCCGTGCAGGGTCCGCGCTGACCGCCGAAATCGGCAACATGAAGTCGACCGAGCAGCTGTCGAGCCTGGAAATGATCGGCGTCGACCCGCTCAAGTACATCGTCGCGCCGCGCCTGTGGGCCGGTTTCATCTCGCTGCCGTTGCTGGCGCTGATTTTCAGCGTGGTCGGCATCTGGGGTGGCTCGTGGGTGGCCGTGGACTGGCTGGGCGTCTACGAAGGCTCGTTCTGGGCCAACATGCAGAACAGTGTTTCTTTCACTGACGACGTGCTTAACGGGCTGATCAAGAGCCTGGTGTTCGCCTTCGTCACAACCTGGATTGCCGTATTCCAGGGGTACGACTGCGAGCCCACCTCAGAAGGGATCAGCCGTGCCACCACCAAGACCGTGGTCTATGCCTCGTTGGCAGTGCTGGGTCTGGACTTTATTCTGACCGCCTTGATGTTTGGAGATTTCTGATGCAAAACCGCACCCTGGAAATCGGTGTCGGCCTGTTCCTCCTGGCCGGGATCCTGGCGCTGCTGCTGCTGGCCCTGCGTGTCAGCGGGCTGTCGGCCAGCCCGAGCAGCGATACCTATAAAGTTTATGCCTACTTCGACAATATCGCCGGTTTGACGGTCAGAGCTAAAGTGACCATGGCCGGTGTGACCATCGGCAAGGTCACCGCCATCGATCTGGACCGGGATTCCTACACCGGTCGGGTGACGTTGCAGCTGGACAAGTCGGTGGACAACCTGCCGACCGACTCCACGGCCTCGATCCTGACTGCCGGTCTGCTTGGCGAGAAGTACATCGGCATCAGCGTGGGCGGCGAAGATCAGGTGCTCAAGGATGGCGCGACCATCCACGACACCCAGTCGGCCTTGGTGCTGGAAGATCTGATTGGCAAGTTCCTGCTCAACTCCGTTGGCAAGGAACCGAAAGAAGCGCAACCGGCTAATTAAGGAGTATCCATGATTTCGATCCTGCGACGTGGCCTGCTGGTCCTGCTGGCGGCCTTCCCCCTGCTGACCCTGGCGGCGCAGTCGCCTCACGAGGTGGTTCAGGGCACGACCAATGAACTGCTGGGTGACCTCAAGGCCAACAAGGAGCAGTACAAGTCCAACCCCAGCGCCTTCTACGATGCGCTCAACCGCATCCTGGGCCCGGTGGTGGACGCTGACGGTATTTCCCGCAGCATCATGACCGTCAAGTACTCGCGCAAGGCCACACCTGAGCAGATGCAGCGCTTCCAGGAAAACTTCAAGCGCAGCCTGATGCAGTTCTATGGCAATGCGCTGCTCGAATACAACAACCAGGGCATCGTCGTCGACCCGGCCAAAGCCGATGACGGCAAGCGCGCCAGCGTAGGCATGAAGGTCACCGGTAACAACGGTGCCGTTTACCCGGTGCAGTACACCCTGGAAAACATCGGTGGTGAGTGGAAGGTGCGTAACGTCATCGTCAACGGCATCAACATTGGCAAGCTGTTCCGTGACCAGTTTGCCGATGCCATGCAGCGCAATGGCAACAACCTGGACAAGACCATCGACGGCTGGGCGGGTGAAGTGGCCAAGGCCAAGCAGGCAGCAGACAGCTCGCCTGACAAGGAAGTGAAATGAGTGAGGCCGGCGTAAGCATGGCTGAGCCAGGCGTTATGCGCCTGGCCGGCGTGCTGGACTACCGTACCGGCCCCGCCTTGCGCAAGCAGGGCAAGTCGCTGATCGACGCCTCCCGCGAGCCGCACCTGGTGCTGGATTGCTCGGCTGTCGAAAAGTCGTCGAGCGTTGGCCTGTCGCTGTTGCTTGCGTTCATTCGCGATGGCCAAGCCACCGGCAAGGCCTGCGAGGTCCGCGGCATGCCTGACGACATGCGGGAAATTGCCGAGGTCTATGACCTTGATGAAGTGCTGGCAACCTGATGGCCCGGCACGGATGATGGCCCCTCGGTCAGCGAAGCCCTCGTTGGGCTTCGCAGGCGGGGGGCTTTTTTGTATGATGGCCGACCCGTGCGCATCGGGCGCCGATTGAGGTTGAGCATGCAGGCCGTAGAAGTTAAAAGCTTCCTTGAAGAGAAATTGCCGGGTTCCCGGGTCGAAGTTGAAGGCGAAGGCTGCAACTTCCAGTTGAACGTGATCAGCGACGAGTTGGCTGGCCTGAGCCCGGTCAAACGCCAGCAGGCGATCTATGCTCACCTGAACCCATGGATCGCCAATGGCAGCATCCATGCGGTAACCATGAAATTTTTCAGCAGCGCAGCCTGGGCTGAGCGCACCTGAGCCAACTTGGCGGCGAGACTCCAATGGACAAACTGATTATTACTGGCGGCGCTCGCCTTGACGGCGAGATCCGCATTTCGGGCGCGAAGAACGCAGCCTTGCCGATTCTGGCGGCGACCCTGCTGGCCGATGGCCCGGTCACCGTGGGCAACCTGCCACACCTGCACGACATCACCACCATGATCGAGCTGTTCGGCCGCATGGGCATCGAGCCTGTGATCGACGAGAAGCTGTCGGTGGAGATCGACCCACGCACCATCAAGACCCTGGTTGCGCCTTACGAGCTGGTCAAGACCATGCGCGCCTCGATCCTGGTACTGGGCCCGATGGTTGCCCGTTTCGGCGAAGCCGAAGTGGCCCTGCCTGGCGGTTGCGCCATTGGTTCGCGCCCGGTCGACCTGCACATCCGCGGCCTCGAGGCCATGGGCGCGAAGATCGAAGTGGAAGGTGGCTACATCAAGGCCAAGGCGCCTGAGGGTGGCCTGCGCGGTGCGCACTTCTTCTTCGACACCGTCAGCGTCACCGGTACCGAGAACATCATGATGGCCGCTGCCCTGGCCAAGGGCCGCAGCGTGTTGCAGAACGCCGCGCGCGAGCCTGAAGTGGTCGACCTGGCCAACTTCATCAATGCCATGGGCGGCAATGTCCAGGGCGCCGGTACCGACACCATTACCATCGATGGCGTCGAGCGCCTGCATTCGGCCAGCTACCGCGTCATGCCGGACCGCATCGAGACCGGTACCTACCTGGTCGCTGCTGCCGTGACCGGTGGCCGCGTCAAGGTCAAGGACACCGACCCGACCATCCTTGAAGCCGTACTGGAAAAACTCAAGGAAGCCGGTGCCGACATCAACACCGGCGAAGACTGGATCGAGCTGGACATGCATGGCAAGCGGCCAAAAGCCGTCAACCTGCGTACCGCCCCGTACCCGGCGTTCCCGACCGACATGCAGGCGCAGTTCATTTCGCTCAACGCCATTGCCGAAGGCACCGGCGCGGTGATCGAAACCATCTTCGAAAACCGCTTCATGCACGTTTACGAAATGCACCGCATGGGCGCGCAGATCCAGGTCGAGGGCAACACTGCCATCGTCACTGGCGTCAAGTCGCTCAAAGGTGCCCCGGTCATGGCCACCGACCTGCGTGCGTCCGCCAGCCTGGTGCTGTCGGCGCTGGTTGCCGAAGGCGATACCCTGATCGACCGCATCTACCACATCGACCGTGGTTACGAGTGCATCGAAGAGAAACTGCAGATGCTCGGCGCGAAAATCCGCCGCGTACCGGGCTAATAGCCCGCAGGTGCAAGGATGCACCTTTCGAATTGAATGCGGCCAGGTCGATGACCTGGCCGGCAGCAGCCGCTTAAGGACCGACGTTCCAATGTTGACCATCGCGCTTTCCAAAGGCCGTATTCTCGACGACACCCTGCCGTTGCTGGCCGAGGCCGGTATTGTGCCGACCGAGAACCCGGACAAGAGCCGCAAACTGATCATCCCCACCACGCAGGACGATGTGCGCCTGCTGATCGTGCGTGCGACCGATGTGCCGACCTATGTCGAGCATGGTGCCGCCGACCTGGGTGTGGCCGGCAAGGACGTGCTGATGGAGTACGGCGGCCAGGGTATGTACGAACCCCTGGACCTGCAGATTGCCCAGTGCAAGCTGATGACTGCCGGCGTGGTCGGCGCACCCGAGCCCAAGGGCCGCCTGCGCGTGGCCACCAAGTTCGTCAACGTAGCCAAACGCTACTACGCCGAACAGGGCCGTCAGGTCGATATCATCAAATTGTACGGTTCGATGGAACTGGCACCGCTGATCAACCTCGCCGACAAGATCATCGACGTGGTCGACACTGGCAACACTCTGCGTGCCAACGGCCTGGAGCCCCAGGACCTGATCGCCACGATCAGCTCGCGCCTGGTGGTCAACAAGGCTTCCATGAAAATGCAGCACGCCCGTATCCAGAGCCTGATCGACACGCTGCGTCAAGCAGTCGAATCGCGACACCGCGGCTGACTCTCTACCGACTGCGCGCGGCTTTCGCCGTCGCGCCCGTCTATCCGCGTCATAGCCACTTTTCTCGGGTGCCCGCGCGGATGGACTGGTAGCCTAGGGTGCCTGAGCATTCGCTAATAATCGAGGCCCTCGCCATGACCGTGTCCACTGCAATTGCCCGTCTCAACGCTGCTGATCCGGATTTCGCCCGACATCTGGATCATCTGCTGAGCTGGGAGAGTGTGTCCGATGACGCGGTCAACCAGCGCGTGCTCGACATCATCAAGGGCGTGCGCGAGCGCGGCGATGCGGCACTGGTAGAGTTCACCCAGCGTTTCGACGGCGTTTCGGCCAACAGCATCGATGACCTGATCCTCGGTCGCGAGCGCCTGGAGCTGGCCCTGACCCGCATTACCCCGGTCCAGCGCGAAGCCTTGGAAAAGGCCGCCAACCGCGTGCGCATGTACCACGAACGGCAGAAGCAGGACTCCTGGCAGTACACCGAGGCCGACGGCACCGTGCTGGGTCAGAAGGTCACCCCGCTGGACCGTGCAGGCCTGTATGTGCCGGGCGGCAAGGCGTCGTACCCTTCGTCGGTGCTGATGAACGCCATTCCGGCCAAGGTTGCCGGCGTGGCCGAAGTCGTAATGGTAGTGCCGACCCCGCGTGGCGAGGTCAACGAACTGGTGCTGGCTGCCGCCTGCATCGCCGGTGTGGACCGCGTATTCACCGTGGGTGGTGCCCAGGCGGTTGCTGCACTGGCCTACGGCACCGAAAGCGTGCCGCAGGTGGACAAGATCGTCGGCCCGGGCAACATCTACGTAGCCACCGCCAAACGCCACGTATTCGGCCAGGTAGGCATCGACATGATCGCCGGCCCGTCGGAAATCCTCGTGGTATGCGACGGCCAGACCGACCCGGACTGGATCGCCATGGACCTCTTCTCCCAGGCCGAGCACGATGAAGACGCCCAGGCCATCCTGGTCAGCCCGGATGCCGCATTCCTCGACCGTGTTGCGGCCAGCATCAGCAAGCTGCTGCCGACCATGGAACGTGCCGACATCATCGAGAAGTCGATCAATGGCCGTGGTGCACTGATCCAGGTGCGTGACATGCAACAGGCCATGGACGTGGCCAACCGCATTGCCCCGGAGCACCTGGAACTGTCGGTGGCCGACCCGCAAGCCTGGTTGCCGCACATTCGCCACGCTGGCGCGATCTTCATGGGCCGTCACACCAGCGAAGCGCTGGGCGATTACTGCGCCGGGCCCAACCACGTGCTGCCTACCTCCGGCACCGCGCGGTTCTCGTCGCCGTTGGGGGTGTATGACTTCCAGAAGCGTTCGTCGATCATTTTCTGCTCCGAGCAGGGCGCGTCCGAGCTGGGCCACACGGCTTCGGTCCTGGCCCGTGGCGAGTCGCTGACCGCCCACGCCCGCAGCGCCGAATACCGTATCCTGACCCAAGAGAAGGGGAACTGAGCATGAGTCGATTCTGGAGCCCCTTCGTCAAGGACCTGGTGCCTTATGTGCCGGGCGAGCAACCCAAGCTGGCCCGTCTGGTCAAGCTGAACACCAACGAAAACCCCTACGGCCCGTCGCCCAAGGCGCTGGAGGCCATGCGTGGCGAGCTTAACGACAACCTGCGCTTGTACCCGGACCCGAACGGTGACCGGCTGAAGCAGGCGGTCGCCGAGTACTACGGCGTAACCCCGGCGCAAGTGTTTGTCGGCAACGGCTCGGACGAGGTGCTGGCGCACATCTTCCACGGCCTGTTCCAGCACGATGCGCCGCTGTTGTTCCCGGACATCAGCTACAGCTTCTACCCGGTCTATTGCGGCCTGTACGGTATTGCCTTCGAGCAGGTGGCGCTGGATGAGCAGTTCCAGATCCGCATCGAGGACTACAACAAGCCAAATGCCGGCATCATCTTCCCCAACCCCAATGCGCCGACTGGCTGCCTGATGCCGCTGCAGGCGGTGGAACAGTTGCTGCAGGCCAACCGTGACTCGGTGGTGGTGGTCGATGAGGCCTACATCGATTTCGGTGGCGAGACGGCCATCAGCCTGGTGGACCGCTACGACAATCTGCTGGTTACCCAGACGTTGTCGAAGTCGCGCTCGTTGGCTGGCTTGCGGGTGGGGCTGGCGGTAGGGCATCCGGACCTGATCGAGGCGCTGGAGCGGATCAAGAACAGCTTCAACTCCTATCCCTTGGACCGTGCTGCGATCGTTGGCGCGGCGGTGGCATTCGAAGACCGCGAGTATTTCGAGGAAACCTGCCGCAAGGTGATCGAGAGCCGCGAGGTCTTGGTCAGGCAGCTTGAGGCCAAGGGTTTCGAGGTACTGCCTTCGGCCGCCAACTTCATCTTTGCCCGCCACCCGCACCAAGATGCCGGCGAACTGGCTGCACGCCTGCGCGAGCAAGGTGTGATCGTGCGCCACTTCAAGCAGCCGCGCATTGCCCAGTTCCTGCGCATTACCATCGGCACGCCAGACATGAACCAGGCGCTGCTCGATGCGTTGAACTGACGTGATTGATGGCCCTGCGCTTCCACAGAACAGCTGCTAACTGCCTGATTTAGCAGTCGCCCTGTGGGAGCGGGCTTGCCCCGCGAACACCGGCGAAGCCGGTGCCAGGCACCGCGCCCCCTATTCGCAGGGCATGCCCACAGCCTAACGGCTGCTCTCTTCGACCCCGAACGCCTGGGTTCAAATACCTGGTGGTTTGCCCGGCTGCCCGATATCCACTAAGCTCTGTCGATTCATCGGATGATTGGTTGAGTGAGATGGGTACCGAGTTGACCAAGCGCTCTCTCGTGGAGCTGGCCGTGGAGCGCATGCGCGAGCGTATCGTGATGGGCGATTGGCAGGTCGGGCAGCGCTTGCCGACTGAGCCGGAGCTGGCCCATCAGCTGGGCATAAGCCGCAACACCGTGCGCGAGGCGATGCGCGTGCTGGCTTTCAGTGGCCTGGTGGAAATTCGTCAGGGCGACGGTAGCTACTTGCGCACGGCGCATGACCCCTTGCAGGCGGTGCAGGCAATGTCGCGCTGCACCCCGGAGCAGGCCCGGGAAACCCGCCATATCCTTGAGGCTGAAGCCGTTGGCCTGGCGGCGCTGCGCCGAACGGATACTGACCTGCAAGCGCTGCGTGATGCCTTGGCCGGCAGTGCCGGGCATTTTCACGGGGATGTCGATGAATATGTAGCGTGCGACCTGGTATTTCACCAGCGGCTGGTCGATGCCGCGCACAACCCGGCGTTAAGCGAGCTGTACCGGTACTTTGCCGGGGTGGTGGCGGCTGCTCTGAAGCACAACATGGCAACCGTGCCCCGTTGCCAATCCACGTTCGATCTGCATGGGCAGATCCTCGACGCCATCGAACAACGTGATGCGGAGCGGGCCAAGCGCCTGAGCCGTACCCTCATCGAATCCTGACTCCGAGAAGGCCATGGCTGAATCCATAACCCGTAACACCCCGCGCAACGAGCGCGACCTCGATGAGCTTTTGATCGATGCCGAAGCTGACGATGAGCAGGTTCAGCAGCAACCTGTGGTGTTGCGGCGGCCTTGGCTGTTGCTGCTTGGCCTGGTGCTGGTTGCATTGAACCTGCGCCCGGCGCTGTCGAGCATGGCGCCGGTGCTGGGGCAGGTGTCCGAGGGCCTCGGGCTTAATGCCTCGCAGGCCGGCTTGCTGACCACCTTGCCGGTACTTTGCCTTGGCTTGTTTGCCCCGCTGGCACCGGTGCTCGCGCGGCGCTTTGGCAGCGAGCGGGTGATCCTCGGCATTCTCGTCACCCTGGCGCTAGGCATCGTGGTACGAAGCGCCTTTGGGGCTGTCGGGGTGTTTCTCGGCAGCCTGATGGCGGGGGCCAGCATCGGCATCATCGGCGTCTTGTTGCCAGGTATCGTCAAACGCGACTTCCCGCAACATGCTGGCACGCTGACTGGCGTCTACACCATGGCGTTGTGCCTGGGTGCGGCGATGGCGGCGGGGGCGACGGTGCCTTTGGCCCAGCATTTTGAGGGTGGTTGGGCAATGGGGCTGGGCTTCTGGGCGCTGCCGGCGTTGCTGGCCATGTTGGTGTGGCTGCCGCAGGCGCGACGGGGGCATGGCCTGCACAAGGTGGCCTATCGCGTGCGTGGCCTGTGGCGTGACCCGCTGGCCTGGCAGGTAACCCTGTACATGGGCCTGCAGTCATCGCTGGCCTACATCGTGTTCGGTTGGTTGCCGTCGATCCTCATCGGCCGCGGCCTGAGCCCGACCGACGCAGGCCTGGTGTTGTCGGGGTCGGTGATCGTGCAACTGGTCAGCTCGCTCAGTGCGCCCTGGCTGGCCACCCGTGGCAAGGACCAGCGGCTGGCCATCGTGCTGGTCATGCTCATCACCCTGGCCGGCCTGTTCGGTTGCCTGTATGCACCGTTGTCCGGGCTATGGGGATGGGCCGTGGTGCTGGGCCTGGGGCAAGGTGGCACCTTTGCCCTGGCGCTGACCTTGATCGTGCTCCGCTCGAAAGATGCCCATGTGGCGGCGAACCTGTCGAGCATGGCCCAGGGAGTAGGTTACACCCTGGCGTCGATGGGGCCGTTTGCGGTGGGCCTGGTGCACGACATCACCGGGGGCTGGGCGGCACTGGGCTGGATTTTTGCCGTGCTGGGCATTGGCGCCATCGTATTCGGGCTGGGTGCCGGGCGTGCTTTGCATGTGCAGGTGACCTGCGAGAAAGTTTGAGGCATGTGCTGGCACTGCCGGCGCTATCGCGGGTAAAGCCGCTCCCGCTGGCATTGCACACATTTTGCGGGCAGCGTGATCCCTGTGGGGCCGGCACTGGCATAAGCCTGCGGGGCAGATTATGGTGCTGTTTTCGAGCCCTGGACGGACCTGCCCCATGAGCGACGCCAACCGCGACCTGATCACCCGCTTCTACCAGGCTTTCCAGCGCCTGGACGCCGAGGCCATGGTGGCCTGTTACAGCGACGATATCGTTTTCAGCGACCCGGTTTTCGGCACCCTGCGCGGCAGGGATGTGGGCGACATGTGGCGGATGCTCACTACCCGGGCCAAAAACTTCACCCTGGCATTCGACAGTGTGCGCGCCGACGAGCGCAGTGGCGGCGCGCACTGGGTGGCGACCTACCTGTTCAGCCAGACCGGCCGTGTTGTGGTCAACGACATCCAGGCACGGTTTGTGATTCGCGACGGGTTGATCTGCCAGCATGACGATACCTTCGACTTGTGGCGCTGGTCGCGGCAGGCGTTGGGTGTGCCGGGTATGTTGCTGGGGTGGTCACCCATGCTCAAGAACAAGGTGCGCCAGCAGGCCTTCAAGGGCCTGCGCGCTTACCAGCACAGTCAGGGCAGCGCTACAGCCTGATCGCCGTCGTGGTAGCTGAACCTGGCACCGTCCTGCAGTGACTTCGGCAGTTGTATGCGGATGACGGGAATGAAGCTGCCGTGGGTCTGGTGCCAGTCGCGTTGGTCCGCCTGAGCCTGCTCAAGCGCGCCGTATGGGCCGTCGATGTAGAAGAACGATTGGATGGGCAAGCTGCCGGAGCGTGCTTCGTCCCACGCGCCGATCATCACCTCGTTCCACGGGAATGGCATTTCAGCGGCGAACAATTGCTTGACCCGCAGGCTTTGGTGGAAAGCCTCGGCCCGCTCCGGCACCCGGGCGCGCTGGATGTCGAAGGCACATTGCTGTTTGTAGTCACCGGTTGTTCTGAACTGCGCGATCCAGTCCTCGGCCGTCAGGATGCCTTGCTCATGGCAGACGGTTTCGACATCCGCCGTCTGGCGGTTGTCGCCGCAGCCGCGGGAGCCGCGTTCCCAGGTATCGCCGTCGCTGGGCATGGCGCAGAGCATTTCATAGCGCAGGGTGCCTTTGGGCCTTTGCAGCATGGGGTGCAGGGTGAAACCGCTGCGGCCATCTTCTGCCAGGCGGGTCACCGGAATATCTGCGCGCAGGTAGGAAAACGACACCGCACCTTTGGCCTTGGAGTTGGGGCTGTGGTGCCAGGTGTGATACGCGGGCGAGGGCCGGGTCGACCTTAGCAGCACCCCGGAACAGGCATGGGCGGGTACGGCTTCGCCCTCGCATTGTGGCGGGGTCGCGTCGTAGTTGGCCTGCATTTTTTGGGCGACCTTTGCGCCGATCGAGGCGTTGGCGGTAACGGCGATGGTCGACAGCGTTGCGCCGAGCAGTATTTGCGGTAGTGTGCGGAACATGATGTAGCCCTCAAGCGTTGGGCTCACCAAATTAATCATCGAAAGAGCTGGCGTCGTGAGTGAAGAATTGCCGCAACCGGTAGCGAAACCCTGGTATGTCTACCTTGTGCGTGCCGCCAATGGTTCGCTCTACTGCGGCATCAGTGACGACCCGCAGCGGCGTTTCGTGGCGCATCAGAAAGGGCAGGGCGCGCGGTATTTCAAGACCAGCCCCGCGCAGGCGCTGGTGTATGTGGAGCAGTGGCCGAACAAAGGCGAGGCATTGCGCCAGGAGCGCCTGGTGAAGCGGCTGCGCAAGTCGGCCAAGGAGGCGCTGGTCGCCTCCTATGCAGGCAGCTGATCAGTCCTTGCGGCGCTTGAGCTGATCGACCAGCTGCGTTG
Organism: Pseudomonas fortuita; assembly: GCF_026898135.2. Classification (NCBI taxonomy): domain Bacteria; kingdom Pseudomonadati; phylum Pseudomonadota; class Gammaproteobacteria; order Pseudomonadales; family Pseudomonadaceae; genus Pseudomonas; species Pseudomonas fortuita. The sequence goes on from NZ_CP114035.2 coordinate 1,051,448, forward strand.
GCAGGCCCTTGATGACCAAGGTACCAGCCTCTTCGTCATATTCAACCTTGTCCCCCAGCAGGTGCGCCTCGAAGCTGATCGACAGGCCTTCGGCCCGGCCAGTGAAGCGACGGAACTGGTTGAGGGTGCGTTTGTCTGCGGGGATTTCCGGAGACAGGCCGTAATCCTTGTTGCGGATATGGTCGTAAAACGCCTTGGGCCGGTCCTCGTCGATCAGGCTGGACAGCTCTTCCAGCGTGACCGGCTCGCCCAGCTTGGTCTGGGTGGTGGCGTAATCGACCAGGGTCTGGGTCTTTTCGCGGGCAGACGCTTCCGGCAGGTCTTCGCTCTCGACGAAGTCACTGAAAGCCTTGAGCAGGGTGCGGGTTTCGCCTGGGCCGTCGACGCCTTCCTGGCAGCCGATGAAGTCGCGGAAATAGTCCGAGACCTTTTTGCCGTTCTTGCCCTTGATGAACGAAATGTACTGTTTGGAACTCTTGTTGTTCTGCCATTCCGACAGGTTGATGCGCGCTGCCAGGTGCAGCTGGCCAAGGTCGAGGTGGCGCGAAGGCGTTACATCAAGCTCGGCGTTCACTGCCACGCCTTCGCTGTGGTGCAGCAGGGCAATCGCCAGGTACTCGGTCATGCCTTGCTGGTAATGGGCAAACAGGGTGTGCCCGCCGGTGGACAGGTTGGACTCTTCCATCAGCTTTTGCAGGTGTTCCACCGCCACGCGGCTGAAGGCGGTGAAGTCCTTTTCCTCATCGAGGTACTGCTTCAGCCAGCCACTGAGCGGGTAGGCCCCAGACTCACCGTGGAAAAAACCCCAGGCCTTGCCTTGCTTGGCGTTGTAACTGTCGTTGAGGTCTGCCAGCAGGTTTTCGATGGCATCGGATGCGGCCAGCTCGGCGTCGCGGGCATGCAGTACAGCAGGGCTGCCATCGGGCTTTTTGTCGATCAGGTGAACGATGCAATGACGGATTGGCATGGGATTCTCGGCGAGCTGCAAAAGTTGGCAAGTTTACCCTAGACACAAGGTGATGCAGTGGCCGTATGTTGGCAGATATGTCGGTTGTTCGTTTTTTGTTCAGTTTTCTGCGTTTTAGGCTAAAACCCCCGAAAAACCTGCATTAAATCGAAGTGCGCAGCGGATATTTATCCATTCCTGTGGTAGTTTTGCGCGGTCTTGCGCCCCTCGTGTGGCGCAGTGCTGGCAGCGTGCTGTCGTCGTGTCGAACCAAACGCCGATTTATGTATCTACATACGCAATTGGCGCGGCCCTCCACTGTAAGGGGCTGGCCCGATAACGTCGTAGTTCGCTGCATAACCATCGAATTTGATAGGGAAGGAACACCACCATGGCATTGACCAAAGACCAACTGATTGCCGACATCGCCGAATCGATCGCCGCGCCAAAAACCACCGCCAAGAACGCTCTGGAGCAACTGGGCCAGATCGTTGCCGACCAGCTGGAAAACGGCGCTGAAATCACTCTGCCAGGCATCGGCAAGCTGAAAGTCTCCGAGCGTCCTGCCCGTACCGGCCGCAACCCTTCGACTGGCGCTGCCATCGAAATCGCTGCCAAGAAAGTCGTCAAGTTCGTTCCAGCCAAAGTGCTGACCGATGCCATCAACAAGTAATTGTTGAAGCGTTGACAAAAACCGCGCCTGGCTTGCCCAGGCGCGGTTTTTTCATGCCTGGGTTTTACGCCGGGCGTGCCAGGCCTTGCGCGCGGCGTCGTCCTGGAAGCTCCAGGCGACCATGCGGCTCTGCTTCTGGCCCTGGCCCATGTCATGGATGCGCACGGCTTTGGCGCCTGCTTTGCTGAGCGCAGCCTCGATACCCGGCAGGTTGCTGGCTTTGGATACCAGGCTGGTGAACCACAACACCTGCTCGGCGTATTGCACGCTTTCGCCAACCAGTTGGCTGACAAAGCGGATTTCACCGCCTTCACACCACAGTTCATTGTTCTGGCCGCCGAAGTTCAGCACCGGCAGCTTGCGCTTGGGGTCCTGCTTGCCCAGGTTCTTCCACTTGCGTTGGCTGCCACGGGTGGCTTCCTCGCGCGAGGCATGGAAGGGCGGGTTGCACAGGGTCAGGTCGAAGCGGTCGTCGTCCTGCAGCAAGCCGCTGAGAATATGCGCGCGGTTGGCCTGCTGGCGCAGGGTGATGGCCTTGCCCAGGCCATTGGCCTGGACAATGGCTTTGGCCGAGGCCAGGGCCACGGGGTCGATGTCCGAGCCGAGGAAGCGCCAGCGGTAGTCACTGTAGCCCAGCAGCGGGTAGATGCAGTTGGCGCCAACGCCGATATCCAGCGCATGCACCTTGGCGCCCTTGGGGATTTCACCCGCATTGTCGTCGGCCAACAGGTCGGCGGCCACGTGGATGTAGTCGGCGCGGCCGGGAATGGGCGGGCACAGGTAGTCGGCGGGGATGTCCCAGTGCTGAATGCCGTACTGGGCCTTGAGCAGGGCACGATTGAACACCCGCACGGCTTCGGGGTTGGCGAAGTCGATGCTGGGTTTGCCGTGTGGGTTGGTAATGGTGAAACGGGCCAGGTCAGGGTGGGCCTTGATCAGGCTGGGGAAGTCGTAACGGCCCTGGTGGCGGTTGCGCGGGTGCAAGGTGGGTTTGTTTTGGGTCATGCTCGGGTCCGGTGCTGCAGGTGCTGGCCAGAGGGCCGCTGTGGGCCCATTCGCGGCACAAGGCCGCTCCCACAGGATAGCGGCGCCCTTCAAACCGGCGCCGTCCCTGTAGGAGCGGCCTTGTGCCGCGAACGAGGGCAAAGCCCTCGCGGGTCAGGTCAGCATTGTCAAGTTACAGCGCAGCAATCCGCGCATGCTGCTCGGTGAAGTTGGCGAGGGCCTGTTCGGACTCGGCCAGCTTGGCGCGTTCCTTCTCGATCACCGCAGGCGGTGCCTTGTCGACGAAGGCGGCGTTGGAGAGCTTGCCGCCCACGCGTTGCACTTCGCCTTGCAGACGCTGGATTTCCTTGTTCAGGCGCGCCAGCTCGGCATCCTTGTCGATCAGGCCAGCCATAGGCACCAGCACTTGCAGGTCACCGACCAAGGCAGTGGCCGACAACGGCGCCTCATCAGCATCCCCCAGGACGGTGAACGACTCGACCTTGGCCAGTTTCTTCAGCAGCGCTTCGTTTTCCTGCAGGCGGCGCTGGTCGTCGGCGTTGGCGTTCTTCAGGAACAGCGGCAGTGGCTTGCCTGGGCCGATGTTCATTTCGGCGCGGATATTGCGCAGGCCGACCATCAGCTCCTTCAGCCACTCGATGTCGCCTTCGGCAGCCGCGTCGATACGGGCTTCATTGGCCACTGGCCAAGGCTGCAGCATGATGGTCTTGCCTTCGATACCGGCCAGCGGCGCGATACGCTGCCAGATTTCTTCGGTAATGAAAGGCATGAACGGGTGCGCCAGGCGCAGCGCCACTTCCAGTACGCGCACCAAAGTGCGGCGGGTGCCACGGGCGCGCTCGACCGGGGCGTTTTCGTCCCACAGTACCGGCTTGGACAGTTCCAGGTACCAATCGCAGTACTGGTTCCAGATGAACTCGTACAGCGCCTGGCTGGCCAGGTCGAAGCGGAACTGCTCCAGCTGGCGGGTCACTTCGGCTTCGGTGCGCTGCAGCTGCGAGATGATCCAGCGGTCAGCCAGCGACAGCTCGTAGGCTTCGCCGTTCTGGCCGCAGTCCTCGCCCTTGTCCAGCACATAGCGGGCGGCGTTCCAGATCTTGTTGCAGAAGTTGCGGTAGCCTTCGACGCGGCCCATGTCGAACTTGATGTCGCGGCCAGTGGAGGCCAGCGAGCAGAAGGTGAAGCGCAGGGCGTCGGTGCCGTAGCTGGCGATACCCTCGGGGAACTCGGCCTTGGTCTGCTTGGCGATTTTCTCGGCCAGCTTGGGCTGCATCATGCCGCTGGTGCGTTTTTCCAGCAGGGCGTCGAGGGTAATGCCGTCGACGATGTCCAGCGGGTCGAGGACGTTGCCCTTGGACTTGGACATCTTCTGGCCCTGGCCGTCGCGTACCAGGCCGTGCACATACACGGTCTTGAACGGTACCTGCGGGGTGCCATCTTCGTTCTTGATCAGGTGCATGGTCAGCATGATCATGCGCGCAACCCAGAAGAAGATGATGTCGAAGCCGGTTACCAGCACATCGGTGGAGTGGAACTTCTTGAGGAACTCGGTCTGTTCCGGCCAGCCCAGGGTGGAGAAGGTCCACAGGCCCGAGCTGAACCAGGTGTCGAGTACGTCGTCGTCCTGGCGCAGGGCCACGTCGGCGCCCAGGTTGTGCTTGGCACGCACTTCGGCTTCGTCGCGGCCAACGTAGACCTGGCCGGCCTCGTCGTACCACGCCGGGATGCGGTGGCCCCACCACAGCTGGCGGCTGATGCACCAGTCCTGGATGTCACGCATCCAGGAGAAGTACATGTTCTCGTACTGCTTGGGCACGAACTGGATGCGGCCATCTTCCACGGCAGCGATGGCAGGTTCTGCCAGCGGCTTGGTGGAAACGTACCACTGGTCGGTCAGCCACGGCTCGATGACGGTGCCCGAACGGTCGCCTTTCGGCACTTTCAGGGCGTGGTCGTCAATGCTCACCAGCAGGCCCTGGGCGTCGAGGTCGGCAACGATCTGCTTGCGCGCGACGAAGCGGTCGAGGTTGGCGTACTGGGCCGGCAGGCGGGTGTCGACCTGCTCGTTGACGCTGCCGTCGAGGTTGAAGGCCTGGGCACTGGCCAGCACGAAGGCGTTCTTGTCGAAGATGTTCAGCAGTGGCAGGTTGTGGCGCTTGCCGACTTCATAGTCGTTGAAGTCGTGAGCCGGGGTGATCTTCACGCAGCCGGTACCGAACTCGGGGTCGCAGTAGTCGTCGGCGATGATCGGGATGCGGCGGCCGACCAGCGGCAGTTCGACGAACTTGCCGATCAGTGCCTGGTAGCGTTCGTCGTTCGGGTTGACCGCAACGGCTGCGTCACCCAGCAGGGTTTCCGGACGGGTGGTGGCGACGACCAGGTAGTCCAGGCCTTCGGCGGTCTTGGCGCCGTCGGCGAGCGGGTAGCGCAGGTTCCACAGGTGGCCTTTTTCGTCGTGGTTTTCCACTTCGAGGTCGGAGATGGCCGTGTGCAGCTTGGTGTCCCAGTTGACCAGGCGCTTGCCGCGGTAGATCAGGCCGTCTTCATGCAGGCGCACGAAAGCTTCCTTGACCGCTTCGGACAGGCCGTCGTCCATGGTGAAGCGCTCGCGGCTCCAGTCTACCGACGAGCCCAGGCGGCGGATCTGGCGGCTGATGTTGCCGCCGGACTGGTCCTTCCATTCCCAGACCTTTTCCAGGAACTTTTCGCGGCCCAGGTCATGCCGGTTCTGGCCCTTGGCTTCGAGCTGGCGCTCGACCAGCATCTGGGTGGCGATACCGGCGTGGTCGGTACCTGGCTGCCAGAGGGTGTCGCGGCCTTGCATACGGCGGAAACGGATCAGGGCATCCATGATCGCGTTGTTGAACCCGTGGCCCATGTGCAGGCTGCCGGTCACGTTCGGCGGCGGGATCATGATGGTGTAGGACTCGCCTGCACCTTGTGGGGCGAAATAGTTCTCGGACTCCCAGGTGTTGTACCAGGAAGTTTCGATGGCGTGCGGCTGGTAGGTCTTATCCATGCGCGGCGGGACCCTGTGCATTTATTCGGGAAAGCCGGGAAGTATAACCAAGCTGGGGTGTTGAGGCGACAGCCGCTGGGGCTGCTTTGCAGCCCATTCGCGGCGCAAGGCCGCTCCTACAGGGATCGCGGTGCCTGCAGAAGCGGCCTTGTGCCGCGAATGGGCCGCAAAGCGGCCCCGGAATATCACTCGGTACGCTTGATCAAGCGCTCGATCCGCGCATCCAGCCGGCGCTTGATCTCGTTTTCGATATGCGGGGTGAAGTCGTTGATCACGTCCTGCATGATCATCTGCGCCGCTGCGCGCAGCTCGCTTTCCAGGTGCAGCAGGGTGTCCTGCCGGCGGGTCTGCGGGTCTTCCTCGGGCTCGACAGCGATCGGTTTGCTATCAGGTGCAGGGTGACCGGCAGGTTCTTCCAGCAGCAACGGGATCTGCTCCACCGTCTCGGTCAGCAGCGGCGGTTGCAGGTCGGCATCGCCAAGCAGCTGGCGGATCGACTCGAGGTCATCGAGCAGATGGGCGGAGTCGGGCAAAGGGGAGGGCTTGTCCATCGTCGTCAAAGTCGCTGTAAGCGGTGGTCTTGCAGAGCATAGCCCTGTTCGCGGTAGAAACGGAATCGTTCACGGGCGGATTGGCGGATGCCAGGCTCTTCCACCACGATTTCGGCCACGCGCTCGAACTGGCCGACGAAGCCCGGCACGCCGGCCCCCAGGTTGATCAGCAGGTCGCGGTGATCGCCCGCGCTGTCATCCAGGCCAAGGGCGACGCCGGCATCGGCATGCAGCTCGGCCAGGTCGTGGGGCACGAAGGCCTCACCCTTGAAGCGCCACAAACGCAGGTCCAGCTCGTTGCGCTGCTCGGCATCCTGGCAATGCAGATAGACCCGGTGACCGAGGCGCCAGGCCTTTTCGCACAGTTTGCAGGCGAAATCGAGCCGCGCCGACAGCGAGTCGGTGGGCAAGATGTAGAAGTCGACTTTGCTCATGGTGGTCATCGCCGGCCGATGGTGCGCTAGACACCACCGGCCTCACGGCGTCAGGCGCCAGCGCGGTCCAGCAGGTACTGGGTCAGCAGGGGCACCGGGCGGCCTGTGGCGCCCTTGTCCTTGCCACCACTGATCCAGGCGGTACCGGCGATGTCCATGTGCGCCCAGTTGTAGGCCTTGGCGAAGCGCGACAGGAAGCAGCCTGCGGTGATGGTCCCGGCCTTCGGCCCGCCGATGTTGCCCATGTCGGCGAACGGGCTGTCCAGCTGCTCCTGGTATTCGTCGAACAGCGGCAATTGCCAGGCACGGTCGTCGGCGCGCTTGCCAGCGTCGAGCAACTGGCCGACCAGGTCGTCGTTGTTGCCCATCAGGCCGGTGGTGTGGCTGCCCAGGGCGACGATGCAGGCGCCGGTCAGGGTGGCGATGTCGATCACCGCCTGCGGCTTGAAGCGCTCGGCGTAGGTCAGGGTGTCGCACAGCACCAGGCGGCCTTCGGCGTCGGTGTTGAGAATTTCCACGGTCTGGCCGCTCATGGTGGTGACGATGTCACCCGGGCGGGTGGCGCCGCCGCTTGGCATGTTCTCGGCGCAGGCCAGCAGGCATACCAGGTTGACTGGCAGTTGCAGTTCAAGCACTGCACGCAGGGTGCCGAGCACGCTGGCAGCGCCGCACATGTCGTACTTCATTTCGTCCATGCCGGCGCCTGGCTTGAGGCTGATGCCGCCGGTATCGAAGGTGATGCCCTTGCCCACCAGCACGAACGGCTTGTCAGCCTTCTTGCCGCCCTGGTAGTTGAGCACGATCAGGCGCGGTGGCTGGTCGCTGCCCTGGCCCACGGCGTAGAACGCGCCCATGCCCAGGTCCTTGATCTTCTTCTCGTCCAGTACCTCGACCTTCAGCGCCTTGTGCGCCTTGCCCAGGTCCTTGGCCTGTTCGGCGAGGAAACTTGGGTGGCACAGGTTAGGCGGCAGGTTGCCCAGATCACGGGTGAAGGCCATGCCGGTGGCAATGGCGCTGGCGTGCTTGACGGCACGCTCGACTTCCGCCTGGCCGGCCTTGTCGGCCAGCAGGGTGACTTTTTTCAGGGCGCGCGGCTCGACCTTCTGGCTCTTGAAGCGGTCGAACACGTACTCGCCGTCGAGCAGGGTTTCTGCCAGCAGGCGGTATTTGCCGTAGTGGGCATCGCGGTTGTTGACTGCGACATCGTCCAGGGCCAGCACGGCATCGGCGCCATTCAGGCCCTTGAGCACGCCGGCCACGCTGGCGACCAGTTTGCGCCAGGTGCGGTCACCCAGGGCTTCGTCCTTGCCACTGCCCACCAGCAGCACGCGCTCAGCTTTCAGGCCCTGCAGGTTCTGCAGCAGCAGGGTCTGGCCTGGCTTGCCAACCAGGTCGCCGCGTTTGAGCACAGCGCTGATGGCACCTTCGCTGGCCAGGTCGACCGCCTTGGCAACGGCGCCAAGCTTGCGGTTTTCACCTACCGGAATGACCAGGGCGGCAGTTTTTACGGATGCAGCAGCTACGCTTTTTACAACCAGTTCCATGTCAGGGTCCCCGAATGATCGATACAAGTGGCGCTGTGTGTTCCAGCGCTCAGGACGGGCTTGGCCGCGTAGTCGCGCGCCAGCGGAAAAGCTGCCAGTTTGAGCCTGCGGCAAGCGTGCTGACAACCCCGATATGCGCCTTCATGCGCGGCCAAGTGACAGGCGCGGTCAATCACAGGATAATGCGCGCACTTTACATGGAGGTTCGCCTTTGGCGAACCGGCATTGGTCTTGGCTGTACTAAGTCATTGTTTGGCGCCATTGCATGGCAGTCCGCCCTGACAACCCAGGAGTGTCTGGTTTGATCGTCTTTCGTTATCTGTCCCGCGAGGTCCTGGTGACCTTGAGCGCCGTCAGCGCAGTGCTGCTGGTGATCATCATGAGTGGGCGCTTCATCAAATATCTGGCCCAGGCCGCTCAGGGCGTGCTCGATCCGGGCGTGCTGTTCCTGATCATGGGCTTCCGGCTGCCGGGTTTCCTGCAACTGATCCTGCCTCTGGGGCTGTTCCTCGGCATTTTGCTGGCTTACGGGCGGCTGTACCTGGAAAGCGAGATGACCGTGCTGTCTGCAACCGGTATGAGCCAGCAGCGCCTGTTGGGGCTGACCATGGCGCCGGCGGCCCTGGTTGCCCTGCTGGTGGCCTGGCTGAGCCTGAGCCTTGCGCCGTTGGGCGTTGCCCAGGTGCAGCAGATCATTGCCCAGCAGGACACGCTGACCGAGTTCGACACCTTGGTGCCGGGCCGCTTCCAGACCCTGCGTGACGGTTCGCGGGTGACCTACACCGAGCAGCTGTCGGACGACCGCGTCAACCTGTCCGGGGTGTTCATCTCCGAGAAGCGCTTCAACCAGGACAAGACCAAGGACCGTGCCCCGTCGGTACTGGTCGCTGAAAAAGGTCACCAGGAGATCCAGGCCGACGGTAACCGCTACCTGGTGCTGGAAAACGGCTACCGCTATGACGGCAATCCTGGTCAGGCCGATTACCGTGCGATCAAGTACGACACCTATGGCGTGCAGCTGCCCAAACCGGAAGTGGCCGAAGAAGTGACCGAGCGCGAAGCCATTCCCACTTCCGAGCTGATCGGCAAGGAGGGCCTGCGAGAGCGCGCCGAGCTGCAGTGGCGGTTGTCGCTGCCGATCCTGGTATTCGTCGTTACCTTGCTGGCGGTGCCGCTGTCCCGGGTCAACCCCCGTCAGGGCCGCTTCCTCAAGCTGCTGCCGGCAATTCTTTTGTACATGGCTTACCTGACAATGCTGATTTCCGTACGTGGCGCCCTCGAGAAGGGCAAATTGCCGATTGGCCTGGGCATGTGGTGGGTCCACGGCCTGTTCCTGTTGATCGGCCTTGGCCTGTTGTACTGGGAACCGCTGCGCCTCAAGCGTGCCGCCCGTCGTGCGGAGGTGGCCCATGGGTAAGCTGGACCGCTACATCGGCCAGAGCGTGCTGCTGGCCATCCTGGCCGTGCTGGGCATCATCCTCGGCCTGGCCTCGCTGTTCGCCTTCATCGACGAGATGGGCGACCTGAGTGATACCTACACGTTGATGGAGGCCGGCAACTTCGTCCTGCTGACAGCACCCCGGCGGCTCTATGACATGCTGCCGATGGCGGCCTTGATCGGCTGCCTGATCGGCCTGGGCAGCCTGGCCAGCAGCAGCGAACTGACCATCATGCGTGCGGCCGGGGTGTCTATCGGCCGCATCGTCTGGGCGGTGATGAAGCCGATGCTGGTGCTGATGCTGGTAGGGCTGCTGATCGGCGAATACGTGGCACCGGTGACCGAGAACAAGGCCCAGGCCGACCGTTCCCTGGCCCAGGGCGGTGGTGAGGCGCAGAGCTCCAAGCGCGGCATGTGGCACCGCCAGGGTGAAGAGTATGTGCACATCAACTCCGTACAGCCCAACGGCCTGCTGCTGGGTGTGACCCGTTACCGCTTCGACAGCGAGCGCAAGATCGTCACCTCAAGCTTCGCCCGCCGCGCGCAGTACCAGAACGACCACTGGCTGCTCGCCGACGTGCGTACCACCTACTTCCGTGGCGACCACACCGAAGTGGTCGGCGCGCCGCAGGAGCGCTGGGACGTTTCGCTCACGCCAGAACTGCTCAATACCGTGATCCTGGCGCCGGAGTCGCTGTCCATTACCGGGTTGTGGGATTACATCCACTACCTGTCCGACCAGGGCCTGAACAATGCCCGTTACTGGTTGGCGTTCTGGACCAAGGTGCTGCAGCCGCTGGTTACCGCGGCGCTGGTGCTGATGGCGATCTCGTTCATCTTCGGCCCGCTGCGTTCGGTCACCCTGGGCCAGCGTGTGTTCACCGGTGTGCTGGTGGGTTTCGTGTTCCGTATTGCCCAGGACCTGCTGGGGCCTTCGAGCCAGGTGTTCGGCTTCCCGCCGCTGCTGGCGGTGGTGATCCCGGCGGGGATCTGTGCCTTGGCCGGTGTCTGGCTGTTGCGCCGGGCGGGTTGATGGCCTGAGCTGCATGAAAAAGCCGACCTCAGGGTCGGCTTTTTTGTGGCTGATGGCCCTATGGCCGGAGCAGGCAACACAACGCTCAAGTCATCTCTTTTGCTTCGGTACCCGCACCAGCTGGCTTTCCGAATAGATGTCATGCCAGCCACGCTTTCGCTTGTCGATCAACACCCAGAAAAAACCCAGCCCCAGGCACAGCCATGAGGCAATGGATACCACGAAGCGCAACAATGCCTGCCACAGGCTGATGGCTGAGCCATCGGCATTCTGCACGCGCACGCCCCACACCTGCATGCCCAGCGTCTGCCCGCCATGGGTCCAGAACTTGGCAAAGAAGCCGAACAAGGCGAACAGCAGTACCGTCGACAGTAGCGGGTCGCCATCCAGTGCACCGGCCTCGGTCAGCTCACGCATGCGCGCTTCGCCAATGATCGCCATCTGGATCAGCTTGTAGGCACCGGCGGTCACGATCAGCAGTGCAGTACACAGCAGGAAGTCGTAGAACATCGCGGCCAGTCGTCGGCCAAAGCCAGCGGCGGGGAAGTCACCCTGTGGGAGAAGGTGGGGCTTGGGCATCGCTGGGCAGCTCCGAATGGAAAAGGCTCATTCTATGGAATTGCAAGCAAAAAAAAGCCCCTGCGCGTCAACGCAGGGGCTCTTTTATAGAAGTTTCAGCCTTCTGCCTGGACTTCGTCAGCCTGCATGCCCTTTTGGCCTTGCACAGCAATGAAGGTCACTTTCTGGCCTTCTTTCAGGCTCTTGAAGCCGTTACCTTGGATTGCGCGGAAGTGCACGAACAGATCCGGACCGGTCTCTGGGGTGATGAAGCCGTAACCTTTTTCGTCATTGAACCACTTGACGGTACCGCTCTGACGCTCAGCCATTGTCTTATTTCCTATGAAACTAATTTTTGATGACAGTTTCTTCTGCATTGTTTGTAAGCAAAAGATTACTGGGCTGGGTTGCAGGAAAGTAAGAGACGTCGAACGGGTTGTAGCAGATTGCGGCTACTGGCCCAGGTCACGAACTGTTGCGACCCATGCAAACACAGTGCAGTGACTCTACGCCAACTCCCGAGCGAAAAACAAGCCCTTGCCCGCAGGGGAAATCGACCGCTTGCCGATAACCGACCGAATTGTCGGAAACGGCATGGCGCCTGGCCTGGCGCCATGTTCAAAAGTTATTGGGCAGGTTCGAAATCGAATATCCCGAACCTGACCGCAACCTTCACAAAGCCGTTTCAGCCACGGTAGTAACGTTGCGCCACGAAAGGCATTTTGCTGACCTTCAGGGCAACCTTCTTGCCACGCACTACGGCAAACAGTGCGGTATCGAGTGCAGCATGTTCATTATCGACATAACCCATTGCAACCGGTGCGCCGAGTGTCGGCCCGAAGCCACCGCTGCACACTTTGCCCACCGGTTTATCGTTGGCATCAACAATATCGGCGCCTTCACGTACCGGCGTGCGCTCCTGGGGCAACAGGCCAACACGTTTGCGCGCCACACCGTCGCGCTGGTGGGTAAAGATCGCTTCGGCGCCGGGGAAGCCGGCAGCACGTGCACCGTCGGCACGGCGCACCTTGGAAATCGCCCACAGCAGGCTGGCTTCGATCGGGGTCGTCTCGGTATTCATGTCATGGCCATACAGGCACAGGCCGGCTTCCAGGCGCAGCGAGTCCCGCGCGCCCAGGCCAATGGGCTGTACTTCGGGCTCGGCCAGCAGGCTGCGGGCCAAGGCGTCGGCGGCCTGGACCGGTACCGAAATTTCGTAGCCGTCTTCGCCGGTGTAGCCTGAGCGGCTGACGAAGCAGTCTTCACCCAGCAGTTTTACCGGCCGGAACTGCATGAAGGTCATGCCGGCCACTTCCGGGGCCATGCGCTCCAGCACCTTGACCGCGGCCGGCCCTTGCAGGGCGAGCAGGGCACGTTGGTCGAACAGCGGCTGCACCTCGCAACGGCTCCCGATGTGTGTTTGCAGGTGGGCCAGGTCCTGGTCCTTGCAGGCTGCGTTGACCACCAGGAACAGGGTATCGTCGCCCAGGTTGGCAACCATCAGGTCGTCAAGGATGCCGCCTTGTTCATTGGTGAACATGGCATAGCGCTGCATGCCCACCGGCAGGTCGATGATATCCACCGGCACCAGGCTTTCCAGGGCCTTGGCGGCATCGGCACCGCGCAGGATGATCTGGCCCATGTGCGAGACATCGAACAGGCCGGCCTGCTCGCGGGTGTGCAAATGCTCCTTGAGCACCCCAAGCGGGTACTGCACCGGCATGTCGTAGCCGGCAAACGGCACCATGCGCGCACCCAGTTCCAGGTGCAGGGCGTGCAGTGGGGTCTTGAGCAGTGTTTCGGACATCGGTGACTCCTTGGTTTTATTGTGGGGTCAACATTCGATGATGTTGACGGCAAGACCGCCGCGGGCGGTCTCCTTGTATTTGCTTTTCATATCGGCGCCGGTCTGGCGCATGGTGCGGATGACCTTGTCGAGCGACACGAAGTGCTGCCCGTCGCCGCGCAAGGCCATGCGCACGGCGTTGATCGCCTTCACCGAGCCCATGGCATTGCGCTCGATGCAGGGCACCTGAACCAAGCCGCCGATCGGGTCGCAGGTCAGGCCCAGGTTGTGTTCCATGCCGATTTCGGCAGCGTTCTCCACCTGTTGCACGCTGCCCCCCATCACTTCGCACAGTGCCCCCGCCGCCATGGAGCACGCCACGCCGACCTCGCCCTGGCAGCCCACTTCGGCGCCGGAGATAGAGGCATTCTCCTTGTACAGGATGCCGATGGCTGCGGCGGTGAGCAGAAAACGCACCACCCCGTCTTCGCTGGCGCCCGGCACGAAGCGCATGTAGTAGTGCAGCACCGCCGGGACGATGCCCGCCGCGCCATTGGTGGGCGCGGTAACCACACGCCCGCCATTGGCATTTTCCTCGTTCACCGCCAGGGCATAGAGGTTGACCCAGTCGAGCACCGACAGCGCATCGCGCAGGCTGGCCTCCGGGTGACGGCTCAGCTGGCGGTACAGGGCTGGGGCCCGCCGCTTGACCTTGAGCCCGCCTGGCAGAATGCCCTCATGCTGGCAGCCGGCATCGACACAATCCTGCATCACTTGCCAGATACGCAGCAGCCCGGCGCGGGTTTCTGCCTCCGGGCGCCAGGCGGCCTCATTGGCCAGCATCACCTGGCTTACCGACAGGTTCTGCGTGGTGCAGTGGCCAAGCAGTTCCTTGGCGGTTTTGAACGGGTAGGGCAGCACGGTGCTGTCCTCGACGATGCGGTCGTGGCCGGCGGCATCCTCGTCGACCACGAAACCACCGCCCACCGAGTAGTATTCGCGGCTGCGGATTTGCAGGCCGGCGTCGTCGAAGGCGCGGAAGATCATGCCGTTGGGGTGGTAGTCCAGTGGCTTGCGGATCATTGCCAGGTGTTGTTTCTCGTTAAAGGCAATGTCGTGTTCGCCGAGCACACGCAGGCGGCCGCTGTCGCGGATCACTTGCAGGCGCGCGGGGATGGATTCGGTGTCGACGGTGTCCGGGTGCTCGCCTTCGAGGCCGAGCAAGACCGCCTTGTCGCTGCCGTGGCCCTTGCCGGTTGCGCCCAGCGAGCCATACAGCTCGGCCTTGACGCTGGCGGTGCGGGTGAGCAGGTCATCACGGCGCAGCCCTTCGGCGAACCGTGCGGCGGCGCGCATCGGGCCGACCGTGTGGGAGCTGGAGGGGCCGATGCCGATCTTGAACAGGTCGAAGACGCTCAGTGACATGGTGGTTCCTCCAGCCAGGGATATTAGGCGGACGGTGAAGCCTGTGGGGGCGGGCGCGCCCGCTCCCTCAGAGGTCCACCTCAAGTCAGGTAGCGGGCCTGAGCGCAATCAGGCGTCCTGATAGCTCTCGATCGACGGGCAGGCGCACACCAGGTTGCGGTCGCCGAACACGTTGTCGACCCGGCCAACCGGCGGCCAGTACTTGCTTTCCACCAGGCTTGGCAGCGGGTAAACCGCTTGTTCGCGGCTGTAGCCGTGGGCCCATTCGCCAACCAGTTCGGCCGCAGTGTGCGGAGCGTTCTTCAGCGGGTTGTCGTCCTTGTCCACGGTACCGCTCTCGACCGCACGGATTTCTTCGCGGATCTGGATCATCGCGTCGCAGAAGCGGTCCAGTTCTTCCTTGGACTCGCTTTCGGTCGGTTCGATCATCAGCGTGCCGGCCACCGGGAAAGACATGGTCGGGGCGTGGAAGCCGAAGTCGATCAGGCGCTTGGCCACGTCGTCGACGCTGATGCCGCTGGTGTCCTTCAGCGGGCGCAGGTCGAGGATGCATTCGTGGGCCACCAGGCCATTGCCACCGGTATACAGAACAGGATAGTGCTCTTCCAGGCGGCGGGCGATGTAGTTGGCGTTCAGAATGGCCATCTGCGAAGCACGCTTGAGGCCGGCACCGCCCATCATGCGGATGTACATCCAGGTGATCGGCAGGATGCTGGCGCTGCCGAACGGTGCGGCGCACACCGCACCTTGGGTGTTTTCCAGCTGCGCGTGGCCAGGCAGGAACGGCGCCAGGTGCGACTTGACGCCAATCGGGCCAACGCCTGGGCCGCCACCACCGTGCGGGATGCAGAAGGTCTTGTGCAGGTTCAGGTGGGACACATCGCCGCCGAACTTGCCCGGGGCGCACAGGCCGACCATGGCGTTCATGTTGGCGCCGTCGATGTACACCTGGCCACCGTTATCGTGAATGATCGCGCAGATTTCGCCGATCGCTTCTTCGAACACACCGTGGGTCGACGGGTAGGTGATCATGATCGCGGCCAGGCGCTCGCGGTGCTCGATGGCCTTGGCGCGCAGGTCCTCGACATCGACGTTGCCGCGGGCGTCACAGGCGGTAACGACGACGCGCATGCCAGCCATGTGTGCGGTGGCCGGGTTGGTGCCGTGGGCCGACGACGGGATCAGGCAGATGTCGCGGTGCGCTTCGCCACGGCTGCGGTGGTAGGCGCGGATAGCCAGCAGGCCTGCATATTCGCCCTGGGAGCCGGCGTTGGGCTGCAGCGACACGGCGTCATAGCCGGTGGCGGCGCAGAGCATGGCTTCCAGCTCGGTGGTCATCTGCAGGTAGCCCTGGCTCTGTGCGGCCGGGGCGAACGGGTGCAGGTTGCCGAACTCGGCCCAGGTGACCGGGATCATTTCGCTGGCGGCGTTCAGCTTCATGGTGCATGAGCCCAGCGGGATCATGCTGCGGTCCAGTGCCAGGTCCTTGTCGGCCAGGCGGCGCAGGTAGCGCATCAGCTCGGTTTCGCTGTGATAGCGGTTGAATACCGGGTGTTCGAGAATGGCCGACTGGCGCAGCAGGGCAGCCGGCAGCAGGGAGCCGGTGCTGGCTGCCAGTGCGCTGAAGTCAGGCTGTGCCTGCTCGCCACCCAACAGCTGCCACAGCGACTCGACGTCAGCCTGGGTGCTGGTTTCGTCCAGCGACAGGCCGACATGTGCGGCGTCTACCTGGCGCAGGTTGATGCCCTGGGCGCGTGCCTTGTCATGCAGGCTGGCAGTGGTACTGCCGGTGGCCAGGGTCAGGGTGTCGAAGGCGCTGCCGCCCACCACCGATACGCCCAGCGCCTTCAGGCCGGCGGCCAGAATCGCAGTCAGCGCATGGGTACGCTCGGCAATGCGCTTGAGGCCGGCCGGGCCGTGGTAAACGGCGAACATGCTGGCGATGTTGGCCAGCAGCACCTGGGCGGTGCAGATGTTGCTGGTGGCCTTTTCGCGACGGATGTGCTGCTCGCGGGTCTGCATGGCCAGGCGCAGGGCAGTTTTGCCGAAGCGGTCGATCGATACGCCGACCAGGCGGCCCGGCATGTCGCGCTTGAACGCGTCACGGGTGGCGAAGTAGGCCGCGTGCGGGCCACCGAAGCCCAGTGGTACGCCAAAACGCTGGGCGCTGCCGATGGCCACGTCGGCGTCGAACTCGCCCGGTGGGGTCAGCAGGGTCAGGGCCAGCAGGTCGGCCGCGACGGCGACCAGGGCATTGGCGGCGTGGAAGCGCTGTACCACTTCACGGTAGTCGAACACTTCACCGTTGCTGGCCGGGTATTGCAGCAGGGCGCCGAAGAAGGCGCTGACATCCCCCAGCTCGCGCTCGTCACCGACCACCACCTCGATACCCAGCGGCTCGGCACGGGTGCGCAGCACGTCGAGGGTTTGCGGGTGGCAGTGCACGGAGGCGAAGAAGGCGTGGCTGGCCTTGTTCTTCGACAGGCGCTTGCAGAACGTCATGGCCTCGGCCGCAGCAGTGGCTTCGTCGAGCAGGGAGGCGTTGGCGATCGGCAGGCCGGTCAGGTCGCTGATCAGGGTCTGGAAGTTCAGCAGCGCTTCCAGGCGGCCTTGGGAGATTTCTGGCTGGTACGGGGTGTAGGCGGTGTACCAGGCAGGGTTTTCCAGCAGGTTGCGCAGGATCGGCGCTGGGGTGTGGGTGTTGTAGTAGCCCTGGCCGATGTAGCTTTTGAACAGCTGGTTCTTGCCGGCGATGGCCTTGAGCGCAGCGAGCGCGTCGGCTTCGCTCTGGCCATCGTGCGAGCCAAGCACGCTGGTGCCCTTGATGCTGTCGGGGATGACTGCGGCGGTCATGGCGTCCAGCGAGTCGAAGCCCAGGGCGGCGAGCATGGCCTGCTCGTCAGCGGCGCGCGGGCCGATGTGACGGGCAATGAATTCGTTGGCGGTACCGAGGTTGATGGTCATTGCGGAACTCCTCAGGCGTCGTCGTTGGCTTTGATAAGGCGGTCGTAGGCGTCCTGGTCGAGCAGGGCGGTAACTTCGCTCCTGTCGGCTGGGTTGAAGCGGAAGAACCAGCCTTCGCCCATCGGGTCTTCGTTGACCAGTTCAGGGCTGCTTTCGAGCTGGCCGTTGACCTCGACCACTTCACCGGCCAGGGGCATATACACGCCGCTGGCGGCCTTGACCGATTCGACGGTGGACGCTTCGCTGCCTTTTTCATACTGCTGCAACTCTGGCAGTTGCACGAACACCACATCGCCAAGGGCGTTCTGCGCGTAGGCGGTGATACCCACGGTGACGCTGCCATCGGCTTCGACGCGCAGCCATTCGTGATCTTCAGTGAAACGCAACTCGCTCATGGGGAATCCTCGGGAAGCAGGGCGTTGGGCGCGGTGGGTCCGCGCTCTTGGGTTGGTATTCCCTTAGCAAAAACGCGGCCAATCACAAAAAATATATATAAAACAACAAGTTACTTGTTTTTTTGCGTTCGCCTTGCGGTTCTTGTGGAACGAGAACGCTACAGATGGCGAAGCATAAAAAAGCGTTTGGGGATCAAACCCTTGCGCAGCCGCTTTCTAACGGGGTTGTACTGATTTCGATACGGTGTATTTAAATCGATACACCCATGGTTTCACGGGCTGTCGCTGGAACCACTGCATATCAATTCTAGGAACACAAGTTTGACCCAAACGGCGGAATTAATAAGTTTCAAATAGCCGGATTTTTAATGAGGTTATTGCTCCAACGAAACTAATCCGGATGCGTGCTGCGAAGTCAAGTTGATCAGGTAAAGATGCGGTGTCGCGATCTCAACTATTTATGTCTCCTGCATATTAGTTTGCAAATGGCTGAACTAATTATTTGCCCGCTGCGATTTAACCGGCACGGGTGCATCACCAGAATCGCCCCCCTTGAATGTTAATGCTCAGCCTGACTGCCTGGCCCGCAAAGTGGGTCAGGAAGGCTGTCGGGCAACCAGGTGTCTCGCCGTCTGGGCGGATGCAACCAACACCGGATACCAGGAAAGGAAAGTGTCATGGGAATGACGAGGCGTAAGTTTTTGATCGGCAGTGGCGTCTTGGCTGTTGCGGGGGGCGCGGGGATTCTGACCCCCCTGCTGACGCGCGAAGGCAGGCTGATCCCCGGCAAACCACGGTTTGGTTTTGTAGGGGGCACTGAGGGAGAGCTGCCCAAGCAGGCGGATGTAGTCGTCGTTGGCGCGGGCATTCTTGGGCACATGACGGCGATCAACCTGGTCGAACGTGGCCTTTCCGTAGTTATCGTTGAAAAAGGTGAAATTGCCGGCGAGCAGTCGTGCAGGTTTTATGGTCAGGTGATGACCTACAAGATGCCGGACGCAACTTTCCAGTTGCACCATCTTGCCAAGCAACGTTGGCGTGAAATGAATGCCAAAGTGGGTGCAGATACCAGCTATCGCACGCAAGGTCGGGTGGAAGTGCCGTTCGATGAAGAGGACCTGGAAGGCGTCAGGCAGTGGATCGATAGCAAAGGCCGTGAAGTGGCAGCGGATATACCGTTCAACACGCGAATCATCCAGGGCAATGAACTTGAACAGCGCCTGCGTGGAGCATCGTCAAACTGGAAGGTCGCGGGTTTCGAAGAAGATTCCGGTAGCCTCGATGCCGAGCGCGCATCGTTTGTCATGGCGGAGTACGCCAAGAAAATGGGCGTGCGTATCTACACCCACTGCGCCGCAAGAGGGCTGGAGACCCAGGCGGGAGCCATCTCTGATGTGGTGACCGAGAAGGGCGCCATCCGGACTTCGCGGGTGATCGTGGCGGGTGGGGCTTGGTCCAGGCTGTTCATGCAGAACCTGGGGGTCGATGTGCCGACCTTGCCCGCTTACCAGTCCCAGCAAATCATCAGTGCGGCCCCCCGTGCACCCGGCGGCAACGTTGCATTGCCGGGGAATATCTACTTCCGTGAGCAGGCCGACGGTACCTACGCCACTTCGCCACGCGTCGTGGTTGCCCCGGTAGTGAAAGAGTCGTTCATGTACGGCTACAAGTACCTGCCTCTGCTGGCCATCCCGGACTTCCCGGTGCACATCTCGCTCAACAAGCAGCTCATTGATTCGTTCATTCAGCCAACCCACTGGAGGCTGGACGAAGTTTCGCCTTTCGAGAAAAACCGGCTGATGACGGCGGCCCCGGACCTTCCGGAGCTGAATGCATCTCTGGAAAAACTCAAGGTCGAGTTCCCTGCCTTCAGTGATGCGAAGCTGATCGATCAGTGGAGCGGTGCGATGGCCATTGCTCCGGATGAGAACCCCATCATTTCGCAGGTCAACGAGTACCCGGGGCTGGTCCTCAACACCGCAACCGGCTGGGGAATGACGGAGAGCCCGGTGTCGTCCGAGCTGTCGGCCGATTTGCTGCTTGGCAAGGCGCCCGTGCTGGACCCGAAACCCTTCAGCCTGTATCGATTCTAAGCGCACCTGGCGCAATGGAATGACCCGTGTGCGCATCATCCATGCGTGCACATGCTTGGTACTTTTCAGGAGAACACCATGAAAGTCGCTTTGAACACCGTGGCTGCACTGGCATTGGCCGGTATCGGCAGCGCCCATGCACAAGATATCGTGCGCCATGGCGCAGGCAGTTTCCCGATCTCGTCAGCTGTAGAAGTCCCCGCGGGCAAGACGGTCATCTACCTGAGTGGTTCGGTCCCGTCGGTTATCCATCCCGATGCACCCAAGGAGTCACTGGAAGCCTACGGTGACACCAAGGCACAAACCATCAATGTGCTTGAAAACATTCAGCAGCAACTGAAAGAACTGGGTCTTGGCCTCACGGATGTGGTGAAGATGCAAGTGTTCCTGGTGGGTGGGCCAGAGAACGGCGGCAAAATGGATTTTGACGGTTTCATGGCCGGCTATACCCAGTTCTTCGGGCCTGCCGCCAAACAGCCGGTTCTGCCCGCGCGTTCCGCGTTCCAGATTGCGGGCCTGGCACACCCGGCCTGGCGCGTTGAGATCGAAGTTACAGCGGTTCGTCCCTGAGCGGATGTGCTTCGTCCTGGGCCAACGCCCAGGACGGCCAGCAACAGGGTTGGCTGAGTTACCCCGCGATAAACAAGGGCAATGCCAAGTACAGCTTGATCACGATGACATTGATGATGTCGATGAAGAACGCGCCCACCATCGGCACTACCAGGAAGGCGATGTGCGAGGCGCCATAGCGCTGGGTCACTGCTTGCATGTTGGCAATGGCCGTCGGCGTTGCACCCAGGCCGAAGCCACAGTGCCCGGCCGCCAGCACTGCCGCATCATAGTTGCGGCCCATCACCCGGAATGTCACGAAGATCGCAAACAGTGCCATGACCAGCGTTTGCGCGGCCAGCAACGCAAAGAACGGTAAGGCCAGTGCCGCCAGGTCCCACAACTTGAGCGACATCAAGGCAATGGCCAGGAACAGGGACAGACTGACATTGCCCAGCACCGAAACTTCTCGTTCGAACACACGATAAAAGCCGAATGCCGAAAGCCCGTTGCGCAGCAGTACGCCCACGAAGAGTACACAAACGAATGTCGGCAGTTCGAATGCCGTGCCTCTCAATACTCCATTCAGTAATGTACCGGCCAGCAAACTGACGGCAATCAGTGCCAGCGTTTCGATAAATGAAAAAGAGGTGATCAGACGCTCTTTATTCGGCTGTTCAAAGCCTTTTGGCAGGTGTGGAACTTCTTCTTCCACCCCCTGCGTCTTTACCCGCTTGATCAGCAACCTGGCAACCGGGCCACCAATCAAGCCGCCCAGTACCAGGCCGAAGGTGGCAGAGGCCATCGCCAGTTCGGAAGCCGAAGCCACCCCAAACTTTTCAGTGAACGTGGCGCCCCAGGCGGCGCCCGTGCCGTGGCCCCCGGACAGGGTGATCGAACCAGCCAGCAGGCCCAGCAATGGGTCGAGCCCCAATGCCGTTGCCAGGCCTATGCCCATGGCGTTCTGCACCAGCAGCAAGCCAGTCACCACCAGCAGGAACACAGCGACCACACGGCCGCCCTTCTTCAGGCTGGCGAAGTCTGCACTCAGGCCGATGGTGGCGAAGAACGCCAGCATCAACGGTGTCTGCAATGAGGTATCAAACTGGACCTGTACATCGAAACTGCGCAATGCCAAGAGCGCCAAGGCCACTACCAATCCGCCTGCAACAGGTTCCGGGATATTGTAAGCGCGCAGGAAACCAATGCGTGCGACCAGCCCGCGCCCCAGTAGCAATACCAGGGAGGCGGCTACAAGTGTCCCGTAAAAATCGAGTTCAAACATCAGGGTACTCTTCGTTCAAGGTGACATGCGAAATAACGATGTCATCATTCTACGGCGAGCACGCCAGTCAATTGCGGCCAAGCGGCTAGGAAAAGTCTGAATGAGCTGTCGGCTTTGACGACGCGTATCAAAGTTTTCCGGGTATTCCATATTTACGCAGCCGCTGGGCAATAGCGGTATGCGAAGTTTGCAAGCGCCCGGCCAGCTGACGCGTCGACGGGTAACTGGCATACAGGCGCTGTAACAGTTCGCGCTCGAAATCACCCACGGCCTGTTCCAGGCTGGCCACTTCACCGTCCTGTCCTCTTGCCACCGAGGTGCCGGCGATGTCCAGGTCGCCGATATCCACCAGGTTGCCCTCGCAGATGGCCGCAGCGCGGAAGATTACGTTTTGCAGTTGACGCACATTGCCCGGCCACGGGTTGGCCAGCAGTGCCGAATGGGTGGCCGGGGTCAGCCGGCAGGCTGGGCGCTGGATCTGCGTGCAGGCCTGCTGCATGAAGAAGTGCGCCAGCATCAGGATGTCCTGGCCCCTGTCACGCAGTGGCGGTACCTGCAGGTTGAGCACGTTGAGGCGGTAGAACAGGTCTTCGCGGAAGCTGCCTTCGGCGACCATGCGCTCCAGGTCGCGGTGGGTGGCACTGATGATGCGCACATCCACCTTCACTTCGCGGTCGCCGCCCACCCGGCGGAAGCTGCCATCGCTGAGAAAACGCAGCAGCTTGGCCTGCAGGTAGGGTGACATTTCGCCAATTTCATCGAGGAACACCGTGCCCTGGTTGGCCAGTTCCATCAGCCCGGGCTTGCCACCGCGTTGCGCGCCGGTGAAGGCACCGGGTGCATAACCAAACAGCTCGCTCTCGGCCAGGCTCTCGGGCAGTGCGGCGCAGTTCAGGGCGAGGAACGGGGCGGCGTGGCGGCTGCTGATGGCGTGGCAGGCGCGGGCGACCAGCTCTTTGCCAGTGCCGGTTTCGCCGTGCACCAGCAGCGGTGCATCGAGCGCCGCCACGCGCAGGGCGCGGGCCTTGAGCGTGCGGATGGCGGGCGACTCGCCGAGCAGGGCATCGAAGCCTTCGGCATGGTCGTGGTGCAGGGCCGACAGGCGCTCGCCCATGCGCGTGGGCGGGTAGAGCGTGAGCAGGCCACCTGCGTTGGTGATCGGCATGGCGTCCAGCAGCAGGCTTTGGCCGTTGAGCTGCATTTCGCGCATGGGCAGGTGGAAGTTGTTGTCCAGCAGCGCCTGCAGCAGCGCGGGGTCGCCAAACAGTTCGCCCACCGAACGCCCGGCGGATTCGCGGCCGCACAGGGCGATCAGCGCCGGGTTGGCCAGCAGCACCAGGCCTGCGCTGTCCACGGCCAGTACCGGGTCGCTCATCGCCGCCAGCAGGGCGTCGAGCTGCAGGTGGCGGCGCTGGCCGGGGAGGATGTCGACCACGTCCACCGATTGCACGCCCTGCACCTCGAACAGTGCGTCATGCAGTTCTTCGAGCACGGCAGGGCTGAGGGTGGGAGCATCGATGTAAACGTTCGGCGGGACCATCTCCACCGCGTCCAGGTTGAGGTTGCGGGCACCGAGCAGGGCGAGGACTTCCTGGGTGATGCCGACGCGGTCGATGAAGCTGACATGGATGCGCATTGGGGAGGGGCAAGGTGGTGGCCGGGGAGGGCGGTAGTATGCCTTAACATCGCCGGGGCTGCGCAGCAGCCCCAAGTACGCGAAATCACTCCAGATGTTCAGGCTTGATGGGGTCGCCCGATTTCACGTCAAGCTTTTCGCGAATGTCCGCGAACATATCGTCATAGAGCTTGTGCGGCGAACTCAGTGTCTCGAATTTTTTCGGCGGCGCGAGGTATGACTGAGCCTTGCGGGTCAGCAGCATGAGGAAGCTGGGCAATACCTGGTCCTTGGCGAGGAAGAACTTTTCTTCCACCGGCTTGCCTTCGATGCTGCCATGCATGCGGAACTGAATGCCTCTGCCTTCCTTGGGGTCCGACGCTGCCTCGTAGTCGATGTTCAGGTCATAGCTGTGGTCGGCACTGTTCAGCGCAGAGCGCTCGATATGTACATGACCAGGTTCATAATGGGCCATGGCTAGCTCCTTTGGAAGGTCGAAAACGGCGGGCGCCAGGCACCCGCCAACTGCATTCAACGGTAGCTGATCCCAGGCTTCTCGGTGGAGACCCGTGTGCCAGCAGTACCTTTGACAATGTCTTCAATGTTTTCCAGCGAACTGATCACTGCCACCTTGCCGGTGTTGCGGGCAAAGTCACTGGCAGCTTGCACTTTTGGCCCCATGGAGCCTGCGGCGAAGCCAAGGCGCTCGAGTTCGTCCGGATGGGCCTGGGCAATGGCTTTTTGCGTGGGCTTGCCCCAGTCAATGTAGGCCGCGTCGACGTCGGTGGCGATAATCAGAAGGTCGGCTTCCAATTGCTCGGCCAGCAGTGCAGAGCACAGGTCTTTGTCGATCACCGCTTCAATGCCCTTGAGCTTGCGGTTTTCATCGTACATGGTGGGGATGCCGCCACCGCCTGCGCAAATCACGATGCTGCTCTTTTCCAGCAGCCACTTGATCGGGCGGATTTCAAAGATGCGCTTGGGTTTCGGGCTGGCCACCACACGGCGGTACTTGTCGCCATCGGCCTTGACCACCCAGCCTTTCTCTTTGGCCAGGCGCTCGGCCTCTTCCTTGCTGTAGACCGGGCCAATGAACTTGGTCGGGTCCTTGAAGGCGGGGTCGTTGGCGTCCACTTCCACCTGGGTCAGCAGGGTGGCGAATGGCACCTCGAAATCCAGCAGGTTGCCCAGTTCCTGTTCGATCATGTAGCCGATCATGCCTTCGGTTTCGGCACCCAGCACGTCCAGCGGGTAGGCCTCGTCAGGCTTGTAGGACAGGGCCTGAAGCGACAGCAGGCCGACTTGCGGGCCGTTGCCGTGGGCAATGACCAGTTCGTTGCCAGGGTGGATCTTGGCGATCTGTTCGGTGGCGGTGCGGATATTGGCGCGCTGGTTGTCAGCGGTCATGGGCTCGCCGCGACGCAGCAGGGCGTTGCCGCCCAATGCAACAACGATACGCATGGGGAATGTCCTTTACGCAGATGGGGTGAGCACCTCGATCCTTTGTGGGAGCTGGCTTGCCGGCGATCACCGGCGAAGCCTGCCCCCAGGCGCGGGGCGATTGTCAGAGGTCAGCCAGGGTCGAAACCAGAATCGCCTTGATGGTGTGCATGCGGTTTTCCGCCTGCTCGAAGGCGATGCAGGCCGGCGACTCGAACACGTCGTCAGTCACTTCGATGCCGTTGGCCAAGTCCGGGTACTGTTCGGCAATCTGCTTGCCGACCTTGGTGTCGGAGTTATGGAACGCCGGCAGGCAGTGCATGAACTTGGTCCGCGGGTTGCCGGTGGACTTCATCAACTCGGCGTTCACCTGGTAAGGCTTGAGCTGCTTGATGCGCTCACCCCAGGCTTCGATCGGCTCGCCCATCGAAACCCACACGTCGGTATGAACAAAGTCCACACCCTTGACCGCCGCTTTCGGGTCTTCGGTGAGGGTGATGCGGGCGCCGCTTTCCTCAGCGTACTTCTTGCAGCGCTCGACCAGGTCGTCATGCGGCCACAGTGCCTTGGGCGCGGCGATGCGCACATCCATGCCGAGCTTGGCGCCAATCAGCAGCAGCGAGTTGCCCATGTTGTTGCGGGCGTCGCCCAGATAGGCGTAGCTGATGTCGTGCAGCGGCTTGTCGCTGTGCTCGCGCATGGTCAGCACGTCGGCAATCATCTGGGTCGGGTGGTATTCGTCAGTCAGGCCGTTGAATACCGGCACACCAGCGAACTTGGCCAGCTCTTCGACGATTTCCTGCTTGAAACCCCGGTACTCGATCGCGTCATACATGCGCCCAAGCACGCGAGCGGTGTCTTTCATGCTCTCCTTGTGACCGATCTGCGAAGAGTTGGGGTCGATATAGGTGACGTTGGCACCTTGGTCGTAGGCAGCGACTTCGAAGGCGCAGCGGGTACGGGTGGAGGTTTTTTCGAAGATCAGCGCAATGTTGTTGCCCTTCAGGTGCTGCTGCTCGGTACCGGTGTACTTTGCACGCTTGAGGTCGCGGGACAGGTCCAGCAGGTAGCGCAGCTCGCGGGTGGTGTGGTGTTCCAGGCTGAGCAGGTTGCGGTTGTGAATGTTGAACGCCATGATTGCTTCTCCTTGAGTCCGGTAGTGTCCCGGCCGGCGCTTTGTGGGCGCGGCCGGGTGCAATGGTCGTTAGTAATCGATCGGGTCACGCACAATCGGGCAGGTCATGCAGTGGCCGCCGCCCCGGCCCCGGCCCAGTTCGCCGGCGCTGATGGTGATGACCTCGATACCGGCCTTGCGCAGCAGGGTGTTGGTGTAGGTGTTGCGGTCGTAGCCGATGACCACGCCCGGCTCGAGGGCCACCACGTTGTTGCCGTCATCCCATTGTTCGCGCTCGGCGGCAAAGCTGTTGCCGCCAGTCTCGACCACCCGCAGCTTGTCTTTCTTGCCCAGCAACTGCTCGGATACCACCTCGAGGAACGAGGCATCCTGCGGCGCGATGTTCATGCCATAGGGCTTGCTGGAATCTGGGGTGATGATGAATGGCTTGATCTCTTTCACCACCTCCGGGAATACCGTTACCAGGTCGCGGTCGCAGAAGCTGAACACGGTGTCCAGGTGCATCGCCGCGCGGGACTTCGGCAGGCCAGCGACGATGATTTTCTCGGCCGCGCCCTTCTCGAACAGGTTCTGAGCCAGTTGGCCGATGGCATGGCGCGAAGTGCGCTCACCCATGCCGATCAGCACGATGCCCTTGCCGACCGGCATCACGTCGCCGCCCTCGAGGGTGGCGTTACCGTGATCCTTGTCCGGGTCGCCGTACCACACCTGGAAGTCGGCGCCGGTGAATTCCTTGTGGAACTTGTAGATGGCGGTGGTCAGCAGGGTTTCCTGACGTCGCGCAGGCCAGTACATCGGGTTGAGCGTCACGCCACCATAGATCCAGCAGGTGGTGTCACGGGTGAACTGAGTGTTGGGCAGCGGCGGCAGAATGAAGCTGGAGTGGCCCAGGTACTTGTTGTACATCTTGATCACTTCGGCGCCTTCGCTGACTGGAAGGTCCTGGCCCGCCACGCCGCCAATCAGGAACTCCGCCAGGTGGCGTGGCTCCAGCCCTTCGAGCCAGCTGCGCACCTCGTTGGTCAGGCCGACACCCACGGTGTCAGAGGTAATCTTGCGGTCAAGGATCCACTTGAGGGCTTCGGGTTGCTGCACGATGTCGGTCAGCAGGTTGTGCATTTCCAGCACATCCACGCCGCGCTCGCGCATTTTGGTGACGAAGTCGAAATGGTCACGCTTGGCCTGGTCGACCCAGATCACATCGTCGAACAGCAGCTCGTCACAGTTGCTCGGCGTCAGGCGCTTGTGCGCCAGGCCCGGCGAGCAAACCATCACTTTGCGCAGTTTGCCGGCTTCGGAGTGGACACCGTACTTCTGTTTTTCAGCGGACATGGTTTCATTCCTCCAATTGAACGAAGACGTGGGTCAAAGGGTCAGGAAGCCGTCGTACAGGCCATAAGCTGCCACCAGGGCGCCGATGACCACGGCTGCGAAGATCAGTTTTTCCACGTTGGTGAAGATGGGTTGGCCAACTTCACGCTTGGCTTTGGCGAACAAGATCGCCCCAGGTGCGTAGAGCAGGGCCGAGAGCAGCAGGTATTTCACGCCGCCGGCGTACAGCAGCCAGATGGCGTACAGCAGGGCGATGCCGCCGATGATCAGGTCTTTCTTGCGTTCGGCCAGGGCCTGCTCGTAGGTTTCGCTGCGCAGTGCCAGCAGGAACGCATAGGCTGCCGACCACAGGTAGGGCACCAGGATCATCGAGGTGGCGAGGTAGATCAGCGACAGGTAGGTGCTGTTGGAGAACAGCGTGATTACCAGGAAGATCTGCACCATGGCATTGGTCAGCCACAGGGCGTTGGCCGGGACCTGGTTGGCGTTTTCGCGGCGCAGGAACTCCGGCATGGTGTGGTCCTTGGCGGCGGCGAACATGATCTCGGCACACAGCAGTACCCACGACAGCAGCGCCCCCAACAGCGAGATGATCAGGCCGACGCTGATCAGCACCGCGCCCCAGTGGCCGACCACATGCTCCAGTACGGCAGCCATCGACGGGTTCTGCAGCTTGGCCAGTTCCGGTTGGGTCATGATGCCCAGCGACAGCACGTTCACCAGCACCAGGAACAGCAGCACGGTGACAAAGCCGATCACTGTGGCCTTGCCCACGTCAGAGCGTTTTTCCGCCCGGGACGAGAAGATGCTCGCGCCCTCGATGCCGATGA
Source organism: Pseudomonas fortuita (assembly GCF_026898135.2). Lineage (NCBI taxonomy): Bacteria > Pseudomonadati > Pseudomonadota > Gammaproteobacteria > Pseudomonadales > Pseudomonadaceae > Pseudomonas > Pseudomonas fortuita. Next base: position 1,079,498 of record NZ_CP114035.2, read on the forward strand.
ACACCCAAACGGTGACCAGCATCATGTTGCGCACCTGGTTCATCACGCTGCCAAGCTCCGGTGTGCCTACGGCCCAGATGTCAGCGGTGAAGATGTCGAGCCTGAAGGCGAACAGGCAGATCAGGGCGAACAGCACCAGCGGTACGACTTTGGCCACGGTGGTGACCAGGTTGATGAACGCCGCCTCCTTGATGCCGCGCAGCACCAGGAAGTGCACCGCCCACAACAGGATCGATGCGCCAATGATGGCGGCCGGCGTGTTGCCTTCACCGAAGATCGGGAAGAAGTAGCCCAAGGTGCTGAACAACAGCACAAAGTAGCCGACGTTACCCAGCCAGGCACTGATCCAGTACCCCCAGGCCGAAGAGAAGCCCATGTAGTCACCGAAACCGGCCTTGGCGTAGGCATACACCCCGCCATCCAGGTCAGGCTTGCGGTTGGCCAGGGTCTGGAACACAAACGCCAGGGTCAGCATGCCGACCGCGGTGATGCCCCAGCCAATCAGTACGGCACCAACCCCTGCGCTGGCGGCCATGTTCTGCGGCAGCGAAAAGATCCCGCCGCCAATCATGGAGCCGACGACAAGTGCAACTAACGCGCCGAGCTTCAGTTTTCCAGATGAATCAGACATTTAACAACTCCTGCCAGGAGAAAGTTGACGTCAGCATAAATCTGACGCCGTTGCCGTTTGCTGACTTGTGTCAGTTTAAGGCGCCGTGAAGTAGGAAATTTCCTTCACGGGTGCTCCTGGAGAGTGCCGACAGCTTAAGCTGCAAGCCTTGCGCGCTGGCACCTCCATGTCTTTCTAGAGCAATCGCTCTGCTCAGCCTGCGATGCTTGAAACTAGCCGGTTTTGTGGGTTTCGCAAATTTTTCACAAGCATTTTGAGTTTTATCAGGAACTTTCCCAGCGGCCTTGCAACTGCTGGTTTTTAATGCCACGTACATAGACAATGCAGTTATGAGTGCTATAGCTTGATTGGCCTGTTCCATTATAAGTAACCACTCATATATGGCCGGCGAGGCTGTTTCAATGGTATGACAGCGCGAAAAATGGGGGATGCATGAGCGAACCGGGACAGAAGCTGCGCCTGGGCGCGCTGATCGCGCTGGTGGTCGGCTCGATGATCGGTGGCGGGATCTTCTCGCTGCCGCAGAATATGGCAGCGCGTGCCGATGTCGGGGCGGTGCTGATCGGCTGGTGCATCACCGCCGTTGGCATGCTGGCCCTGGCGTTTGTGTTCCAGACCCTGGCCAACCGCAAGCCGGAACTGGACTCCGGGGTGTATGCCTATGCCAAGGCGGGTTTCGGCGACTACATGGGCTTCTCTTCGGCCTGGGGCTACTGGATCAGCGCCTGGCTGGGCAATGTCGGCTATTTCGTACTGCTGTTCAGCACCCTGGGCTTCTACTTTCCGGTATTCGGTGAAGGCAATACGCCGATCGCCATCGGCTGTGCCTCGCTGCTGCTGTGGTCGGTGCATTTTCTGGTGCTGCGCGGCATCAAGGAGGCCGCGTTCATCAACCAGGTGACCACCGTGGCCAAGGTGGTGCCGCTGCTGATGTTCGTGGTGATTGCGGCGTTCGCCTTTCGTGCCGATATCTTCACCCGTGACATCTGGGGCATGAGCAACCCGCAGTTCGGCGGCGTGCTGGAGCAGGTGCGCAACATGATGCTGGTGACGGTATTCGTGTTCATCGGCATCGAAGGCGCCAGTGTGTACTCCGGCCGCGCCGCGCGCCGCTCGGATGTGGGCAAGGCCACCGTCATCGGGTTTCTCGGTGTGCTGGCGCTGCTGGTGCTGGTCAACGTGCTGTCGCTGGGGGTGATGACCCAGCCGGAACTGGCCGGGTTGCAGAACCCGTCGCTGGCCTCGGTGCTGGAGCACATCGTCGGCCCTTGGGGTGCCTTGCTGATCAGCCTCGGGCTGGCGGTTTCGCTGCTGGGTGCGTTGCTGTCGTGGGCGCTGCTGTGTGCCGAGATCCTGTTCGCCACGGCACGGGACAAGACCATGCCGCGCTTTCTGGCCAAGGAAAACGCCAACCATGTGCCCGCTAACGCCCTGTGGCTGACCAACTGCATGATCCAGGGCTTCCTGCTGATTACGCTGTTCTCTGCCGGTACCTACACCAGCCTGATCTACCTGGCCTCGTCGATGATCCTGGTACCCTACCTGTGGTCGGCGGCGTATGCCTTGCTGCTGGCGGTACGGGCAGAAACCTATACCGGGCAGCCGGGGTTGCGGCGCAAGGACTTGCTGGTAGCGCTGGTTGCCTTGCTGTATGCCGTGTGGCTGTTGTATGCCGGCGGGCTCAAGTACCTGCTGCTGTCGGCGCTGCTGTATGCCCCCGGCGTGATCCTGTTTGCCAGGGCCAAGCATGAGCAGGGCCAGGCCTTGTTCACCACTTGGGAAAAGCTGATTTTCGCCGCAGTGCTGGCGGGCGCAGGGCTTGCGGCCTATGCCCTGTATTCAGGGTTGCTGAGCTTGTGACGGGGCGGGGCAGGCGTGCTCCGGGCGTGACCAGATCCACAGGTTGCCCAGGGTCATGCCGCCGATTGCCAGAAACACCGGCCAGTGGTGTTGCAGAAACGTCAGCATCAGCCCCGCACACAGCAGCATGCTGATGGTGGCGCTGACCTTGGCACGGCGCTGGATCACCTTGCCATTGCGCCAGTTGTAAAGGATTGGCCCGAACAGCCGGTGGTTCTCCAGCCAGGCAGAAAGGCGCGGCGAACTGCGGGTCGCCGCCCAGGCGGCCAGCAGGATGAATTCGGTGGTCGGCAAGCCGGGAATGACGATCGCGACCAAGCCCACCCCCAGGCTCACGTAGGCCAGGATTCCGTACAACAGGCGGGCGATCTTCGAGCGGGCAGGTCGGGTCATGGTCTCACTGCAAAAAGCGGTTTGGCCACCGGTAGGGTGGCCGGATTCGGCGTATCAGACCAGCGCGGTATCCGCAGCATAGGCATGTTTGAGCAGCTCGGTGAACCGCTCGAAGGCGGCCACTGCACCGCGCTCGGCAGCGGCTTCCTCCTCAGCCGACAGCTCAAGGCTATCGAGGATGCGAGTGAACTGTTTCCAGCCCTCGGCACGGCCACCGGCCGGCTCACCCAGGTGGCGGGCACCAAAGCTGTCAGACAGTTCCAGGGCCACGGCACGCTTGATCAGAAACGCAGCGCCCAGTTTGGAGCCTTCAGAGACGAAGATCCAGCCCATTGCCTCGCCCAGGCTCGGGTTGACCAGGGCGCCCGGCACGGCGGCTGGCACTTCGGTGTCCAGGTCTGCGAGGTCCAGGCGTGCCTGCTCGGCACGGCAGCGCTCGGCCAGATCGGGAACGATGGCGATCAGCTGCGGATCGTTGTACAGGGCTTGCAGCTCGGACTGGAACAGGTACTGGGCAACGACGAAGCGGGCGAAGCTTTCGCGGCTGTCGAAAGGCGCGTGGGATTTGACCAGGGCATCCAGCTCTGCGTGCGGGGCGTGGGTGATCTGGTTCAGGCGCTGGGAGCGCAGGGCTGGGCGTTCGGTCATGGGGGCAGTCCTTGGAAAGAGGGGCGTTTAGATACAAGACGAAACAGCGGCGGCGGGACAGTAAAAAAACTGGGTTGTAGTGTTGTCTGTACCGGCCTCTTCGCGGGCGCGCCCGCTCCCACAGGTTCAACGCAGGCCGTGGACCTATGATGTTTCTGTGGGAGCGGGCGCGCCCGCGAAGGGGCCGGTACAGGCGTAAGGGATCAGATATCCCAAACCACATTGATACCGAAGTTGCGCCCCGGCATGGTCAGGCGGTCGATGTTGGCTGGCTGGGTCACAGCCGCTTCACCCTGGCCGTCGTAGCTGCGCACCGAATCCCACTGCCAGTACTTCTTGTCGGTGAGGTTGTACAGGCCGGCGTTGATGGTCACGTCGTCGGTGACCTTGTAGTAGCCGGTCAGGTCCAGCACACCGTAGCCCGGGGTGCGGAACTTCGAGCTCGCACCATCTGGCGAGTAGAAGCTGGAGTCGTCGACGCGGGTCTTGCGCTTGACCAGTGTCCAGCTCAGCAGGCCACCGTAGTTCTGCTGCTCGTAACCGAGGCCAAACACGCCCTTCAGTGGGTTGACGGTGTTCAGCGGCTCACCGGTGTCGTCGTTACGGCCATAGGTGTAGGCAATCGAACCCTGGGTATACAGGCCTTGCGGCGCGCCGAAGCGGTCGAGGTTCAGGCGGCCCTTGACCTCGGCACCCTTGATGGTGGCGTGCTTGATGTTGTTGGCCTGGAAGGTTTGTTCCAGGTTGGCGCTTTGCACCGCATCTTCGTCGATGAAGTCGCGGTACTTGTTGTAGAACACCGCCACGTCGAAGTTACCCGCGTCGAAGTTGCCACGCAGGCCGGTTTCGTAGCTCTTGCTCTTTTCCGGTTCCAGGCCTGGGTTGCCTTCTACGCGATAACCTTCCTCAAGGTTCACGAATTTCCCGTACATGGACTTGGCGGTCGGGGTGCGGAAGCCTTCGGCATACTGACCATACCAGGTGTAGTTGTCGTTGAAGGCGTAGGTCAGGCCGAACTTGGGCGAGACGCGGTGCCACTTCTTGTCCGAGTCGTCCTGGGAGGTGGGCGCTGTGCCGGTGGACTCCAGGCCACGCAAGAATTCGTCGGTGAACTTGGGTTCCATGCGCGTGTAGTCGTAGCGCGCGCCGGGCATGAAGGTCCAGTTATTCCAGCGGATCTCGTCCTGCACGAACAGGCTGTAGGTGTTCACGGTCGGGTCCGGGAAGTCACTGACCAGAACCTGGCCGTCTGCCGGGCGTTCGGCGCCGGCGGCGGAGCAACCGGAGCCCACGGCCAGGCAGGTGCCCGTGCCGCTGCGCGAGCCAGTGATTTTCTCGTGCTTGATGGTGGTGCCATAGGTCAGCAGGTGGTCGGTGGCGCCGATGCTGAAGGCCTTGTCCAGCTGGGCATCGAATACCCACTGGCGGTCTTTGTAGGTTGTGTCACGCGTGCGCAGTACCTGGCGGCCAGGCGGTGCGTAGACTTCTTCGGTGTGCTGGTCGGTCTTGGCGATCTGGTAGTTGAGGCTCCACTTGACGTGGTCAGCGACCAGCGAATCCAGGCCGAACTCATGGTTGATGCCATAGCGCTCGCGGGTAATGGTGTCGTTGCCACTGCGCGCCTTGTAATAGCCCATGCCACCAAAGCCCGGAATGAACGGCCCGCCCACCGCGCTGAGGATGTTCTGGTCGCGGTCATCCTTGTAGCGCTCGTAGGTGAAGCCCAGGCGGGCGTCGTCGTCGTAGTTCCAGCCAAGCTTGGCCAGCACGTTGGTGGTGCGCACGTCCATCGGGTTGGCTTCGGTGCGCGACAGGCCGGCACCGCTGTGGCCGCCATGGGTTTCGGTCTCGTGGCCGTTGCGCTGGCTCAGGTGCAGCAGGCCATCGAAATCACCCTCGCGGCCGGCGACGGTGGCGGAGGTGAGCCAGCTTTCGTCGGCCGAGCTGTAGCCGGTCTTCAACCGTGCACCCACGTCCTTCCCGGGCTTGATGATGTCGTCGGGGTCGAGGGTGAAGTAGCTCACAGCGCCGCCGATGGCGTTGCTGCCGTACAGCACCGAGGCCGGACCGCGGAGGATTTCCACACGCTTGACGATTTCCGGGTCAACGTAGTTGCGTTGGGTCTGTGCATAGGGGCCGTAAAAGAAGCTGTCCGGGATCGACACACCGTCGACCTGGGTGAGGATCCGCTCGCCGTCGATACCACGGATGTTGTAGCCGTTCAGGCCGCTGCGCTGGCCGGTACCGGCCACCGACACACCCGGCTCGTAGCGCACCAGGTCCTGGATGCTGTTGACGTTCTGCCGGTCCAGTTGCTCGCGGGTCTGTACGCTGACAGTGCTCGGCACCTGGCTGACGTCCTGGGCGCTACGTGTGGCGCTGACGGTCACCTGTTGCAGGGCGATCACGTTGCCGCCGGTCTGACGTTCGAGGATCACGTTGCCGTTGCTGATCTTGCGAAAACCCAGCCCGGTACCCTGCAGCAGGCGCTTGAGGGCGGCATCTGCTGGCAGCGAGCCTTGCACGCCCGGCGAAGCCACGCCGTCAGCCAGCTCGGCGCTGAAACCGACCTGCCAGCCGGTGACCTGACTGAAGGCATTGATTGCCGATACCAGCGGTTGCTGGCCGATGCTGAAGCGGTAATCACCCATACGCGGGCTACTGGCGCGGGCCGGTTCGGCGGCCAGCACCGGCAGGCTGCAGGCACCGCTGGCGAGCAGGGCCAGGGTCAACAGGGACAGTTGCCCGGTTCGGCGGGGAAGGGTGTACGAGCGGGTAGGACCAGTGGACATCGAAAGCGCTCCCTGATGCGCGGACTGTTATAGGTGATTGCTGTTCTCGTTTTCAAACAAGAATCAGTTGCATTGGCTATAACGAGACGGGCGGGGCAGGGCGATCGCGTAAAAATAATTTCGGGGTCAGTTCAGAATCACCAGCGCAGGGTACTCATGCAGCTGTGCCGAGGTGATGTGGGCCAGTGCGCGCAGGGTTTCCAACGGCTGGTCAAGGCGGTAGTTGCCGGTGACTGCAACGTCTTCCAGCTGCGCATTGCGGTTGATGATCCAGCCTGGGTAGTAGCGACGCACTTCAGCCAGTACCTGGCTGAGCGGGCAGTTCTCGAACACCAGGCGGCCGTCGACCCAGGCCAGGTCCTTTTGCAAGTCGGCGCGTTGGCGCTGGCCGAAGCCTTGGGGGCCGACGCTGATGCTATCCCCGGCACTCAGGCGAATGCGTTGGTCGCGTGCCCCTTGCAGGTCGACATCGCCGCGTTGTACCCGTACCTGGGCCTCGCCGTCGAGGTAGCGCACGGCAAAGTCGGTATCGCGCACCTGTGCGCGCAACGGCCCGGCCTCTACCTCAAGTGGCAGCTGTGCGCCGTCGGGTATCTGGAAGTAGGCCTCACCCTGCAGCAGGCGGGCGATCTGGCGGCCGTCACGGTGGTCGCTGGCAAATGCCGAGTTGGTGTTGAGCAGCACTTTTGCGCCGTCTTCCAGTTGCAGGCGCTGGCGCTCGCCCACCACGGTCAGGTGGTCGGCCTGCAAGCGTGTGGGCAGGTTGCCGACGGTGAACAGCCCGACCAGCAGCACTGCTGCGGTGGCCAGGGGTTTCCAGTGGCTGCGCAGGCGCCCGCGCCATGAGCGGCGTTGCTGCTGGTGCATCTGCGTGGCTGCCTGGTGCAACGGCATACCGTTCCACAGCGCCTCTGCTTCGACATAGGCCTCGGCGTTTTCCGGCGCAGCGCTCAGCCAGGCTTCAAAAGCCAGGGTGTCCTCGGTATTGGCGCATTGCAGGCGCACCAGCCAGTCCAGCGCCTCGTCCATGGCACGCGCACGGGCACTAGGCCCGGCAGGTGACGGGCGAGGGGCAGGGCTGTCGGTCACGGTAAATCCTTGAATGGTTTTTTGCGAATGATCAAGGCTAAGACGGGGTGTGGCAAGGGCTTTGCGTCGCCGTTCGCCGGCGGTCAGCTTACTTGAGGCGTTCGGCAACACCCATGCAGATCGCCATGATCAGTTTCAGTTCCTTTTGCACCGTACTGGGCGAAACACTGAGTTGTTCGGCAATTTCCAGGTAGGTGGCGCCGTGCAGGCGGCTGAGGATGAAAATGCGCTGCTGGCGTTCACTCAGCTGGTTGAGGCTGACGCTCAGGTGCTTGAGCAGTTGCTCGGCATGGGCGGCATCCTCGCTGCTGGTGGCGGGGGCGGCCACGCTGTGCAGCACTTCGTCGGGCACGTCGTCGACCAGCATGCGCGCCTGTACCCGGCGTGCGCGCAAGTGGTCCAGTGCCAGGTTGCGCGCGGTCTGGAACACGAACGGCTCGATGTGCTCGATGGGCCGTTCGCCCAGGGCGCGCGACACCCGCAGGTAGGTTTCCTGCAGCAGGTCTTCGGCCGTGCTGGGGTTGCCGACCATGCGCTGCAAGGTGCGCAACAGGGTAAGGCGCTGGACGAGGAAGACGGAGTTGAACCGGGACTGACTCACAGGGGGACCTGGCCGACGAAAGGTTAATGATAATGCTTATCATCCGTGCCGTTGGTCAAGTGTGGATGTGTTAGGAAATGGTAAAGATTGTGAGTGACGTGTGTATGGCGATGGATACCCTGTGCTTTTGAGATCGAGCGCCGCCCGCGCGGCGCTTCGCGGGACAAGCCCGCTCCCACATTTGTTTCGGGCCAGTCATGCCTGTGCAATTAGCGCGCGTACCCCTTGGTGCACGACGCGACATCGAAGGGGACAAACAAGGGGCCGCGCGCCATGGATCAGGATTGATTGGCCCGAAACAAACGTAGGAGCGAGCGCAGCTCGCGATGCGCCGCGCGGGCGGCGCTCGATCTCATAAGCGATGAAGATGCTGTGTCCGGCTCAACGGGCCTGGCACAACGCCAGGCAGTTATCCAGCATGCGGTTGCTGAACGCCCACTCGTTGTCATACCACGCCAGCACCTTGAGCATGCGCCCGTTGGCCCGGGTATGGTTGGCATCGAAAATCGACGACAGCGGGTTGTGGTTGAAATCGCAGGAAACCAATGGCAACGCGTTGTACCCCAATACCTTGGAATGCCTGCTGGCTTCAAGGAACAGCTGGTTGACCTGCTCGGCCGTGGCCTCGCGCTTGAGGTTGACGGTGAGGTCCACCAGCGACACGTTGATCACCGGTACCCGCACTGCCATGCCGGTCAGCTTGCCCGCCAGCTCCGGCAGCACAAGGCCCACGGCTTCGGCGGCGCCGGTCTTGCTGGGGATCATCGACTGCGTGGCCGACCGCGCCCGGTACGGGTCGCTGTGGTACATGTCGGTCAGCACCTGGTCGTTGGTATAGGCGTGAATGGTGGTCATCAGGCCTTGCTCGATGCCGAACTCGCGGTGCAGCACCTGGGCGATCGGCGCCAGGCAGTTGGTGGTGCAGGAGGCGTTGGAAATGACCTGATGCGAGGCCCGCAGGATGTCATGGTTGACCCCGTAGACCACGGTGGCATCGGCGCCTTTGGCCGGCGCCGAGACAATCACCTTGCCCGCCCCGGCGGTCAGGTGGGCAGCGGCTTTGGCGCGGTCGGTGAACAGCCCTGTGCACTCGAACACCACGTCGATCGCTTCGGCCTTCCAGGGCAGGTCGGCCGGGTTGCGGATGGCACTGACGGCGATACGGTCACCATTGACCGTGAGGCTTTCGTGGTCGGCCTCGACTGTGGCCTCGAACGTGCCATGCACGCTGTCGTATTTGAGCAGGTGGGCATTCATGGCGCTGTCGCCCAGGTCGTTGATGGCGACGACCTGCAGGTCCTGGCGGTAGCCTTGGGTATACAGTGCGCGCAGGACGTTGCGCCCGATGCGGCCGAATCCATTGATCGCGATGCGTAGGGTCATGGCAGTACCTCTGGCAGTCCGAGTGAAACCTGTGGCAAAAAGGAGCTTCACTGAAACGGTTTTGTTGTTGGAATTACAAGATTATTCACTGGCTGATAGAAAACAAGCCTTTTTAGTGGCAGTATTTTGTTTAAACATACAACGAGTGGTTGGGCGTTGTGCCTCCACCGATGCAGCAGGCTCCTTGCCTTGAGCCTAGGCCGCAATCGTTTGGAGGGGAAATGCCCGGTAAACCGCCCTTACAATTAGCCTGGAGTCCAGTACATGCATCCGCGCATCCTTGAGGTCACCCAACGGCTGATCGACCGCAGCCGTGCCACCCGCGAACGCTATCTGCAACTGATTCGCGGCGCGGCCAGTGAAGGCCCCATGCGTGCCAGCCTGCAGTGTGCCAACTTCGCCCATGGCGTGGCCGGTTGCGGCAGCGAGGACAAGCAGACTCTGCGCCTGATGAACGCGGCCAACGTGGCCATCGTCTCGGCTTATAACGACATGCTGTCTGCCCACCAGCCGTATCTGCACTTCCCGGAGCAGATCAAGCAGGCCCTGCGCGAGGTCGGTTCGGTCGGCCAGTTCGCCGGCGGCGTGCCGGCCATGTGCGACGGCGTGACCCAGGGTGAGCCGGGCATGGAGCTGGCCATCGCCAGCCGTGAAGTGATTGCCATGTCCACGGCGGTCGCGTTGTCGCACAACATGTTCGATGCCGCGCTGATGCTGGGCATCTGCGACAAGATTGTCCCAGGCCTGATGATGGGGGCGCTGCGTTTCGGCCACCTGCCGACCATCTTCGTGCCGGGCGGGCCGATGGTTTCCGGCATTTCCAACAAGCAGAAGGCCGACGTGCGCCAGCGCTATGCGGAAGGCAAGGCCAGCCGTGAAGAGCTGCTGGAGTCGGAGATGAACTCCTATCACAGCCCGGGTACCTGCACCTTCTACGGCACCGCCAACACCAACCAGTTGGTGATGGAGGTGATGGGCCTGCACCTGCCGGGCGCCTCGTTCGTCAACCCGTACACCCCGCTGCGCGACGCACTTACAGCGCACGCCGCGCAGCAGGTGACGCGCATGACCAAGGCCAGCGGCAGTTTCATGCCGCTGGGCGAAATCGTCGACGAAAAGGCACTGGTCAACTCCATCGTTGCCCTGCACGCCACGGGCGGCTCGACCAACCACACCCTGCACATCCCGGCGATTGCCCAGGCAGCAGGTATCCAGCTGACCTGGCAGGACATGGCCGACCTCTCCGAAGTGGTGCCGACCCTGTCCCACGTCTACCCCAATGGCAAGGCCGACATCAATCACTTCCAGGCCGCCGGGGGCATGGCCTTCCTGATCCGCGAACTGCTGGATGCCGGGCTGCTGCACGAAGACGTCAACACCGTGGCCGGCCCCGGCCTGCGCCGCTACACCCAGGAGCCGTTCCTCGACAATGGCAAGCTGGTGTGGCGCGAGGGGCCGCAACAAAGCCTGGACGAAAGCATCCTGCGCCCGGTGGCACGGCCGTTCTCGGCTGAAGGCGGCCTGCGGGTGATGGAAGGCAACCTGGGCCGTGGCGTGATGAAGGTTTCCGCCGTCGCCCCCGAACATCAGGTGGTCGAGGCCCCCGCGCTGGTGTTCCATGACCAGCAGTCGCTCGCCGACGCGTTCAAGGCCGGTGAGCTGGAGCGTGACTTTGTTGCCGTGGTGCGCTTCCAGGGCCCACGTTGCAACGGCATGCCCGAACTGCACAAGCTCACGCCCTTCCTCGGTGTTTTGCAGGACCGAGGCTACAAGGTGGCGCTGGTTACCGACGGGCGCATGTCCGGCGCCTCGGGCAAGATCCCGGCGGCCATCCACGTTTGCCCCGAGGCTTATGATGGCGGCCCGCTGGCGCGCGTGCGCGATGGTGATATCGTGCGGGTCGATGGTGTCGAAGGCACACTGCGGGTAATGGTATCGGCCGAAGAACTGGCCAGCCGCGACCTGCCGCCGGTGCCCCAGGGCAATGACCTGGGTTGCGGGCGTGAGCTGTTCGGCTTCATGCGCATGGCGTTCAGCCCGGCAGAGCAGGGCGCGAGTGCCTTTACCTCGGCCCTGGAGAACCTTAAATGAAAGACCTGCTGGTTGGCGACATTGGCGGCACCAATGCCCGTTTTGCGTTGTGGCGTGACAACCAGCTGCATGAGGTAAACGTTTTTGCCACTGCGGACTACACCAGCCCGGAGCAGGCCATCGAGGCTTACCTCGAAGGCCAGGGCATAGCCCGCGGCGGCTTGGCGGCTGTATGCCTGGCGGTAGCCGGGCCGGTCGATGGCGATGAATTTCGCTTTACCAACAACCATTGGCGTTTGAGCCGTACGGCTTTTTGCAAGACCTTGCAGGTCGAGCGGCTGTTGCTGATCAACGATTTTACCGCCATGGCGCTGGGCATGACCCGCCTGCGCGATGGGGAATTTCGCGAGGTGTGCCCTGGTCAGGCTGACCCTTCGCGGCCTGCGTTGGTGATCGGGCCAGGGACTGGCCTGGGCGTGGGCTCGTTGCTGCGCCTTGGCGAACAGCACTGGCAGGCCTTGCCGGGGGAGGGCGGGCATGTCGACCTGCCGGTGGGCAATGCGCGCGAAGCGGCCATCCATCAGCAGATCCACGGCCAGATCGGCCATGTCAGTGCCGAGACCGTGCTCAGCGGTGGTGGCCTGGTGCGGCTGTACCAGGCGATCTGTGCGCTGGATGGCGACACACCCCGACACAAGACCCCGGCACAGATTACCGAAGCCGCGCTGGGCGGTGAGCCAAGGGCGCTGGCGGTGGTCGAGCAGTTCTGCCGCTTCCTTGGGCGCGTGGCGGGTAACAACGTGCTCACGCTGGGCGCGCGAGGCGGGGTCTATATTGTCGGCGGCGTCATTCCCCGCTTTGCCGAACTGTTCCTGCGTAGCGGGTTTGCCGCGAGTTTTGCCGACAAGGGCTGCATGAGTGGCTATTTCGCTGGCGTGCCTGTGTGGCTGGTAACCGCAGAGTTTTCCGGCTTGCTGGGCTCCGGTGTGGCCTTGCAGCAGGCCTTGGACCACAGATAAGTGTAAAGGGCCGCTGATAGTTCCGGCACAGCGCGGTCCCTGTAGGAGCGGCCTTGTGCCGCGATGGGGCGCGAAGCGGCCCCAATAACAGGCAACCAAGACCTGTAACTAACAAGAGGAAGGACCACCTTGAGCACTGCCGGCAAATCGATCCTGATGGTCGACGACGACCAGGAAATCCGCGAACTGCTGCAAACCTACCTGAGCCGCTCCGGCTTCCAGGTGCATGCCGAAGCCGATGGAAAGGGCTTTCGCCGCGCCCTGGAAACCACCCCCTGCGACCTGGTCATCCTCGACGTCATGCTGCCCGACGAAGACGGTTTCAGCCTGTGCCGCTGGGTACGCCAGCACCCGCGCCAGGCGCGGGTGCCCATTATCATGCTCACCGCCAGCTCCGACGAAGCCGACCGTGTCATCGGCCTGGAACTGGGCGCTGACGACTACCTGGGCAAACCGTTCAGCCCTCGCGAGCTGCAAGCGCGGATCAAGGCCTTGTTGCGCCGCGCCGAGTTCGGCCTGTCGGCGCCAGGCAGCGCGGTGCTGGCCTTCGACGACTGGCGGCTGGACACGGTCAGTCACCGTCTGTTCCATCACGACGGTGAAGAGGTGATTCTGTCTGGTGCCGACTTCGCCCTGCTCAAACTGTTCCTCGACCATCCGCAGCAGATTCTCGACCGCGACACCATCGGCAACGCCACCCGTGGCCGCGAGCCAATGCCGCTGGACCGCATCGTCGACATGGCGGTCAGCCGCCTGCGTCAGCGCCTGCGCGATACCGACAAGCCCCCCCGGCTGATCCGCACGGTGCGCGGCAGTGGCTACCTGTTGGCGGCACATGTCTGCAGTGCGCCCTGAGCGGCGCTGGCGCCTGCTGCCGCGCTCACTGCTGGGGCGCATGCTGCTGCTGACCTTGCTGGTAGTGCTCTTGGCCCAAGGCTTGTCGAGCATCATCTGGGTGGCCCAGTTGCGTGCCAGCCAACTGCAGGGTCTGCGTGCGAGCGCCAGCAGCCTGGCCCATTCGATGAGCGCCAGTGTCAGTTACTTCCGCTCGTTGCCGGTGGCCTACCGGCCCATGGTGCTCGACCAGTTGCGCAGCATGGGCGGCACGCGCTTTTTCGTCTCGCTCAACGTCAAGCCGCTGGACATGCCGGTGCTGCCCATCACTGCACGCAAGCAGGCGGTGATCGAGGTATTCCAGCAGGTACTGCACGAGCGCCTGGGTTCGCAAATGGACATTTCTGTCGAATTCGTCGGGCCTGACGACCTGCGCATTTTCAACAGCGGCCTGAAACTCGACGAGCTGCCACGCTCCTGGGCGCATTACTCATTGACACTGGAGCCGCTCAACCCGCCGGTGCTGGTGACGCAGATTCGCCTGGACGAGGGCGAGTGGCTGTACATTGCCTCGCTGCTGCCCGAGCCCTATACCAGCCTTGAGGCCGAACGCCTGCCACGGCAGCAGATCGGTTTCATCGTGCTCACCACCGCCTTGCTGCTGTTGTTCATCGGGTTGTTGGTGCACTGGCAGAGCTGGCCGCTCAAGCGCCTGGCGCGCGCTGCCCGGGAGATGTCGCTGGGTGCCGATGTGGCGCCGGTGGTTGAAGGAGGGGGGAGCGAAGTGGTGGAAGTCAGCCGGGCATTCAACAGCATGCGCGAGCGCATCAGCCGCTACCTGACCGAGCGTAGCCAGCTATTCAGTGCCATCTCCCACGACCTGCGCACGCCGATCACCCGCCTGCGTCTGCGTGTCGAACTGCTGGAGGACGAGCGCCTGCAGGCCAAGTTCAGCCAGGATCTGGACGAGCTGGAGCTACTGGTCAAAGGGGCGTTGCAGTGCGTGAAGGACACCGATATCCACGAAAACATCGAGCCGGTCGACCTTAACCATGTGCTGGAGATTCTGGCAGAGCCTTATCTGCGTGATGGCCGCATCACGGTCGACGGCCGGGCGCTGGCGCCTTACCCAGGCAAGCCGCTGGCGCTGCGGCGCTGCATCGGCAACCTGGTCGACAACGCCATCAAGTACGGCGAGCAGGCGCGGCTGCGCATCATCGACAGTGCCGAAGGTTTTGTGCTGCAGGTGGACGACCAGGGGCCGGGCGTACCGCAGCAGCAGCTTGAGCAAGTGTTCGAGCCGCATTTTCGGCTGGCCGGACAGCAGCAGGGCTATGGGCTGGGATTGGGGATTGCGCGCAACATTGCCCACAGCCACGGCGGCGAGGTGAGCTTGCTCAACCTGCGCGAAGGCGGGTTGCGGGTGACCCTGTATCTGCCGCGGGGGCAGGACTGAGTTGTTGGTGGTGGCAGTTCGAGCCCTATCGCCGGCAAGCCAGCCCCCACAGATACAGCGTAAACCTTGAAAGTTCTAGGGTCTTTGTGGCAGCTGGCTTGCCGGCGATCGGGCCATTGCAGGCCACATAGATGTCACTGCCCCGTGACAATCCTGGCCTGCTTCGTGACCTGCCGGCCAAACCGGTTGGCTAGAATTCGCACACGACTGGCAAGGATCAAGCTGGCTCATGAACACCTCCAACCTGCCTTCCAGCAGCTGGCTCAACGCCCCGGCCCATGCTGCCTGGCGCCTGGCCGAAGCACAGCGCCTGCTGGCCTTCGCCAAGGCCGCGAAACTGCCCGACGGCTTCGGCAACCTGGACGCCGAGGGGCGGTTAGCGCCCGGCGCCTGCGCCGAAACCATGAACACTGCTCGCATGACCCACTGCTTCGCCCTGGCTCACCTGCAGGGCATGCCCGGCTGCCTGGACTACGTCGCACACGGCGTGGCCGCTTTGCGCGGTGCCATGCAGGATGCCAGCTACGGCGGTTGGTTCGCCCACCCCGGTGGCCACGACGACAGTGGCAAGGCGGCTTACCTGCATGCTTTTGTCGCCCTGGCCGCCAGCTCGGCAGTGGTGGCGGGCGCGGTCGATGCCCCCGCGCTGTTGGCTGACGCAATCCAGGTGATCGAAGCGCATTTCTGGAGCGAAGAAGAAGGCGCCCTGCGGGAAACCTTCTCCCGCGCCTGGCAACTGCCCGAGCCGTACCGTGGCGCCAATAGCAACATGCACGCGACCGAGGCTTTTCTGGCCTTGGCAGACGTCACCGGCAACAGCCTGTGGCTGAAGCGCGCCCTGCGCATCGCCGAACGTATCATTCATACCCACGCCGCGGCCAACGGCTACCGGGTCATCGAGCATTTCGACGCGCTCTGGCAGCCACTGCCGCACTACAACATTGAGCATCCGGCCGACCACTTCCGGCCTTATGGCACCACGCCCGGGCACGCCCTTGAGTGGGCGCGGCTGCTGCTGCACCTGGAGGCCAGCCTCGACCGGGCCGGCCTGCAGGCGCCGCAGTGGCTGGCGGATAGCGCTCGGGCCCTGTTCGACACAGCCTGCCAGCAGGCCTGGAAGGTCGATGGCGCGCCCGGTTATGTCTACACCCTGGACTGGGCCGGGCAGCCCGTAGTGCATGCGCGCCTGCACTGGGTGCACGCCGAGGCCTGCGCCGCCGCCGCAGCGCTCTTGCAGCGCACCGGCGAGGCGCATTACGAGCAGTGGTACCGCAACGGCTGGGATTTCATCGCCAGCCACTTTATCGATACCCATGGCGGCAGCTGGCACCACGAACTCGATGCAACCAACCAGCCGGCCGGGACCATCTGGCCGGGCAAGCCAGACCTCTATCACGCCTACCAGGCGCTGTTGCTGCCAGGCTTGCCGCTGGCATCCAGCCTGGCCAGCAACCTCGCCGCCAATGTAACCAGACGATGACATTCGCGCATCGCTTCGTTACCTGACGAGGCGGGCACGCTGTTTAGACTTCATGCAACGCAAGCGATCGACTTGCACGGCATAACAACAAGAAAGGTGCTTTGATGAATCCCACGTTCCGTCTCGCTGCCGCAATTTCCCTGGCTTCCTTGCTCCCGCTCAGTGCCCTGGCTGCCGAACCCAAAGGCAGCGTCGAGGTGGTGCACTGGTGGACTTCCGGTGGTGAAAAAGCGGCCGTCGATGTGCTCAAGGCCCAAGTCGAGAAAGACGGCTTTACGTGGAAGGATGGCGCCGTGGCCGGTGGTGGTGGTGCCACGGCCATGACCGTGCTCAAAAGCCGCGCCGTAGCCGGCAACCCACCGGGTGTCGCGCAAATCAAAGGGCCAGACATTCAGGATTGGGCTTCCACCGGCTTGCTCGACACCGATGTGCTCAAGGATGTGGCCAAAGAGGAAAAGTGGGACGTATTGCTCGACAAGAAGGTCGCCGATACCGTGAAGTACGAAGGTGACTATGTCGCCGTGCCGGTGAACATCCACCGCATCAACTGGCTGTGGATCAACCCCGAAGTCTTCAAGAAAGCTGGCATCGACAAGGTGCCCGCCACCCTCGACGAATTCTACGCTGCTGCCGACAAGCTCAAGGCTGCCGGCTTCATCCCGCTCGCCCATGGTGGCCAGCCGTGGCAGGACAGCACGGTATTTGAAAGTGTTGTGCTGTCGGTAATGGGAGCAGATGGTTACAAGAAGGCCATGGTCGACCTCGACAGCGCTACCCTGACCGGCCCGGACATGGTCAAGGCGCTGACTGAGTTGAAGAAGGTCGCCACCTACATGGACCCGGACGGCAAAGGCCAGGACTGGAACCTGGAAGCGGCCAAGGTCATCAATGGCAAGGCCGGCATGCAGATCATGGGCGACTGGGCCAAGAGCGAGTGGACCCTGGCGAAGAAAACTGCCGGCAAGGATTACCAGTGCGTGCCTTTCCCGGGCACCGACAAGGCCTTCCTCTACAACATCGACTCGCTGGTGGTGTTCAAGCAGAACAACGCCGGCACGTCTGCCGGCCAGCAGGACATTGCCCGCAAGGTGCTGGGTGAGGACTTCCAGAAGGTCTTCAGCAGCAACAAGGGTTCGATTCCGGTACGCAACGACATGCTCGCCGACATGGGCAAGTATGGCTTCGATGCGTGCGCGCAGACCTCTGCCAAGGACTTCCTGGCCGACGCCAAAAATGGCGGCCTGCAGCCGAGCATGGCGCACAACATGGCCACCACGCTGGCCGTGCAGGGCGCGTTCTTCGATGTGGTGACCAACTACATCAACGACCCCAAGGCCGACCCGGCCGATGCAGCGAAGAAGCTGGCGGCGGCGATCAAGGCTGCCCAGTAAAGCTGACGCGATCCCCGTTGTAGGAGCGGCCTTGCGTCGCGATGGGCTGCGCAGCAGCCCCAGAACCTGCGCACTCGATCTTCCAGGTAGGTGTTGACCTTGGGTCCGTTGGGGCTGCTGCGCAGCCCATCGCGACGCAAGGCCGCTCCTACAGGGGAGTGCGGTACCTTTGAGGTGAACCATGACCACGTCTACCGCCCAACTGCGGGCCTCACCCCTGGACGCGCTTCAGCGCTGGCTGCCCAAGCTGGTGCTGGCACCCAGCATGCTGATCGTCCTGGTGGGCTTCTACGGCTACATCCTCTGGACCTTCGTGCTGTCCTTCACCACCTCGACCTTTCTGCCCACCTACAAATGGGCAGGCCTTGCGCAGTACGCCCGTCTGTTCGACAACGACCGCTGGTGGGTGGCGAGCAAGAACCTGCTGCTGTTCGGTGGCCTGTTCATCGCCATCAGTCTGGCCATCGGTGTGCTGCTGGCGGTGTTGCTCGACCAACGCATCCGCCGTGAGGGCTTCATCCGCACCATTTACCTGTACCCCATGGCGCTGTCGATGATCGTTACCGGCACTGCCTGGAAGTGGCTGCTCAACCCCGGCATGGGGTTGGACAAATTGTTGCGCGACTGGGGCTGGGAGGGCTTTCGCCTGGACTGGCTGATCGACCCTGACCGGGTGGTGTATTGCCTGGTGATCGCCGCAGTGTGGCAGGCTTCGGGCTTCATCATGGCAATGTTCCTGGCCGGCCTGCGTGGCGTCGATCCTTCGATCATCCGTGCGGCGCAGATGGATGGCGCCAGCCTGCCGCGCATCTACTGGACCGTGGTGCTGCCCAGCCTGCGCCCGGTGTTCTTCAGTGCACTGATGATCCTCTCGCACATTGCCATCAAGAGCTTCGACCTGGTGGCGGCGATGACTGCCGGCGGCCCGGGTTACTCGTCCGACCTGCCGGCAATGTTCATGTACTCGTTCACCTTCAGCCGCGGCCAGATGGGCATGGGCTCGGCCAGCGCCATCCTCATGCTCGGGGCGATCCTGGCGATCCTCGTGCCGTACCTGTACTCGGAGCTGCGGAGCAAACGCCATGCATAGCCCTGTCGACAAACCGGCGCTCAGCCTGAGCCGTATCGCCATTCACGCGGTGTTGTGGATCGCCGTGCTGTTGTACCTGGTGCCGCTGGTGGTAATGCTGCTGACCAGCTTCAAGACCCCGGAAGACATCAGCACCGGCAACCTGCTGAGCTGGCCGGCGGTGATCACCGGCATTGGCTGGGTCAAGGCCTGGGGCACGGTCAACGGTTACTTCTGGAACTCGATCATGATCACCGTCCCTGCGGTGCTGATCTCCACCGCCATCGGCGCGCTGAACGGCTATGTGCTGTCGATGTGGCGCTTTCGCGGCTCGCAGTTGTTCTTCGGCCTGCTGCTGTTCGGCTGCTTCCTGCCATTCCAGACCGTGTTGCTGCCGGCCTCGTTCACCCTTGGCAAACTCGGCCTGGCCAGCACCACTGGCGGCCTGGTGCTGGTGCACGTGGTCTATGGGCTGGCCTTCACCACGCTGTTCTTTCGCAACTTCTACGTGAGCATCCCCGACGCACTGGTCAAGGCCGCACGGCTGGACGGTGCCGGGTTCTTCACCATCTTCCGGCGCATCATTCTGCCGATGTCCACGCCCATCATCATGGTCTGCCTGATCTGGCAGTTCACCCAGATCTGGAACGACTTCCTGTTCGGCGTGGTGTTTTCCAGCGGTGATTCGCAACCGATCACCGTGGCCCTGAACAACCTGGTCAATACCAGCACCGGGGCCAAGGAATACAACGTCGACATGGCTGCAGCGATGATCGCCGGCCTGCCAACCCTGCTGGTGTATGTGGTGGCTGGCAAATATTTCGTGCGCGGGCTCACGGCCGGCGCGGTAAAGGGGTAAGTCATGGCAACGCTCGAACTTCGCAATGTGAACAAGACCTACGGCAGCGGCCTGCCGGACACCCTCAAGGACATCCAGCTGTCGATCAAAGATGGCGAGTTCCTGATCCTGGTCGGCCCCTCTGGCTGTGGCAAATCGACCTTGATGAACTGCATCGCCGGCCTGGAGCAGATCACCGGCGGTGCGATCCTCATCGACGAGCAGGACGTCAGTGGCATGAGCCCCAAGGACCGTGACATCGCCATGGTGTTCCAGTCCTACGCGCTGTACCCGACCATGAGCGTGCGCGAGAACATCGAATTTGGCCTGAAGATCCGCAAGATGCCGCAGGCGGCCATCGATGAAGAAGTGACGCGGGTCGCCAAGCTGCTGCAGATCGAGCACCTGCTGGCGCGCAAGCCGGCACAGCTGTCCGGTGGTCAGCAGCAACGGGTAGCCATGGGCCGGGCGCTGGCGCGGCGGCCGAAGATCTACCTGTTCGATGAGCCGCTGTCCAACCTCGATGCCAAGCTGCGGGTCGAGATGCGCACCGAGATGAAGCTGATGCACCAGCGCCTGAAGACCACCACCGTGTACGTCACCCATGACCAGATCGAGGCCATGACCCTGGGTGACAAGGTGGCGGTGATGAAGGACGGCATCATCCAGCAGTTCGGCACCCCGCAGCAGATCTACAACGACCCGGCCAACCAGTTTGTGGCCAGCTTCATCGGTTCGCCGCCGATGAACTTCATCCCCGTGCGCCTTACGCAACAGGAAGGGCGTCTGCTGGCTGTGCTTGATAGCGGCCAGGCGCGCTGTGAGCTGCCGTTGGGGGTGGCCGATGGCGAACTGGAGGGCCGCGACCTCATCCTCGGCATCCGCCCCGAGCAGATCGCCCTGGGCGACGGCGAGTGCAACGGCCTGCCGGGCATTCGTGCCGAGGTGCAGGTAACCGAACCTACCGGGCCGGACCTGCTGGTGTTCGTCACGCTCAACCAGACCAAGGTGTGCTGCCGCCTGGCGCCGGATGTGGCGTGCCGCGTGGGTGTCACCCTCAACCTGCAATTCGACCCGGCCCGGGTGCTGCTGTTCGACGCCGACAGTGGCGAGCGCATACGCCTGGCCAGCACGGACGCAACCGCAAAGGACAACGTGGCTCACTTCAAAGGCCGTTGACTCGTCTACACCATCAATAAGAAAAAAGAGGACGCATAGGGATGGAACAGCGCAAACGTATCAGGACATTGGGCTCGCTGGCTTTGCTCGCCGTTGTCGGCAGCAGCGGCGCGCAGGCTGCCGAGGCTTTTTCCAGTGAATCGAAGTGGATGACCGGCGATTGGGGCGGCACCCGTACCGAGTTGCTGGAGAAGGGCTACGACTTCACCCTCGACTACGTCGGCGAGGTGGCCGGCAACCTGCACGGTGGCTACAACGACGACAAGACTGCACGCTACAGCGACCAGTTCGCCCTTGGCGCACACCTGGACCTGCAGAAGATCTTTGGTTGGCACGATGCCGAGTTCAAGCTGGCGATCACCGAGCGCAGCGGCCGCAACCTGTCCAACGACCGTATCAGCGACCCGCGCGCCGGGCAGTTCAGCTCGGTGCAGGAAGTGTGGGGCCGAGGACAGACCTGGCGTCTGACCCAGATGTGGTTCAAGCAGAAGTATTTCGACGGTGCCCTGGACGTCAAATTCGGCCGCTTCGGCGAGGGCGAGGACTTCAACAGCTTCCCTTGCGACTTCCAGAACCTGGCCTTCTGCGGCTCTCAGGTGGGCAACTGGGTGGGCGGCATCTGGTACAACTGGCCGGTCAGCCAGTGGGCGCTGCGGGTGAAATACAACATCACCCCGGAATTCTTCGTACAGGTCGGCGCCTTCGAGCAGAACCCCTCCAACCTGGAAACCGGCAATGGCTTCAAGCTCAGCGGCAGCGGCACCAAGGGGGCAATCCTGCCGGTGGAGGCGGTGTGGTCGCCCAAGGTCAACGGCCTGCCGGGTGAGTACCGCCTGGGTTACTACTACAGCACGGCCAAGGCCGACGATGTGTTCGACGACGTCAACGGCAACCCGCAGGCGCTGACTGGTGGGGCCTTCAAGTCGCACTCCAGCAAGCATGGCTGGTGGGTAGTGGCGCAGCAGCAGGTCACGGATCATGGTGGCGACGTCAACCGCGGCCTCAGCCTGTTCGCCAACTTCACCGTGCACGACAAGGCCACCAACGTGGTCGACAACTACCAGCAGGTGGGGCTGGTCTACAAAGGCGCCTTCGACGCCCGGCCCAAGGATGACATCGGCTTCGGTGTGGCGCGTATTCATGTGAATGACGACGTGAAGAAACGCGCCGAACTGCTCAACGCCCAGAGTGGTATCAACGATTACGACAACCCAGGCTTCGTGCCGCTGCAACGCACCGAGTACAACGCCGAGCTCTACTACGGCTTCCACGTCACCAACTGGCTGACCGTGCGGCCTAACCTGCAGTACATCATGAGCCCGGGCGGGGTGGATGAAGTGGACAACGCGCTGGTCGCAGGCTTGAAGATTCAGTCGTCATTCTGAGGCCATTTGTTGTAAATTTACGCGAATCCCTTTTCGGTTCCCGGCACCCACTGGCCTGCAGTGGTTGTCGGGGATAGGCCGAGACAGCGCTATCTCAAACAACAAGAGCTCTGAACCATGCCCGAACATCCGCTCCATCGCTTCTTTGCCTCGCAGCGGCCAAGGCCGACATTCGAGTGGGAGCGTTACCAGCAGCGCGATGTGCTGATCATCGATCACCCCCGTTGCCAGGCGGTCTTCAGCCGCCAGGGCGCGCAGTTGCTGCACTTTCAGCCGGCAGGTGAGCGGCCGTGGCTGTGGTGCGCCGAGCAGTGGCCGCAGGTGGGGGCGATCCGTGGCGGCGTGCCGGTGTGCTGGCCGTGGTATGGCCGCCACCCCAGCGAGGACCTGTGGCCAGCCCACGGCTGGGCGCGTTTGCTGGACTGGAAGCTTGTAGACAGCCGCGAAGACGAGGAGGGCGTTACCTTGAAGTGGCGCCTGGACCTGTGCGACTGGCAGGTCGACCTGCACGCCAGGCTGGGTAGCCGTATGGAACTGAGCCTGAGTACCGAGCACCAGGACAGCGAACCTTGCCAGCTGAGCCATGCATTGCTGGCCTATTGGCGGATCAGTGACGTCTCCGAGATAGCGCTGTCCGGGCTGGAGGATATCGAAGGTTATGACCGCCTGAATCGTCAGGCCTGCCGTGAAGATGGCGCGCTGAAGCTCAAGGGTGGCTGCCAGAAGGTCTACCCGGGCACGCCGCGGGTGCAGTTGCAGGACCCGGCCTGGCAGCGCGAGCTGTGCATTGACACCGGTGACAGCGATGACACCGTGGTCTGGCACCCGGGTAACCGACCGTTGATGGGCGTGACTGGCCGTGAAAGCCAGCGTTTTGTCTGCGTCGAGGCCGCCAGTGGCAGTGGCGAGGGCCTGAGCCTGGCGCCGGGGCAGCGTGCCCACCTGCGCCTGCAGGCGCACCGGCTCAGTTGAGTTCGTCGTCCTCGATCGGGTAGCGGCTGGCGTTCAGGCTTTCCTTGATCTTGCGCAGGTGTGGCTGGAAGTCGACGCCGCGGCGCAGGGTCATGCCGGTAGCCAGCACATCGAGCACGGTCAGCTGGATGATCCGTGAGGTCATCGGCATGTAGATGTCGGTGTCTTCCGGCAACGGAATGTGCAGGCTCAGGCTGCAGGCATTGGCCAGTGGCGAGCCGGCGGCAGTCAGGCCCAGCACCGAGGCGCCGTTTTCGCGGGCCAGGCGGGCCACTTCGACCAGTTCGCGGGTGCGCCCGGTGTAGGAAATGATCACGAACAGGTCGCCGGTATGGGCCACTGAGGCCAGCATGCGCTGCATCAGCACATCGGCGTGGGCCGATACTGCCAGGTTGAAGCGGAAGAACTTGTGCTGCGCATCCAGGGCCACCGGGGCTGAGGCGCCCAGGCCGAAGAAGTGGATCTGCCGGGCCTGGATCATCATGTCCACGGCACGGCTGACCTGCTGCGGGTCCAGTAGCTGGCACGCGCCGTCGAGCGAGGCGATGGCACTGGCGAAGATTTTCTGGGTGTAGGCTGCCGGGTCATCGTCGGCCTCTACCGCGCGGCTGACGTAAGCGGCGCCGCTGGCCAGGCTCTGCGCCAGCTGCAGCTTGAGTTCGGGGTAACCGCTGACGCCGAACGAGCGGCAGAAGCGGTTGACGGTCGGTTCGCTGACCTTGGCCGCCTGTGCCAGCGCAGCAATGCTGAAACGGGTGGCTTGTTGCGGGTTGAGCAGGATGACTTCGGCGACTTTGCGTTCGGCCTTGTTCAGCTCGTCGAGGCGTCCCTGGATCTGTTCCAGGAGGTTTCGCACGCGGTCCATGGGTGTGTCCTTGGGTCGGGAAGACAGCCGGCTGGCGAAGCAGCAGGCTTTTTGCACGGTCGTCTATCGTACTGTTGGTGCGGATGGCGCACCACTTGTCTGTAATACTTGTGTGTAATGTTGTGGTTTTTACTACATTATCCCTTGAAAACCGTATGTGAAAGCGGTATTCCTAGACCAACTTTAGGAAAGAACCTACATCATGGCTGCAATCAGTGTCGAACCTTGCACATTTGCCCTGTTTGGCGCCCTCGGTGACCTGGCATTGCGCAAGCTGTTTCCTGCGCTCTACCAGCTCGACCGGGCTAACCTGCTGCACCCCGACACGCGCCTGCTGGCGCTGGCCCGCGAGGCAGGCAGCGCACAGAAGCACCTGAACAGCATCGAAGCCCACTTGCGCCGGCATGTGCCCGAGGCCGATATCGAGCCTGCTGCATTAGGCCGTTTCCTGGCCCGGTTGAGCTACCAGCACCTGGACTTTCTGCAACCCGAGGGTTACCAGGCACTGGCCGAGCAGCTGCCGGGCGAACTGCCGCTGATCGCTTACTTCGCCACGGCGGCAGCGGTGTACGGGGCCATTTGCGAGAACCTCGACAAGGCCGGGCTGGCTCCGCGTACCCGGGTGGTGCTGGAAAAGCCCATCGGCCACGACCTGGAGTCGTCACGCCGGGTCAACGATGCCGTGGCACGGTTCTTCCCCGAAAACCGGGTTTACCGCATCGACCACTACCTGGGCAAGGAGACGGTACAGAACCTGATTGCGCTGCGCTTCGCCAACAGCCTGTTCGAAACCCAGTGGAACCAGAATTCCATCTCCCACGTGGAGATCACCGTGGCCGAAAAGGTGGGTATCGAAGGCCGCTGGGGCTATTTCGACAAGGCTGGCCAGTTGCGCGACATGATCCAGAACCACCTGTTGCAGTTACTGTGCCTGATCGCCATGGACCCGCCGAGCGAGCTGTCCGCCGATGCCATTCGTGACGAAAAGGTGAAGGTGCTCAAGGCCCTGGCACCGATCACTGGCGAGGGTTTGAGCACCCGAGTGGTGCGTGGTCAGTACATTGCCGGCTACAGCGAGGGCAAGCCGGTGCCGGGTTACCTGGAAGAAGACAACGCCAACGCCAGCAGCGACACGGAAACCTTCGTCGCCCTGCGTGCCGACATCCGCAACTGGCGCTGGTCGGGCGTGCCGTTCTACCTGCGTACCGGCAAGCGCATGCCGCAGAAGCTGTCGCAGATCGTCATTCACTTCAAGGAAACGCCCCACTACATCTTTGCCCCGGAACAGCGTTTGCAAGTCGGCAACAAGCTGATCATCCGCCTGCAACCGGACGAGGGTATTTCTTTACGGGTGATGACCAAGGAGCAGGGCCTGGACAAAGGCATGCAACTGCGCAGCGGCCCGTTGCAGCTTAATTTTTCCGACACCTGGCGCAGCACGCGGATTCCGGACGCTTACGAACGCCTGTTGCTCGAAGTGATGCGCGGTAACCAGAACCTGTTCGTGCGCAAGGACGAAATCGAATATGCCTGGAAGTGGTGCGACCAGTTGATTGCCGGCTGGCGTAATGCAGGCGATGCGCCCAAGCCTTACGCGGCGGGCTCCTGGGGGCCGATGAGCTCGATAGCTTTGATCACACGCGATGGGAGGGCGTGGTATGGAGATATCTGAATTGAATTTTCCAGCGACTGTGAAGGTTCACGACCTGGCGGATGCCAAGGCGTTGGCTGCCACCCTGGCCCATGATGTTGCCGAACGCCTTCGTGCAGCGATTGCTGCCAAGGGCCAGGCCTGCGTGGTGCTGTCGGGTGGCCGCAGCCCGGTGCCATTCCTTGAGCAGTTGGCCAGTGAAACCCTGGACTGGGCCAAGGTCACCGTCAGCCTGGCCGATGAGCGCTGGGTGCCGGTGGAGCACGCTGACAGCAACGCCGGGCTGTTGGCCCGCCACCTGCTCAAAGGCGCGGCAGCCAAGGCCCGCTTTGTCGGCCTGTACCAGCAGGCGGACAACCTCGATACCGCAGCTGGCAAGGCCGACCAGGCTCTGCTTGCACTGCCGCCAATCGACGTGCTGGTACTGGGCATGGGTGATGACGGCCATACCGCCTCGCTGTTCCCTGGCAGCCCAAACCTGAAAGCAGGCCTGGACCTCGCCAGCGGGCGTCGCTGCCTGCCGTTGCTGGCGCCGAGCGTGCCGCACCAGCGCCTGTCGATGACCCGCTCGCTGCTGGCCAGCGCCGCCTTCACAGCGCTGTCCGTGCAAGGGCCGGGCAAACTCGCTACCCTGCGCGCCGCGCTGGCTGGCAACGACCTTACTGAAATGCCGATTCGCGCTTTTCTTCACGACCCCCTGGACATCTACTGGTGCCCATGAGCCAAGGATCCACTGTCATGACCACCCTCGAACGCCCACAGCCAAAGCTCTCGATGGCCGCCAAAGCCGCCCGGATCGACGCCATTTGCGAACAGGCGCGCATCCTGCCGGTAATCACCATCGCCCGTGAGGAAGACATCCTGCCGCTGGCCGATGCCCTGGCCGCCGGTGGGATCCGTACCCTGGAAGTGACCCTGCGTTCGCAGCATGGGCTCAAAGCCATTCAGGTGCTGCGTGAACAGCGCCCGGAGTTGTGCGTAGGCGCGGGTACCGTGCTCGACCGCAGTATGTTCGCCGCTGTCGAGGCTGCCGGAGCACAGTTCGTCGTTACCCCGGGCATTACCCAGGACATCCTGAAGGCGGGCGTGGACAGTGAAATCCCGCTGCTGCCGGGCATCAGTACGCCATCCGAAATCATGATGGGCTATGCCTTGGGCTACCGCCGGTTCAAGTTGTTCCCGGCCGAAATCAGCGGCGGCGTGGCGGCGATCAAGGCCTTTGGTGGCCCGTTCGGCGATATTCGCTTCTGTCCAACCGGCGGCGTGAACCCGGCCAACGTGCGTAACTACATGGCCTTGTCCAATGTAATGTGCGTGGGGGGTACCTGGATGCTCGACAGCAGCTGGATCAAGAACGGCGATTGGGCGCGGATCGAAGCGTGCAGTGCCGAGGCGATGGCGCTGCTGGACGCCAACTGAATTTGTTGTGTGCTTTACGGCTTGTGGGGCGCTTGGTCGGCGCCCCTTTTTTTTGCCCCGAATAATGGAAAAAGCCCGCTTTCAACAGCGGGCTTTTTCTTTTCGCAAGCGTGCTCAGGCTGCCTTGGCATCCTGCTGGCTCAGCGAGCGGTTCAACGCGCTGAACAGTGCCTTGAAGCTGGCCGTGGTGATGTTTTCATCGATGCCCACGCCATGCACCGGGCGGCCACCGGCCACGCGCAGTTCAATGTAGGCTGCGGCCTTGGCATTGGTGCCTGCGCCAATGGCGTGCTCGTTGTAGTCCATGATCTCCACGGCAATCGGCAGGCCGGCTACCAGGGCTTCGAGGGCACCGTTGCCCTTGCCGCGCCAGTGCAGGGTGGTTTCGCCTTCACCGGCAACTTCCACTTCCACGGCGCTGTGGCCGTTTTCTTCCTGCAGGCGGTGGCTGACCAGCGCGTATGGCGCGTTGGCCTGGAGGTATTCCTTGTGCAGCAGGCTGTAGATCTGCTGGGCGGTCATTTCCAGGCCGAGGCGGTCGGTTTCACCCTGAACCACCTGGCTGAACTCGATCTGCATGCGGCGTGGCAGGCTGATGCCATATTCCTGTTCGAGCAGGTAGGTGATGCCGCCTTTACCCGACTGGCTGTTGACGCGGATAACCGCCTCGTAGCTGCGGCCGATGTCGGCCGGGTCGATTGGCAGGTACGGTACCTCCCACAGTTCGCCTTCCTGCTGCTTGGCGAAACCCTTGCGGATGGCATCCTGGTGCGAGCCGGAGAAGGCAGTATGGACCAGGTCGCCCACGTACGGGTGGCGTGGGTGCACCGGCAGCTGGTTGCACTCTTCGACCACCTTGCGCACGCCGTCGATGTCGGAGAAGTCCAGCAACGGGTCGATGCCTTGGGTGTAGAGGTTCAGGGCCAAGGTCACCAGGTCGACGTTACCGGTACGCTCGCCATTGCCGAACAGGCAGCCTTCGGCGCGGTCGGCGCCGGCCATCAGGCCCAGCTCGGTGGCAGCAATACCGGTGCCACGGTCGTTGTGGCAGTGCAGGCTGATGATCACGCTGTCGCGGCGGCTGACATTGCGGCAGAACCACTCGATCTGGTCGGCGTAGATGTTTGGCGTGGACACTTCCACCGTGGCCGGCAGGTTGAGGATGATCTTGTGCTCAGGCGTCGGGTTCCACACCTCGATGACTGCATCGCAGACTTCCTTGGCGAACTCCATTTCAGTGGCGCTGAAGGTTTCTGGCGAGTACTGGAAGGTCCACTGGGTTTCCGGCTGCTGGGCAGCGTACTTGACGAACAGCTTGGCGGCGTTCACCGCGATGTCTTTTACGCCTTGCTTGTCCTGGTTGAAGACAATGCGGCGGAACGACGGGCTGGTGGCGTTGTACAGGTGGACGATGGCCTTCTTCGCACCGCGCAGCGATTCGAAGGTGCGTGCGATCAGGTCTTCACGGGCCTGGGTGAGCACCTGGATGGTGGTGTCGTCCGGGATGTGGCCGTCCTCGATCAGGGTGCGAACGAAGTCGAAATCGGTCTGCGAGGCAGACGGGAACGACGCTTCGATTTCCTTCACGCCCACCTGCACCAGGGTCTTCCAGAAGCGCAGTTTCTTCTCCGAATCCATCGGCTCGATCAGCGACTGGTTGCCATCACGCAGGTCGGAGCTGCACCAGATCGGCGCGGCGGTGATGGTCTTCGACGGCCAGGTACGGTCAGGCAGGTCGATGGTCGGAAAGGCGCGGTATTTCTTCGAAGGGTCTTTGAGCATGGTCATGGAAGCAATCCTTTTGTGTGCGGCCGAGATCGGGCCTGCCGAGCGATAACGAGATGAAGAGGCGAGGCGACGCGATTCAGCCTGGTAGTCGGGCGCTGACCAGGCAGAGGCTGCGATGTTGTCGGAGCAGGATGAGGGTGCTGAAGGTTTTCATGCCCTCAACCCTAACCAGAGAGGTCAGGGATGGCAAGTGTCCAGAAAAAATTGAGAGAAATGCTTAAAAAAAGCGATTGGGCGAGATTTTATGGCTGTAATTTGTTGAGTGTTTCGTGTTTTTTGCGCGGTATATTTCGATGGCGCAACCCAGTGGTAAGGGTGCTGCCTGTGCTGGCCTCTTCGCGGGTAAACCCGCTCCCACAGGGATCGCGCCGCATTTGAAAGCTACGTCGTACCTATGGAGCGGGTTTACCCGCGAAGAGGCCAGCATAGGCAGCGCAGGTCTCAGGGTTGGAACGCGCCGATGAAAATAGCCGGGTCCACCCGCGCATCATTCAGGCTGACGTTCCAGTGCATGTGCGGCCCGGTTGCCCGCCCGGTCGAGCCCACGCGCCCGACCACCTCGCCACGGCGCAGTGATTGCCCCACCTGCACATCGATCTTCGACATGTGGCAGAACATGCTGATAAAGCCCTGCCCATGGTCGACGAACACCGTGCGGCCATTGAAGAAGTAATCCCCCACCAGGATCACCTTGCCATTGGCCGGTGTCTTGATCGGTGTCCCCGCTGGCACTGCAAAGTCCAGCCCGGCATGCGGGTTGCGCTCTTCACCGTTGAAGAAGCGGCGCACGCCGAATTTGCTCGACAGCGGGCCGTTGACCGGCTTGTCGAGGACCAGGTTGCTTGGCAGGGTCGGGCTGAAGCTGCGGTAGGCCTTGATCTGTTCGGCCAGCTCGCGGTCGATGCGCTTGAGGTCGGCCGGGTTCGGGTTGACCTGGCGAGTGTTCTTCAGCGTGATGCGCTGTTCCGGGTATTTCTTGCTCCCGACGCTGAAGGGCAGGGTGCGGCCGTCCTGGCTCAGCACGGCAGTGCCGGGCTTCTGGGTCAGCGGGATGCCGACGATGGCCAGCCAGTTGTCCTGCTCCTTCACCACCAGCACCGGCTTGCCGTCGAAACGGGCGCTGGGCGCGCTTGTGGCGGGGCCCAGGTCAACCACCGCCACGCCACCCGGCACCGGCTTGTTCAGTGTGCGGGTGATATAGCTGGCCTGGGCGCCGCCGGCGAGCAGCACGAGGGAGAGGGCGAGCAGGGGCGCGAGCAGGCGGGGCATGTGTCAGTCCAGTAATGAGAGGGTGACCGGGGTCAGGTGGTTGTCTTCGACCCGCACCTGCAGTTCGCCTTCGTTCAGGCGGGCGGTCAGGCGCTGGCCATTGCGGGTCTGTTCGGCACTGCGAATGGCCTGGCCCTGGTCGTCCAGCAGGATGCTGTAGCCGCGGGCGAGGGTGGCCAGCGGGCTCACCACCTGCAGGGTTTGCAGTTGGGCCTGGAAGCGTTGGCGGCGGTCTTTCAGCACCTCGCGCATGGCCCGTGGCAGGCGCTCGGCCAGGCTGTCCAGGCGCTGGCTCAGCAATTTCAGGTTGCGCCCCGGGTGCTGCGCGGCCAGGCGCGTGTCCATGCGTGCCACGCGCTCGCGGCGCTGATTGAGGCTGAGCATGAAAGCGCGGCGCAGGCGCATGTCCAGGTCGTCCAGGCGCTGGGCCTGCTGGCGCAGGCGTTCGCCCGGGTGGCGCAGGCGCCGGGTCAGTGATTCCAGGCGCAGCCGGTCATGGGTCAGGCGGTTCTGCATGCGCAGCAGCAGGCGCCGCTGCAGGCCGTCCAGCCGTTGCTGCAAGCCACTGTTGTCGGGGGCCAGCAACTCCGCGGCGGCAGACGGCGTGGGTGCCCGTACGTCGGCAACGAAGTCGCTGATCGACACATCGGTTTCATGGCCCACGGCGCTGACGATAGGGGTGACGCAGGCGGCTACGGCACGCGCCACGGCTTCTTCGTTGAAGCACCACAGGTCTTCCAGCGAACCACCACCGCGGGCCAGTATCAGCGCGTCGAAACCAAGGCTGTCGGCCAGGCGAATGGCGCGCACGATCTGCGCGATGGCTTCACGGCCCTGCACCGCCGTGGGAATCAGGTTCAGCTCCACTTGTGGAGCGCGGCGGCCGAACACGCTGATGATGTCGCGGATCACGGCGCCGGTAGGCGAGCTGATGATGCCGATACGTTGAGGGTGGGCCGGTAGCGGTTTTTTGCGTTCGGCGCTGAACAGCCCCTCGGCACTGAGCTTTTCCTTCAGCGCCTCGAAGGCCAGGCGCAGTGCGCCGTCGCCGGCCGGCTCGACGGTGTCGAGGATCAGCTGGTAGTCGCCACGCCCTTCAAACAGCGAAACCTTGCCGCGTACCCGCACTGCCAGGCCGTCGCGCAGCGCCTGGCGCACCCGCGTGGCGTTCTGCCGGAACAGCGCGCAACGCACCTGGGCGCCGCTGTCCTTGAGGGTGAAGTACATGTGGCCGGATGCCGGGCGGGCAAGGTTGGAGATTTCGCCTTCCACCCAGACGCTGCGGAACACGTCTTCCAGCAGCACGCGGGCGCGGCCGTTGAGTTGGCTGACGGTAAGGACCTCACGGTCCAGGCCGAGTCGTTCGAAGGGGTCTTTGATCATGGCAGGCATCATAAAGGACATCCGCCCCGGTTGTCTGTCTTGCCCCTACTGCCAGCCTTGACCCAATCCTTGTGGAGGCGGCCTTACGTCGCGAAAGGGCCGCAACGCGGCCCCGGCACTTCATGCGGCGAAGCTGAAAACCTGGGGCCGCTTCGCAGCCCTTTCGCGACGCAAGGCCGCTCCCACAAGATCGCAGCCGGTGCCTTCAGCCCTGCATCGTCGCCACGAACTGCCGCACCATCTGCCCTGCATCGCGACGACAGGCCAGTGCCACTGTGCTCTGGCAATCACCGTCCAGCGCCACGAAGCTGACTGAAGCCGGCGCAATCTCACGCATGCACTGCGGCAACAGCGCCACCCCGAACCCCGCCTGAATCAGCTGCAACTGCGTGGTCTTGCGCGACAGCACCTGCGCCGCTTGCGGGAAGAAGCCTGCCTCCATGCACAGCGAAGCCGACAGGTAACTCAGCCCGCCACGGTCCCGGTGCGGGATGGAAATGAAGCGCTCTTCCCTCAGCTGCTCCAGTTTCACCCGTGGCGCGCTGGCCAAGGGGTGCCCGGCAGCGACCGCCAGCAACAAGGGTTCGCTGAACAGTTCATGCAGCACCACACCTTCGTGCTGACGCAGCACCGGCAACCGCAGCAGGCCGATATCCAGCCGCCCGGCAGCAATATCTTCCAGCTGTGCCTCCGAAGACTGCTGCGCAATCTCCAGCGAAACCCCCGGGTTGTCTTTCAGGTAGTCGGCCAGGCGAGCCAGCAGCGTGCCGGTCAGCGGCACGGTACTGGAATGGTTCAGGCGCAGACTGCCTTGCAACCCCTCGCCAATGTCGCGGGTTACCCGCTCGGCTTGTGCAAGGTCGGCCAGCAAGCGCCGCGCCCGTTCAAGCAATGCTTCGCCGGCCAGTGTCAGGCGTGGCAGGCGCGCGGTGCGTTCGAACAGCGGCGTGCCCAGTTGCTGCTCCAGCTCCTTGATCTGCCGGCTAAGCGCCGACTGGGCGATGTACAGCCGTTCGGCGGCAGCGCTGAAACTGCCGCACTCGGCGATTTCAACGAAGTAACGCAACTGGCGGATCGAGGTCATGCCATGCCTTTTTGAGATGGGTTTGACAGTAAAGGCATATTAGTCGGCATGGCTCGTGTCTGGCTAATCTTTGCCTGTCTTCCCAGGAACCGCTGCCATGCTCGCCCAACTGTCGTTTTCCGGCCTCGATTGGCTACCCATCCTGCTGGGTGTCGGCGTTGCTTATGTCGTATTCGGCATTGCCGGTTTCGGTACCGCGCTGGTGGCCGGGCCGATATTGATCCATTTCATGCCGTTGTCGCGCATCATCCCGCTACTGGTGCTGCTGGACTTCGTTGCCGCGTTCGGCAACCTGCTGCCGTCGCGCCGGGATGTGGTGCGCAGCGAGTTGTTGCGGCTGTTACCGTTCATGGCCCTGGGCTGCACGTTGGGCGTGGTGTTCCTGCTGCAACTGAAATCCGACCTTTTGCTGCTGTTGATGGGCGTGTTCGTGACCGCCTATGCGTTATACGGGCTGGCAGTGAAGGCCCGGCCGGCCACCCTGTCAGGCTTGTGGGCGGTGCCGATGGGTACGGCAGGCGGGTTGTTCGGGGCGCTGTTCGGCAGTGGCGGGTTTCTTTATGCGCTTTACCTGAGCGCACGGCTGGAGGTAAAGGAACAGGTTCGCGCCACCCAGAGTGCGCTGATCAGTTGCAGTACCGTAGTGCGCCTTTCGCTGTTCCTGATCGCCGGTGTCTATGCCGACCAAAGCCTGCTGCTGCTCGCAGCCTGCTTGCTGCCAGTCATGTTCGTCGGCCTCTGGGTGGGGCGCCGGCTGACCAACCGGTTGTCGCGTGAGGCTTTCGTTCGCCTGGTCACCTGGCTGGTGCTGGCCAGTGGCCTGGCGTTGATCGGTCGCTACCTGAGCGCCTGAGCGGTAGAATTGCGCCATTACCGGCGTTTTTCAGGCTTGTCCCGTTCATGAACACCCAGAGCATCATCGTTCCCAAGCTGTCCACCGTCCCGGTGCATGAAGCCCGCGCGCGCGCCATCGTGCGCTGGCTGGTGCGCGAAAAAGTCGTCGAAGAGCAGCTGACCACCTGTGGCCGCACCGGCAACCGCATGGGCCATGCCCTGGCTGCAGGGGCGCGCAAGGTGGCCCTTCATCCGGAAAAACTGCCCTTCGATCAGCCGGTCAACGGCATGGAGGTGGTGCTCAAGCGCTGCATCTACACCCCCACCGAAGGGTTTCTCGAAGAGGCCGGTTGCCCGGAGTGCCGGCGCGAGGTGGGCGAGCCGCTGTTCGAAAGCCTGGAGGAGTGGACGCCGGCGGTGACCGACAACTTCACCTGCCCGCTGTGCGGCTTTGAAGATGACATCAATGGCTTCATTTACCTGCAGCCATGTGCCTTTTCCAACCTGGGGTTCATCTTCAACAACTGGGGCGAGGCCGGGTTCACCCAGGCCTTTCTCGACAGCTTTGCCGACTGGCTCGACCAGCCGGTGACCGTGGTGCAGGTAAAACTGCCACAAGGCTGACCGAAGGCCCTTATTTTGCATTGAGCGGCGCGCCGTGGATGAGTATAATGGCGCGCTTCCATTTTTCCCGCCCGGGAGCCCCCGCGATGCTGCGTATCAGCCAAGAAGCCCTGACCTTCGACGATATCCTCCTTGTACCTGGTTATTCCGAGGTACTGCCTAATGAAGTCAGCCTCAAGACCCGTTTGACCCGTGGCATCGAGCTGAACATTCCGCTGGTTTCCGCCGCCATGGATACCGTGACCGAAGCGCGTCTGGCCATTGCCATGGCCCAGGAAGGCGGCATCGGCATCATCCACAAGAACATGACCATCGAGCAGCAGGCCGGCGAAGTACGCAAGGTCAAGAAGTTCGAGGCTGGCGTGGTCAAGGACCCGATCACCATCGAAGCCGACGCCACCGTGCGTGACCTGTTCGACCTGACCCGCCTGAACAACATTTCCGGTGTTCCAGTGCTGGCGAATGGTGACCTGGTCGGTATCGTCACCTCCCGTGACGTACGCTTCGAAACCCGCCTGGACGCCAAGGTCCGCGACGTGATGACCCCCAAAGAGCGTCTGGTCACCGTCCGCGAAGGCGCCGACAAGAACGAAGTCCGCGAGCTGCTGCACAAGCACCGCCTGGAAAAGGTCCTGATCGTTGACGACAAGTTCAACCTCAAGGGCATGATGACCGTCAAGGACATCGAAAAAGCCAAGGCTTACCCGCTGGCCAGCAAGGACGACCAGGGTCGCCTGCGCGTTGGCGCTGCGGTCGGCACCGGCAAGGACACCGGCGAGCGTGTTGCCGCGCTGGTTGCCGCTGGCGTTGATGTGGTGGTGGTCGACACCGCACACGGTCACTCCAAAGGCGTGATCGACCGCGTTCGCTGGGTGAAGGAAACCTACCCGCAAGTGCAGGTGATCGGCGGCAACATCGCCACCGGCGCCGCAGCCAAGGCCCTGGCCGAAGCTGGCGCTGACGCCGTCAAGGTCGGCATCGGCCCAGGCTCCATCTGCACCACCCGTATCGTTGCCGGTGTCGGCGTGCCGCAAATCAGCGCCATCGCCAACGTTGCTGCCGCACTGGAAGGCACTGGCGTGCCACTGATCGCCGACGGCGGTATCCGCTTCTCCGGTGACCTGTCCAAGGCCATTGTTGCCGGTGCTTCCTGCGTGATGATGGGTTCGATGTTTGCCGGTACCGAAGAGGCCCCAGGCGAAGTCGAACTGTTCCAGGGCCGTTCCTACAAGGCCTACCGCGGCATGGGCTCGCTGGGTGCCATGGCACAGGCGCAAGGCTCGTCGGACCGTTACTTCCAGGACTCCTCGGCCGGCGCCGAGAAGCTTGTTCCTGAGGGGATCGAAGGCCGTGTGCCTTACAAGGGCGCCCTGGCTGCGATCATCCACCAGCTGATGGGCGGCCTGCGTTCGTCCATGGGCTACACCGGCAGCGCCACCATCGAAGAGATGCGCACCAAGCCGGAATTTGTACGCATCACCGGTGCCGGCATGGCCGAGTCCCACGTGCATGACGTGCAGATCACCAAAGAAGCCCCTAACTACCGCGTAGGCTGAGGCTTCCAGCAATACAAGCATGCGGGGCTGTCACGACAGCCCCGCGTCGTTTCCGATTTCCACTGACGAGATTGAGTCATGGCCCTCGACATTCACGCTCACCGCATCCTGATCCTCGATTTCGGTTCCCAGTACACCCAGCTGATCGCCCGCCGCGTGCGCGAAATCGGCGTGTACTGCGAACTGCACCCGTTCGACATGGACGATGAAGCGATCCGCGAATTCAACCCGCGCGGCATCATCCTCGCCGGCGGCCCCGAGTCGGTCCACGAAGCCAACAGCCCGCGCGCGCCGCAGGCCGTGTTCGACCTGAACGTACCCGTGCTGGGCATCTGCTACGGCATGCAGACCATGGCCGAGCAGATGGGCGGCAAGGTTGAAGGTTCCGACCTGCGTGAGTTCGGTTATGCCCGCGTGGACGTGGTCGGCAAGAGCCGCCTGCTCGACGGCATCGAAGACCACGTTGACGCCGATGGCGTGCTGGGCCTTGATGTATGGATGAGCCACGGTGACAAGGTCACCCAGATGCCCGGCAACTTCCATGTACTGGCCAGCACCCCGAGCTGCCCGATCGCCGGCATGTTCGACGATTCTCGCGGCTACTACGGCGTGCAGTTCCACCCGGAAGTGACCCACACCAAGCAGGGCGGTCGCATCCTGTCCCGTTTCGTGCAGGACATTTGCGGCTGTGAAGCCCTGTGGACCGCCTCCAACATCGTTGAAGACGCCATCGCCCAGGTGCGTGCGCAAGTCGGTTCGGCCAACGTCCTGCTGGGCCTGTCCGGCGGCGTTGACAGCTCGGTGGTTGCTGCACTGCTGCACCGCGCCATCGGCGACCAGCTGACTTGCGTATTCGTCGACAACGGCCTGCTGCGCCTGCACGAAGGCGACCAGGTGATGGCCATGTTCAAAGAGAACATGGGCGTCAAGGTGATCCGCGCCGACGCTGAAAAGCAGTTCCTCGACAACCTGGAAGGCGAAGCCGACCCGGAGAAGAAGCGCAAGATCATCGGCCGCACCTTCATCGACGTCTTCGACGCCGAAGCCAGCAAGCTGGATAACATCCAGTTCCTCGCCCAAGGCACCATCTACCCGGACGTGATCGAGTCGGCTGGCGCCAAGAGCGGCAAGGCCCACGTGATCAAGTCGCACCACAACGTGGGTGGCCTGCCGGAGGAAATGAACCTCAAGCTGGTCGAGCCGCTGCGTGAGCTGTTCAAGGACGAAGTGCGCAAGATTGGCCTGGAACTGGGCCTGCCGTACGACATGGTCTATCGCCACCCGTTCCCGGGCCCGGGCCTGGGCGTGCGTATCCTTGGTGAAGTGAAGAAGGAATACGCCGACATCCTGCGTCGCGCTGACCACATCTTCATCGAAGAACTGCGCAAGGCCGACTGGTACCACAAGACCAGCCAGGCATTCGTGGTGTTCCAGCCGGTCAAATCGGTGGGTGTTGTTGGCGACGGCCGTCGCTACGCCTGGGTCGTGGCCCTGCGTGCCGTCGAAACCGTGGACTTCATGACCGCGCGTTGGGCACACCTGCCATACGAGCTGCTGGAAACTGTCAGCGGCCGTATCATCAACGAAATCGACGGTATCTCGCGCGTTACCTACGACGTGTCGAGCAAGCCGCCGGCCACCATCGAGTGGGAATAAGTTGAGCCACAAGGGCGCCGCAAGGCGCCCTTGTTGTATCTGTCGCCTGTCCCGGCCCCTTCGCGGTAAAACCGCCCCCACAAAGTGCTGCACAAGCCTCAATCACTGTGCGGTCCCTGTGGCAGCGGGTTTACCCGCGAAGAGGCCAGCCCAGGCAAAACAAGACTTCACTTAATCTTTCGCATTTGCAGGTGTATCGTATTCGCCCTTCATTGCCAGCCACTGCTGGCAGCTTGATTGCGCCGAACACGAGGTACCCGCACCGATGTCCTTCACCCGTCGACAAATGCTCAAAGGCCTGACCGGCCTGGTTGTGGTTGGCCTGGGCGCCGGTGGCGCGGTGCGTTACTGGCTGGGCAAGGTCGAAGATGACAACGCCGGGCATGATTACGAGCTGATCGCGGCGCCGCTGGACGTCGAACTGGTGCCGGGCTTCAAGACCGAGGCCTGGGCCTTCGGCCCGTCGGCACCGGGCACCGAGCTGCGTGTGCGCCAGGGTACCTGGCTGCGGGTACGCTTTATCAACCACCTGCCGGTGGAAACCACCATCCACTGGCATGGCATTCGCCTGCCGCTGGAAATGGACGGCGTGCCCTACGTGTCGCAACTGCCGGTCAAGCCAGGCGAGTACTTCGACTACAAGTTCCGCGTGCCGGATGCCGGCAGCTACTGGTACCACCCGCATGTCAGCAGCTCCGAAGAGCTGGGCCGCGGCCTGGTCGGCCCGTTGATCGTCGAGGAGCGCGAACCTACAGGGTTCCAGCATGAGCGCACGTTGAGCCTGAAGAACTGGCATGTGGACGAGCAGGGTGCCTGGCTGCCTTTCAGCATCCCTCGCGAGGCGGCGCGTAACGGTACGGCTGGGCGGCTGATCACCATCAACGGCCAGGCCGACTCGGTCACCGAGCTGCCGGCCGGCCAGGTGGTGCGGGTGCGCCTGCTGAACCTG
This sequence comes from Pseudomonas fortuita, assembly GCF_026898135.2. Classification (NCBI taxonomy): domain Bacteria; kingdom Pseudomonadati; phylum Pseudomonadota; class Gammaproteobacteria; order Pseudomonadales; family Pseudomonadaceae; genus Pseudomonas; species Pseudomonas fortuita. The sequence continues at coordinate 1,117,627 of NZ_CP114035.2, forward strand.
GACAACACCTGGACCTACCGGCTCAACCTCAAGGGCAACTGCGAGGCGAAAATCTACGCGCTCGACGGCAACCCGGTGACCCCGCGGCCGCTGGAGGATGAGTACTGGCTCGGCCCCGGCATGCGCATCTGTCTGGCCATACGTATTCCCGAAGCGGGTGAAGAAATCTCCCTGCGCGACGGTTTCGTGCGCCTGGGTACACTGCGTTCAGTGCCCAGTAACGACGCCGCGGGTGGCTGGCCGCCAGCGCTGCCGCCCAACCCGATCGCCGAGCCGGACCTGGAGAATGCCGAAAAGCTCAACTTCAATTTCGAGTGGGCGGCCAGCGTCTCTGTCACCCCCGACCCGGACAAACCGTCGAGCATGTGGCAGATCAACGGCCAGGCCTGGGATATCACCGACAAGACCTGCGCCGACCGCCCCATCGCCACGTTGAAAAAGGGCAAGAGCTACATCTTCGAGCTCAAGAACATGACCCAGTACCAGCACCCGATCCACCTGCACGGCATGAGCTTCAAGGTGATCGCCTCCAACCGTCACGACATCAAAGAGCCGTGGTTCACCGACACCTACCTGCTGGGCAAGAACGAGCGCGCCCAGGTAGCGCTGGTGGCGGATAACCCGGGTACCTGGATGTTCCACTGCCACGTCATCGACCACATGGAAACCGGCCTGATGGCCGCGATTGCGGTGGTCTGATGCGCCCGCAGATCATCGATCGCAGCCGTGATCAGGAGTTCATGCAACTGGCCCTGGCCCTGGCGGCCGAGGGCGCGGCCCTGGGCGAGGTGCCGGTGGGCGCGGTGCTGGTGCAGCATGGGCAGGTGATCGGCCAGGGGTTCAACCGGCCGATCATCGACAGCGACCCCAGCGCGCATGCCGAGATGGTGGCCATCCGCGCAGCGGCGAAAACAGCCAGTAATTACCGGCTGCCCGGCAGCACCCTGTACGTGACCCTGGAACCGTGCAGCATGTGTGCAGGGCTGATCGTGCATTCGCGGGTGATGCGGGTAGTATTTGGCGCGCTGGAGCCCAAGGCAGGCATTGTGCAGAGCCAGGGGCAGTTCTTCGGCCAAGGCTTCCTCAACCATCGGGTGATGGTGGAGGGCGGGGTGCTGGCGCAGGAGTGTGGGCAGATCCTCAGCGATTTCTTCAAGGCCCGCCGGGCCAAGACCTAGCGTTCCAGAAAGGCCCGCATGGCAATAGATTCTTTGTGGCTATACCGGCCTCTTCGCAGCGCAAGGCTGCTCCTGCAGGAAATCTATTGGCCTGAGGGCGATGGTGCCTACATCGGCGGCGACTGTTCTGCCGGCTTGGTCTTGTTGACCCCGGGCACATGCAGGTTGCCTTCGGCCACCTGGCCTTCCAGTTGCGGCTGGGTCACCCAGGTAAGGATGTCGTAGTAGCGGCGGATGTTGGCCACGAAGTGCACCGGCTCGCCGCCACGGGCATAACCGTATTTGGTCTGCCGATACCACTGCTTCTGCGACAGGCGCGGCAGCATCTTCTTCACGTCCAGCCACTTGTTCGGGTTGAGCTTCTCGCGCTTGGCCAGGGTACGGGCGTCTTCCAGGTGGCCACTGCCGACGTTATAGGCAGCCAGGGCGAACCAGGTGCGGTCCGGCTCCTGGATACTGTCGTCCAGCTCGGCCTTGATCTTCATGAAATACTTGGCACCACCCTGGATGCTCTGTTTCGGGTCCAGCCGGTTGGACACACCCATGGCCTGGGCGGTGCGCTGGGTCAGCATCATCAGGCCGCGAACACCGGTCTTGGAGGTGACCTCCGGCTGCCACATCGATTCCTGATAGCCGATGGCGGCCAGCAGACGCCAGTCCACCTGCTCGACCTTGGCGTAGCTCTTGAAGTGCTTTTCGTACTTGGGCAGGCGCTGTTGCAGGTGCTGGGCGAAGGTGTAGGCACCCACATAACCTAATACGTCGACATGGCCGTAATAACGGTCTTTCAGGCGTTGCAGGGTGCCGTTCTTCTGTGCCTTGTCGAGAAATTCGTTGATCTCGTTGAGCAGGCTGTTGTCTTCGCCCGCTGCCACTGCCCAGCGCTGGTCGCGGGTGTCGCCCACGTCGAAGGCCACGCGCACGTTGGGGAAGTACACCTGGTTCATCGCCAGCTCGTTGGAGTCGACCAGGGTCAGGTCGATCTGCCCTTCGTCGACCATGCGCAGCAGGTCGACTACCTCCACTGCATCCGACTCTTCATATTCAAGGCCGGGGTTCTGCTTTTTCAGCTCGGCCAGCAGGTCGGCATGGCTGCTGCCTTTGAGCACCATGATCTTCTTGCCGACCAGGCCCTTGGCGTTGGTTGGGCGGGGCCGGCCGTTGCGGTAGATGACCTGTGGGGTCACTTCCAGATAAGGGTGCGAGAATTTCGCCTGGGCGGTGCGCCGTTCGCTGCTGACCAGGCCGGCGGCTGCCAGCACCGGGCCGGAGGGTTTGCCGAGGTCGTCGAACAGCTCATCGAGGTTGTCGGCAGTCTCGATCTCCAGTTTCACACCGAGATCGTCGGCGAAATGCTTGACCAGCTCGTATTCGAAACCGGTTTCGCCGTTGCGATCCTGGAAGTAGGTGGCCGGGCTGTTGCGGGTGATCACGCGCAGCACGCCATCCTCCTTCACGCGCTCGAGGGTGCTGGGTTTTTCAACGCAGGCACCGAGCAGCAGAAAGAGTCCGGTTGCGAGAAGCCATTTGGCGCAACGCTGGCGCAAAGCAGTGTGGGCGAACATAGGTTGCAGTATACGCAAAGGACCGGTTCAGCCATATCTCGACAACGGTTAGCTTGTCTGGTAGCGGTTTATGTGTTGTGGGGCGTGGCGGAGGATTGCGGTTGGAGCCACCAGGTGCTGGCCTTGGGAGGTGTTGCGCCTGTGAGATCGAGCGCCGCCCGCGCGGCGCTTCGCGGGGCAAGCCCGCTCCCACATTTGTTTCGGGCCAGTTTCTCCTGCCTCCATTGGCGCGCGCACCCTGGGTGCATGGCTGGAAAGGGATGAAAAGCATCAGCGCAACACGCGATATCGAATGGAGCAAACAACGGCCCGCGCGCCAATGGTTCAGGAATGATTGGCCCGAAACAAATGTGGGAGCGGGCTTGCCCCGCGAAGCGCCGCGCGGGCGGCGCTCGATCTTCCACGCGACAAACCTCTCAAGGCGAGCACTTCAAATTCTGACCCGAAAGTCCGGTTACGCCGCCCGGCAGCCGTGGCTTAGAGCGGGTGCCGAAAACCATCGAAGTAGGCTAGAATGCACGGCCTCTAAGCACACCCCTTCCTGAGGCTGTCCCGACGATGTTGATCCTGCGCGGCGCTCCTGCCCTTTCTGCCTTTCGCCACGGTAAATTACTCGAGCAACTGAGCCAGAAAGTCCCCGCTGTTACTGGTTTGTATGCCGAATTTGCCCACTTCGCCGATGTCGATGGCGAGCTGACCGCCGACCAGCAGCAGGTGCTGGGCCGTCTGCTCAAGTACGGCCCGAGCGTGCCGGTACAGGAGCCGACTGGCCGCCTGTTCCTGGTCGTGCCGCGCCTGGGCACCATTTCGCCGTGGGCCAGCAAGGCCAGCGACATCGCCCACAACTGCGGCCTGCAGTCGATCCAGCGCCTGGAGCGCGGCATCGCCTACTACGTTGCCGGCACCCTGAGCGACGCTGATGCCGCGTTGATTGCTGCCGAACTGCACGACCGCATGACCCAGCGCGTGCTCGGCCAGCTGGAGCAGGCGTCCGACCTGTTCAGCCACGCCCAGCCCAAGCCGATGACCTCGGTGGACATCCTGGCCGGTGGCCGTGACGCCCTGGCCCAGGCCAACATCGACCTGGGCCTGGCCCTTGCCGAAGACGAGATCGACTACCTGGTCGCTGCCTTCCAGGGGCTCAAGCGCAACCCGAACGACATCGAACTGATGATGTTCGCCCAGGCCAACTCCGAGCACTGCCGCCACAAGATCTTCAACGCCAGTTGGGACATCGACGGCCAGGCTCAGGAAAAAAGCCTGTTCGGCATGATCAAGAACACCTACCAGATGCACAGCGAAGGCGTGCTGTCTGCGTACAAGGACAACGCCTCGGTCATCGTCGGTAACGTAGCCGGCCGCTTCTTCCCGAACCCTGAAACCCGCCAGTACGGCGCGGTGCAGGAGCCGGTGCACATCCTGATGAAGGTGGAAACCCACAACCACCCGACTGCCATCGCCCCGTTCTCCGGCGCCTCCACCGGCTCCGGTGGCGAAATCCGCGATGAAGGTGCTACCGGCCGCGGCGCCAAGCCCAAGGCGGGCCTGACCGGCTTCACCGTGTCCAACCTGCGCATTCCGGGCTTCGAACAGCCTTGGGAGCAGGCCTACGGCAAGCCTGAGCGTATCGTCGACGCCCTCGACATCATGATCGAAGGCCCGCTGGGTGGCGCCGCGTTCAACAACGAATTCGGTCGCCCGGCCCTGACCGGTTACTTCCGTACCTTCGAGCAGGCCATCAATACCCCGCACGGTGAAGAAGTGCGCGGCTACCACAAGCCGATCATGCTGGCCGGTGGTATGGGCAACATCCGTGAAGACCACGTGCAGAAGGGCGAGATCACCGTCGGCGCCAAGCTGATCGTGCTCGGCGGCCCGGCCATGCTGATCGGCCTGGGTGGCGGCGCCGCTTCGTCGGTGGCTACCGGTGCCAGCTCGGCTGACCTGGACTTTGCCTCGGTACAGCGCGAAAACCCGGAAATGGAGCGCCGTTGCCAAGAGGTCATCGACCGCTGCTGGCAGCTGGGTGACAACAACCCGATCGCCTTCATCCACGACGTGGGCGCGGGCGGTATCTCCAACGCTTTCCCCGAGCTGGTCAACGACGGTGGCCGTGGTGGCCGCTTCGAGCTGCGTAACGTGCCCAATGACGAGCCGGGCATGGCCCCGCACGAAATCTGGAGCAACGAATCGCAAGAGCGTTACGTGCTGGCCGTCAGCGCGGTCGACTTCGAGCGTTTCCAGGCCATCTGCGAGCGTGAGCGTTGCCCGTTTGCCGTGGTCGGTGAAGCAACCGAAGAGCCGCACCTGACCGTAAGCGACAGCCACTTCGGCAACACGCCTGTGGACATGCCGCTGGACGTGCTGCTGGGCAAGCCGCCGCGCATGCACCGCTCGGTTACCCGCGAGGCCGAGCTGGGCGATGACTTCGACCCGAGCGAGCTGGACCTGGACAACGCCGTGCAGCGCGTGTTGAACCACCCGGCCGTGGCCAGCAAGAGCTTCCTGATCACCATTGGCGACCGTACCATCACCGGCCTGGTTGCCCGCGACCAGATGGTCGGCCCGTGGCAAGTACCGGTCGCTGACTGCGCCGTCACCGCCACCAGCTTCGACGTCTACACCGGTGAAGCCATGGCCATGGGCGAGCGCACCCCGCTGGCGCTGCTGGATGCCCCGGCGTCCGGGCGCATGGCCATCGGTGAAGCCCTGACCAACCTGGCGGCTTCGCGCATCGAGAAACTGTCCGACATCAAACTGTCGGCCAACTGGATGTCCGCCGCCGGTCACCCGGGTGAAGATGCCCGCCTGTACGACACCGTCAAGGCTGTCGGCATGGAGCTGTGCCCAGAGCTGGGCATTACCATTCCGGTCGGCAAAGACTCGATGTCGATGAAGACCAAGTGGAGCGATGAGGGTGGCGAGAAGAGCGTCACCTCGCCAATGTCGCTGATCATCACCGGCTTCGCCCCGGTCACCGACATTCGCAAGACCCTGACCCCTGAACTGCGCATGGACAAGGGCGAGACCGACCTGATCCTGATCGACCTGGGCCGTGGCAAGAACCGCATGGGCGCCTCGATCCTGGCGCAGACCTACGGCAAGATTGCTGCCCAGGCACCGGACGTGGACGACGCCGAAGACCTCAAGGCCTTCTTTGCCGTGATCCAGGGGCTGAACGCCGACGGCCACCTGCTGGCCTACCACGACCGCTCCGACGGCGGCCTGATCACCACCGTGCTGGAAATGGCCTTCGCCGGCCACTGCGGCCTGGACCTGCAACTCGACCCACTGACTGACAACCGTAAAGACGTACCGGCCATCCTCTTCAACGAAGAGCTGGGTGCGGTTATCCAGGTTCGCCAGGATGCCACCCCGGACGTGCTGGCGCAGTTCAGCGCGGCTGGCCTGGGCGAGGAGTGCGTCGCGGTGATCGGCAAGCCGGTCAACAACGCCGAAGTGTCCATCAGCCTGAACGGCGAAGTGCTGTTCGACGACGACCGTCGCATGCTGCAGCGTCAGTGGGCCGAGACCAGCTACCAGATCCAGCGCCTGCGCGACAACGCTGACTGCGCCGACCAGGAATTCGACCTGCTGCTCGAGGAAGACAACCCAGGCCTGTCGGTCAAGCTGGGCTTCGACGTCAACGACGACATCGCTGCGCCGTACATCAAGAAGGGCGTGCGCCCGCAAGTGGCCATCCTGCGTGAGCAGGGCGTCAACGGCCAGGTCGAGATGGCCGCTGCCTTCGACCGTGCCGGTTTTGCCGCCATCGACGTGCACATGAGCGACATCCTGGCGGGCCGTGTCGACTTCGAGGCCTTCAAGGGCCTGGTCGCCTGCGGTGGCTTCTCTTACGGTGACGTGCTGGGTGCCGGTGAAGGCTGGGCCAAGTCGGCGCTGTTCAACGCCCGTGCCCGTGATGCGTTCCAGGCCTTCTTCGAGCGTACCGACAGCTTCGCCCTGGGCGTGTGCAACGGTTGCCAGATGATGTCCAACCTGCACGAGCTGATCCCGGGCACCGAGTACTGGCCGCACTTCGTGCGTAACCGCTCGGAGCAGTTCGAGGCTCGCGTTGCCATGGTCGAGGTGCAGAAGTCCAACTCGATCTTCCTGCAGGGCATGGCCGGTTCGCGCATGCCGATCGCCATTGCTCACGGTGAAGGCCATGCCGAGTTCGCCAATGAAGCGGCACTGCTGGAAGCCGACCTGTCCGGTTGTGTGGCCCTGCGCTACGTCGACAACCACGGCAAGGTCACCGAAGCCTACCCGGCCAACCCGAACGGCTCGCCGCGTGGTATCACCGGCCTGACCAGCCGCGACGGCCGCGTGACCATCATGATGCCGCACCCGGAGCGCGTGTTCCGCGCCGTGCAGAACTCCTGGCGCCCGGATGAGTGGCAGGAAGATGCCGCGCTGATGCGTATGTTCCGCAACGCGCGGGTGTGGGTGAACTAAGGCGTGTACAAGCTCGCCTTCTTTGTCCCCGCCAGCCATGTCGAGGTGGTCAAGGCCGCTGTGTTCGCTGCTGGTGGCGGGCGCATCGGCGACTATGACCACTGCGCCTGGCAAACCTTGGGCCAGGGCCAGTTCCGCCCGTTGGACGGCAGCCAGCCGTTCCTCGGGCAAGCCGGTCAGGTCGAGGTGGTGGAGGAGTGGAAGGTAGAGCTGGTGGTGGCTGACGAGCTGATTGCCCAGGCTGTCGCAGCGCTGAAGCAAAGCCACCCGTACGAGACGCCAGCCTATGAGGTCTGGCGGCTCGCCGAGTTCTAGACCGCATCACGGCTGTTCGCGGGCACGCCCGCTCCCACAGGGATCGCACAACCCTCGAGTATTGTGCGATCCCTGTGGGAGCGGGCGTGCCCGCGAACAGGCCCTACAGTTCAGCCACAATCTCCTTGCCTGGCTCAGGCCGTTTCAACCCGGCACAAGCCAGCAACCCCACCTCGAACAGCACCCACATCGGCACCGCCAACATCGTCTGCGAAAACACATCCGGTGGCGTCAAAATCATCCCCACCACAAAGCACCCGACGATCACGTAGGGCCTGCTGCGCCGCAATGTGGCCACATCCGCCAACCCCACCCAGACAACGATGAACGTTGCCACCGGTATCTCGAACGCCAGCCCGAATGCCAGGAACAGCGCCAGGATAAAGTCCAGGTACTGGCTGATATCGGTCATCATCGCCACACCGTCCGGCGTCACGCTGGCAAAGAAACCGAACATCATCGGGAATACCAGGAAGAACGCGAACGCCATGCCGGCATAGAACAGCACGATGCTCGACACCAGCAGTGGCAGGGCAATGCGCCGCTCACGGCGGTACAGCCCCGGTGCCAGAAAGCCCCATGCCTGGTGCAGTAGCAGCGGCATGGCGATGAACAGTGCGCACATTGCGGTCAGCTTGAACGGCGTCAGAAACGGCGAGGTGACGCTGGTGGCGATCATGCTGGCGCCTTCCGGCAAAAAGCGCCGCAGCGGTTCGGAGATGAGCGTGTACAACGTCTGGGCGAAGGGGAACAGGCCGGCGAATACCAGGGCCACCAGTGCCAGGCAACGCACCAGGCGTTTGCGCAGGTCCCGCAGGTGTTCGGTCAGCGGCATGCTGGCTGTCGGGTCCATGGCAATACTCATGAGGCGTTTTCCTTGGGGGCGGCGACCGTGGTGGCATCATTGGCCGGCACCGTGTTCAGGCTGATGCCCTGGCGTATTTCCTGTTCCAGGCGCTGCAGCGGTGCGCTGTCGAGGTTGGGCAACTCGATTTCGCGTTCTACCTGCGTGCGCAAGGCGTACATGGCCCGGCGTGCCTGGCCCAGGCCGCGCCCGAGGGTGCGCGCTGCAACCGGCAGGCGCTCCGGGCCCAGCACCAGCAGCGCGACGACGCCCACCAGCAGCAGCTCGCTGAAGCCTACCTCGAACATCAGGCCTGACGGTCCGCTTGAGGCTGCTGCGCGGCTTGGCCGGTCAGCGGGGCCTGTTGCTGAACCTGCGCCTGGCCAGTTGCGCTGGCGTCAGTGTCGCCGCCCATGGACTTGCGAAAACCCTGGATCGCCTCGCCCACATCGCTGCCCAGGCCCTTGAGGCGCTTGGTACCAAACAGCAGGAATACGATCAGCAGTACGATCACCAGTTGCCAGATTCCAATGCCACCCATTGCCACCACTCCTGTAAGGTCATGAAAAGGAAGGGCAATCCTGCCTCGTGCAGATGACGCGCAGATGACGGACTGGCATTGCCATCTACCTGCAACACACCGCGTGTTGACTGGCGTCTTTATTCTGCGAGCGAGGCACGCACGAATGGGTGGCAGGCAACAGCAGGGTGCGGCCCTGCTGATGGTGATGGTGGTGCTGGCAATGCTGGCGGCGGGCATGGCCTGGTTGGTGGAAGATGGCCGGCGCCAGGTGGATGAAGTGCGCCTGCTGCACCAGCGCATACAGGTGCGGGCTATGGAGCAGGCCGGCCTGGCCTATGCCGAGCAGGCTCTGCGCGACCCCGCCTGGCGGCTTAGCCCGCTGTTCTGGCAGGCCTTGCGGGGGCAGCCGCTGAATTACGACTTTGGCGCCGGGCAGGCGCAGCTGCGGGTGCGCGACCAGCACACCTGCTTCAACGTCAATGCGCTGCTGGGTGCCGATGGCGAGCGCGCCGAGCGCCAATTGCGTCACCTGCTGGGCGACGACATGGCCGCCGAACGCCTGGTCGATGCGCTGGCCGACTGGCTCGACGCCGACAGCGACACCCGCCTGCAGGGCGCCGAAAGTGCCCAGTACCTGCGCCAGCAACCGCCGCGCCTGGCGGCCAACCAGCCGATGCTCGACACCAGCGAACTGAACCTGTTGCTGGAGCCGGACGCCAGCCGCCAAGCGCGTTATCCGATGCTGTGCGCCTTGCCCGAGATCACCGGCTGGCGTCTGAACGCCAATGCGCTCGGGCTGGAGCACCTCCCGTTGCTGGAAGCGCTGTACGAAGGGCGCTATTCGCGGTCGCTGCTCAGCCGCATCATCAGCGGGCGGCCGGCGTCGGGGTATGTGGATGCGGCCGCGTTGCGCCAGGCGCTAGGGGCGGTGGATGACGAAACGTTTGAACGGCTGAGTGAGGGTTTGCTGCTCAACAGCGGGTACTTCCTGCTGCAGCTGTCGTTCGAGGAAGAGGGGCGGGTGATACGCAGCGAGTTTCAGGTGGAGGCGCTGGGAGTGGTGCAATGGCATGCCCGGGTGCCGGCGCAGCAGGTGCGGGTGCGTAGCCGGGAGCCGATGGCCTGGTAGGGCTCGATATTGCCGGGGCTGCTTTGCAGTCCTTTCGCCGGCAAGCCAGCTCCCCCAGGAAACCAAGGCATTCATGGCCTGTGATATCCCTGTGGGAGCTGGCTTGCCGACGAAAGGGCCGCAAAGCGGGCCCGTAAACAGCTCGATCAGGCAGTCCCGATCTCCCCGCCATCAATCCGCTGAATCACCACCGTCGAAGCCCGCGGCCTTACCTTGGTTCCGGCCGGCGCAGCATCGATCGCCTTGTCGGTATACGGCCAGTTCCCCGGGTGCTGAATGTTCACGAACAAGGTCTTGTTGTCCGGGGTAAAGGCAATCCCGGTCACTTCGCAGTCATTCGGCCCAACGAAGAAGCGGCGCAGGTCCACCTGGTTCTGTGCGTTCACCGGCACCTGCTTGCCGGTGGCGTCCACCAGGTCGGTAGGGATCACCGCCAGCAGTTGGTCGTTGGTGTAATCGGTGAGGGTGCTCTCGCCGTTGTCGGTCTCGAACCACAACACGCCACGGCTATCGAAACTCATGCCGTCGGGGCTGGCGAACTGGTTCAGTTCGGTCAGGCCGGAGCGGTTGATGTCGGCGGTACCGGCCGCGTTGGCGCCGAACACGAAGATGTCCCAGGTAAAGCTCAACTGGTCGTCGCTGTCATGCCAGCGAATGATATGGCCGTGGCGGTTCGGGCCGCGCGGGTTGGCCGCATCGACCTTCTCCGGGGTGCGCGCGCTGTTGTTGGTCAGGGTCAGGTACACATCGCCGTTCAGCGGGTTGACCGTGGTCCATTCCGGGCGGTCCATCGGTGTTGCACCCACGGCATCGCCGGCACCCCGGGTGTTGAGGATGATGCCCGGCAGGTCACCATACAGCGCACCCAAGGTGCTACCGCCCGTGGTGGCAGTGGCCACATCCAGCAGCAGCCATACACCGGTGCCATCGGCATTGAAGCGGGCCACGTAGAGTTTGCCCTGGTCCAGGTACTTGGCGCCGGTGGCCAGGCGGTCCGCCGGAGTGGCGTCGGCGGCATCCCACACGGCGGTGGACACCCACTTGTACAGGTACTCATTGTTCGAGTCGTCACCCATGTACCACACCAGCGGCTTGCCGGCGACAGGCAGGCCTGGTGCGCAGCCCTCGTGGCGGAAACGGCCCAGGGCGGTGCGCTTGGTGGCCAGGGTGCTGCTGTTGTACGGGTCGATCTCGACGATATAGCCGTAGGTGCTGGCTTCGTTGCGGTAATCGTCGGTAGCGCTGGCGCCCTTGACGGTCACATCGAAACGGGCGAATTCGTCAGCCACTTCAGTGCTGTCACCGGCAGCGCTTTCCCACTTGTACTGGCCGCTGGAGGTGCCTACGCCAATGCGGCGCTGGTCTTCGGGGCGGGTGCCCTTGTTGACGAAGATGCCCGGCCAGTTCTCTTCACAGGTCAGGTAGGTGCCCCACGGGGTATAGCCGTTGCCGCAGTTGTTGTTGGTACCGCGGCAGTGGGTACCGGCGGTGGAGTATTTGGTCTTGACGTGGTCGGTGCCGCGCAGCGGGCCGGTGATTTCCATGCGCGAAGCCGTGGTGAAGCGGCGGTTCAACGGGTCGTTGTCGACCACTTGCCAGCGGCCGCTGACTTTCTGCAGGCGTACCACGCCAGCGCCATGGGCATTGATTTCCTTGCGCACCTCCTCGACCGGGCGCTTGCCGTTGACATCGGTGGTCGGGCCGGCCGGGTGCAGGGCGGCGGTGTCGATGTACTCGAAGTTGATCGCCAGCAGGCCGTCCTCCGAGCTGCCGTTGATAGGGAAGAAGTGCATGCCGTCATGGTGCATGCCCATGGCGTTGGCCTGGTCGGTCGAGGTGTTGCTGCCGTCGGGCTTCCATGGGTTGGCGTTGCTGTTCAGTGGCGTGCCCCAGGGCGCCAGCACGTAGGCGCTGTAGCCGGCGGCAACCACGCAGGCGTCGGTACGCGAGCCGGGGATGGACTGGAAGCCCAGTGCCAGTTTCGGCACCTCTGGCTCGGTGACAGGCGGCTCGGTCACCGGTGGTTCGGTGACCGGATCATCGTGATCGGAACCACCACCGTCGAAGCAGCCTGTCAGGCCGGTACCGGCGATCATGGCGATGGCGGCGCCCAGGCTGCCGCGCATCACGCTGCGGCGGCTCAGGTAGGCGTCCATGACATTGGCCATCGGCATGTTGCCGCTGTGGTTCCGGTCCAGGTTGTCGCCGGTATCTCGACTCATCAGGGTGTCCTTGTAGTGGCTGAGTTAGAGGAACCCGCGACTTTAGGGGGGAAATATGATGATTGATTGGCAGAAATGTTAAGGGGCTTTTAAAACGGCGCGCTCTTAGAAATTACACTGACAGATCAATTTGGAATTGCTGTCGGATTTCTGCCATCAAACTGTAATGCCAACGCCGCAACATCCGGGGCCCTGAATGGTGCGAAAAAGGATGGCGGGTGCGATGGCGAGCAGTGTGCACAGGCGCGAAGTGATCGGCTGGATGGGTGTCGGGGCATTGGCACCGCTGCTCGGCGCCTGTTCCGCCTTCCCTGGGCAGCAGGGCGGCAACGCCCGGCTCGACCTGCTGTACGTGGCCGATACCCTCGATGCCCGCCAACCCGGCCAGGCCGTGGTGCCAGCCACCCGCCTGGGGCCGGTCAGCCACCTGGGCCGCGCGCCGTGGATGACCGGTAGCAGCGCCAGCCTGGCCTACCCGCAGCTGGCGCCGCTGCTCGATGCCAGCCAGGCAACATCAGCCCAGCTCGGCGGCTATGCGGTGCTGGCGGCCCTGCTGGAGCAACTGCGCGGCGAGGCCGGCGCAGGCAACAGCCTGACCCTGGAGAATGGCCAGGGCTGGAACGGCAGTGGGCTGGCCTACCTGACCCAGGGCGAGAGCGGGGTGCAGGGCAGCCAACTGCTGGGTATCGAAGCGCGGGTCAGCAGTGACGAGCGTGTGCTGTGGCCGCAACGCAGCACAGGGCTGTATCGCCAGGCGGGTGCAGTTAGCCTCGGCGCCGGCCTGGCGGACGGGCAACGCCAGGCCCTGGGCCTGGAAGCCTTGCACGTCTTCGAGCGCGGCGGCGCCCGGGTTGCCGTGGTCGGCGTGACCGACCCCTACGCCCAAGACCAGAAAGCCTCTCTCAAACAGTGGTACCAGTCACTTCAGCCGGTCTTCGAGCAGGCCCGGCGCGAGGCCGACCTGGTGGTGGCCATGGCCGATGTCGGCACCGGCCCCGGCCTTTGGCTGGCCGAGCGTGTGCCCCACATCGATGTGCTGTTGTGCGCCCGTGGCCAGGACCTGTGGCCGGCGCCCGTCGAGGTAACCCAAGCCAGTGGTCGCCGGGTACCGGTGCTGTTCGCCGGTTGCCGGGGCAGCGGTGCGTTCCGCCTGCGCTGCCAGCGTGTGGCCGGGCAGTGGCACTTCGACGGGCGTTTTTTCCCGGCCTTTGAACAACAACTGGCGCCTGCCGCGCAGCTGCGCGTCGCGCCATTGCAGGCAGAGCTGCGCCAGCAACGTGCCGGCCATGCGGCGTGGCTCGACCAACCGCTGGCCCGTGCGCCTCAGGCCTTGTGGCGCCGCGATACCCGTGGCGGTAGCTGGGACCGCCTGCTGCATCAAGCCTTGGCCGATGACAGCAGCATGCCCGTGCTGTTGCCGGGCCTGCGTTACGACTACCCGCTGCCCGCAGGTGCATCGATCACACGCGAACACCTGATCAGCCTCACCGGTGGCTACCCGGCGCCGGTGGTCGAAGCGCCGGCCCGGCAAGTGGAGCAAGTGCTGGAGAACGCGGCAGAGCAGTTGTTCGGTGACCCGCTGTTGCTGGACAACAGCCAGGATCTGCCCCGCTGGCAGAGCCAGGCTTGGCGCGTCAGCTACAGCCCGCAAGGCAAGCGCGTCACTGGGCTGGAGCCAGTGCAGGGCCTGTGCCGCACCTTCGGCCTGCAGTTTGAAAGCCAGGCTGGCGAACCCCTGTGGCAACGGGTCGAAGCCTGGCTCGCCCGGCAGCGTGGCGACTGGCAGCTGGCACCGCTGCAACTGCCCGAAGTGCGTTACGTGCAGGGGCATCCGGGCTGGCACCCACGGCAGTTGGCCTCGTGACGCTGGCCTCGCGCGTTTTCACCGGCGTTGGCCTGACCCTGGCCGGTTGGCTAGCCGCCCAGTGCGTGCTGCAACTGAGCCGCCAGCCGCAACCGGCCATCGCGCCGACGGCCGCCGCCAACCCGCTGCCCGGGCTGATGGTCGGGCACTGGCAAGCGCCCATCGACGATGGCGCCATCGCCATTACCCGCCTGCCATTGCACTACCTCGGCGGCCTCAGGGCGCAGCCGCTGTCTTCCAGCGTAGTGGTGCTGCGCTACGGCCAGCAGGTGCGCACCCTGGCCCGCGGTCAGCGCCTGGCGCCGGGGATCGTGCTGCAGGACATCGACACCGATGGCCTGATTTTCAACAACCAGGGGCGGCGTGAACGCTTGCCCTGGCCGCCACGCCCCGCCGTGACCGGCTTCAAGCGGCAAGGATGAACGATGCCTGTTAGATACTGCGTGGCCGCCGTGTTGAGCCTGGCCCTGGCCACAGGCCTGCCTGAGGCCCGCGCCGAAGAGCCAGTGTTCGATGAAAATGGTACGCCGATGTACGAGGTGAACTTCGTCGACACCGAACTGGGCGAGTTCATCGACAGCGTGTCGCGCATCACCGGCACCACCTTCATCGTCGACCCCCGGGTCAAGGGCAAGGTCACCGTGCGCACCGTTGACCTGCACGACGCCGATGCCATCTACGACATCTTCCTGGCGCAGTTGCGCGCCCAGGGCTACGCCACCGTCGACCTGCCCAACGGCAGCGTGAAGATTGTCCCCGACCAGGCCGCGCGCCTGGAGCCGGTGCCGGTGGAGGCGGTTGGGCAGCAGGGCGAGGGCAGTGACAGCGTGGCAACTCGGGTATTCAATGTGCGCAACGCCGCCAGCGAGCAGGTGCTGGGTATCCTCAAACCGCTGATCGACCCACGGGTGGGGGTGATCACCCCGTACCCGGCGGCGCACCAGCTGGTGGTAACCGACTGGCGCAGCAACCTGGACCGTATCGCCAGCTTGCTGCGCCAGCTTGACCGCCCTCAGGAAGCACCCGGCAGCGGCAGTACTCAAGTCATCTACCTGCGCCACGCCAACGCAGGTGAAGTGGTCAAGGTGCTGCGCGGGCTTGGTCAGGAAGGCATGGCGCCGGCTGAAGGCACGGGCGAAGGCGAGGGAAAGGACAGGCCGGTGATGGCCGCTGCCGGTGCCCCGGGCATCCGTCTGGAGTACGAAGAAGGCGCCAACGCCGTGGTCATGGTCGGCCCCGACAGCGAGCTGGCCGCCTACCGCACCATCGTCGAACAGCTGGACATCCGCCGCGCCCAGGTCGTAGTGGAGGCCATCATCGCCGAGGTGTCCGATAGCAGCGCCCAGGAGTTGGGCGTGCAATGGCTGTTTGCCGACGAAAAATTCGGGGCCGGCATCGTCAATTTCGGCAGCAATGGGGTAAACATCGCCAACATTGCCGGGGCTGCTGCCGGCGGTGACAACCAGGCCCTTGGCGACCTGTTGTCCGCGACTACCGGCGCCACGGCGGGCATCGGCCATTTCGGCGGCGGGTTCAACTTTGCCATGCTGGTCAATGCGCTGAAGGGCAAGAGCGGCTTCAACCTGCTGTCCACGCCTACCCTGTTGACCCTGGACAATGCCGAAGCATCGATCCTGGTCGGCCAGGAAGTGCCGTTCGTTACCGGCTCGGTGACGCAAAACAACGCCAACCCCTACCAGACCATCGAGCGCAAAGAAGTCGGGGTGAAGCTGCGCATCAAGCCGCAGATCAACATCGACAACAGCGTGCGCCTGGACATTGTCCAGGAAGTGTCGTCGATCGCCGAGTCCAGCGCGGCCAGTGACGTGATCACCAACAAGCGCGAGATCAAGACCAAAGTCATGGTGGAAGACAATGGCCTGGTCATTCTCGGCGGCCTGATCAGCGACGAGTTGAGCACCAGCAACCAGCGCGTGCCGCTGCTCGGTGACATCCCTTACCTGGGCCGGCTGTTCCGCTCCGATGCCAGCAAAAACACCAAGCAGAACCTGATGGTGTTCATCCGCCCGCGCATTCTGCGGGACGGGCCGAGCCTGGCCGGGCTCAGCGAAGAAAAATACCGCACCTTGCAGCAGACCACGCCATTGCAACTGCCGGACCTTGCCGAGGGTACGCCGCTGTTGCAGGTATTCCCCTCCAGCCGCGCGCGCCTCGAAGGCGGTGCCTGGTGATGCTGCCCTATCGCCAGGCGCGGCAGAGCGGGGTGGCCATGACCACCACGGAACAGGGCTGGCAGCTGTGGCTGCGGCCCGACGCCGACAGTGCCCAGGTGCAGGAGCTGCTGCGGGTGCATGGCCAGCCGTGCAGGCTCGAATACCTGGAACCTGCCGTGTTCGATGAGCGCCTCGGCCAGCTGTACCAGGCTGGCGATGGCGCCACTGAAGCGTTGATCGAAGGCATTGGCGACCAGGTCGACCTGGACAGCCTGATGAGCGAGATGCCGCAGATCGAAGACCTGCTGGAAAGCGATGACGAAGCCCCGGTAATCCGCCTGATCAATGGTCTGTTCGGCCAGGCCCTGCGCCTGCGTGCCTCGGATATCCATATCGAAACCTTCGAGCAAAGCCTGGTGGTGCGCCTGCGGGTCGATGGCCACCTGCGCGAAGTGTTGCGCCCGCCACGTGCGCTGTCGGCCATGCTGGTGTCGCGGATCAAAGTCATGGCACGCCTGGATATCGCCGAGAAGCGCCAGCCCCAGGACGGCCGTATTACCCTGCGCGCGGCAGGGCGTGAGGTGGATGTGCGGGTTTCGACCCTGCCCGGCATTCATGGCGAGCGCGTGGTCATGCGTGTGCTCGACAAGCAGGCCAGCTTGCTGGCGCTGGGCAACCTGGGTATGCCGCCCTCGGTATTGCAAGGCCTGCGCAGCTGCCTGGCCCGCCCCAATGGCATCGTGCTGTCCACCGGCCCGACCGGTTCAGGCAAGACCACCACCCTGTACGCCAGCCTCAACAGCCTCAACGATGGCAGCCGCAACATCCTCACTGTCGAGGACCCGGTGGAATACGCCATCGCCGGCATCGGCCAGACCGCTATCAACCCGCGTGCGGGGCTGACCTTTGCCAGTGGCCTGCGTGCGATTCTGCGCCAGGACCCGGACGTGATCATGCTCGGCGAAATCCGTGACCAGGAAACCGCGCAGATCGCCGTGCAGGCCAGCCTGACCGGCCACCTGGTGCTGTCCACCCTGCACACCAACAGTGCCGTGGGCGCGGTGACCCGCCTGCGCGACATGGGCATCGAACCGTTCCTGATTGCCTCGTGCCTGCGTGGGGTGCTGGCCCAGCGCCTGGTGCGGCGCCTGTGCAGTTGCGCCGTAGCGCAGCCGCTGCAACATGCCGAGCGTGGCCTGTGGCCGGAACTGGCGGCGCTGGGTAGCAGCTACCACGCGGTGGGCTGCGAGCTGTGCCAGGGCAGCGGCTATGTCGGGCGCGTGGGCCTGTACGAATTCATCGAGCTGGATGCCGGGCTGATCGGCTTGCTGTATGACGGCGCCAGTGAACTGGCCATGCAGGATTACCTGGCCGAACGCCGGCAGAGCCTGGTCGCGATGGCCAGCGACTGCCTGGCCCGTGGCGAGACCAGCCTGGCCGAAGTGCTGCGCGTGGTGCAGGGCTAACCCATGCCGACCTATCGCTACCTGGCCGTGGACCTCACCGGCAAGACCCGCAAGGCCAGCCTGCAGGCTGACAGCGAACGCCATGCGCGCCAGTTGCTGCGCGAGCAGGGCCTGTTTGCCCGCCAGTTGCAGCGCCAGGACATCAGCAACCGGCAACCCCGGCGCCAGCGTCTGAGCCAGCCCCAACTGTGTGAGCTAACCCGTCAATTGGCGACGCTGACCGGTGCCGGCATCCCCTTGGTCGATGCCTTGGCCACCCTTGAACGCCAACTGCGCCAGCCGGCCCTGCACAGTGTGCTGGTGGCCCTGCGCGGCGCTCTCGCCGAAGGCCTGGGCCTGGCCCGCAGCCTGGCCCGCCAGGGGGCGCCGTTCACTGGCTTGTACTGCGCGTTGGTCGAGGCCGGCGAACGCTCCGGACGCCTGGCACAGGTGCTGACCCGGCTGGCCGACCACCTGGAACAGGTGCAACGGCAACAACACAAGGCGCGTACTGCGCTGATCTACCCCACCGTATTGATGGGCGTATCGCTTGCCGTGGTCATCGGCCTGATGACCTTTGTCGTGCCCAAGCTCACCGAACAGTTTGCCCACGCCGGGCAAAGCCTGCCGCTGATTACCGCGTTGCTGATCGGCCTGAGCCAGGGGCTGGTGCACGCCGGGCCCTGGTTGCTGGGGTTGGCGCTATTGACGGGTGGGCTTGGCACCTGGCTGCTGCGCAAGCCGCACTGGTGCCTGCGCCGTGACCAGTTGCTGCTGCGCTTGCCGCGTATCGGCAGCCTGTTGCAGGTGCTGGAAAGCGCACGCCTGGCGCGCAGCCTGGCGATTCTCAGCGGCAGTGGCGTGGCCCTGCTCGAAGCCTTGCAAGTGGCCACCGAAACCGTCGGCAACCGGCGCATACGCCTGGCCATGGAGCAGGTGCGCCAGCAAGTGCAGGGCGGCACCAGCCTGCACCGTGCCCTGGATGCCAGCCAGCAATTCCCGCCGCTGCTGGTGAACATGGTCGGCAGCGGCGAGGCCAGCGGCACCCTGGCCGACATGCTCGAGCGTGTGGCCGACGACCAGGAGCGTGGCTTTGCGCGCCAGGTGGATACCGCCATGGCACTGTTCGAACCCCTGATGATCCTGGTGATGGGCGCCGTGGTGCTGTTCATCGTGCTGGCGGTGCTGCTGCCGATCATGCAACTCAACCAGGGCCTGCAACTGTGAATACAAGGAGCACTGCCATGCAGCATCGACGTAACCGCCAGCGCGGTTTCACCCTCATGGAAATCATGGTGGTGATCTTCATCATCGGCCTGCTGATCGCCGTGGTTGCACCCAGCGTGCTGGGCAACCAGGACAAAGCCATGAAGCAGAAGGTAATGGCCGACCTGGCCACCCTGGAGCAGGCGCTGGACATGTACCGGCTGGACAACCTGCGCTTCCCCAGCAGCGAGCAGGGCCTGGCCGCACTGGTGAAAAAACCTAGCCAGGAACCGCTGCCGCGGGCCTGGCGCAGCGACGGCTATGTGCGACGCCTGCCGCAAGACCCGTGGGGCACCCCGTACCAGTACCGCATGCCCGGTGAACATGGCCGGGTTGATGTGTACTCGCTGGGTGCCGATGGCCAGCCAGGCGGCGAAGGCCAGGATGCCGACCTGGGTAACTGGGCGCTGTAAGGGTGCGCCGTCAGCGGGGCTTCAGCCTGATCGAATTGCTGGTGGTGCTGGCCATCGCCGGGCTGATGACAGGCCTGGCAGTGGTCGGCCTCGGCGGTGGCCAGGCCCGTGTCGATCAGGCCCTGCAACGCCTGGCCAGCGAAACTCGCGCCCAGGCCGCGCTGGCCCGGCATGCCGGGCAACTGCGGGGCCTGCGCTGGAATGGCCGACGCCCGGAGTTCGTGCGGCGTGAGGGGAATGCCTGGGTGGTCGAAGCGGTCGGGCTTGGCGACTGGCCCAAGGGCCTGCACCCGGACTGGCCCGCCAGCCCGCAGCCCCACTTGGTGTTTACCCCGCATGGCTGGGCACAGCCGGGCAGCGTGCGCTGGCGCTGGGCCGATGGCAGCCAGCAATGGGCCTGGAGCCGCGATGGCCGTTTACAGGTCGTGGTTGCACCATGAAGCGACGCCAGCGTGGCTTCACCTTGCTGGAGGTCACTGTGGCCTTGGCGATCGCCGCTGTGCTGGCGGTGATCACCAGCCAGGTCCTGCGTCAGCGCCTGGCCGTGCAGCACAACCTGCAACAACACCGCCTTGGCCTGTTGTGTGCCCGCGAACTGCAAACACGCTTCGCCGTCGAGCAATTCTGGCCTGCCGCCAACCCGGTGAGGGGTGAACTGAGCCAGGGTGGCCAGCCGTGTCATTGGCAACTGCAACTGCGCCGCACTGGTGTGCGCGACCTGCGCCGTGGCGAGCTGCAACTGTTCGCCGACCGCGACCAGCGCGTGCCACTGGGCCAGTACACCGTGTTTCTGGAGCGCCCATGACAAGCTCGCCACCACTGCTCCTACAAAGGTTCTGTGCAGGCATTGAACCCGAGCATCAATACATGAAGCGCCGCCAGGCAGGCCTTACCCTGATCGAACTGATGGTCGCCCTGGCCCTGACCGTCCTGCTCGGCATCATGCTCGCTGCGTTGGTCAATGGCTGGCTGAAAGTGCGCGAGCGCCTGCAGGTGACCACCCAGGAAACCTCGGTGCTGGACTTTTGCCTGGCCCTTGAGCGGCGTTTCGACAGCCCGGTGCTGCGCCGCGTCTACGACCAGCGTCTGCCGCTGGCCAGCCGCTGGCTGGACTGGCAACCGGCAAGCAACCAGTTGCAGTGGGTTGCCATCACCGGCCTGCCGCAAGCCGAAGGCGGCTCGCGCCTGCAACGCCAGCGCTTGCGCTTCGAGCCCCGTGAGCAGCGCCTGCTGCTGGAAAGCTCGGCCGACCTGTACGCCGCCGCCGCACCGCACTGGGTACAGCGTGAGCGGCTCGACCGGGTCGGTGCCATGAATATCCTTTATTACCAGGGCGGCCGTTGGCTGGCCTGGCCTTCTGACCAGCCTGCGCACCCCGGCCGTGGCGTGCGCCTGGAACTGCAGCGTGATGGAGCACCTTATGTCTGCACCTTCGCCCTCCCGTGGGGGCGCTCATGAAATTTGAATGGCGACAGCGCAGATTTGCTCAGCCCTGGTTGCTGCTGCGCCCGGGTGATGTCTGGCACTGGGCGCTGGCGGACGGTGGCACCGTGCAAAGCCAGGGGCAGGGTGAGCCACCGGCGAACCTGCAAGCCCGGGTTGCCCTGATTCTGCCTGCCGAGGCCTGCAGCCTCTTCCACGTGCCCGCCCCACCCGGGCTCAAGCGTGAGGAGTGGCCGTTGTTGCTCGAAGACCGCTTGCTGCAACCGCCGGACGAAGTCAGCTGCGCGTGCCTGGCCCGTGCGCCGGGGCACCTTCGCTTGCTGGTGGTGGCGCGTGAGCAACTGGACGGCTGGCGCGGGCAGTGTGCCGCATGGGGCTGGCAGGTAGAGCGTTGCTGGGCGGAGTTGCAGTTGCTGCCGGGGCCTGAGGCAGGCACCGCCTGGCATTGGCAGCGCACGCCCGGCATGTCCTTGTACAAAGGGCTGGCCGAGGACGGGCAGGAACATTGGCTGGCATGGCCGCAAGCACTGGGTGAGACGCCGCAGCAACCGTGGGCACATCTGCAAAGCGTGCCGCTGAGTGGAAACTGGCCAGGCGCGCTTGCGCCGCTCGACACGATACCCGGCCTGTTCGAGCGTGCACGCAAGGCCCCTTCGTTGCCCGACGTTTCACGCCCGCAGCAACGACTGTTGGCAGCCTGCCTGGTACTGGCGGCAGTCTGGGGCGGGCTGTGGTTGAGCCAGCAATGGCGCCAGGCACAACTTTGGCGCGCTCAGGTCATTGCCGTGACGGGCGAGCAGGCCAGCCCACGCCACGCCGCGCAGGCCCTCAAGCGCCTGCGCGAAAGCGAGCTTCAGCAGCAGGTACGCACCCGCCAGCTTGAAGACTTGCAGGCAGCGTTACAGGCCTGGCTGCAGGATCACCCCGGCTGGCGCCTGCAAGCGGTGCGTTTCGACGGCCAGCGCTGGCACTTGCGGCTAGAGGGCGACGGCGCCGCGCCACCCTGGCAGGACATGGCCAACGCTGCCGGTGCTGCCGTACAGGTACAGGGTGGTGAAGTGGTCTTCGACTTGGGGGTGGCCGCATGAACCGGGCCTGGATGCAGCGCCATCGGCTGAAATTCGCCTGGTTGCTGATTGCCGTGTTGCTGACCTTCCTGGCGGTGCGCGAGGGCTTGGCGCAATGGCGCGAGCTCAGTCAGTGGCGGGGGCTGGCAGAACAAGCCGCCAACCTGCATGGCGGCCCCGGGCTGAACCTGGAACGGCTACGCCAGTCGGCCCAGGCCCGGCAGATCGAACTGGCCGAGGTCGATGTGCAGGGCAACACCTGGCAACTGCAGGGCCAGGTGGCTGATGAGCGGGCCCTGCAAGGCTGGTTGCAAAGCCTGCGCGCAGAAGGCGCACAGCCGCTGCAATGGGGGCTGGAGCTGGATGGCAAGGGGTTAAGGTTCGATGTGCGGGTGCAGCCATGAACCGCAGAGCGATGGTGTGGGTTCTGCTGGTCTGCGTGCTGACGCTGCTGGTTGAGCTGCCGGCCAATTGGCTGGTGCGTGCGTCCGGCCTGCCAATGCGTGAGGTGAGCGGGAGCCTTTGGCAAGGCCAGGCACATCAGTTAGGGCCAGTCGGGCCGCTGCGCTGGGTGGTGCAGCCTTGGCACTTGCAGGCGGATGCGCAGTTTGGCGTCCAGGGGCAGGGCTGGCAGTTGCACATCGCGGGCTGGCCATGGCGCTGGCAGATGGAGGTTACCGCACGGGGCGCCGAGGCGACGGTGTCCACGGATTATCGTCTGGCGGGTCAGTGGCAGGGCGCGTTGAAGGTGCAGGGGGCAGGGCGGCTATGCCGAGCCAGCGAAGGCCGCGTAACGGTAACCGACCTGGGCCTGAGCGAGCCATGGTCACTGGGCTTGGGGCAGGGCTGGCTGGAGATGGACTGCCACAGTGGGTGGCGGCTTCGTGGGCAACTGGCGCAGCAGGGGCAGCATCAACTGGCCGTGGATGCCGACCTGGGGGCGCGCCGGGCAGAGGTGGTATTCGAGCTGCAACCAGAGGCGGCACTGACGCCATTGTTGCGGGGCGCCCAATGGCTCGGGCCCCAGGCGCTGGCGGGGCAGCGAGACCTACGCTGGTAAAACGCAACCTGACGCGGCCCCCGGCAGGGGCGGTTGCTCCTGCCGGGGCCGCTCGACTTGGTCTTGCGCGGCCTGCGCGTGTGCTTCAGTTTTTCTTACCCTGCACACTCGAAGCCCATTGCTCGCTGCGGCTGTACCCACTGGTCCTCAATACACCCAGGTCCAGCGCATTTTCCCCCTCCGCAGCCCCTTTGCCCTTGGCCATCTCGGCGATGGCCGTGCCCAGGTCCACTGGCGAGTTGGATGCATTGAGCGACACGTCCCGGCGATAGTCACGACCGCTCAGCGTTTCCCGGGTGACCGCGTCGGCGTCGAGCACCACGTCGCCCTTGGCCGACTGCACGCGTGCCCCCAGCAACCGGGCATTGCCACCGACCTGCAGGTCGATACCGTCGCGGCCCTTGAGCACGGCCTGATGGGCCACGCCGTCGCGCTGCACATGCGACACGTCAAGGCTGAAGGTTGGCGAGAACCCAGGCTCAGCCTTGCTCAGGGCCGGACCGGCCTTTTTCTCGACCTTGCTCGCCAACGGCCCTGCCATCGAAGTGGCTGCGTTGACATAGCCCTGCGGGTTTTTCTCCTGGCTGAGCCTGGCATCGCCGTTCACACTCAGGGTATCGACGCTGTCCTTGCGGCTGGCGATGTACAGGTCACCGTCGATCGCGCCACCGATGTGCCCCGCTTCCAGGCTTGTGCCCTCGATCCGGGTGTCGCTGAGGCTTTTCAGGTCGATGCGCTCGGCGCGCAGGTCACTGGCATTCCAGGTGAGGTTGTCGCGCTTGTCGAGTGCCACCTTCAGGCGACCATGTACGCCGCGTGTGTCGAGTGCGCCCTGGGCGATGTTGAAACCGGCACCGGCGGTGATGTCGAGGTTGTCGCGTTGCTCCTGGTTGGAGGAGGCCTCCACCCGCATACCGCCATTCGGGGCCTCGAGGCTGATCTGCCCGGCCGTGGCCTGCAGGCCTTGCAGGTGCAGGGCGACGTCCTCGCGGGCATTGCTGCTCAGGGTCAGTGTGCCGTTGCTTGCAAACTGGGCATCGACCGCCTGCCGCGCATTTTCGTTCTGCTTGCCGTGGCTGAAGTGGCCGCCTATGGCGCCCCCCTTGGTCTCGCCTGCCTTCACCGCCAGCTCCAGGCCGCCGCCCAGCTTGGCGCCGGTGGCTTGCTGGGTATTGCTGGCGGCCTTGACCTGCAGCTGGCCACCACTTTGCACCAGAATGTCGCCGGTCTTGGCCGCTCGGCTGCCAATGCGGGTGCCTTCGAGCATCAGGTCGCCTGTGCTGGTCAGCTGCACCTCGCCTTTGGCGTCGATTTGCGCCACTTGGGCCTTGGTCTGCGTGCTCAGCTGTTGGCCGTGGTCGAGATAGCCACGGCCATCGACACCGGTGCTGCCTGGTCGATTGCCGACTTTGGTCCAGGCATTGCCGTCGAGCTGGCGTGACTGCTGTTCGGCCTGGTCGGTCGCCTGCAGCAGGGCCAGCGAGCCGGCACTGTGCATGACCACGCTGCCTTCACCGCCATCGATGCGGGCGCCTTCGTAGCGGCCATCGCTCCCCAGCTGGACCTGGATACCCTGTTGCCCGTAGAGGCTGCCCGGCACAGCCGTGCTGGCGCTATCCTTTTTATCCAGCGACCCGCCTTTGCCTGCCACGCGCACATTCAGGTCCTTGCCGGTGCTGGTGTCCAGGCGTGCGTCGCCGCCATAGGTCAGACGTTGTACGCTGGTTTCCTCACTGTTCCTGGCGGCGCGCAAATCATGTTGCTGCGCCTCGATCTTCAGCGAGCCGGCAGTGGCCCGCCATTGGGTGCCCTGGTCTGCAAGGGCGTCGGCCTTGACCTCGGCCTTGGCCCCTGACAGCTCGCTCACCTGGGCAAAACCACGGCGCTGGTTTTCCAGGCGCTTGAGGTGCTCGACGGTCATGTCGGCACCTGCGCTGGGCAGCGCCATGGCATCTTCGGGCGAGGCCTGCTGGAAGCGAGCGGCTTCCTCACCCAGTACCAGGCGTTCGATGGGGCGGGTCAGGTCGCGGTACTCGACACTCGCGCCCAGGCTGCCCGACCAGTCGTCACGGCGCTGCTCATGCGCCTGGGTATCCTGCACCGCGCGGTTGTCGATGCGTTTTGCGGTCACCTGCAAGGTGTTGCCGGCCTTGACGCGTGCGGCCTCGGTGACCAGGTCGTCGCTGCGCAATTCAAGATCGCCGCTGGCTTGCAACTCGCTGCGCTGCACCTTGCTTTCGCGCTCAGTCCGCACCTCGCGGTTGTGATGGCCTTCGAACGCGCTGCCCAGCCGGTCGATGCCGCCGGTTACCGTCAAACCGCCACCACTGTGGGTGGTACTGGTGGTCGCGTCGCGGTCATTGCGGGCTGCGCCCAGCGTCGTTTTACGCGCCTGTACATCAAGGCCACCGGCAGTGGCCTGGACCTTGCTGGCGTTGACCTGCAGGTGTGCGCCACTGTTCATGCCCACCGAGGCAGCCTTGAGTTCACTGGCGACCTGGCCGGTCGTGCGTTGCCTGCTGGTGCTGGTAGCCACCTCGTACGCCACGCCAGCTGCGTACTGGCGGGACTCGGGTTTGCCATCCTCGGCTTCCTGGGTTTGCCTGGCGCTGGCTGTGAAGCCGCGATGCTGGTCGCGGGTTTCGCGCTCATCGACCGATTGCGCGCTGCCCACCCGCAGATCGCCTTTAGCCTCGACCTGCAAGTGCTTGCCAGCTTCGATCTTGGCGCCCTGGATGCGTAAATCGGCGGCGCTGGCCAGGCGCAGGTTGCTGGCCGAGCTGACGTCGCTGACCAGTACCTGCTGTTTACGGTCCGTGCTTTCATGCTCATTGCCAATCAGGCCGAACAGCTTGCTGTCCTGGGTACGGTGGGTGGAAGTGCTGCGGCTGTGGTCAGCCTCGATGGCCAGCGCCCCTTTGTCGCTGTAAAGCACCGCGTCCTGTTTGCCGTGCACGGTACTGCCTTTGATGGCGACCTGTTCGGCTGTCACGGTAAGCTTGCCATCGCTGGCAACTGTGCTGCCGGCAATGGCCTGGCCCTCGCTGTCGTTCCCTTCGCGGTCGGCAAAGAAGGTGCCTGATACCAGGTCGCCACGGTAGTTACGCCCGGTTCCGCGTTCTTGCAGGGTGGTGGTGCCGATATCAGCCTGTTTCGCATGGATGGCCATATCGCCGCGGCTTTGCAAGCTGCTGCCTTGAACATTGAGGTTGCCGCTTGCCTTGATCGTCATGTGCGTGGCGCCGAGAGTGCTGCCGTTTGCGGTTTCCTTCAGCTGATCGGTATCCCGGTCACCGCGCCACAAGTCCTTGCGATGGCGCACCTGCTCTTCGACGCGCTGGCTGTCGATGCCGGCCACGATGTCCAGGCCGGCGCTGCTGTCTACCGTCAGCGTGTTGC
Source organism: Pseudomonas fortuita (assembly GCF_026898135.2). Classification (NCBI taxonomy): domain Bacteria; kingdom Pseudomonadati; phylum Pseudomonadota; class Gammaproteobacteria; order Pseudomonadales; family Pseudomonadaceae; genus Pseudomonas; species Pseudomonas fortuita. The sequence goes on from NZ_CP114035.2 coordinate 1,143,992, forward strand.
CTGCCACCACGTTCGCGGCGGTCATGCGCATGTCGTCACCGGACTGCAGCAGCACGCTGTCACTGCCCAGCAATTGGCTGCCCTGTTGCTGCTGCTTGGTGGTGGTGGTTTTGCGGTTGTAGGTTTCGCGGGTGATGAACAAGAACTTTTTGTTCCAGCTGTCAGTGTCGTGTTCGATGCGCTCGCGGGTCTTGGCATCCAGCGTCAGCTTCTTGCCGGCCTTGGCTTCGATTCGCGGGGCCTGGCCGTCGACCGCTTCCAGCGTCAGGTCATCGGCAGCGGTGAGTTTCAGTGTACCGTGCTCGCTGCGCAGCTCGGCGGGGGTGTCGGCCTCGCCGCTGACATGCAGACGCCCCGCCGAGCGTATTTCCACCCCCTCCGTGCCCAGAATCTGTGATGTGCCCACCCGCACGCCTGCGCCCTCGGCCGTGCTCACCACGCGGATCCGCCCAGCGCGCATTGCACCGAACAGGCTGGCATCAATGCTCGACGAGGGGCTGGGCAGGTGTTCGACCACCTCGCCACTGCGGCTGTCGATACGGTTGCGCCCGACCGTGATGTCGAGCGCTTCGCTGGCCATCAGCAGGCCTTTGCTGTCCACGCGCGGCGCAATCAGCTCAATGGCGCCAGCGGTATTGCTCAGCCCCTGCTCCAGTACCTGCAGAGAGCCGCTGGCGTTGAGCGTGTCGAGGTAGCGCAGTTGCTCCTGCTCGAATTCCGGGGTGCCAACCACCAGGCCTGCGCGCGTGGTGTTGATGAAGCTTGCGCCATTGAGGGTGATGCCATTGGGGTTGGCCAGGATGTAGTCGGCCGGGCGCCCGAAGATCTCCTGCGGCCCTTCGATCATTGAAGCGTTGCGGCTGACTACCTCGTTGAGGATGGTTGAAGCGGCCTGGCCCTGAAACTGCGGGTTGGCGGCCAAAGCGCCGGCCAGTTGCGACTGCCCGGCTCCGGTGGCGTTGTTCAACACCAGGCCAGGGTTGCCAACGTTGTAGTTGATGAACTGGTTGTGGGACAACCCGCTGGCATTGGGCGGCACGATGTCGATCACCGGTATTCCGTGGCCGTTGTGGATGACCGGCATGCCACCCGGTCCGCTGGCTGCCTCCAGCGCACTGTCTGCCAGTGCGGCGCTGGAGCCGAGCAAGGCGAGGAAGATGGCCCAGCGCAGGGTGTTCGGGCGAATGGGCGGTAACTGCGAGAGTGTTTGCATTTTCTCGTTCTCTTTGTTGTGGGTGAATCAGATGCTCAGGGTCCAGTCCAGTACCCAAAACCCCGGTTCCAGCAGCGGGCGGGGCAGGTCGCTGGCGTTCAAGGCGCGTTGGTAGTCCAGGCGCAGGCGGCTGCCGGGCAGGCTCAGCTCCAGCCCGGCGGCCGCCCCTGCCAGGCGTTGTGACGGGTTGCCTTGGGCGGTACGGGTCCAGCCCAGATCCAGGCCGATGTACGGGCGAACCTGGACGGGAGAAGCCCAGGGGAGGGGCAGCGGTTGGCTGAACGTGTTGCGCCAGACGGCGCTGCTGGCGCCGGAGTAAGTGCGCAGACGAAACCCCCGCACGGCAGAGTCGTCACTGACCAGTAACTGCTCGACGGCAGGTAACTGATCGCCGCTGTACTGCAGCCCCAGCTCGCTCTGCCAGCGCCATGGGTTACGGGCCGGGCCCTGGCGCAGGTGCAGCAGGCTGGCGCGGTACTTGCGAAAGTCCGGGCGCAGGCGCTGCGCACCCAGTGGCGATTGGTCGGCACCGAATGCGTCAATGCCCTGGGCAACCCCGAGGTAGCCGTTCCACAAACCACCCTCCAGCCAGAGCAGGTTGATACCGGCTTCCACCGTAGTCAGTGTCGGGCTTTGCTGGACGATGACAGCGCCAGCGCTGCGGTTGACCAATTGCTTGCGGTCCAGCCGCACGCTGGCACTGAGCATGCCTTGCGCGTTGCGCCACAATACCCGTTCGATACCCAGGCCCTGATAGCTGCTGCTGCCGTCGGCAGCCTTGTCGCTGCCGGGCAGCGGCGCCTGGTAGCGCAGTTCGCTGGCGCTGAGCGACAGCGACCAGGCGCCATAGGGGATGCTGTAGTACAGCGATAGACCTTGGCTTTTTCCAGGGGTATCGAGCACGGTGCTGGTCAGCGACAGGCGCAGGTCATCATTGAGGCCCAAGGGGCTGTCCAGGCCAATGCCAAGGTTGACGCGGTGACGACCGGTCAGCTCGCTGCCACGGTTGTCGAAGCGGCTGTCCAGGTGCCATCGTGACGCGACCTTGTCTGGCTGCACCACCACGCGCGAGCCGCCCTGCAGTTCGCCGGGCAGCAGGGTGGCGGTCAGCTCGTAGGCGCGCAGGCGGTTGAGCTGGTCCAGACCTTGTTCAAGGTCTGGCAGGTACAGTGGCCGCCCAAGCAGGCCCGGGAATGCGCTGGAGAGGGACAAGGGCAGGTCGGGGCCCGCCAGTTCGATGGATTCGACAAAGCCTTCGAGTATGACGATGTCCAACGGTGCGCCGTTCTCTGGTGCTTGCCGCAGGTAAGGTCGGCTGGTCGGATAGCCGGCTTGCACGTAGCGCCGGGTGATGGCCTGGAGCAGCCGGTTTATGTCGGCGATGCCCATGCAGGCAGGGGTGAGGGCGCGGATGATTGGCGCCAGCGCCGTGTCTGAAAGCTGGTGGTTGCCCGCCACGCGCACGCCATCGACTGCCCAGCAGCGGGCGTCGTGGGGGGGGCGAGGCGTGCTGTCGGTGGGTTGAGCTGCGGCGGGCGCACGCTGCCAGCGTTCCAGGCGCTGCTGTTGCTCCAGCTGCCGCAGCCCATGCTGTTGATCGCGCAGTTGCTGGCTGGCCGGGTCGTCGGCCAGCGCCTGGGCGATGGACAACAGGCCTGACAGGCAACTGGCTGGCAGCCAACGGGCGATGCGGTAAAACAGGCACGGCATTGATACACCCCGCAAATGATGTACGGTCTTCGTACTCGTCTGCGTGGATGCTAAAAATTAAGGCATTCGCCTGGATGCAGTACCTTGCCTAAGCAACTGTGAGGCAAGGTCGCGTAAAGTGGTGGGAAGGTTCCTACAACCTTTGCCGGAAGGCCCTATATCAGGGCCTGATCTCGATCAACGTGCCATCACGTACCAGGTCCCAGACCTCCTGCATGTCACGGTTACGCATGGCAATACACCCGTCGGTCCAGTCCAGGGTATGGAAGTACCACTCCGGGTACTCGTCGTTGATCGGCGTGCCGTGAATCATGATCATGCTGCCGGCACTCACCCCTTCGCGCGTGGCGCGGGCGGCATCGCTCACGTTCGGGTAGTTGATGTGCATGGCCAGGTTGAAGCGGTCGCTCTGCTTGCGCCAGTCCAGCCAGTACAGGCCTTCAGGGGTTTTTTTATCGCCTTCGCGTTGCTTGGCGCCCTTGGGCTGCTTGCCCAGGGAAATGCGGTAGGTTTTCAGCGGCTCGCCACGGCTGATCAGCTGCAAGCGACGCTCGGACTTGATCACCAGCACCTTGTCGATCAGCGGTTGCATGGCCTGCTGCGAAGGCGACGGCGTTTGCGCTGCCGGCACGGGCTTGCGGATGATGGTCTCGGTGAAGGCCGCCTGGGACACCGAGGTAACGCAAAGGCAGAAAAGGGCAAGCAACCAGCGCATGGAACGGTATCCCTGAAGGCTTCTTCTAAGTAGAGGTCGAGGTCGAGACGTTCATCGGCGGCAGGTACTCATGGCCTATGGGGTAGTGCGCCCCGATGCGGTCGCGATAGTAGCATTCTAGTGTGCGCGTGACGGTGCGGAAAGCCAGCTCGCCCCACGGAATCTCATGTTGTTCGAACAACCGCACTTCCAGGCTTTCGATACCCACATCAAACGCCAGGTCTGCGAGTTCTGCGCGGAAGAACACATGCACCTGGTTGATGTGCGGCAAATCGAAGAGCTGGTACAGGCTCATGGGTCCGACCCGGGCGCAGGCTTCCTCGACGGTTTCGCGACGGGCGGCCTGGTCGATGGTTTCGCCGTTCTCCATGAACCCGGCAGGCAGGGTCCAGAAGCCACGGCGTGGCTCGATGGCGCGCCGGCACAGCAGCACCTGGCTGCCCCAGGTCGGTAGTACGCCAGCGACGATGTTGGGGTTCTGGTAGTGGATGGTCTGGCAAGACTCGCAGACATACCGCAGGCGGCTATCGCCCTCGGGAATCCGCTGAGTGACCGGCTGGCCGCACGCGCTGCAGAATTTCATGTGAGGTTCCTTTTGTTCAGGGCTATCTTGGCGTGCAGGCAGGTCTGCCGCAAGCGCAGGGGCTTGGGTGCTTCGCGGCTTTGGTGCATCATGCAAGGCAGGCCTTGGATACGAGCGTGCGCAATGCTGGACGAGCTACTTCGCCGAATGAGCAACCACCAACCCGCATCACTGGAAACCGACCGGCGGTTCCCTGAAGCGGCGGTCCTTTTGCCCATTACCCGCAGCGAAGCGCCCGAGCTGGTCCTGACCCTGCGCGCCAAGGGCTTGTCCACCCATGGTGGCGAAGTGGCCTTTCCCGGTGGCCGACGCGACCCGGAAGACCCGGACCTGGTGTTTACCGCCCTGCGCGAGGCCGAGGAAGAGATCGGCCTGCCGCCTGGGCTGGTGGAAGTGATAGGCCCGCTCAGCCCGCTTGTTTCGCTGCACGGCCTTAAAGTGACGCCATTCGTCGGGCTTATTCCCGACTTCGTCGAATACCGTGCCAACGATGCCGAAATCGCGGCAGTATTCACCGTGCCGCTGGAATTCTTCCGCCAGGACCCGCGCGACCATACCCACCGTATCGATTATCAGGGGCGCAGCTGGTACGTGCCCAGCTACCGCTATGGCGAATACAAGATCTGGGGCTTGTCGGCGATCATGATCGTCGAACTGGTCAACGTGCTGTTTGATGCCGGCATCAGCCTGCACCAGCCACCAGAGCGTTACATCGAAACCTGAGCGGGGCTCACCCCGCCGTCTGCGTTCCAGCCTGAGGAGCATGCATGAAATACCGCCTGGGCGACCTGCGGGTCGAAAGCCACCCCACCAGTTGGGCTGCACCCAACGCCACGCTGATCGGCAACGTGCGCCTGCAGGCCAATGCCAGCGTGTGGTTTGGCGCGGTGCTGCGCGGCGATAACGAGCTCATTGATATTGGCGAAGCCAGCAACGTGCAGGACGGCACGGTGATGCATACCGACATGGGCTCGCCGCTGACCTTGGGCAAGGGCGTTACCGTTGGTCATAACGCCATGCTGCATGGCTGCACGGTGGGCGACTACAGCCTGGTCGGTATCAATGCCGTGATCCTCAACGGCGCGCGCATTGGCAAGCACTGCATCATCGGCGCCAATGCGCTGATCGCCGAGGGCAAGGAAATCCCGGACGGTTCGCTGGTGATGGGCTCGCCCGGCAAGGTCGTCCGTGAACTGACAGAACAGCAGAAACGCATGCTTGAAGCCAGTGCCGCGCATTACGTGCACAATGCCCAGCGTTATGCCCAGGAGCTGGTGGTTGATGATGAGTGATGTTGCAGAGCGGCCGGTAGCTTCGCCGTGCGTGAGCATTTGTGCACTGGACGAGCAGGATATCTGCACGGGCTGCCAGCGTACCGTGGCGGAGATTGGCCGCTGGGGGCGGATGGACAATGATGAGCGCCGGGCGGTGCTCAAGCTTTGCCATGAACGGGCAGTAGAGGCTGGCCTCATCCTGTAGGCGCGACACAAGGCTGCTGCTACAGGGACGGCGTTGCCTGTCGGGGGCGCCAGCGGTAATCTGTTCGGCTTGCCCACAGACGACCCGCCATGTTCTATCTGATTGCCTACATCAGCAGCGTAGTGCTGATCAACTACGCCTTTTCCAGCGCCCCGCACCTGGACATCATCTGGTCCGCCTGGGGCGGCCTGGTGTTCATCCTGCGCGACATGGTGCAGACCCGCTTCGGCCATGGTGCCCTGGTTGCCATGCTGGTGGCCCTGGTGCTGTCCTATGTCACCTCGGAGCCGGCCATTGCCTTGGCCAGCGCCACCGCGTTCTTCATTTCCGAGCTGATCGACTGGCTGGTGTTCAGCATTACCCGCCGGCCACTGCGTGACCGCCTGTGGCTAAGCTCGGCGCTGAGCATTCCGGTGGATACCTTCATCTTTTTCGGCATGATCGGCGCCCTGACCCCGGCGGTGATTGGCACCGCGATGGCGTCAAAGTTCGCCGGTGTCACTGCCGTGTGGCTGGCCATGGCATTTCGCGCCCGACGGGCCGCCGTCGCCGGTTGATGGTGTAGAATAGCGGTCCTTTTTCAGCGGGCGGCGCAAAGCCTGGCGCGGCCCCGGACGCCTTCGAGGACCTGAAATGACACGTATCGGAACCCCCTTGTCGCCCACCGCGACCCGTGTACTGCTTTGCGGCTGTGGCGAGTTGGGCAAGGAAGTGGTGATCGAGCTGCAGCGCCTGGGCGTCGAAGTGATCGCCGTCGACCGCTACGCCAATGCCCCGGCCATGCAGGTCGCGCATCGCAGCCACGTGGTCAACATGCTCGATGGCGTTGCCCTGCGCGCGGTGATCGAGGCCGAAAAGCCGCACTATATCGTCCCTGAAATCGAAGCCATCGCCACCGCCACCCTGGTCGAGCTGGAAAATGAAGGTTTCAACGTGGTGCCGACCGCCCGCGCCACGCAGCTGACCATGAACCGTGAAGGCATCCGCCGTCTGGCCGCCGAAGAGCTGGACCTGCCGACTTCGCCGTACCACTTCGCCGACACCTATGAAGACTACGCCAAGGCCGTGGCCGATGTGGGTTACCCGTGCGTGGTCAAGCCGGTGATGAGCTCGTCCGGCAAGGGCCAGAGCCTGCTGCGCAGCGATGCCGACCTGCAGAAGTCGTGGGACTACGCCCAGGAAGGTGGCCGCGCCGGCAAGGGGCGGGTGATCGTCGAGGGCTTCATCGACTTCGAATACGAAATCACCCTGCTGACCGTGCGCCACGTTGGCGGTACCACCTTCCTGGAGCCGGTTGGCCACCGCCAGGAGAAGGGCGATTATCAGGAATCGTGGCAGCCGCAGGCCATGAGCCCGAAAGCGCTGGCCGAGTCGCAGCGCGTGGCCAAGGCAGTCACCGATGCCCTTGGCGGTCGCGGGCTGTTTGGTGTGGAACTGTTCGTGAAGGGCGACCAGGTGTGGTTCAGCGAAGTGTCGCCGCGCCCGCATGATACCGGCCTGGTAACCCTGATTTCCCAGGACCTGTCGCAGTTCGCGCTGCATGCCCGTGCCATTCTCGGCCTGCCGATTCCGGTGGTGCGTCAGTTTGGCCCGTCGGCGTCGGCGGTGATTCTGCCAGAAGGGCAGTCGCAACAGACCAGCTTCGCTAACCTGGGCGCAGCACTGAGCGAGCCGGACACGGCCATTCGCCTGTTCGGCAAACCGGAAATCAACGGTACTCGCCGCATGGGCGTGTGCCTGGCGCGTGACGAGTCGGTGGAGCTGGCACGGGCCAAGGCGAACCGCGCTTCCCAGGCGGTCAAGGTCGAGTTCTGATCTGAGACCGTATGGGGCCGCGTTGCGGCCCATTCGCGGGACAAGCCCGCTCCCACAGATCACTCGCAATGCCAGCGGCCTGTGATAATCCTGTGGGGCAGGCTTGTCCCGCGAATGGCCTCCCACAGATCACTCGCAATGCCTGCAGCCTGTGATGATCCTGTGGGGGCAGGCTTGCCCCGCGAATGGCCTCCCACAGACCACTCGCAATGCCAGCGGCCTGTGATAATCCTGTGGGAGCGGGCTTGTCCCGCGAATGGCCTCTCACAGATCACTCGCAATGCCTGCAGCCTGTGATAATCCTGTGGGGGGAGGCTTGTCCCGCGAATGGCCTCCCACAGACCACTCGCAATGCCACCGGCCTGTGATAATCCTGTGGGAGCGGGCTTGTCCCGCGAATGGCCTCCCACAGACCACTCGCAATGCCTGCAGCCTGTGATAATCCTGTGGGAGCGGGCTTGTCCCGCGAATGACCTCCCACAGATCAATCGCAATGCCTGCAGCCTGTGATAATCCTTTGGGGGCAGGCTTGTCCCGCGAATGGCCTCCCACAGACCACTCGCAATGCCTGAGGCCTGTGGCAATCCTGTGGGAGCGGGCTTGTCCCGCGAATGGCCTCCCACAGATCACTCGCAATGCCAGCGGCCTGTGATAATCCTGTGGGAGCGGGCTTGTCCCGCGAATGGCCTCTCACAGATCAATCGCAATGCCTGCAGCCTGTGATAATCCTTTGGGGGCAGGCTTGTCCCGCGAATGACCTCCCACAGATCAATCGCAATGCCAGCAGCCTGTGATAATCCTGTGGGAGCGGGCTTGTCCCGCGAATGACCTCCCACAGATCAATCGCAATGCCAGCAGCCTGTGATAATCCTGTGGGGGCAGGCTTGTCCCGCGAATGGCCTCCCACAGATCAATCGCAATGCCTGCAGCCTGTGACAATCCTGTGGGGGCAGGCTTGCCCCGCGAATGGCCTCCCACAGACCACTCGCAATGCCTGAGGCCTGTGGCAATCCTGTGGGAGCGGGCTTGTCCCGCGAATGGGCTGCAAAGCAGCCCCGGTCCACTCAAAGTGCGGTATTACGGGTCTCTTTCAGGCACAGCACGGCAATCAAGCTGATCACCGCCGCGACCGATACATATCCCCCCACCCAGCTCAACCCGCCCATGCTGACCAGCTTCTGGGCAAAGAACGGTGCCGCCGAGGCGCCGACAATGCCGCCCAGGTTGTACGCCGCCGAAGCCCCGGTATAACGCACGTGGGTCGGGAACAGTTCAGGCAGCAGTGCCCCCATCGGCGCAAAGGTCACGCCCATCAGGAACAGCTCGATCGCCAGGAACAGCGCCACACCGGCCGTCGACCCCGAAGTCAGCAGCGGCTCCATGGTAAAGCCTGAGGCTACCGCCAGCAGGCCGCCGACGATAAGCACCGGCTTGCGCCCGTAACGGTCGCTGAGCCAGGCCGACAGCGGCGTCGCCAAGGCCATGAACACCACCGCGAAGCACAGCAGGCCAAGGAATGTCTCGCGGCTGTAACCCAGCGTGGTCACGCCATAGCTCAGCGAGAACACCGTGGAGATATAGAACAGCGCATAGCACACCACCATCGCTGCAGCGCCCAGCAGGGTGGGCACCCAATAGTTGGAAAACAGCTCGAACACTGGCATTTTCACCCGCTCATGGCGGGCGACAGCCTTGGCGAAGACCGGGCTTTCTTCAAGCTTCAGGCGCACATACAGGCCCACCAGTACCAGCGCGGCACTGAGCAAGAACGGAATACGCCAGCCCCATTCACGGAACTGCTCGTCGCTGAGCGTCAGGGCCAGGGTCAGGAACAGGCCGTTGGCGGCCAAAAAGCCGATCGAAGGGCCCAGCTGCGGGAACATGCCGAACCAGGCGCGCTTGCCCTCCGGGGCGTTCTCGGTGGCCAGCAACGCCGCGCCACCCCATTCACCGCCCAGGCCCAGTCCTTGGCCAAAGCGCAGCAGGCAAAGAATGATCGGCGCCCACACGCCAATACTGTCATAGCCAGGCAGCACGCCGATGGCCGTGGTAGAGACGCCCATCAGCAGCAGCGAGGCAACCAAGGTCGACTTGCGGCCGATGCGGTCGCCAAAGTGGCCGAACAGCGCCGAACCCAGCGGGCGGGCGAGAAAGGCGATGCCAAAGGTGAGGAAGGCTGCCAGCATTTGCGCGGTGCCCGACCCGGACGGGAAGAACACCGGGCCGATCACCAGGGCTGCAGCGGTGGCGTAGACATAGAAATCGTAGAACTCGATGGCGGTGCCGATGAAGCTGGCAGTGGCGACCCGCGCGGGCGAGTTGACCGGCGCGTCAGGCGCTTCGGCATAGGTGCTGCTTGTCATTGAATAGGTCCCTGACAGTCTGGTCCGGCTCCATGGGCATGGCCCGCAGCGGCGTGCCGAAAAAAGGCAGGCACGGTTGCGCGGGCGCCGGAGCGTTTTGTTGTTGTGTGCGCACGACTGACGATAGCCCAAGGGGGGTAGGGGCGGCGCGGGCACTGTTCGGGGTGTTGAAGCAGGACCGCAGGGCGTGTCAGTGGAGCGGACTGGCCGTGGAACGCCGGGTGCGGGTAGCAGGCGTGGCGGCGGGGCTGGGTAAGCGTGACCCGAGTATAGCTATCGGGTCACCGTCCACACCAGTACCTTGCTGGCACAATTGTCCTCTGTTTCGAGGATTTCCAGGCGATAGCGGCCGATCTTCAGGCAAACGGCGGTTTCCGGGATGCTTTCCAACGCTTCGGTCACCAGCCCGTTGAGGGTTTTCGGCCCGCCGTCGCAGGGCAGGTGCCAGCCCAGGGTGCGGTTGATCTCGCGCAGCGAGGCGTTGCCGTCGATGACGAAGGTGCCATCGGATTGCGGGTGTACATGGGGGTTTTCCAGGCTCTGTTCGTCCTCGAACTCGCCAACGATCTCTTCGAGGATGTCTTCCAGGGTGACGATGCCCTGCACCTCGCCGTACTCGTCCACCACCACACCCAACCGGCGCTGTTGCTTGTGGAAGTTCAGCAGCTGCATTTGCAAGGGCGTGCTTTCCGGCACGAAATAGGGTTCGTAGCAGGCGCCGTGCAGTGCCTCCAGGGTCAGGTCGGCCTTGGGTAGCAGGTGGCTGATCAGCTTGGTGTTGAGGATTGCTTCGACCTGATTGATGTCGTTGTGGTAGACCGGCAAGCGGGTATGGCGGCTGACGATCAACTGCTCGATGATGCGCTCGATCGGCTCGTCGAGGTTGATGCCGTCCACTTCGTTGCGCGGTACCAGAATGTCGTTGACGGTGATCTTGTCCAGCGCCTGCAGGCCATCGAGCAGACCATGGCGGGGTGTTTCGTGCTCCTCGTCTTCGTCGAAGTCGTCGGCTTCCTGCGGGTGCAGGGCCACGGCCGTGGGTTGCACGCGGAACGGGCGCAGCAGCAGCTTGGCGAAACCGTCCAGCAGGCAGGCCAGTGGCTGCAGCAGGGCGAGGGGCACTTTCAGCAGGCTGGTACCGAGGTTGACACATGCCTGTGGGTTGCGCCGGGCCAGGCGCTGCGGCAGGTACTCGGCAAACACCAGCAAGGTGAGGGTTGCGGCCAGCCCTGCCAGCCAGAAGCCGTGCTCGCCGCTATGGCGCTGGCCCACCAGGCAGGCCAGGCCCAACACCAGCAGCTTGCCCAGGCTGGCGCACAGCACCAGGGCCTGTGCCGGTAGCACGGGCTGGCCGTCCTCGTGGGCGCGCAGGGTGCCATTGAGCTGCAGTCGGGCGGCTTCCACCGTGGTGAACAGCGCCGACCACAGCAGCGCCAGTGCCAAAGTGCCGAATAGCGGTGCGTACGGCAGTGTGTCCATGAGCGGCCGTCAGATATGCAGGATGAATTCGCGAACCAGCTTGCTGCCGAAATAGGCCAGCATCAGCAGGCAGAAACCGGCCAGCGTCCAGCGGATGGCCTTGTGGCCACGCCAGCCCAGGCGGGTGCGGCCCCACAGCAGTACGCTGAACACCACCCAGGCGACACAGGCCAGCAAGGTCTTGTGTACCAGGTGCTGGGCGAACAGGTTGTCGAGGAACAGCCAGCCGGAGATCAGCGACAGCGACAGCAGGCACCAGCCGGCCCAGAGGAAGCCGAACAGCAGGCTTTCCATGGTTTGCAGGGGCGGGAAGTTGCGGATCAGCCCGGACGGGTGCTTGTGCTTCAACTGGTGGTCCTGCAGCAGCAACAGCAGCGACTGGAACACCGCGATGGTAAACAGCCCGTACGCCAGGATCGACAGCAGGATATGCGCGAGGATGCCCGGCTCTTCGTTGATCAGCGGCACTGTGCCAGGTGGCGCGAACTGCGCCAGCAGTGCAGTCACCGCACCCAGCGGGAACAGCAGCACCAGCAGGTTTTCTACCGGTATGCGCAGGCAGGCCACCAGGGTCAGGGCGATGACGGCCACGGCGATCAGGCTGGCGGCGCTGAAGAAGTCCAGGCTCAGGCCCAGCGGGGTGATCAGCTGGAAGTACAGTGCACCGGCCTGGGCGAGCACCGCAAAGGTACCCAGCAGGGCAAGCAGGCGCTTGTCGGACTTGCGGCCCTGGGCCAGGTGCGAACCCTGGTAGATGGCCGCCGCTATATAAAGGCCGGCAGCGATCAGGTTGGGGATGAGGCTGGGAGAGGAAACCATAAGTCCTGGTTGGCGAGCCTTAAAGAGACGGAGTTTGGCATAGATTCCGCTGATCAAGGAAGACTGAAGGCTTGTGTCAGGGCATTCGCGGGCTCGCCCGCTCCCACAGGTCCAGCGCAGGTCGCAATAAGGTGGGGATCCGGTGGGAGCGGGCGTGTCCGCGAAGGGGGCACTGCAGCCACCGAATGTCTCCCAAGGTGTGCGCCGCCGCTGCACTTCGCTATAATCGCCGCCTTGCTGTGCCCGGCGGGTGTGTATTTCCCCCAGGGTGCCTGACAAACCTCGGCTTTTACTGGGCCTGAAAGGATCACCATGTTCGAAAACCTGACCGACCGCCTGTCACAGACGCTGCGCCATGTCACCGGCAAGGCCAAGCTGACCGAAGACAACATCAAGGACACGCTGCGCGAAGTGCGCATGGCCCTGCTTGAGGCCGACGTTGCCCTGCCGGTGGTCAAGGATTTCGTCAATAGCGTCAAGGAGCGTGCGGTCGGCACCGAAGTGTCGCGCAGCCTGACCCCGGGCCAGGCGTTCGTGAAGATCGTCCAGGCCGAGCTGGAAAGCCTGATGGGCGCGGCCAACGAAGACCTTGCCCTGAACGCCGCACCGCCTGCCGTTGTACTGATGGCCGGCCTGCAGGGCGCCGGTAAGACCACCACTGCCGGCAAGCTCGCGCGCTTCCTTAAAGAGCGCAAGAAAAAGAGCGTGATGGTGGTGTCCGCCGACGTCTACCGTCCGGCGGCGATCAAGCAGCTGGAAACCCTGGCCAACGACATCGGCGTCACCTTCTTCCCGTCCGACATCAGCCAGAAGCCGGTGGCCATTGCCGAAGCGGCCATCCGCGAAGCCAAGCTGAAGTTCATCGACGTGGTCATCGTCGACACCGCCGGCCGTCTGCACATCGACGCCGACATGATGGACGAGATCAAGGCGCTGCACGCTGCAGTCAAGCCGATCGAGACCCTGTTCGTGGTCGACGCCATGACCGGCCAGGACGCCGCCAACACTGCCAAGGCCTTTGGCGAGGCCCTGCCACTCACCGGCGTGGTGCTGACCAAGGTGGACGGTGATGCCCGTGGCGGTGCTGCACTGTCGGTGCGTGCCATTACCGGCAAGCCGATCAAGTTCATCGGTATGGGTGAGAAGACCGAGGCCCTCGAGCCGTTCCACCCTGACCGCGTCGCTTCGCGCATCCTCGGCATGGGTGACGTGCTCAGCCTGATCGAGCAGGCCGAGCAGACCATCGACAAGGCCAAGGCCGACAAGCTGGCCAAGAAGCTGAAGAAGGGCAAGGGCTTCGACCTCGAAGACTTCCGCGACCAGCTGCAACAGATGAAGAACATGGGCGGCCTGGGCGGCCTGATGGACAAGCTGCCGAGCATCGGTGGGGTCAACCTGTCGCAGATGGGCAACGCCCAGGGCGCGGCCGAGAAACAGTTCAAGCAGATGGAAGCGATCATCAACTCCATGACCCCGGCCGAGCGCCGCGACCCTGACCTGATCAGTGGTTCGCGCAAGCGCCGTATCGCCTTGGGTTCCGGCACGCAGGTGCAGGACATCGGCCGGCTGATCAAGCAGCACAAGCAAATGCAGAAGATGATGAAGAAATTCTCCGCCAAAGGCGGCATGGCCAAGATGATGCGCGGCTTGGGCGGGATGCTGCCAGGCGGCGGCATGCCGAAGCTGTAATCCCTATTCCGGGAGCCCGCCTTTAGCGGGGCAGGCTTCCAGAACCCCCGCCTGGCGGGGCAACTGCCGTTGATTTAGCGGCTAAATCGGCAAATCTGGACGGTGGGGCAATGCCTTGCCGAAAAAGTCATTTGCAAATGTCCGTGTATTCCCCGAGAATATGCGGCCTTTTGGGCACCCGTGTGCCTATTTGGCATTCAGATTTGCAGTACAAACTGCAACACCGACTATAGGAACGATGTTCACATGGTAACCATTCGTCTGGCCCGTGGCGGCTCGAAAAAGCGCCCATTCTACCACCTGACCGTGACCAACTCGCGTAACGCCCGTGACGGCCGTTTCGTTGAGCGCGTTGGCTTCTTCAACCCGATCGCATCGGGCGCCGAAGTCAAGCTGTCGGTCAACCAAGAGCGCGTCACCTACTGGCTGAGCCAGGGCGCACAGCCGTCTGAGCGTGTTGCTCAGCTGCTGAAGGACGCTGCCAAGGCCGCTGCCTGAACAGTATGAACGCGACGCCAGAAAAGGCTGACGACCTCATCGTCGTTGGCAAGATTTTTTCGGTTCACGGCGTTCGCGGCGAGGTGAAGGTGTATTCCTTTACCGATCCGATTGAAAACCTGTTGGATTATCCCGGCTGGACGCTTCGGCACGAAGGCAAGGTAAAGCAGGTCGAGCTGGTCAGCGGTCGTGGCTCCCAAAAGGGCCTGGTCGTGAAGTTGAAAGGCCTCGATGATCGTGATGAAGCCCGTCTTCTGAGCGGTTACGAAATCTGCATTGCGCGGAGCCTTTTGCCCAACCTGGCTGCCGACGAGTACTACTGGTACCAGTTGGTAGGTCTGAAGGTCATCAACCAGGACGAACAGCTGTTCGGCAAGGTCGATCACCTGTTGGAGACCGGTGCGAACGATGTAATGGTGGTCAAGCCCTGCGCAGGCAGCCTGGATGATCGCGAGCGTCTGTTGCCCTACACGGCGCAATGCGTGCTCAACGTCGACCTGGAAGCAGGCGTGATGCGGGTCGAATGGGACGCGGACTTCTAAACGATGGGTAACCTTCGCGTAGACGTCATCACGTTGTTCCCCGAGATGTTCTCGGCCATCACGGAGTACGGCATTACCAGCCGCGCGGTGAAACAGGGGTTGCTTCAGGTAACTTGCTGGAACCCGCGGGACTACACCACAGATCGTCACCACACGGTAGATGATCGGCCGTTTGGCGGTGGTCCGGGCATGGTGATGAAAATCAAGCCTCTGGAAGACGCCCTGGTTAGCGCCAGGCAAGCGACCGGAGCTGCGGCGAAGGTGATCTACCTCTCGCCACAAGGCCGCAAGCTGACTCAGCAGGCGGTCAAAGGCCTGGCCGAACAGGAATCGTTGATCCTGATCGCCGGTCGTTATGAAGGCATCGACGAGCGCTTTATCGAGGCTCATGTCGATGAGGAGTGGTCGATTGGTGACTATGTGCTTTCCGGTGGCGAGCTGCCGGCCATGGTACTGATCGATGCGGTTACACGGCTGCTGCCCGGAGCTTTAGGGCATGTGGACTCGGCGGAAGAAGACTCCTTCACCGACGGTCTGCTGGATTGCCCGCACTACACCCGACCTGAGGTGTATGCGGATCAGCGTGTTCCCGACGTGTTGCTAAGTGGCAACCATGCACATATCCGGCGTTGGAGGATGAAGCAGTCCCTTGGTAGGACCTTCGAACGACGCGCCGATCTTCTGGAAAGTCGCTCGCTTTCTGGAGAAGAGAAGAAGCTGCTCGAGGAATACCTCCGCGAGCGGGACGATAGTTAAACGTATCGATGGTGGATCGCGTATCCATCTTAGGAGCACAGCATGACCAACAAGATCATCCAGCAGCTCGAAGCCGAGCAGATGAGCAAGGAAATCCCGACCTTCGCACCAGGCGACACCGTTGTTGTCCAGGTTAAAGTGAAGGAAGGTGAGCGTTCCCGTCTGCAGGCGTTCGAAGGCGTTGTTATCGCCAAGCGTAACCGCGGTCTGAACAGCGCCTTCACCGTGCGCAAGATCTCCAGCGGCGTTGGCGTAGAGCGTACCTTCCAGACCTACAGCCCGCAAATCGACAGCCTGGCCGTGAAACGTCGTGGTGACGTGCGTAAAGCCAAGCTGTACTACCTGCGCGACCTGTCCGGCAAAGCCGCTCGCATCAAGGAAAAACTGTCCTGAGTACAGTTTGCCCGGTGGCCAAGGCCGCCTAGCGAGAAAAAAGCAGCCTTCGGGCTGCTTTTTTTGTGGGAGCGGGTTTACCCGCGAAGGGCGCGCAATGGCCCGCCCGCTGTATGATGGAGTAACCCATGAGCACTACCCGAGACCAGGAAATCCAGCGCCGCACCGAGTTGTCGGTGACCCGCGTGACCAAGGCGGTGTTCCCCAACACTACCAACCATCACAACACACTGTTCGGCGGTACCGCCCTGGCCTGGATGGACGAAGTGTCGTTCATCGCCGCCACGCGTTTCTGCCGCCTGCCGCTGGTGACCGTGTCCACCGACCGCATCGACTTCAAGCACCCGATCCCGGCGGGCTCTATCGTTGAACTGGTGGGCTCGGTGGTCAAGGTTGGCAATACCAGCCTGCAGGTGCAGGTGGACGTGTTTGTCGAGAACATGTACCTGGACGGCCGCGAGCGGGCGATTCACGGTGTCTTCAGCTTCGTCGCCATCGATGAGGACAAGCGCCCTGTGCCCGTTTTGCCCCAGGCCTGAGCTTTTCCTGCACCGGCCTCTTCGCGGCTGAAGCCGCTCCCACAGGGGTAAGACAATTCCTGATCTTGTGGCAAACCCTGTGGGAGCGGCTTTAGCCGCGAGGAGGCCAGTACAGACAACCTGTCAGCTGCTGTGAAACACTAGGCCAACGTCCAACATCCAGCAGCCCCGAATGCCCGCCCTAGACCACCCCCTGATCGACCAGTTTCTCGACGCCCTTTGGCTTGAAAAAGGCCTGTCCGACAACACCCGCGTGTCTTATCGCAGCGATCTGGCGCTGTTTAATGGCTGGCTGCAGGAGCATTCGGTTTCCCTGCCCGACGCCGGCCGTGACCTGATCCTCGACCACCTCGCCTGGCGCCTCGATCAGGGCTATAAGCCACGCTCCACGGCGCGCTTTCTGTCCGGCCTGCGGGGTTTCTTCCGCTACCTGCTGCGCGAGAAGCTGGTGGCGATTGACCCGACCCTGCAGGTCGAGATGCCGCAACTGGGCAAGCCGCTGCCCAAGTCGTTGTCCGAAGCTGACGTTGAAGCCTTGCTGCAGGCCCCGGACCTGGGTGAAGCCATCGGCCAGCGTGACCGCGCCATGCTCGAAGTGCTGTATGCCTGCGGTCTGCGCGTCACCGAACTGGTCAGCCTGACCCTTGACCAGATCAACCTGCGCCAAGGTGTGCTTCGGGTGATGGGCAAGGGCAGCAAAGAGCGCCTGGTGCCCATGGGCGAAGAGGCAGTAGTGTGGCTGGAGCGCTACCAGCGCGATGGCCGCGCCGAGTTGCTCAATGGCCGCCCCAGCGACGTGCTGTTCCCCAGCCAGCGCGGCGAACAGATGACCCGCCAGACCTTCTGGCACCGCATCAAGCACCATGCCCGGGTGGCAGGTATCGACAAACCGCTGTCGCCACACACGCTGCGCCATGCCTTTGCCACTCACCTGCTCA
Organism: Pseudomonas fortuita; assembly: GCF_026898135.2. Classification (NCBI taxonomy): domain Bacteria; kingdom Pseudomonadati; phylum Pseudomonadota; class Gammaproteobacteria; order Pseudomonadales; family Pseudomonadaceae; genus Pseudomonas; species Pseudomonas fortuita. The sequence goes on from NZ_CP114035.2 coordinate 1,161,523, forward strand.
ACCATGGGGCCGACCTGCGCGTGGTCCAGATGCTGCTCGGCCACAGCGACCTCTCGACCACTCAGATCTACACCCACGTGGCCAAAGCCCGCCTGCAGCAGTTGCACGCACAGCACCACCCACGTGGATGAATGTTTTTCATGTTCCGCCGACTGGTCCTTGCAAGCCCCTTCACCGGTGGTGTGATGTGGTAGGCTTGGGCGGTTTGCACCAAGGGCCGCACGGCCACCGCGTATTTTCCGCAGGTGGCGCCCCCGGCCCCTGTCCGCCTTCAGGAGTTCCCATGCGCGTGACCCAGTTTTTCGCCGCCGCCGCGTTGGCGCTGGCCAGTACCTTTGCCGTTGCCGCGGCAACCGACAGCAATGCCGTGGCCGAGCAGGCCATCCGCAAATCGCTGCAGAACCTCGAGCTGGAAGTGCCAGTAGAAAGCGTGGCCAGCAGCCCGCTCAACGGCCTGTATGAAGTCAAGCTGCAGGGCGGCCGCGTGTTGTATGCCAGCGCCGACGGCCAGTTCGTGATGCAGGGCTACCTGTTCCAGATCCAGGACGGCAAGCCGGTCAACCTCACCGAGAAGACCGAACGCCAAGGGGTTGCCAAACTCATCAACGGCATTCCAGCCGCCGAGATGGTGGTTTATCCTGCCAAAGGCGAGACCAAGTCGCACATCACCGTGTTCACCGACACCACCTGCCCGTATTGCCACAAATTGCACGCCGAAGTGCCCGAGTTGAACCGTCGCGGTATCGAAGTGCGCTATGTCGCCTTCCCGCGCCAAGGGCTCGGCTCGCCGGGTGACCAGCAGTTGCAGGCGGTGTGGTGCTCCAGTGACCGCCGCGGGGCGATGGACAAGATGGTCGAAGGTGAAGAGATCAAGGCCGCCAAGTGCGCCAACCCGGTCGGCAAGCAATTCCAGCTGGGCCAGTCGATCGGCGTCAACGGCACGCCGGCTATCGTCCTCGAAAGCGGCCAGGTCATTCCGGGCTACCAGCCGGCACCGCAGGTCGCCAAGCTGGCACTTGCCAAGTAATCCAATTCAGTACGCCGTCGTCATGGGGTGACGGCATGTTTCACGGTCGGCGAAGGTGTCGGCCGTTCAATGGGGAGTTCACAGTGAAACCGGTCAAAGTAGGCATCTGTGGGTTGGGGACCGTCGGTGGCGGAACCTTCAATGTACTTCAGCGCAACGCCGAGGAGATTGCCCGCCGTGCCGGGCGCGGTATTGAAGTGGCCCAGATCGCCATGCGCTCGCAGAACCCGAACTGCCAGATTACCGGTACCCCCATTACCGCTGACGTGTTCGAAGTTGCGAGCAACCCGGAGATCGATATCGTCATCGAGCTGATCGGTGGCTACACCATCGCCCGTGATCTGGTGCTCAAGGCCATCGAAAACGGCAAGCATGTGGTCACCGCCAACAAGGCGCTGATTGCCGTGCATGGTAACGAAATTTTTGCCAAGGCCCGCGAAAAGGGCGTGATCGTCGCCTTCGAAGCGGCCGTGGCGGGTGGCATCCCGGTGATCAAGGCCATCCGCGAAGGCCTGTCGGCCAACCGTATCAACTGGCTGGCCGGCATCATCAACGGCACCGGCAACTTCATCCTCACCGAAATGCGTGAGAAGGGCCGTGCCTTCCCGGACGTGCTGGCCGAAGCCCAGGCGCTGGGTTACGCCGAAGCCGACCCGACCTTCGACGTCGAAGGCATCGATGCCGCGCACAAGCTGACCATCCTGGCGTCGATCGCTTTCGGCATTCCGCTGCAGTTTGACAAGGCCTACACCGAAGGCATCACCCAGCTGACCACCGCTGACGTGAACTACGCCGAGGCCCTGGGTTACCGCATCAAGCACCTGGGCGTGGCGCGCCGCACCGCCGAAGGCATCGAGCTGCGCGTGCACCCGACGCTGATCCCGGCCGACCGCCTGATCGCCAACGTCAACGGTGTGATGAACGCCGTCATGGTCAACGGTGATGCTGCCGGTTCCACCTTGTATTACGGTGCTGGCGCCGGCATGGAGCCCACCGCTTCGTCGGTGGTCGGCGACCTGGTCGATGTGGTCCGCGCCATGACCTCCGACCCGGAAAACCGCGTACCGCACCTGGCCTTCCAGCCAGACTCGCTGTCGGCCCACCCGATCCTGCCGATCGAAGCCTGCAAAAGCGCCTACTACCTGCGCATCCAGGCCAAGGATCACCCAGGCGTACTGGCCCAGGTGGCCAGCATCCTGTCGGAGCGTGGCATCAACATCGAGTCGATCATGCAGAAGGAAGCCGAGGAGCAGGACGGCCTGGTGCCAATGATCCTCCTGACCCACGGCGTGGTCGAGCAGAGCATCAACGACGCCATCGTCGCCCTGGAAGCCCTGCAGGACGTGGTCGGCAAGGTCGTGCGCATCCGCGTCGAACAGCTCAACTAACAAACGAGTGCCGTCGGGCCGCCAGTGCGGCCCCGGCCCCAGCATTGAAGGTTTGCACCCATGCGCTATATCAGTACCCGCGGCCAGGCACCGGCCCTGAATTTCGAAGACGTGCTGCTGGCTGGCCTGGCCAGTGACGGCGGCCTGTACGTCCCCGAGAACCTGCCACGCTTTACCCAGGAAGAAATCGCCTCGTGGGCTGGCCTGCCGTACCACGAGCTGGCCTTCCGTGTGATGCGCCCGTTTGTTGAAGGCAGCATCGCCGACGCCGACTTCAAGAAGATCCTCGAAGAAACCTACGGCGAGTTCGCTCACGCTGCGGTCGCCCCGCTGCGTCAGCTGAACGGCAACGAGTGGGTGCTGGAGCTGTTCCACGGCCCGACCCTGGCGTTCAAGGACTTCGCCCTGCAACTGCTTGGCCGTCTGCTTGACCACGTGTTGGCCAAGCGTAACGAGCGCGTAGTGATCATCGGTGCCACCAGCGGTGATACCGGTTCCGCCGCCATCGAAGGCTGCCGCCGTTGCGACAACGTCGACATCTTCATCCTGCACCCGCACCAGCGCGTGTCTGAAGTGCAGCGCCGCCAGATGACCACCCTCTTCGGCGACAACATCCACAACATCGCCATCGAAGGCAACTTCGATGACTGCCAGGAAATGGTCAAGGCCAGCTTCGCTGACCAGTCGTTCCTCAAGGGCACCCGCCTGGTGGCAGTCAACTCGATCAACTGGGCGCGCATCATGGCCCAGATCGTCTACTACTTCCATGCAGCCCTGCAATTGGGTGGCCCGGCGCGTTCGGTGGCATTCTCGGTGCCAACCGGCAACTTCGGCGATATCTTCGCCGGTTACCTGGCGCGCAACATGGGCCTGCCGGTCAGCCAGCTGATCGTCGCCACCAACCGCAACGACATCCTGCACCGCTTCATGAGCGGCAATCAGTACGTCAAGGAAACCCTGCACGCGACCCTGTCGCCGTCGATGGACATCATGGTCTCGTCCAACTTCGAGCGCCTGCTGTTCGACCTGCACGGTCGCAACGGTGGGGCGATTGCCGAGCTGATGGACAGCTTCAAACAAGGTGGCGGCTTCAGCGTCGAGCAAGGCCGCTGGACCGAAGCCCGCAAGCTGTTCGACTCGCTGGCCGTGAGTGACGAGCAGACTTGCGAGACCATTGCCGAGGTCTTCGCCGCCACCGGTGAAGTGCTCGACCCGCATACCGCGATCGGGGTCAAGGCTGCCCGTGAGTGCCGCCGTAGCCTGGATACGCCAATGGTGGTGCTGGGTACCGCGCACCCGGTCAAGTTCCCGGAAGCGGTAGAGAAGGCGGGTGTAGGCAGGGCGCTGGAACTGCCGGCGCACCTCAGCGACCTGTTCAGCCGTGAAGAGCGTTGCACGGTGCTGGCCAATGACCTGAAAGCAGTCCAGGGCTTTGTCAGCCAGCACGGTAACCGCGGCAAGCCGCTGTAACTGCGTTGTCTTCTGGGGCCGCAACGCGGCTCCAGAAGCTCGGAATCTTCCCTCAAGCGTTTCAGAATAGTCCTATTCAGGCGCCTCAACGCGTAGCCTAAATTAGCCGGTCCTCTCACCAGGAGCGGCATATGCACCAGCCCTACGTGTTGATCCACCAGGCTCGCCCATCACACCAGATCATCCTGCACCAGGCCCTCAATGCCCAAGGCATGTTCAACGTGCGCATCAGCGCAAACGCAACCGACCTGGACGCCTGCCTGGCCGCTGAACGTGGGCCCGATCTGCTGATTCTTGACCATGCCATGCCAACCCGGGCGGGCCTTGCCTTGCTCGCACGGCAGCATCGATCACGTGCGCTGTTGTTCGTCGGCCAAGCCACTCCCAAACACCAGGACCTTGCCCAGGCGGCAAGAAATCGGGGCCTTTGGGTGCTCGCCGAACTCCCCTGGCCGCTTTCTACCACACGCCTGCAGCGTGCCTTGCAAGCGCTGCAAGCCCGCCCGTGGCGGCGTATTCAAACTGTCACGTCTGCCACGCATGCTCACTGAAACTGCGCGGCATGACGAACTTTGCGCTGCGCTTGTTGGTCAGTTCCTTTAGATCCCACCACGCAGCGAGTGACCCGGATGGAAAGAATCTGCAAACTGCTCAACGAAGCCCTGACGCCTTACCAGGCCCAGCTCGGCGTTGCCGATGCCAGCGGTAATCGCCAATTGACCCTGCACGACCGTGTCGCCGGCATTACGCTACGGCGCACGGTCAGCGAGCGTCAGTTGCAGGAGCAGCGCCTGTTGATCGATCTGGTAGATGGCCTGCACCGTGACTTGCAGATCGCCGAAGGGCGTTTGCAGCCCTGTGTGATCGCGGCGCTGCAGCAGCGTCAGGAACCGAGGGGAACCTTTGCCTGAGTAGTTCATCAGACAGTGTAAGGGTAGCCAGCCAGTGCTTTGCTCCGGTGCTGGCAAGGCTGCCTCGGGAAGCCTCAATGGCTTTCGCTTGGCCCCGGGCGTCTTCCCCAGCGTCCGGGGTTTCTTTTTTCCGGTAAGGCTTTTACAGGCCCCAGGCATGCTGATCAACCGGCTATTGGTCTTCGAAGAAGTGCTTGCTTTCTTCCAGGTAGTCTTCATGCAGCGCCGGGTCCAGCCAGCGCGCGTACCACTGCGGCAACACATTCCGGCGCAGTGCAGGCAAGAGCTGGTCGATATGCGCGATCGCTGCGCGCCCTAGCGGGCTGTCCGAGCAACCTACATGCAAAAACTGGTAGCGCGCCACCCCCTGCACAGGATGAAACTGGTAATCCGCCAGTGAGCCCCCTTGCTGCTGAATCAGATAACGCACTTCCGGCCAGTACCCGAGCACCATGCGCAGGCGCCCCAGCTGTTGCATCTGCAGCAGGTTGGCGGTGGCATCATTGCCGTAATGGCGGCTGAGCACGCTGTCGGGCAACTGGCGCAGGATGGCGTCAATCTGGGTGCCGTAGCTGCGCTCGGCAACAATTCCGAGCTTCAGCGAGTCGTTGCTCAGCAGGCCATGCAGGTCTACCTGCTGCCCGTCGAGGTAGGGTGCCACCAGCGCCTGGTTTTCCTGGCGCAGCACCAGGCCACCGCTGAGCACGCCCAGCGATGGCATGGAAAAGCGCACATATTCGGCACGTTCCGCGGTCCATAGCAGTGTCGGGTCGCAGGTGAAGCTGTTGCGGTCTTGCAGCATCTGGATGCCGCGGGCGCGGTTGACCCGTACGATGCTGTGGTCGTATTCAGGCATCTGCCCGATGAGCAGCGGCAACAACTGGTCGATTACCCCTTGGCCTTTTTCCGTGCCGTGAAAAATGGTGAAGGGCGGCAGGTCACGTACCAGCCAGACGATGCGTTCTTTGGCACTGACCGGCTGCAGGAGCAATGCGGGCAGTAGCCCGCACAGCAGGATCAGGTGGCGTAACCCGCGGGCAGCGCGCATGGGCGAGGGCGGCGACAGGCGTCAGACCGCGCCGGCTTCGCGCAGGCCGGCAATGGCCGCCGCGTCATAGCCCAGGCGGGTAAGCAGTGCTTCGGTATGTTCGCCCAGCGCCGGGCCGACCCACTCGGTGGAACCAGGCGTATCCGACAGCTTGGGCACGATGCCCGGCATGCGGAATGGCTTGCCGTCCGGCAGCTTGGCTTGCAAGAACATCTCCCGCGCCAGGTACTGCGGGTCCTTGAACATGTCCTCGGCCGAATAGATACGGCTGGCGGGCACTTCGGCCGTGGTCAGTACCTGCATCAATTGCTCCAGGGGCAGGCTGTTGGCCCAGCGGTCGATCACCCCGTACAGTTCGTCTCGGCGCAGGTCACGGCCATCGTTGCTGGCCAAGGTCGGGTCTTCTGCCAGGTCGGCACGGCCGATGGCCTGCATGAAGCGCTTGAAGATTGCATCGCCGTTGGCGCCGATCTGCACGTGCTTGCCGTCGGCGCTGGTATGGATCGAGGAGGGCGTGATACCCGGCATGATGTTGCCGGTGCGCTCGCGGATAAAGCCGAACACATCGAATTCCGGGACCATGCTTTCCATCATGGCGAAAATCGCCTCGTACAGCGCCACGTCCACCACCTGGCCCTGGCCGCCATTGACTTCACGGTGGCGCAGCGCCATCAGCGCGCCGATTACCCCCCACAAGGCGGCAATCGAGTCACCGATGGAAATGCCCGTGCGCACCGGCGGGCGGTCGTCGAAGCCGGTGATGTAGCGCAAACCGCCCATCGACTCGCCCACGGCGCCAAAGCCCGGCTGGTCTTTCATCGGCCCGGTCTGGCCAAAGCCCGAAAGGCGCACCATCACCAGGCCCGGGTTCAGCGCATGCAGCACATCCCAGCCCAGGCCGAGCTTTTCCAGCACGCCCGGGCGGAAGTTCTCGATCAGGATGTCGGCGTCGGCCAGCAGGCGCTTCAGAATCTCGCGGCCCTCGGGGTGCTTGAGGTTGAGGGTGAGCGATTGCTTGTTGCGCGCCTGCACGAACCACCACAGCGAAGTGCCCTCGTACAGCTTGCGCCACTTGCGCAACGGGTCGCCGCCGTCGGGGGATTCGACCTTGATCACCTCGGCGCCGAATTCGGCACAGATGCGCGAGGCAAACGGCCCGGCAATCAGGGTGCCAAGTTCGACAACTTTGAGGCCGGCGAGGGGTTTGCTGGGCGTCGACATGGGGTATCCGTGGCAGCTGGGCAGAGCCGTGGTTTTATCACACGTCGGTTTCGCCGGGTACTGCTGCGGCGCATGGAGAGAGCGGATGGGTTAGACTGTGCCACTTTTCTTTTGCACGAAGCCCGTCGACCATGGCCCAGCCGTCCACCACCTACAAGTTCGAATTGAATCTGACCGACCTTGATCGCAATGTCTACGAAAGCGTCAAGCAGACCATTGCCCGCCATCCTTCGGAAACGGAAGAGCGTATGGCGGTTCGTCTGTTGGCGTACGCGCTCTGGTACAACGAGAACTTGTCGTTTGGCCGCGGTCTTTCGGATGTCGATGAGCCGGCGCTGTGGGAAAAGAGCCTGGATGATCGCGTGTTGCACTGGATCGAAGTTGGCCAGCCAGACGCCGACCGCCTGACCTGGTGCTCGCGCCGTACCGAACGCACCAGCCTGCTGGCCTATGGCAGCCTGCGTGTGTGGGAAGGCAAGGTGGTAGGTGCCGTGAAGAACCTGAAAAACCTGAACATCGCTGCCGTGCCTCAGGAGGTGCTGGAGACGCTGGCTACCGACATGCCGCGCAGCATCAAGTGGGACGTGATGATCAGTGAAGGTACGGTGTTCGTGACCGATGACCGTGGCCAGCACGAGGTGCAACTGCAGTGGCTGCTCGGTGAGCGTGGCTGAAGCGACCTATGCGTATCGAACCTCGCCCCCTGCCGCCGACACTGCCATTTCTGGGTAACTTGCCACCCTTGCTGACCCGTCTGTACGCCGCGCGCGGCGTACAGTGCGAGGCCGAGCTCGACAAAAGCCTGGCGCGCCTGCTGCCGTACCAGCAACTCAAGGGCATCGAGGCCGGTGTCGACCTGCTGGTCGAGGCGCTGGACCAGCGCCAGCGCATTCTTATCGTTGGCGATTTCGATGCCGATGGCGCCACGGCCAGCACCGTCGGGGTGCTGGGCCTGCGGCTGCTGGGTGCGGCCCACGTCGATTACCTGGTGCCCAACCGCTTCGAATACGGCTATGGCCTGACCCCGGAAATCGTCGAGGTGGCGCTGCAGCGTCAGCCGCAACTGCTGATCACCGTGGACAATGGTATTTCCAGCGTCGAGGGTGTGGCGGCAGCCAAGGCCGCCGGGCTCAAGGTGCTGGTCACTGACCACCACCTGCCAGGCCAGCAACTGCCCGATGCCGACGCTATCATCAACCCCAACCAGCCTGGCTGTACGTTCCCGAGCAAGGCGCTGGCCGGGGTAGGGGTGATCTTCTATGTGCTGATGGCCCTGCGCGCGCGCCTGCGCAGCCTGGGGCGCTATGAGACGCAAGCACAGCCGAACATCGGCGAGCTGCTCGACCTGGTCGCGTTGGGCAGCGTTGCCGACGTGGTACCGCTGGATGCCAACAACCGCATCCTGGTGCATCAGGGCCTTGAGCGCATCCGCGCCGGTCGCGCCCGCCCAGGGCTTAAAGCAATTCTCGAAGTGGCCCGCCGCGATCACCGGCGTATCACCTCGACTGACCTTGGCTTCATCCTCGGCCCGCGGCTGAACGCCGCCGGTCGCCTGGACGACATGAGCCTGGGCATCGAGTGCCTGCTGTGCGAAGACGCGGCGCTGGCCCAGGACATGGCCCAGCAGCTTGACGAGTTGAACCAGGACCGCAAGTCCATCGAGCAGGGCATGCAACGCGAGGCCCTGGCCCAGCTCAGGGACCTGCCGGTGGAGTCCATGCCGTATGGGTTGTGCCTGTTCGATGCCGACTGGCACCAGGGCGTGATCGGTATTCTGGCTTCGCGGCTGAAAGAGCGTTACCACCGGCCTACCATCGCCTTCGCCGATGCCGGTGAAGGCATGCTCAAAGGGTCGGCGCGGTCGGTACCAGGCTTCCACATCCGCGATGCACTGGATGCCGTGGCGGCGCGCCACCCACAACTGATCAGCAAGTTCGGCGGCCACGCCATGGCTGCGGGCTTATCGTTGCCTGAGGGTAATTTCCCGGCCTTTGCCGAGGCGTTTGACGAAGAAGTGCGTCGTCAGCTGCGTGAGGAAGACCTGACAGGCCGGCTGTTGTCAGATGGCAGCCTGGCCGTGGAGGAATTTCACCTCGACCTGGCCAAGGCCCTGCGCCATGCCGGGCCTTGGGGCCAGCATTTTCCTGAGCCGCTGTTTCATGGCGTGTTCCAGTTGGTGGAGCAGCGCGTGGTGGGCGAGCGGCACCTGAAGGTGGTGCTCAAGAGCGAATGTGGCTCGGTGCGACTGGATGGCATTGCTTTTGGCGTCGACCGCGAAGTGTGGCCGAACCCGACCGTGCGCTGGGTCGAACTGGCGTACAAGCTGGATGTGAACGAGTTTCGTGGCAACGAAAGTGTGCAGTTGATGATTGCCCACATGGAGCCGCGCTGACGGGGTCGCTGGGCTTGCCTTGAGTTGTTTGGTGTGGCGGAAATCGAGCGCCGCCCGCGCGGCGCATCGCGACGCAAGGCCGCTCCCACATTTGTTGCAACGTGCCAAACCTGCAAGGCCATGGTTGCGCGCCTTGTTGGTCTGACGATGCCTGTGCGCTGACGCTGTTATCGCTCCACCAGCCTTCCGTCATGCGCCAAGGCTGCCAACCATGGCCTCACAGACATGGCCACGTTGCAACAAATGTGGGAGCGGCCTTGCGTCGCGATGCGCCGCGCGGGCGGCGCTCGATCTCACCGGCGACATCACTTTCGAGCCTGACACCCGCACCCCACCCGCACCCCACCCGCACTCCACCCAAAATCCCATGGAACCTCCCCCCCACCCATTCTGGTCTAGTCTGAAGTTATGACCGGACCTGGGCCAGGGACGTGCAATTGAGTGCCCGGGCCGGATCACCATTGGAGTTCTTGGGAGGTGCCCTCATGAGCCTGCTGCTCGAGCCTTACACCCTGCGTCAGCTGACCCTGCCCAACCGCATCGCCGTATCGCCGATGTGCCAGTATTCCGCCATCGATGGCCTGGCCAACGACTGGCACCTTGTCCATTTAGGCAGCCGTGCGGTGGGTGGCGCGGGTTTGGTGATCACGGAAGCCGTGGCGGTTACTGCCGATGGCCGCATCACCGCCGAAGACCTCGGCCTGTGGGACGATGCCCAGATTGCACCGCTGCAACGCATCACCCGTTTCATTACCGCCCAGGGGGCCGTGCCGGGCATACAATTGGCGCACGCCGGGCGCAAGGCCAGTACCTACCGCCCATGGCTGGGCAAACAGGGCAGTGTGAAAGTCGAAGAGGGAGGCTGGCAGCCAGTAGGCCCATCGAAGATCGCCTTCGACCCGCAACACACAGCGCCACACGAGCTGACCCAGGACGAGATCCAGGGCGTAATCGCGGCCTTTGTCGCCTCGACTGAGCGCGCCTTGAAGGCCGGTTTCAAGGTGGTCGAAATACACGCCGCCCATGGTTACCTGCTGCATCAGTTCCTGTCACCGTTGAGCAACCAGCGCCGCGACGAGTACGGCAGTTGCTTTGAAAACCGTATCCGCCTGACCCTGCAGGTGGTCGAGGCCGTGCGCACGGTGTGGCCTGCCGAATTGCCGCTATTGGTGCGGGTTTCGGCAACCGATTGGGTCGAGGATGGCTGGAACCCGGATGAAACTGTCGAACTGGCTCGTCGCCTGCGAGGGTTGGGTGTGGACCTGATCGATGTGTCCTCTGGCGGTACCTCGGTAAACGCCGAGATCCCCACCGGCCCCGGCTACCAGACCCGCTTCGCCGAACGTGTGCGCAAGGAATCGGAAATTGCCACCGGCACCGTGGGCATGATCACCGAACCGGCCCAGGCCGAACACATTCTGCGCACTGGCCAGGCCGACCTCATCTTCCTCGCCCGCGAACTGCTGCGCGACCCGTACTGGCCACTGCACGCCGACGACGACCTGGGCGGCAACAAGGCCACCTGGCCTGCGCAGTACCAGCGCGCGACCAGCCGCGCCAACCCGATTCACGAGTCCGATTTGCGCGACTAGCGTACCGGCCTGCGGGTGATTTGCGAAATTTTGTGCAGGGCAGAAATCGAGCGCCGCCCGCGCGGCGCTCGATCTCGTAGGCGCCACAACTCTAACGACAGACTCCAACGCTTTCCTCAATGCTTGATCATCACATGCCGCACGCAGGTGTAGTCCTCCAGCCCATACATCGACATATCCTTCCCATACCCTGAATGCTTCTGCCCGCCATGGGGCATTTCGCTGACCAGCATGAAGTGGGTATTCACCCAGGTGCAGCCGTACTGCAAGCGCGCCGCCAGGCGGTGGGCGCGGCCGGTGTCGCGGGTCCACACCGATGAGGCAAGGCCGTAGTTGGAGTCGTTGGCCCATTCCAGCGCCTGCGCTTCGTCTTTAAAGCGCGTGACCGAGACCACTGGGCCGAATACTTCGTTGCGCACGATCTCGTCGTCCTGCAGGGCGTCGGCCAGCACGGTCGGCTCGAAGTAGAAACCATTGCCCTCAATCGCCTTGCCACCCGTCACCAGGCGAATGTGCGGTTGGGCGATGGCCCGCTGCACCAGCCCGGCGACCTTGTCGCGGTGCTGGGCACTGATCAGCGGCCCCAGTTCGGTGTCCTCGGCCTCCTGCAGGCCAGGTTTCAGGCTCGCTACTGCTGCACCCAGGCCCTCGACGAAGCGGTCGTAGATACCGTCCTGCACATAAAGGCGACAGGCTGCGGTGCAGTCCTGGCCGGCGTTGTAGAAGCCGAACGTGCGGATGCCGTCGATGGCGGCGTCGATGTCAGCATCATCAAACACCAGCACAGGCGCCTTGCCACCCAGCTCCATGTGCATGCGTTTCACGCTGTCGGCGGTGGCGCTGATGATGTGCGCGCCCGTGGGGATGGAGCCTGTCAGCGACACCATGCGCACCTTGGGATGGCTGACCAGCGGGTTGCCGACGGTCTGGCCGCGGCCAAAGAGAATGTTCAGCACGCCCGGCGGCAGCAGGTCCTGGGCCAGTTCACCCAGTCGCAAGGCGGTCAGCGGGGTCAGTTCGGAGGGTTTGATCACCACCGTGTTGCCGGCTGCCAAGGCCGGCGCGATCTTCCAGGCCAGCATCATCAACGGGTAGTTCCAGGGTGCGATGGAGGCCACCACACCCAACGGGTCGCGACGGATCATCGAGGTGTGGCCCGGCAGATATTCGCCGGCCGCCGAGCCGCCCAGGCAGCGCGCCGCACCGGCAAAGTAGCGGAACACATCGGCAATCGCCGGGATTTCGTCGTTCAGCGCCGCGCTGAGGGGCTTGCCGCAGTTCTGCGATTCCAGCCGGGCCAGTTCATCGCCATGGGCTTCGATGGCGTCCGCCAGCGCCAGCAAGGTTTGCGAGCGGTCCTTGGGGCTGGTTTGCGACCAGCTGTCGAAGGCTTGGTCGGCGGCGCGCACGGCGCTGTCCACCTGGGCCTCGGTGGCTTCGTTGATTTGCGCCAGGGCCGTACCCAGCGCCGGGTTGAGCACGGTCCAGGCCGGGCCTTGACCTGCGACCAGCTGGCCATTGATCAGCATCTGCGTTTGCATCGGGGGCTCCTCCAGTGTCATTTGCCACTGCCCGCGACGCTTTCGCCGCCGCGGGTCAGGTAATAGGCGCCAAGGATTGGCAGCATGGTCACCAGCATCACCAGCATGGCGACCACGTTGGTCACCGGCACGTCGCGCGGTCGGCTCAGCTGGTTGAGCAGCCAGATCGGCAGGGTGCGTTCGTGGCCGGCGGTGAAGGTGGTGACGATGATTTCATCGAACGACAGGGCAAAAGCCAGCATGCCGCCGGCCAGCAGCGCCGAGCCGAGGTTGGGCAGGATGATGTAGCGGAAGGTCTGCCAGCCATCGGCGCCCAGGTCCATCGACGCTTCGATCAGGTTTTGCGAGGTGCGCCGCAGGCGGGCGATCACGTTGTTGTAGACAATCACCACGCAGAACGTGGCGTGGCCGACCACGATGGTGAACACCCCGGGCTCTATCCCCAAGGTCTTGAACGCCGAGAGCAGGGCGATGCCGGTGATGATGCCGGGCAAGGCAATGGGCAGGATCAGCATCAGCGAAATGCTCTCTTTGCCGAAGAAGTTGCGCCGATACAGTGCGACTGACGCCAGTGTGCCGAGCACCAGGGCAATCAGCGTGGCCAGGCAGGCCACCTGCAGCGACAGCTTGATCGCCTCCAGCACATCGGGTCGGGCGAAGGCCACACCAATCCATTTCAGGGTGAAGCCCTTGGGCGGGAAGCTGAATGCCGCGTCTTCGGTGTTGAAGGCGTACAGGAAGATGATCAGGATCGGGAAATGCAGGAACAGCAGCCCGCCCCAAGCCGCCAGGCGCAGCCCTGTAGACGCTTTTTCAGAGTGCATCGAAGGCCCCCAGGCGCTTGACGATGGACAGGTACACCGCAATCAGCACGATGGGCACCAAGGTGAACGCGGCGGCCATCGGCATGTTGCCGATCGCCCCTTGCTGGGCATAGACCATGCTGCCGATGAAGTAGCCGGGCGGGCCGACCAGCTGCGGCACGATGAAGTCACCCAGGGTTAGCGAGAAGGTGAAGATCGAGCCGGCGGCGATGCCCGGGATCGACAGCGGCAGGATCACTTGCAAAAAGGTTTGCCCAGGCCGTGCGCCAAGGTCTGCCGAGGCTTGCAGCAGCGAAGGCGGCAGGCGCTCCAGCGCGGCCTGGATCGGCAGGATCATGAACGGCAGCCAGATGTACACGAATACCATGAAGCGCCCCAGGTGGGAGGTCGACAGCGTGCTGCCGCCCACACCGGGCACGGCCAGCAGCGCTTGCAGCAGGCCATCCAGGTGCAACTGCTGGACAAACCACTGGGCCACGCCGCCCTTGGCCAGCAGCAGGGTCCAGGCGTAGGTCTTGACGATGTAGCTGGCCCACATCGGCATCATCACCGCGATGTAGAAAAATGCCTTGGTCTTGCCGCTGGTATAGCGCGCCATGTAATAGGCGATGGGGAAGGCCAGTACCGCGCTGGCCAGCGACACTGCCACCGCCATGCCCAGGGTGCGCAGAATGATGTCGAAGTTCGACGGGTTGAACAGCGCGGCGAAGTTGCCCAGGGTCAGGTCCGGGGTCACCGCCATGGTGAAGTCGTCGAAGGTATAGAAGCCTTGCCACAGCAAGTTCAGCAACGAGCCCAGGTAGATTGCGCCGAACCAGGTCAGCGGGGGTATGAGCAGCAGTGCCAGGTAAAGGTTTGGGCGCCGGTACAGCAGGTTGGCCAGGCTGCGCAGTGTGCTCATTTCAGTGGGCCTCGGTTTCCTGCAGCACTGTCATGGCATCGCGTGGCCAGTGTGCCCGCACCCGTTGCCCGGGCTGCCAGGGGTGGGCTTGTGCTTGCCAGCGGTCGTTGGCCTGGCTTACCGCCAACAGCTGGCCACTGTCCAGTTGCAGCTCGTAGCGGGTGGCGCTGCCCTGGTACTGGATATCGCGCAACAGGCCGCTTACCTGCACTTCGTGGCTGGTCACCACAAGGTCGCCCAGGCGGATGTGCTCGGGGCGGATGGAGAAGGGCGCCGGGCTGCCGTTGAGCTGCATGGCCAGCTCGCCACGCACTACGTTGGACGTGCCGACGAATTCTGCGACGAAGGGGGTGGCGGGCTTCATGTACAGATTGCGCTGTGTGTCGACCTGTTCGATACGGCCGCGGTTGAACACCGCGACCCGGTCGGACATCGACAGGGCCTCGGTCTGGTCGTGGGTGACGAAGATGAAGGTGATGCCCAGCTGGCGTTGCAGCTTTTTCAGCTCGCCCTGCATCTGTTCGCGCAACTTAAGGTCCAGTGCGCCCAGCGGCTCATCCAGCAGCAATACCCGTGGGCGGTTGACCAGGGCGCGGGCCAGGGCCACGCGCTGGCGCTGGCCGCCAGACAGCTGCGCTGGCTTGCGCGCGCCATAGCCGGCCAGGGCCACCATGGCCAATGCTTCTTCGGCGCGGTTGTGGCGTTCGGCCTTGGCCACGCCTTTTACCTTCAGGCCGTAGGCGATGTTGTCCAGGACATTCATGTGCGGGAACAGGGCGTAGTCCTGGAACACAGTGTTGACGTCGCGCAGGTAGGGCGGCACCCCAGCGGCCTCGACACCGTGGATGCGGATCGAGCCGCTGGTGGGTTGCTCGAAGCCGGCGATCAGGCGCAGGCAGGTGGTCTTGCCCGAACCTGAAGGGCCGAGCATGGAGAAGAACTCGCCATCGATGATGTCGATGCTGACCTGGTCGACGGCCTTGACCTCGCCGAAGGTGCGGCAAACCTGGGTGAACTGGACGGCTAGGGGCATGCGTGGGCTCCGGACATCGATGTTTCTCCTGTTCCGGCCCCTTCGCGGGCAAGCCCGCTCCTACAGGCGGTGATCAGCCTGTGGGAGCGGGCTTGCCCGCGAAGGGGCCAGTACAGGCATTCAGGCAACCTCAGCGCCCACCCATGATCGCAATGTAATCCTGGGTCCAGCGGCTATACGGCACGAACTTGCCCCCCTGGGCCTGCGGGGTCTTCCAGAAGGCAATCTTGTCGAAATTGTCGAAACCGTTGGTCTTGCAACCTTCGGCCCCCAACAGTTCGCTGCCGGTGCATGCCGCCGGCACCGCCGGCAACGAGCCGAACCAGGCCGCCACATCACCTTGCACCTTCGGCTGCAATGACCAATCCATCCACTTGTAGGCGCAGTTGGGGTGCTTGGCTTCGCTGTGCAGCATGGTGGTGTCGGCCCAGCCGGTCGCGCCTTCCTTGGGAATGGTCGAGGCCACCGGCTGGTTTTCGCCCTTCAGGCCATTGACCATGTAACCCCAGGAGCTGGAGGCGACAACGCCTTCGTTCTTCACATCACTCATCTGCACCGTGGCGTCATGCCAGTAACGATGGATCAGCGGTTGCTGCTGGCGCAGCAGTTCCAGCACGGCCTTGTATTGCTCCTCGTTCAGCTCGTAGGGGTCCTTGATGCCCAGTTCGGGCTTGGTGGACTTCAGGTACAGCGCCGCGTCGGCGATATAGATCGGCCCGTCGTAGGCCTGCACGCGGCCCTTGTTGGGCTTGCCGTCGGGCAGGTTCTGCGGCTCGAACACCACACCCCAGCTGGTGGGGGCCTGCTTGAAGGTATTGGTGTTGTAAAGCAGCACGTTCGGCCCCCACTGGTATGGCGTGCCGTACACTTGATTGTCGACCACGTACCAGCCACCGTTCTGCAGGCGCGGGTCGATGTTCTTCCAGTTGGGGATCAGGGCGGTGTTGATCGGCTGCACGCGCTTGCCCACGATCAGCCGCAGCGAGGCATCGCCCGAGGCGGTGACCAGGTCATAACCGCCCTTGGTCATCAGGCTGACCATCTCGTCCGAGGTGGCGGCGGTCTTCACACTGACCTTGCAGCCGGTTTCCTTCTCGAAGCCGGTCACCCAGTCATAGGCCTTGTCGCTTTCACCGCGCTCGATATAGCCGGGCCAGGCGACGATATCCAGGCGCCCCTCGCCAGGCCCCAGGGCCTTGGGCGGTTCGGCAGCCTGCAGGCTGGCGCTGGCCAGCACGGCACCGGTCATGGCGCCGAGCAATGCGGTCTTGTGCACTGACATGGTGTTCCCTCTTTTTGGAGATCTTGTTCGGGGCAGTCATCAAGCAAGCCGTGAAGCAATTGTTATAAGCGTAGTGCGATCGCGCGAGGTATTGGCGATATCGAGTCTAGTTGGCTTTTTGCCAGCCAATGCAACATCCGGAAGCAAATCCGCGATGGCGTGCGTTCGGGCAAGCCTTACTCTGGCGGTTGAATCTTCTTGCGTGGAGACACATGAATGAACACTCGGGGCTTGCTTGATCAACTCCTCAAATCCGGCCAGCAGATGCTCGAAAAACAGGGGGGCGCCAACACGTCCAGCAGCGCTGGCGGTGGGCTTGGCGGGCTGTTGTCCGGTGCCGGTGGCGGCCTGTTGGGTGGCGGCGCTCTGGGCTTGTTGCTGGGCAGCAAGAAAGCCCGAAAATACGGCGGCAAAGCCCTGACCTATGGTGGCCTGGCCGCGCTGGGAGTGCTCGCCTACAAAGCCTACGGCAACTGGCAGGCCAATCAGCGCGGGGCCGCAGCCGAGCCGCAAACCGTCGACCGCCTGCCGCCTGCACAGGTCGAGCAGCACAGCCAGGCGGTGCTGCGGGCGCTGGTGGCGGCGGCCAAGTCCGATGGCCATATCGACGAGCGCGAACGGGCGCTGATCGAGGGCGAGTTCACCCGCCTGGACAGCGACCGCGAGCTGCAGCACTGGCTGCACGCCGAGCTGAACAAGCCGCTGGACCCGGCCGAAGTGGCCCGCGCCGCGCAAACGCCGGAAATGGCCGCCGAGATGTACCTGGCCAGCGTGATGATGGTCGACCAGGAAAACTACATGGAACGTGCCTACCTCGACGAACTGGCCCGCCAACTGCGCCTGGACCCAGGCTTGCGTCAGGAGCTGGAAAGCCAGGTACGGCTTGCTGCGGGCCAATAACTGGGGGCTGCGTCGCAGCCCATCGCCGGCAAGCCAGCTCCCACAGGGTTATCACAACCTTCGACATTTCGCTGATACCTGTGGGAGCGGGCGTGCCCGCGAAGGGCTGCACAGCAGCCCCAGTGACATGTCCATCAGCAGGTATGCCTGTTTAGCCCTCACTTCACCCGCAAATCTGTAAGGCCTCTGGGCTATACTTCGGCGATTTTTCCCGCTCGTTGTGAATTCCTGAGGGCTGAATGTGAAAAACTGGACCTTGCGCCAACGGATCCTGGCAAGTTTCGCCGTGATCATCGCCATCATGCTGCTGATGATCGTGGCCGCCTACTCGCGGTTGGTGGCCATCGAAACTGCCGAACAGGCGGTGGGGACCGACAGCATTCCCGGGGTCTATTACAGCTCGATGATCCGCAGCGCCTGGGTCGACAGCTACGTCACCAGCCAGCAACTGGTGGGGCTGTCCAACCACCGTGAGATCACTTCAGCCGACATGGAACTGTTCAAAAGCTTCGAAGACCGTCTCAAGCAGCACATGGCCAGCTACCAGGCTACCATCCAGGACAAGGACGACCAGACCCGCTTCGAGAGCTTCGTGCAACTGGAAGAGAACTACCTCAGGATCGTCAATCAGGTGCTGGATGCATATCGCCAGCACAACTACGCCGAAGCTGAACGGCTGATCATGGAGGTGCTGACGCCGGCCTGGGTGGAAGGGCGCAAGCACCTTAATGAAGTGATCGAATTCAATCGGGCGTCTGCCGCCTCCGCCACCAGCGAGATTGTCAGCGCCGTGAGCACGGCCAAAGGCAGCATGGTGGTTTCGCTGCTGCTGGCCATCGTCGCGGCCGCCATTTGTGGCCTGTTGCTGATGCGTGCCATCACCGCTCCCATGCAGCGCATTGTCCATGCGCTCGACAGGTTGCGCTCGGGTGACCTGAGCATGCGCCTGAGCCTGGACCGCAAGGACGAGTTCGGCGCCATCGAAAGCGGGTTCAACGAAATGGCCGAGGCACTGGCCAACCTGGTGGCACAGGCACAGCGCTCGTCGGTGCAGGTGACCACGTCGGTTACCGAAATTGCTGCCACGTCCAAGCAACAGCAGGCCACTGCCACCGAAACGGCAGCTACCACCACCGAAATCGGCGCCACCTCGCGGGAAATTGCGGCCACTTCACGTGATCTGGTGCGGACCATGACCGAAGTCACCTCCGCCGCTGATCAGGCTTCCAGCCTGGCCGGCTCCGGCCAGCAGGGGCTGGCGCGCATGGAAGAGACCATGCATCAGGTGATGGGCGCCGCCGACCTGGTCAACGCCAAGCTCGGTATCCTCAACGAGAAGGCCAGCAACATCACTCAGATGGTGGTAACCATCGTCAAGGTTGCCGACCAGACCAACCTGCTGTCGCTGAACGCCGCCATCGAAGCGGAAAAGGCCGGCGAGTACGGCCGTGGCTTTGCTGTGGTGGCCACCGAAGTGCGCCGCCTTGCCGACCAGACCGCCGTGGCCACCTACGACATCGAGCAGATGGTGCGTGAAATCCAGTCGGCGGTATCGGCCGGGGTCATGGGCATGGACAAGTTCTCCGAAGAAGTACGCCGTGGCATGTTCGAAGTGCAGCAGGTGGGCGAGCAGCTCAGCCAGATCATTCACCAGGTGCAGGCCTTGGCGCCGCGCGTGCTGATGGTCAACGAAGGCATGCAGGCCCAGGCCACCGGTGCCGAGCAGATCAACCAGGCGCTGGCCCAGCTCAGCGATGCCAGTACCCAGACCGTCGAGTCGCTGCGCCAGGCCAGTTTTGCCATCGATGAACTGAGCCAGGTGGCCGCCGGCCTGCGTGGCGGCGTGTCGCGTTTCAAAGTCTGACCGCGATGAACGACTTGCAACCGCGCGCCGCACCCGTGCACAACGTCAAGGGTGAGTTGTACCTGCAGTTTCGCCTCAGGGAGCAGCGCTTTGCCCTGAGCGTACACGAGGTGATCGAGGTGCTGCCGCGCCAGCCGCTCAAGCCGATTGCCCAGGCACCTGCCTGGGTCGCGGGCATCCTCGCCCATCGCGGCCAACTGGTCCCGGTGATCGACCTTGCCGCGCTGAGTTTTGGCCAACCTGCGGCGCAACGCACCAGTACGCGCCTGGTGCTGGTGCACTACCGTGGCAGCCTGCAGCTTGGCCTGATCCTGGAACAGGCCACTGAAACCCTGCGTTGCCAACCCGACGAGTTCCAGCCCTATGGCGTGGACACGGGCGAAGCGCCATATCTGGGCCCGGTGCGCCAGGATGCTCTGGGCCTGCTGCAGCGCATCGAAGTCAATGACCTGCTGACCGACGCCGTGCACCAATTGCTGTACACGCAAGACCCGACAGGGATGCTTACATGAACGAGCAGCGTTTTTTCCGCTTCCTGCGTGAGCGTATCGGCCTGGACGTGGAGTCGGTGGGCGCGCCCATGGTCGAACGCGCACTGCGCCAGCGTTGCGTTGCCGTGGGCGCGGCGGACCTGGAAGATTACTGGCTGCGTCTGCAGCAGTCGACGGATGAGCAACAAGCGCTGATCGAAGCGGTGATCGTCCCGGAAACCTGGTTTTTCCGATATCCCGAATCCTTCACGGCACTGGGCAGCCTGGCCCACAAACGCCAGGCCCAACTGGCGGGCGCGCGGCCACTGCGATTGCTCAGCCTGCCTTGCTCAACCGGCGAGGAACCCTATTCGCTGGCCATGGCCTTGCTCGACGCCGGCATGGCGCCGGGCGCATTCATCATTGATGGCATGGACATCAGCCCCAACTCGGTAGCCAAGGCCGGGCAGGCTGTGTATGGCCGCAATGCTTTCCGTGGCAGCGAACTGGGCTTTCGCGAACGCTATTTCGATGCGCTGGACGAAGGCCACCGCCTGCATGAACGGGTACGTCAGCAGGTCAGCCTGCAGGTGGGCAATGTGCTTGACCCGGCGTTGGCCAGCCGCGATGGGCTGTATGACTTCGTGTTCTGCCGCAATCTGTTGATCTATTTCGACGTGCCTACCCAACAGCGTGTGTTCGAAGTGCTCAAGCGCCTGTTGCATCCACAGGGTGTGCTGTTCATCGGCCCGGCCGAAGGCAGCTTGTTGGCGCGCCTGGGCATGCGTCCGCTAGGGATCGCCCAGTCGTTTGCCTATGTGCGCCAGCAAGGTAACAGCACCCCGTTGCCGGCGACACCCGCCCAGCCCGCGAGGCGGACGCTGGCGACTTTACCCGCATCAGGTTATCCGCCGCCCGGCGTGCCGATGCGGCGCCCGCTGCGGGTGCTGCCGGCGGTGACCCGTCCTGCGCCAGCCCGTGAGCACAAGCCCGAGGCCGCCAGCGAGTTGCTGGCCAGCATTGCCCGGCTGGCCAATGCCGGCGCCAGCGAACAGGCGCGTGAAGAATGCCAGCGCTACCTGAAGCAGTATCCGCCGTCCGCCCAGGTGTACTACTGGCTGGGGCTGCTCAGTGATACCGAGGGCGATGCGCAGCAGGCGCTGACCCACTATCGCAAGGCCCTGTACCTGGAACCACAGCACCCCGAAGCGCTGGTGCACCTGGCCGCCTTGCTGGCGGCCCAGGGCGATCTGGCCGGCGCCCGGCGCCTGCAGGATCGCGCAGTGCGGGCTGGTCGGGAGCCTGAACGATGAACACTGAATCCGCGTTGCAACTGCTCGCCGAGGATGACGCGCACATCGACGACTGCTGGAACCGTATTGGCGTGCACGGCGACAAGCAGTGCCCGCTGCTGGAGCGGCATGTTCATTGCCGCAATTGCGAGGTGTATGCCGCTGCGGCTACGCGTTTGCTCGACCGCTATGCGCTGATGCCGGATCACCAGGCAGCAGCGGTACAACAGGTCGAAGAAAACACCGGCCGCTCCATGCTGCTATTTCGACTGGGCGAAGAATGGCTGGCGCTGGCCACTGCCAGCCTGGCCGAAATCGCCCCGCTACAGGCTGTGCATTCGCTGCCGCACCAGCGCTCGCGGCTGCTGCAGGGGGTTGCCAATGTCCGCGGTGCGTTGGTCCCATGCCTGTCGCTGGCTGATTTGCTGGGTGTGCAGGCCGGCACCGCCGAGCAACGGAGCGGTCGGGCCATGCCCCGCATGCTGATTCTGGCTGCCGCAGGTGGGCCTGTAGTGATGGCCGTCGAGGAAATCGACGGTATTCACCGGCTCGACCCATTGCTGCTGGGCAGCGGCCAGGACGCCTCACGCTTCACCGCTGCTGTCCTGCAGTGGCGCGGCCGCAGCGTGCGGGTGCTGGACGATCAACACCTACTGTCTGCCGTGCAGCGGAGCCTGTCATGACCCCAGAGCAAATGCGCGACGCATCGTTGCTCGAACTGTTCAGCCTGGAGGCCGAGGCGCAGACCCAGGTGCTGAGTGCTGGCTTGATGGCACTGGAACGCAACCCCACCCAGGCCGACCAGCTTGAGGCGTGCATGCGTGCCGCTCACTCGCTCAAGGGGGCCGCGCGCATCGTCGGGGTGGATGCTGGTGTCAGCGTTGCCCACGTCATGGAAGATTGCCTGGTGGCGGCGCAGGAAGGTCGGCTGCGGCTGACCGCCGAGCACATTGACACACTGTTGCAGGGGACCGACCTGCTGATGCGTATCGCCACGCCAGGCGATGCCGCGGCGCAGGCGACCTTGCCGGTGTTTCTTGCGCAGATGGCCAGCCTGCTCGACCCGGGCGCTGCGATGCCTGCACCGCCGCTGGCTGCACCCGTGGTCCCAGAGCCGCCGTTGGCAAGCTTGCCGTCTGCCCCCCCGGTATTGCCAGCCGAACCGCCGGAGCCAGAGGCAGAGCCCGAGCCGATTCTGCAGCGCAAGGCTGGCAAGCGCGCAGGCGAAGGTGCCGAGCGGGTACTGCGTGTCACCGCCGACCGCCTCAATAGTCTGCTCGACCTGTCCAGCAAGTCGCTGGTGGAAACCCAGCGGCTCAAGCCTTACCTGGCCACCCTGCAACGCCTCAAACGCATGCACGGCCAAGGCATGCAGGCGCTCGACGGCTTGCGCCTGCAACTCGAGGACAGTGGCCAGAGCAGCGAGGTGCTCGAAGCCCTGGCGCAAACCCAGCGTCTGCTGGCGGAAACCCAGCAGATCCTGCAGCAGCAGGCGGCCGACCTGGACGAGTTCGGCTGGCAGGCCAGCCAGCGTGCGCAGTTGCTGTATGACACGGCCCTGGCTTGCCGCATGCGGCCGTTTGCCGACGTGCTGACCGGGCAGAGCCGCATGGTCCGCGACCTGGGCCGTTCGCTGGGCAAGCCGGTGAGGTTGGTGGTGGAAGGGGAGAAAACCCAGGTCGATCGCGATGTACTGGAAAAGCTCGAAGCACCGCTGACGCACCTGTTGCGCAATGCCGTCGACCACGGCATCGAATTGCCCCAGCGGCGCCTGCTGGCGGGCAAGCCCGACGAAGGCGTGATCCGCCTGCGGGCTTCGCACCAGGCCGGCATGCTCAGCCTGGAGCTGATCGACGATGGCGCCGGTATCGACCTGGAGCGCCTGCGCAGCAGCATCGTCGAGCGTGCCCTGTCGCCCGCCGACACTGTGGCGCGCATGAGCGAGGCGGAACTGCTGACGTTCCTGTTCCTGCCTGGTTTCAGCCTGCGCGACACGGTCACCGAGGTGTCCGGGCGCGGTGTGGGGCTGGATGCGGTGCAGCACATGATCCGCGAGCTGCGCGGCTCGATAGAACTGACCCAGGTGGCGGGGCAGGGCTGCCGCTTCCACCTGCAGGTACCGCTGACCTTGTCGGTGGTACGTAGCCTGGTTGTCGAGGTGGGCGGTGAAGCCTACGCCTTCCCGCTGGCCCATATCGAACGCACGCTGGAGGTGACCGCCGAGCAGATCGTACAGATCGAAGGGCGCCAGCATTTCTGGCATGAAGGCCGGCATATCGGCCTGGTGGCAGCCAGCCAGTTGCTCAACCGCCCGGCCGGGCAAAGCGACGAAGCCAGCCTGCGCGTGGTGGTGATCCGCGAGCGCGAGCAACTGTATGGCGTGGCCGTGGAGCGGCTGGTGGGCGAGCGGGTGCTGGTGGTGATGCCACTCGACCCACGGCTGGGCAAGGTGCAGGACATTTCCTCTGGCGCTTTGCTCGATGATGGCTCGGTGGTACTGATCGTCGATGTCGAAGACTTGCTGCGCTCGGTGGAAAAACTGCTCAGCACCGGCAGCCTGGAACGCGTCGAGCGCGGCAGCAGCGGTGCCCGCGGCGTGGTCCGTAAACGCATCCTGGTGGTCGACGACTCGCTGACCGTGCGCGAGCTGCAGCGCAAGCTGCTGGGCAACCGCGGCTACGATGTGGCGGTGGCGGTAGATGGCATGGACGGCTGGAACGCCCTGCGCGGCGAGGACTTCGACCTGCTGATCACCGACATCGACATGCCGCGCATGGACGGCATCGAGCTGGTCACCCTGGTTCGCCGCGACCAGCGCCTGCAGTCGCTGCCGGTAATGGTGGTGTCCTATAAAGACCGTGAGGAAGACCGACGGCGTGGCCTGGATGCAGGCGCCGACTACTATTTGGCAAAGGCCAGTTTCCACGACGATGCGTTGCTGGATGCTGTGGTGGAGCTGATCGGAGGTGCTCAGGGATGAAGATCGCCATCGTCAATGACATGCCCATGGCCGTCGAGGCGCTGCGCCGGGCGGTCGCCCTGGAGCCTGCTCACCAGGTGGTGTGGGTGGCCAGCAACGGCGCCGAGGCGGTGCAGCGCTGCGCCGAGCAATTGCCGGACCTGATCCTGATGGACCTGATCATGCCGGTAATGGACGGCGTGGAGGCCACCCGGCGGATCATGGCCGAAACCCCGTGCGCCATCGTCATCGTCACGGTGGACCGCAAACAGAATGTGCACAGGGTGTTCGAGGCCATGGGACATGGTGCCCTCGACGTGGTCGATACCCCGGCGCTGGGCGCTGGCGATGCCCGCGAAGCGGCGGCACCGCTGCTGCGCAAGATCCTCAATATCGGCTGGTTGGTCGGCCAGCAGCGCAGCCCTGCCGCAAAGCCGGTTGCCGCGCCCGTGCGCGAGGCTTCCCAGCGTCGCGGGCTGGTGGCGATCGGCTCGTCTGCGGGTGGCCCGGCGGCCCTCGAAGTGCTGCTCAAGGGTTTGCCGGCAGCGTTTCCGGCGGCCATCGTGCTGGTCCAGCATGTGGACCAGGTGTTTGCCGCAGGGATGGCCGAATGGCTCAGCAGCGCAGCAGGCCTGCCGGTGCGCCTGGCCCGCGAAGGCGAGCCGCCGCAGCCGGGCCAGGTGTTGCTGGCAGGCACCAACCACCACATTCGCCTGCTACAGAATGGCCAACTGGCCTACACTGCCGAGCCTGTCAATGAAATCTATCGGCCATCGATCGATGTGTTCTTCGAAAGCGTGGCACGTTACTGGAATGGCGATGCGGTGGGCGTGCTGCTCACCGGTATGGGCCGCGACGGCGCCCAGGGCCTGAAGCTGATGCGTCAGCAGGGCTTTCTGACCATTGCCCAGGACCAGGCCAGCAGCGCAGTGTACGGCATGCCCAAGGCTGCTGCGGCCATTGATGCCGCGGTGGAAATTCGCCCGCTTGAACGCATCGCCGGGCGCTTGATGGACTTTTTCGCAAAATGACGAAATGTAATGAATCACGCCGCCAGGCCGGCAGTGATCGGGTGAACAGGTATGAATGAATTACCGATCGAGGGTTTTCCCACCACCAACGAGAACTCGGCGATGGTGCTGCTGGTCGACGACCAGGCCATGATCGGCGAGGCGGTGCGGCGGGGGCTGGCCAATGAAGACAACATCGACTTCCACTTCTGTGCCGATCCGCACCAGGCGGTGCTACAGGCCATGCGCATCAAGCCCACGGTAATCCTCCAGGACCTGATCATGCCTGGTCTTGACGGTCTGACCCTGGTGCGCGAATACCGCAACAACCCGGCCACTCAGGACATCCCGATCATCGTCCTGTCGACCAAGGAAGATCCGCTGGTGAAGAGCGCGGCGTTTGCCGCCGGGGCCAACGACTATCTGGTCAAGCTGCCGGATACCATCGAACTGGTCGCGCGTATTCGCTACCACTCACGCTCCTACCTCACGCTGTTGCAACGCGACGAGGCCTACCGCGCCTTGCGCGTCAGCCAGCAGCAACTGCTCGATTCCAACCTGATGCTGCAGCGGCTGATGAACTCCGATGGCCTGACCGGGCTGTCCAATCGCCGCCACTTCGACGAGTACCTGGAGCTGGAATGGCGCCGCGCCATGCGGGAACAGCAGCAGCTGTCGTTGCTGATGATCGATGTGGATTATTTCAAGGCCTACAACGACAGCTTCGGTCACCTTGCCGGCGACGAGGCTTTGCGTCAGGTAGCCGAGGCGATCCGTGGCTCGTGCTCGCGGCCGACCGACCTGCCGGCCCGCTATGGTGGCGAGGAGTTTGCGCTGGTGCTGCCCAATACGTCGCCCGGCGGGGCACGCCTGGTGGCCGAGAAGCTGCGCCAGACCGTGCTGGCCCTGGGCATCCCGCACACCGCTCCGGCTGCCGATGCCCGCCTGACCGTGAGCATTGGCCTGGCCACCCAGACCCCGGCCGTCGGCAGCCACTGCCGGCTGTTGATCTCGGCGGCGGACAAAGGCTTGTACCAGGCCAAGAACAGCGGGCGTAACCAGGTTGGCATTGCCTGACGGCAGGTACGCCGCTGCCATGGGGTAAATACGGCGCTCCGGTCGCCCGGCGGGTCTGCCGTCGTGCAGCGGACTCGGTTATACTCGCAGGCTTTTCACCGAATTCGCACGAGTAGCCAGCCCATGGAAATCCAACCGATCCTGAACACCATCAAGGACCTCACCGAGCGTTCCCAGTCCATTCGGGGGTATCTTTGACTACGATCACAAGCATGACCGCCTGATCGAAGTCAACCGCGAGCTGGAAGACCCCAACGTCTGGAACAAGCCCGAGTACGCCCAGGCCCTGGGCCGCGAGCGTGCCATGCTGGCACAGGTCGTCGAGACCCTGGACAAGTTGTCCAATGGCCTGTCCGACTGCAAGGACCTGCTCGACATGGCTGTCGAGGAAGAGGACGAAAGCGCTGTCAGCGACGTCGAGACCGAGCTGCAGGGCCTGGAAGAGTCCCTGGCGCAGCTTGAGTTCCGTCGCATGTTCAGCGGCGAAATGGACATGAACAACGCCTACCTGGATATCCAGGCCGGCTCCGGCGGTACCGAGGCGCAGGACTGGGCCAACATCCTGCTGCGCATGTACCTGCGCTGGGCCGACAAGCGTGGTTTTGACGCCACCATCATCGAGCTTTCCGAAGGTGAAGTCGCCGGCATCAAGGGCGCCACCGTGCACATCAAGGGCGAGTATGCCTTCGGCTGGCTGCGTACCGAAATCGGTGTGCACCGCCTGGTGCGCAAGAGCCCGTTCGACTCCGGTGCCCGTCGCCACACCTCGTTCTCGGCGGTATTCGTGTCGCCCGAAATCGACGACAAGGTCGAGATCGAGATCAACCCGTCCGACCTGCGCATCGACACCTACCGTTCCTCCGGTGCCGGTGGTCAGCACGTGAACACCACCGACTCGGCCGTACGTATTACCCACGTGCCGACCAACACCGTGGTGGCCTGTCAGAACGAACGCTCCCAGCACGCCAACAAAGACACCGCCATGAAAATGCTGCGGGCCAAGTTGTACGAGCTGGAAATGCAGAAGCGCAATGCTGCTTCGCAGGCGCTGGAAGACAGCAAGTCGGACATCGGCTGGGGCCACCAGATCCGTTCCTACGTACTGGATGACTCGCGCATCAAAGACCTGCGCACAGGCGTAGAGCGCAGCGACTGCCAGAAAGTGCTGGACGGTGACCTGGACCAGTACCTGGAAGCAAGCCTCAAGCAAGGGCTGTAAGCCGCACTCCACTGCCGCGATACCTGGCTACCCGCCGGTATCGCGTGCCCTGCCCGAATAGGGCAACGAATACCTGATGGAAAGAATGACGACATGAGCGACCTCAAGACCGAATCGCAAGACCTGCAACAGGAAGAAAATGCCCTGATCGCCCTGCGCAAGGAAAAACTTGCCGCCGAGCGCGCCAAAGGCAACGCCTTCCCCAACGACTTCCGTCGCGACAGCTACTGCAACGACCTGCAGAAACAGTACGCGGACAAGACCAAGGAAGAGCTGGAAGCAGCCGCGATCCCGGTCAAGGTTGCCGGCCGTATCATGCTCAACCGTGGCTCGTTCATGGTGATCCAGGACATGACCGGTCGTATCCAGGTCTACGTCAACCGCAAGACCCTGCCAGAAGAAACCCTGGCCGCAGTCAAGACCTGGGACCTGGGCGACATCATCAGCGCCGAAGGCACACTGGCCCGTTCCGGCAAGGGCGACCTGTACGTCGAAATGACCAACGTGCGTCTGCTGACCAAGTCGCTGCGCCCGCTGCCCGACAAGCACCATGGCCTGACCGACACCGAGCAGCGCTACCGCCAGCGTTACGTCGATCTGATGGTCAACGAAGAAACCCGCCACACGTTCCGTGTGCGTTCGCAGGTGATCTCGCACATTCGCAAGTTCCTCATCGAGCGTGACTTCCTCGAAGTTGAAACGCCAATGCTGCAGACCATCCCGGGCGGCGCGGCGGCCAAGCCGTTCGAAACCCACCACAACGCCCTGGACATGGCCATGTTCCTGCGTATCGCGCCGGAGCTGTACCTCAAGCGCCTGGTGGTCGGTGGCTTTGAAAAGGTGTTCGAGATCAACCGCAACTTCCGTAACGAAGGTGTTTCGACGCGTCACAACCCTGAATTCACCATGCTCGAGTTCTACCAGGCCTACGCCGATTACCGCGACAACATGGACCTCACCGAGGAACTGTTCCGCGAGCTGGCACAGCTTGTACTGGGCTCTACCGACGTGCCGTACGGCGACAAGGTGTTCCACTTCGGCGAGCCGTTCGTGCGCCTGTCGGTGTTCGACTCGATCCTCAAGTACAACCCGGAACTGACCGCTGCCGACCTGCAGGACGTTGACCGCGCCCGCGACATCGCCAAGAAGGCCGGTGCCAAGGTGCTGGGCCACGAAGGCCTGGGCAAGCTGCAGGTGATGATTTTCGAAGAGCTGGTCGAGCACAAACTGGAGCAGCCGCACTTCATCACCGAGTACCCGTTCGAAGTGTCGCCGCTGGCCCGTCGTAACGACGACAACCCGGCTGTCACCGACCGCTTCGAGCTGTTCATCGGTGGCCGCGAAATCGCCAACGCCTACTCCGAGCTCAACGATGCCGAGGACCAGGCCGAGCGCTTCCTGGCCCAGGTGGCCGAGAAGGACGCCGGTGACGACGAAGCCATGCACTACGATGCCGACTTCGTGCGTGCGCTGGAATACGGCATGCCGCCGACCGCCGGTGAAGGCATCGGTATCGACCGGCTGGTGATGCTGTTGACCAACTCGCCGTCGATCCGCGACGTGATCCTGTTCCCGCACATGCGTCCACAGGCCTGAGTGAATTGAACAAGCCGCCTTTCGAGGCGGCTTTTTCTTGCCTGAAGCTTTATGTTGGCTGTACTGGCTCTATCGCCGGCAAGCCAGCGCCCACAGGTACTGCATAGGTCCTGACGATTGTGCGGGCCTGTGGGGGCTGGCGTGCCGGCGATGAGGCCAGCGCAGGCCGCAGATGACTTGAACCGTGAGGTATCCCCGTGACACCCGCCATGCCTGATCAAGGCGCCGCCGGCATCGCTACCGCCGTCGCCGAAAACGTGCAATACCAAGGTCGCAAGACTGCCCGCCAAGGCAGCGAACAGCGCCGCCAGCTGATCCTCGACGCCGCCATGCGCATCGTTGTGCGCGATGGGGTTCGCGGTGTGCGCCACCGTGCGGTGGCCGCCGAGGCCGCTGTGCCGCTGTCGGCCACCACCTACTACTTCAAGGACATCGAGGACCTGCTCACCGACACCTTCGCCCAATATGTCGAGCGCAGTGCCGCCTACATGGCCAAACTGTGGGCCAACACCGAGGTGGTGTTGCGCCAGTTGCTGGCCCAGGGCGACGGCAGCCCGCAGGCACGGGCGCGGCTGGCTGACGAAGTGGCGCGCATGACTGCCGACTATGTGCAGCGGCAACTGCTGAACCGCCGCGATTTCCTGATGGCCGAACAGGCCTTTCGCCAGGAAGCGCTGCTGTGTCCACGCCTGGCTGAGCTGGTACGTGCCCACGAGCAGATCCTGCTGCACGGCACCCGGCAATTGTTGCAGGTGGTGGGATCGCGGCAACCGGAACAGGACGCCCAGATGTTGACGGCGATTATCGAGCAGATGGAATATCAGGGCCTGCTCAAGGATGCGAACGCGCAAGCCGATGGGCAGATGCTCGCTATGCTTACCCGATACCTGCAGCTGGTGCTGGCATCGGCCTGAGCCGAGACCGATTTTTCAAGGAGAACCTGATGAAAGCCTGGCGTGTGGTGTTGTTGACTCTGTCATTCCTGCTGCTGGGCGGTTGTCTGGTGACCTTCCATGAGCCTTTGCCCAGCAACCAGGCGGCGCCCAAGGCCCTGCTCGGCAAGTGGAGCAGCAAGGACGCCTGGGGCGAGCCGTTGAAGCTGACCATCAGCCGCAGCGGCGGCGGTGCCTACAAGGCGGTGGCCACGGCCAAGGGCAAGGCGCCTGAGGAATACGTGTTCACCGTTTCGCGCCACGGTAACCGCTGGTACCTGTCGGCAGGCGTGCCCAAGCGCCTGGGGGGCAACTTCCTGATCGGCGGTTTCGACATCGTCGAGGGCAAGGAGCTGGTAGTCTACAACCTGGATGTCGAGCAGGTGCAGCAGGCGGTGGACAAAAAGGAACTGACCGGGCGCAGTACCGAGGTGCCGGAAGACAACGGTGACGGCGTGCTGATCGACAGCCCGTCGGCGCGTGTGCTGGCCTACCTGGACGACCCGGCCAACTCCGATTTGTTCGTCGAAGTGGCGCGGTTCCAGCGTACTGGCAAGTAGTGACCTGTGCCGGCCTCTTCGCGGCTAAAGCCGCTCCCACAGGTACTGCATCAGGCTTGAGACCTGTGCGGTCCCCGTGGGAGCGGCTTTAGCCGCGAAGAGGCCAGTACAGGCAACACAAGGCTTGGCTCATTGTTGCAATAAGGAGTCCCCAGTGGACGAATACCAGCAAACCATCCGTGCCCTGTCTGACCGCATCGTGGCGGCACAGACCCCGATCCGGGTGCTGGACGCGGTGAAGTGGGACGACAACATTCGTCAGGGCTTCCTCAAGGGCAAGGGCAAGGAGCCGCCGGCCGTCGACCGTGCCTATTACCAGTCGCGCCCGCTGTCGTTCGACTCCGGCGCGGTCAAGGCCGAGTTCCAGGGCATCGAGCGCGACATCATCCGCCAGCTTGGCCAGTTCAACCCGGTCGGGCAGATCATGAAGCGCATGTGCCGCGAATACCGCATGGTGGTGCGTATGCTCGAAGCGCGCGGTACCGAGGACTTTGGCCTTATCTCCCAGGAGCTGTATGGTGCTGCCTCCGATGCCTTCCATGCCGGTGACCCGACCCTGGCCGACCTCGGCCTGATGCTGTCGGACTACCTGAACAACATCGATGGCCGTGGCGACCTGAAGGACGAACCGAAAAACCTCACCGCCAAAGAGGCCGTGGAGATCCTCCAGCACCGGCTGAACAAGGTGTTCGGCGAGGCCGAGGGAACCATCCGCGTGTTCGAGTCCGACGGTATCGTCGCCGATGCGGCGGCCGGTGCCGACTACATCAAGGTGCGCGCCGATGCCATGTTCAACGCGCGCGACGTGCGCGCCCTGGAGGTACACGAAGGGCTGGTGCATGTCGGCACCACGCTCAATGGCCTGAACCAGCCGATCTGCACCTTCCTGGCCAAGGGGCCGCCCTCGTCGACGGTTACCCAGGAAGGCCTGGCCATCCTCATGGAGGTGATTGCCTTTGCTTCCTACCCTAGCCGTCTGCGCAAGCTCACCAACCGCACCCGCGCCATCCACATGGTCGAGGAGGGCGCCGATTTCCTCCAGGTGTTCGATTTCTTCCGTGAGCAAGGCTTCGAGATCGCGCAGAGCTACAGCAATGCCAGCCGGGTGTTCCGCGGTTCGGTGCCCAATGGCCTGCCATTCACCAAGGATTTGTCCTACCTCAAGGGCTTCATCATGGTTTACAACTACATTCAGTTGGCCGTGAAAAAAGGCAAGCTCGAACAGATCCCGTTGCTGTTCTGTGGCAAGACCACCCTGGAAGACATGCGCACCCTGCGCCAACTGGTGGAGGAGGGCCTGGTCGAGCCGCCCAAGTATCTGCCCGAGCAGTTCCGCGACCTTAACGCGCTGTCGGCCTGGATGTGCTTCTCCAACTTCCTCAACCACCTGAGCCTGGACCGTATTGAAGCCGACTACGCGAACATTCTCTGACCGCTGCCGCCTGCTGGCGCTTGGCTTGCTGCTGTTGGGGCTGAGTGGCTGCAGCAGCTTGCTGTTCTACCCCGAGCGCGGTCAGGCGTTTACCCCCGAGCGCGCCAAACTCGCCTACCGCGATGTCACCCTTGTGACGTCGGACGGCCTGCGGCTGCATGGCTGGTGGTTGCCGGCCAAGGCCGGCATCGAGGTCAAGGGTACGGTGCTGCATTTGCACGGTAACGGCGGCAACCTGCCCGGGCACCTGGGGGGCAGCTACTGGCTGCCGGAGCAGGGTTACCAGGTGCTGATGATCGATTACCGCGGGTACGGCTTGTCGCAGGGCACGCCGAGCCTGCCAGACGTGTACGAAGATATTGCCGCTGCCATGGCCTGGCTGGACCAGGCCCCCGAGGTAAAGGGCAAGCCACTGGTGCTGCTGGGGCAAAGCCTAGGTGGGGCCATGGCCATTCACTACCTGGCGGCCCATCCCGAGCAGCGTCAGCGGTTCAGTGCGCTGGTGTTTGATGGGGTGCCAGCCAGTTACCGTTCAGTCGGGCGTTTTGCCCTCAGCACCTCGTGGATGACCTGGCCGTTACAGGTGCCGCTGTCGTGGCTGGTGCCGGACGGCGACAGCGCAATCCGTTCGATCGAGCAGCTCAGCAGCCCGCCCAAGCTGTTCTTCCACAGCATTGACGATAACCTGGTGCCGATGGACAACGGCATCCGCCTGTACCAGCACGCGCCACCGCCGCGGGTGCTGCAATTGACCCGTGGTGGCCACGTACAGACCTTCGCCGACCCCACGTGGCGCCAGGTGATGCTGCGTTTTCTTGATGACCCCAGCCATTTCAACGGCCTGCGGCGCCTGGCCGAAGTGCCCAATTACCCTGACGAGAACAACAAGCAATGAGTGAAGAACGCAACGCCATCCCGCTGATCCTGACCGGCGTCGGCAGCATCATCGTGACGGTGGGGGCCTTGTGGTACTACGGTTACCTGCATTTTGCCAAACCGGAGGATGCCCTGTTGTTGCAGGACTTCACCATGCTCAAGACGATTCCGGGCGAGGACTACAAGGTTTCGCTGGACCCGGCACCGCAAGTGGCCCAGTGCGTCGATGGCGTGCTGGTATTGTTCGACACCGAGCAGAAAGGCCTGACCGGGGTGCTGGTGGACAACCGCAAGCGTGCGGTGCGCTGTATGGGCGAGGAAACCCCGAAGCAGGTGAAGTGAGTGTTCGGCGCAGCATTTTGGGCGCCTGCGAGATCGAGCGCCGCCCGCGCGGCGCTCGATCTCGCAGGCGCCAGAACGCCATCGGCGGACAAAGAAAAGCCCCGCGTCGATCGCGGGGCTTTCTGTTCAGCTAGCCAGCCTTAACGCTGAACCTGGCTCATCGAGCGCGGTGCCACTGGCTGGTTGTCGTTGGAGATGGTCACCTCCACCCGACGGTTTTGCGCGCGGCCCGAATTGCTGCCGTTGTCCGCGACCGGGTACTCCTTGCCATAGCCCTGGGCGACGATGCGCGCCGGGTCTACGCCTGCACGTACCAGTGCCATGCGCACGCTGTTGGCACGGCGCTCGGACAGGCTCTGGTTGTAGTTGGCCGAGCCGACGCTGTCGGTGTAGCCCTCTACGATCACCTTGCGCTCCGGGTTTTCCTGAAGGAACTGGGCCAGTTTGGTGATGTTCGGGTAGGCGTTGCTCTTGAGTTCGGCCTTGTTGAAGTCGAACAGCACGTCGCCGAAGGTCACCAGCGTACCGCGGTCGGTCTGCTTGGCATTCAGGCTGTCCTGAAGCTTGGCGATCTGCGCGTCGCGGGCGTCCAGCTTGGCCTGGGCGCGCTGGGCCGAGGCGTTCTTCAACTCACCTTCGGCAGTACGCAGGGCAATGGTCTGCTTGGCCACTTCGACACGCTGGTTGGTCAGATAGGCCAGTTGGTCGACCTTCTTCTCGTCTTCACGGTCCATGTAAGCCTTGTCGGCTTTGTTCAGCCAATCCTGGGCATCTTTGGTCTCCAGTGCGGCGACTTTGCTTGCTTGCGGGTCGCTCTGCAGCGAGGAGAAGTTGGTACGGGCCGCTTCCAGATTGGCATTCGGGTCGTGCGAGCAGGCAGCAAGACCGACGCTGAGGGCCAGCAGGGCGGGAATCATGACGTGTTTGCGCATAGTGTTCATCCTTTGATCGAGTGCGAAGGCTAAGGTTGGCGGGGCAGGGCTCACTGAGCGCTGCGCAGGCCTTCCTCACGTACGTCCTGAACGCCCTGGCGGGCATCCTGCACGGCCTTCTGGGCCTTGGCCGCCTGGGCCTTGCGTTCGGCGAGGCGTGCGTCCCACTCGGCCTGTTGGGCCAGGCGCTTGGCCTCGTCGTACTTCTTGTCGTGCATGGCGATTTCGGCTTGCTTGAACTTGTCCTGGGCCGCTTTCATTTCCACGGCGGCGAACTCGGTGCCCCCCGCGCTGACGGCAGAGTTCACGGCGGACTGGGTAACGGCATACTGCTCGGTGGGCGGGTTGCCCGCACAGCCGGCCAGGACCAGGCTACTGCCCAGGGCCAGCGCGGCCAGCTTGAACCCGCGCACATGAGTAGATGACAGTTTGCTAGTGCGGGTCTTCATGGTGGTCAGCTCCATTGGATCACTCCTGATAACGACGATGTCCGTAGCAGTCCATCGCTCAATCCCTGACAAAACCGTGCGCTTCAGCTGAACGGTGCACGATGGCAGTGTGCAGGGTTTTAGCGTGATGGCTATTGGCTCCGACTCGAACGTTTTCAGAATGGTTCAGAAAAAAGTGCGCTAAACGAGGAATTATTTCTGACTGATTGGTCAGTGAGGGATGGTGTGAACTTTCGCGGACTGGAGCGGTATTCCGGGCCTTGGCGAGGCCCGGAACGTTGGGGCAGGTGGTTATTTTTCGCTGTCGTCGCCGTGGGTGCTCAGGCTATGCAGGTGCTGTCGCGAGAGGGACAGAAAACGTGGCGTAGAGCCGATATCTTCGTACAGCGGGTCGCCTTCTTCATCGGTGGCAATGACCTGGCGACCCTGCACGTAGGGGAAGCTTGCTTCAAGCTCTTCAAGGGCGGCCGCCACCAGTTCGCCAAGCAGTTCTTCGGCGGTGCGCTTGGGGTACATGTCGATCAGCGCGGCCAGGCGCGCCTCGGACTCCAGGTCCAGATGCAACACATGGCCCGTGGGGCTGAGCGTACCGGCGGCATTTTGTTCCCAGTGCTGGGCGAGTTCACGGATTTTCATGATGACCTCTGTTGACGCCTTTACAGGCTGCATTGCATGGGAGTGCTGTGCTTTCACTTTAGTTTGCTTTGGCTGATCTCGGCTTGCCATTGCCGCTCGGCTGGGGGCACTCTTCGGTAGAGCTGTATACAGGAGTGCGCCAGTGCCGCGCCAAAGAGAGGGCCAATGACCGATATCGATGTGCGTTTGCGTGAAGATGTCCATGTGTTGGGTGAGCTGCTCGGCGAAACCATTCGCCAGCAGCATGGCGATGCGTTCTTGCAGAAAATCGAGGACATTCGCCACAGCGCCAAGGCCGACCGCCGTGGCCCTGGCGAGCAACTGACCTCTACCCTGGCCGACCTGGCCGAAGACGATCTGCTGCCGGTGGCCAGGGCTTTCAACCAGTTCCTCAACCTGGCCAATATGGCCGAACAGTACCAGTTGATCCGCCGCCGCGACGCCGATCAAGCCGAACCTTTCGAGGCGCGGGTGTTACCCGAGCTGCTGGCGCGCCTTAAGCAGGCCGGCCACAGCAACGATGCCCTGGCCCGGCAACTGGCCAAGCTCGACATCCAACTGGTGCTCACCGCGCACCCCACCGAGGTGGCGCGCCGCACCTTGATCCAGAAGTACGACGCCATCGCCGGCCAGCTCGCTGCCCAGGACCACCGCGACCTGACCCCGGACGAACGCCAGCAGGTACGTGAACGCCTGCGCCGGCTGATCGCCGAGGCCTGGCACACCGAAGAAATCCGCCGCACCCGGCCTACCCCGGTAGACGAAGCCAAGTGGGGCTTCGCGGTAATCGAACATTCGCTGTGGCACGCTATCCCCAGCCACCTGCGCAAAGTCGACAAAGCCCTGCTGGAAGCCACCGGCCTGCGCCTGCCGCTGGAAGCCGCGCCGATCCGCTTTGCCTCGTGGATGGGCGGTGACCGTGATGGCAACCCCAATGTGACCGCCGCTGTCACCCGGGAAGTGCTGTTGCTGGCGCGCTGGATGGCTGCTGACCTGTTCCTGCGCGACATCGATGCACTGGCCGCCGAGTTGTCCATGCAGCAGGCCAGCGACGCCTTGCGCGAACGGGTAGGGGACAGTCCCGAACCCTACCGCGCCGTGCTCAAGCAATTGCGCGACCGCCTGCGGGCGACGCGTGCCTGGGCACATTCGGCGTTAACCGGCAGCCAACCGGCCAGCGCTGAAGTACTGGTGGATAACCGCGACCTGATTGCGCCGCTGGAACTCTGCTACCAGTCGCTGCACGCGTGTGGCATGGGCGTTATCGCCGAAGGCCCGTTGCTCGACTGCCTGCGCCGCGCCGTCACCTTCGGGCTTTTCCTCGGCCGCCTGGACGTGCGCCAGGACGCTGCCCGCCACCGTGATGCGCTGACCGAAATCACCGACTACCTGGGCCTGGGGCGCTATGCCGACTGGGATGAAGATCGCCGCATCGAATTCCTTCAGGCCGAGCTTAAAAACCGCCGGCCGCTGTTGCCCGCGCACTTCAAGCCACAGGCAGATACCGCCGAGGTGCTGGCAACCTGCCGTGAAGTTGCCGCCGCGCCAGCGGCCTCGCTGGGCTCCTATGTCATTTCCATGGCCGGTGCTGCTTCGGATGTGCTGGCGGTGCAGCTCCTGCTCAAGGAAGCCGGCCTGACCCGCCCCATGCGTGTGGTACCGCTCTTCGAAACCTTGGCCGACCTGGACAATGCCGGCCCGGTAATGCAGCGCCTGCTCGGCCTGCCGGGTTACCGGGCCGGGCTGCGCGGCCCGCAGGAAGTGATGATCGGCTACTCCGACTCGGCCAAGGATGCCGGCACCACGGCGGCGGCCTGGGCGCAGTACCGGGCCCAGGAAAACCTGGTGCGCATCTGCGCCGAACACCAGGTCGAACTGCTGCTGTTCCACGGCCGGGGCGGAACAGTAGGGCGCGGCGGTGGCCCGGCCCACGCAGCGATCCTGTCGCAGCCACCGGGTTCGGTGGCGGGGCGGTTCCGCACCACCGAGCAGGGCGAAATGATCCGCTTCAAGTTCGGTTTGCCGGGCATCGCCGAGCAAAACCTGAACCTGTACCTGGCCGCTGTGCTCGAAGCCACGCTGTTGCCACCACCGCCCCCGCAGCCGGCCTGGCGCGAGGTGATGGACCAGCTGGCTGCCGATGGCGTCAAGGCTTACCGCAGCGTAGTGCGCGACAACCCCGATTTTGTCGAGTATTTCCGCCAGTCGACGCCAGAACAGGAACTGGGGCGCCTGCCGCTGGGCAGCCGCCCGGCCAAGCGCCGCGCCGGGGGGATCGAGAGCCTGCGGGCCATCCCGTGGATATTTGGCTGGACCCAGACCCGGTTGATGCTGCCGGCCTGGCTGGGCTGGGAAACCGCGCTGAGCAACGCCTTGGCCCGTGGCCAGGGTGAGTTGCTGGCGCAGATGCGCGAGCAATGGCCGTTCTTCCGCACCCGCATCGACATGCTGGAAATGGTGCTGGCCAAGGCCGATGCGCAAATTGCCGAGGCCTACGACGAACGTCTGGTGCAACCGCACCTGCTTCCTTTAGGTGCGCACCTGCGCGACCTATTGTCGCAGTCTTGCCAGGTGGTGCTGGGCCTGACCGGGCAGCAGGTGCTACTGGCGCACAGCCCCGAGACGCTGGAATTCATCAGCCTGCGCAACACCTATCTGGACCCGCTGCACCGCCTGCAGGCCGAGTTGCTGGCCCGCTCGCGCGGCCGCGAAGCCGCTCTGGACAGCCCGTTGGAGCAGGCCTTGCTGGTGACCGTAGCGGGTATTGCTGCCGGGCTGCGCAATACCGGCTAAGAGGTTATCCAGGCCTGTCGGGGTTAATGGCATGCAGGCCATGCACGGATGAGGCGTGGCTGGTTGCGCCTGGCGCAACCACCTGCCCGGTCGGCCACAAGTGGCGCTTTCCTGCAACTTTGGGACGCTTGTATGGCTGCCGGGCGCTGTGTATCTTGAGCAGCCTTCTGACCGTTTTATGGTCATACCCGATTTTCCGGACTTGGCCCTGGTTGCCGAATCCATTGAATTTCATAAAAAAATTTGAGGAGCACGAGATGCGCGTAATTCTGCTGGGAGCTCCCGGGGCCGGTAAAGGTACTCAGGCAAAGTTCATCACCGAAAAGTTCGGTATTCCACAAATCTCCACCGGTGACATGCTGCGTGCCGCCGTCAAGGCAGGTACCCCACTGGGCCTGGAGCTGAAAAAAGTCATGGATGCCGGCCAGCTGGTCTCCGACGAGCTGATCATCAGCCTGGTCAAGGAGCGCATCGCCCAGCCTGATTGCGCCAATGGCTGCCTGTTCGACGGCTTCCCACGCACCATCCCGCAAGCAGAAGCCATGGTCGCGGCTGGTGTCGACATCGACGCCGTGGTCGAAATCGCCGTAGACGACGAAGAAATCGTCGGCCGCATGGCGGGCCGCCGCGTGCACCTGGCCTCGGGCCGCACCTACCACATTCAGTACAATCCGCCGAAAGTGGAAGGCAAGGACGACGTGACGGGCGAAGACCTGATCCAGCGCGACGACGACAAGGAAGAAACCGTTCGTCATCGCCTGTCGGTCTACCACACCCAGACCAAGCCGCTGGTAGAGTTCTACCAAAAGCTGTCGGCCGCCAATGCCGGCAAGCCGAAGTACAGCCACATCGAAGGTGTCGGTTCGGTCGACGCCATCACCGCCAAGGTCCTGGCAGCCCTGAGCTGATCAGCGCCTGACGCCCCCACACAACGGCCCGCTAGCGGGCCGTTGTCGTTCCAGGGCTGCAACCCACGGGGCCTGGCCCGCTCCTACAGGGATTGCGTCAAGGCCATGTTGTACAGGCCACCTGCAAAGGCCGCACAGCGCCCCCCTCGGGACACAACGCCGCCGCTGCTCTATACTGCCGCTCTTTTCATTCGCACCTGGATACCCGTTCGATGACCACCCTGCTGGCCCTGGATACCGCCACCGAAGCCTGTTCCGTCGCGCTGCTGCATGACGGCAAGGTAACCAGCCATTACGAGGTGATCCCACGTCAGCACGCGCAGAAGTTGCTGCCGATGATCAAGCAGTTGCTGGCCGAATCCGGCGTTGCGCTGAATGCACTGGATGCCATCGCCTTCGGCCGAGGCCCGGGTGCATTCACTGGCGTGCGCATTGCCATTGGTGTGGTCCAGGGCCTGGCCTTCGCGCTGGAGCGCCCGGTGCTGCCGGTGTCCAACCTGGCCGCGCTGGCCCAGGGGGCCTTGCGCGAGCAGGGCGTGCAGCAGGTGGCGGCTGCCATCGATGCGCGCATGGACGAAGTGTACTGGGGCTGCTACCAAGCCACGGCAGGCGAAATGCGCCTGGTCGGCCGCGAAGCGGTGTTGCCGCCCGAGCAGGTAGCGCTGCCGGCCGGCAGCAACGGCGAGTGGTTCGGTGCCGGTACCGGCTGGGGCTACGCCGAGCGCCTGGCGGTAAAGGTGGCGGCCAGTAACCCTGGCGCCTTGCCCAGTGCCCTCGACATTCTCAGCCTGGCCACCTTCGCCTGGGCCCGAGGCGAGGCAATTGTTGCCGAACAGGCGCAACCGGTTTATCTGCGCGATAATGTAGCCACGCCCAAGAAGCACTGAGTGCTGTTCGTCGGTTATCGCCGTTCACTCTAAAACCTTTTGCGCGATCTGTGGTCCAGTTATCACTCAAGCATTAGCGACGGATCTCTGATGCTGCTAAATTGCCATCATTGGTCCTGAGTGCTCATGCCATGCGTATCGACGGTTTCTCATCGCAGTCCTACCCGGTCAAGCGCACCCCGCGCAAGGCACCGGCGCGTGACGAGGCCATCGATGATGCCGAGCTGATAGAAGACAGCCAGCCCGCGCCCGTGGAAGCCACCGCCCGCCGACGCAGCGGTGGCCTGCCAGCCCGCCAGCAAGACATGATCTTCCCCCGCGCCCGTGACCGCCGCACCGCCACCGCATTGGCCAGCTACCTGAGCACCGCCGGTTTCACTGACTGGGACATGGAAGTACTGGGGCTCGACCTGTACATTTAGTGGATGAGTCCACCACCACTGCCTTATTTCCTCGGTTGCCCGTCCTGGAGCGAAAACGCCTGGCGTGAGTACCTGTATCCCGCCGACGCCAGCAGCAATGAAATGCTTGGCTTCTACAGCCAGGTGTTCAATGCCGTCGAGGGCAACACCACGTTCTACGCACGCCCCGCCCCCGGCACCATTGCCCGCTGGGCGCAGGTGATGCCCCAGCATTTCCGCTTCACCGCCAAGTTTCCTCGCGACATCAGCCATGAGGGTGACCTGCGTGATCAGCTTGAGCCTGCCTTCGACTTCACGCGGCTGATGGCCCCGCTGGGCCAGCGCGTATCACCGTACTGGCTGCAATTGCCGGCCCAGTTCGGCCCGGCGCGCTTGGGCGAGCTTTGCCACTTCCTCGACCAAATCGGGCTGCCGGTGGCCGTGGAGGTGCGCAACCAGGCCTTTTTCGCCAAGGGTGAAGAAGAACGCCTGCTCAACCGCCTGCTGCACGAACGCGGCGTGGAGCGTATTTGCCTGGACCCGCGTGCGTTGTTCAGCTGCACCTCGCGCGACCCTGCCGTGCTGCACGCGCAATCCAAGAAGCCCAAGGTACCACCGCGCCCGGCGGCCTTCAGCCAGCACCCACAGGTTCGCTTCATCGGCCATCCGCAGCTGGAGGCCAATCACACCTTCCTCAGCCCCTGGGTAGAGAAAGTCGCCGGCTGGATCGAAGAAGGGCGCAGCCCCTACATTTTCCTGCACACCTCGGACAATCGCCTGGCTGCGGCGTTGGCCCAGCATTTCCATCAACGCCTGATGGCACGCTTGCCAGGTCTTGCACCTTTGCCGGAATTGCCGCGCGCGCCCGAGGTCGAACAACTGGGCTTACTCTGACCTTTCCCTGACTGCCGGAGGTTGAACCATGGATGTGCAAACCCTGCGAGCCGAAGCCTTCAAGGCTTTACACGAGCGCGAAGGCGCGTTCGTCATCCCCAACCCGTGGGATGCCGGCTCCGCCAAGCTGCTTGCCAGCCTGGGTTTCGAGGCGCTGGCCACCACCAGTGCCGGCCTGGCCTTCAGCCTGGGCCGGCCAGACGCCGAAGGCGCCTTGAGCCTGGACGATACCCTGGACAATGCCGGCGAGATCGTCGATGCCACTGCCTTGCCGGTGGCCGCGGACCTTGAGAACGGCTTCGGCGACATGCCTGAAGATTGTGCCCAGACCATCTTGCGTGCTGCCGAAATCGGCCTGGTAGGTGGCTCCATCGAAGATGCCAGTGGCCGCAGTGATGCGCCCATCTATGACCTCGGGCTGGCCGTGGAGCGCGTGCGCGCCGCCGTGCAGGCTGCGCGTAGCCTGCCGTTCCCGTTCACCTTGTGCGCCCGGGCAGAAAACCTGCTGCACGGCCGCATGGACCTGGACGACACCATCCTGCGCCTGCAAGCCTATGCCGAGGCCGGCGCCGATGTGCTGTATGCGCCGGGGCTGCGCACCGTAGAGGAAGTGCGTGCGGTGGTGCAGGCGGTCGCACCGCGGCCGGTGAATGTGCTGATGGGCATGGCGGGGGTGCCGCTGAGCGTGAACCAGTTGCAGGACTTGGGCGTGCGCCGCATCAGCGTCGGCTCGTCGCTGGCCCGTGCTGCGCTGGGGGCGTTCCACCGTGCCGCGCTGGAAATTCGCAACGAGGGTACGTTCGGCTACGGTGAGCAGGCACTGCCGTTTGCCCAGCTCAACGACCTGTTCCGCCGCTGATGCGGGCAATGCTGGCGCTGCTGGCCAGCCTATTGGTGCTGGCCGGTCTGGCCTGGCACTTCGGCTGGCGCCTGCCTGCCGTGTGGAACCCTTGGGCGCCGCTGGACGTACGCCAGCCGCCCAACCTGCTGACGCCGTACAAGCTTTCACGCCTGCGCGATGACCCGGCCTTGTGCCGACAGGCACTGGAAACCAGCCAGCTGCGCTACCGGGCGCAAGCCGACAGCCCGGCTTCGGCCAACTGCCCGTTGCGCAACGTTTGGCGTATCGAGGGCGGCCAGGCACGGCTAAGCAGCAGTTTTCTGGCCAGTTGCCCGCTGGCGGTAGCCTATGCACTGTTCGAAAACCATGGTTTGCAGCCCGTGGCGCAGCGGGTACTGGGCCAAGCCGTTGCGCAGGTCGATCACTTGGGCAGCTTCGCCTGCCGCAATGTCTATCACCGCAAGCAGGGCCGCCTGAGTCAGCACGCGACCGCCAATGCGCTGGACATCAGCGGTTTTCGCATGCAGGACGGCCAGCGCATCGTCCTGGCGCGTGACTGGCAGGCGGGTGGGCAGAAGGCCGAATTTTTACGGCAGGTGCAGCAGGCGGCTTGCGAGAGCTTCAGCACAGTACTGGGGCCGGCCTACAATGCAGCACACCACAATCACTTTCATCTGGACATGGGCCGCTGGCAGGTGTGCCGCTAACCTCAGGCGTGCGCGCGCACGTTGTTCAGCACCACCGGGCGTGCCCAGTGGATGTCGAATTCCAGGTCATTCTGCTGCCTGGCCAAAGTGGCGTCGTCGAACGGCTCCGGGGCCGGGTCCAGCAGGTTGGTCTCGAACTCGGCAATGGGCAGGAACAACGACCGCGGGGCAGGGCCTGTGCCGGGCTCTGGAATCGGTTGGCCCTGGTTCATCACCACCGGGCGCATCCAGCTGTTGCTGGTGTCGAGCTGGCGCTGTTGTTCGATCAGCTCCATGGCACTGAACGGCTCAGGCGCAGGCGGCAGCAGGTTGGCTTCAAGCTCGGCCTTGGGCAGAAACAGCGGCTCGGGCGGTGCTACCTCGGTGTCGTGCACCGGGCAGGCGCGCTGGGCGTCGATCAGCGCCAGTGCTCGAGCGCCGCCGATGGGTTCGCCGCTGTCCTGGTCGTACTGCACGAACGATTGGCTGACGCTGTCTGCGGGCTCTTCCTGCTGCTCGGCCATGGCCCGGGCAAAGAAATCCTGCCACAGGTGGCTGACGCCCCCGAGTGCCTGAGTGTTGTGCTGACTGTAGTTGCCGACAGGCGACAAATAGGTCAAGCCGATAGGAAGAGTATCTGACATGGCAGTCGCGCGCGTTGTGCTCTGGCAGAATAGCGGGATATTGCCTGTATCGGCCGTGGCTGCTGATTCATTAAGGCTTGGTTTGATTTTTTAGGTGTGGACGATGGAAGAGCAAGGCACGGGTATCAGGGTCGAGGCGATGTCGGCTGAGTATGCGGAGCAGGCCAAGGTGTGGGCTGAACGCCTGAGCCTGCCGCTACAGGACGAGAGCGCCGGCTTCGCCGTGCAGGTGGGCGCCGAGGGTTTGCAGATCCAGCAGCTGGGGCCGCAGGCACCGGGGCCGGTGCGGGTGGACTTTGTCGAGGGCCAGGCCGCCCACCGGCGCCAGTTTGGGGGTGGCAACGGGCAGATGATCGCCAAGGCCGTGGGCATTGCCCAAGGCGTGCGGCCACAAGTGCTGGATGCCACGGCAGGCCTTGGCAAAGATGCGTTCGTGCTGGCCA
Organism: Pseudomonas fortuita; assembly: GCF_026898135.2. Classification (NCBI taxonomy): domain Bacteria; kingdom Pseudomonadati; phylum Pseudomonadota; class Gammaproteobacteria; order Pseudomonadales; family Pseudomonadaceae; genus Pseudomonas; species Pseudomonas fortuita. The sequence goes on from NZ_CP114035.2 coordinate 1,205,196, forward strand.
GCCTGGGCTGCCAGATGACCCTGATCGAACGCCAGCCGCTGATTGCTGCGCTGCTGGAAGATGGCCTGGCGCGGGCGCGTTCGGACGACGAAGTGGGCCCGATTGTCGGGCGCATGCGCCTGCTGACCGGCAATGCCATCGAGCGCATGCACACCTGGGAAGGCGAGGCGCCGCAGGTGATTTACCTCGACCCGATGTTCCCGCACCGCGACAAGAGCGCACTGGTGAAAAAGGAAATGCGCGTGTTCCGGCCTTTGGTGGGCGACGACCTGGATGCCCCAGCGCTACTCGAAGCTGCCCTGGCGCTGGCCAGCCACCGGGTGGTGGTGAAGCGCCCGCGCAAGGCACCGATCATCGACGGGCCCAAGCCCAGCCATAGCCTGGAAGGCAAGTCGAGCCGGTATGACATTTACCCGAAGAAAGCCTTGAAGGCCTGATTTTCCCCCAACTGGCCGGCTAGCGCGGTCATTGTGAGAGCAACTGGCTTGCTTGAATATTGAAACGTTGCGCGATTACTGTGGGAGCGGGCTTGTCCCGCGAACACCGGCGAAGCCGGTGCCATGCACCGCGTGGCCCCATTCGCGGGCCAAGCCCGCTCTCACAATGACCACTGTTCTCTGCCTGGCAGCGCTCAGGGTTTGAACGCCCGCAAGAACACCCCCACCACTTCGCGCACATGCGCCTCGGCTTCGTCCCCCTCCAGCGGCGCCGCGCACCCCAGCAGCAAGCGGTAATCCGGCGCCCCCTTGACCAGGCAAAAGAAGTGCTCGGCCGCATGCAGCGGGTTGTCGATGCGCAACAACCCCCGCTCATCTGCACCCCGCAGCAGCGCTTCCATCGCTGCCAGCACGCGCTTGGGCCCGGCTTCGTAAAAGTATTCGCCAAAGCTTGGGTCCAGGCTGCCTTGGGCCATGATCAGGCGGCTGAGCTTCACCGCCTCATCGCTACTGATCAATGCCTGGAAACCACGGGCAATGGTCAGCAGTACCTCCTCCACCGGCGCCCCTTCGGGGTACTCGAACAACAGGTCGGGCAGCTGTAGCTGACAAGTGGCCATGACCGCCGAGCAGAACAGGGTCTGCTTGTCGGTGAAGTGGCTGTACACGGTGAGTTTTGAAACACCTGCCGCCGCAGCGACCGCATCCATGCTGGTGTTGGCATAACCAAGGCTGAGGAACAGCGACTTTGCCGCTTCGAGAATCGCCTCGCGCTTGGCCAGGTCCTTGGGCCGGCCCGGGCCGATGGGTGCGTCGTTGGACATTGTGGTCTGCATCTGGTTGATCAAGCTCCCATCTTACCGGCTGGAGAGGTAGACAGCAGTGATCGTCGCCATCGTTTAAGTGAATTTCTTATCGATGCTGGCTTCTCGGCAGCAGTTCCGTGACTTAATATACCCGTCAGTACACATATTCGAAGTGCCCTCCGCGAAAGGATTCATCATGTTGCGCCATGCCTTGTCCATCGCCTTGCCCGCCGTTGCCGCGTTGTTACTGACGGCATGCGGTCAGGAAGCCACCCCGCCTGCCGCGCCGCGCCCGGCGCTGGTGGTGCAGCCGCAGCCGGCCGAAGCCGCTGCCGACAGTTACCCTGGTGAAGTGCGTGCGCGCTTCGAGCCGGAGCTGGCCTTCCGCATTGGCGGCAAGGTCAGCAAGCGCCTGGTGGAGGAGGGGCAGCGGGTCAAGGCCGACCAGCCGCTGGCCGAACTGGACCCGCAGGACGTGCGTCTGCAGCTTGAAGCCAACCGTGCCCAGCTGGCGGGTGCCGAGGCGAACCTGGCGTTGGTGCGCGCCGAGCGTGATCGCTACCAGAAGCTGCTGGAGCGGCAGATGGTCAGCCACTCGCAGTTCGACAATGCTGAAAACCTCTACCGCGCCGGCCTTGCCCGGCTGAAGCAGGCCAAGGCCGAGTTCGATGTGGCGGGTAACCAGGCCGACTATGCCGTACTGCGTGCGCCCCAGGCCGGGGTGGTGGCCAAGCGTCAGGTTGAAGTAGGCCAGGTGGTTGCCGCCGGGCAAACCGTGTTCACCCTGGCCACGGATGGCGAGCGAGAAGTGCTCATCAGCCTGCCGGAGCAGCAGTTCGCCCGCTTTGCCGTGGGGCAATCGGTCAGTGTGGAGCTGTGGTCACATCCGCAAGCGCGCTTCGAGGGGCGTATCCGCGAGCTGTCACCGGCCGCCGACCCACGCTCGCGCACCTTCGCTGCGCGCATTGCCTTCACCTCGGCCGCCACGCCGGCGGAGCTGGGCCAGAGCGCCCGGGTGTTCATCGCGCATGAGGGCGTGATCCCGTTGGCGGTGCCACTGTCAGCGGTGACTGCGGAAAACGGCCAAGCCTATGTGTGGCGGGTCAACAAGGACAGCCGCCTGGAGCGGGCCGTGGTGCGCCTGGGGGCGTATGGCAGCGACAGTGTGCCCGTACTCGAAGGCCTTGCCCCAGAGGACTGGGTGGTCGCCGCCGGTGGCCATGTACTGCGTGAGGGCCAGGAAATCCGCCCTGTGGACCGCAGCAACCGTGTAGTGAACCTGACGGCCAAGGAGTAAGTCCCGATGGGTTTCAACCTTTCTGCCTGGGCGCTGCGCAACCGCCAGATCGTCCTGTTCCTGATGATCCTGCTGGCGGCCATTGGCGCCATGTCCTACACCAAGCTCGGCCAGAGCGAGGATCCGCCATTCACCTTCAAAGCCATGGTCATCCGTACCCTGTGGCCGGGCGCCAGCGCCGAGGAAGTGTCGCGGCAGGTCACCGAGCGTATCGAAAAGAAGCTGATGGAAACCGGCGAGTACGAGAGGATTGTCTCGTTCTCTCGCCCCGGTGAGTCGCAGGTCACCTTCATGGCTCGCGATTCGCTGCATTCCAGGGACATACCTGAATTGTGGTACCAGATCCGCAAGAAGGTCGCGGACATTCGCCACACCCTGCCACCGGAGATCCAGGGCCCGTTCTTCAACGATGAGTTCGGCACCACCTTCGGCAATATCTATGCGCTGACCGGCAAGGGCTTCGATTACGCGGTGCTGAAGGACTACGCCGACCGTATCCAGATCCGGCTGCAGCGGGTCAAGGATGTGGGCAAGGTCGAGCTGGTGGGCCTGCAGGACGAAAAAATCTGGATCGAGCTGTCCAACCTCAAGCTGGCCACCCTTGGCGTACCCCTCGAGGCCGTGCAGCAGGCCCTGCAAGAGCAGAATGCGGTAAGCACCGCCGGCTTCTTCGAGACGCCCAGCGAGCGCCTGCAACTGCGGGTGAGCGGGCGCTTCGACAGTGTCGAGCAGATTCGCCAGTTCCCCATTCGCGTGGGTGACCGCACGTTCCGCATCGGCGATGTGGCCGAAGTGCACCGTGGCTTCAACGACCCACCCGCCCCGCGCATGCGCTTCATGGGCGAAGATGCCATTGGCCTCGCCGTGTCGATGAAGGACGGCGGCGACATCCTGGTCCTGGGCAAAGCCCTGGAAGACGAGTTCGAGCGGGTGGCGCGCACCCTGCCAGCCGGCATGGAGCTGCGCAAGGTCTCGGACCAGCCTGCGGCGGTTAAGGCCGGTGTGGGCGAGTTTGTCCAGGTGCTGGTCGAGGCGCTGGTCATCGTGCTGCTGGTGAGCTTCTTCTCGCTGGGCTTGCGCACCGGCCTGGTGGTGGCGTTGGCCATTCCGCTGGTGCTGGCCATGACCTTCGCTGCCATGCATTACTTCGGCATCGGCTTGCACAAGATTTCCCTTGGCGCCCTGGTGCTGGCGCTGGGCCTGCTGGTGGACGACGCGATCATTGCCGTGGAGATGATGGCGATCAAGATGGAGCAGGGTTATGACCGGCTCAAGGCGGCCAGCTATGCCTGGACTAGCACTGCGTTCCCGATGCTGACCGGTACCCTGATCACTGCGGCAGGCTTTTTACCTATCGCCACTGCGGCCTCCAGTACCGGCGAATACACCCGCTCGATCTTCCAGGTGGTGACCATCGCCCTGTTGACCTCATGGGTGGTGGCCGTGGTGTTCGTGCCCTATCTGGGCGAGCGCCTGCTGCCAGACCTGGCCAAGCTGCATGCTGCGCGCCATGGCAAGGACGGCCACGCGCCCGACCCTTACGCCACGCCGTTCTACCAGCGCGTGCGGCGGGTGGTGGAGTGGTGCGTACGGCGACGCAAGACGGTGATCCTGCTGACCATCGCGGCCTTCGTCGGCAGCATCCTGCTTTTCCGCTTCGTGCCCCAGCAGTTCTTCCCGGCCTCCGGGCGCCCAGAGCTGATGGTTGACCTGAAGCTGGCCGAAGGTGCCTCGCTGGCCAATACTGCCGAGCGGGTCAAGCAATTGGAGGCACTGCTCAAGCAGCAGGACGGCATCGATAACTATGTGGCCTATGTGGGCACCGGTTCGCCACGCTTCTACCTGCCGCTGGACCAGCAACTGCCGGCAGCCAGCTTTGCCCAGTTCGTGGTCCTGGCCAAGTCGATGGAGGACCGCGAGCGCCTGCGCAGCTGGCTGATCAGCACTGTAGACCAGCAGTTCCCTGACCTGCGTGCCCGGGTCACGCGCCTGGAAAACGGCCCACCCGTGGGTTACCCGGTGCAGTTCCGGGTCACCGGCGAGCACATCGAGCAGGCCCGTGCGCTGGCCCGCCAAGTGGCCGACAAGGTGCGCGAGAACCCGCATGTGGTGAACGTGCACCTGGATTGGGAAGAGCCCAGCAAGGCCGTGTTCCTCCAAATCGACCAGGACCGCGCCCGCGCCCTGGGCGTGAGCACCGCGCACCTGGCCAGCTTCCTGCAAAGCTCGTTGACCGGTACCACAGTCAGCCAGTACCGCGAGGACAACGAGCTGATCGAGATCCTGCTGCGCGGCACCCAGCAGGAGCGCGGTGATCTGGGTAACCTCGGCAGCCTGGCACTGCCGACCGACAACGGCCAGAGCGTGGCGCTGTCGCAGGTAGCGACCCTGGAGTACGGCTTCGAGGAAGGCATCATCTGGCACCGCAACCGCCTGCCGACGGTGACCGTGCGCGCCGATATCTACGACAAGGAGCAACCGGCCACGCTGGTGAAACAGATCGAGCCGACCCTGCACGAGATACGCGCCAAGCTGCCGGATGGCTACCTGCTGGAAGTAGGCGGTACGGTTGAAGACTCCGAGCGTGGGCAGAAGTCGGTGAACGCTGGCATGCCGCTGTTCGTGGTGGTGGTGCTGAGCCTGCTGATGATCCAGCTGCGCAGCTTCTCGCGCACGGTCATGGTGTTCCTCACCGCACCGCTGGGGCTGATTGGCGTGACCCTGTTCCTGCTGGTGTTCCGCCAGCCGTTTGGCTTTGTCGCCATGCTGGGCACCATTGCCCTGGCGGGCATGATCATGCGCAACTCGGTGATTCTGGTGGACCAGATCGAGCAAGATATTGCAGCGGGGATGGAGCGCTGGCAGGCGATCATCGAAGCCACGGTGCGGCGCTTCCGGCCAATCGTGCTGACTGCGCTGGCGGCGGTGCTGGCGATGATCCCGTTGTCACGCAGCGTGTTCTACGGGCCGATGGCGGTGGCGATCATGGGGGGGTTGATCGTGGCTACGGCGTTGACGCTGTTGTTCCTGCCGGCGTTGTATGCGGCGTGGTTCAGGGTGAAGAAAACCTGACTGACCTCACCGCCCTGTAGGAGCAGCCTTGTGCTGCGAAGAGGCCGGGACAGCAAGATGAATTTTCATTTGCTGCACCGGCCTCTTCGCAGCACAAGGCTGCGCCTACGAGGGTACTGCGGCCGCGTTGCGGATCAAAGGGCGCCGAAGACCTTCTTGGCCAGGCTGGTAGCGGCCTGCGCCGGGTTCTGGCGAATGCTCTGCTCCTGCTTGCCAATCATCTCGAACAGGCCGTCCAGCGCCTTCTCGGTCACGTAGTTCTCGATGCTGGCGCTCTTGGCGTCGACCACGCCCAGTGCCACCGCCTGCCCGGCGAAGTTGTTGTACTGCTGGGCCAGGCCAACCTTGTCGGTAGCCTGTTTGACGATCGGCAGGAACTTGGCGCGGATCTGCTCGCGGCTGCTCTTGTTCAGGTACTGGGTGGCCGAGTCGTCACCGCCGGCGAGGATGCCTTTGGCATCGGTCACGCTCATGTTCTTCACGGCATCGACCAAAATCGCCTGTGCCTGCGGCACGGCGGCTTCAGCGGCCTTGTTCATGCTGGCTTCCAGGGCATCGACCTGTTCACCTTTGCCGAACATTTTCATGGCCTTGGCCGCCTTGCCCAGCTTGCCCGGCAATTCGATGCGCACGTCCGGGTTGTTGCTGAAGCCACCCGGGGCGCTCAACTGCTTGACGGCGAGCTGCGCGCCCTGGGTCAGGGTATCTTTCAGGCCGCCAGTGGCGTCTTTCTGGCTCAGGTCGCCCAGCGACAGGGCCAGTGCGCTGGCCGATAGCAGCAGGCCGGCGCACAGGGTGGAAAAACGCAGGGAAGTGCGGATCATGAAGCTTTCCTTGTAAACAGATGAATACGGGTGTCAGCGAACCTGGTCGACCTTGATGCGTACAGATTTCGGGTCACTGCCGTCGAGCATGACACCATGGTGTTCGGTATTGATGAACAGCAGCTTGCCCTCCAGCTCGATGCGCGCGCTCACCGCATAGCGGTGGCCGGGTTTGACCTGGGCGGGGTCGTAAATGAGGTGGAATGGCAGCGGTACGTTGCCTTTGACCGGGCCGGCCTGGCGGGCCAGGGTCACGGCGGGGGCGTCCATCAGCGAAACGTCCTGCAGCTCCACGCTCAGGGTAGCGGCAGGCGGCAGGGCGATACGCTGCAGGTAGAAGACTTCACCGTCCAGGCTGGCCTGGTTGGATGGGGTTTGGCTGGAACAGGCTGCAAGCAGGGATGCGCAACACAGCATAAAGAGCTTTTTCATGGAATCTCCGGTGTCCTTGGGGCTGGCTTGTGGCCAACCCCAGGGACTTTAGCGGATTTTCCCCCGTGATGAACCGTCAGAGGGTCGAAGTTTCCAGGCCGTCGTCACGGTGCAGGGCCACCTGGCGGATCGACAGCCGCAGTTCGGCCGACAGCACACGCTTGGCCACGCCCTCGGCCAGCTCGCCGAGCTTGTCGTGATAACCCAGCTTGCCTTGCCCGTCGGCATGCAGCACGCCTTGCTGGAGCAGGGTCTGGATGAAGTGGCGGAACAGCGTCTTGTCGAAAAACTCTGGGGCATTCAGGCCATGCAGGATCGACAGGCGCTGGGCCATCATCACGCACAGGTCTTCCAGCCCTTCGGCGCTGAGGCTGTTCTGTCCGCTGTTGAGCAGCAGCGAGGTGGCCATGTAGAAGCGCTGCAAGGTCTGGGTGATGGTGCGGGCGAGCAGGGTCAGTAGCACGAACTGCCGCGAACTGGGCGCCGGACGTACGTATATGTCGTTGTCCTGGCGTAGCAGGCCTTGTTCAACCAGCGCGGCCAGCCATTGGTCGATCACCTCGTCCAGTTGCTCTGGCGTCCAGCGCAGGAACAGTTCGGCCTGCAGGTACGGGTACAACGCGTGCACATACTGGCCCAGCAGTTCGCGGCTCATGCGCGAGCTGCTGAGGAAGAAGCTGGCCAGCAGCGCCGGCAGGGCGAAAATGTGCAGCACGTTGTTGCGGTAATAGGTCATCAGTACCGCATTGCCTTCATCCAGGTAGAGGATGCGGCCCAGGGCGTCCTTCTGCTCGGCCACCAGGTTCATGCTGCGCACGTGCTCGATCAGTGCCTGGCCGTCGCCGTCCGGCAGGGTGGTGTGCGGCGAGTACGGCACCTGGCGCAGCAAGGCCAGGTACAGGTCGAGTACACGGGTCAGGGCGCGTTCGTCCAGGGCCAGGCGGCTGGTGGACAGCAGCGCCAGGGCCACCAGGTTGACCGGGTTGATGGCGGCCGCCTCGTTGAGGTGACGGGCCACGGTTTCGCCCAGGCGGGTGGTGGCGTCGTTGAGCCAGGCCGGGCGGTACTGGGGGCCGTGATCCTGTTCACGCCAGCCGGGCTGTTGCTCATCGAGGAACCCGGCCAGGCGGATCGGTTCGCCGAAGTTGACGTAGACCTGGCCAAAGCGCTGCTTGAGCGCGCCAAACACCTTGAAGATGTCGAACACCGACTCCTTCTTTTTGCTGGCACCGCGCAACTCGCCCAGGTAGGTGCGGCCTTCGAGCACGCGCTCGTAGCCGATGTACACCGGCACGAACACCACCGGCGTGCGCGACGAGCGCAGGAAGCTGCGCAAGGTAATGGCCAGCATCCCGGTACGCGGCTGCAGCATGCGCCCGGTACGCGAGCGGCCACCTTCGACGAAGTACTCGACCGGAAAACCTTTGGTGTACAGAGTATGCAGGTACTCGTTGAACACGGCGGTGTACAGCGGGTTGCCCTTGAACGTGCGGCGCATGAAGAAGGCACCGCCACGGCGCAGCAGGTTACCCACCACCGGCATGTTGAGGTTGATGCCTGCCGCCACGTGCGGCGGGGTAAGGCCGTTGCGGAACAGCAGGTACGACAACAGCAGGTAATCGATGTGGCTGCGGTGGCACGGCACGTAGATCACTTCGTGGCCGGGAGCTATGCCCTGAACCTGTTCGATATGGTTGACCTTGATGCCGTCGTAGATCTTGTTCCAGAACCAGCTGAGCACCACTTCGAGAAAGCGGATGACCGTGTAGGTGTAGTCCGAGGCGATCTCGTTGCCATAACGCAGTGCCTGGGCTTCGGCCTTGGCCAACGGCAGGTTCTCGCGTTGGGCCTCGTCGGCGATGGCCTGGCGCACCTGCGGGGCATGGATCAGGCCTTTGACCAGGTTGCGCCGGTGCGAGATGTCCGGGCCGATGACGGCGGTCTTGAGGTTGCGAAAATGCACGCGCATCAGGCGCTGGGCCATGCGCACGGTGCGCTCGTGGCCCTTGTTGTGCTGCACCAGTTCGCGCAGGTGGATGGGGGCGGAGAACTGCACCCGGGTCTTGCGCCCCAGGATCAGCACGGTCAGCAGCCGGCGCAGGCGCCCGGTCACCGCCCAGCTGTCGGCGAACAACAGCTTCCATGGGCTGGATTCGCTGGCCGGGGTCTGCCCCCAGAACACGCTGACCGGAATGATCTGCGCATCTTCTTCGGCATGCTGGCTGACGGCAGCTACCAGGCGCTCAAGTGTGGGCGGGGCGCCGCTTTTGTCCTGGCGGCCGAGCCAGTCAGGGTCGGGGGTCAGGTAGAAGAACCCGGCCGGCTCCTGCAGTTGGCCGACCGCCACCGGCAGCACCGGGCGCGGCAGCCCCGCCTTGGTGCACTCGTGGTCGAGCACGGCCAGGTCGGTGAGCGCGGGCGAGGGCAGCGCATAGAACACCGGCCGGCTGCGGTCAAGGTTGAGGGTCATGGAAGACTGGTTGATGGTCTCGGAGCGCACCCACAGGTACAACAGGCGACGCAGGGCGCCGAAGATCAGGCGGCGCAGGGGGGAACGGGTCATGGGGTGTGTGCCCTGGGTGTGATTTTCAGGTGAGTATCCAGCTATTTAGTCTGCCGTATCGGCGTAAGTTCAGCAAAAATCGGCCAACTGCGGGACCGTCATCAATTTTTTTTGTTCTGTGTCATATACTCGGCCTGCCACTTGCAGGATATTTCAGCAAGCGGCGTTGGCACGGGGCCGTGAGCTCGTGCCTGCAAGGCGATCTTCACAATAAAAATCCGGAGTAGTTCAGATGTCGTCTCGTGAGACTGGGAATGTAAAGTGGTTCAACGATGCCAAGGGTTATGGCTTCATTCAGCGCGAAGGTGGTGCGGATGTGTTCGTCCACTATCGGGCGATCCGCGGTGAGGGGCATCGTACCCTGGTCGAAGGGCAGCGGGTGGAATACGCCTGCGTGCAGGGCCAGAAAGGCCTGCAAGCCGAAGACGTAGTAGGGCTCTGAGCCTCTAGTTTCAAGCCGTAGGAGCGGGCTTGCCCGCGAAGCAGCCACCACGGTGGCTGCCACGGGCATGGCCCGTGTTCGCGGGCAAGCCCGCTTCTACAGAAACGAGCAACGCTGTATTTTCAGGTTGTGCGCCAGGTGATTTCCTCTTCACCGTCGGCGCTTATGCGCACCCAGCGGTCGGCATCTTCTTCGCCGTCTTCCTCTACCCAGCCACCCGGCGCGCAGCGCACTTCCACACCCAGTGCGGCAAATGCAGCGCGGGCGCAAGCGACATCATCGGCCCATGGCGTCTGGTCGCTTTCCAGGTACAGGCTGTTCCATTTCCCTACAGCCTTGGGTAACCAGGTGACCGGAATGTTACCGGCCTTGCATTTGAATGTCTGGCCTTTCTGCTGCCAGTCGCTGCATGGGCCAATCGCCTGGGCGAGCCACTGGGCAATCTGCTTGTGGTCGACGTCGGCGTCCTTCAGGTAAATCTCGATATCTGGTTGGCGCATAAGGGCTCCGGGTGTGCTCAGTCTTGGCGCACGAAATAGTCATAACGCATGGAAACCGTAACCTCGAACGGCTCGGGCTGGTCGATCACCCGGGCGCGTTTTTCGGCGCTGGCGCGCCAGCCGTGCGGGGTCATGGCGAGCAGGTCGGCGCGCGCCTTGGGCACGGCCAGGTTCAAGCGGAATTCGAGGGTTTCGCTATGGGCGTGGGCCATGCCTTCGGGGACGAGGGCCAGGTGCTTGTCGTCGGCGTAAGGGCGTACTTCATCGTAGAGCACCTCACGCAACTCCATCAGGTGGCCGCTGGTCGGGCCGACCCGCATCAGGCCGCCGCCGGGGCTGAGCAGGCGCCTGGCTTCGGCCCAGTCCAGCGGGCTGAACACGCTGGCGATGAACTGGCAACTGGCGTCCGCCAGCGGCACGCGGGCCATGCTGGCGACCATCCAGGTGACCTGTGGCGCGCGGCGGCAGGCACGCTTGACCGCCTCGCGGGAGATGTCCAGGGCATAGCCCTCGGCAGCTGGCAGCGCCTGGGCGAGCAGCGCGGTGTAGTAGCCCTCGCCGCAGCCGATGTCCAGCCAGGCGCCGGGCCGGCGCTCGGCGGCAAGCTCGGCCAGCCGGTGGGCGACAGGGGCGTAGTGGCCCGCGTCGAGAAAGTCGCGGCGGGCCTCGACCATGGCCTGGTTGTCACCCGGGTCGCGGCTGTTCTTGTGCTGCACCGGCAGCAGGTTCAGGTAACCTTGGCGCGCTCGGTCGAAGCGGTGACCGGCCGGGCACATCACACTGTTGTCGAGCCGGCTCAGCGGCGCCTGGCAAAGAGGGCAGGCGAGCATCAGGCGAGCAACCGAACCAGGGTCTGGTAGTAGATTTCGGTCAGCAGGTCGAGGTCGCTGGCCAGAATCCGCTCGTCCACCTGGTGAATGGTGGCGTTGACCGGGCCAAGCTCGACCACCTGGGTACCCATGGTGGCGATGAAGCGGCCATCGGAGGTACCCCCGCTGGTAGACGGCTGGGTGTCGCGGCCGGTGACGCCCTTGATGCTGTGTGCCACCGCGTCGAGCAGTTCGCCCGGTTCGGTGAGGAACGGCAGGCCTGAAAGCGCCCAGTCGATCGACCAGTCCAGTTCATGCTTGTCGAGAATCGCCGACACTCGCGCCTGCAGGCCTTCGACGGTCGACTCGGTGGAGAAGCGGAAGTTGAACAGCGCGGTCAGCTCGCCCGGTACCACGTTGGTGGCGCCGGTGCCGGAATTGAGGTTGGAGATCTGGAAACTGGTCGGCGGGAAGAACGCGTTGCCTTCGTCCCAGTGCTCGGCTGCCAGTTCCGCCAGGGCCGGGGCGGCCAGGTGGATCGGGTTGCGTGCCAGGTGCGGGTAGGCCACGTGGCCCTGCTTGCCGCGCACGGTCAGCTTGGCACCCAGCGAACCACGGCGGCCGTTCTTGACCACGTCACCCAGCAGGGTGGTGCTGGAGGGTTCGCCGACGATGCACCAGTCCAGGCGTTCGTTGCGTGCTTTGAGGCGCTCGACCACTGCCTTGGTGCCGTGGTGGGCCGGGCCTTCCTCGTCGCTGGTGATCAGGAAGGCGACCTTGCCGCGGTGGTTCGGGTAGTCGTGCACGAAGCGCTCGCTGGCGATCACCATGGAGGCCAGGCTGCCTTTCATGTCGGCGGCGCCACGGCCGCAGAGCATGCCGTCAGCGTCGATCAGCGCTTCGAACGGTTCGTGCTGCCATTGCTGCACCGGGCCGGTGGGCACCACGTCGGTGTGGCCGGCAAAGCACAGCACCGGGCCGTCCTGGCTGCCGTGGGTGGCCCAGAAGTTGTCTACGTCTTCAATGCGCATCGGCTCGAGTGCGAAGCCCACGGCGCCCAGGCGCTTCATCATCTGCGCCTGGCAGTCGGCGTCGACAGGGGTGACCGAGGGGCGACGGATCAGGTCGCAGGCCAGTTGAAGGGTAGGCGAGAGCTCGGCAGGGGCCGTCATGGGGGACTCCGGGGCAAGGCAAGGCGGGGAAATCTGAGGGGCGTTATCTTATATCAAACCGATGTGGCAGTGGGGCCGCGTTGCGGCCCATTCGCGGCACAAGGCCGCTCCCACAGGTCATGCACATGCCTGATGGGCTGCGGTCATCCTTGTGGGAGCGGCCTTGTGCCGCGAATGGGCTGCAAAGCAGCCCCGGCAATCTCACGCCTGCTGCGCTTCGGCAGCCTTCTCCACTGGCTTGGGCAGCGAAGACAGCAACGCCATCACCAGCGCTGCCACATAAGGCAACGACTGCACCAGCAACATCGCCACCCAGAAGCGCATGTCCGAACTCGGCAGCCCTTGCACCAGGTAGATACCCAACGCCGCGCCCCACAGCAGCAACATGATGAACAGCTCTTCCCGCGCTTCGGAAAGTGCCACCAACAGCCCATGGCTGTCGGCATTCTTGGGCGTGCGGAAAAACGGCATGCTGCTGGTGAAAAAGCCGTAAAGCACCGCCTTGGCAATGGTATGCGACAGCGCCAGGCCGGCCAGCGCTGCGGCGAAGGCGTCCTTGAGGTTGACCCCCACCGCACGGCGGTAAAGGAAAATGATCTTGCCGACCTTGAAGAAGAACAGCGCCAGCGGCGGGATGGCGAAGATCATCAGCGGCGGGTCGACGCGGTGCGGCACGATGATCATTGCCGCTGACCACAGCAGCGCACCGATAGTAAAGAAGATATTCATGCCGTCGGCGACCCACGGCAGCCAGCCGGCCAGGAAGTGGTAGCGCTGGCCACGGGTCAGCTCGCTGCCCTTGCCGCGCAACAGGGCACTGGCGTGGTGTTTGATGATCTGAATGGCGCCGTAGGCCCAGCGGAAGCGCTGCTTCTTGAAATCGATGAAGGTGTCAGGCATCAGGCCCTTGCCGTAGCTGTTGTGGGCGTAGGCGGCCGACAGGCCTTTCTCGAACACGCGCAGGCCCAGCTCGGCGTCCTCGCAGATGCACCATTCGGCCCAGCCCAGCTCTTCCAGTACCGTGCGCCGGGTCATGGTCATGGTGCCGTGCTGGATGATTGCGTCACGGTCGTTGCGGGTGACCATGCCGATGTGGAAGAAGCCCTTGTACTCGCTGTAGCACAGCTTCTTGAAGGCGCTTTCGTGCTGGTCGCGGTAGTCCTGCGGCGACTGCACCACGGCAATTCTCGGGTCGGCGAAGTGCGGCACCATGTGCTTGAGCCAGTTGCGGTCGACGCAGTAGTCCGAGTCGATCACCGCAATCACCTCAGCGTCCTTGGCCGTGTGCGGGATCAGGTAGTTGAGCGCGCCGCCCTTGAAGCCGGCCAGTGGCGCGACGTGGAAAAACTTGAAGCGCTCGCCGAGCTTCTCGCAGTGAGCCTTCAGCGGCTCCCACACGGCCGGGTCCTTGGTGTTGTTGTCGATCACCAGCACTTCGTAGTCGGGGTAGTCCAGCGCGGCCAGGGCGTCGAGGGTCTGCTTCACCATCTCAGGTGGCTCGTTGTAGCACGGCACATGCACCGATACCTTGGGCCGGTAGGCGCTGTCGGCCTGTACCGGCAGGAACTCGCGTCGGCGCTTGTGTATCCATACGGCCTCGGCCAGTTCATGGGCCTCGGTAAGCAGCACGATGAACACGCCCAGCGCGCCAAGAGCAAGCAGTACGCCCACGGTCAGGCTGAACCAGGTGCTGTACTGCTGGCTGTAGTCGTAGGCAATCCACACCAGTACCGACCCGCACAAAAAGGTGATGAAGGTCAGGAATGTGCGGCCGCGCTGGCGCAGGGCCGAGCCGTCGATGAACAGCACCATCAGCGCAATCATCGCCAGCACCACCGAGGCCACCGCCAGGGCTCGCCACTGCGGGATCGCCACCACGGGCCCATCGAAGTTGAATTTTTGCTGACGCTCGGCGTTGTACACGCCCCAATAGGCGCCTACCGAGCCTTCGTCGCTAGCCTTCCACGGCTGGTCATAGGCTTCGATGACAAAGTAGTTGTAGCCACGGCGGTTGAGGGTATTGACCAAGGTGCGCAGGTAGATGGCCTGGTCGGCCTGGCTGGCATCGGCACCACCGCGCATGCGGCCGTTGCTCGGCCAGCCGACCTCGGACAACAGCAGGGGTTTGCGCGGGAACTGGTGCTTCAGCTCCCGGGCGCGGTCGAGCACGAACTCGACCGAATCCTTCATCGGGACGAATTCCCAGTAGGGCAGGATGTGCGCGGCAATCAGGTCGACGTGCTTGGCGATCTCCGGGTTTTCCTTCCAGATGTGCCATTGTTCACTGGTGGTCACCGGTACCTTGACGGCTGCGCGTACCCGGTCCAGGTATTTGATCAGGTTTTCCGGGGTGACTTCTTCACGGAACAGCGCCTCGTTGCCGACCACTACCCGCACCACGCTGCGCGAGGTGTTGGCCAACTGGATGGCCGTGGCGATTTCGCGCTCGTTGCGTTCCAGGTCCGGGCTGATCCAGATCCCCAGCGTCACCCGCAAGCCAAACTCCTCGGCCAGGCGCGGGATGTCGGCCTGGGTGCCCTCCACGGTATAGATTCGGATGCTGTCGGTCAGTTTGCTCAACTGCTCCAGGTCCTGGCGCATCTCGTCGTCAGTGGGGTACTGGCCCTTCTGCGGGCTTTCACCCAGGCGGAACGGCGAATACGAAAAGCCAGAGATCTGTTCTGGCCAGGCAGGGGCGGAGACCGGGCGGTTGATCAGTGCCCAGAACCCGGTGAACAACGCGGCGATGGCCAGCACCACAACCAGGTTCAGGCCGAATTTACGTGAAGACATTGTCGTCCATTTGTGTCGAAGTGATAGGACATTAAAGCAGGGTTAGTAGTCTCTTTCCTAACGATGCAGGCCATGGGCCCGCTGGCATATAATGCGCGCCGGTTTTTTGGGGTATGAACATGAGCACAGAAGATCCACGCTTCGCCGGCGTTGCCCGGCTGTATGGCGACCAGGGGCTGCAGCGCCTGGGGCAGGCCCATGTGGCTGTGGTCGGTATTGGCGGGGTAGGGTCCTGGGTGGCTGAAGCGCTGGCCCGCAGCGGCGTGGGCGAAATCAGCCTGTTTGACCTGGACGACGTCTGCGTCAGCAACACCAACCGCCAGGCCCATGCCCTGGAAGGCCAGGTGGGGCGGCCCAAGGTCGACGTCATGGCTGAACGCTTGCGTGCGATCAACCCGGCATGCACGGTGCATGCGGTAGCGGACTTCGTTACCCGTGAAACCATGGCCGAGCATATCCACGAGCACCTGGACTGTGTGATCGACTGCATCGACAGCGTCATGGCCAAGGCGGCGTTGATTGCCTGGTGCCGGCGGCGAAAGATTGCCATCGTTACCACGGGTGGCGCTGGTGGGCAGATCGACCCGACCCAGATCCAGATCGCCGACCTGAACAAGACCTTCAACGACCCACTGGCCTCGCGGGTGCGCTCCACCTTGCGCCGCGATTACAACTTCTCGCGCAATGTCAGCCGCAACTATGGTGTGCCGTGCGTGTTCTCCAGCGAACAGCTGCGTTATCCCAAGGGTGATGGCAGCGTTTGCCTGCAAAAAAGCTTTGTGGGGGAGGGGGTAAGGCTGGACTGCTCGGGTGGCTTTGGTGCAGTGATGATGGTGACCGCGACCTTTGGCATGGTGGCGGCGAGCAAGGCGATCGAGAAATTGGTGGCGGGTGCGCGGCGGCCTTCGGAGCGGATCAAGCCTGAGTAATCATGCACAGGCCAACTCGCTCCTTGTAGGAGCGGCCTTGTGCCGCGAAAGGGGCGCGTAGCGGCCCCATTTCAGCCTCTCCACGAAGATTGCTGGGGCCGCTGGGCGGCCCTTTCGCGGCACAAGGCCACTCCTACAGGGAGCAGCGTATGCCTTGGATTTAGTGGTTGGACGCCAACTCCGCCATCCGCTGCAACACCGCATGCAACCCATTGCTGCGCGACGGCGACAATTGGCGCTCCAGGCCCAGTTGGGTGAACCACCCACGCAGATCAAGGCCGGCCAGCTGTTCACTGGTCAACCCCTGCACCCGCACCAGCAACAACGCCAGCAGCCCGCGCAACAAGCGTGCATCGCTGCTGGCCTTGAACCGCCACTGCCCATCGACGAGTTCGGCCATCAGCCACACCAGGCTTTCGCAGCCATGCACCCGGTTGGCTTCGGTCTTGTCAGTCTCGGCCAGCGGCTCCAGGCGGTCGCCCCACTGCATCAGCAGCCGGGCGCGCTGTTCCCAGCCCTTGCCCTGTTCAAACGCTTCCAGCGCCTGGCGCGCCTGTTCCGGCATGCTCATCGCAGCAACTCCAGGCCCTGATCAAGCGCAGCGAAGAAGCGCTGCAAGTCGTCGCTGTCGTTGTACAAGCCCAGCGATACACGGATTGCGCCCTCCAGCCCCAGCCCTTGCAAGAGCGGCATGGCGCAGTGGTGTCCGGCACGCACGGCTATCCCTTGCTCGGTGAGCAGGTGGGCGATATCTGCGTTGTGCACGCCCTCGATGACGAAGCTGGCCAGCGCCGTCTGCGGTGCCCCCAATACCCGCACGCCCTCACGGTCAGCCAGGCCGCGCAGCAGGCGCTGGTGCAGGCTGGTTTCGTGGGCTTCGACAGCCGGGACGTCGAGGCTGGCCAAATAATCCAGGGTCGCCCCCAGGCCTATCACCCCGGCGATTGGCGGCGTACCCGCCTCGAACCCCAGCGGTGCAGGGCGAAAGCTGGCGCTCTGGTACTCGGCCAGTTGCACCATCTCGCCACCGAACTGCCAATGGCGCAGCAGCTCCAGCGCCCGAGTGTGGCCGTACAGCACGCCAACCCCATCCGGGCCGTACAACTTGTGGCTGGAGAACACATAGAAGTCGCAGCCCAGTTGCTGCACATCGTGGCGACCATGCACCACGCCCTGGGCACCGTCGACCACGGTCAGCGCGCCTTGTGCGCGGGCATGGGAAAGCAGGGCCGGCAGCGGTTGCCAGGTACCCAGTACGTTGGACAGCTGGCTGACGGCGAGCACCCGGGTGCGCGGGCCTATCAGTTGCAGTGCCTGGTTCAGGTCGATGCGGCCAAAGGCATCCAGCGGCAGTATCACCAGGCGCAGGTTGCGCCGGCGTGCCAGCTGTTGCCAGGGCAGCAGGTTGGCATGGTGCTCCAGCGCGCTGATGGCAATTTCGTCACCGGCTTCGAAGCGGTGCTCAAGGCCGTAGGCCAGCAGGTTCAAGGCCGAGGTGGCACCGTGGGTGAACACGATCTGCCGTGAGTCCGCAGCATTCAACCAGGCGGCGACCTTGTCTCGGCTGGTTTCGAAAGCCTGGGTCGCCAGTGCACCGGGCAGGTGCTGGGCACGGTGTACGTTGGCCGCGCCATGGCTGTAGTAATGGCTCAAGGCATCGATCAGGGCTTGCGGCTTTTGGGTGGTAGCGGCGCTGTCCAGGTAGGTCTGGTGCTGCCGTTGCAGGGCGGCGATGGCGGGGAAGTCGGCACGCCAGGGGGAGGGCTGGAACATGTTCACGGGGCCTGGAATGAAAATCGGGTCTGGCGTGGTGCCAGACCCGATCTTAACATTTCAAACGCCAAGCATGCTCAGTTGTGAGCGTGCAGCGCCTCGTTCAGCTCGATAGCCGACTTGTGGGTCTTGCATTCTACCGCGCCATTCAGCGAGTTGCGGCGGAACAGCAGGTCGGTCTGGCCGGCCAGGTCGCGGGCCTTGACCACCTTGACCAGCTCGTTGTTCTCGTCCAGCAGGTTCACCTTGGTGCCAGCGGTGATGTACAGGCCGGCTTCAACGGTGTTGCGGTCGCCCAGCGGAATGCCGATACCAGCGTTGGCGCCGATCAGGCAGCCTTCGCCCACCTTGATGACGATGTTGCCGCCACCGGACAGGGTACCCATGGTCGAGCAACCGCCGCCCAGGTCGGAACCTTTGCCAACGAATACGCCGGCGGACACGCGGCCTTCGATCATGCCCGGGCCTTCGGTGCCCGCGTTAAAGTTGACGAAGCCTTCGTGCATGATGGTGGTGCCTTCGCCGATGTAGGCGCCCAGGCGCACACGGGCGGTATCGGCGATGCGCACGCCGGCCGGGACCACGTAGTCGGTCATCTTCGGGAACTTGTCCACCGAGAACACTTCCAGCAGCTCGCCCTTCAGGCGCGCTTCCAGTTGCAGCTCGGCCAGTTCGGCCAGGTCGACCGCGCCCTGGTTGGTCCAGGCTACGTTCGGCAGCAGCGGGAAGATGCCAGCCAGGCTCAGGCCGTGTGGCTTGACCAGGCGGTGCGACAACAGGTGCAGCTTGAGGTAGGCCTCTGGGGTGGAGGTCAGGGCAGCGTCTTCGGCCAGCAGGGTAGCGACCAGCGGCTTGTGGCTTTCGGCCAGGCGGGTCAGCAGGGCGGCCTGGGTCGCATCCACGCCTTTCAGGGCTTCGGCCAATTTCAAGGCCTGGCCGTTGCTGAAGGCGATGGCCTGGTTGCCACCTTCGTAACCGAGAACAGGGGCTACAGCGGCAACCAGCTCGGCGCTCGGGTTGAGCAGCGGTTGCGCGTAGAACACTTCCAGCCAGGCGCCCTGGCGGTTCTGGGAGCCGACACCGAAGGCCAGGCTGAACAGGGTATTGGACATGTGATTACCTCGTGCGAAATAGGGTGGGGGCTCAGGCCAGGGCAGCGGCGTACAGGTCCGGCTTGAAGCCGACCAGGGTGCGCGCGCCAAGGTCCAGCACCGGGCGTTTGATCATCGACGGCTGGGCCAGCATCAGCTCGACGGCCTTGGCCTGGTCGAGGTCTGCCTTGCTGGCGTCGTCCAGCTTGCGGAAGGTGGTGCCGGCACGGTTGAGGATGACTTCCCAGCCGTGTTCGTCGCACCAGCGGTTCAGGCGGTCGCGGTCGATGCCTTGGGTCTTGTAATCGTGAAATTCGTAGGCGATGGCTTTGTCTTCGAGCCAGGTACGCGCTTTTTTCATGGTGTCACAGGCTTTGATGCCGTAGAGCGTGTAGGTCATTGTGTACATTGGGGTTACAAGTCGCCCCAATCTCTCCGTCTTTCGATGTCAGTCGCGGGATTATGCGGGAACGAAACAGTGAGCGCCACGGGTGTACTTGCCTTGAGCCTTGCAGCGCCCATGAGATCCAGCGCCGCGCGGGCGGCGCTCGATCTCATGGGCGCTGCAAGAATCAAGGCCTGCACCTTCTGAAGTATCATCATGTTACATATTCCGCCGTCACCTGCGACTATCGTGCAGCGGCCCCGAACCGTCGGTCGCCGCTAACATATTGTTTCAATGGCGATGGTTCGCCTTGCTACCGTTTCTGGTTCACAAAGGAAGCTTTCCCGGATGCAGTCCGCCTACACCGTCCTCATCCTGCTGACGCTGGTCAGCCTGTCGAAGCTGGTCGGCCGCATGATCCCGCTGCCCTTGCCGCTGGTGCAGATCGCTGCCGGTGCCTTGCTGGCCCTGCCGACACTGGGGCTGCATGTGGCCCTGGACCCCGAGTTGTTCCTGTTCCTGTTCTTGCCGCCCCTGCTCTTTGCCGACGGTTGGCGCATCCCCAAGCGTGAGTTGTGGCGCATTCGCGGGCCAGTGGTGGCGCTGGCCGTAGGGTTGGTGCTGTTCACTGTGGTCGGGGCCGGCTATTTCATTCACTGGCTGCTGCCGAGCATCCCCCTGCCGGTGGCTTTCGCCTTGGCGGCGGTGCTGTCGCCGACCGATGCCGTGGCGGTTTCGGCCATCGCCCAGGACCGCCTGCCCACCCCGCTGATGCACATGCTGCAGGGGGAGGCCCTGATGAACGATGCATCGGGCCTGGTGACCTTCAAGTTCGCCCTGGCGGCGGCGATCACCGGGGTGTTTTCGCTGGCCGATGCCAGCTTCAGCTTTGTGCTGGTCGCGCTTGGCGGTCTGGCGGTGGGGGTGGGCCTGAGCTGGCTAGTCGGCCGCCTGCGCGCCTGGATGATCGCCCGCGGCTGGGACGACCCGGCCACCCACGTGGTGTTCATGCTGCTGCTGCCGTTCGCGGCCTACGTGCTGGCCGAGCGCCTAGGCGTTTCGGGCATCCTTTCGGCGGTAGCGGCCGGCATGATGCAAAGCTGGCTCGACCTGCTGCCACGCCAGACCAGCACCCGCCTGCTTAACCGGAGCGTCTGGTCGTTGCTGGAGTTCGCCTTCAATGGCCTGATCTTCCTGCTGTTGGGCCTGCAGTTGCCAGACATCATCAAGGCGGTGGTCAGCCACGAAGCCACCGTGTGGCCGACCCTGGCCTACCGCTGCCTGGACGTGGTGGCGATCTTTGCTGCACTGATCCTGCTGCGGTTCATCTGGGTGCAGAGCATCTGGCGGTCGATCGGCGTGGTGCGCCGCTGGCGCGGCAAACCGGCGCTGGTGCTGATGCCTACGGCGCGCTCCTGCTGGCTGCTGACCTTGGGCGGTGTGCGCGGGGCGGTGACCCTGGCGGGTGTGATGTCGGTGCCGTTGCTGATGGGGGCGGGCAAGGCCTTCCCTGAGCGTGATTTGCTGATTTTCATTGCCGCCGGGGTGATCCTGCTGTCGTTGATCAGCGCCTGCATCGCGCTGCCGATATTGCTGCGCGGGGTGACCAAGAGCCCGGACGAACGCTTGCACCAAGAGGTGCAGGAAGCCTGGCGGCGCACGGCCGAGGCAGCGATTCATGCCCTGGAAGCAGAGGAGGTGATCGACGCCAATGCCCCGCAAGATGCTGCGCAGGCGACCCTGGCGACCGAGCTGAAGGCACGGTTGATGGCTGAGTATCGGGATGAACTGGACAGCTACAACGACAGTGCCGAGGCCAAGGCCCTGGCCGAACAGATGGACTTGCTGGAGCGGCGTTTGCGCTTGCGTGCGCTGAGGGCGCAGCGGCTGGAGCTGTATAACCTGCATCGCCAGCACCAGGTGGGCGATGAGGTGGTGCGGCAGGTGCTTGGGGAGCTGGATATGAGTGAGGCCAACCTGGGGCAGGTCAAGTAGATCTCCTTGTTGCCATTCGCGGGACAAGCCCGCTCCCACAGGTCCTCCATTTGAGGTTGCTGGAGGCCTGTGGGCGCGGGCTTGTCCCGCGAATGGGGCGCACAGCGCCCCCAGCTCAATTAGCGGTTTTGCAGGAAGGCACGAATCCGCTCTGCCGCCTCGATGCACTCGGCCAGCGGTGCAACCAGCGCCATGCGTACGCGCCCGGCGCCTGGGTTCACACCCTCCACTTCACGCGACAGGTACGAGCCTGGTACCACGGTCACATGCTGGGCTTCGAACAGGTCGCGGGTGAATTCGGCATCGCAGCCCGGCACCTTGGCCCACAGGTAGAAGCTGCCATCCGGGCGCTGCACGTCCAGCACCGGCTGCAGGATGTCCAGCACGGCATCGTATTTGGCGCGGTACTGGTCGCGGTTCTCGCGCACATGCGCCTCGTCCTGCCACGCGGCAATGCTGGCCAGCTGGGTTTGCACCGGCATGGCACAGCCGTGGTAGGTGCGGTACAGCAGGAACGGCTTGATGATCTTGGCGTCGCCAGCCACAAAGCCCGAACGCAGGCCCGGCAGGTTGGAGCGCTTGGACAGGCTATGGAACACCACGCAGCGGGCAAAATCACTACGGCCAAGCTCGGCGCAGGCGGTCAGCAGGCCCGGTGGTGGCGCATCTTCGTCGAAGTACAGCTCGCTGTAGCACTCGTCGGCGGCGATCACGAAGTCGTGTTCGTCAGCCAGGGCAATCAGCTTTTTCAGGGTGTCCATCGGCACCAATGCACCGGTGGGGTTGCCCGGCGAGCACAGGAACAGGATCTGGCAGCGCTTCCACACGTCCGCCGTTACGGCATCGAAATCGGGGTTGAAACCGTTGCTTTCCAAGCAGGGCAGGTAGTGCGGTGTAGCCCCGGCCAGCAGTGCTGCGCCTTCGTAGATCTGGTAGAACGGGTTTGGGCTGATTACCAGGCCGTCATCTGCACGGTTGACCACCGCCTGGGTGAAGGCAAACAGCGCTTCACGGGTGCCATTGACCGGCAGGATGTGCTGCTCGGCATCCAGCCAGCCGGCCGGCACGCCAAAACGCTGCTCGCACCACTGGCCGATGGCCTGGCGCAGGGCCGGCACGCCGATGGTGCTGGGGTACACCGCCAGCTTGTCGAGGTTGTCGGCCATGGCCTGGGCCACGAACGCCGGCGATTCGTGCTTCGGCTCACCGATCGACAGGGCGATGGCGCGTTTGTCCGCCGCAGGCTTCACGCTACCCAGCAGGGCGCGGAGCTTTTCGAACGGGTAGGGCTGAAGCTGGGTCAAGGCATGGTTCATCGGCGCAAGGTCTCGTCAATCGTCTAATCGTTAAATGGTCACGCGGGTCGGGCTGGTGTCGCTACCTTGGCCGGCTTGTAGCTGCTGCACGATGGCCTCCTGCAGGCGGCTGCACAGCTGCGGGTCGGACAGCGGCTGGTTGTCGGCATCAGTGATGAAGAACACGTCTTCCACCCGTTCGCCCAGAGTGGCGATCTTGGCGTTCTGCAGCGACAGGTCGAACTCCAGGAAAATGCGCCCCAGCCGGGCCAGCAGGCCTGGGCGGTCGGGTGCGGTGATTTCGAGGATGGTCACTGGCCGCTGGGCATCGTTGAGGATGGTCACCTGCGGCGGGAAGTCGAAGTGCTTGAGCTGGCGCGGCACCCGGCGCTGGATGATGGTCGGGTAGTCTTCGGGGTTGCGCAGCGCTTCGGTCAGGCCATCGCGAATCTGCTTGACCCGCTGCGGGTTGTCGCCGATCGAGCCGCCGTCGTTGTCCAGCACAATGTAGGTGTCGAGGGTGAACTGGCTGCTCGACGTGATGATCCGCGCGTCATGGATGTTCAGGTTCAGCTGCGACATGGCCGCCACCGTCACGGCAAAGAAATCGTGCTGATCGGGGGCGTAGATGAAGATCTGCGTGCCGCCTTCGAACTCCCGCTGGGTGGTTTCCTTGATCAGCACCAGGGGCCCGCCATCAGCCGGTTGCTGCAGGATCGCATCCGTATGCCAGGCTACGTCGGCGGCGGTGTGCTTGAGGAAGTAGTCATCACCCAGTTGCGACCACAGCTGCTCGACGTCGTCCGGGTCGGTACCCTCGCGCACCAGAATATCCAGTGCTGAGGACTGCGTCTGGCGGATCTGCTCTTCGCGGTCCAGCGGGTTTTCCAGGCCGCGGCGCAGGGCGCGCTTGGTCTCGCTGTAGAGCTGGCGCAACAGACTGGCCCGCCACGAGTTCCACAGGCTGGGGTTGGTGGCATTGATGTCGGCCACGGTCAGCACGTACAGGTAGTCCAGGCGCGTCTCGTCGCCCACGTGCAGGGCAAAGTCGTTGATTACCTGCGGGTCGGACAAGTCCTTGCGCTGGGCTGTGGTCGACATCACCAGGTGGTTCTGCACCAGCCAGACGATCAACCGGCTGTCCCAGGCCGGCAACTGGTGTCGCTCGCAGAACTTCTTCGCATCCACCGCGCCCAGCTCGGAATGGTCGCCCTGGCGACCTTTGCCGATGTCGTGGTAAAGGCCGGCAAGGTAGATCAGCTCGGGCTTGGGCAGGCGCCCCATCAGCTTGCTGGCCAGCGGGAATTTCTCGGACACCGGTGTGTACTGCAGCTTGCGCAGGTGCTTGATGAGGTTGAGGGTGTGTGCATCGACCGTATAGATGTGGAACAGGTCATGCTGCATCTGCCCGACGATCAGGCCGAACTCCGGCAGGTAGCGGCCAAGGATGCCGTAGCGGTTCATCCGCCGCAGGTTGCGGTGGATGCCGATTTCGCACTTGAACAGCTCGATGAACAGGCTGGTGTTGCGGATATCGGTGCGGAAAGTGTCGTCGATCAGGTGGCGGTGCTCACGCAGCAGGCGCACCGTATCGGCGCGCACGCCCTTGATTTCCGGGTGCTGGGCCATCAGCACGAAGATTTCCAGCATGGCGAACGGTGTGCGCTTGAACACGTTCGGGTGGGTGGCCTCGATATAGCCGTCGTGCAGGCGAAAGCGTGCATTCAGCGGTTGGGTGGTGCCGCTGTCTTCGTCGGCGAGGATGACCTCTTCGAAGTGCTGGATGATCAGGTCGCACAGCTGGCTGATGCTCATCACCACCCGGTAGTACTGCTGCATGAACTGCTCGATTGCCCGCTTGGGGTTGTCGTCGCTGTACCCAAGCAGCGCGGCGAGGCTGCGCTGGTGGTCGAACAGCAGGCGGTCCTCGGCGCGACCGGCCAGCATGTGCAGGGCGTAACGTACCTTCCACAGAAAATCCTGGGACGAGGCCAGCAGTTCGTTCTCGCTTTCCAGCAAGAAACCCTCGCCGGCCAGGGCGTGCAGGTTCAGGGTGCCGTACTGGCGGCGGGCCACCCACAGCACGGTCTGGATGTCGCGCAGGCCGCCGGGCGAGCCCTTGACGTTAGGTTCGAGGTTGTACTCGGTGTCGTTGTACTTGTGGTGACGGGCCTTGAGTTCGGCGCGTTTGGCCAGGAAGAAGTCTTTGCTCGGCCACATGTGCGCGGTGCTGGTCACCTCCAGCATGCGCTGGCGCAGGGCCTCGGGGCCGGCGATGGTGCGGCTTTCCATCAGGTTGGTAATCACCGTCAGGTCCGCGCGGGCCTGTTCGGCGCACTCGTCGACGGTGCGCACGCTCTGGCCCACTTCCAGGCCGATGTCCCACAGCAGGGTGAGAAAGCGTTCGATGGCGTCGCGGTATTGTTCGTGCTCGGCGGCGCCCAGCAAAATCAGCAGGTCGATGTCTGAATGCGGGTGCAGCTCACCGCGCCCGTAGCCACCCACCGCGACCAGGGCGATGCCATTCTGGTCGCCCCAGTCGAACTGGTTCCACGCCTGTTGCAGGATATTGTCGACGAGCCAGGCGCGGGCTTCGATCAGTGGACGGATATCGTCGCCACTGCGGAAACGCTTGTCGAGCACCTCGCCGGCCTGGCGGATGGCTTTCTTGAAGGCGGCGATGGGGCTCGCCTTGAGGGCCAGTTCCGCCTGGAACTGGCCGCGGTCGAACAGCTCGGGGTCCACCTGGGGCATCGCGTCACGTTCCTGTCGTCGGGTGGCCTGTGGGAGTGCGGTCAGGCCGAGGTGCGCGGGATGGTGTCGTCCTTGCGCAGGGTGAAGATCTCATAGCCGGTCGCGGTCACCACCAGGGTGTGTTCCCACTGGGCCGAGAGCTTGCGGTCCTTGGTGATGGCGGTCCAGCCGTCGCCCAGCACCTTGGTGTCGGCCTTGCCCTGGTTGATCATCGGCTCGATGGTGAAGGTCATGCCTTCTTTAAGCTCCATGCCGGTGCCGGCGCGGCCGTAGTGCAGGATCTGCGGTTCTTCGTGGAACACCTTGCCGATGCCATGGCCGCAGAACTCGCGTACCACCGAGAAGCCGTTCTTTTCCGCGTGCTTCTGGATCACTTCGCCGATATCGCCCAGGCGGCAGCCCGGCTTGACCAGCTCGATGGCCTTGTACATGCACTCCTGGGTAACCTTGGACAGGCGCTCGGCCCACACCGGCACGTTGCCCACGTGGAACATGCGGCTGGTATCGCCGTGGTAGCCGTCCTTGATCACGGTGACGTCGATGTTGAGCGTGTCACCGTCCTTGAGCGGCTTGTCGTTGGGGATGCCGTGGCAGACCACATGGTTGATCGAGGTGCAGATCGACTTCGGGTAGCCCTTGTAGTTGAGCGGCGCCGGGATGGCCTGCTGGACGTTGACGATATAGTCGTGGCACAAGCGGTCGAGCTCTTCGGTGGTAACACCGGGCTTGACGTGCTCCTCGATCATTTCCAGCACCTCGGCGGCCAGGCGGCCGGCGATGCGCATCTTCTCGATGTCTTCTGCGGTCTTGATGTTGACGGTCATTACAGGCTCTCTACGGCGCCGCACGCGGCGCGAACAAACGGGAAAGGCCGGATTCTAGCAGAGCAGGGCGGCATTCTGTCGGGATAAAGGCGGCCATGCTGCTGTCTACAGGAGGCATTCTGGCCTGTTTGGCGGGGCGCTGCAAAAACCGCTGACAGACGCAACCTCATTCGGGTTTCGTTCGCTGGCGGTCTGTGGTATAACATGCGCCGCTTTCGGGGACGACCCCGTAAGCCTAAACCCACACACGTGTCGACACGATGACCTGGGTGCCCCGGATTCTCGAATTTGCGGGTTGGTCATTGGGACGCGTGGAGGCCCAACCCGACTTACCAAGGAACTATCATGTCCCAAGTCAATATGCGCGATATGCTGAAGGCCGGTGTGCACTTCGGCCACCAGACCCGTTACTGGAACCCGAAAATGGGCAAGTACATTTTCGGCGCGCGTAACAAGATCCACATCATCAACCTGGAAAAAACCCTGCCAATGTTCAACGACGCCCTGGCGTTCGTAGAGCGTCTGGCTCAGGGCAAGAACAAGATCATGTTCGTCGGCACCAAGCGTTCCGCCGGCAAGATCGTCGCCGAGCAAGCTGCTCGTGCCGGTTCGCCATACGTTGACCACCGCTGGTTGGGCGGCATGCTGACCAACTACAAGACCATCCGCGCTTCGATCAAGCGTCTGCGCGACCTGGAAGCCCAGGCCGAAGACGGCACCTTTGCCAAGCTGACCAAGAAAGAAGCCCTGATGCGTTCGCGCGATCTGGAAAAGCTGGACCGCAGCCTGGGTGGTATCAAGGACATGGGCGGTCTGCCTGATGCCCTGTTCGTGATCGACGTTGACCACGAGCGCATTGCTATCACCGAAGCTAACAAGCTGGGCATCCCGGTTATCGGCGTTGTCGATACCAACAGCAGCCCGGAAGGTGTTGACTACATCATCCCAGGCAACGACGACGCCATCCGCGCCATCGAGCTGTACATGACTTCGATGGCTGACGCCATCATCCGCGGCCGCAACAACGTTGCTGGCGGCACCGAAGTCTATGTTGAAGAAGCGGCTGCACCTGCTGCTGAGTAATAGGCGCTAGCGTCTACTTGGCACGCAAAAAGGGGGCTTTGCCCCCTTTTTGCCACCTTGAAATCCTGCTGTCAGCAAGGGCCCCGCATTATGGGTTGGCTGAGATAACAACAGCGGATTCGCAGAATTTAACGCCCGTGACGAACGGGTGGAATGGTTGAAAAACTTTCCAAGAGGATTTTGAAATGGCAGCAATTACTGCAGCGCTGGTAAAAGAACTGCGCGAGCGTACTGGCGAAGGCATGATGGATTGCAAGAAAGCCCTGGAAAAGGCTGGCGGCGACATCGAGAAAGCCATTGACGACATGCGTGCCTCGGGCGCCATCAAGGCCGCCAAAAAGGCTGGCAACGTCGCTGCTGAAGGCGCTATCGCCGTCAAGACCGACGGTAAATCCGCCGTTCTGCTGGAAGTGAACTCGCAGACCGACTTCCTGGCCCTGCAAGACGACTTCAAGAACTTCGTTGCCGAAAGCCTTGAAGAAGCCTTCGCCCAGAAACTGACCGACGCCGCTCCGCTGATCGCCTCGCGTGAAGCAGCTCGTGAAGCCCTGGTTGCCAAGTGTGGCGAGAACGTCAACATCCGTCGCCTGGTGCGCGTTGAAGGTGACGTTGTCGGTGCCTACCTGCACGGCAACAAGATCGGCGCAGTCGTCGTTCTGAAAGGCGGTGACGTCGAGCTGGCGAAGAACATCGCCATGCACGTTGCAGCGTCGAACCCTGAGTTCCTGGATTCGTCGGAAATCTCCGCCGAGGCCATCGAGCGCGAGAAGAATGTCTTCCTGCAGCTGAACGCCGACAAGATTGCCGGCAAGCCGGAAAACATCGTTGAGAACATGATCAACGGCCGTATCACCAAGTTCAAGGCTGAAGCTTCGCTGAAAGAGCAGGCCTTCGTCATGAACCCAGAAGTCAAGGTTGGCGAGCTGGCCAAGAAAGCCGGCGCTGAAATCGTTTCCTTCACCTACTTCAAAGTAGGCGAAGGCATCGAGAAGCCAGTCGACGACTTCGCTGCTGAAGTTGCCGCTCAGGTAGCTGCCGCCAAGCAGTAAGACAGCCCCGTCTGTCGCCCCAAAGAGGCTGCCCGCTCACGCGCGCAGCCTCTTTGTCAAAACGGCGAAGGGTTTATGAAACCCGCCGCCGCTGGCACCAAAGCGGTGCCACGCTACAGTTAGCAGGCTGAAAACAGCCCGCACGAATTTTCTAAAGTACGCCGCAGGAGAGACTCGCAATGGCTCAGCAGGTGAGTGGTCGCCAACCTCGCTATAAACGCATTTTGCTCAAACTTAGCGGCGAGGCCCTGATGGGCTCGGAAGACTTCGGGATCGACCCGAAGGTGCTGGATCGCATGGCCCTTGAAGTTGGCCAGTTGGTAGGGATTGGTGTCCAGGTCGGCCTGGTGATTGGCGGTGGCAACCTGTTCCGTGGCGCTGCACTCAGCGCAGCCGGCATGGACCGCGTCACCGGTGACCACATGGGTATGCTGGCCACCGTGATGAACGGCCTGGCCATGCGCGATGCGCTGGAGCGCTCGAACATCCCGGCCCTGGTCATGTCCGCCATCTCCATGGTCGGCGTCACCGATCATTATGATCGCCGCAAAGCTATTCGCCACCTCAACTCCGGGGATGTGGTAATTTTCTCCGCCGGTACCGGCAACCCGTTCTTCACCACCGACTCCGCCGCTTGCCTGCGCGCCATCGAAATCGATGCCGACGTCGTGCTGAAGGCGACCAAGGTCGATGGTGTGTACACTGCCGATCCATTCAAGGACCCACACGCCGAGAAGTTCGATCACCTGACCTACGATGAGGTCCTGGATCGCAAGCTGGGTGTGATGGACCTGACCGCAATCGTCCTGTGCCGCGACCACGGGATGCCATTGCGGGTATTCAACATGAACAAGCCTGGCGCCCTGCTGAACATCGTGGTGGGTGGCGCTGAAGGTACTCTGATCGAGGAAGGCCAAGCATGATCAACGACATCAAGAAAGACGCGCAGGAGCGCATGACCAAGTCCCTTGAGGCCCTGAGCCGTAACCTGGCGGCGATCCGCACCGGTCGTGCCCACCCAAGCATCCTGGATAGCGTCAAGGTCACTGCCTGGGGCAGCGAAATGCCGCTGAACCAGGTGGCTGCGATCAGCGTCGAAGATGCCCGCACCCTGAAAATTGTCGCTCATGACAAAAACCTCAGCGCTGCCATCGAAAAGGCCATTCTTACTTCTGACCTGGGCCTGAACCCGTCCAGCGCCGGCACTACCATTCGTGTGCCAATGCCAGCCCTGACCGAGGAAACCCGCAAGGGCTATACCAAGCAGGCCAGTGGCGTGTGCGAGGATGCCAAGGTTGCCGTGCGCAACGTACGCCGCGACGCCCTTGCCGACCTGAAGAAGCTGACCAAGGACAAGGAAATCAGCGAAGACGAAGAACGTCGCGCCGCTGACGAGATCCAGAAGCTGACCGACAAGTTCGTTGCCGAAGTCGATGCTGCCTTCAAAGCCAAGGAAAAGGACCTGATGGCCGTCTAAGGCCGGGGTTTCTTAATGGAAAAGACCAAGCCAGTGGCGCCGTCCTCGGTGCCGCGTCACGTCGCGATCATCATGGATGGCAACAACCGCTGGGCGAAAAAACGCCTGCTGCCCGGCGTTGCCGGGCACAAGGCGGGTGTAGACGCCGTTCGCGCGGTCATCGAAGTGTGTGCCAAGTCCGGGGTCGAGGTACTGACCCTGTTCGCGTTCTCCAGCGAAAACTGGCAGCGCCCCGCCGAAGAGGTCGGTGCGCTGATGGAGCTGTTCTTCTCGGCCCTGCGCCGCGAGGCGAAGCGCCTCAACGAGAACAACATCAGCTTGCGCATCATCGGTGACCGTTCGCGTTTCCATCCCGAACTGCAAGCTGCCATGCGCGAGGCCGAGGCGCTGACCGCCGGCAACAACCGCTTCATCCTGCAGATTGCGGCCAACTACGGTGGCCAGTGGGACATCGCTCAGGCCGCTCAGCGGCTGGCGCGGGAAGTGCAAGCCGGGCACCTGCGCCCGGAAGACATTACCCCGGGCCTGCTGCAGACCTGCCTGGCAACCGGCGAGCTACCGCTGCCGGACCTGTGCATTCGCACCGGTGGCGAGCACCGCATCAGCAATTTCCTGTTGTGGCAGCTGGCCTACGCCGAGCTGTATTTCTCCGACCTGTACTGGCCGGACTTCAAACACGAGGCCATGCGCAATGCCCTGGCCGATTTCGCTTCGCGCCAGCGCCGCTTCGGTAAGACCAGCGAGCAGGTCGAGGCTGGAGCTCGTGCTTAATGCTTAAACAACGCATCATGACTGCGCTGATCCTGCTGCCGATCGCGCTGGGTGGCTTCTTCCTGCTCAACGGCGGGGATTTCGCCCTGTTCATCGGCTTCGTGGTGACCCTTGGCGCCTGGGAGTGGGCACGTCTGGCCGGGTTGATGGCCCAGCCGCTGCGTATCGCCTATGCCGCGGTGGTCGCCGGAGCGCTGATGTTGCTGTACATCCTTCCGGAGCTGGCGCCCTGGGTGCTGGGTGCTGCAGTGATCTGGTGGGGGCTGGCCACCTGGCTGGTGCTTACCTACCCGCGTAGCAGCGAGCTGTGGGCCAGTGCCGCCTGCCGGTTGCTGATCGGCCTGCTGGTATTGCTGCCTGCCTGGCAGGGGCTGGTGTTGCTCAAGCACTGGCCGCTGGGCAATTGGCTGATCCTGTCGGTCATGGTGCTGGTGTGGGCCGCCGACATTGGCGCTTACTTCTCTGGCAGGGCCTTCGGCAAGCGCAAGCTGGCCCCGCAGGTCAGCCCAGGCAAGAGCTGGGAAGGCGTGTATGGCGGCCTGGCGGTGAGCCTTGCGATTACGTTGGCGGTTGGCATCAGTCGTGACTGGGGTTTCGGTCAGATCCTGCTGGGCCTGCTGGGTGCCGCGCTGCTGGTCATGTCCTCGGTGGTCGGTGACCTGACAGAGAGCATGTTCAAACGCCGCTCCGGTATCAAGGACAGCAGTAATCTGCTGCCCGGCCATGGTGGTGTACTCGACCGCATTGACAGCCTTACTGCGGCGATCCCGATTTTTGCCGTGTTGTTGTGGGCTGCCGAATGGGGTGTGATGTGAGCCGTCCGCAACGTATTACCGTACTCGGGGCCACCGGCTCCATCGGTCTGAGCACGCTGGATGTGATCGCGCGCCACCCCGATCGCTATCAGGTGTTCGCCCTCAGCGGTTATTCGCGCATCGACGAGTTGCTGGCCCTGTGCATGCGCCATCGCCCGGCCTTCGCTGTAGTGCCGAGTGCCGAAGCAGCTGTGCGACTGCGCGAAAACCTGGCGGCTGCCGGCTGCACCACCGAGGTGCTGGAAGGCGAGGCCGGGCTTTGTCAGGTGGCTTCGGCAGCGGAAGTGGATGCGGTGATGGCAGCGATTGTCGGCGCTGCCGGCCTGCGCCCCACCTTGGCTGCCGTCGAGGCGGGCAAGAAGGTGCTGCTGGCCAACAAGGAAGCCTTGGTAATGTCCGGTGCGCTGTTCATCGAGGCCGTGCGGCGCAGCGGTGCCGTGCTGTTGCCGATCGATAGCGAGCACAACGCGATCTTCCAGTGCATGCCCGGCGACTACGCGCGTGGCCTGAGCGCGGTTGGCGTGCGCCGGATACTGCTGACGGCTTCCGGT
Organism: Pseudomonas fortuita; assembly: GCF_026898135.2. NCBI lineage: Bacteria > Pseudomonadati > Pseudomonadota > Gammaproteobacteria > Pseudomonadales > Pseudomonadaceae > Pseudomonas > Pseudomonas fortuita. The sequence goes on from NZ_CP114035.2 coordinate 1,237,135, forward strand.
GGCCCGTTCCGTGAAACGCCGGTCGAAGCTTTGCTGGATGTGACGCCGGAGCAGGCCTGTGCGCATCCCAACTGGTCGATGGGGCGCAAGATTTCCGTGGATTCGGCCAGCATGATGAACAAGGGGCTCGAGCTGATCGAGGCCTGCTGGTTGTTCGATGCCCCTCCGGCCAAGGTCGAGGTGGTGGTGCACCCACAGAGTGTCATTCACTCCCTGGTCGATTACGTGGACGGTTCGGTGCTGGCGCAGCTGGGTAATCCGGACATGCGTACGCCGATCGCCAATGCCCTGGCGTGGCCTGAACGTATCGATTCCGGGGTGGCCCCGCTCGACCTGTTCGCCATCGCCCGTCTGGATTTCCATGCGCCCGACGAACAGCGCTTCCCTTGCCTGCGCCTGGCGCGGCAGGCTGCCGAGGCGGGCAACAGCGCACCCGCCGTACTCAATGCAGCCAATGAGGTGGCGGTCGAAGCATTTCTTGAGCGGCGTATCCGCTTTCCGGAGATCGCGGGTATGATCGAACAGGTGCTCGATCAGGAGCCCGTCGTGCCGCTGCCGTCGCTGGACGCGGTGTTCGCCGCCGACCAGCGTGCCCGGGAGCTTTCCCGTGAGTGGCTGAGGCGTCACGGTCGCTGATGCAAACCCACCCAGGTTTCTGAGGGGGCTGGCATACAGCCGGCCCGCTGAACATCATTCGGAGATGGACATGACAGCGCTCTACATGATTATCGGCACCCTTGTGGCTTTGGGTGTGCTGGTCACCTTCCACGAATTCGGCCACTTCTGGGTGGCGCGCCGCTGCGGCGTCAAGGTGCTGCGCTTCTCGGTGGGCTTCGGCACACCGCTGTTGCGCTGGCACGATCGCCATGGCACTGAGTTTGTGGTCGCCGCCATCCCGCTGGGTGGCTACGTGAAGATGCTCGACGAGCGCGAGGGTGATGTACCGCCAGCGCTGGCTGATCAGTCGTTCAACCGAAAGCCCGTGGGGCAGCGTATCGCGATCGTCGCGGCGGGCCCGATCGCCAACTTCCTGCTGGCCATCCTGTTCTTCTGGGTGCTGGCAATGATGGGTACCCAGCAAGTGCGGCCGGTGATCGGTGCGGTCGATGCTGGCAGCCTGGCTGCATCGGCCGGGCTGACCGCAGGTCAGGAAATCGTCTCTATCGACGGCAAGCCGACCAGCGGTTGGTCGGCGGTCAACTTGCAGCTTGTTCGTCGCCTTGGCGAGAGCGGCACCTTGCAGGTTGGGGTGCGCGACGAAGGCGCGTCCGCCGAGCGCCAACTGCCGGTCAAGCTGGACAGCTGGCTAAAGGGCGCTGACGAGCCGGACCCTATCCAGTCCCTGGGGCTGCACCCTTGGCGCCCGGCGATTGAGCCGGTGCTGGCCGAGATCGATCCGAAGGGGCCGGCTGCCGCTGCGGGCCTCAGGACGGGTGACAAGCTGCTGAGTATCGACGGTGTTGCCGTGACGCAATGGCAGCAGGTGGTCGACAGTGTGCGTGCCCGCCCGGCTGCCAATGTGGTAGTGCGTGTCGAGCGTGACGGCGCGGCCCTGGACGTGCGGGTAACCCTGGCGCGCAAGGGGGAGGGCAAGGCTGCCGGTGGTTATCTGGGTGCCGGAGTAAAAGGTGGCGAATGGCCTGCCAGCATGCTCCGCGAAATCAGCTACGGCCCGCTTGAAGCGGTGGGTGAGGGCTTGTCACGCACCTGGAGCATGAGCGTGCTGACCCTCGAATCGCTGAAGAAAATGCTGTTCGGGGAGCTCTCGGTAAAAAACTTGAGTGGACCGATAACCATTGCTAAAGTGGCGGGCGCTTCAGCCCAGTCCGGCGTGGGGGATTTCCTGAATTTCCTGGCCTACCTGAGCATAAGCCTGGGGGTTCTTAACTTGCTGCCCATCCCGGTACTGGATGGGGGGCATTTGCTGTTTTACCTGGTCGAGTGGGCGCGCGGTCGTCCGCTGTCGGATCGGGTGCAAGGTTGGGGGGTCCAGATCGGTATCAGTTTGGTCATAGGGGTGATGTTGCTCGCCCTGATCAACGATCTGGGTCGACTATAAAGCTTCGCTCAATTGCGAACCTGCCGCTTTTTCGCGGCAGGTTGTTTATTGCCAGTTGGAATAAAAGGACTTCATGAAACGTCTGCTGCTAACTGCGGTCATGTCCGCACTGATGATCGCTGAAGTTCACGCCGAGTCCTTCACCATCTCCGATATTCGCGTCAACGGCCTGCAGCGGGTTTCCGCTGGCAGTGTTTTCGGTGCCTTGCCGCTGAATGTCGGCGACCAGGCCGATGATCGCCGCCTGGTGGACTCGACCCGTTCCCTGTTCAAGACCGGCTTCTTTCAGGACATCCAGCTGAACCGCGATGGCAATGTGCTGATCATCAACGTGGTGGAGCGCCCGTCGGTGTCGAGCATCGAGATCGAAGGCAACAAGGCCATCAGCACCGACGACCTGATGAAGGGCCTGAAGCAATCGGGCCTGGCCGAAGGCGAGATCTTCCAGCGCGCCACCCTCGAAGGTGTGCGTAACGAGCTGCAGCGCCAGTACGTGGCCCAAGGCCGCTACTCGGCCGAGGTTGACGCCGAAGTGGTGCCGCAGCCGCGCAACCGTGTGGCACTGAAGATCAAGATCAACGAAGGCACCGTTGCTGCCATCCAGCACATCAACATCGTTGGCAACAACGTGTTCGATGATGAAACCCTGGGCCAGTTGTTCGAGCTGAAGACCACCAACTGGCTGTCGTTCTTCAAGAACGACGACAAGTATGCCCGCGAAAAACTGTCCGGTGACCTGGAGCGCCTGCGTTCCTACTACCTGGACCGCGGCTACATCAACATGGACATCGCCTCCACCCAGGTGTCCATCACGCCGGACAAGAAACACGTCTACATCACCGTCAACATCAACGAAGGCGAGAAGTACACCGTTCGCGACGTGAAGCTGTCCGGTGACCTGAAAGTGCCAGAAGACCAGGTCAAATCGCTGTTGCTGGTGCAGCCGGGCCAGGTGTTCTCGCGCAAGGTGATGACCACCACGTCCGAGCTGATCACCCGCCGCCTGGGTAACGAAGGCTACACCTTCGCCAACGTCAACGGCGTGCCGCAGCCCAACGACCAGGACCACACGGTCGACATCATGTTCGTGGTCGACCCGGGCAAGCGTGCCTACGTCAACCGCATCAACTACCGCGGCAACACCAAGACCGAAGACGAAGTGCTGCGCCGCGAAATGCGCCAGATGGAAGGTGGCTGGGCTTCGACCTACCTGATCGACCAGTCCAAGACCCGTCTGGAGCGCCTGGGCTTCTTCAAGGAAGTCAACGTCGAGACCCCGCCAGTACCAGGTACTGACGACCAGGTCGACGTCAACTACAGCGTCGAAGAGCAAGCCTCCGGCTCGATCACCGCCAGCGTCGGTTTCGCCCAGAGCGCCGGCCTGATCCTCGGGGGTTCGATCAGCCAGAGCAACTTCCTCGGTACCGGTAACAAGGTGTCCATCGGGCTGACCCGCTCGGAATACCAGACCCGCTACAACTTCGGCTTCGTGGACCCCTACTTCACTGCCGATGGCGTCAGCCTGGGTTACAACGCCTTCTACCGCAGCACCAACTACGACGACCTCGACGTCGACGTGGCCAGCTACGCAGTGGACAGCCTGGGTGCAGGCGTCAGCCTGGGCTACCCGATCAGCGAGACCTCGCGCCTGACATACGGCCTGAGCGTGCAGCAGGACAAGATCAAGACCGGCAAGTACACCGTTGACGAGATCTTCGACTTCCTCGATCAGGAGGGCGAAAACTTCCTGAACTTCAAGGCATCGATTGGCTGGTCCGAGTCGACCCTGAACAAAGGCGTGCTGGCCACCCGTGGTCACTCGCAAAGCCTGACCCTGGAATCCACCATTCCTGGCAGCGACTTGTCGTTCTTCAAGCTGGACTACCGTGGCCAGTTGTTCCAGCCGATCAACAACGACTACACCCTGCGCCTGCACACCGAGCTGGGCTATGGTGATGGTTATGGCAGCACTTCGGGCCTGCCGTTCTACGAGAACTACTTCGCAGGTGGCTTCAACTCCGTGCGCGGCTTCAAGGACAGCAGCCTGGGCCCGCGTAGCACGCCGAGTAAAGGTGCAGACGAAGGCGGTAAACCTGGCACCATCCGTGACCCGGATCAGGATCCGCTGCCGTTCGGTGGCAACGTGCTGGTACAGGGCGGTGTCGAGCTGCTGTTCCCGCTGCCGTTCGTCAAGGACCAGCGTTCGCTGCGCACCTCCGTGTTCTGGGACGTGGGTAACGTGTTCGACACCAACTGCGGCAACAAACCTGATTGCGAAAAGGTCGGCTTCTCGGGTATGGCCAGTTCGGTCGGCCTGGGTGTGACCTGGATTACCGCACTGGGCCCGTTGAGCTTCAGCCTGGCAATGCCGGTCAAGAAGCCGGACGATGCCGATACCCAGGTGTTCCAATTCTCTCTGGGCCAGACCTTCTAAGGTCGGCCCTTGCTTAACGACAACGGTTTATCCAGGAGTGCATCGTGCGTAAATTGGCTCAACTGGCCGTAGTGGCCGCGGCGCTGGTCGCCACCCCGGCATTCGCCGAAATGAAGGTTGCCGTCCTGAACTATCAGATGGCACTGCTCGAGTCGGATGCCGCCAAGAAATACGCGGTTGATGCCGAGAAGAAGTTCGGCCCGCAACTGACCAAGCTGAAAAGCCTGGAAAGCAGCGCCAAGGGCATCCAGGACCGCCTGATCAAAGGCGGTGACAAGATGCAGCAGCAGGAGCGTGAGCGCCTGGAGCTCGAGTTCAAGCAAAAGGCCCGTGACTTCCAGTTCCAGTCCAAGGAGCTGAACGAAGCCAAGGCCGTTGCTGATCGCGACATGCTCAAGCAACTGAAGCCGAAGCTGGATGGCGCTGTCGAGGAAGTGATCAAGAAAGGCGGTTTCGACCTGGTCCTCGAGCGTGGCGCGGTCATCGATGTCAAGCCTCAGTACGACATCACCCGCCAGGTCATCGAGCGCATGAACCAAGCCCGTTGATATGAGTGTGACCATGACGCTAGGCCAGCTGGCCGAGGCCCTCGGTGCCACCCTCAAGGGGCCCGAGGCATTGCAGATTACCGGGCTGGCCACCTTGCAGGAGGCTGGCCCCGGTCAATTGAGCTTCCTCGCCAACCCGCAGTACCGCAAGTACCTGGATAACTGCCAGGCGGGTGCGGTATTGCTCAAGGCTGCGGATGCCGAAAGCTTCGCTGGCAATGCCCTGATTGTGGCCGACCCGTACCAGGCGTATGCGCGTATTTCCCACCTGTTCGACCCCAAACCCAAGGCTGTGGCGGGAATCCATCCCAGCGCCGTGGTGGCTGGGGACGCGCAGGTGGACGCCAGCGCCAGCATCGGCCCGTTCGCGGTGATCGAAAGCGGTGCGCGCATCGAGGCTGATGTCAGCATCGGCGCGCATTGCTTCGTCGGTGCACGTTGCGTTGTAGGTGAAGGGGGCTGGCTAGCGCCGCGTGTTACGTTGTATCACGACGTCGTCATCGGCAAGCGCGTGGTCATCCAGTCGGGTGCTGTGATCGGCGGCGAGGGCTTCGGCTTTGCCAATGAGAAGGGTATCTGGCGCAAGATCGCCCAGATCGGTGGCGTCACCATTGGTGATGACGTGGAAATCGGCGTCAATACTGCCGTCGACCGTGGTGCGCTGTCCGACACGCGGATCGGTGACGGGGTCAAGCTCGACAACCAGATCCAGATCGCCCACAACGTGCAGATTGGTGACCATACGGCCATGGCCGCTTGTGTGGGCATTTCCGGCAGTACGCGCATCGGCAAGCATTGCATGCTGGCCGGGGGCGTGGGCCTGGTAGGGCACATTGATATTTGCGATAACGTATTTATTTCCGGGATGACAATGGTAACCCGTTCGATCACTGAACCCGGTTCCTATTCATCCGGCACTGCCATGCAGCCTTTGGCTGACTGGCGCAAGAGCGCTGCGCGTATCCGCCAGCTTGATGACATGGCCAAGCGCCTCCAGCAGCTGGAAAAACGCGTCGATACCGTGACCTCAGGTGGCCTGCCGACATCAGAAGGCTGATACCATTCCCTGAGCAAGAGTGAACAGTCGCTAGCTGGCTCCTCTTTGGATTGCTAAAGGAGCGTGTGTTCAGCACCTGCGCTCCCTATTCTTATTACAGGCTTCCCCCCCGAAATGATGGACATCAACGAGATTCGCGAATACCTGCCTCACCGTTACCCGTTCCTGCTGGTGGACCGGGTGACGGATCTGGACTTCGAGGCCCAGAGCATTCGTGCCTACAAGAATGTCAGCATCAACGAGCCGTTCTTCAACGGCCATTTCCCGGCGCACCCGATCATGCCGGGCGTTTTGATCATCGAAGCCATGGCCCAGGCGGCAGGCATCCTCGGTTTCAAGATGCTCGATGCCAAGCCGGCTGATGGCACCCTGTATTACTTCGTCGGTTCCGACAAGCTGCGTTTCCGTCAGCCGGTACTGCCGGGTGACCAGTTGGTGCTGGAAGCCAAGTTCCTGAGCCGCAAGAGCATGATCTGGAAATTCGAATGCCGCGCGCTGGTGGACGGCAAGCCGGTTTGCTCGGCACAGATCACATGCGCGGAACGCTCCCTATGAATTCGATTGATCCTCGGGCCATTATCGATCCGTCGGCCAAGCTGGCCGATGGTGTCGAGGTCGGCCCTTGGTCGATCGTTGGCCCCGATGTGGAAATCGGGGAGGGTACCGTTATCGGCCCGCATGTTGTGCTCAAAGGGCCGACCCGTATCGGCAAGCACAACCGTATCTTTCAGTTTTCCTCCATCGGCGAAGATACCCCGGACCTCAAGTACAAGGGGGAGCCGACGCGCCTGGTGATCGGTGATCACAATGTGTTCCGCGAAGGGGTGACCATTCACCGCGGCACCGTTCAGGACCGTGCGGAAACCACCGTGGGCGACCATAACCTGATCATGGCTTATGCCCACATCGGCCACGACAGCGTCATCGGCAACCACTGCATCCTGGTCAATAACACGGCCCTGGCAGGCCATGTGCATGTGGGGGACTGGGCGATCCTGTCCGGCTACACCCTGGTGCATCAGTATTGTCATATCGGTGCCCACGCGTTTTCCGGCATGGGCACGGCAATCGGCAAGGACGTCCCGGCCTTCGTCACCGTGTTCGGCAGCCCGGCCGAAGCCCGCAGCATGAACTTCGAAGGCATGCGCCGCCGCGGTTTCAGCGACGAGGTGATTCACGTACTGCGTCGTTGCTACAAGATTGTCTATCGTCAGAGCCTGACCGTCGAAGACGCGCTCAAGGAGCTGGCCGAGATGGCTGCGAAGCACCCTGAGGTCGAACTGTTCCGTCAGTCGATCGTGAACTCCGCCCGCGGCATCACCCGCTGACATGGCCCCGCTTTGCGTAGCCTTGGTCGCGGGTGAGGCCAGCGGCGATATCCTTGGTTCAGGCTTGATGCGTGCCCTCAAGGCGCGCCACCCCGATGTACGTTTCATTGGCGTTGGCGGCCCTTTGATGGAAGCCGAAGGGCTGCAATCGTACTTCCCCATGGAGCGCCTGGCGGTCATGGGCCTGGTCGAAGTGCTGGGGCGCCTGCGCGAGCTGCTCAAGCGCCGCAAGCTGCTGATCCAGACACTGATCGACGCAAAGCCCGATGTCTTCATCGGCATTGACGCCCCTGACTTCACCCTCAACATCGAACTGAAACTGCGTCAGGTCGGGATCAAGACCGTGCATTACGTCAGCCCGTCGGTCTGGGCTTGGCGGCAGAAGCGCGTGCTGAAAATTCGCGAAGGCTGCGACCTGATGCTGACGCTGCTGCCGTTCGAGGCGCGGTTCTATGAAGAGCAGGGCGTGCCGGTGCGTTTTGTCGGTCATCCGCTGGCCGACACCATACCGCTGCAAGCCGACCGCCTTGCAGCACGTGCTGCGCTTGGCCTGGGCGCGGGCCCGGTGGTTGCGCTGATGCCCGGCAGCCGGGGCGGCGAAGTAGGGCGCCTTGGGGCGTTGTTCCTTGACGCTGCCGAGCGTCTGCAGCAGCAGGTACCGGGCGTGCACTTCGTGCTGCCCTGCGCCAACGCCGCGCGTCGTGCCCAGGTTGAACACATGCTCGAAGGCCGGGTACTGCCGCTGACCCTGCTCGATGGCCAGTCGCACCAGGCGCTGGCAGCCTGTGATGCGGTCTTGATCGCCTCGGGTACCGCCACCCTCGAAGCGTTGCTGTACAAGCGCCCCATGGTGGTAGCCTACCGTTTGGCGCCCTTGACCTACTGGATCCTCAAGCGCCTGGTCAAGAGCCCTTACGTGTCATTGCCGAACCTGCTCGCCCAGCGCGAACTGGTGCCCGAACTGTTGCAGGACGCCGCCACCAGCGATGCCCTGGCCAACACCCTCGCGCCGCTGGTGCGCGATGGCAGCCAGCAGACCGAACGTTTCGACGAAATTCACCGCACTCTGCGCCGTGACGCCTCCAACCAGGCGGCCGAGGCGGTACTGGCCTTGCTCAAGGACCGCTGACATGCAAATTGGACTGGACTTCAACCTGGTCGAGGACCTGGTCGCCGGCGTCGACGAAGTCGGCCGCGGCCCGCTGTGCGGTGCGGTGGTAACGGCGGCGGTAATCCTTGATCCGGCGCGCCCGATCCTCGGCCTGAACGACTCGAAGAAACTCACCGAAGCCAAGCGCGAGGCGTTGTTCGACGAGATCTGTGAAAAGGCCCTGAGCTTCTGCATCGCCCGTGCCGAGGTCGAAGAAATCGACCGCTTGAACATCCTGCAGGCCACAATGCTGGCCATGCAGCGCGCGGTGGAAGGCCTGCACATTACGCCGAAACTGGCCTTGATCGATGGCAACCGCTGCCCGAAGCTGGCCGTTCCGGCGTCGCCGGTGGTCAAAGGCGATAGCCAGGTGCCGGCTATTGCGGCTGCCTCGATCCTGGCCAAGGTCAGCCGTGACCGTGAGATGAGCGCGTTCGAGCTGATCTACCCTGGGTATGGCATGGGTGGGCACAAGGGGTACCCGACCCCGGTGCACCTTGAGGCGTTGGCGCGGTTGGGGCCTACGCCCATTCATCGGCGTTCCTTTGCCCCGGTGCGGGCGGCCTGGGAAGCACGCGAAGGCGTCACCCATTCCCTGATCTGACCTGCCAGGGCCCTTCGCGGCCCTTTCGCTCTTGTAGGAGCAGCCTTGTGCTGCGAAAGGGCCAGTCAGGTAAATGCAGTTGCTACGCCGGTACTGGCCTCTTCGCAGCACAAGGCTGCTCCTGCAGGGAGGGTGCAAGCAGCCCCAAATCTCTTCCCCATTTGAGCTACAATCCCGCCCTTGTCGTTAAGCACTGCTACAGGATCTTCCATGTCGGTTCCCTTCGTTCACCTGCGCGTCCACTCCGAATTCTCGCTGGTCGACGGCCTGGTGCGGATCAAACCGCTGGCCAAGGCGCTGGCCGGGATGAACATGCCGGCGGTGGCGATCACCGACCAGAGCAACATGTGCTCGCTGGTGAAGTTCTACAAGACGGCCATGGGCGCGGGCATCAAGCCGATCTGTGGTGCCGACCTGTGGCTGGCCGGTGCCGACCCGGAAGCCCCGCTGTCGCGCATCTGCTTCCTGGCCATGGACCCCAAGGGTTACCGCAACCTCACCGAGTTGATCTCGCGCGGCTGGACCGAAGGCCAGCGTAACGGCCTGGTCATTCTTCAGCGGGACTGGATCGCCCCTGCCAGCGAGGGCCTGATTGCCCTTTCAGCGGGCAAGGAAGGCGATATCGGCATGGCCTTGTTGTCCGGCCGGGACGAAGAAGCTCAGGCCTTGCTGCAAGACTGGATGGGCATGTTCCCCGAGCGCTTCTACGTTGAAGTACAGCGCACCAACCGCGCTCGCGACGAGGAATACGTGCACGCGGCGGTGGCGCTGGCCGACAAGCTTGGTGCCCCGCTGGTGGCCACCAACGACGTGCGTTTCATCAAGCAAGCGGACTTCGACGCCCACGAAACCCGCGTGTGCATTGGTGAAGGCTGGACCCTTGATGACCCGCGCCGCCCGCGTGGCTACAGTGACCAGCAGTACCTGAAATCGGCCGAGGAAATGGCCGAGCTGTTCAGCGACTTGCCCGATGCCATCGCCAACACCGTCGAGATCGCCAAGCGCTGCAACATCCAGGTGCAACTGGGCAAACACTTCCTGCCCGACTTTCCTACGCCGAACGGCATGGGCATCGACGATTACCTGCGTCACGTTTCCCACGAAGGCCTGGAAGAGCGCCTGGCGGTACTGTGGCCCAAAGAGACCACGCCCAATTACGAAGAGAAGCGCCAGGTGTACCTGGACCGCCTGAAATTCGAGCTGGATATCATTATCCAGATGGGCTTCCCCGGTTACTTCCTGATCGTGATGGACTTCATCAAGTGGGCCAAGAACAACGGCGTGCCGGTGGGACCTGGCCGTGGTTCGGGTGCAGGCTCGCTGGTGGCCTACGTGCTGAAGATCACCGACCTCGACCCGCTGGCCTACGACTTGCTCTTCGAGCGCTTCCTCAACCCTGAACGTGTTTCCATGCCCGACTTTGACGTCGACTTCTGCATGGACGGCCGGGACCGGGTGATCGAATATGTGGCCGATGCCTACGGGCGCAATGCGGTCAGCCAGATCATCACCTTTGGCACCATGGCCGCCAAGGCGGTGGTGCGTGACGTGGCGCGGGTGCAGGGCAAGTCCTACGGCCTGGCCGACCGCCTGTCCAAGATGATCCCGTTCGAAGTGGGCATGACCCTGGAGAAGGCCTACGAGCAGGAAGAAATCCTGCGCGACTTCCTCAAGGGTGACGAGGACGCCCGCGAAATCTGGGACATGGCGCTGAAGCTGGAAGGCGTCACCCGGGGTACCGGCAAGCACGCCGGTGGTGTGGTTATCGCGCCGACCAAGCTCACCGATTTTTCGCCGATCGCCTGTGATGAAGAGGGCGGCGGCCTGGTCACCCAGTTCGACAAGGACGACGTCGAGGCCGCCGGCCTGGTCAAGTTCGACTTCCTCGGCCTGCGTACCCTGACCATCATCAAGTGGGCGATGGAGATCATCAACCGCGAGCAGGCCAAGAAGAACCTGCCCGATCTGAACATCGACTTCATCCCGCTGGATGACCGCAAGACGTACGAGTTGCTGCAAAAAGCCGAAACAACGGCGGTGTTCCAGCTTGAATCCCGGGGCATGAAGGAGCTGATCAAGAAGCTCAAACCCGACTGCCTCGAGGACCTTATCGCACTGGTGGCGCTGTTCCGCCCGGGCCCGTTGCAGTCGGGCATGGTGGACGACTTCATCAACCGTAAGCACGGCCGTGCCGAGCTGGCCTATCCGCACCCGGATTACCAGTATGAAGGCCTGCAGCCGGTGCTGGCGCCTACCTATGGCATCATCCTGTACCAGGAACAGGTGATGCAGATCGCCCAGGTGATGGCGGGCTACACCCTCGGTGGTGCGGACATGCTGCGCCGGGCCATGGGTAAGAAAAAGCCCGAGGAAATGGCCAAGCAGCGTGGTGGTTTCATCGAAGGTTGCGCCAACAACGGCATCGATGCCGACCTGGCCGGTAACATCTTTGATCTGGTGGAAAAGTTTGCGGGGTATGGCTTCAACAAATCCCACTCCGCCGCCTATGGCCTGGTGTCCTACCAGACGGCCTGGCTGAAAACCCACTTCCCGGCGCCGTTCATGGCTGCCGTGCTGTCGGCGGATATGCATAACACCGACAAGGTGGTTGTGCTGGTAGAAGAAGTCCGCAGCATGAAGTTGCGCCTCGACGCGCCCGACGTGAACTTCTCCGACTTCAAGTTCACCGTCAACAACGACGGCCGAATCGTCTACGGTCTGGGCGCGATCAAAGGCGTCGGCGAAGGCCCGGTGGAGGCCATTGTCGAGGCCCGCGCCCAAGGCGGGCCGTTCAAGGACCTGTTCGATTTCTGTGAACGCATCGACCTCAAGCGGGTGAACAAGCGCACCCTGGATGCCCTGGTGCGCAGCGGCGCACTGGACCGCTTGGGCCCGCACTTCCATGACGAGATCAAGGCCTACCAGGCCAACATCGACATCAACCGTGCAACCTTGCTCTCGGCGCTGGGCGAAGCCATCAAGGCAGCCGAGCAGGCAGCCCATACGGCGGACAGTGGCCATGTCGACCTGTTTGGCAGCATGTTCGATGAAGCGCAAGTCGATGTCTATGCCAATCACCGCAAGGTGCGCGAGCTGACCCTCAAGGAGCGCCTGAAGGGCGAGAAGGACACCTTGGGCCTGTACCTCACCGGTCACCCGATCGACGAGTACGAGGCAGAGATCCGCCGCTTCGCCCGTCAGCGCATCATTGACCTCAAGCCGTCGCGCGAGACCCAGACTATCGCCGGCATGATCATTGCCCTGCGGGTGATGAAGAACAAGAAGGGCGACAAGATGGGCTTCGTCACCCTGGATGACCGTTCCGGCCGCATCGAGGCCTCCCTGTTCGCTGATTCCTTCATGGCGGCACAGTCTTTGCTGCAGGCCGATGCCATGGTGGTTGTCGAAGGCGAGGTCAGCAACGATGACTTTTCGGGTGGCCTGCGCCTGCGGGTGAAGCAGGTGATGACCATGGAAGATGCGCGCACCAAGCTGGCCGAGAGCCTGCGCCTGAAGGTGGCACACGAGGCGCTGAAAGGCGACCGGCTGAAGTGGCTGGGCGAGCTGATCACGCGCCATCGCGGTGCTTGCCCGATTACCCTGGAGTACACCGGCAGCGACGCCAAGGCCATGCTGCAGTTCGGTGAGCAGTGGTCGATCGACCCGGCCGACGGGCTGATTCAGGCGCTGCGTGACCAGTTCGGGCGTGAGAACGTCTTCCTGCAATATCGTTGAACCGACCCAAAATTTAATCTCGACCTGAATGCGCCTGATCCCTTAAGGTATGGCGCCAAACGGATCAACCGGCCGGCCGCCTGGCCGTAGACCCAAGACGGATGACTATGAACCCGAATTTTCTCGATTTCGAACAGCCGATTGCCGACCTGCAAGCCAAGATCGAAGGCCTGCGCCTGGTAGGCAACGACAATTCGCTGAACATCAGCGATGAAATTGCCCGTCTGCAAGACAAGAGCAACACACTGACCGAAAGCATCTTCGGCAACCTGACCAGCTGGCAGATCGCCCGCCTCGCACGTCACCCGCGTCGTCCTTACACCCTGGACTACCTGGAGCACATCTTCACCGAGTTCGAAGAGCTGCACGGTGACCGCCACTTCTCCGACGACGCCGCCATCGTAGGTGGTACCGCGCGCCTGGATGGCAAGCCGGTCATGGTCATCGGCCACCAGAAGGGCCGTGAAGTGCGCGAAAAGGTACGCCGCAACTTCGGCATGCCGCGCCCGGAGGGCTACCGCAAGGCGTGCCGCCTGATGGAAATGGCCGAGCGCTTCAAGATGCCGATCCTGACCTTCATCGACACCCCGGGTGCCTACCCGGGCATCGACGCCGAAGAGCGCAACCAGAGCGAGGCAATCGCCTGGAACCTGCGCGTGATGGCGCGCCTGAAAACCCCGATCATCGCTACCGTGATCGGTGAGGGCGGGTCTGGCGGTGCACTGGCGATCGGCGTGTGCGACCAGCTGAACATGCTGCAATACTCCACCTACTCGGTGATCTCGCCGGAAGGTTGCGCTTCGATCCTGTGGAAGACTGCCGACAAGGCGTGCGACGCAGCCGAGGCAATGGGCATCACTGCCGAGCGCCTGAAGAGCCTGAACATCGTCGACAAGGTCATCCAGGAGCCGTTGGGCGGCGCCCATCGTGACCCGGTGAAAGTGTCGGAAAGCATCCGCGCTGACCTGATACAGCAGCTGGACATGCTCGGCAAGCTGGACAACGACGCGCTGCTGGCTCGCCGTTACGAGCGCCTGATGAGCTACGGCCTCTGACATACCCAAGGGGCCGCTCTGCGGCCCATTCGCCGGCAAGCCGGGCTCCCACGGTGAGCCTTGTGGGAGCCTGGCTTGCCGGCGAATGGGGTGCAAAGCCCCCCCGGCAATCTCAAGCCATGTGAGGCCCTCATGATCAACCTCACCCCCTGGCTGCAAGCCCCCACCTGGTACATAGCCTTCTCCGGTGGTCTCGACTCCACCGTCCTCCTGCACCTGCTGGCCACCCACGCCCGCAACCACGCTTCCCCCCCGCTGCGCGCCATCCATATCCACCACGGCCTGCAAGCCGCGGCCGACGCCTGGCCTGCCCACTGCCAAGCCATCTGCGACAACCTTGGCATCGAACTTCAGGTCATTCACGTCCAGGTCACTCCCGGCGCCAGCCTCGAACAGGCTGCCCGCAACGCTCGCTATGCTGCTTTCGAGCAAGCCTTGGGCCCAGGCGACATGCTGTTTACCGGGCAGCACCGCGACGACCAGGCTGAAACGCTGTTGTTCCGCCTGTTGCGCGGCGCCGGCCTGCGTGGCCTGGCGGCGATGCCTGCGCAGCGGGCGCTAGGGCAGGGGAGCCTGATCAGGCCGTTGCTGGGTTGTTCACGCCAGCAACTGCATGACTATGCCCGGGTGAACGGGCTTGCATGGATTGAAGACCCTTCGAATAGCGACACACAATTTGCCCGCAACTACCTGCGTAGCGAGGTGTTCCCGCACTTGCAGCAACGTTGGCCGCAGGCCGGCCAGAACTTCGCTCGTGCCGCCGAGCACCTGGGTGAAGCGCTGGGCCTGCTGGACGAACTGGCCCAGAGCGACCTGGCGGCTGCGCAAGAAGGCGCGCCCCTTGCCTGGTCGGGACTGGAATCCCTCGACCTGGCCGCCCTGGTGATGCTGTCGCCGGCCCGTCAGCGTAATGCCGTTCAATATTGGCTGAGCCGGCGCACCCGTCTGCCCGACGCCCGGCATTGGGCTGGCTGGGGCGACCTGCGCGATGCCGCCGCCGATGCCCAGCCCGTCTGGCGGCTTGCCGATGGGGAGCTGGTGCGCAGCCAAGGTCGCATCTGGTGGCTGAGCGGCGACTGGTTGCAGCAGCCTGTCGGCGAACTAGCCTGGCTCAATTCAGCTGCTGCCCTGGTGCTGCCAGGAAACGGCAGGGTGCGTCTTGATGTCGCCGGGCCGCTGGCTGGCCTGCGCATTGCCTACCGCCAGGGCGGCGAAAGGCTGGAGGTCCCAGGGCGCGGCCAGCGCGACCTCAAGCGCCTGCTCAATGAGCAGCAGGTGCCGCATTTCCTGCGTCCGCGCCTGCCATTGCTCTATCAGGGCGGGCGCCTGCTGGCGGTGGCCAACCTGCCCGGGCTGGTGCAGGCGGATTGCCAGCTGCATTGGCAGTTGCCGACCAGCGCGCAAGGTTTGAGATGAAGGGTACATTCCGGTAGACTACCCTCCCTTCTTGATACAACTTCTGTGGCTTCCGCGAAAACACAGGGGTTGCCGATTACCAAGCAGTTTTTTGCTGGGCTGAATTCTGGAAATGACGAGCGAGCTCCATGCCGGGGATACCCCTGGTCTGTACAGACGCGACAGTTTTTCGAGATGCACTGTGATTGACGCAGGTGATCGGGGGCTTCGGCCTTCCTTCGCTTTCTCCGGCGGCGCTGGCCGCCTTAACGCAGACTTCTAGGGTTTTTCATGACGCGCTACATATTCGTCACGGGCGGTGTTGTTTCTTCATTGGGGAAAGGCATTGCCTCGGCTTCCCTGGCGGCCATCCTGGAAGCGCGGGGCCTGAAGGTCACCATGCTCAAGCTGGATCCGTACATCAACGTCGACCCGGGCACCATGAGCCCGTTCCAGCACGGGGAAGTGTTCGTCACCCAGGATGGCGCCGAGACTGACCTCGACCTGGGCCACTACGAGCGGTTCATCCGCACCACCATGACCCAGAACAACAACTTCACCACCGGTCGCATTTACGAGCACGTGCTACGTAAAGAGCGTCGTGGTGACTATCTGGGCGCGACCATCCAGGTCATTCCGCACATCACCGACGAAATCAAGCGTCGCATCATCAAGGGTGCCGGCGATGCCGACGTGGCCCTGGTGGAAATCGGCGGTACCGTGGGTGACATCGAGTCGCAGCCGTTCCTTGAGGCGATCCGCCAGCTGCGCGTCGAAGTGGGCTCCAAGCGCGCCATGCTGATGCACCTGACCCTGGTCCCGTACATCGCCACCGCTGGCGAAACCAAGACCAAGCCGACCCAGCACTCGGTCAAGGAGCTGCGCTCCATCGGCTTGCAGCCTGACGTGCTGATCTGCCGCTCCGACCACCCGGTCGATGCCTCGTCGCGTCGCAAGATTGCGCTGTTCACCAACGTTGAAGAGCGTGCGGTAATTTCGCTGGAAGATGTCGACACCATCTACAAGATCCCGGGCGTGCTGCACGCTCAGGGCCTGGACGACTTCGTCGTCGAACGTTTCGGCTTGCAGTGCAATGGTGCCGACCTGTCCGAGTGGGACAAAGTGGTCGATGCCAAGCTCAACCCGGAGCATGAAGTGACCATCGCCATGGTCGGCAAGTACATGGAGCTGCTGGATGCGTACAAGTCGCTGATCGAAGCGATGAGCCACGCCGGCATCACCAACCGCACCAAGGTAAACCTGCGCTATATCGACTCGGAAGACATCGAGAACCAGGGTACCAGCCTGCTCGAGGGCGCCGACGCCATTCTGGTGCCGGGCGGTTTCGGCCTGCGTGGCGTGGAAGGCAAGATCACCGCGGTGCAGTATGCCCGTGAGAACAAAGTACCGTACCTGGGCATCTGCCTGGGCATGCAGGTGGCCGTGATCGAGTTTGCCCGTAACGTGATGGGCTGGAAAGACGCCAACTCCACCGAATTCGACCGCAACAGCGGCCACCCGGTGGTCGGCCTGATCACCGAGTGGGCAGATGCCACCGGCGCCGTCGAAACCCGTACCGAGGCTTCCGACCTGGGCGGCACCATGCGCCTGGGCGCACAGGATTGCCAACTGGCCGCCGGCTCCAAGGTGCACGACTGCTACAACAAGGACGTGATCACCGAGCGTCACCGTCACCGCTACGAAGTGAACAACAACCTGCTGCCGCAACTGGTCGATGCTGGCCTGGTGGTTTCCGGTCGTTCCGAAGACGGTGCGCTGGTGGAAGTGGTCGAGTCCAAGGACCACCCATGGTTCGTCGCCTGCCAGTTCCACCCGGAATTCACCTCCACCCCGCGTGACGGCCACCCGCTGTTCAGTGGTTTCGTCAAGGCAGCCCTGGCTCAGAAGAACAAGGCCTGATCAATGACCCAGAAGATCATTCGCGTCGGTAACATCGAGATCGCCAACGACAAGCCGTTCGTCCTGTTCGGCGGCATGAACGTCCTGGAGTCCCGTGACCTGGCAATGAAGGTCTGCGAAGAGTACGTGCGGGTGACCGAGAAGCTCGGTATCCCGTACGTGTTCAAGGCGAGTTTCGACAAGGCCAACCGTTCGTCGGTAACGTCCTATCGTGGTCCGGGCATGGAAGAAGGGCTGAAGATCTTCGAAGAGATCAAGCGCACCTTCAACGTGCCGGTGATCACCGATGTGCACGAGCCTTACCAGGCCGAGCCTGTTGCCAAGGTATGCGACATCATCCAGCTGCCGGCCTTCCTGTCGCGGCAGACCGACCTGGTGGTTGCCATGGCCAAGACCGGCGCGGTGATCAACATCAAGAAAGCCCAGTTCCTCGCCCCCCAGGAAATGAAACATATCCTGGCCAAGTGCGAAGAGGCCGGTAACGACCAGTTGATCCTCTGCGAGCGCGGTTCTAGCTTCGGCTACAACAACCTGGTGGTGGACATGCTCGGCTTCGGCATCATGAAGCAGTTCGAGTATCCGGTATTCTTTGACGTGACCCACGCCCTGCAGATGCCGGGTGGCCGTAGCGATTCCGCCGGCGGCCGTCGCGCCCAGGTCACCGACCTGGCCAAGGCAGGCATGAGCCAGGGGCTGGCCGGCCTGTTCCTTGAAGCCCACCCCGACCCGGACAACGCCAAGTGCGATGGCCCATGCGCCCTGCGCCTGGACAAACTGGAGCCATTCCTGGCCCAGCTCAAGCAACTGGATGACCTGGTAAAAAGTTTTCCGACGGTAGAAACCGCGTAAAGCTCATTTCTCGGGTAAAGTAGCGCCCGATCCACCCCTGACCAATCGGTCAGGGGCTCCCTTCACCCGGCCTGCCCACTGCAAACCCGCCTGGTGAACGGCAAGAATTTCTTAAGCTAGGTTGTTTTCGTCAATTCTGGAGTGCTTACAACAATGGCAAAAATCGTCGACATCAAAGGTCGTGAAGTTCTCGATTCGCGTGGCAACCCCACCGTGGAAGCCGATGTACTGCTCGACAACGGCATCATCGGCAGCGCTTGCGCGCCGTCCGGTGCTTCCACCGGCTCGCGCGAAGCGCTGGAGCTGCGTGATGGCGACAAGAGCCGTTACCTGGGCAAGGGCGTGCTGAAAGCCGTCGGCAACATCAACGGCCCGATCCGTGAGCTGCTGCTGGGCAAGGACCCTTCGGACCAGAAGGCCCTGGACCGCGCCATGATCGAACTGGACGGTACCGAGAACAAGGCCAAACTGGGCGCCAACGCCATCCTGGCTGTTTCCCTGGCTGCCGCCAAGGCCGCTGCCCAGGACCAGGACCTGCCGCTGTACGCGCATATCGCCAACCTGAACGGCACCCCAGGCCAGTACTCGATGCCGGTTCCGATGATGAACATCATCAACGGTGGCGAGCACGCCGACAACAACGTCGATATCCAGGAGTTCATGGTTCAGCCGGTTGGCGCCAAGACCTTCTCCGACGGCCTGCGCATGGGTACCGAAATCTTCCACCACCTCAAAGCCGTGCTGAAGGCCCGTGGCCTGAACACCGCCGTAGGTGATGAAGGTGGCTTCGCCCCTAACCTGGCATCCAACGAAGACGCCCTGGGCGCCATCGCTGAAGCCGTTGAAAAGGCCGGCTACAAGCTGGGCACCGATGTGACCCTGGCCCTGGACTGCGCGGCTTCCGAATTCTACGAAGACGGCAAGTACAACCTGTCTGGTGAAGGCAAGTCGTTCGATGCCGAAGGCTTCGCCGAGTACCTGAAAGGCCTGACCGAGCGCTTCCCGATCATCTCGATCGAAGACGGCCTGGACGAGTCCGACTGGGCTGGCTGGAAGATCCTCACCGATAAGATCGGCGAGAAGGTACAGCTGGTTGGCGACGACCTGTTCGTGACCAACACCAAGATCCTCAAAGAAGGCATCGAGAAGGGCATCGGTAACTCGATCCTGATCAAGTTCAACCAGATCGGCTCGCTGACCGAAACCCTGGAAGCCATCCAGATGGCCAAGGCTGCGGGCTACACCGCGGTGATCTCGCACCGTTCCGGTGAAACCGAAGATTCGACCATTGCCGACCTGGCCGTGGGTACCGCTGCCGGTCAGATCAAGACCGGTTCGCTGTGCCGTTCCGATCGCGTTTCCAAGTACAACCAACTGCTGCGCATCGAAGAGCAACTGGGTGCCAAAGCGGTTTACCGTGGTCGTGCCGAGTTTCGCGGCTAAGCAAGAGATGGTAAAAAGACAGCAGCCGGAGCTGTAGGAACGTTCTTACTGAACTTTACTGCGTTCCAACGGGTTTCTGTCTACGAAGCCTGGCCTCGGCCAGGCTTCGTGCTATTTGAGACCCCGAAATGCATAGTGTGCGGCGGTCTTTTTAACCTGGATACCTAGATGCGCAGTCCTTATTGGTTGTTCCTCGTCCTGCTCCTGCTGCTGGGTGGCCTGCAGTACCGCCTGTGGGTGGGTAGTGGCAGCCTGGCGCAAGTGACCGAGCTGAAGCAGCAGATTGCCGAGCAGCATGCCGAGAACGAGCGCCTGCTCGAGCGTAACCGTGTGCTCGATGCCGAAGTGCTGGAGCTGAAAAAAGGCATGGAGACCGTTGAAGAGCGGGCTCGCCACGAATTGGGAATGGTCAAAGAGGGCGAAACCCTCTTCCAGTTGCCACAGAAATGATCGATACGTTGCCGGCCTTCTGGGCCGTGATTCCTGCTGCGGGCGTAGGTGCCCGCATGGCTGCCGACCGCCCCAAGCAATACCTGGAGCTGGCCGGGCGGACCCTGCTCGAGCACAGCCTCGACTGTTTTCTTGGCCACTCGGCGCTCAACGGCGTGGTGGTCAGCCTAGCTGAAGATGACCCGTACTGGCCGGCCCTGCGTTGTGCCAGCGACTCGCGCATCCAGCGCGCGGCGGGCGGGCGTGAGCGCGCCGACTCGGTGCTCAACGCTTTGCTGTTACTGCATGCCCAGGGGGCCTCGGACAGCGACTGGGTGCTGGTGCACGATGCCGCGCGGCCAAACCTTGCGCGCAGCGACCTGGACAAGTTGTTGTCGGAGCTGGCGGACGACCCGGTGGGTGGCCTGCTGGCGGTGCCGGCGCGTGACACCCTCAAGCGTGCCGACAGCAATGGCCGGGTGAGCGCTACCGTGGACCGCAGTACCATCTGGCAGGCGTATACCCCGCAGATGTTCCGCCTGGGGGCGTTGCACCGGGCGCTGGCCGAGTGCCTGGTGTCGGATGTGGTGGTGACCGATGAGGCTTCTGCCATCGAATGGTCCGGCCAGGCGCCGCGGCTGGTGGAAGGGCGCAGTGACAATATCAAGGTGACCCGGCCCGAAGACCTGGAATGGTTGCGCCAACGCTGGGCGGGTAGGCGCTGAAATCGCCGAGTCCGCTCTGCGGCCCCCTTTGCCATCAGATCCCGCGATATTCCGGCAACCCCGCCAACCCTTCCTTCAGGTAATCCACCAGTCGCCGCACCTTCGGTGACAGGTGCCGCTGCTGCGGATACAGCGCCCACACTGCCGTATTTGGCGGCTGGTGCGCCTCAAGCAAGGACACCAGCGCACCGCTGTTCAGGTGCTCCAGCACGTAGTAATCCGGCAACTGACACAACCCTATCCCTTGCAGCGCCGCATCCAGCACCGCCTGGCCACTGTTGCAGCGCCAGTTGCCCTGTATTCGCTGGCTGATCTCGCGGCCGTCCTGCTGCAGCGCCCACAAGTCCGAACTGCCCACCAGGCAATTGTGCCGCGCCAGTTCCGACAGGCTGTGCGGCCGGCCGTAACGCTCCAGGTAGGCCGGCGAGGCGCACAGGTACATGCGTCGCGGCGCCAGGCGAGTGGCCACTAGCCGAGAGTCGGCAAGGCGGCCCAGGCGAATGGCCAGGTCCATGCCTTCATGCAGCAGGTCGAGTGTGTGGTTGCTCAGTTCCACATCCACCCGCAACTGGGGGTACAGCGCCATGAACCGTGTCACCAGCGGCACGATGAAGCGCTCGCCGTAGGCTACCGCGCAGGTCATGCGCAGCAAGCCCTTGGGCTCGCTGGCCAGGTCGCCCATGGCGCGCAGGGCTTCTTCGCGGCCATCCTGCAAACGCTGGCAATGCTGCAAAAAGGTCTGCCCGGCCTCGCTCAGGGTTACCCGACGCGTGCTGCGATACAGCAGGCGGGTCTGCAGGCGCTCTTCCAGACGGGCGATTTGCCGGCTGATGTGCGACGACGAAACCCCCAGGCGTTCGGCGGCTGCAGTGAACTGGCCCGATTCTGCCACCGCGACAAATTCGTCGATGCCTTCCCAGCGGCTGCTCATGGATTATCCCTGTGTGGCAATAATGTTTTGTCTTTGGCCGGATTATTCATCAAAAGGCGGTGAATTACACTGTGAGACTGAATCGCCCCTCTATTTGGAGACCTTTGATGATCAAGTCCCGTGCTGCTGTAGCCTTCGAAGCCAAAAAACCCTTGGAAATCGTCGAAGTCGACGTGGCCATGCCCAAGGCCGGGGAAGTGCTGCTGCGTGTGGTCGCCAGTGGTGTCTGCCACACTGATGCCTACACCCTGTCGGGTGCTGACCCGGAAGGCATCTTCCCGTCGATCCTCGGCCACGAAGGCGGCGCGATCGTCGAAGCGGTAGGCGAGGGCGTGACCTCGGTGGCCGTCGGCGACCACGTGATCCCGCTGTACACCCCGGAATGCGGCAAGTGCAAGTTCTGCCTGTCGGGCAAGACCAACCTGTGCCAGGCCATTCGTGCTACCCAGGGCAAGGGCCTGATGCCGGACGGCACCACGCGCTTCTCGTACAAGGGCCAGCAGCTGTTCCACTACATGGGCACCTCGACCTTCTCCGAGTACACCGTGCTGCCGGAAATCTCCGTGGCCAAGATCCAGAAAGAAGCCCCACTGGAAAAAGTCTGCCTGCTGGGCTGTGGCGTCACCACCGGTATCGGCGCGGTGCTCAACACCGCCAAGGTCAAGCCGGGTGACACCGTGGCCATCTTCGGCCTGGGCGGCATCGGCCTGTCGGCGGTGATCGGTGCGGTCAAGGCCAAGGCCGCGCGCATCATCGCCATCGACATCAACCCGGCCAAGTTCGAGATTGCCCGTCAACTGGGTGCCACCGACTGTATCAACCCGAAAGACTACGACCGCCCGATCCAGGAAGTGATCGTCGACCTCACCGACGGTGGCGTGGACTTCTCCTTCGAGTGCATCGGCAACGTGCAACTGATGCGCGCTGCTCTGGAATGCTGCCACAAGGGCTGGGGCGAGTCGGTAATCATCGGTGTAGCCGGTGCCGGCCAGGAAATTGCCACCCGTCCGTTCCAGCTGGTCACCGGGCGCGTCTGGCGTGGTTCGGCGTTCGGCGGCGTGCGTGGCCGCAGCGAGCTGCCGAGCTACGTGGAAATGTCCGAAAAGGGCGAGATTCCGCTGGATACCTTCATCACCCATACCATGGGCCTGGAAGACATCAACAAAGCCTTCGACCTGATGCATGAAGGCAAGAGCATCCGCAGCGTGATCCACTTCTGAGGTGTGCCATGAGCCTGGATAACATCTCCTGCCAGAAGAGCTTTGGCGGCTGGCACAAGCGTTACCGGCATCACTCCAAGGTGCTGGGTTGCGACATGGTGTTTGCCGTGTACTTGCCGCCGCAGGCCGAGCAGGGCGAGAAGCTGCCGGTGCTGTACTGGCTTAGCGGCCTCACCTGCACCGACGAGAACTTCATGCAGAAGGCCGGCGCCCAGCGCATGGCAGCTGAGCTTGGGCTGATCATCGTGGCTCCCGACACCAGCCCGCGTGGCGAACAGGTGCCGGGCGACCCGGATGGCGCCTGGGACTTCGGCCTGGGGGCCGGCTTCTACCTCAACGCCACCCAGCAACCCTGGGCCCAGCATTACCGCATGCATGACTATGTGGTGGAGGAGTTGCCGGCGCTGATCGAGGCGCACTTCCCGGCTTCGGGCGAGCGCAGCATCAGCGGCCACTCAATGGGGGGGCATGGCGCGCTGGTGTGCGCCTTGCGCAACCCGGGGCGCTACCGCTCGGTGTCGGCGTTCTCGCCCATCAGCAACCCGATGGATTGCCCCTGGGGCGAGAAGGCTTTCAGCCGCTACCTGGGTGAAGACCGAGCGCGCTGGCGCGAGTGGGATGCCAGCATCCTGCTGGCTGAAACACCGGCCGGCGAATGCCCGCCCTTGCTGGTTGACCAGGGCGACCGTGACGACTTCCTCGAGAAGCAGCTCAAGCCTGAAGCGCTGGAGCAGGCCGCGCGAAAAGGGGGCCATGAAATGACCCTGCGTTTGCAGCCGGGCTATGACCACAGCTACTACTTCATTGCCAGCTTCATCGAAGATCACCTGCGCCATCATGCGGTGGCACTGGGGCGGGTGTAAGGCGTAGCTGGGGTGTTTGCGCCATCGCCGGCAAGCCAGCGCCCACAGGTACTGTGCATGGCTCCAGGGCCATGGGGGCGAGGTGGGCACTGGCTTGCCGGCGATGGGCTGCGAAGCAGCCCCAATGCTGCAAAAGCAGGTAGAATCACGCCCTGACTCATTCAGGGCGTTTTTCTATGCGTATTGGCCATGGCTACGATGTGCACCGTTTCTGCGACGGTGATTTCATTACCCTGGGCGGGGTGCGTATCCCCCACAAATACGGCCTGCTGGCCCATTCCGACGGCGACGTGCTGCTGCACGCCCTGAGCGATGCCTTGCTGGGCGCTGCGGCGCTGGGCGACATCGGCAAGCACTTCCCCGACACCGACCCACAATTCAAGGGCGCCGACAGCCGCGTGCTGCTGCGCCATGTGGTCGGCATCGTCAAGGCCAAGGGCTGGAAGGTCGGCAATGTCGACGCCACCATCGTCGCCCAGGCGCCGAAGATGGCCCCGCACATCGAGACCATGCGCCAGCTGATCGCCGAAGACCTGCAGGTTGAACGCGACCAGGTCAACGTCAAGGCCACCACCACTGAAAAGCTGGGCTTCACTGGCCGTGAGGAGGGGATTGCCGTGCATTCGGTCGCCCTGCTGCTGCCAGCATGACCGAGCAGGAACTGCTGGGCCCGCGCGCATCGGGCGAACCCTTGGGCACCGCCGTCCTCAAGGCAGTGGCTGAAGACTTTCAGGTTGACGAAGTGCTGGACATTCCGCTGTCCGGCCAGGGTGAGCACCTGTGGCTGTGGGTCGAAAAGCGCGACTTGAACACTGAAGAGGCCGCCCGCCGCCTGGCGCGCGCCGCAGGCGTGCCGG
Organism: Pseudomonas fortuita; assembly: GCF_026898135.2. Taxonomy (NCBI): domain Bacteria; kingdom Pseudomonadati; phylum Pseudomonadota; class Gammaproteobacteria; order Pseudomonadales; family Pseudomonadaceae; genus Pseudomonas; species Pseudomonas fortuita. Next base: position 1,261,737 of record NZ_CP114035.2, read on the forward strand.
CGCGCGCTATCAGCTACGCCGGGCTCAAGGACCGTCAGGCCCTGACCCGTCAGTGGTTCAGCCTGCACCTGCCGGGCAAGGCCGACCCGGACCTGTCGCGTGCTGAAGATGCCAGCCTGCGCGTGCTCAAGCAGGTGCGCCACCAACGCAAGCTACAGCGTGGCGCGCATTCGGCCAACGGCTTCACCCTGCGCCTGACAGCCCTTGCTGCTGACCACCAGGCTGTGGATGCCCGCCTGGCACAGCTCAAGCAGCACGGTGTGCCCAACTATTTCGGCACCCAGCGTTTCGGCCACGGGGGGGGCAACGTCCATGATGCCCTCGACTGGGCCGCCCGCAAGGCGTTGCCCGAGCAGCGTAACGTGCGTTCGCGGTTGCTTTCGGCCGGGCGCAGCTACCTGTTCAATCAGGTGCTGGCTGCACGTGTCGCCGAAGGTAGCTGGGCGCAGGCCCAGGTCGGCGACTTGCTGGCGTTCACCGACAGCCGTAGCTTCTTCCCGGCCGGTGAGGCGGAATGCGCCGACCCACGTCTGGCGATTCTCGACCTGCATCCGACCGGCCCGATGTGGGGCGAGGGCAGTTCCCCCGCAGGCGGCGCCACCGCGCAGCTGGAAAATGCCGTGGGCGAGCGGCAACAGGCACTTTGTCATTGGTTGGCCCAGGCGGGCATGGATCACGAACGGCGTATTTTGCGGCTCCCTATTGGCGGCCTGACATGGCATTATCCCGAGCCTGATATCCTGCAACTGGAATTCGTCCTGCCGGCCGGATGCTTCGCCACCGTGGTGGTGCGCGAAGTCGTGGATCTGGTGTCGGCAGGGCAGACGGACAGCCCATGCGTATTCTGATTTCGAACGACGACGGTGTCACCGCACCCGGCATCGCCGCGCTGCACGCTGCGCTGGCGGATTACGCCGAGTGCGCGGTGATTGCCCCGGACCAAGACAAGAGCGGCGCCAGCAGTTCGCTGACGCTGGACCGGCCACTGCACCCGCAGACCCTGGCCAACGGCTTCATCAGCCTCAACGGCACACCGACCGACTGTGTGCACCTGGGGCTTAATGGGCTGTTGCCGCAGGCGCCGGACATGGTGGTGTCGGGGATCAACCTCGGTGCCAACCTGGGTGATGACGTGTTGTACTCCGGTACGGTCGCCGCAGCGTTGGAAGGCCGTTTCCTTGGTGGCACGTCGCTGGCGTTTTCGCTGTTGTCGCGCCAGCCGGACAACTTGCCGACGGCGGCCTACATCGCCCGTCGCCTGGTCGAGGCACAGTCGCGCCTGGTGCTGCCGCCACGCACCGTACTCAACGTCAATATCCCCAACCTGCCGCTGGAGCACATCCGTGGCATCCAGCTGACCCGCCTCGGTCACCGGGCGCGGGCGGCGGCACCGACCAAGGTGGTCAACCCGCGCGGCAAGGAAGGCTACTGGATCGCCGTGGCCGGTGATGCCGAAGATGGCGGCCCGGGCACCGACTTCCATGCGGTGATGCAAGGCTTTGTCTCGATCACTCCGCTGCAGCTCGACCGCACCTTCAATGATGCCTTCGAGCAGCTCGACGGTTGGCTGGAGGGCCTGCTCTGATGCGCGAGGACGATATGCTGCGGCGTGGCATCGGCATGACCTCCCAGCGTACCCGGGAGCGGCTGATCCAGCGCCTGTGCGAAGAAGGGGTGTCGAACACCAAGGTGCTCGACGTGATTCGTCGTACCCCGCGTCACCTGTTCGTCGACGAGGCACTGGCGCATCGTGCCTATGAAGACACCGCGCTGCCGATCGGCCACAACCAGACCATCTCCCAGCCATTCATGGTTGCCCACATGAGCGAGCTGCTGCTAGAGGCCGGCCCGCTGGACAAGGTGCTGGAGATCGGCACCGGCTCGGGTTACCAGACGGCGATACTGGCCCAGCTGGTGGAGCGGGTTTTCTCGGTGGAACGTATCAAGGTGCTGCAGGACCGTGCCAAGGAGCGTCTGGTGGAGCTGAACCTGCGCAATGTGGTATTCCGCTGGGGCGATGGTTGTGAAGGCTGGCCGGCGCTGGCGCCTTACAACGGCATCATCGTCACTGCGGTGGCGCCGGAAGTCCCCCAGGCACTGCTTGACCAGCTGGCGCCCGGTGGCCGCATGGTCATACCGGTAGGGCCGGCCGGCGAAACGCAGCAACTGATGCTGATCGTGCGCGAGGAGCATGGGTTCTCCCGCCGTGTGCTGGGTGCTGTGCGTTTCGTGCCGCTGCTCAATGGCCCGCTGGCCTGAGTGCAGCGTCGAGCTGGGTGCTGCGGGCATGAGCTGCACGGTATTTTTGCGCCGGTGGCGAATTCTTGTAGCTGCGCCCTGTCTATCTGGCGGAGCGAAGCGCTAGCACACAGCGCGCACCGCGGCTTTGCTACAGCCTTTTGCATCAGCCTGCCATTACCGGCCGGCTTGGTTATAATTGCAATAATATTGCATTTCTTGTCTTCATATCGTTTTTCGGCACCATGAGGGGAGCGCGGGTGGGTCACACAGTCATTCGGCAGCGCAAGGATGGGTCGGGTTTCAAGCTTCTGTTGATTGCACTGGCCATGGGCACGCTACTGGTGGGTTGTTCGAGCACCAGTAATACCAGCGCGCGGGTGGTCGACCGCAACAACACCGTGCCCAAGCGCCCGGCGGTGACGTCCGGGCAGTACATCGTCAAGCCTGGTGACACGCTGTTCTCCATCGCCTTCCGTTATGGCTGGGACTACAAGGAGCTGGCCGCACGCAATGGCATCTCGGCGCCTTATACCATTCGCCCAGGCCAGGCGATTCGTTTCAGCAGTGGTTCTAGCAGCAGTACCACGGTGGTGTCCAACCCGTCCTCGTCGAGCCGCACCACGGTCACGCGGCGGCCTGTGGGGAGCACGTCCACGTCGCCTGCCAGCACCGGCAAACCGGCCACGCCTGCCCCGTCCAGCAGTGCGCCGGTGGTTGCCACCGTGCCGGCTGCGGAGCGCGCGGTAGGCGGCTGGACCTGGCCAGCCAACGGTGTGCTGATTGGAAAATTTGCTTCAAACGGTAGTTTGAATAAAGGCATTGATATCGCCGGTGATTTGGGACAGCCTGTTTTTGCTGCGTCTGATGGTGCGGTGGTGTACGCCGGGAGTGGTTTAAGGGGCTACGGCGAGCTGATCATCATCAAACACAGCGATACCTACGTCAGTGCCTACGGCCATAACCGCAGGCTGTTGGTTCGGGAGGGGCAGCAGGTCAAGGCAGGGCAGTCGATTGCTGAAATGGGGTCTACAGGCACAGATCGGGTGAAGCTGCATTTCGAGATTCGCCGCCAGGGCAAACCCGTCGATCCGCTCCAGTTCCTGCCACGCCGTTGATCGTTGTACCCGGCCTGTTCCTGTGATGTAGAGGGGACAGGCTCCAGCGCTGCCAGGGAAAAAGGTGCCGCTCGAGTCTGAGTTCGAACTCAGCAAAGGACTATAACAATGGCTCTCAGTAAAGAAGTGCCGGAGTTTGACATCGACGATGACGTCCTCCTGATGGAGACGGGTATCGTTTTGGAAACGGATGTGGTGTCAGACGAACCTGCTGTATCTTCGGTTCGGACGAGGGCCAAGTCGGGCTCTTCACTCAAGCAACACAAGTACATCGATTACAGCCGGGCGCTTGATGCCACCCAGTTGTATCTCAACGAGATCGGCTTCTCGCCCCTGCTTTCGCCAGAAGAGGAAGTGCACTTCGCGCGCTTGTCGCAGAAGGGCGATCCTGCTGGCCGCAAGCGCATGATCGAAAGCAACCTGCGCCTGGTTGTCAAAATTGCCCGTCGTTACGTGAACCGCGGCCTGTCGCTGCTCGACCTGATCGAGGAGGGCAACCTGGGGCTTATCCGTGCGGTCGAGAAGTTCGACCCGGAGCGTGGTTTCCGTTTTTCGACCTATGCGACCTGGTGGATTCGCCAGACCATCGAACGGGCGATCATGAACCAGACCCGCACCATCCGCCTGCCGATCCACGTGGTCAAGGAACTGAACGTCTACCTGCGCGCCGCACGCGAGCTGACCCAGAAACTCGACCACGAACCCTCACCGGAAGAAATCGCCACGCTGCTGGAAAAGCCAGTCGCCGAGGTCAAGCGCATGCTGGGCCTGAACGAGCGGGTGTCTTCGGTGGACGTGTCGCTTGGCCCGGATTCGGACAAGACCCTGCTCGACACCTTGACCGACGACCGCCCCACCGACCCGTGCGAACTGTTGCAGGATGACGACCTGTCGCAGAGCATCGACCAGTGGCTGGGCGAGTTGACTGACAAGCAGAGGGAAGTGGTGGTGCGTCGCTTTGGCCTGCGTGGGCATGAAAGCAGCACCCTGGAAGATGTAGGGCTGGAGATCGGCCTGACCCGGGAACGGGTACGGCAGATCCAGGTAGAGGGGCTCAAGCGTTTGCGCGAGATCCTTGAGAAGAACGGCCTGTCCAGCGAGTCTTTGTTCCAGTAGCGAAGGCCTGTCACCCAAAACGCCCCGATGACCTCGGGGCGTTTTTGTGTGTGTCATTTGAAAATGTTGGGATACGCGATCATCCGGGCAATCACGGTCTCTTGTGGGAGCAGCCTTGTGCTGCGAATGGGCTGCAAAGCAGGCCCAAAATCTGCCGGGTAAACAGATAGCTAATGTGTACTGCGCTACCTCAGTAACATTGCGTGTAAGCCTTTTCTTACTTGTTTTGTAAGCTATCTATGCAAGCCTCAGTACATCATTGTCGCTTCCAGCCTGTGCATTTTTCCAAGCCATTGAAAAACATGACTTATTCGGCTGTGAGGAAATGTGTCCCCAGCAATACCTTGTGAGGTTTCGCGCTTGCCCGCCCGGCTCAACCCGCTAATATTCGAACTGTGCACAGGGACATGCACAGGCTTTCAGGACGAAGGCCAAGGACGTCGCAAGAAGCGATTTCATCAGGATGATGTTAGGGACAAGCAGGGACTACGGAAAAAATGTGGGCGGGTCAAACCGCCCCTTTTTTTTGCCCGTAAAAAACCAGAAAAGGCCCCGAGGGGCCTTTTCCGTGTCCGGGCGCTATCAGCGCTCCAGGTCTGCAATCTTGCCAGTCTTGCCGTCCCACTCTTCAGCGTCAGGCAGGGCTTCCTTACGCTCGGTGATGTTTGGCCAGACTTCCGCCAGCTCGGCGTTCAGCTCGATGAAGTTCTCCATCCCGGCAGGGATTTCGTCTTCCGAGAAGATGGCTTGCGCCGGGCATTCCGGTTCGCACAGTGCGCAGTCAATGCACTCGTCCGGGTGGATGACCAGGAAGTTCGGGCCTTCGTAGAAGCAGTCCACCGGACAGACTTCCACGCAGTCGGTGTATTTGCATTTGATGCAGTTGTCGGTGACGACGAAGGTCATTTCTAGTTCTCTCCTCAGGCGACGGCGGCGGCCCTTCCTCTCAGGGCCGCGCGGTTTACAGGTATGTGGCTGCAGGCCAGGCTAATAACCTGCAGCACCAGCAAACCGCGGCGGATTCTACCAGCTTGTAGTGGGCGCCGTTATAACAGGTTCTTTAGTTGATATAGCATTTCGATAGCTTGGCGCGGGGTCATGTCGTCCAGTTGCAGCTTGCCCAGCTTCTCGATGGCTGGGTGTGGCAGGCTGGCGAACAGATCGCTCTGGTGCGGCACCTGTGGCACATCCCTGGCCTTTTCGGCCGGGGCTTGTTCATGCGGCAGGCTGGTGGTTTCCAGGCGCGCCAGATGTTCCCGGGCACGCTGGATCACCACACCCGGCACACCGGCCAGTTGTGCCACGGCCAGGCCGTAGCTCTGGCTGGCAGGGCCAGGCAGTACGTGGTGCAGAAACACGATGCGTTCGTTGTGCTCGGTGGCATTCAGGTGCACGTTGGCCACCAGTGGCTCACTTTCCGGCAGCACGGTGAGCTCGAAGTAGTGAGTGGCGAACAGCGTATAGGCGCGCAGCTGAGCCAGGCGCTCGGCCGCAGCCCACGCCAGCGACAGGCCGTCGAAGGTGCTGGTGCCGCGGCCCACTTCGTCCATCAGCACCAGGCTGCGCTCGGTCGCGTTGTGCAGGATGTTGGCGGTTTCGCTCATCTCGACCATGAAGGTCGAGCGCCCGCCGGCCAGGTCGTCACTGGAACCGATGCGGGTGAAGATGCGGTCGACAAGCGACAGCTCGCAGCTGGCCGCCGGCACGAAACTGCCGATGTGCGCCAGCAGCACGATCAAGGCGGTCTGGCGCATGTAGGTGGATTTACCGCCCATGTTCGGGCCGGTGATGATCAGCATGCGCGTGCTGTTGTCCAGGCCCAGGTCGTTGGCCACGAACGGCGTGGTCAGTACCTGCTCCACGACCGGGTGACGGCCTTGCTCGATGCGCAGGCACGGCTCGTCGACGAAGCGCGGGCAGTTCAGGTCGAGGGTCAGCGCACGTTCGGCCAGGTTGCTGAGCACGTCCAGTTCGGCCAGGGCGGCAGCGCTGTCCTGCAACGGCGCCAGGTGGCTGATCAGGGTTTCCAGCAGGGCGTCGTAGAGCATCTTCTCACGGGCCAGAGCGCGGCTCTTGGCTGACAGCGCCTTGTCCTCGAACACTTTCAGCTCGGGGGTGATGAAGCGCTCGGCGCCCTTGAGGGTCTGACGGCGGATGTAGTCGCCCGGTGCCTGCTCGGCTTGCTTGGTGGGCAGCTCGATGAAGTAGCCGTGTACACGGTTGTAGCCGACCTTGAGGTTGGCAAGGCCGGTGCGGGCCTTTTCCCGGGCTTCCAGGTCGATCAGGAACTGGCCGGCGTTCTCGCTGATCGCCAGCAGCTCGTCCAGCTCGTTGTCATAGCCGGCCTTGAGCACGCCGCCGTCGCGGATTACCGCCGGCGGGTTGTCGATGATCGCCCGCTCCAGCAGGCTGGCCAGCTCCGGGTAGGTGCCGGTAATGGCTGCCAGGCGCGCAAGGTGCGGCGCCTCCAGCTCGGTCATGGCGTTTTGCAGTTCGGGCAGGGCGCCCAATGCATCGCGCAGGCGCGCCAGGTCGCGTGGGCGGGCATTGCGCAGGCCGATTCGGGCGAGGATACGCTCGATGTCGCCAATTTCTTTCAACTGTGGCTGCAGCTTCTCGAAGCGGTAGCTGTCGAGCAGGCAGCGGATCGAGTCCTGGCGTGCTTGCAGAACCTTGAGGTCGCGCAACGGGCGGTTCAGCCACCGGCTCAGCAGGCGGCTGGCCATGGCGGTCTGGCAGCGGTCGACCACCGATTGCAGGGTGTTGTCACGCCCACCCGCCAGGTTGACGTCCAGCTCCAGGTTGCGACGGCTGGCGCCATCGAGGATGACCGTGTCGTCCAGGCGCTCATGGCGCAGGCTGCGCAGGTGCGGCAGGGCGGTGCGCTGGGTTTCCTTGGCGTAGGTCAACAGGCAGCCGGCGGCACCGATGGCCAGGGTCAGCTTGTCGCAGCCAAAGCCCTTGAGGTCCTTGGTCGCGAACTGTTGGCACAGGGCCTTGCGTGCCGAATCGCGGTCGAAATCCCATGGCGCACGGCGGCGGGCACCGGGGCGTTTTTCGGCGGGCAGGTCACGTGGCCAATCGTCCGGGATCAGCAGTTCGACAGGGTTCAGGCGCTCAAGCTCGGCCAGCAGGTTTTCCCAGCCTTTGATTTCCTGCACGCTGAAATTGCCGCTGGTGATGTCCAGCACCGCCAGGCCAAACAGGCGTTCATCACCGAGCAGCGCGGCAATCAGGTTGTCGCGGCGCTCGTCCAGCAGCGCCTCGTCGCTGACGGTGCCTGGGGTGATGATGCGTACCACCTGGCGCTCCACGGGGCCCTTGCTGGTGGCCGGATCGCCAATCTGTTCGCAGATCACCACCGATTCGCCCAGCTTGACCAGCTTGGCCAGGTAGCCTTCCAGCGAATGGAACGGAATCCCGCACATGGGGATGGACTGGCCGGCCGACTGCCCGCGCGCGGTCAGGGTGATGTCCAGCAGTTTTGCGGCCTTCTTTGCGTCTTCGTAGAAGATTTCGTAGAAGTCGCCCATGCGGTAGAACATCAGCTGGTCCGGGTGCTGGTTTTTCAGCTTCCAGTACTGCTGCATCATCGGGGTGTGTGCGGAAAGATCTGACATTCAGGGCCTTACAGCGGGTGATCTGGTTGGCGATGGTAAACCGGCAATGGTACAGGCTTTTTTGTTGCGATGCAGGCGCAGGCTTCGGGGCATGTGCGCGCAGCCTGGCGGGCAATGGTGGAGCTGTGCGGCGTTAGCCTCTAAAATGCGCGGCCCTCGACGAACGCCTGTAGCCATGACGTGCACGATGAATGTGTCCAGCCCTGTCCCTTATGTTAAGCAACAGCTGATCTACCTCCTGTACGGCGAGCGCCGGATCTATCAGCTGGAGGCCAAACTCAGCATCCTCACCGCCGTGGCGCGCTGCAACCCGGCAGAGCTGCCGGTGATCCGTGTGCTTACCGACCAACCACAGGCCTTTGTCGGTTGGCCGGTGGAAGTGATCACGCTGGATGAGCAGACCCTGCAGGCCTGGACCGGTGACGGTGGCTACACGCACCGGCGCAAGGCCTGCGCCATTGCCCAGGCGGGGCAGTGGGCGGAAAAGACTGTGTTTATCGATACCGATACGGTGTTCCTGCAATCGCCGCTGAAGCTGTTCAGTCAGGTCGATGCCGGACAATTTCTGGTCGACGAGGTGGAAACAAGCTGGGCCGAAGCTTTGCGCAGCAGCGACTACCTTCGCTTCAGCGCGGGGCTCGCCGAGGCAGGAAGTGCGCCGGCCGATGATTTGCGGCTGTGCAACAGCGGTGTCATGGGCTTCACCCGCTGCAATGTCGGCATTGCTGAACGCGCCATCCCGCGCATCGATGCCTGGACACCCTATACCGGTGACCTCCACACCATCGAACAGATTGCTTTTTCCTTCGAATTGCACGGGGCGAAGGTCAATGAAGCGCGTGGCGTGATCAGCCATTACTTCGCGATGAAGCAGTACGTGCATGCCATCCTGGAAATTTTCTTTGCCAGGCACGGCGAAGGCTTCCATCCACAGATGCCAAGGCTGGCCCTCAAGGTGCCGGCACATCGCCCTGTCCCTTCGTGGCTGGCGCGGCTCTCGGTAAAATGGAGCCTCAAGCGTGTGCCTCGGGAGCTGCGTGGCATCGGCCGTAAGCTGCTTTACGGCAGTGTGATGAGCGGCGACGACTACCAGCGTGCCTGCAAGGTGATCTGGTGGCGTTCGGCGATTGATGACATGCGCAAGCAAGGTGGTATCGACTGGAACCAGGATTGGCCAGCAGGGCTGCCGCGCCTGGGGCGGCGTGACGAGCGTGCGTTCAGCGAAATTGCCCGGGAGAGCCTGAAGGTTTCCTGAGCCAGGGGCCGCGGCACGGTGATAGGGTAGAGGGTAGCCTTCCAGGAGCCTGACATGGACCCGATCACCACACTTGCCACCCGCCTGGGTGAACACTTGCGTCGTTTCAACGCACAGGTGGCTACCGCCGAATCCTGCACCGGCGGTGGCATTGCCGAAGCCATCACCCGTATACCTGGCAGCTCGGCCTGGTTCGAGGTGGGCTACGTGACCTATTCCAACGCCCAGAAAACCCGCCTGCTGGGCGTGCCCCCCGCCTTGTTCGGCCAGGTTGGTGCAGTCAGCCAGGAAGTGGTCGAAGCCATGGTCCGAGGGGCCCAGGCCGCCAGCGGCGCCCGCTTTGCCGTGGCGGTAAGCGGTGTGGCCGGGCCGGATGGTGGTTCGCCAGCCAAACCGGTAGGTACCGTGTGGCTGGCTTGGGGCGATGGCAACCGCGTGTTCAGCGAGCGCCGCCAGTTCGACGGTGACCGCGAAGCCGTGCGCCGACAGACGGTGATCGCCGCGTTAGACGGCTTGTTACAGCTTGGCGCCGAGTAAATCGACGACAGGGGTTTGCGCGAGCGCCTGCCTGTGGAATAATACTGGCTACTTATACAGGTATTCCGGCCATCAGGGCCAAGTCGAACACGTGAGGATTTCAATGGACGACAACAAGAAGCGCGCCTTGGCTGCGGCCCTGGGTCAGATCGAACGCCAATTCGGCAAAGGCGCGGTCATGCGCATGGGTGATCACGAGCGCCAAGGCATTCCTGCCATTTCCACCGGCTCGCTGGGCCTGGATATTGCGCTGGGCATCGGCGGCCTGCCAAAAGGTCGTATCGTCGAGATATATGGCCCGGAATCGTCGGGTAAGACCACACTGACGCTGTCGGTTATCGCCGAGGCCCAGAAGAACGGTGCCACCTGCGCCTTCGTCGACGCCGAACACGCCCTCGACCCTGAGTACGCCGGCAAACTGGGCGTCAACGTCGACGACCTGCTGGTCTCGCAGCCGGACACCGGTGAGCAGGCCCTGGAAATCACCGACATGCTGGTGCGCTCCAACGCCGTTGACGTGATTATCGTCGACTCCGTGGCTGCGCTGGTGCCGAAGGCCGAGATCGAAGGCGAAATGGGTGACATGCACGTGGGCCTGCAGGCTCGTCTGATGTCCCAGGCGCTGCGCAAGATCACCGGTAACATCAAGAACGCCAACTGCCTGGTCATCTTCATCAACCAGATCCGTATGAAGATCGGCGTGATGTTCGGCAGCCCGGAAACCACCACTGGTGGTAACGCCCTGAAGTTCTACGCCTCGGTGCGTCTGGACATCCGCCGTACCGGTGCGGTCAAGGAAGGCGACGAGGTGGTCGGCAGCGAAACCCGCGTCAAGATCGTCAAGAACAAGGTCTCGCCGCCGTTCCGTCAGGCCGAGTTCCAGATTCTTTACGGCAAAGGTATTTACCGTAACGGCGAGATCATCGACTTGGGCGTGTCTCAAGGCCTGGTCGAGAAGTCGGGTGCCTGGTACGCCTACCAGGGCAACAAGATCGGTCAAGGCAAAGCCAACGCTGCCAAATACCTGGCCGAGAACCCGGCTATTGGTGCCGAGATCGAGAAGCAGATCCGTGAAAAGCTGCTGAAAGCCGGTGCGGGTGCTGAAGCCAGCAAGGCTGCCGCCGCTGATGCCAGTGCTGACGATGTGGCTGACGCCGAAGCCGGTTATTGATTGCGCGGTAGATAGCCAACATGTCCGCCGTACTCGACACCCCCGTCGCCATTCGGCGGACAGCCATGGACCTGCTCGCCCGACGCGAGCACGGTCGCGTCGAGCTGACGCGCAAGTTGCGTCAGCGCGGTGCTTCGGATGAGCTGATCGAGCCTGAACTCGACCGGCTTGCCGAAGAAGGGCTGCTTTGTGAAGCCCGCTACCTCGAAAGCTTCATCAGGTACCGTTCCAGCGCTGGCTATGGCCCTTTGCGAATTCGCGAGGAGCTGGGGCAGCGGGGTCTGGCGCGTGCTGATATCGAGCAGGCGTTGCGCGAGAGCGAGGTGGATTGGCGCGAGCGCATGCGTGATGTCTGGCAGCGCAAGTTTGCCGGGCAGCGCCCACAGGATCCGCGCAGCCGCGCCCAGCAAACCCGGTTTCTGGCTTACCGGGGTTTTCCCATGGACATGATCGGCCGCCTGCTCAGCGGGCGTGAGCTCGACGATTACTGACCACTCTGATTGTTTAGTGCCTGTGAGATCGAGCGCCGCCCGCGCGGCGCATCGCGAGCTGCGCTCGCTCCTACGTTTGTTTGGGGCGAGTCATGCCTGTGACAGGCGCGCGCGACCGCCTTGTTTGTACGACACGATATCGCGCCATGCACCGAGGCGTCCGCGCACAAATCCCACAGAAATAACTGGCCCGAAACAAACGTAGGAGCGAGCGCAGCTCGCGATGCGCCGCGTGGGCGGCGCTCGGTCGCGCAGGCGATAAAACTGTCGTGGCGAACGCTTCAACGCCCCGCATCAGCTCACCTTCAACGCCTCCCTGGCTCGCTGCGTGGTATGCATGGGTTGCGGTTTGGCCCAGTTCTCCGACAAGTTGATGAAATCCACCAGCTCGCGCAGCCGGCCCTGGTCCCGGCCAGTGAAGGCAAACGACAGCCGGGTCAGGTGGTTGAAGTTGCCCACTTCATGTTCCGCACTGCTGTCCGCTTGCTGGTGAAACTTGCCACTCAGGCGCAAGTCTGCAAAGCCTTCCTGGATATCAAACAGCGCTGCTTCGCTGAGCGGGTGGTGCATGCGGATCACAAACTGGTTCTTAAGCCAGCGGCTGGAGTGGTAGTTGCTATAGAACTGGTTGATTTCCTCCACGGCCTCATCGGCACTGTGCACCAGGCGCAAGAGCTTCAGGTCGCTGGGCAGGATATAGCGGTTTTCTTCCAGTTGGCGGCCGATGAAGTCCAAACAGTCGCGCCAGAAACTGCCGCCGGGCGAGTCCAGCAGCACCACTGGCACCAAGGGGCTCTTGCCGGTCTGGATCAGCGTCAGTACTTCGAGCGCTTCATCCAGTGTGCCGAAACCGCCCGGGCATAGCACCAGGCCGTCAGCCTCTTTGACGAAGAACAGCTTGCGGATAAAAAAGAAATGGAAGGGCAGCAACTTGTCGGTGCCATCCACGGTCGGGTTGGCGTGTTGCTCGAAGGGCAAAGTGATGTTGAAACCCAGGCTGTGGTCGCTGCCAGCGCCCTCGTGAGCGGCGGCCATGATGCCGCCGCCGGCGCCGGTAATGACCATCAGGTCGGCGCGCGCCAGGGTGGCGCCCAGCTCTCGGGCCAGGGCGTACATCGGGTGCTCCAGCGGGGTGCGCGCCGAGCCGAACACGGTCACCTTGCGCCGGCCCTTGTAGCGCTGCAGCGTGCGGAATGACTGGTCCAGTTCACGCAGGGCCTGCAGGGTGATCTTGGCGCTCCAGCGGTCGCTGTCGTCATGAGCCATGCGCAGGATGGTCAGCATCATGTCGCGATACAGCGGCAGGTTGGGGCTGTCGGGGGCTACCAGTTGCAGTTGTGCGTCGATGTTGCTCAGGTCGATATTGTTGTCGCGGAAGTGGCTGAACAGCAGGTCATTCGCTTGGTAAGGCATGCAACGTCTCCTTCTGCACCAATACCTCTGACCTCAATCTAGACCCTCGGGCCGGTTCGTGCCGGGCTGTTTGGTGCAGCCGCCCGTCGGTATGTGGCCACCGGCAGCAGGGGTTTGGTTAACTGGTGAAGCGAAACGTATCGATGCAGGAGGTGGCGGTATGCATCGCTTGATCATCGAGGTGGACCGGCAGCTCTACCAGCAGCTGGAGGATGCGGCTCAGGTGCATCACTTGAGCCTTGAGGACGAGTGCTGTCGCAGGTTGGCGGGGTTGGAGTGCCAATCGCGCTACTTGCAGGCGTTATTGGCCGAGATGCGCGCCGATGCCGCCGAAGGGCATTGGCGCGCCCGCGAGGACGAGAAGGTGTAGCTTGAACAGCTGTGGTTATTTCTTCTTGTTACCGGCCACGCAGCTGGCATTGTCGAAGGCCTGGTCCATGATCGGCTGGTTGGTCTTGTACACCGTGAAGCGGTAGACCATCACCGCGCCCTTGGACATCAGGTTGCGGAAGCCGCTGTTGCGACAGACGCTGTCGCCCAGCTGGCTGCGTACCTGAGCGGGATTGGCCCGCATGCGCTCGGCGTGGCTCTCGCGTACGCTCAGGTGGTTGACCAGCGCCTTGCCTTCCACCGTGTAGCCTTGGTCGAGGATGTCCTCGTTGATGGCGCGTGGGGTACCGACGCTGCTCTCTTTGGCGACCTTCTGCAATGTCCTGTTCAGGTCGTAATCCTGCTTGGAGGCTGCCTGGGCTGCCAGTGGCAGAGCGAGTAGCAGGCTCAGGGCGGGGACGATAAGGCGCAGCATGAATCTCTCCTGGTTCGATGACTGGCGCTTTGACATGCGCAGGTCTGCAGTGTTCCATAAAACGATACTGTGGCTGCAATTGGGGCCGTGCAAAGTCCCATCGCGGGCAAGCCGGCTCCCACAGGTGCACGGCAAGCATCGATTATAAGGCGCGCCTTGCCAGCTGCACAGCAAATGCCCCCTGTTCTGGTAAACTGGCCGCCTTGTTTTTTCCGAGCCATCCTTGTGCCCATTTCCAACCTGTCCAAAGGCCTGTCGGCATGAGCCACGCGGTAGCGCGCCTGCGCGCCGAACGCCTGGCCCGCAGCAACAAGCCCTTCATTGCCCGTGGCTCGCGTGCCGAACGCTGCCCGGATTGCCGGGTCATCGCCACCCATTGCCTGTGTGCCTGGAAGCCCAGGGTGCAGGCCGAGTCGGGCGTGTGCCTGCTGATGCACGATACCGAGCCGTTGAAACCCACCAACACCGGCTGGCTGATTGCCGACCTGATCGAAGACACCTGGGCCTTTGGCTGGCTGCGCACCTCGGTCGACGAACGCTTGCTGGCTTTGCTGGACGACCCGACCTGGCAGCCCTATATCGTCTTCCCCGGTGAGTTCGTGGCCGAGCAGCGGGTGGTCAGCGAGGTGGCGCGTGAGCCGGGCAAGCGCCCGCTGTTCATCCTGCTGGATGCCACCTGGACCGAAGCCCGCAAGATGTTCCGCAAAAGCCCGTACCTTGACCGCTTCCCGGTGTTGAGCCTGCAGGCCGAGCAGATGTCGCGCTACCGGCTGCGGCGCTCCAAGCGCGACGATCACTTCTGCACGGCAGAGGTCGCAGCCATGTGCCTGGACCTGGCCGGCGACAGTCAGGCCTCCCAGGCGCTGGATGCCTACCTGGATGTATTCAGCCTGCACTACCTGAGCGGCAAGCGGCGCCTGCCGCTGGATGATCAGGACGATACCCACCAGCGTTTGCATACCTTCCTATAGTCCAAGGGGCACAACCCCTGCTTTGGTTCATAATGACGGGGCTGGCAGCCAGGGTGGGCGAGACGGCAGAGCAATGGCTTGACCGCTCTGGACCGTGCTCGGCATCCTTGGCGCCGATTCCCCGCCGGGCGCTTCTCATACCCCCGAGTGCCTGGCATAGAACAGGATCCTTAGATCGATGGCCACTTACGAAATCCTGATTGCCGATGACCACCCGCTGTTCCGTGGCGCCCTGCGCCAGGCCGTTACCCTTGGCCTGGGCCCGGATGTGCGCCTGGTCGAAGTCGCGAGCATTGCCGAACTGGAAACCCGCCTGAGCGAAAAAGCCGACTGGGACCTGGTGCTGCTGGACTTGAACATGCCGGGTGCTTATGGTTTTTCCGGGCTGGTGCTGCTGCGCGGGCAATACCCGCAGATCCCCGTGGTGATGGTGTCGGCGCAGGAAGAGGCCGCCGTGGTGGTCAAGTCCCGCGAGTTTGGCGCCAGTGGCTTCATTCCCAAGTCCAGCACCCTGGAAGTGATCCAGGAGGCCGTGCGCAAGGTGCTCGATGGCGAGGTCTGGTGGCCGCCGCAGGCGTTCGAAAAGGTCGATGTCTCTGCCGAGGCCAAGGCCGCCAGTGAAGGCCTCGCCAGCCTCACGCCGCAGCAGTTCCGCGTACTGACGATGGTCTGCGAGGGCCTGCTGAACAAGCAGATTGCCTATGAACTGAGTGTCTCCGAAGCCACTATCAAGGCGCATGTGACTGCGATTTTCCGCAAGCTGGGCGTACGTACCCGCACCCAGGCCGCGCTGCTGCTGCAACAACTTGAATCGGTTGCCAGCAACTGACTGCGCGTGGCTTCACGCTTTTTTGACCCGTGCCGGTCTAGTCTGCTGGCCTTTCTGTTGTGAAGTGACTCACATGACATCGCCATTCAAGGGCCAGACCGGCCTGAAACGCATCTTCAACGCCGCCGGCTACTCGCTGGACGGCCTGCGCGCCGCCTTCAAGGGTGAGGCCGCATTCCGCCAGCTGGTGCTGCTCAACGTGCTGCTGATCCCGATCGCCTTCTGGTTGCCGGTCAGCCGTGCGGAGCGGGCGATCATGATCGCGGTGTGCTTGTTGGGGCTGATTGTCGAGTTGTTCAACTCCGCGGTGGAGGCGGCCATCGACCGTATCTCGCTGGAGCGCCACCCGCTGTCGAAAAACGCCAAGGACATGGGCAGCGCCGCGCAACTGGTGGCAATGACCATGGTGGCGCTGGTGTGGGGCGTGATCCTGCTTTAAGCGATCGGCGGCAGCACGATTTCGTCACTGCGGGTATAGCCCGCAGTGAAGTTGCGGCACAGTTCCAGAAACTCGCGCATTGCAGAGGTCTGGTACTTCTGTTTGTGCCAGATGAAGTAGAACTGGCGCATCAGGTCCAGTTCCGGCGTTTCTACCGGTACCAGGCTGCCTCGGCGGAAGGCGTCACGCAGCGCCAGGCGCGAAATACAGCCAATGCCCAGGCCCGATTCCACCGCGCGCTTGATCGCTTCGGTGTGTTCCAGCTCCAGGCGGATGTTGAGGTTGGCGCGGTGATGGCGCATGGCTTGGTCGAAGGTCAGGCGCGTCCCGGAGCCTTGCTCACGTAAAATCCACGCCTCTTGCGACAAACTTTCGATATCGGCACGGCCCAGCTTGGCCAGCGGATGCTGCGGTGCGCAGAACACCACCAGCTCGTCCTCGACCCACGGCTGCACTTCCAGGTCCGGGTGGTTGCAGTCGCCTTCGATCAGACCCAGATCAATTTCGTAGTGCGCGACCTGTTGCACGATGTGCACAGTGTTCTGGACATGCAGTTTGACCTGGCTTTCCGGGTGGGTCTGCATGAAGCTGCCGATCAGCAGGGTGGCCAGGTAGTTGCCGATGGTCAGTGTGGCGCCGACCGCCAGCGAACCGAAGCCGGACTTGCCGTTTAGCAGGTCTTCGATTTCCTTGGCCTGGTCGAGCAGGGCCACGGCTTGTGGCAGCAGTTGATGTCCCAAGGCGTTCAGGGCCAGGCGCTTGCCGGCACGGTCGAACAACTGGCAGCTCGATTGCCGCTCCAGCTCGGTGATGGAAGTGCTGGCGGCCGACTGCGACAACGCCAGCAGGCTAGCGGCCCGAGAGACGCTTTGATGCTGTGCGACGGCGACGAAGACCTGCAGTTGACGAAGTGTGAATCGCATATCTATATAACCGATAACACATATCTTGATAATTCAGTTAACAGATATTGTCGCTGCCCCTAAACTATCGCGCAACTGCGCGTTTTGCGCGCCGCGTTTTTCTTCAGGAGCCCCATCGATGAGCAACATGAACCACGAACGTGTCCTCAGTGTGCACCACTGGAACGACACCCTGTTCAGCTTCAAGTGCACCCGCGACCCGGGGCTGCGCTTCGAGAACGGTCAGTTCGTGATGATCGGCCTTCAACAGGAAAGCGGCCGTCCGCTCATGCGTGCCTATTCCATCGCTTCGCCGAACTGGGAAGAGCACCTGGAGTTCTTCAGCATCAAGGTGCCGGATGGCCCGCTGACTTCGCAGCTGCAGCACCTGAAGGAAGGCGATGAGATCATCATCAGCAAGAAGCCTACCGGTACCCTGGTGCTGGACGACCTGAACCCGGGCAAGCACCTGTACCTGCTGAGCACCGGCACTGGCCTGGCGCCGTTCATGAGCGTGATCCAGGACCCGGAAACCTATGAGCGCTTCGAAAAAGTGATCCTGGTGCATGGTGTGCGTTACGTGAACGAAGTGGCCTACCGCGAGTTCATTACCGAGCACCTGCCGCAGAACGAGTTCTTCGGTGAGTCGGTTCGCGAAAAGCTGATCTACTACCCGACCGTGACCCGCGAGCCGTTCGAGAACCAGGGCCGTCTGACCGACCTGATGCGCAGCGGCAAGCTGTTCAGCGACATTGGTCTGCCACCGATCAACCCGCAGGACGACCGTGCGATGATCTGCGGCAGCCCGAGCATGCTCGACGAGACCAGTGAAGTGCTGGACAGCTTCGGCCTGAAAGTCTCCGCCCGCATGCGTGAGCCGGGTGACTACCTGATCGAGCGTGCCTTCGTCGAGAAGTAAGGCGCAGGCTGGTACAGGAAGGCGACCCCCGGGTCGCCTTTCCTATGCCTGAAAGTTGTATATGGGCTGCACCGGCCCTTTCGCGGGGCAAGCCCGCTCCCACAGGGATACTACTGGGCCTGTGCGAATGGTGACCCTGTTGGCGCGGGCTTGCCCCGCGAAGAGGCCCGCACAGGCCGTGCACAATCTATTCGACGCGAGTTTCACCGCTATACACCAGAATCTCCCGGCAGCGTTTGCACAGGTACCGCCGCCCCTGGCGCACCAGCTTGTGACGCTGGGCGGTAAATGGGAAATCACCCTGTGGGCATGGGCAGCGGTAGATGTAGCGGGTTACCACACGCCGTTGCACTTCATAGTTGTGGCAACGGTTGGGTGGCAGTTCATACACCCCGCGCATGATCAATTGCCATTCTTCGCCATGGGCCTGGATGCGGTCGCCAAACAACTGGTGGGCCACCAGGTGCGCCACTTCGTGGGCAACGGTCTGGCGCAGGAAGTCGTCCTGGTTTTCCCGGTAGAGCTGCAGGTTGAAGCGCAGCAGGTTCTCGTGCAGGTGGGCGACGCCGGCTTTTTGCCCGCGCAGCTTGAAGCTGACTTCCGGGCGCGAGAAGGGGCGTTTGAAAAAGGTTTCGGCTTGCTGGTAACAGGTTTCGACGCGTTGTCTGAGCAGCTCGGGCATGGTGGGGCGGTTCTCCTGACCGGGCATTATGCCGCAAGCACTGGCGGGCTGCCGAGCCACCGGTCAGCGCACAGCCAGGGGCCGCCTTGCGGCGGCCCCTGGTTGATGCCCCAGTGTTGGTTGAGTCTGTTCTAGTTGGTGTAGACGGGCCCCACGCCCAGTCCCCAGATGATGACCGTGGCAGCCATGATCGCCACCAGCACCACAAGGCCCACCGCCAGCACGGAGCTGGAGAACAGGAAGCCTTCGTCGGACGGAATGTTCATGAACGTCGGCAGGCCGACATACAGCAGGTACACCGTGTAGCAGATGGCGGCAGTGCCGATCAGCATCCCCAGCCACAGGTGCGGGTACAGCGCCGCCAGGCCACCGATGAACAGCGGTGTGGCGGTGTAGGTGGCAAAGGCGATGCACTGCGCCATGGACGGGTTGGCATCGTAGGTGCGGGCCATCCAGTGGATGAATGCGCCCATTACCGCCACCCCGGCGAGCATGGCCAGGTACGACATGATGCTCATCCAGATGGCACTTTCCATGGTCAGCATCACCGCCGGCCGGTCACCGATGACCCAGCCCACCTGGGTAGTGCCGATGAAGGCCGAAATGGCAGGGATGGCTGCCAGGATCAGGGTGTGCGTCAGGTACATGTGGCTGATGGTTTCTTCTTCGCCACGAATTTCCCGCCATTCCTGATCGGGATGGGTAAACAGCCCCACAACGTGATGAATCATGCCGATCACTCCTCTCAATGTTGCCAAACGCCCCCCAAATGGAGCGCAAGCGGCCCGAGGCCCGAACACCGATGCAAGCGGTAATGTGGCCTTATGTCGCAGTATAGGAAGCGGTTACCGGCACGAACCGTGCTTTTTAGAGCAAATTGCGCTGTCAGTGGGGCTGTTGATTACATCGAAGTCTTTATCGGAATGCCTACAGCGATGCTGCGTTTGTGCGTAAAATAGCCGGCTTTTGTCACACCTCGCGGATCCAAGCGCTATGGGCACCCTCTCGGTCAACCAGAACAAACTGCAAAAACGCCTGCGTCGTCTCGCCGGCGAAGCCATCACCGACTTCAACATGATCGAGGATGGCGACAAGGTCATGGTCTGCCTGTCCGGCGGCAAGGACAGCTACACCATGCTCGACGTTCTGTTGCACCTGCAGAAGGTGGCACCGATCACGTTCGAGATCGTCGCGGTGAACATGGACCAGAAACAGCCGGGCTTTCCAGAGCACGTGCTGCCGGCTTACCTCAAAGAGCTGGGCGTCGAATACCACATCGTCGAGAAAGACACCTATTCGGTGGTCAAGGAACTGGTGCCCGAGGGCAAGACCACGTGCTCGCTGTGCTCGCGCCTGCGCCGTGGCACCTTGTATACCTTTGCCGACGAAATCGGCGCAACCAAGATGGCGCTGGGGCACCACCGCGACGACATCGTCGAAACCTTCTTCCTCAACATGTTCTTCAATGGCGCGCTCAAGGGCATGCCGCCGAAGCTGCGCGCCGACGATGGCCGCAACGTGGTGATCCGCCCGCTGGCCTACTGCAGCGAGAAGGACATCCAGGCCTACTCGGACATGAAGCAATTCCCGATCATCCCGTGCAACCTGTGCGGCTCGCAGGAAAACCTGCAGCGCCAGGTGGTCAAGGACATGCTGGTGGAGTGGGAGCGCAAGCACCCGGGCCGTACCGAAAGCATCTTCCGTGCCCTGCAGAACGTGGCGCCGTCGCAACTGGCCGACCGCAACCTGTTCGACTTCACCAGCCTGAAAATCGACGAGAACGCCACGCCGCGTTTCCTCGACGTGCTGAACATCTGAGCCGATGCGCGACTATCAGTGGTTGCATGAGTACTGCCTGAACCGCTTTGGCTCGGCCCAGGCGCTGGAGGCCTTTCTGCCGCAGCCGCGCACGTCGGCGCAGCTGCGCGGCATCAGCGACGACCGCTACCTGTCGACCTTGGCGCTGCGCGTGTTCCGCGCCGGGCTCAAGCACAGCCTGGTGGATGCCAAGTGGCCAGTGTTCGAGCAGGTGTTTTTCGGTTTCGACCCGGAGAAGGTGGTGCTGATGGGCGCCGAGCACCTGGAGCGGCTGATGCAAGACGAGCGCATCATTCGCCACCTGGGCAAGCTCAAGAGCGTGCCGCGCAATGCGCAGATGATCCTCGACGTGACGAAGGAGAAGGGCAGCTTTGGCGCCTTCATCGCCGACTGGCCGGTGACCGACATTATCGGCTTGTGGAAGTACCTGGCCAAGCACGGCAACCAGCTGGGTGGGCTGTCGGCGCCGCGTTTCCTGCGTATGGTTGGCAAGGACACCTTTATCCCCACCGATGACATGGCGGCGGCGTTGATTGCACAGAAGGTGATCGACAAGCAGCCGACCAGTCAACGCGACCTGGCCTTGGTGCAACAGGCGTTCAACCAGTGGCATGCAGAGAGTGGGCGGCCGCTGTGCCAGTTGTCGGTGATGCTGGCGCATACCGTCAACCATTGAGATTTGTGTTGGCCTTTTCGCGGGCATGCCCGCTCCCACAGGTCCAGCGCAGGCCTCAAGTGTGCCGCGATCCCTGTGGGAGCGGGCGAGCCCGCGAAAAATTCAACTCCCTTCGCCCGCCATGCGCCGCTCATGCTGGAACTTCCAGCGCACATACAGCAGCCCGGCAATGAACAACCCCAGGCTCAGCAACACTTCAAGCCAGCCAAAAATCGCCCGCGCCGGGTCAAATGCCGCCAGCACGCCCTTGATGAAATAGATATTCACCACGAAACAGGCCCAGGCATGTGCCCGGGCGCTGCCTGTCAGCATGCCCGGCAACAGCAGCAGTAGCGGCACCAGCTCGATCGCCAGAATCACCCCGACCCGTGCCCCATGCAGGTTGGCAAACCACAGGTTGTTCACCACCAGCAGGGCGATGAGGCCGAAGAAGAACGCCAGGCTCAAGGCCCGTGTCAGGCGCAGGCGCGGTGCCAGCCATTCCAGCGGCGGCAACACCTTGGGCTTTTTAGCCACGCGCGGCCTCCAGGGCTTTGGCTGTGGTGGCCAGGCGTTGGCCCAAGGCACGACACAGGACGGTCTCGTGCTGGTCAAGTTCGCGTTTGCCATCTGCACCTGCATGGTGGCTGGCGCCGTAAGGCGTGCCGCCGCCGCGGGTTTCCAGCAAGGCCGACTCGCTGTACGGCAGGCCCATCACCAGCATGCCGTGGTGCATCAATGGCAGCATCATCGACAGCAGGGTAGTTTCCTGGCCGCCGTGCAGGCTGGCGGTAGAGGTGAACACAGCCGCCGGCTTGCCGACCAGTTCACCACCCAGCCACAGGCTGCTGGTGCCATCCAGGAAGTACTTCAGCGGCGCCGCCATGTTGCCGAAGCGGGTCGGGCTGCCCAGTACCAGGCCGGCGCAGTGGCGCAGGTCGTCCAGGGTGGCGTACAGCGCCCCGCTGGCCGGAATGTCCGGGGCCACCGCTTCACATTCGGTAGAAATAGCGGGCACTGTGCGCAGGCGAGCCTCCATGCCGGCCAGTTCGATGCCGCGGGCAATATGCCGGGCCATTTCACTGGTCGACCCATGGCGGCTGTAATACAGCACCAGGATGTAGGGGGCGCTCACGGCAGGATCTCCAGCACTTTTTCCGGTGGGCGGCCTACCACGGCCTTGCCGCCGGCAACCAGAATCGGCCGTTCGATCAGTTTGGGGTGCTGGGCCATGGCCTCGATCAGCTGCGCGTCGGTCATTGCCGGGTCGGCCAGGTTCAGCGCTTTGTATTCGTCCTCGCCAGTACGCAGCAATTGGCGTGGGGCGATGCCCAGCTTGTCGAGCAGTGCCTTGAGGGTGGCCACGTCGGGCGGGGTTTCCAGATAGCGCACGATGGTCGGTGCCAGCCCGCGGGCTTCGAGCAGTTCCAGCGCGCCGCGGGATTTCGAGCAGCGCGGGTTATGATAAAGCGTGAGGTCAGTCATGTCGGGTCGCATCCAGCTGGGTGTGGCGGCTATTCTAACCGCAGCGACTGACCAATTTGCTTTAAAACTCGAGAAGGATTGACCCATGGCAAGGCGTCTGGCAGCAGTACTGGCCATCACCGCGAGCCTGTTGCTCGGTGGTTGCGGTGCCGATTATGGCGTGGACCAACACGGTAATACGGTTAAGGCCGAACAGATCGAAGGGCACTGGCTGGTGCTCAACTATTGGGCCGAATGGTGCGGGCCGTGCCGTACCGAAATCCCGGAATTGAACGCGGCGGCCAAGCAGTGGGCGGCCGATGGCATCAAGGTGGTGGGGGTGAACTTCGATGGCTTGCAAGGGCAGGACCTGAAACAGGCCGCTGAAACCCTGGGCATCGGTTTTACCGTACTGGCCCAGGACCCGGCCGAGCGTTATGACCTGCCCCGCAGCGAGGCGCTGCCGGTGACCTACATCATCGATGACAAGGGCAAGGTGCGTGAGCAGTTGATGGGCGAGCAGACCCTGGAAGGGCTGCAGGCCAAGATCAAGGCCCTGAAAGGCGCCTGATGCAGTTGGGGCCGCAAAGCGGCCCCGGCAATCCTCAGCCTTCCTCAGGCCAGAACCGCAGTGGCTTGCCTTCGGCGGGCCAGAAGCGCATCTGCTCCACCGGCGACACATCCCAGCGCTCTACCGTTTCCAGCGCCTGCAAAAAGCGCTTTTCCTGCTCCATCAACGCCGGTGCGCACAGCTTGCGGGTCTTGCCGACCTTGCCGAAGCTCAGGCGCTCACCCTCCAGCGTATACGGCGCAAACCAGTGGTTGCAGCCGGCATTGCCATAGGCGCGGCCGTCGCTGGCCAGGGTCAGGGTCAGGTGGCTGTAGTCGATCAGCGGGCGTTCGCCAATCCACTCCAGCACGTAGCTGCGCTCCTGTTGCAGTTTTGAAGGTTGTGCGGCGCAGCCGAGCAGGCTGGTGGTAATCAGCACGCCGGTCAGCAGATTTTTCACTCGGCGCTCTCCTGGCAACCCGGGCACAGGTGTTTTTCGCCACGGCTGGCCCAGCCCAGTTCGGCGATACGTGCGTTGGCGGCGGGCTGGCGGGCTTTCTTGCCCAGCTTGGCGTCCACGGCAAATTCGAAATCCAGCACGGCGTCGCAGCTGTCGCACTCAACCTGCCAAGTGAGGATTTCCAGTTCGTTGAACACGGGCCCGCTGGCCACGGCAACCCACTGGCCGCGCGGGTTGATCAGGTGGCGCACGCTGTCCACGGTCAGTCGCATGGACAAGTCCTTGCTGCCCTTGAGGGTCACCAGCAGGGTGTCGCCTTTGTGCATCGAACCGCCGTTGCCGGTGACCTGATAGCGGCCCGGCACCAGTGCACGGCACTCGATCAGGGTGTGTTGCGGGTTGAAAAGGGTGTAGCGGAAATCGTGCTCGACCATGGGTCCTCCAGAAATGCCGCGTATCCTAGCACTAACCCATGACCAGATTCTGTGGATTGCCTGCCGCCCAGCGGTTGATGTTGTCCAGCGTGGTGGCGGCAATGGCGTCCAGCGCTTCGCGGGTAAGGAAGGCCTGATGGGCAGTGATGATCACGTTGGGGAAGGTCAGCAGGCGGGCCAGTACATCGTCCTGCAGGGGCAGGTCGGAGCGGTCCTCGAAGAACAGCTGGGCTTCTTCTTCGTAGACGTCCAGGCCCAGGTAGCCAAGCTGGCCGCTTTTCAGCGCGTCGATCAGTGCCGGGGTATCGACCAGTGCGCCACGCCCCGTGTTGATCAGCATGGCGCCGTGCTGCAGTTGCGCCAGGCTTTGTGCATTGATCAAATGCCGGGTGTGCTCGGTCAGCGGGCAGTGCAGGCTGATGATACGGGCTTCGCGCAACAGCTCGGGCAAGGTCAGGTAGCGCGCGCCGAGGGCCAGCAGCTCTGGGTTGGGGTAGGGGTCGTAGGCCAGCAGCTGGCAGCCGAAGCCAGCCATGATACGGGCGAAGGCGGCACCGATCTGGCCGGTGCCGACCACACCGACGGTTTTGCCGTGCAGGTCGAAACCGGTCAGCCCGTGCAGGGTGAAGTCGCCTTCGCGGGTGCGGTTGTAGGCCCGGTGCAGGCGCCGGTTGAGGGCCAGGATCAGTGCCACGGCGTGTTCGGCCACAGCGTGCGGCGAGTAGGCCGGCACGCGCACCACGGCAAGGCCCAGGCGCTGGGCAGCGGCCAGGTCGACATGGTTGTAGCCGGCCGAACGCAGGGCGATCAGGCGTGTGCCGCCTTCGGCCAGGCGCTGGAGCACCGAGGCGTCGAGTTCATCATTGATGAAGGCGCAAACGGCTTCGTAGCCGCTGGCCAGGGCAGCGGTGTCGAGGGTCAGGCGGGCGGGCTGGAAATGCAGCTCCAGCGCGCTGCCGCTGGCGGCCCGGGTGAAACTTTCCTGGTCGTAATGCTGGCTGCTGAACAACAGGACGCGCATGGTCAGGCTCCTCCTACAAGTGCTGCGTAGGCCACAGCAACGGCCATGCACTCAATCTGGCCTGCGCCGCTAGCCGGCTGATCGCACCGTCCAGCTCATCCAGCGCTTGCTGTGCCTGTGGGTGGTCCTGCTTGAGCAGGGTTTCGCTGCGCTGACAGGCTGCGCGCAGCTGTGGCACACCACAATAGCGCGAGGCACCGTTAAGGCGGTGTACCTGTTCTATCAGGGCATTGCGGTCGTCTGCCTCGCGGGCGGCGCGTATGGCATCGCGGTCGGCGTCCAGCGAGGACAGCAGCATGCTCAGCATGTCGGCCGCCAGGTCCGCCTTGCCTGCCGCCAGGCGAAGGCCTTCTTCGGGGTCGAGCACCTTCAGGTCATCACTGCTGGCCAATGGCTCTGTCTGCGCCTGTTGCGGCACGCCCAGGCTCAAACCAGTCCACTTCATCACCACTTGCGCCAGTTGCCGCTCGCTGATCGGCTTGGTCAGGTAGTCGTCCATGCCAGCGTGCAGCAGTGCGCGCTTTTCGTTGGCCATGGCATGGGCGGTGAGGGCGACGATTGGCAAAGGGTTACTACTTTGGGTGTTTTCCCAAAGGCGGATCTGCTCGGTGCAGGCGCGGCCATCCATGCCGGGCATCTGCACGTCCATCAGCACCAGATCGAACGGCTCGTCCTGCACGGCCTCCACCGCTGCATAGCCGTTGTCCACGGCCAGCACCTGGGCGCCCAGGTCCTCGAGCAGGGTTTGCACAAGCAGCAGGTTGGCGGCGTTGTCGTCGACGCAGAGAACCTTCGGCTGGCGCTGGCCATTGATGTTGTGCGCCTCGCTCTGTGGACGGCGCGGTTGCACCAGCTCCATCAGCAGACGGCGCAGTTTGCGGGTGCAGGTGGGCTTGGACAGCAACTGGCCATGGCCGTTGGGCAGGTAGGGGTGATAAAGCGCCTGCTCGGTGGTGGGGCACAGCACCACGCACTGGCAATGGTAACGCTCAAGTTGCTGGTGATAGTGGCCCAGTTGTTCGGGCGACAGGTTGCCCATGTTCGCCCCGAGCACGGCGAACTCGAACGGCAGGCCGGCCTGGCTGGCGGCCTGTACCGCCTGCAGCAACTGCTCGTAGGAGGCGAACAGGCTGACGCTGAGGCCGCAGTCCTCCAGCTGGTGTTCCAAGGCCTGGCGCGCCAGCTCGTGGCCGTCGACGATGGCTGCGCGGCGGCCCAGCAGCGGCTGCAACGGCTGCTCCTCGAGGTCGTCGTGGGCTTTTGGCAGGTTGAGGCTGATCCAGAACTGCGACCCCTCGCCCGGGGTACTGTCGACACCGATTTCGCCACCCATCTGCTCGATCAGGCGCTTGGAAATTACCAGCCCCAGCCCCGTGCCACCGGGTTGGCGGGCCAGCGAGTTGTCGGCCTGGCTGAAGGCCTGGAACAGCGTGCGCACCTCCTGCGGTGACAAACCGATACCCGTGTCCTGCACGCTGATGCGCAGCTGCGCGCTGTCCTCGTGCTCGTCTTCGAGCATGGCGCGCACGACGATGGTGCCTTCGCGGGTGAACTTGATGGCGTTGCTGACAAGGTTGGTGAGGATCTGCTTGAGCCGCAACGGGTCGCCGATCAGCGAAGAAGGGGTGTCGCGGTAGATCAGGCTGAGCAATTCCAGCTGCTTGGCGTGGGCGGCCGGGGCGAGGATGGTCAAGGTGTCCTGGATCAGGTCGCGCAGGTTGAAAGGAATGCTGTCGAGCACCAGCTTGCCGGCCTCGATCTTGGAGAAATCGAGGATTTCGTTGATGATCCCCAGCAGGTTGTCGGCTGACTTCTCGATGGTGTTCAGGTAGTCCAGCTGGCGTGGCGTCAGCTCGCTTTTCTGCAGCAGATGGGTAAAGCCCAGGATGCCGTTGAGCGGCGTGCGGATTTCGTGGCTCATGTTGGCCAGGAACTCCGACTTGATGCGGCTGGCCTCAAGGGCCTCTTTGCGCGCCATGTCCAGTTCGATGTTCTGGATTTCGATGGTTTCCAGGTTCTGGCGCACGTCTTCAGTGGCCTGATCGATGCTGTGCTGCAGTTCTTCGTGAGCGTTTTGCAGGGTTTCGGCCATGCGGTTGATGCCACGGGCCAGCTCGTCCAGCTCGTGGCTGCCCATGGTCGGCAGGCGTTCTTCGAGGTGGCCGTCCTTGAGTTGGTTGACCGCGTGTTTGATGCGCTCGATGGGGTCGTTGATGGTGCGGCTCATGCGCAGCGCCAGCAGGCCGCTGAGTACCAGGCAGGCGAGGATCAGCAGCAGGCTGGTGAACAGGTTGCGGTAGCCGCGCAGCAGGGTGCCGTCGTGCGACAGCTCGATCTCGACCCAGCCTAGCAGGCGCTCGGCTTCGGCCGGCACGGCATCGGTGGCGAGGTCGCGGTGGTGGCCGAACACGGGCATCAGGTAGCGGGTGGCGTCATTGCCGCTGCGTTGCAGCAGTTGCGTGCCAGTGCCTCCGCTGGGCGGCTGGTTGAGCATGCTCGGGCCCGCGTGGGCCAGGCGCGTGCGGTCCGGGGCCAGGAATGCGACTGCGCGCACATCGGCCTGTTCCAGGGTCTGCGCGGCGATGCGCTCCAGCTGTGCGGGCGCAAGCCGGGCCATGGCGGGTGCAGCCAACGGCGCCAGCTGCTCGGCGATCATCTTGCCGCGTTGCAGCAACTGGGTACGCAGGTCGTTCTGTTGCAGCCAGGTAAAGTAACTGCCGAGCACCAGGGCCATCAGAGCGGCCGGCAGCAGGGCCAGCAGCAGGACCCGGCTGCGGATTCCCAAACGATCGAGCACACTCGCCTCCTGTCATGTGCCTGGACGCCGTCAAGCGATGACGGCCAAGCCGGGAAGTTACTCCGCCTGCAGCGCTATTGCACCTCTTTAGTCGCTGTTTTGCACCATTGCCGGGGCATTGGTCACAGGGCGGTTGCCTGGCGGGTATTGGATGCTCAATAATCGCGCAATTGAGAATGCATGGCAGTTGCCAATGAATCCTGTAGCTATTTACAACTCCAACATCCTCGCCATCGAGGACGACCCGGTTCTGGGTGCCTATCTCCACGAAGAGCTGCAACGCGGCGGCTTCCAGGTAACCTGGTGCCGAAATGGGCTGGAGGGGCTGGAAACGGCGGGTCGCCAGGTTTTCGATGTGGTGCTCATGGATATTTTGCTGCCCGGGTTGAACGGCCTGGATGCCTTGGCGCAATTGCGCAAGCGCAGCGCGACGCCGGTGATCCTGATGTCGGCGCTAGGTGCCGAGGCTGACCGCATCAGCGGCTTCCAGCGCGGGGCCGACGATTACCTACCCAAGCCGTTCAGCATGGCCGAGCTGCAGGTGCGCATCGAGGCAATCTTGCGCCGGGTGGCGCTGGAGCGCCGTCACCAAGCCCCGCTGGAGCATGCCGCCTGCGGCGAGCTGCAGTTTGACGAGGGCTTGTGTGACGTACGCCTGGACGGTCGCCTGGCGGGCCTGACCCCCAGTGAATACCGCCTGTTCGACATCCTGAACCGCAACTTCGATGATGTCCTGAGCAAGCCATTCCTGTACCAGCAGGTGTTGCAGCGTGGCTATTCGCGGCATGACCGCAGCCTGGACATGCACGTCAGCCAGATCCGCCGCAAGCTCAAGGGCATTGGCTATCACGAACGGCAGATCCGAACCGTGTGGGGCAAGGGTTATGTCCTCAGCGCCAGCGAGGCGGAGTGATCCCCCATGCTTGACCGCCATTCGCTGTTCTGGAAACTGGCCATCCTGCTGGTGGGCTTCTGCCTGCTGATGATCGGCCTCAGTTACACCTGGGGCCGGCACATGGAAATCCAGAATGCCTTCCTCTCGGAGCCGGCGCGGCAGGTGTTGCGTGGCTATGCCGGCGAGGCTGAACAGGCCTGGCGCAGCGGCGGCCGGGCAGGGCTTGACCAGTGGGTGGCGACGATGCACCAGCGCGAACGGGGCTGGGTTGGCGTGCTCGATATCAACCTGAGGCCGCTCGACAGCGCCACCCTCGACCCGCAGATCATGCAGCGGCTGACGCGCCTGCGGGGTGTCGACTGGCCGATGAGCCGGCGCAGCGTCGACCAGCCGTGGGTACGTATACCGTTCCCGGGGGCGCCTGAGCAGGGCATGGTGGTGATCGAACTGCCACAGCGGTTCAATCCGGACCAGTACCGGTTGCTGTGGCGCATCGTCACCAACGGCGTCATCCCTGGCCTGTTCACCTTGCTGTTGTGCGTGGGCCTGTACCGCATGTTGATCGTGCCGCTGAATCAGCTTCGCGAGCAGGCCAATGCCTGGCGCGCCGATCAGTTATCGGCTCGCCTCGACTCGCGCACTATCGCACGCCATGACGAGCTGGGCGAACTGGCCCGCGCCTTTGACCAGATGGCCGAGCGCCTGCAGGGCACGGTGGCCATGCAGCAGCAGTTGCTGCGCGACCTGTCCCACGAAATGCGCACACCGCTGAGCCGCTTGCGGGTGGCATGCGACGGCGAAACCGACCTGCAGCGCCTGCGCGAACGCCTGACCCGCGAAGTGGACTGCATGCAGCAGTTGGTGGAGGACACCCTGCAGTTGGCCTGGCAGGACGCCGAACGTGCGCCGATGAACCTGGAGCCCATCGAAGTCCACGCGCTTTGGGAACTGCTGGCAGAGAATGCCAGCTACGAAAGCGGCTGGTCTCCCGCGCGCCTGCGCTGCGAAGTACCGGCCGACTGTTGGGTGCAGGGCAACCTCAACCACTTGGCCCAGGCACTGGAAAACATCTTGCGCAACGCCATTCGTCACTCGCCGGCCGAGGGGGTGGTGCGGCTGGGTGGTCAGCCCGAAGGCAGTTATTGGCGGCTGTGGCTGGAGGACGAGGGCGGCGGTGTGGCTGAAGAAGACCTGGAGCGGATCTTCGCCCCGTTCTCGCGGCTGGACGGTTCTCGGCCAGGGGATGGGGGGTTCGGC
The DNA here is from genome assembly GCF_026898135.2 of Pseudomonas fortuita. NCBI lineage: Bacteria > Pseudomonadati > Pseudomonadota > Gammaproteobacteria > Pseudomonadales > Pseudomonadaceae > Pseudomonas > Pseudomonas fortuita. Next base: position 1,291,594 of record NZ_CP114035.2, read on the forward strand.
CTGGGCTTGAGCATCGCCCGCAGTGCCATTCAGCGCCAAGGCGGCACTTTGTGGGCGCAGAATGGCAAGCGTGGGCTGCGGCTGTGGATGAGGTTGCCGTTACATGCGCCGGCCCCTTCGCAGGTAAACCCGCTCCCACAGGGTCACCACTACTCTTGAGGCCAGTGGAGTACCTGTGGGAGCGAGTTTACCCGCGAAGAAGCCCGCACAGGTCCGCGTTATAGCTTGTAGCTATATACACCACAGATTGCGTGATATGGCCGCGAAGGGTTTGCCGGTATGATAGGCGCCCCTGCCGTCCGGATTGTGAAATACACCATGACCTTGCAGTACCCAACCATCGCCGATTGCGTCGGCAATACGCCCCTGGTTCGCCTGCAGCGCATTGCTGGTGAAACCAGCAACACCCTCCTGCTCAAGCTCGAAGGTAACAATCCTGCCGGCTCGGTGAAGGACCGCCCGGCGCTGTCGATGATCACCCGCGCCGAATTGCGTGGCCAGATCAAGCCCGGCGACACCCTGATCGAAGCCACGTCCGGCAATACCGGCATTGCCCTGGCAATGGCGGCGGCGATCAAGGGCTACAAGATGATTCTGATCATGCCCGACAACTCCACCGCCGAGCGCAAGGCCGCCATGACCGCCTACGGCGCCGAGCTGATCCTGGTGACCAAGGAGGAGGGTATGGAAGGCGCCCGCGACCTGGCCGAGAAACTGCAAGCCGAAGGCCGCGGCCTGGTCCTTGACCAGTTCGCCAACGGCGACAATCCGATTGCCCACTACAACAGCACCGGCCCTGAGATCTGGCAGCAGACACAGGGCAGCATCACCCATTTTGTCAGTTCCATGGGCACTACCGGCACCATCATGGGTTGCTCGCAATACCTCAAGGAGCAGAACCCGGCGGTGCAGATCATCGGCCTGCAACCGATGGAAGGCTCGGCTATCCCGGGCATTCGCCGCTGGCCCGAGGAATACCTGCCGAAAATCTTCGACGCCACCCGTGTCGACCGTGTGGTCGACATGTCGCAGCAGGAAGCCGAAGACACCACCCGCCGCCTTGCCCGTGAAGAGGGCATTTTCTGCGGCGTGTCCTCTGGTGGTGCGGTTGCGGCCATGCTGCGCCTCTCCCGCGAGGTGGAAAATGCCGTGATGGTTGCCATCATCTGCGACCGCGGCGACCGTTACCTGTCCACCGGCCTGTTTGATCCGAGCTAAATGTCCAAGAAAAAAAGCAACAGCGGCCTGCGCTTCCAGCCGGCCGGCGGCAACCGCACCCCCCAGGTCCCCGTGGGCAAGAAGCAGCGCCTGGACATCGAGCGCCTGGCCGGTGACGGCCGTGGCATCGCCTTCCTTGACGGGCGCACCTGGTTCGTCAGTGGTGCCCTTGCCGGTGAGGCCGTGGAGGCGCGGGTGCTCAACGCCCGTGGCAAAGTGGTCGAGGCCCGCCTGGAGCGGCTGCTGCAGGCCAGCCCCGAGCGCCGTGAGGCGCCGTGCCGCCATTATGCGCGCTGTGGTGGCTGCAACCTGCAGCACCTGCCCCATGAAGCGCAGCTGGCACTCAAGCAGCGCACCCTTGCCGAGCAACTGCAGCGGGTGGCCGGCGTGCAACCCGAGGAATGGGCCGCGCCCCTGAGCGGGCCGGAATTCGGCTACCGGCGCCGGGCCCGTGTGGCCGTGCGCTGGGACGTCAAGGCGCGTCAGCTGGAGGTGGGCTTCCGTGCCGAAGCCAGCCAGGACATTATTGCCATCGACGATTGCGCGGTGCTGGTACAGCCCTTGCAATCGATTTTGCGTCACTTGCCGACGGTGCTGCGCTCGTTGAGCAAACCGCAGGCGGTGGGCCATGTGGAACTGTTCAGCGGTACCGCCGAGGCGGTGTTGGTGCGCCACGTCGCGCCGCTGCCGGCAGACGACCTGGCAAAGCTGCAGGCGTTCTGCGAACAGGCCAATGCCCAGCTGTGGCTGCAGGGTGAAGATGAGCCGGCGCCGGTGGACCCTGCCGCACAACTGGGCTTTGCCCTGGCGCCGTGGCAGCTGGAACTGGCCTGGCGCCCTGGTGACTTCGTGCAGGTGAATGCCCAGGTCAACACGGCGATGATCGAGCAGGCCCTGGCCTGGCTGGCACCGCAAGCCGACGAGCGGGTGCTTGACCTGTTCTGCGGCTTGGGCAACTTTGCCCTGCCGCTGGCCCGCAAGGCGCGCGAGGTAGTGGCGGTAGAAGGTGTTCAGGCCATGGTCGATCGGGCCGCGGCCAATGCCCGGAACAACAATGTGCATAACGCACGGTTTTTTCAGGCCGATTTATCGCAGCCTTTGGCAGGCACCGGATGGGCCGCCGAAGGCTTTTCTGCGGTACTCTTGGATCCACCGCGCGACGGTGCGTTCGAGGTGGTGCAAGGCATCGCACGCCTCAAGGCCAAACGGCTGGTCTACGTATCGTGCAACCCGGCCACGCTGGCGCGAGACGCGCAGGTGCTGGTCGGCCAGGGGTACCGGTTAAAAAGGGCCGGGATTCTCGACATGTTTCCTCAAACGGCGCATGTCGAGGCCATGGCGTTATTCGAAGCGGGCTAGCAGAGTGGCCCCTTGGTGCGGCTTCCATGGAATGGTTGCCGTACGGTGATCTCCAGCGCTCCCGCGTGGCGCGCTGTATGGAAAGGTAAAACAAAGATGGTACAGGTGAGAGTGCACCAGCCGGTCAACACCGACGGCAGTATCAATCTCGAAGGATGGTTGGACCATGTGGTAAGCGTCGATTCGGCACTGGATCGCGCAGCGCTCAAAGAAGCCTGCGAGTTTGCCCATGAGATCGAGAAGAAGGGCAACCCGGCCAAGCATTCCTGGGCGGACGGTACGTCCAGTTTCCAGGCAGGCCTGGAAATTGCCGAAATTCTGGCAGACCTCAAGCTTGACCAGGACTCCCTGGTGGCAGCGGTCATCTACCGTTCGGTACGCGAAGGCAAAGTGACCCTGGCCGAGGTCAGCCAGCGGTTCGGGCCGGTGGTGTCCAAGCTGATCGACGGCGTGTTGCGCATGGCGGCCATCAGCGCCAGTCTCAGCCCGCGGCAGTCGTTGGTGCTGGGTTCGCAGGCGCAGGTCGAGAACCTGCGCAAGATGCTCGTGGCCATGGTCGACGATGTGCGTGTGGCACTGATCAAGCTGGCCGAGCGTACCTGTGCAATCCGTGCGGTCAAGGCCGCCGACGACGAGAAACGCCTGCGTGTCGCGCGTGAGGTGTTCGACATCTATGCGCCGCTGGCGCACCGCCTGGGTATCGGCCACATCAAGTGGGAGCTGGAAGACCTGTCTTTCCGCTACCTCGAACCCGACCAGTACAAGCAGATCGCCAAACTGCTGCACGAACGCCGGCTGGACCGCGAACGCTTCATCAGCGACGTGATGAACCAGCTGCAGAACGAGCTGCTGGCCACGGGCGTCAATGCCGACATCAGCGGCCGGGCGAAGCATATCTATTCGATCTGGCGCAAGATGCAGCGCAAAGGCCTGGAATTCAGCCAGATCTACGACGTGCGTGCAGTGCGTGTGCTGGTGCCGGAAATTCGCGACTGCTACACCGCGCTGGGTATCGTGCACACGCTGTGGCGGCACATCCCCAAAGAGTTCGACGACTACATCGCCAACCCCAAGGAAAACGGCTACCGCTCGCTGCACACCGCAGTGATCGGCCCCGAGGGCAAGGTGCTGGAGGTGCAGATCCGCACCCACGGCATGCATGAAGAGGCCGAGCTGGGGGTTTGCGCCCACTGGCGCTACAAGGGCACCGACGTCAAGCCCAGCTCCAACCATTACGAAGAGAAGATCTCCTGGCTGCGCCAGGTGCTGGAATGGCACGAAGAGCTGGGCGACATCGGTGGCCTGGTCGATCAGTTGCGGGTCGACATCGAGCCGGACCGGGTCTATGTGTTCACCCCTGACGGCCACGCCATCGACTTGCCCAAGGGCGCGACCCCGCTGGACTTCGCCTACCGTGTGCACACCGAGATCGGCCACAACTGCCGGGGTGCCAAGATCAACGGCCGTATCGTGCCGCTGAACTACAGCCTGCAGACCGGTGAGCAGGTGGAGATCATCACCAGCAAGCACGGCAACCCCAGCCGTGACTGGTTGAACTCCAACCTGGGCTACGTCACCACCTCGCGGGCGCGGGCAAAGATCGTGCACTGGTTCAAGCTGCAGGCGCGCGACCAGAACGTAGCCGCCGGCAAAACCCTGCTCGAACGCGAGCTCAGCCGCCTGGGTTTGCCGCAGGTGGACTTCGAGCGCCTGGCAGAGAAGACCAACGTCAAGACTGCCGAGGACATGTTCGCCTCGCTTGGCGCGGGCGACCTGCGCCTGGCCCACCTGGTCAACGCCGCCCAGCAATTGCTGGAGCCCGAGCGTATCGAGCAGATCGAACTGGTCCCGCGCAAACCTACCGGGCCGCGCAGCGGCAAGCGTGGCGACATCCAGATTCAGGGGGTCGGCAACCTGCTGACGCAGATGGCCGGCTGCTGCCAGCCGCTGCCGGGCGACGCCATCGTCGGTTATATCACCCAGGGCCGTGGCGTGAGTATCCACCGCCAGGATTGCGCCTCGGTGCTGCAGCTGGCGGGCAAGGAGCCGGAGCGCATGATCCAGGTGAGCTGGGGGCCGATCCCGGTGCAGACCTATCCGGTCGACATCGTTATCCGTGCCTACGACCGCCCGGGGTTGCTGCGCGACGTGTCGCAGGTGCTGCTGAACGAGAAGATCAACGTGCTGGCGGTGAACACCCGATCGAACAAGGAAGACAACACTGCGTTGATGTCGCTGACCATCGAGATTCCAGGCCTGGATGCGCTGGGGCGCCTGCTGGGGCGGATTTCGCAGTTGCCGAACATCATCGAGACGCGGCGTAATAGAACCCCTTGAGATTGCGTGGCTTCTTCGCGGGCAAGCCCGCGAAGAAGCCACTGCCGAAGGACTTGTCTAGATGACCTACACCCTCGAAGACCTGCTGCACCTCATGGCCCGCCTGCGCGACCCGCAATATGGCTGCCCGTGGGATCTTCAGCAGAACTACGCGAGTATCGTTGCGCACACCATCGAAGAAGCCTACGAAGTCGCCGACACCATCGAGCGCGGCGATTTCGAGCACCTGCAGGGTGAGCTGGGCGACTTGCTGTTCCAGGTGGTCTACTACAGCCAACTGGCCCGGGAAGAGGGCCGTTTCGAGTTCGATGGCGTGGTCGACAGCATCACCCGCAAGCTGATCCGCCGCCACCCACATGTATTCCCTACCGGCGAGCTGTATGCGCCGCTGGATACGCCCAGCCTGAACGAGGCCCAGGTCAAGTCACGCTGGGAAGAGATCAAGGCCCAGGAGCGGGCCGAGAAAAGCACACCCGAGCAACTGTCGTTGCTCGACGATGTACCGTCAGCCTTGCCGGCCCTGTCGCGGGCAGCCAAACTGCAAAAGCGTGCGGCCACGGTCGGTTTCGACTGGCCTGCTGCATTGCCGGTGCTGGACAAGGTGCGCGAAGAGCTGGATGAAGTGCTTCAGGCCATGGCCGACGGTGATGCCGATGCGCTTGAAGACGAGGTGGGCGACCTGCTGTTCGCCGCCGTCAACCTGGCCCGCCACCTCAAGCAAGACCCGGAAAACGCCCTGCGCCGCGCCAACCGCAAGTTCGAGCGACGTTTCCGTTTTATCGAACAGGCGTTGCGCGACAGTGGCCGCCCCATTGAAGATTGTGACCTTGACGAACTGGACGCCCTTTGGGGTGAAGCCAAGCGTCAGGAAAAGAACCTGCCCAGCTGCGGCTGAGCTGTTGCATAAGTGAGTGAACATTCATGAGCCTTTCCCTTCGCGACCAATTGCTCAAAGCCGGTCTGGTCAACCAGAAACAGGTCTCGCAGACCAACAAAGCTGAAAAGAAACAGAAGCGCATGGAGCACAAAGGCCAGGTCGAAGTCGACGACAGCCAACAGCGCATTGCCAAGGAAGCCATGGCCGAAAAGGTCAAGCGCGACCAGGAGCTGAATCGCCAGCAGCAGGAAAAGGCTGAGCAAAAGGCCCGTGCCGCGCAGGTCAAGCAATTGATCGAAGCCACGCGCCTGCCCAAGCTGAACACCGAGGACTACTACAACTTTGTCGACGACAAGAAGGTCAAGCGCATTGCTGTCAATGCCCTGATGCGGACCAAGTTGAGTAACGGCGCACTGGCGGTCGTGGCCCATGCCGGCGGCTACGAGGTCATTCCTCGTGAGGCGGCGGTCAAGATCCAGGAGCGCGACCCCAACCGCATTCTGCTGCTCAACACCCATGTCGAGGAAGCGGACGAGGATGACCCGTACGCGGCCTACAAGATCCCGGACGATCTGATGTGGTAAAAACCAAAAACCCCGCCTTGGCGGGGTTTTTTATTTGAAGAGGGCTACTGCGTGGTGCGCTGGCTTTCCAGGTCTTCCAGCTCTGCGCGGTACTGGTGTGCTTCGTGTTCATTGTGGAACATGCCCACCAGTTGGCCTTGTTGGTGCACATCCCAGATCCGCACGCCAGCGGCCAGGCCTTCGTGGGACATTTTCGATTCGTCGCGTTCGGTTACTTGGACTGTCATCGGTAAACTCCACTTCTTCAGTTGGCTGCGACAGTGTGTCGCACACCCTCTTTATAGAGTTTGTTAGCAGGCTAAGTAAATAAAACGGGCATGAAACAAATTTCATGAAGCGATGGCGGTGCAGGGCAGGCACAAAAAGCCCCGCACTGAGCGGGGCTTCGGATGCTGCTGGCAGTGCGGGGTCAGTTGCCCTTCACCGGCTTGCCATCGACCATGCCATCCTGCAGCACGATCACATACTCCTTGCCATCAGTCTCGACCTGGCGCAGTTGCACCAGCAGGTAGTCCCAACTCTTGGCGAACCACAGCTCGGTGATGCGTTTACTCTGGCTTGGGTCGCGCACGCGCTCGACCTTCACGGCATCGACCTGGCCGGTCTTGGTGGTGACCTTTTCGGTACCCAGTACACGGAAGTCGTAGGTGTCGATCTCGTCACCGTCGACCACCTGGTAGGTCATGCTCTTCTTGCCGGCCGCCACGTCATGCTGCAGCGCCAGCTGGTAGGACGACTTGTCCAGCACGCCGCGGATCAGTGGCAGGTTGATGGCATCGCCACGGTCGCTGCCGGTGACCTTCTTGCCGGTCCAGTCGAAGTTCAGGTCGACCTTCTTGGCTTTGCCCAGGCCGCCGCGCTCGAAATGGTACTTCTGCGGCAGCAGGGTGTCGTTTTCCAGGCGCAGGGTGCTTTGCTCGGTCAGGCTGGCGATCATCATGGAAGCCTTGAAGTTAAGGTCCCAGGTACCGTTGGCATTCTTGACCAGGCTGCGCTCGGCGGTGCCACTCATAGGCAGCTGCTTCCAGTCGGCGGTGTAGCTGGCCGAGAAAGGCTTGAGGTCAGCTGCCTGGAGGGGCAGGGCAAGCACGGCAAGAGCCAAGAGCAGGGCGCGACGCATAAATTCTCCTAGGATCGAATCAAGTGGCCGCTGGCCGCCAGCGGCTGGCCATCCAGTAATGCACCCTGTTCGCCAAGGCGCAAGCGCCCTTCAGCGAACCAGCGCACTGCCAGCGGATAGATCAGGTGTTCCTGATGGTGTACCCGCTGGGCCAGGCTTTCGACGGTGTCGTCAGACGCAACCGGTACCACAGCCTGTACGACCAGTGGGCCGCCATCGAGTTCCTCCGTCACGAAGTGTACGCTGCAGCCATGTTCGGCGTCGCCTGCCTCAAGCGCCCGGCGATGGGTATGCAGGCCCTTGTATTTGGGCAGCAACGACGGGTGAATGTTGAGCAGGCGGCCTTGATAGTGGCGCACAAAGCCGCCACTGAGGATGCGCATGAAACCGGCCAGCACCACCAGGTCGGGAGCGAAGCCGTCGATGCGCGCCATCAGCGCGGCATCGAAGGCCTCACGGCCGTCGAACTGGGTGTGGTCGAGCACGACGGTGTCGATGCCGGCCGCCGCTGCGCGTTGCAGGCCGTAGGCATCGGCGCGGTTGGAAACCACCGCACGGATGCGCACCGGGCTGTTTTGGCCTTGGCAGCTGTCAATCAGGGCTTGCAGGTTGCTGCCGGAGCCCGACAGCAACACCACTACATTGCAGGTCTTGCTTGGCATCAGTGTGCCTTGAGGTTTTGCAGCTCGACCTGGGCGGCGCCTTCGGCGGCTTCGGCGATGTGGCCGATCACCCATGGCTGCTCACCGGCGGCGCGCAGTTCGTTCAGGGCAGCTTCGACCTGATCCTGGGCTACGCAAATGACCATGCCCACGCCGCAGTTCAGCACACGGTGCATCTCATGCTCGTCGACGTTGCCTTTTTCCTGCAGGAAGTCGAACACCACCGGGCGCTGCCAGCTGGCTACGTCAACCACGGCCTGTGCGTTTTTCGGCAGTACGCGCGGGATGTTGTCCAGCAGGCCGCCACCGGTGATGTGGGCCATGGCCTTCACGGCACCGGTGTTCTTGATCAGCTGCAGCAGCGGCTTGACGTAGATGCGGGTAGGCGCCATCAGCAGGTCGGTCAGCGGTTTGCCGTCCAGCTGGGTGTTCTCGATGTCGGTGGCGGACACTTCGAGGATCTTGCGGATCAGCGAATAGCCGTTGGAGTGCGGGCCCGAAGACGGCAGGGCGATCAGCGCGTCGCCAGTGGCAACCTTGGAGCCGTCGATGATCTCAGCCTTTTCCACCACGCCGACGCAGAAGCCGGCCAGGTCGTAGTCTTCGCCTTCGTACATACCAGGCATTTCGGCGGTTTCACCACCCACCAGCGAGCAACCAGCCAGTTCGCAACCGGCGCCAATGCCGGTAACCACGGTGGCGGCCACGTCAACATTCAGTTTGCCGGTGGCGTAGTAGTCGAGGAAGAACAGCGGCTCGGCACCGCACACCACCAGGTCGTTGACGCACATGGCGACCAGGTCCTGGCCGATGCTGTCGTGCTTGTTCAGGTTCAGCGCCAGGCGCAGCTTGGTGCCGACGCCGTCGGTGCCGGAGACCAGTACTGGCTGCTTATAGCCGGCCGGGATCTCGCAGAGGGCGCCGAAGCCGCCCAGGCCACCCATGACTTCAGGGCGTGCGGTGCGTTTTGCCACGCCCTTGATGCGTTCGACCAGTGCTTCGCCGGCGTCGATGTCTACACCGGCGTCCTTGTAGCTCAGGGAGGGTTGCTTGCTCATTGATCCAGGCCTTTAGGAGGGAGGGATTCTTAAAAACGACCATGACGGCCAAGACCGGCGGGTAAGCGGCGGCTGCCTGAAACGTCAGTGGTCTGTGAAGGCGCGCGATTTTATCAGGGTTGCCGGGCAGCGGCCATCCTCAGGCCGACGGGCAGGGCATGAAAATGGCTATCTTGCCGGACAAACAGGGCGGTTGAGCGCTCAGGCACAAGCGACATTGGCCCGAAACAGATCCAGGCGCGAACTTCGCTTGCGATGCGCCGAGCGGGCGGCGCTCGCTCGCCCAGGCACTGAACCTGTTGTGGCGAACACCTGTCCGACCCGGCGCACGCTCCCGACAACACCCCGCAACCAATCTTTCACCCTCTCACGACTGGTTACCTTGCGCCCCCGTGTATAAGGTATAGACATTGCGGTAACTGGACAGGAATCCTCCATGCGTTTGTTCAATATTCTGGCAACCGGTTGCCTGGCCCTGATCTCGGCCACTGCCTTGGCTGAAAATGTTTCCGGCCTTTATCAGGTGCGCGAGCCGGTCACCGGGCAGGGCGCCGAAGCCCGTACCGCTGCCACCGCCAAAGCCCTCGACACGCTGGTGCTGCGCCTGACCGGCGACCCAAAGGCAGCGCAGAGCCCGGCGTTGGCCGGCCTGCGCAAGGATCCGCAGCAAATCATCAACCAGGTCGGCAGCGAAGCCGGCCCGCCCGAGTCTGTGCTGGTCGAGTTCGACCCGGGTAGTACCGAGCGCGCCCTGCGCAAGGCCGGCCTCGCGCTGTGGGGTAGCAATCGGCCATCGATTCTCGGCTGGTGGCTGAATGACAGCGTCGAAGGCAGTAGCCTGGTCGGTGATGGTCAGGCCAGCGCCCAGCCTTTGCGTCGTGCCGCCCAGCACCGTGGTCTGCCGCTGCGCCTGCCACTGGCCGACCTGCAGGAGCAACTGGTGGCCAATGCCAAGCAGATCGAAGGCAGCGACCCGGCCCCACTGCGCGAGGCCTCTGAACGCTACGGCGCCGACGCCTTGCTGGCGGTACATGCCCAGGAAGCCGACGGAAAGTGGCAGGGCAAGTGGCAGTTGTGGCTTGGCTACCAGCGTGAGCAGGGCACGGCCGAGGGGGCCGACCCGGCAGCCCTGGCCGATGCGGTGATGTTGGCGGTAAGCAGCCGTCTGGCGCCACGTTATGTCGCCCGTCCGGGCGCCAGCAGCCAGATGCAGGTGCAAGTGCAGGGGATGAGCCTGCAGCGTTATGCCGAGCTTGCCCGTGTGCTTGAGCCTTACGGCCCGCGCCTGCAGATGGCCGAGGGCACCACCCTGACCTATGGCGTGACCGGCAACCGCGAGCAATTGCGTGCCCAGCTTGGCCTGGCCAAGTTGCAGGAACTGCCTGCCGACCAGGCGCCCGCAATGCCCCCCGCACCAGCCCCGTCTGCGAGTGCAACGGGTGAGCAACCCGCGCCGGCCACACCTGCGCCCAAGCCGTTCGACGGCCTGCGTTTTCGCTGGTAAGAGGAGCATACCGTGACCGATGTTCGTCGCTGGATCTGGCTGGGTGTTGCTCTGCTGATCGCTGTGCTGCTTTATAGCTTGCACAATATCCTTACGCCGTTCCTGGTAGGCATCCTGCTGGCCTACCTGGCCGACCCGCTGGTTGACCGCCTCGAGCGCCTGGGCCTGTCGCGCACCTGGGGCGTTGTGGTGGTGTTCAGCCTGTTCACCCTGTTGATGCTCGCCCTGTTGTTGGTGCTGGTGCCGATGCTTGCCAAGCAGCTGGTGCGCCTGTACGAACTGGCGCCGCAGATGCTCGATTGGCTCGAACAGGTGGCGCTGCCTTGGGTGCAGGGTCGCCTGGGCCTGGCCGATGGTTTCTGGAAGTTCGACAAGATCAAGGCCGCCATCGGCGCGCACATGGGGCAGACCACCGATATCGTTGGCATGCTGTTGTCTCAGGCCACTGCCTCGAGCCTGGCATTGATGGCCTGGCTGGCGAACATGGTGCTGATCCCTGTGGTGGGTTTTTATCTGCTGCGCGATTGGGACCTGATGATGGGCAAGCTGCGCGGCCTGCTACCGCGCCAGCGTGAACCGCAAGTAGTGGGCCTGGCTGGCGAATGCCATGAAGTGCTGGGGGCATTCGTGCGCGGGCAACTCATGGTGATGGTGGCTTTGGGCATCATCTATTCAGCCGGGCTCATGCTGGTGGGGCTTGAACTCGGCCTGCTGATCGGCATGCTTGCGGGCCTTGCGGCCATCGTGCCTTACATGGGCTTCATCATCGGCATTGGTGCCGCGCTGGTGGCCGGCCTGTTCCAGTTTGGCGGTGACCTGTACCCGATGCTGGGTATCGTTGCGGTGTTCATGGTCGGGCAGGCGCTGGAAGGCATGGTGCTGACCCCGCTGCTGGTAGGCGATCGTATCGGGCTGCACCCGGTGGCGGTGATCTTTGCCATTCTTGCCGGTGGTGAGCTGTTCGGCTTTACCGGGGTGCTGCTGGCCCTGCCGGTGGCGGCGGTGATCATGGTGCTGCTGCGCCATGCCCATGACCTGTACAAAGAATCGGACATGTACGCCGGGGACATTGACCCGGAGCTGTGAGGGACAGGTCTGTGCCAAACCTGTGGGAGCGGGCATGCCCGCCAAGCATGTAACAAGGTGCATGGCACCGGCTTTGCCGGTGTTCGCGCACGCGCCCGCTCCCACAGGGATCGATGTCAGCGGCAAAATAGCGCAACTTGTTGATTTTGCTTGTGCTATCCATTGCCGTGATTGTGCGCCCCGCGTTGCGGGTATAGACTTTGCAGATTGTTCACCAAAGGCCCCCTGCGGTCCTGCCGACCGCCCGCGAGCATGAAACCACCGATCCAGTTGCCCCTGGGTGTGCGCCTGCGCGATGACGCCACCTTCATCAACTACTATCCGGGCGCCAATGCTGCGGCATTGGGTTACGTCGAGCGGCTATGCGAAGCCGACGCCGGCTGGACCGAGAGCCTTATCTATCTGTGGGGCAAGCAGGGTGTTGGCCGTAGCCACCTGTTGCAGGCCGCCACCCACCGTTTCCAGCAACGCGGCGAGCCCGCTGTCTACCTGCCATTGGCGCAACTGCTCGATCGGGGTGTGGAGGTGCTCGACTACCTGGCCCAGTACGAGCTCGTGTGCATCGACGACCTGCATGTGATCGCCGGCAAGGCAGACTGGGAAGAGGCCATGTTCCACCTGTTCAACCGCCTGCGCGACAGTGGCCGTCGCCTGTTGCTGGCCGCCTCGGCATCGCCACGGGAGCTGCCGATCAAGCTGCCGGACCTAAAGTCGCGGCTGACCCTGGCGCTGGTGTTTCAGATGCGTGGCTTGTCCGATGAAGACAAGCTGCGTGCCCTGCAGTTGCGTGCTTCGCGCCGCGGCCTGCACCTTACCGACGAAGTCGGCCACTTCATTCTCACCCGCGGTGCGCGCAGCATGAGTGCGCTATTCGACCTGCTCGAACGCCTCGACCAGGCCTCGCTGCAGGCACAACGCAAGCTGACCATCCCGTTTCTCAAGGAAACCCTGGGCTGGTAATCCCCTGAAAACGCTGGGCCAGAGCGGCAAAACAGAAAAGTCACATCTTTTTCGATAAAATTTGCAAATGGCCATGATAGAGGGCATAGTTTCCCCCTCTAAAGGATTACAGACACGGTCGTGCCCATGCTAAAGCGCTTCGCACCCCTCGTGCCACTCGCACTCGTGACCCTGCTTTTTGGCTGCGCGGCCCAAGGCCCAGCTTCTCATTCAGCGCTGCAGCCCCAGGATCACACCCCGATCGCCGCACAATCGGCAATCAAGGCCAAGGCCTCGCCTTCGTCGGTATTCGGCGAACCGGAAGAGCTGGCCACTGAAGATGACCTGGAGGCTTTCTCCAGCAACAGCAAGCCTTACCAGTTGCCGGTACTGGCGGACAGCATTCTCGAGCGCGGCATGTCGTTGATCGGCACCCGCTACCGCTTCGGTGGTACCTCGGAAAAGTCCGGTTTCGACTGCAGCGGTTTCATCGGCTATCTGTTCCGCGAAGAAGCGGGCATGACCCTGCCGCGTTCCACGCGTGAAATGATCAACGTCGATGCCCCGAAAGTGGCCCGCAACAAGCTCAAGCCAGGTGACCTGCTGTTCTTCAGCACCAACGGCCGCGGTCGTGTGAGCCATGCCGGGATCTACCTGGGTGACAACCAGTTCATCCACTCCAGCAGCCGCCGCAGCGGTGGCGTTCGCATCGACAGCCTCGGTGACCGCTACTGGAGCAAGACCTTCATTGAAGCCAAGCGTGCCTTGGCCATGGCGCCGACCAACATCGCGCGCAACTGATAGCAAAATGATATATCCTGCTGCGGCGGCGATGCTTTGAAAAAAGCTCGCCGCCGTGCGCATTTACAGAAAGCGTCTAATCTAAATTCTCAACTCTTTTCGGCTGCAGCGCAGCGGTCTCAGACAGGATGTTCTGGCCATGATAAAGATGGCGCGCTTTGCATTTCTCTCCCTGGCAGCATTGCTTGCTGCCTGCTCCAGCCGTGCGCCTGCGCCGGCCCCTGTGGTTACGCCGCAGGTTACTTACAGCCAGCCAAGCCCTTCGCCGATTGCCGATGACGTATTGATCCGCGCCATTGGCCTGGTGGGCACGCCCTATCGCTGGGGCGGCAACACCCCGGACTCCGGCTTCGACTGCAGTGGTTTGATCAAATACGTCTACCGTGACGCGGCCGGTATCAGCTTGCCGCGTTCAACGCGGGAGATGATCGTCATGCGTGCACCTACGGTGGATGCCAAGGCACTGCAATCCGGCGACCTGGTGTTCTTTGCCACCAGTGGCGGTTCGCAAGTCAGTCATGCTGGCATTTATGTAGGGGAAGGGCGTTTTGTGCATGCGCCTTCCACGGGTGGCACGGTGCGCCTGGACTATCTGTCCAACAGCTATTGGGCCAAGGCTTACCTTCAAGCCAAGCGTGTGATTCCGCAAGGGCATCTGGCGCAGAACCCCTGATGATCAACGCCTGTAGCAGCGGCCCCGTTCAACGGGGCTGATACAGGCCGCCCGGTTTCAAGGTGCTTTGCTCACCCGCCAGATCACATTGCCGACATCGTCGGCCACCAATACACCGCGTTGCCCATCGTTGATCACGCCCACCGGACGCCCCATCGCCTTGCCCTCTTGGTCGAGAAACCCCGTGAGCAGGTCGATGGGGCGGCCGGCAGGTTTGCCTGAGCGGTCGAAAGGTACGAACAGCACTTTGTAGCCGCTGTGTGGTTTACGGTTCCACGACCCGTGCTGGCCGACCAATGCCCCCTGATCGAAAGGCGGCGGCAGTACACCAGGCTCGGTGAATGCCAGCCCCAGGGATGCGGTATGCGGGCCGACCGCATAGTCTGGCGCCAGGGCCTGGGCCACCTTTTGCGGGGCCTGTGGATGTACCCGGTGATCTACATGCTGCCCGTAGTAGCTGTATGGCCAGCCATAGAAGCCGCCGTCTTTTACCGAGGTGATGTAATCAGGCACCAGGTCGCTGCCGATTTCGTCACGTTCATTGACTGCTGTCCACAAGACGTTGCTGTGTGGCTCCCAGGCCAGGCCGTTGGGGTTGCGCAGGCCGGTGGCGAACAGCCGGTGCTTGCCGCTTGCGGGGTCCACTTCCCAGATAGCGGCGCGGCCTTGCTCCTTCTGCATACCGTTTTCCCCGATGTTGCTGTTCGAGCCAACCGTCACATAAAGCTTCTTGCCATCGGGGCTTGCGATCACATTCTTGGTCCAGTGATGGTTCAGCGGCCCGCCGGGCAGCGCGGTCACCGGGTGGCCTTTATCGGTTATCTGCATGGCGCCCGGTTCATAGTGAAAGCGCAGCAGCCTGTCGGTGTCGGCCACGTACAAGTCCTTGCCCACCAGGGTCATGCCGAAGGGTGAGTTGAGCCCTTCGATGAAAGGGGTGCGAGTTTCTGCCACCCCGTCATGGTCGGCATCGCGCAGCAGGGTTATACGGTTGGCGCTGGGTACGGTCGCGCCGGCGCGTTTCATCGCCTTGTCCATGGCCCAGCCGCGAATGCCCTTGCCATCTTCGGGCTTGGGTGGCGCGTTGGTCTCTGCCACCAGTACATCGCCGTTGGGCAGCAAGTAGAGCCAGCGCGGGTGGTCGAGGCCGCTGGCGAAGGCTTTGACCTGGGTGCCTGGTGCCGGGGTCGGCTTGCTGCCCTTTGGCCAGCCCACTGCAGGGGCGATATTTACGGTGGGGATCAGTGTTGTGACGGGGGTGGGGAGGCGGGGGTTTGGCCCGCTGCCGTCGTTTACGCTCAACAGGGCTGTTTCGCCGCAGCCTGCCAGGCTGGCTGCGATTAACCAAGGCATCAGGCATTTCATGTGCGGCGTCCTCTAAAGAAGCCTGTTGAATTGAGAGGCCGGCTGGGTTCGGCAGGTTCCCCTTGGTTTGCTTGCTCTTGCTCTTGCTCTTGCTCTTGCTTTTGCTTTGGCTTCTAAGCGCGCGGTAGCTCAGGCAACGCAGATTGCGACTTCAGGAGGCCGAGCGCAGGGCTTGCGGAGGGAGGTGACGGGCATGGATGCCCGTCAAGCGCTGGGCCCCAGGATGGGGCCTGCAGCGCGGTCCTCCCGGGAGCAAGCCCGGAGCGAGGGGACCCCGGAGCGCAGCGTAGGGGCCGGATGATGGGAGCCAGCGTTTTTTGGTTACTTTTTGTCGCGTTTGACAAAAAGTGACCCGCCGTAAGGGCGGAAAGGTGATTTGGCGCCACCTTTGAAAATGAATGTTGACTCATTGTTGATGCTCACACCTGAACGCGAACAGCGAACAGCGAACAGCGAACAGCAAGACCGAACAGCGAAACAGTGCTGGTTTTTAGCTCGCGCATAGGCCATTTGCGATAGCGACACTAACTCACCTTTTCGCCCTTACGGCGAGTCACTTTTTGTCAGACGCGACAAAAAGTAACCAAAAAACGCTGCGCTCCCATCATCCGGCCCCTACGCTGCGCTCCGGGGTTCCCTCACTCCGGCCTCGCTCCCGGGAGGACCGCGCTGCAGGCCCCATCCTGGGGCCCAGCGCTTGACGGGCATCCATGCCCGTCACCTCCCTCCGCAAGGCCTGCGTTCGGCCTCCTGAAGTCGCGAAGATCAAGATCAAGATCAAGATCAAGAGCAAGAGCAAGAGCAAGAGCAAGAGCAAGAGCAAGATCAAGATCAAGATCAAAAGCTTACGTTGCTGCAGCAACCACTTCGATTGACGCTCCCGGTGCAACCCTCTAACCTTCGCGGCGTGTTTCAGGTGCCCTGCCAGCCCCGACTGGGCAGGGTGAAACTGGGAAGCCGGTGGGCGCCAGCATGGCGCGATTCCGGCGCTGCCCCCGCAACGGTAGGTGAGTAGAAGGCCGCGCAGGGCCACTGGATGCCAGCATCCGGGAAGGCGCGCAGGTTTGGGCCAAGGCCCGCTCACAAGCCCGGAGACCGGCCTGAAACTGTCAACGGCATCACGGAGGGTGATGCGCGGTGCACCGTGGCGCCCTGCCATGGCCCCTGCGCGCTCTCCGTCTGCCTGCCTATTCCCTGTCGCCACGCGTGCCGTGGTGCCAGCCTGCGGAGAACCCTGATGAGCGAAGCCACCGAACGCGACGAACGTCACCTGGCGCGCATGCAGCGCAAGAAGGCGGTCATCGACGAACGCATCGCCAATTCCCCCAACGAATGCGGCTTGCTGCTGGTGCTGACCGGCAATGGCAAAGGCAAGAGCAGCTCTGCCTTCGGCATGCTCGCCCGCGCCCTGGGCCATGGCATGCAGTGTGGAGTGGTGCAGTTCATCAAAGGCCGTAATAGCACCGGCGAAGAGCTGTTTTTCCGCCGCTTCCCCGAGCAGGTTCGCTATCACGTGATGGGTGAGGGCTTTACCTGGGAAACCCAGGACCGCCAGCGTGACATCGCTGCCGCCGAAGCCGCCTGGGCGGTGTCGCGGCAGTTGCTGCAGGATCCAAGTGTGCAGTTCGTAGTGCTGGATGAGCTGAATATCGCCCTCAAGCATGGCTACCTCGACCTGGACCAGGTCCTGTCCGACATCCAGGGCCGTCCGCCCATGCAGCACGTGATCGTGACTGGCCGCGCTGCAAAGCCCGAGATGATCGAATTGGCCGATACCGTGACCGAGATGGGCATGCTCAAGCACGCCTTCCAGGCCGGTATCCGTGCACAGAAGGGCGTCGAGCTGTGAGTCAATCGCGCCACTGCCCCGCGGTGTTGATCGCGGCACCGGCCTCTGGCCAGGGCAAGACCACCGTCACTGCTGCTTTGGCCCGCCTGCACCGCAACCTCGGGCGCAAGGTGAGGGTGTTCAAGTGTGGCCCCGACTTTCTGGACCCGATGATTCTCGAGCGGGCCAGTGGCGCGCCGGTGTACCAGCTGGATTTGTGGATGATCGGAGCCGAGGAAAGCCGCCGCCTGCTGTGGGAAGCTGCCGGCGAGGCCGACCTGATCCTGATCGAAGGGGTCATGGGATTGTTCGACGGCACCCCGTCCAGTGCCGACCTGGCGCGCCACTTCGGCGTGCCAGTGCTGGCTGTGATCGACGGTACGGCCATGGCCCAGACCTTCGGCGCCCTGGCCCTGGGCCTGGCGCGTTACCAGGCCGACCTGCCGTTCGCCGGCGTACTGGCCAACCGCGTGGGCAGCCTGCGCCACGCGCAGCTGCTCGAAGGTAGCCTGACCGAGGGCCTGCGCTGGTATGGCGGCTTGTCCCGTGAGCGCGGCATTGAATTGCCCAGCCGTCATCTTGGGCTGGTTCAGGCCAGCGAGCTGAACGACCTGGATACCCGCCTAGATGCCGCCGCCGAGGCGCTTGCCGCCAGCTGCGACGCCGCCATGCCTCCGCCGGTGACCTTTGTCGGCCCCGAGCCGCAGGTGCGTGCTGCCTCGCTGGACGGTGTGCGCATTGGTGTGGCGCGAGACGAAGCGTTCGCGTTCACCTATGGTGCCAACCTTGAGCTGCTGCGCAGCCTGGGCGCGCAGCTGGAATTCTTCTCGCCGCTGCACGACCGTGAACTGCCAGTGGTGGACAGCCTGTACCTCCCGGGTGGCTATCCCGAACTGCATCACCACGCCCTGGCTGCCAATGCGCCAATGAGCGAGGCAATCCGCGCCCATCATGCTCAGGGCAAGCCGTTGCTGGCTGAATGTGGCGGCATGCTGTACCTGCTGGATGCCCTGACTGACGTCGCCGGCGAGCGTGCCGAATTGCTCGGCCTGCTACCAGGCGAGGCGACCATGCAAAAGCGCCTGGCGGCCCTGGCCTTGCAGGCGGTGGAGCTGCCGGAAGGTACCCTGCGCGGCCATACCTATCACCACTCGCTAACCAGCACGCCGCTGGAGCCGATCGCCCGAGGCCTCAGCCCCAACGGCGGGCGGGGCAACGAAGCGGTGTATCGCCTGGGTCGGCTGACGGCCTCTTACGTGCACTTCTACTTCCCCTCCAACCCTGATGCGGCGGCGGCGCTGTTGCGACCATGAGCGAACACGCCTACAGCGCCGCCGAACGCGCTGCGATCTATCGGGCTATCGGTGAGCGTCGCGACATGCGCCATTTTGCCGGTGGCCAGGTTGCGCCAGCACTGCTGGGCCGCTTGCTGGCCGCCGCACACCAGGCGCCTAGCGTCGGTTTGATGCAGCCCTGGCGTTTCATTCGCATCACCCAGCGTGACCTGCGTACCCGCATCCAGGCCTTGGTGGAGGCGGAGCGTCTGCGCACTGCCGAGGCATTGGGCGAGCGGGCTGATGACTTCATGAAGCTGAAGGTAGAAGGCATCAATGACTGTGCCGAGCTGCTGGTAGCGGCCTTGATGGACAACCGCGAGCCGCACATCTTCGGCCGTCGCACCCTGCCGGAGATGGACCTGGCCTCGCTGGCCTGCGCCATTCAGAACCTGTGGCTGGCGGCCCGTGGCGAAGGGCTGGGCATGGGCTGGGTGTCGCTGTTCGACCCTCTGGCGCTGGCAGCACTGCTGGGTATGCCGGAAGGGGCCAAACCGGTGGCGGTGCTGTGCCTGGGACCCGTGACCGAATTTTACCCTGCACCCATGCTGGTGCTGGAAAACTGGGCCGAAGAACGGCCTTTGAGTGACATGTTGTACGAAAACCAATGGGGAGAGCGCCAATGAGCGTGGCCTTGCTGACCATGGCCGGGGTGGCCCTGGATGCCTTGCTGGGCGAACCGCAGCGGCGCCACCCTCTGGTGGCCTTCGGCAATATGGCCGGTAACCTGGAGCGCCGCCTGAATGCAGGTGGCCGCGGCTGGCGCAGCCACGGCGTGAGTGCGTGGTTTCTGGCGGTGGTGCCGCTGACCCTGGTGGCGCTGATCCTGTCCTGGCTGCCGTACATCGGCTGGCTGGTGGATGTGCTGGCGCTGTACTGCGCCCTGGGCCTGCGCAGTTTGGGCGAACATGTGCTGCCGGTGGCCAACGCCTTGCGCCAGGGCGACCTGGAGGAAGCCCGGCGCCGCGTCGGCTACCTGGTCAGCCGCGAAACCCGGGAGCTGGACGAGCCCGCCGTGGCCCGCGCAGCCACCGAGTCGGTACTGGAAAACGGCAGTGACGCGGTGTTCGCCGCGCTGTTCTGGTTTGTGGTGGCCGGCGCGCCGGGCGTGGTGCTGTACCGCCTGAGCAACACCCTGGATGCCATGTGGGGGTATCGCAACGAACGCTTCGAGCGCTTCGGCTGGTGCGCGGCGCGCATTGATGATGTGCTCAACTATATTCCCGCAAGGCTGGTGGCGCTGACTTACGCACTGCTGGGCAAGACCCGCCTGGCGCTGGCTTGCTGGCGCAAGCAGGGCCCGCTGTGGGACAGCCCCAACGCCGGACCGGTGATGGCCGCCGGTGCCGGAGCACTCGGTGTAGCGCTGGGCGGCCCGGCTGTTTACCACGGCGAACTGCATGAGCGGCCACGCCTGGGCGAAGGGCCGATGGCTGACGCCGATGCCATCGAGCGTGGCTGGAGCCTGGTGCAGCGCGGCGTGTGGCTGTGGCTGTTGTTGATCTGCCTGGGGGCTTACATCAATGCTTGAACACGGTGGCCGCCTGCTGCGTGCGGTGCAACATTACGGTATCCCTCGCGAGCAGTGGCTCGACCTGTCCAGCGGCATCGCGCCCTGGCCGTTCCCGATCCCGCCGATACCTACAGATGCCTGGGCTCGCCTGCCTGAGACCGAAGACGGCCTGGAGGCGGCGGCACGCGGGTATTACGGCGCCCGCGAGCTGCTGCCGGTGGCGGGTTCCCAGGCGGCGATCCAGGCTTTGCCGCTGCTGCGTGCGGCTGGCCGGGTAGGGGTGCTGTCGCCGTGCTATGCCGAACACCCGTATGCCTGGCATCGGGCGGGCCATCATCTGGTCGAGCTGGATGAAACGCAGGTCGAGGCGATGCTCGACAGCCTCGACGTGCTGGTGCTGGTCAATCCCAATAACCCGACCGGGCAGCGGGTACCGCGTGAGCGCCTGCTGGGCTGGCACGCGCGCCTGGCTGCACGCGGTGGCTGGCTGTTGGTCGACGAAGCGTTCATGGACAACACCCCGGCGGATGGCGTGGTCGATTGCGCCGACCTCCCGGGGCTGATCGTGCTGCGATCATTCGGCAAGTTCTTTGGGCTGGCCGGGGTACGCCTGGGCTTCGTCGCCGCCGAGCGCAGCCTGTTGCTGCGCCTGGCCGAGCTGCTTGGCCCGTGGACGGTCAACGGGCCAACCCGGGTGCTGGCCCAGGCAAGCCTGGCCGACAAGCCTGCCCAGCGCGTGCAGATTGAACGTTGCGCTGCCGCCAGCCAGCGCTTGGCAACAATGCTGTCCAGCACCGGCCTTGCCCCCAGCGGCGGCTGTGACCTGTTCCAGTACGTGCGCAGCGAGCGCGCCGTGCAGTTGCATGACTTTCTTGCCCGCCGCGGCATCCTGGTGCGCTTGTTCGAACACCCACCGGCCGTGCGCCTGGGGCTGCCTGAATGTGCGGCGGACGAACAGCGTCTCGCCCAGGCCCTGGCGGACTTTCAAAAGGAATCGGCATGACCACCCTCATGGTGCAAGGCACCACCTCCGACGCTGGCAAGAGCACGCTGGTAACTGCCCTGTGCCGCTGGCTGTTGCGCCAAGGCGTTGGCGTGGTGCCGTTCAAGCCACAGAACATGGCACTGAACAGCGCGGTAACTGCCGACGGCGGTGAAATTGGCCGCGCCCAGGCGGTGCAGGCGCAGGCTTGCCGGCTGGCACCCCATACCGACATGAACCCCGTGTTGCTCAAACCCAACAGCGATACCGGCGCCCAGGTGATCATCCACGGCCGTGCGGTCACCAGCATGAACGCGGTGGCTTACCACGACTACAAAGCCATCGCCATGCAGGCGGTGCTGGCTTCGCACCAGCGCCTGAGTGCCGCCTGGCCGGTGGTCATGGTCGAAGGCGCGGGGTCGCCAGCGGAGATCAACCTGCGTGCCGGCGACATCGCCAACATGGGGTTTGCCGAGGCGGTGGACTGCCCGGTGATCCTGGTTGCCGACATCAACCGCGGCGGGGTGTTCGCCCACCTGGTGGGCACGCTGGAATTGCTGTCGCCCAGTGAGCAGGCGCGGGTCAAAGGCTTTGTCATCAACCGCTTCCGTGGCGATATCGCTTTATTGCAGCCGGGGCTGGACTGGCTGGAGCAACGCACCGGCAAGCCAGTGCTGGGGGTGCTGCCTTATGTCACCGACCTGCACCTGGAAGCCGAAGACGGCATCGATGTGCGCCAAGGCGCCAAAAGCGAGCGCGTGCTCAAGGTGATTGTGCCGGTATTGCCGCGCATCAGTAACCATACCGACTTCGACCCGTTGCGCCTGCATCCGCAGGTGGACCTGCAGTTCATTGGCCCGGGCCAGCCGATCCCGGCTGCAGACCTGATCATCCTGCCGGGCTCCAAGAGCGTACGCAGTGACCTGGCACAGCTGCGCGAGCGTGGGTGGGATAAAGCCATCGAGCGGCACCTGCGTTACGGTGGCAAGCTGATCGGGATCTGCGGCGGCCTGCAGATGCTGGGCCGCGAAGTGCATGACCCGCTGGGTCTGGAAGGGGCTCCCGGCTCAAGCGCTGGGCTTGGCCTGCTCGATTACGCCACGGTGCTGGAGGCCGAGAAGCAACTGCGCAACGTTGCCGGTACGCTGAAGCTTGAAGCAGTGCCGGTGGCCGGCTATGAAATTCACGCTGGCGTCACCACGGGGCCGGCCCTCGAACAGCCAGCGGTACAGCTCGCCGATGGCCGCTGCGAGGGTGCTGTGAGCGCCGATGGCCAGATCCTCGCCACCTACCTGCACGGCCTGTTCGAAGGCAGCCAGTCGTGTGCTGCGCTGCTACGTTGGGCTGGCCTGGAGGAGGTGCAAAGCATCGATTACGAAGCCTTGCGTGAACGCGACATAGAGCGCCTGGCCGACCTGGTGGAAAAACACCTGGACACGGCGCACTTGCGCCAACTGTGTGGGGTGGCCTGACATGCGCAACCTTATTCTCGGCGGGGCCCGTTCCGGCAAGAGTCGCCTGGCCGAACAGCTGGCCAGTGCAAGCGGCCTGCCGGTAACCTACATCGCCACCAGCCAGCCTCTGGATGGTGAAATGAGTGAACGCGTGTCGCTGCACCGTCAGCGCCGCCCCGCCGATTGGGGGCTGATCGAAGAGCCGTTGGCCCTGGCGGCAGTACTGCGTACCGAAGCGGCCGAAGGGCGCTGCCTGCTGGTGGACTGCCTGACCCTGTGGCTGAGCAACCTGCTGATGCTGGAAGACGACCAGCGCCTGGCCGAGGAGCGTGACGCCCTGCTGGCCTGCCTGGAGCAGTTGCCTGGCACCCTCATTCTGGTCAGCAACGAAACTGGCCTGGGCGTCGTGCCCATGGGCGAGCTGACCCGGCGCTATGTCGACCTGGCCGGCTGGCTGCACCAGGCCGTGGCCGAACGCTGCCAGCGCGTGGTGCTGACCGTAGCCGGCCTGCCCCTAATGCTCAAAGGAGCTGCACTATGACTCAAGCCTGGTGGCGTGACGCCTGCCATTCTCTCGACAACGCCGCCATGGACAAGGCTCGTGCCCGTCAGCAACAGCTGACCAAACCTGCTGGCTCACTCGGGCAACTGGAAGGCCTGGCCGTTCAGCTGGCGGGCCTGCAAGGGCGTGAACGGCCAGCCCTGGATCAGGCCGCCATCAGCATTTTCGCGGGTGACCACGGCGTGGTCGAAGAAGGTATCTCGGCCTACCCGCAGGCGGTGACCGGTCAGATGCTGCGCAACTTCGTCGGCGGTGGTGCGGCGATCAGCGTACTGGCGCGCCAGCTGCAGGCCAGCCTTGAGGTGGTCGACCTTGGCACCATCGATCCTCATCTGGAACTGCCCGGTGTGCGCCACCTGCGCCTGGGGGCCGGCACGGCCAACTTCGCCCGCCAGCCAGCGATGACCGAGGGGCAGTTGCACGCAGCCTTGCAGGCAGGCCGCGACAGCGCCCTGCGTGCCGCTGAACAGGGCGCGCAGCTGTTCATTGGCGGCGAGATGGGGATTGGCAACACCACGGCCGCTGCGGCCTTGGCCAGCGTCCTGCTAGGCTGCCCGCCTGCTGAACTCAGCGGCCCGGGCACCGGCCTGGACAACGCTGGCGTGCGGCACAAGGCCGAGGTCATCGAGCGGGCGCTGAACCTGCATGGCCTGCAGGCCGCAGATCCATTGCAGGCACTGGGTTGTGTCGGCGGTTTCGAGATCGCGGCATTGGCCGGGGCCTATATCGGCTGCGCGCAGGCGGGCATCGCCGTGCTGGTGGACGGTTTCATTTGTAGCGTTGCCGCCCTGGTGGCGGTGCGCCTCAACCCGCAGTGCCGGGCGTGGTTGCTGTTTGCCCATCAGGGCGCGGAGCCTGGGCACAAGGCTTTGCTGGATGCGTTGCAGGCCGAACCGCTATTGGCATTGGGCCTGCGCCTGGGCGAGGGCAGTGGTGCTGCGTTGGCCGTGCCGTTGTTGCGCCTGGCCTGTGCGCTGCACGGGCAGATGGCGACCTTTGCCGAGGCCGCCGTGGCGGACCGCCCGGCATGATCCTCGACCTGCTGCGCCACGGCGAAACGGAACAGGGCGGCTTGCGCGGTAGCCTGGACGATGCCCTCACTGACAAGGGCTGGGCGCAGATGCGCAGCGCCGTGGCCGAAGCGGGCCCGTGGCAGGTGCTGGTCAGTTCGCCGCTGCAGCGCTGTGCGCGTTTTGCCGATGAACTGGGTCGGCGGCTGGATTTGACCGTGCAACGCGAAGCAGGTTTGCAAGAGCTGCATTTTGGTGACTGGGAAGGCCGTAGCGCAGCGCAGATCATGGAAGACCAGGCGGATGCCTTGGGGCGCTTTTGGGCAGACCCCTACGCCTGCACCCCGCCCAACGGCGAACCGGTGCAGGCATTCGCCGAGCGGGTGCTGGCCGCTGTCGAGCGTTTGAGCCGCCAGCATGCGGGTAAGCGGGTGCTGCTGGTCACCCATGGCGGGGTGATGCGGTTATTGCTGGCCCGGGCGCGAGGCCTGCCGAAGGAGCAGTTATTGCAGGTTGAAGTCGGGCACGGGGCGCTGGTGCGGCTGGTGATGGGTGGCGACGGTCAACTGGCCGAGGAACACTGAGATGTTGCCGTTCTGGATTGCCTTGCAGTTTCTCAGCAGCTTGCCCGTGAGCCTGCCGGGCATGCCGGAGCCGCGTGAGCTGGGGCGTTCGCTGCTGTTCTACCCACTGGTCGGGCTGTTGTTCGGGCTGCTGCTGTGGCTGGCCAGCCTTCTGCTGCAGGGTACGCCAGCGCCGCTGCATGCGGCATTGCTGCTGACGTTGTGGGTATTGCTCAGTGGCGCCTTGCACCTGGATGGTCTGGCTGACAGTGCCGACGCCTGGCTGGGTGGTTTCGGCGACCGTGAGCGCACCTTGCAGATCATGAAAGACCCCCGTAGCGGGCCGATTGCCGTGGTCACCCTGGTGCTGGTGCTGTTGCTGAAGTTTTGCGCCTTGTGGGTGTTGGTTGAGCAGGGCATCGGGGCGCAGGTGCTGCTGGCTCCCTTGATCGGCCGGGCGGCGATGTTGGGCCTGTTCCTCTGTACACCCTATGTGCGGCCTGGCGGGTTGGGCCAGGCGTTGGCCGAGCACTTGCCCCGACGTATAGCCGGGTGGGTGCTGCTGGGCAGTGCGCTGTTCTGCCTGGTCTTGGGCGGCTGGGTGGCAGTGCTGGCGCTGGCCATGTTTGCCTGGTTGCGGCACCTCATTTGCCGACGCCTGGGTGGAACTACCGGGGATACAGCTGGCGCGATGCTGGAGTTGCTCGAACTGGTTGTCGTGCTTGGATTGGCGCTAGGCCTTTGAGGTCGGTCGAAATCTAAAAGCCTGGGCGCGTTGTGAAGGCCACTGGCCTGCTGTGGAAGCGGGCTTGCCTGCGAACACGAGCAAAGCCCGTGCCGTCGGTGCCTGTGGGGTGGGTGCAGTAACTTCCGGCAACGGTTCGGTAAGTCCTGCAGCTTCTCTGCCAGCGTATCCTCTGCCTCCCCCCATACGACCCGGTAGGCCTCCCGTGCGAAACTGGATCTTTGCCAGTCTGTTGATGCTGCCCAACCTCCCAGCCACCGCCGCAGACCTCATGGCGTTCTGGGATGCCCCTCGCCACGGCGGTAACAGCTTCAACCGGCTGCCACCCGATCAAGCCTATTTCGATGCCCTGAAGGGGTATGGCGCCACATGGGTGCGGCTGTCGTACGACAAATGGCAACCGGTACAACGTGATTTCCTGCTCGGCAATGCCGACGCTTATGCAGGCCTGCCCGCCGCCGACCTGGCTACGCTGCGCGCCACCCTTGACCGTGCTCATCAGGCGGGGCTCAAGGTGGTCATTGCCCCGCTCTCGCTACCCGGTATGCGCTGGTCGCAAAACAACCAGGGCCAATTCGATGATCGATTGTGGCAAGACAAGCGCTACTGGTCCCAGGCCATGGCCTTCTGGCGAGACATGGCACGTGAACTGAAAGGCCACCCGGCCATTGCGGCCTACAACCTGATCAATGAGCCCGCCCCGGAAAAACTGGGCGGCTTGGCCGAACACGCCGAACCGGGGCAAATGCAGCAGTGGTATGTGCGAGCGCAGGGCACCGCGCGCGATCTGCCGTTGCTGTACCGGCAACTGATAGCGGCCATTCGCGAGCAGGACACTGACACACCGGTCATGGTCGATGCAGGTTGGTTCGCTGCCGCAGACGCCTTCGACTACTGGCCTGCTCCCCTGGAAGACCCGCGAGTGTTGTACAGCGTGCACATGTACGAGCCCTATGCCGCTACCAGTGCGCCCAACATGACGCGCAAGCACCCCATCGCCTATCCGGGCGCCGCACCGTTTGCCGGGCAAACCCAGCAGTGGGATGGGGCGCGAGTTGAACGCTACTTGCGCCAGCCGTTGGCATGGGCCGAAGCCATGGGCCTGCCGCGGTCGCGCCTGGTGGTAGGCGAGTTTGGCTGCATGCGCAGGCTATCGGGTTGCCGGCAATACCTTGAAGACGTACTCACCGTGCTGGATCGCAATCAGTTGCACTGGGCTTTCTATAGCTTCCGTGAAGACAACTGGGACGGCATGGACTACGAACTGGGTTCGGCGAAGGTGCCGTGGCGCTACTGGCAGGCGATCGAGCAAGGTACGCCAGACCCATTGCCGCGCACAGCAACGGTTGAGTTCGAGCCTATACGAAAGCGCTTGAACCCGGACTGACACTCATCACCCACTGTGAAATCTCTTGCAACAGTCATGACGCGGGTATATACACGTATCCATGCTGACCAGTGAATGCATCTGTACCCATCTGCGTCGCGCCGCCCGCGGGGTGAGCCGGCATTATGACGAGGCCCTTGCCGGCTTCGGGGTCAATGTCGCGCAGTTTTCCCTGCTAAGGCACCTGCAGCGGCTCGACCGCCCCAGCATCACCACCTTGGCCGAAGCCATGGGCCTGGAGCGCAGTACCCTGGGGCGTAACCTGCGGGTACTGGAGGCGGAAGGGCTGGTGGCCCTGGCCGAAGGCGAGGACCAGCGCAACCGCGTGGTGCTGCTGACTGCGGCCGGGACGCAGCTGCTGCATGCCGCGCACCCAGCCTGGGAACAAGCCCAGATCGAACTGGTGGAGCGGTTGGGCGCCGGGCAGCGGGATGAACTGGTGCGTTTGCTGGACCAATTGGCCTGAATTGATACGACCATAAGCGGGTATATACCCGTAAAAACCTTGCGATGTGCTGGAGATAACGACAATGACTTCGGTGTGGCGAACCAGCGGGTGGGTACTGGTGGGGGCGGCTTTGATTCTGGCGCTGTCTCTGGGGGTACGGCATGGCTTTGGCCTGTTTCTGGGGCCGATGAGCGCCGATTTTGGCTGGGGGCGTGGGGTATTCGCCTTTGCCATTGCCCTGCAGAACCTGATCTGGGGGCTGGCGCAACCGTTTGCCGGTGCCTTGGCCGACCGTATGGGGGCCGCACGGGTAGTGATCATCGGCGGCATTCTGTACGCCGTCGGTTTGATCCTCATGGGCATGGCAGACTCTGCCTGGTCGTTGTCGCTCAGTGCCGGTTTGCTGATCGGCATCGGCCTGTCCGGCACATCGTTCTCGGTCATCCTCGGCGTGGTCGGGCGTGCGGTGCCGGCCGAGAAGCGCAGCATGGCCATGGGCATTGCCAGCGCGGCCGGTTCCTTTGGCCAGTTCGCCATGCTGCCGGGCACTCTCGGCCTGATCCAGTGGCTGGGGTGGTCCGCAGCGTTGCTGGTGCTGGGCCTGATGGTGGCGTTCATCGTGCCCTTTGTTGGCCTGTTGCGCGACCGCCCGCTGCCCAGCCATGGCACCGAACAGACCCTGGGCCAGGCGCTGCGCGAAGCGTGCTCGCATTCGGGCTTCTGGTTGCTGGCGCTGGGTTTCTTCGTGTGTGGTTTCCAGGTGGTGTTCATTGGCGTGCATCTGCCGGCCTACCTGGTTGACCAACACCTGGCCGCGACCACCGGTACCACGGTGCTGGCGCTGGTCGGCCTGTTCAATATCGTGGGTACTTTCACCGCTGGCTGGCTGGGCGGGCGCATGTCCAAGCCGCGCCTGCTGACCGGGCTGTACCTGCTGCGTGCAGTGGTGATCGTGCTGTTCCTCTGGGCGCCGGTGAGTGCTTTCAGTGCCTATCTGTTCGGCATTGCCATGGGCCTGTTGTGGTTGTCCACGGTCCCGCTGACCAATGGCACCGTGGCTACGGTGTTCGGGGTGCGTAACTTGTCCATGCTCGGCGGTATCGTTTTCCTTTTCCACCAGCTGGGTGCGTTCCTGGGTGGCTGGTTGGGCGGGGTGGTGTATGACCGCACCGGTAGCTATGACCTGGTCTGGCAGATTTCCATCCTGCTCAGTTTGCTGGCCGCTGCCCTGAACTGGCCCGTGCGCGAACGGCCGGTGGCGCGCCTGCAGGCCCAGGCTGTATGAAGCGCTACCTGGGCCGGGGGTTGCTGGCCTTTGGCGCGCTGGCGCTGCTGGTGTTGGCGTGGTGGGGCTGGCACAGGGGCGGGATGGCGTTGATGCAACTGGGCATGAGTGTTTGTTAGGCGCTACCCTGCAAGCTCAAGGGTTGTCTAGCAGGAGAAACGAATCATGCGTGCTCATTGGTTGACAGTGCCGTTGTTGGCCGTGCTTGCCAGCACATCGAGTTGGGCTGCCGATTGCCCGGCGTTGTTGCAAGGCAGCCTGCCGGAATTGCGTGGCAAGGGGCCGATCGACCTGTGCCAGCGCTTTGGCGGGAAGCCTTTGGTGGTGGTCAATACGGCCAGCTATTGTGGTTTTGCACCACAGTTCGAGGGGCTTCAGTCGACTTACAAGGAATATCACGAGCAAGGTCTGGAAATGCTTGGCGTGCCATCCAATGATTTCAAGCAGGAAGATACCGATAGCGAGAAGACTGCCAAGGTTTGCTATGCCAACTATGGCGTTACCTTCACCATGACCAAGACGCAGGCGGTGCGCGGCAAGGATGCGATACCGCTGTTCGCTGGGTTGGCGAGCCAGAGCAGTGCGCCGAAGTGGAATTTCTACAAGTACGTTGTCGATCGTAAGGGCAAGGTGATCGGTAACTTCTCCAGCCTGACCAAACCGGATGATCCCGAATTCCGCGCAGCCATCGAGAAGGCCATTTCCTCACAGCAGTAATCTCGCTGCTCTTGCTCTTGCTCTTGCTCTTGCTCTTGCTTTGGCTTCTAAGTGCGCGGTAGTTCAGGCAACGCAGATTGCGACTTCAGGAGGCCGAGCGCAGGGCTTGCGGAGGGAGGTGACGGGCATGGATGCCCGTCAAGCGCTGGGCCCCAGGATGGGGCCTGCAGCGCGGTCCTCCCGGGAGCAAGCCCGGAGCGAGGGGACCCCGGAGCGCAGCGTAGGGGCCGGATGATGGGAGCCAGCGTTTTTTGGTTACTTTTTGTCGCGTTTGACAAAAAGTGACCCGCCGTAAGGGCGGAAAGGTGACTTGACGCCACCTTCGAAAATGAATGTTAGCCTCCTCATTGATGCCCACGCCTCCAAGCGACAAGCGACAAGCGACAAGCGAAACGGTGCTGGTTTTTAGCTCGCGCATAGGCCATTTGCGATGGCGACGCACACTCACCTTTTCGCCCTTACGGCGAGTCACTTTTTGTCAAACGCGACAAAAAGTAACCAAAAAACGCTGCGCTCCCATCATCCGGCCCCTGCGCTGCGCTCCGGGGTTCCCTCACTGCGGCCTCGCTCCCGGGAGGACCGCGCTGCAGGCCCCATCCTGGGGCCCAGCGCTTGACGGGCATCCATGCCCGTCACCTCCCTCCGCAAGGCCTGCGTTCGGCCTCCTGAAGTCGCGAAGATCAAGATCAAGATCAAGAGCAAGAGCAAGAGCAAGAGCCGGGGCTCGGCTTTGGGTTACTTCACTTTGCATGCACCGTAATCGCCACCAACCGCACAACCACCGGCCGGACCATCAGCACACAAACGAACGCCACAGGCATCGCCAGTTGATAGGCCTTCAGCACATTGCTCAGGTACTGCGCAGTAACCCCGGCATTCGCCGCAGTGATCACGAAGCACATCAGTAGCGCCATGATCGACGACATGAAAAAGGCAAAAACGTAAGGCGTAGCACCCGGGTGCAATTTGCGTCGGCTGCGCGACTGGGACAGGTTGCTCATGTGAACTCCTGAAAGGTGAGTGGAGCCGCAGGTTAGCAACCCGCCCGGCCGCAGCTGTAGACCAGCTTTACTGAGTTCTTTATAAAGAGATTCTTACGAATCCGAGAGCTCACGCATGGACCTGCTCAACGCCATCCGCAGCTTCATCAAAGTGGTGGAGGCCGGCAGCATCGCCGGCGGCGCCCGTAGCCTGGGCATTAGCCCGGCAGCGGTCAGCCAGAACCTGGCACGCCTGGAGGGCCATCTGCAGGTGCGCCTGCTCAGTCGTACCACCCGCAGCATGGCACTAACGCCGGCGGGTACGCAGTATTACGAGCGTGTCAGGCATATCGAACGTGACCTGGCTCTGGCCGAGCAGGCCGTCACTACGCCAGACAGTGAACCCCAAGGGCGTCTTTGCATTGCCTCGACGTCCGCTTTTGGCCGCCACGTGCTGGCGCCACTCATCCCCGCATTCAGTCGCCGCTATCCACTGCTTTCGATAGAGTTGGTAACGACTGATCGGCGGGTAAACCACGCCCGTGAAGACGTCGATGTGAGCCTGCGCATTGCCCCGCAACTGGAAGACCAGCTGTTGGCTCGGCACATAGCCCGTATCCCGTTCATTTGCTGTGCCTCGCCCGGTTATTTGCAAAGCGCTGGGGTGCCGGGTTCGCCCGAGGCATTGCGCGATCACCGCTGCCTTGTGTTCCGCTACCCGGTGGATGGGCGGTTTTTACGCTGGGGCTTTATGCGCGACGGGCTGCGTTTTGAAGCGGAGTTCGGCAGCGTGCTGATCAGCGACGACATCGACGCACTGACTCAGATGGCGCTGCACGATGGCGGCATCACCCGCCTGGCTGAGTTCATTGTGCGACCGCATCTGGCCAGCGGTGCACTGGTACCCTTGTTCGAGTACAGCGACAGTGGCCAAGCCTACGCCCAGACCGAACCGATGGATATCTACCTGTGCCTGGCCGACCGTTTTGCCATGACCGCGAAAGTGCGTGTGTTCACGGATTATCTGCGCGAGTGCCTGGGGGACAGTTGGCAGGTACAGGCATGAAAAAACCGCCACGAGGGCGGTTTTTCAGAGGGTACGTACGGATCAGAAGCGGTAGGTGAGGGAGGCACCGATACCGTGAGCGCTGTTCTCGTACTTGGCCTGGTAGCTACCTTTGGTTGCGCTCACCTGATTGACCTTGGTGTCTTCTTCCCACAGGTAGGAATAGGCCACGTCGATGGTCATGTCGTCGTTCGGGCTCCAGCCGGCACCCAGGCTGAACACCTTGCGGTCGCCAGTCGGGATACGTGGCGAACGGTCGTGGTTGTTGGTCGGCGATTGGTCGACGGTGAAGCCAGTGCGCAGCACCCACTCCTTGTTGACCTTGTACGACGCACCAATGGCGTGGGCCCAGGTGTCATGCCAGTTCTGTTCTTCGGTGATGGTCTGGAACGCCGAACCTGCCAGTGGCGCCGGGACATCGTTCTGCACGGTGATGTCTTTCAGGCGGCTCCAGCGGGTCCAGGTGCTGCCTGCATACAGGGTCCACTGATCGTCCAGTTCATGGGTCACCGAGAGGTCGACCGATTCCGGCGTCTTGATCTTCAGCGTTGCGTCGAACTTGCTGCCGTTGAACGGCCCGATCAGCGGGGTGCTGACGCGGGTCTTGCCCTCGAGCTTGTAGTCGACCATCGAGTGATAGGTGAGGCCGACGCGGGTACGGTCGGTGGCCTGCACCAGGATGCCGATGTTGTAGCCAACGGCGGTATCGTCACCCTTAATTTTCACTTCGCCGTCATTACGGCCTGGCGTGAACGGGTTGATCAGGCTCGAGCCCAGTTCCCCTTCGATGCGGTTGATGGTCGGGCCAAAACCGATCGAGACCTTGTCGTTGAAGGCATAGCTGACCGTCGGCTGGAACGTGACAACCTGTACGTGGCTCTTTTTGCCCCAGTAGCGCGCGGCATCATCGCTGCCATAGTCGGTTACCAGGCCGAACGGTACATAGACACCGAAGCCGACGCTCCAGTGGTCATCGATCGGCTTGACGTAGTAACCCATGGGTACGCCAACGAAAGGCACCATGTCACCATCGGTTTCCCCCCCGAGGTTGCTGCCACGGCCCGAGATATCGGACTTGGCGATAACGGCGGCGGCGCCCACGGTAGCCTGTTCGCGTTTGAGGCGGGACATGCCGGCCGGGTTGCCAAACACGGTGCTGGCATCATCGGCAGAAGAAGAACGTCCCGCGAAACCTGTCCCCATGCTGCTGATGCTCTGTTCGTTGAGCGCGAAGCCGCTGGCGAGCAGTTGGCTGGAAGCAATTGCAACCGCTACGCCGAGGGAGGTTTTGAGCATTACTTTTTTCATTATTAGAAAACTCCTTGGGATCTCCGGGGCGAAAAGCTACCAACAAATCACGCGCTGCGCTATAGCGGCAATCGCTGAAGATAGAGCGCTTTTGTAGGACAATCCGACCAAAATTCCCTTTTTTCCGGTAATGTTGTAGGACGCTTCTTAAGATGCTTGTGGCAATTTCTGATCTATGCAGGTGTGCCAGGCATGGGTGAAGTCGCGCAAGCGACCTTGGGGATGGAAAATCTGCCGCCAGATCCGCGCCAGCGCTAACAGGTCGTCAGCTGCGGGCAGTGGCGTGCCCTGCTCTTCGACCAGCATCCAGGCAATTGCAGTGGAATAACGCAGGTTGACGGTGAGTTCCAGATGCGGGCCGCCCAGGAAGGCGTGCTGGCTGGCCAGGCCGCGTACAAGGCTGGCCAGGTCGGGGTCGCGGGCCAGATATTCGTCCCAGAGTGCCCGGTGACGGTGTTCGCCAATGCGGTAAAGGCCGTGCCCGCGCCGGTCATGCAAAGCTGACCCGAGTGCCGACTGGCTGGCGGCTATGCCCAGCAACAAGGCTTCAGCACTGGCGCAGTGACGGTTCAGGTAGACCAGGGTGGGTCGGATCACATACTGACACAATTCATTCGCCGCAATACCCATGATGCCCTCGAGCAATTAAGGGCCGGACGGGCGCTGGAGCTTGGCAGCTGGTGAAAGATCAGGCCCGCCGGAAGCGGTAAGCACCGCTCGAGTTGAAGTGTAGTGTGATAATCGTGGTGTAAAGAGCTGTTTTTAAATCGATTGCTGCCTGACGTCCCGGGCTATATGCCCTGAGGCAATTACGCCAAGAACGTTCAGGCAGGCTTACAACAGGCCGATTCAGCGCTTGAATACCACGGTATTCGCCGCTCACGCGGTGAGCGATTGACGAGTCCGGGCGATGACCGCCTGCAGCGGTTCGTTCCGGCTGTACTGTTCAGGGTACAGGCGCTCGGTGTGGCAGGCGACGCCGTGTTCGTCTACCAGGGTAAAGCTGAAGCTGCCCTTGCGTGGGGCAACGATAAGGCACTTCAACGGCGAGAAGGCCTGGGAGAGGGTGCCAATGGCAGCCTGAATCTGATGATGAGTTTGCATAATTGTTGGAGGTTCCTGCTTTAAACACGGGGGATATGATCCGTGCATGATAGAAACGTTCCAGTGACGCCATTATTAAGGGACGAACGAACCTGACTGGAACAGGGCAGCCAGAGGGAGCGCAATCAAATGTGGGCGCTTGGGCTGACTGGTAGGTACTTCG
This sequence comes from Pseudomonas fortuita, assembly GCF_026898135.2. Classification (NCBI taxonomy): domain Bacteria; kingdom Pseudomonadati; phylum Pseudomonadota; class Gammaproteobacteria; order Pseudomonadales; family Pseudomonadaceae; genus Pseudomonas; species Pseudomonas fortuita. The sequence goes on from NZ_CP114035.2 coordinate 1,325,626, forward strand.
GAAGGCAGGCAGCACTCCGGGGCCAAGGTTCTAGGCCGTCGGGTGGAATCCTGATCAATCTGTCACGTGATTCGTGCTTGAGCAGCCTGAGGCTGGCGAAGTGAATCATCGAATGGGCCGTCCTGGCTTCAGCAGCGCACTCTTGGGGGGAGTGGGTCTGCAAGGACGATGTGGCCCGAATTGACTTTCAGCTTGGTACTAACGAGGGGCACCTTACTGGAAAGATTGGCGCTTGGCAAGCCCTACGTTTGTTCAGGTGAGCCGCGCAGTATGGCGCGTAATCGCATTGCTGTGAAGAGGGGCAAACGGCCCGTATCCAGGCTGATGTGCCCATTTCGTGCACGACAATGACGATTAATGGTGCACTTGTTCACATTCGGGTCAGCGGTTGTAACAAGCCGGCAACACGCCTCAACAGCCTCGCCAATGCCTTGACTGGGCGGTTAAGTCAATGAAAAAAAACACTATTTTTAGCTGGTGAAAAAATCGTCAGTTTGAGACAAAGCCCCAATTTACGGGGCTTTGCGGGGTGTGCAAGGGGGTTGTCCACCGAGTTATCCACAGGAACTGTGGATTGTCCCGGGCGCTTGCTCTAGAACGGGCGTGCCAGCATTGCAATCAACTGTCCGACAATCGACATGCCCCGACAGACCAGTTGGTCATCGACTGGAAAACGTCAAGAAAAGATCATTGAAATTTTTTTTCAATCCTTCAGAAATCGACAGGTCATGGCGGAAAAAAAAGAGTAGAGTGGCGCGCCTTTCGAGTTACCAAGCCTGTTGCTCATGAAGTTTCGCGGTAAACACCTCACCAGCCCCGCTGCATCGACGCCTCTTCCCGAACGCTTTTCCTTGAAAGTTGCCTTGTGGCTGCTCGACAGCCCGCGCCTGGGCGACAAGCGGCAGGTCAAACACTTGGCCGGGCGGCTGCTGAAACAGCCGGCGCGTCAGGGCGTGGTGGTGGCACAGAGCCGTTTGGGGCAGATGCTGTGCCGCGATTGCGGCAATGCCCGCGACCGGCGTATTGGCCATGAACTGCTGCGCCAGGCTGCCCGCGCCGGTGATCGGCGAGCACAGCTGGAGTATGCGCGGCTGTGCCAGAACAACGCACCGGACCAGGCGAAGTAATGCTCCGACAAGCCCCGGGCTGATAAGCTGCACTCAATTTGCAACAGCGTGATCGGGGTAAGCATGACAGTGGATCTGGGCAGCATTCTGCTGGGCTTGGTGGCAGGTGCTTTACCTTGCCTGGTGTGGGTCATGCAGGTGCAGCGCCGCCAGGGTGCACGGCAAAGCGAGCAGGCCTTGCTCGAAGAGCGCTTCAACGCAGCACAACTGACCCTGGCTGGCCTGCAGGCCCAGCTGGAGGCCAGCCGCGACGAAGTCAGCGACCTCAGCGAAGCCAATACCGTCAAGCAGGCTCAGATGGCCGCCCAAGGCCGCGAACTGGAGTTGCTGCAGATTGACCGCGACAACGCCCGTGACGCGGCCCACGCCTGGAGCCTGGAGCGCGCCAACCGTGAAGCCGAGTTGCGGCGCCTGGAGGCGCAGGCAGCGCGTCTGGAGGCCGAACTGCGTGAGCAGCAGGAAAGCCATCAGCAGCGCCTGGAAGACCTGCAGGAAGCCCGCGACACCCTGCGCGCCCAGTTTGCCGACATGGCCACCAAAATCTTCGACGAGCGCGAGCAACGCTTCGCCCAGACCAGCCAGCAGCATCTGGGCCAGTTGCTCGACCCGCTCAAGGAGCGCATCCAGTCTTTTGAAAAACGCGTGGAAGAAAGCTATCAGCAGGAAGCCCGCGAACGTTTTTCCCTGGGCAAAGAGCTTGAGCGCCTGCAACAGCTCAACCTGCGCCTGTCCGACGAAGCCAACAACCTGACCCAGGCTCTGAAAGGCCAGAAAACCCAAGGCAACTGGGGCGAGCTGATCCTTGAGCGGGTGCTGGAGCATGCCGGCCTGGAAAAAGGCCGTGAATACCAGACCCAAGTCAGCCTCAAGAGCGCCGACGGCGAGCGTTTCCAGCCCGATGTGCTGATCATGTTACCCGGCGACAAACAGGTGGTGGTGGATGCCAAGGTCAGCCTCACGGCGTACCAGCAGTTTGTCGCCAGCAATGATGAGGCCGCGCTCAAGCAGCATGTCCAGTCGCTGCGCAGCCACGTCAAAGGTTTGTCGAGCAAGGACTACAACCGCCTCGAAGGCCTGCACAGCCTGGATTTCGTGCTGCTGTTCGTGCCCATCGAGGCGGCCTTCTCTGCGGCCTTGCAGGCCGAGCCGAACCTGTTCCAGGAAGCCTTCGACCGGCATATCGTGATCGTCAGCCCCACCACCCTGCTGGCTACCTTGCGGGTGATCGACAGCCTGTGGAAACAGGAGCGACAGGGCCAGAATGCCCGGGAAATTGCCGAGCGCGCCGGCTGGCTGTACGACAAGTTCGTGCTGTTCATCCAGGACCTGGATGAGCTTGGCAGCCGGCTGCAGCAGGTGGACAAGGCCTATGCGGCGGCCCGTAACAAACTGTGCGAGGGGCGCGGCAACCTGGTCAGCCGCAGCGAACAGCTGAAGCTGCTGGGCGCCCGCGCCAGCAAGAGCCTGCCGGCAGACTTGCTGGAGCGGGCGCTGTCCGATGAGGTGCCGGATGCAGCGGTTACTGAACCTGGCTCAGATGGCGGTTGAGCATGGCGCGCAGGGCCGCCGGCTTGACCGGTTTGGCCAGGTAATCCAGGCCTGAGGCATGCACCATGGCGATGGTTTCCTTGCTGCCGTCGGCGCTGATCACCACGCCTGGCACCGGCTCGCCCAGGCGCGCACGTAGCCAGCCCATCAGCCCGGTACCGGTCTCGCCGTCATCCAGGTGGTAGTCCACCAGCGCCAGATGGGGGCGCATGCCCTTGGCCAGCAGGGCTTCGCATTCGGCCTGGTTGCGCGCGGTCCATACCTGGCAGCCCCAGCGGCTGAGCAGGCTGTTCATGCCAATCAGGATGCTGTCTTCGTTGTCCACGCACAGCACTTGCAGCCCCGCCAGTGGCTGGCCGCCCTGTTGTTCTGCGGGGGCGCTTGGCGCCGGGGCGGCCTGGCGGGCAATCGGCACGCTGACGCGGAACACCGTGCCCTTGCCCGGCCACGAGCGCACTTGCAGCGGGTGCCCCAGCACCCGGCACAGGCCGTCGGCAATCGCCAGGCCCAGGCCCAGGCCTTTTTCGGCGCGTGTCTGGTGGCTGTCCAGGCGCTTGAACTCCTGGAAGATCACTTGCAGCTTGTCGTCGGCGATGCCCGGGCCACGGTCCCACACCTCCAGCCACAGCCGCTCGCCCTGGCGGCGCGCGCCCAGCAGGATCGGGCTCTTGCCGTAGCGCAGGGCATTGGTAAGGAAGTTCTGCAGTACCCGACGCAACAGCTTCATGTCGCTGTCTACCCGCAGCCGGCTGCCACGCAGGCGGAACTCCAGGCCTTTCTCGGCCGCCAGTACCTTGAACTCGGCACCCAGCGTGTCGAACAGTTCGTTGAGGGCGAAGGGCTTGGCGTCAGGGGTGATCTTGCCGTTTTCAAGGCGCGAGATGTCCAGCAGGTCGCTGATCAGCTCTTCGGCCGAGCGCAGCGAACTGTCCATGTGCTGTACCAATTGCTGGGCCTCTTCGTTCATGCCCTCGGCCTGCTGCGACAAGGCGGCGGAGAACAGCCGAGCGGCGTTCAGGGGTTGCATCAGGTCATGGCTGACCGCCGCCAGGAAACGGGTCTTGGACTTGCTTACCGCTTCGGCCTGGCTCTTGGCTTCGGACAACGCCTGGTTCAGTTGCGACAGTTCGTGGGTGCGCTCGGCCACCCGTTGTTCCAGGCCTTCGTTGGCATCGCGCAGGGCCTGCTCGGCCTCACGGAACGGGGTGATGTCGGTGAAACTCATGACGAAGCCGCCCCCCGGCATCGGGTTACCGATCAGCTCGATCACCCGGCCATTGGGGAACAGCCGTTCGGAAGAATGCGCGCGGCCTTGGCGCATCCAGTGCAGGCGCCGCGCCACATGCACCTGTGCTTCGCCCGGGCCGCACAGGCCACGCTCGGCGTTGTAGCGGATGATGTCGGCAATCGGCCGGCCCACGCTGATCAGCCCGTCGGGGTAGTTGAACAGCTCCAGGTAGCGACGGTTCCAGGCCACCAGGTGCAGGTTCTGGTCGACCACGCTGATGCCCTGGTTGATGTTTTCGATGGCGCCCTGCAGCAACGCGCGGTTGAACTGCAGTACCTCGCTGGCTTCGTCGGCGATGCGTACCACGTCTTCCAGCTGCATGTCGCGGCCTTCGATGGCCGCCTTGACCACGGCGCGGGTCGACGAGGTTCCGAGCACCCCGGCCAGTAGGCGCTCGGTGTGCTCGATCCAGTCGCCGTCGGCATTCTGGTTGGGGTTGAAGCCCTTGCCCTGGCGGTAGGCGAAGCGGATGAAGCTCTGCCGGGCGCGCTCCTCGCCAACAAAACGCGACGCCAGGGTCAGCAGGTCGTCGATCTGCACCGCCAGCAATGGCTTGCTGCTGGGGCGGGCGCTGGTCTGCTGGCCGATGAAGCGGCCGGCTTGCCAGTGTTCGGAAACCCGTGTACGCGACAGTACCGAGACCCAGGCGAACAGGGTGAAGTTGCCCGCCAGGGAAAGCACCACCCCTTGTGTCAGCGGGCTTATTGGCAGGCCCAGTGGGTTGCCATGCAGCCAGGCCAGCCCCGGGAACAGCTGCAGCGGCCAGCCCAGGCTATGCGCGGCAATCGGCAGCACCAAGGTGTAGAACCACAGGAAGATGCCTGCCGCGAGGCCGGCGAACACGCCGCGGCGGTTGGCCTGCTTCCAGTACAGCGCGCCGAGCATGGCCGGGGTGAGCTGGGTGACGGCGGCAAAGGCGATCTGGCCGATGGTCGCCAGGCTAGCGGTAGAGCCCAGCAGGCGATAACTGACGTAGGCCAGCAGCAGGATCACCACAATGGTTACCCGACGCACCGAGAGCATCCAGTGGCGGAAGGCCTCGAACGGCCGCTCGGCGTTGTTGCGGCGCAGCAGCCAGGGCAGCAACATGTCGTTGGAGACCATGGTCGACAGCGCCACCGCCTCGACGATGACCATGCCGGTGGCTGCCGAAGCGCCGCCAATGAACGCCAGCAGGGCCAGGCTCGGGTGCGCCTCGGCCAACGGCAGGCTGATGACGAACGAGTCGGAAATCACCGTGCCCGGCAGCAGCATCTGCCCGGCCAGGGCAATCGGCACCACGAACAGCGCGGCCAGCGCCAGGTACATCGGAAACACCCAGCGCGCCAGGCGCATGTCCTGGGGTTCGATGTTCTCTACCACGGTGACGTGGAACTGCCGGGGCAGGCAGATGATCGCCATCATCGCCACCGCGGTTTGCACCACCATAGACGGCCAGTTGACGGTTTCTTGCCAATAGGCCTGCAAGTGGATCGACTGGCGTGCCTGGCTGAACAGGTCGTCGAAGCCGTCATACAGGTTGAACACCACGAAAATGCCCACGGCCAGGAAGGCCAGCAACTTGATCAGCGATTCGAAGGCAATCGCCAGCACCATGCCACGGTGGTGTTCGGTCACGTCCAGGCTGCGGGTGCCGAACACGATGGCGAACAGTGCCAGCACCAGGGACACCACCAGCGCGGTGTCCTGCACGCGGGTGCCGGTGGCGTCCGCGTTGGCCCCGATCAGCAGGTTGACCCCCAGCACGATGCCTTTGAGCTGCAGGGCAATGTACGGCAACACGCCGACCAGGCAGATCAGCGCCACCACCACCGCCAGGGTTTGCGACTTGCCATAGCGTGCGGCGATGAAGTCGGCGATTGAGGTAATGTTCTGCTGTTTGCTGATCAGCACCATCTTCTGCAGCACCCAGGGCGCGAAGATCAGCAGCAGCACCGGGCCCAGGTAGATCGGCAGGAATGCCCAAAGCTGTTCGGCGGCCTGGCCGACGGCGCCGAAGAAGGTCCAGCTGGTGCAGTAAACGGCCAGCGACAGACTGTACACCCAGGCACGCAGCTTCGGCGGCAACGGCGTGCTGCGGCGGTCGCCGTAAAAGGCGATGGCGAACATGACGGCCATATAGGCCAGGGCGACCACGGCGATCAGCCCGCTGGACAACGACATGAAAACTCCGAAGCAAAAAAGATAACGCGGTCCCGATCAACCAGTCTGGCACGCAGGTGCAGCTTCGTCAGCGCAGACCATGGTTGTAGGCGAGAGCTTGCTCGCGATTGATCTGAAACAAAACATCATTTTTTTCGGGTGCCCAACCCGTAAAACACCCCCGCCAGCAACACCGACAACACCAGCAGGTAGAAAATTGCCCCCGGCCAAAGGTGCACCAGGGCAAACCCCACCATCACCGGCCCCAGCGCCGCCCCGAGGTTGGACAGGTTCTGCGCGCCGTAATACACCCCGCGCAAGTGCTCCGGCGCGATCAGGTCGATGAACATGTATTCGGCAGGGATCACGATGATCTCGCCCAGGGTGAACACCAGCATCGCCAGGCACCACGCCAGCACCGAGCCTGCCAGCGAAAAGCCCAGCAGCCCGGCGATGAACAGGGCCATGCCGGCCAGCAACCAGGGCATCAGGTGCTGGCGGCTGATGCGCCGGCCAATCAGGTACTGCAGGGCAATCACCGTCACTGCGTTGGTGGTGACCAGGTAGCCGACCAGCCGCGCCGCCTCCGTCGGGCTGCTGGTGACCACCAGGTACTGCGACAGGTAGGCGGTGAATTGGCCGAACACCACCGCGCTGAGCACCCCGCCCAAGGTGAAATACACCAGCCGGCGGTCACGCGCCAGCCCCAGCGCCACCTGGCCGAAGCCGGCCGCAGGCTTGTCCGGTGCGCTCGCCTGCAGGTCACGGTCGCCAAGGCGCCAGTAGGCCAGGCACATGCCCAGGCCTAGCAGGGCCGAGGCGATGAACGGCATGTGGTCGTCCAGTTCCAGCATGGCGACCCCCAGCAGCGGGCCGGCGGCGTAGCCGACGTTGCTGAGGGTGTACTTGATGGCGAACACCTCGGCCCGCGCTTCCACTGGCAGCAAGGCACAGAAGCCTGCCTTGGCGGCGATGTCGACCACTGCAAGCGCCAGGTTGATCAGCACCAGGCACAAAAAGAACAATAGCGCCGATTCACTGACGACCGCGGCGACGAAGGCCAGGGCGAACAGCAGGGTGCTGGCGCTGACCAGCGTGTGGTTGCGCACGGTGTCGACCAGGTGGCCACCATACAGGCTCAGCAGCGAGGCGATGATCAGCGCGCCACCGATCAGCAGGCCGATCTGGCTGATCGGCAGCTGGAAGTTGTCGGCCAGGTACACCACCAGGTAGGGCAGGGTGAGGGCGCGGGCGACAGTGAGGGTGAACGTGGTCAGCAGCAGCAGGCGTACGGTGTGCGGGTAGCGTTTCAGGGCAGCTAGCATTACCACGTCCTTGTTGTTCTGGTTTGCCGGGCACAAGCATAAGCCACATGTGGCCTCGGCAGGAGTGCCCCGGCTGCTTCTGCAAAAAGCGTGTAGGCTTGCCAGCCAAGGCATTTGCCATGCAGATTTGTGGCCTGACGTGCCCGGCGCGCCTCCAATTGAAAAGCCCTCAGGACCAAGGACGATGAGTCACTCCTCGCAATTCACCTTGCTCGGCAAGCGGCGCTTCCTGCCGTTTTTCATCACCCAGTCGCTGGGTGCCTTCAACGACAACCTGTTCAAACAATCGCTGATCCTCGCGATCCTGTTCAAGCTCAGTCTTGGTGACGGTGACCGTTCGATCTGGGTCAACCTGTGCGCCTTGCTGTTCATTCTGCCGTTCTTTCTGTTCTCGGCGCTGGGCGGGCAGTTTGGTGAGAAGTTCGCCAAGGACGCGCTTATCCGTGCGATCAAGCTGGCCGAGATCGTCATCATGGCAATCGGTGCGCTCGGTTTCATCACCAACCACCTGGCGCTGATGCTGGTGGCGCTGTTCGGCATGGGAACCCACTCGGCGCTGTTCGGCCCGGTGAAGTACTCGATCCTGCCGCAGGCCCTGCGCGAGCAGGAGTTGGTCGGCGGCAACGGGCTGGTGGAAACCGGCACGTTCCTCGCCATCCTTGCCGGCACCATCGGTGCCGGGGTCATGATGTCGGCCGACAGCTATGCCACGGTAGTGGCCGGCGGTGTGGTCGGCACTGCGGTGCTCGGCTACCTGGCCAGCCGCTGGATCCCGCGGGCCGCTGCCGCCTCGCCGAACATGGCGCTGGACTGGAACATCTTCAGGCAGTCGTGGGCAATTCTGCGCATGGGCCTGGGGCAGCCGCCCGCTGTGTCGCGCTCGATCGTGGGTAACTCGTGGTTCTGGTTTGTCGGGGCCATCTACCTCACGCAGATCCCGGCCTATGCCAAAGACTGGCTGCACGGCGATGGCACGGTGGTGACCTTGGTGCTGACGCTGTTCTCGGTGGGCATCGCCTTGGGTTCGTTGCTATGCGAACGGCTTAGCGGGCGCAAGGTGGAGATCGGCCTGGTGCCGTTCGGCTCGTTCGGCCTGACCCTGTTCGGCCTGCTTTGGTGGTGGCACTCCGGCGATGTGCCGGTTGCAGCGGCGTCGCACGACTGGCTGGCGCTGCTGGGCATGGGCCAGGCCTGGTGGATTCTGCTGTCGATCGTCGGCCTGGGCGTGTTCGGTGGCTTCTACATTGTGCCGCTGTATGCGCTGATTCAGGCCCGCACGGCCGAAGACCAGCGCGCCCGGGTGATTGCGGCCAACAACATCCTCAATGCCTTGTTCATGGTGGTGTCGGCGGTGCTTACCATCATCCTGATGGGGATTGCCGAGCTGAGCATCCCGCAGCTGTTCCTGGTGGTGTCGCTGCTTAATATCGCGGTCAACGCCTACATCTTCAGGATCGTGCCCGAGTTCACCATGCGCTTCCTGATCTGGCTGCTCAGCCATTCGATGTACCGCGTGCAGCACCGCGACCTTGAGCGCATCCCCGACGAAGGCGCGGCGCTGCTGGTGTGCAACCACGTGTCGTTCGTTGATGCATTGCTGCTGGGCGGAGCAATCCGCCGGCCGATCCGCTTTGTGATGTATTACAAGATCTACAACCTGCCAGTGCTCAACTTCGTGTTCCGCACCGCAGGCGCCATCCCGATTGCCGGGCGCAGTGAAGACCCCGCCACCTACGAGCGGGCTTTCGCACGCATTGCCGGGTACCTGGCTGCTGGTGAGCTGGTGTGCATCTTCCCGGAGGGCAAGTTGACCGGCGATGGCGAGATCGATGTGTTCAAAGGCGGCGTCAAGCGCATCCTCGAAGAAACGCCGGTGCCGGTGATTCCGCTGGCTTTGCAGGGGTTGTGGGGCAGTTTCTTCAGCCGTGACCCGGCCAAGGGCTTTTTCAGGCGCCTGTGGTCGCGGGTAACCATTGTGGCGGGCGCTGCCATCCCGGTGGAGGCAGCGCAGCCTGAGCTGTTGCGCGAGCAGGTCAGCCGCCTGCGCGGTGACCTGCGCTAGCCAGGCAGGGTCAGCTGGCGCTGACTTTCAGGCCGACAAGGCCGCAGACGATCAGCGCCACACTGACCAGACGTACCAAGGCCATGGACTCGCCGAACAGGATGATCCCGGCGATGACAGTGCCGACTGCGCCAACACCGGTCCAGATGGCATAGGCGGTGCCCAGCGGCAGTTCTTTCATGGCCAGGCCGAGCAAGCCCAGGCTGATGACCATGGCGCCGACCGTGAGTACGGTGGGAATCGGTTTACTGAAGCCGTCCGTGTATTTCAGGCCCACGGCCCAGCCGACCTCGAACAGGCCGGCGAAGAACAGGATGATCCAGGACATGTGAGTGTCTCCATCGTTTAAATGATGGGGCCGTCCCCGGAATGGTCACGCGGTGCGTCGTGAGGCCGTCCTCACCGTGGGCACTATGGTGCACACCTGCAGGTTTCAGGGCAAGCCTGTGCCGGCCTCTTCGCGGGTAAACCCGCTCCCACAGGGACCGTATAAGTATCAAGCCTTGCGCAGCACCTGTGGGAGCGGGTGTACCCGCGAAGAGGCCCGCACAGGCAGACATCAATGCTTGGCCGGTTCGATCCCTTCAGCCTCAGTCTCAGGCTCATCCATGCGCCGGAACCAGGTCGACAACAACGCCCCGGAAATATTGTGCCAAACGCTGAACAAAGCACTCGGCACCGCCGCCAGTGGCGAAAAGTGCGCCGCCGCCAGTGCCGCCCCCAGCCCGGAGTTCTGCATGCCCACCTCCAGCGCCAGCGACTTGCGCTGGGCCAGCGGCAGTTTGCACAGCTTGCCGGTCAGGTACCCCAGCAAATAGCCGAAGCTGTTGTGCAGCATCACCACCGCCATGATCAGCAGCCCCGACTCGGCGATTTTCGCTTGGCTGGCAGCCACCACCGCGCACACGATCATCACAATGCTCACCACCGACACCAGCGGCAGTACCTGCACCGCCGCCTGAACCCGGGCACCGAGCAGGCGCTGGGCCAGCACGCCGAGCACGATCGGCAGCATCACCAACTGCAAGATCGACCAGAACATGTCCATGAAGGACACCGGCAACCAGGCCGACGCCAGGAACCAGATCAGCGCCGGGGTCAGCAGCGGTGCCAGCAGGGTGGTTACTGCCGCGATCGCCACTGCCAGCGCCAGGTCTCCGCGGGACAGCCACACCATCACGTTGGATGCCGTGCCGCTCGGGCAGCAGCCGACCAGGATCACGCCCACGGCAATTTCCGGCGGCAGGTGGAACAGCTGGCACAGCAGCCAGGCCATGCCGGGCATGATCACGAAGTGCGCGACGACCCCCAGCATCACCCGCCACGGCTGGCGGGCGAGGGCGGCGAAGTCGTCGAGCTTGAGGGTCAGCCCCATGCCGAACATCACCAGCCCCAGAAGCGGCACAATGGCGACCTTCAGGGCGATGAACCATTGCGGTTGCAGAAAGGCCAGCACGGCAAACACCAGCACCCACAGGGCGAAGGTATTGCCGACAAAGCGGCTTAAGGCGGCGAGGGCGCGCATGGGGCAATTCCTTTTCTTTTTATAGCACTATGAATCTTACTGGCCCCTTCGCGGGACAAGCCCGCTCCCACAGGTACATCACAGCCTTCAGGCATTGTGATGTACCTGTGGGAGCGGGCTTGTCCCGCGAAGGGGCCGATACTGGCTGAAGTTGTGCCTCAGGCCAGCACCAGTCCTTCAAACCACCTCAGACCCCTTGCGGAATTTCCTCCCCACCCAGCGCTTCGAACAGCGCCGGCAGGAATTCGGTAAAGGTCATCATCATCAGCAGGAAGCTGGCATCGAACTGCTGCGCCGCCTCATCACCACCGTCCTGCTCGGCCTGCTCCTGCAGCAGCTCTTCGAACTTCAGGCGCTTGATTACCATTTTATCGTCCAGAATGAACGACAGCTTGTCTTGCCAGGCCAGGGCCAGCTGGGTTACCACCTTGCCAGTGCTCAGGTGCAGCTGAATCTCCTCGCCGGTCAGGTCCTGGCGCTTGCAACGCACGATGCCGCCGTCTTCGGCGGTGTCACGCAGTTCGCACTCGTCCAGTACATAGAAGCCTTCGGCGGTTTGCTGCGTTTTTACCCAGTCGGTCATGGTGGCGGTTGGCGCAACCTTCACCGTGGCCGGGCGCACCGGCAGCGAGCCCATCACTTCACGCAGGGTGGACAGCAGGTCTTCGGCACGCTTGGCACTCGCCGAGTTGACCAGGATCACACCCAGACGCGGGGCGATGGCGGCGAAGATCATCGAGCGGCGGATGAACGCACGCGGCAGGAAGGCCTGGATGATTTCGTCCTTGATCTGGTCGCGTTCTTTTTTATAGACCTTGCGCATCTGCTCGGTCTCGATCTCTTCGACCTTTTCCTTGACCGCGTCGTTGACCACGCTGCCAGGCAGGATGCGTTCTTCCTTGCGGGCGGCAATCAGCAGGAACTCGCCGCTGACATGCACCAGAGGAGCGTCTTCGCCTTTGCCGAACGGCGCGACGAAACCATAGGTGGTCAGCTCCTGGCTGGCGCAGGGGCGGGCCGGCTTGCTGGCCAGTGCGGCTTCCAGCGCTTCAGGCTCGAACGGGACTTCCTGGGTCAGGCGGTAGGTCAGCAGGTTCTTGAACCACATGAGGGGTAACTCTCCTTAATGCATAAGGCGGGCATTATTCTCCGAGCGGAGCTCTGAGGCCAACCCTGTCAGAGGGCCAGCAGTGGCTTCTGCATAAAAGAAACAACCGGCAACGCTAGGTCTTTGAAAGGCATGAGGTTTTTTTTGAAAAAAGTTTAAAAAGTGCTTGCCAGGGTGCGGGGTCGTCCGTAGAATGCGCGCCACACCGAGACGAAGGGTGATTAGCTCAGCCGGGAGAGCATCTGCCTTACAAGCAGAGGGTCGGCGGTTCGATCCCGTCATCACCCACCACTCGATGTATAGCGCAGCGGTAGTTCAGTCGGTTAGAATACCGGCCTGTCACGCCGGGGGTCGCGGGTTCGAGTCCCGTCCGCTGCGCCATATTCCACTTCCAGGGCCCACTGAACACCCGGAAGTAACAGAGAAAGCGACCTTAGGGTCGCTTTTTTTATGCCTGAATTCTGGTGTTGGCGCGAAGTTTGAAAAAACTTCGATAAGTGCTTGCCAGAGCGCAAAGTCGCCCGTAGAATGCGCGCCACACCGAGAGACATGGGTGATTAGCTCAGCCGGGAGAGCATCTGCCTTACAAGCAGAGGGTCGGCGGTTCGATCCCGTCATCACCCACCACTCGATGTATAGCGCAGCGGTAGTTCAGTCGGTTAGAATACCGGCCTGTCACGCCGGGGGTCGCGGGTTCGAGTCCCGTCCGCTGCGCCATATTCCACTTCCAGGGCCCACTGAACACCCGGAAGTAACAAAAAAAGCGACCTTAGTGTCGCTTTTTTTGTGTCTGCGATTTCAGCTACGGCGCTCTTCTTCCCGCAACGTCAGCACCTCAAACCCGTCCTCAGTCACCGCCACGGTATGCTCCCACTGCGCTGACAGGCTGTGGTCACGGGTAATCACCGTCCAGCCATCCTTCAATGTGCGCGTTCCGCGTCCACCCTGGTTGATCATCGGCTCGATGGTGAACACCATCCCCGGTTTCAGCTTCATGCCCATGCCACGCTGGCCAACGTGCAGTACTTCAGGCCCTTCATGCATCTGCTGGCCGATACCATGCCCGCAATACTCGCGGACCACGCTGTAGCCCGCCGCCTCGGCATGGGCCTGGACGGCATGGCCGATATCGCCCAGCGTAGCCCCGGGGCGCACCTGCTCAATGCCCTTCCACAGCGCGTCATAGGTGGTGTCGACCAACCGCCGGGCTTCATCGCTGATCTTGCCGATGCTGTACATCTTCGACGAATCGGCAATATAGCCGCCCTGTTCGAGGGTGATGTCCACGTTGATGATCGAGCCTTCCTTCAATACTTCATCGACCTTGGGCATGCCGTGGCACACCACGTGGTCCACCGAGGTATTGAGCGAGTAGGGGAAACCGTACTGGCCCTTGCTCGCTGGCCGCGCCTTGAGCGTGTCGACGATGAACGCTTCGGCGCGGTCGTTGATCTGCATGGTGGTCACACCGGGGCCGATGAAGCGGTCGAGGTCGGCGAACACTTGGGCCAGCAGCTGGCCGGCGCGGCGCATCAGGTCGAGTTGGGCGGGGGATTTGAGGATCACCTGGGACATGGGGGGAGGGTAGTTGCTCATGCTGGAATTTGCCCCAGCATAGCGCCAGCGGGTACCGGCTTGCCACCGCATGGTGCACAGCCTGTGCCGGCCCTTTCGCGGGCACGCCCGCCCCACAGGTACGGCACGCCCCTCAGGCCTTGCGATAGCCCTGTGGGAGCGGGCGTGCCCGCGAAAGGGCCGGTATGGCTGGCCCATAAATTGCTGATCTCCCTTCATCCCGGGCTATCAACGTCGACAGCCCATAAAAACTCACGACAAAGGCGCCGTGTTGCCCCACTTGCTCAGCAAGGCGGGGCAGCCGGCGCCTTTTTGCGTTTTTCAACAGGAGCCCGCCCATGGCCAATAGCGAAGTACGCAGCGTCTGCCCCTATTGCGGCGTTGGCTGCGGCATCGTCATGAGCGTTGCCGATGGCAAAGTCGTCAAGGTCAGTGGCGACAAGCAGCACCCCAGCAACTTTGGCCGGCTGTGCACCAAAGGCCTGACCGCGCACGTGCCGCTGACGGCCGCCGGCCGCCTCGAAGACGCCTATGTGCGCCAGCAGCGCAGCCAGCAGCCGGCGCGCACTGGCATGGATCAGGCTATCGCCGACGCAGGCAAACGCCTGCGCGGCATCATTGACCAGCATGGCCCCGACGCTGTGGCGCTTTACGTGTCGGGGCAGATGTCGCTGGAAGCTCAATACCTGGCCAACAAGTTGGCCAAAGGCTTTATCCGTACCCGCCACATCGAGTCCAACTCGCGCCTGTGCATGGCCAGCGCCGGCAGTGGCTACAAGCTGTCGCTCGGCGCCGATGGCCCACCTGGCAGTTATCAGGACTTCGAGCACGCCGACGTGTTCCTGGTGATCGGCGCCAACATGGCCGACTGCCACCCGATCCTGTTCCTGCGCCTGCTCGACCGGGTCAAGGCCGGCGCCAGGCTGATCGTGGTCGACCCGCGGCGCAGCGCCACCGCCGACAAGGCCGACCTGTTCCTGCAGGTACGCCCCGGCACTGACATGGCCTTGCTCAACGGCCTGTTGCACCTGCTACACCGTAATGGCCACACCCACCGCGACTTCATTGCCCGCCACACCGAAGGCTGGGACGAACTGCCAGCCTTCCTCGATGACTACAGCCCGGAGCGCGTGGCGGCCATCACCGGGTTGGCCGTGGGCGACATCATCAAGGCCGCCGAATGGATCGGCAGTGCCAACGACTGGATGAGCTGCTGGACCATGGGCCTGAACCAAAGCATCCACGGTACCTGGCACACCAACGCCATCTGCAACCTGCACCTGGCCACGGGCGCCATCTGCCGCCCCGGTAGCGGGCCGTTCTCGCTGACCGGCCAGCCCAACGCCATGGGCGGCCGTGAAATGGGCTACATGGGGCCCGGCTTGCCAGGCCAGCGCTCGGCGTTGGTGGAGGGCGACCGCGCGTTTGTCGAGCAGCAGTGGCAACTGGCACCCGGCAGCCTGCGCAGTGAAGGCGGCGAGGGCACGGTGGCACTGTTCGAGCAGATGAACGCGGGTGAAGTGAAAGCGTGCTGGGTCATCTGCAGCAACCCGGTGGCCAGCGTCGCCAACCGTCAGCAGGTGATCGATGGCCTGTGCCAGGCCGAGTTGGTGATTACCCAGGATGCCTTCCTCGACACCGAAACCAACCGCTACGCCGACATCGTGCTGCCGGCCGCGCTGTGGGCCGAAGGCGAGGGTGTAATGATAAACAGCGAACGCAACCTTACCCTGATGCCGCGCGCCGTCGAGCCGCCCGGGCAAAGCCTGCCCGACTGGCAGATCATCGCCCGGGTGGCCTGCGCCATGGGCTACGCCGAAGCCTTCGACTACCCCGATGCCGAAGCGGTGTACGAAGAAATCCGCCATTTCCATAACCCCGCAACGGGCTACGATCTGCGCGGCATCGGTTACGCCGAGCT
Source organism: Pseudomonas fortuita (assembly GCF_026898135.2). NCBI lineage: Bacteria > Pseudomonadati > Pseudomonadota > Gammaproteobacteria > Pseudomonadales > Pseudomonadaceae > Pseudomonas > Pseudomonas fortuita. The sequence continues at coordinate 1,341,247 of NZ_CP114035.2, forward strand.
GCGCCGGCAACCACACCAGTGGCCTTGTGCACCCGGCCATGGCAGCGACCGCAGCCCATTGCGCTACCTGAACGACGGCAGCAGCCAGGCGCTGCTGCACGATGCCCAGGGCGATCGCCCGGCGCTGGCCTTTACTACCGCCAGTGGCAAGGCGCGTTTCTTCGCCAGGCCCTGGTTGCCGGCAGCAGAATTGCCGGATGACGACTACCCCATGGTGCTGAACACCGGCCGTGTGCAGCACCAGTGGCACACCCTGACCAAGACCGGCAAGGTGCCGGCGCTGAACAAGCTGGAGCCTGGCCCTTTCGTCGAGGTCCACCCCGACGACGCCGCACGCCTGGGCATGGCTGAAAAAGACCAGGTCGCCATCCGCTCGCGGCGCGGGCAAGCCGTGCTACCGGTGCGAATCAGCGACCGGGTGCTGCCAGGCAACTGCTTTGCGCCGTTTCACTGGAACGACCTGGTCGGTGAGCAACTGGCAATCAATGCCGTGACCTGCGATGCGGTCGATCCACTGTCGCTACAGCCGGCTTTCAAATACTGCGCCGTCGCCCTGCAGCGGGTCGCCGGCGAGCGTATCGACGCCCTTGAGCTGCACACTGCCATTCTGGAGCCAGTCCGCATGCCCACTGCCACCCTGTCCCGTCTGCTTGGCCTGGACACCCTGCCAGCCCCGGTGCTGGCAGAAGAAGAGCGCCATTACCTGCAGGGTTTCCTGCTGGGCCTGGAGCAGGCCCGCGCCGAGGGCGTGCCTAGCCTGCCGGCCAGTGCGCCACTGGCCGGCAACCGCCGGCTGTTTATCGACGGCTTGCTGGCCGGGCTGTTCGCTCAGCCAGCGGCGCTGCCCGTTGCAGCGTTGGTGGCCCCACGGCACCAAGTGTTATGGGCCTCGCAGACCGGTAACGGCGAGCTGCTGGCCGAGCGTTGTGCCGAACACCTGCGCGGTGCCGGCCTTGATGTGCAGCTCAGTTGCATGGAGGCGGTCAGCCCAAGCCAACTGCAGGGCGCGGCCAGCGTGGTGCTGATCACCAGCACCTTTGGCGATGGTGACGCGCCCGACAGCGCGGCGGCATTCTGGCAGGCCTTGCAGGGCGAGGAGGGCGCCTGTTGTGCCGAGCTGCCCTATGCCGTGCTGGCCTTGGGCGACTCCAGTTACAACCAGTTCTGCGGCTTTGGCCGCAAGCTTGACCAACGCCTGGCCGAACTCGGTGGGCGTCGCCTGCTGCAACGGGTGGACTGCGAGCCGGACTTTGACGCAGCCTTCGCGGGGTGGCTAGAAGCCTTGCTGCCCACGCTGGGCAGTGCCGCTGCACCGCAGCCGGCGAGCCACCCCGTACCCATGCCGGCCTACAGCAAACAGCAACCCTGGGCTGCCACCTTGCTGGAAAACCACCTGCTCAACGGCCCCGGTGCCAGCAAGGAAACTCGGCAACTGGTGTTCGACCTGAGCGGTAGCGGCTTCAGGTATGCCCCCGGCGATGCCCTGGGCGTGTGGCCGCGCAATTGCCCGGCCCTGGTCGACGAACTGCTGGCGCTGATGCAGCTCGATGGCCAGACGCTGGTCGAGCTCAAGGGCCAGCCTGCCATGCCCCTGGCCGAAGCCCTGCAAACGCACCTGGAGATCGCCAAGGTCACCGGTCAGCAACTGCAGGCCTTCGCTGGCAGTAGCCCGGACCTGCAGCGCCTGCTGCGGCCGGAGTGCAAGGCCGAGCTGCAGGAATGGCTGTGCGGCCGGCAGTTGGCCGATGTGCTGCGCGCCTTTCCCCAACAGCTGCCGCTGGCCGACTGGCTTGGCCTGCTCAAGCCCTTGCAGCCGCGTCTTTACTCGATCAGCTCCAGCCCGTTGGCCCATCCGGGCCAGGTTCACCTGACCGTCTCCACCGTGCGTTACGGCGAGCGCAAGGGGGTGTGTTCGGCCTTCCTCGCCGACCGTGCGCAAGCGTTGAAGGTGGCCATTTTCCCGCAGGTATCTAAGCACTTCCGGTTGCCCGAGGACGACAGCGTGCCGGTGATCATGGTTGGCCCAGGTACCGGCGTTGCACCGTTCCGGGCGTTTCTTGAAGAACGGGAGGCGCGGGGCGCAAAAGGGCGGAATTGGCTGTTCTTTGGTGAGCAGTACGCCGCTACCGACTTCTATTACCGCGAACAGTTGCAGGCTTGGGAGAAAGCAGGGCACTTGCGGCTCGACACGGCGTTCTCGCGGGATCAGGCGCATAAGGTCTATGTGCAGCAGCGCATGCTCGAACAGGGCGCCCAGCTGTGGCAGTGGTTGGAGGCGGGGGCGTATTTCTATGTGTGTGGCGATGCGCAGCGCATGGCCAAGGATGTAGATGCGGCGTTGCGCACGGTTGTGGCTGAGCATGGCGGGATGGATGAGGCGCAGACGGCTGCCTATGTCAAAGGGTTGAGCAAGGCCAAGCGTTATCGGCGGGATGTGTACTGAGTGCACCGGGATGGGCTGATGTGCACCCCGGTTGTGCATTTTGATCGCCTGTGGGGCCCCTTCGCAGCACAAGGCTGCTCCTGCAGGGATCGCGTGCTCCTGTAGGAGCAGCCCTGTGCTGTGAAGAGGCCGGTACAGGCAAAGCAATTGGCACATTCCCTGCTTTACCTCCACTACAACAAGCCCCACTGATCAACGGCGATCAACCTGGGGGCACACCGTGATGAATACAGGCAAAGGCGCCTGGAGCTTCGGCTCCAGGCGCTTTTTTTTTGATCGAGGATCGGCTTATGAAGGCAACAGCGAGCAGCGGGCAACGAGAGCGACTGGTCATCGTCGGCAACGGCATGGTCGGCCACCATTGCGTCGAACAACTGGTCAGCCGCGGCGCCCTGCAGCGCTTCGAGGTGCGGGTGTTCGGCGAAGAGCGCCAACGTGCCTACGACCGTGTGCACCTTTCCGAGTACTTCGGCGGCAGCTGTGCCGAGACCCTGGCCCTGTGCGAACACGAGTTCTACCCCGCCAACGGCGTGCACTTGCACCTCGGTGAGGCCGTGCTGGAAATCGACCGTGAGCGCTGCGAGGTCGTCACCGCCGAGGGGCGCTATGGCTACGACCAACTGGTCCTTGCCACCGGCTCCTACCCGTTCGTGCCGCCGATCGAAGGCTCCAGTGGCAATGCCCGCCTGGTCTACCGTACCCTCGACGACCTCGATGGCATTCGCGCCGCAGCCGCTGGTGCCCGCCGTGGCGTGGTGGTCGGTGGTGGCCTGCTCGGCCTGGAGGCCGCCAATGCGCTCAAGTCGCTGGGCCTGGAAGCCCACGTGGTGGAATTTGCCCCACGGCTGATGCCGGTTCAGCTGGACGGCGAGGGCGGTGCCGCGCTCAAGGCACAGATCGAAGCGCTGGGCGTTGGCGTGCACCTGTCGCGCGCCACCCAGTCGATCAGCACCGGTGAAGCATTCCGCTACCGCATGAACTTCGACGGTGGCGAGCACCTGGAAACCGACCTGATCGTGTTCTCCGCCGGTATCCGCCCACAGGATGCCCTGGGCCGTGGCTGCGGCCTGGATATCGCTGTGCGCGGTGGCGTGGTAATCGACAACCACTGCCGCAGCAGCGACCCGCGCATCTTCGCCATTGGCGAGTGCGCGTCCTGGAACGGCAGCGTGTTCGGCCTGGTCGCCCCCGGCTACAGCATGGCGCGCAACCTGGCCGCATTACTGATGGGGGAGGCGGCGGTAGCGTTCACCGGCGCGGACATGTCGACCAAACTCAAGCTGCTGGGCGTGGATGTCGGCTCGATCGGCGATGCCCATGGCGCCACCGCCGGTTCACGCAGCTACCGCTTCATCGACGAAGCCAACAGCGCCTACCGCCGGCTGGTGGTGGACGCCAGCGGCAAGCACGTGCTCGGCGCGGTGCTGGTCGGCGACAACACGTATTACGACACCCTCTTGCAGTACGCCCAGAACGGTATTGCCCTGCCAGCCGACCCTGCAGCGCTGATCCTGCCCCAAGGCGGTGGTGCACCGGCCCTTGGCGCCGATGCGCTGCCCGATAGCGCAACCATCTGCTCGTGCCACAACGTCAGCAAGGGCGCGGTGTGCGCGGCCATCGACAGCGGCTGCAGCGACCTTGCTGCGGTCAAAGGCTGCACCAAGGCCGCCAGCGGCTGTGGTGGTTGCGCGGCCTTGCTCAAGCAAGTGTTCGAGCACGAACTGACCGCCCGCGGCGTAGCGGTGGACAAAAGCCTGTGCGAGCATTTTACCTACACCCGTCAGGAACTGTACGGGCTGGTGCGGGTGGAGGGCATCCGCACCTACAGCGAGCTGCTCGAACGCCACGGCAAGGGCCACGTTGGCTGTGACATCTGCAAGCCGGCGGTGGGCAACATCCTCGCCTCGTGCTGGAACCAGCCGATCATGGACCCCGCGCTGGTGCCGTTGCAGGATACCAACGACACCTTCATGGCCAACATGCAGAAGAACGGCACCTACTCGGTAGTGCCGCGCATTCCCGGGGGTGAAATCACCCCCGACAAGCTCATCGTCATCGGCCAGGTGGCCAAAAAATATGACCTGTACACCAAGATCACCGGCGGCCAGCGCATTGACCTGTTCGGTGCCCAGTTGCACGAACTGCCGCTGATCTGGGGCGAGCTGATCGACGCAGGCTTCGAAACCGGCCATGCCTACGGCAAGTCGACCCGCACGGTGAAATCCTGCGTGGGCAGCACCTGGTGCCGTTACGGCGTGCAGGACAGCGTTGCCATGGCCCTGCGCCTGGAAGACCGCTACAAGGGCCTGCGCAGCCCCCACAAGCTCAAGTTTGCAGTGTCGGGCTGCACCCGCGAATGCGCCGAGGCGCAGAGCAAGGACATCGGCGTGATCGCCACCGACAAGGGCTGGAACCTGTACGTGTGTGGCAACGGCGGTATGCGCCCACGGCATGCCGAACTGTTTGCCACCGACCTGGACGACGAAACCCTGGTGCGGCTGATCGACCGCGTGTTGATGTTTTACATCCGCACGGCCGACAAGCTGCAGCGCACCTCGGTGTGGCGCGAAAACCTGGATGGCGGGCTGGGCTACCTGAAGCAGGTGATCATCGACGACAGCCTGGGCCTGGCCAGCGAGCTGGAAGCGCAGATGCAGCATGTGGTCGACCAGTACGAGTGCGAATGGGCCAACGCGCTCAACGACCCGGAGAAGCTCAAGCGCTTTCGCACTTTCGTCAATGACCGGCGTGCCGACCCCGACGTGCACTTTGTGCGCGAACGCGAACAACGCCGGCCCGCTGCACCGCTGCACCTCATTGCTACTGTCGAGGAGGCTGTCTGATGAACCTGTCCAATGCTGCTGTGAAAACCCACGCGAACTGGCAAGCGGTGTGCCTGGCACAAGACCTGGTGCCCGACTCTGGGGTGGTAGTGTGGCTGGACGGGGCCCAAGTGGCGCTGTTCTACCTGCCGGGGCAGGCGCAGCCGCTGTATGCGGTGGACAACCGTGACCCGCGGTCCGGTGCCAACATCATCGGCCGCGGGCTGGTGGGCAGTGTGCAGGGCGAGCTGGTGGTCGCAGCGCCGTTGTACAAGCAGCATTTCAGCCTGCAGACCGGGGAGTGCCTGGAGGATGGCGGGCAGAGGTTGCGGGTGTGGCCGGTGCGCTTGAACGGTGAGGCTGTGGAGTTGGCGGTGGGCTGAGAGGTTGCGGGGGCTCGGCAGTTGTTCGCCGTTGCATTTTCGTCGCCTGGGAAATCGAGCGCCGCGCGGGCGGCGCTCGGTCTCCCAGGCGATGAAGATGCTGATGCGGTAAGCTTGAGGCCATGAACCTCGACACCCGCATTAAATACCGCCACCTGCTGTGCTTCCTGGAGATTGCCCGGCAGGGCAGCCTGGCCAGGGCTGCCGACGTGCTCGCCATCAGTCAGCCGGCCATCTCCAAGACCCTCAAGGAACTCGAAGACCTGCTGGAAGCGCGCCTGTTCGCGCGTAGCCGGCAGGGCGTCGAGCTTACCCCGGCCGGGACCCGTTTCATGCGTTATGCCGGGCCCAGCGTGCAAGCCCTGCGCGATGGCGTCAGCAGCCTGCGCGGTGAAGCGCGGGCGCCGTCGCAGGTGCGTATTGGCGTGCTGTCGACGGTCGAGGGCCTGCTCATGCCCGAAGTGCTGTGCCGCATGCACCAGCGCCATGAAGCGCTGGTCATCAGCGTGGCCACCGGGGTCAGCGCGCAGCTGCTCGGTCAACTGCGCCTGGGCGAGCTGGAACTGGTGGTCGGGCGTATGACTGACAGCCCGCAGATCCAGGGGCTGTCGTTCGAACACCTGTACAGCGAGTCGATGAGCCTGGTGGTGCGCCCGGGCCACCCGCTGCTGGCCAGCACGCCCGTCGAGCGGGGGCAGGTCGGGCGTTACCCGCTCGTGCTGCCGCCCGCCGGGACCACCATCCGCCAGCACGCCGACAGCCTGTTTGTGCAATGCGGCATCCAGATGCCGGCGCAGCGCCTGGAGACCTTGTCGCTGGCTTTGAGCCGGCGTTATGTGCTGGGCAGTGATGGCCTGTGGGTGGCACCGCGCGATGCCGTGCTGCTCGACCTGCGCCGAGGCGAGCTGGTCGAGCTTGACCTGGGCGTGCGCGAGCCCGGCGGCTCGGTTGGCATCTGCCGCAATGCGGCCTTGCCGCAGAGCCTGCCGGGGCAGTGGGTATGCGAGGTGCTGCGTGAGGTGGCGGCGCAATATCGGGAGCAGTCGTATCCGTGAGCATCGTGGCCGTTGAGCGTTTCCAGCTGAGAAACGCTCGCACGGATCACCCCGGTAGCAATCACGTAGCCCGCAAGGAGACCGCGATCACACAAGGCACAGTGGAGCCTCGGTCCTCTTCGTCACGGCCACTGAGCAACAGGCGTTGGTTAGGTGTATCGAGGGCGATCGACCCCGTCGATGTATAGAAGCCGTCCTCGGGTAGATGAGCGCCGAACGTGCCATAACCGTGAGGAGGGACGAAGGTGGTGTCAAATTTGCCGTCCGAGGTGAAGCGAAAGGCAAGAGAGTGGGTATAGAACATGCCATAGCCGACCAGGCCGTTCGCTACCTCGACGCCTGCGTACCAGCCTCCGGGGCGGTCGAATACCAAAACGTTGCCGTCATTGAACTCTTTGGCTGGCTTGCCGGAATAGTCGATGCGGTAAACAGCCGGGTGGCTGATATCTGCATCGAGGGAGTAAAGTTCGCCATAAAAACTGAAGCGTTGAGAGATGGCATCCACTGAAAAGCCATTGTTGATCACCCAAGGGTCCGACCAATGCTGGCCATGATCGCCAAAGGCATCATCCATTGTTCCGTCGAGGGTCAAGGCCGTAGTGACGCTGTACGCATCGCCGTTGCGCATCAGGTACAGGGGTAGTAGCAGACGCTCCGGGCCAGAGGGGAGCGTGAAACTGGCAATACCATCGATGATGTGATCCTGGGCATTTGGAATCAGCTTGAGCACATCAAGGACGCCATCAGTCGCAAAACGCTTCCATAGCGCGCCTTCGAGGTCGAGCGCGATCACCACCGGTTCGAACATCTGAGGCCCGCGACGCAACCCGCTGGCGAAAATTCGATCTTTCGCCAGTGCCACGTGTTCAAGCAGCAGCTCTTCTTGGATCACATCACGAATATCTACGAATCCTTTGCCTTGGCCAAATGTGAGGTCCGGTTCCCCCGAGGCAGTCAATTTCCAGAGGTGACTTGTTGATTCACCCTCCACGCCCTCCACGAGGGCAATGATCAGTAAATTCCCTGCAGCATCTTCAACGAGGCCGCTCAGCCTGCTGTAGGCAGCTTTTGGTACCTGATTGAAATCGAAGACGCCATCGCCATGGAAGCCGCTATCCAACCCCCCGTGTTCATTCAAGCAAGCCACGAAGACCTTGAACTCATCGGTATTGGGGTTGCTACTCCTACCCATTACATAACTGCGCCCACGGCGTGTCCTGCTATTGATGACCCCATTACTATCGGCGCGAGACCCAGTTGCCTTTTCGAAGATACATGCAAGCCCGCCGACGCCATAATGTTGATCGATCGGCGCCTTCGGCAATGGAGTAGATGATGGGACCGGACCGGAGGGGAACAGGGTTGAACGGTTAGGCTTTCGTGAGGCGTTCATGACATTTCCTTTGAAAAGGGTACATGCAGAGCGCGCGGCCGCAATGGCGGGTCACTCAGATTTGGCAAATTACGTTGCCTGGTCATTGGAAAGCAGGCTCGAGTTCGGCGCTACTGGCAGAAATGTCAGGTTTTTCGGCTTGCTCGCTGAGCCTTTTGTTGTTTAAAAAGGCTGTTGGCTGCGAGGCGCTGTCGCTGCGAATGGTCAATACTGGCCATTGCCTCGGAAGATTGTGAAGAAGCGCACTGCCTACTGAACTTAGTCCGTGAAACCCGCTCCTATGCCGGTAGCCATTGGTCATGGCCGCCTGCTAAGCTCGCGGCTTTACCCTGATTGCCCTTATGGCGCATGAACAAGGAATTAGCATGAAACAGCATCGTTTGGCGGCTGCGGTTGCCCTGGTAGGCCTGGTACTGGCTGGCTGTGATCAACAGGCCAGCAGCCCCGAGCTGAAGACTCCGGCGCAGAAAGCCTCCTACGGTATCGGCCTGAACATGGGCAAGAGCCTGGCTCAGGAAGGCATGGAAGACCTTGATTCGAAATCGGTCGCTCTGGGCATCGAAGACGCGGTTGGCAAGAAAGAGCAACGCATCAAGGATGAAGAGCTGGTAGAGGCGTTCACCGCCTTGCAGAAACGTGCCGAAGAGCGTCTGGCCAAGGCCAGCGAAGAAGCCGCCTCGGCCGGCAAGAAGTTCCTCGAAGAAAACGCCAAGAAGCCTGGCGTGGTCACCACTGCCTCGGGCCTGCAGTACGAAGTGGTCAAGAAGGCCGATGGCCCGCAGCCCAAGCCGACCGACGTGGTCACTGTTCACTACGAAGGCAAGCTGATCGATGGCAAGGTGTTTGACAGCTCTGTGGAGCGTGGCAGCCCGATCGATCTGCCGGTCAGCGGTGTGATCCCGGGTTGGGTTGAAGGCCTGCAGTTGATGCACGTCGGCGAGAAGTACAAACTGTTCATCCCGGCTGAACTGGCTTACGGCGCACAAAGCCCAAGCCCGCTGATCCCGGCAAACTCGGTACTGGTGTTCGACCTGGAACTGATCGCCATCAAGGACCCGGCCCAACTGCAAGGCGCTGAGCCGGAAGCCGAGGCTCCAGCTGAAGCACCTGCCAAGTAACACTGGCTGGTGCTCGCCAAACGCCCCGTTCTGACGGGGCGTTTTCGTTTTTGGCGATTGGACGAACCTGCGACAACTGATACTGTCCGAGAAAATGCAGTGTGTAGATGTAGGATGTTTCTGACGCAAATCGTTTGCGGTCCGGCATCCACGGCTTGAAACGGCTGTGTAAAAAACGCCCGATCTGACCGTGGCCCTTGCCTGGCAGGCACCTGGGGTCAGAAACGTACCCCTGTTCACAAGGTTATCCACAATAAATGTGGATAACCTGTTCCGCCTGGAGGCTCCATGAGCGCACCTTGGAATTTTGCCCGTTTCCTGCCCTTGGCCGAGCGCCTGCTAAGCCGTGGCCGGCTGCCGGCCCTGCTGTTTGCAGTGGCCCGCAAAGGCCCGCGCCTCGGCCAGCTGCGTGAGGACGTGAAGCTGCTGCAGTCGCTGTGCCTGGCGTGGTGGCGCGGCGAGTATCGCGCCATAAGCCCCAAAGCGCTGGTCACCATTGTGGCCGGCTTGTTGTACTTCGTCAGCCCCATCGATGCCATCCCCGACTGGTTGCTGGGCGTGGGTTTTCTGGATGACATCGCCGTGCTGGGCTGGGTGTTGAAGACTGTGGCCGATGAACTGGCGCGCTTCAGGGCCTGGCGCGACAGCCAGGCACCCGAGCGGTTGCGCGTGGTCGAGCGCCTGCCAGCGACCCCGCAAGCGCTGGGCCTGGAGCGCAATACGCAGTGAAATCAGCCTGAATTGCTCCTCAACCGGACAGACCCCGGAGTTGGTAATATAATTGGCATAAGGGTTATGCCTACGGATTACATGCTGTAATCCTTTTTTAAGGGGTTTGTAATGGGTATTCAGGTCATCAGCCGGGACGGTCAACCCGAGTACGCCGTCGTTCCCTGGGAGCAGTACCAGGCACTGCTCAAGGCAGCAGGGCAGGCGCCTGCCGAGGCGGTTGCCACTGAAGATGCCGGCTCCGCTGCCGTGGCGCCCATGCCGGCGTTCAGTGAAGTAGGGCAGATCCGCCAGGCCAAGGGCATAGCCCCTGAGCAACTGGCGCGCAATGTCGGGGTGAGCCCGGCGTATCTGGCCATGATCGAGTCGGGCGAACGTCAGCCGGATGCTGCCATCCGACGCGCCTTGGCTTGGCACCTGGGGGTGGCTGGCTGGAGCGAGCCATCATGAGCCAGGTCAGGATCAGCCGTCAGCACTGGGAGAACCTGCTGGGCGAGCTTGATCTGGCCCGACGTCAACGTCACTTGCTGACCTACCGAGCGCTGATCGAGCGACTGCAACTGCCCAGCCCCGCCATGCAGACGCTGACTGCCGCGCTGGAGTACCTGGCAGTGCTGGATGCCCGTGCCGAGCAGCCGTTGCGCAGCTCGCTGGTAATCAGCCAGGGCGCCAGCCGTTTACCGCGCACCGGCTTTTTTGAATGTGTCGAACGGCTGGGGCGGTTTGCCGGGCCGGTCGATGGAATGGAGGCGGCCTCCTGGCATGCCTCCGAGGTGGCTCGGGTGTTCGAGTACAGCTACCCCGAAACCGCCTGATGGGGGCCTGTTCTGGCCCTGTCGCCGGCAAGCCAGCTCTCACAGGCACACCCCATCACTCAGAGCCTGTGCTGTACCTGTGGGAGCTGGCTTGCCGGCGATAGGGCCAGGGCAGGCAAACCATGCCGGTGGATCAATCCACAACCTTTGCCGTCAGCATCCACCACCTCCAATGCCTCCAGGTGCCGATGCCGCTCAAACAACTCCAGCAACTGCCCAAGCGTGGCGTTGAGCCGCACTGTCGGTTGCTCGGCCAACGGCACGCTGCCCAGCGCCGGTAACGGCCAGCTTTCCCGTACGCCCAGCTCTTGCGGGCGCCCCAGCAGGTAGCCCTGCACCAGGTCTACCCCCATCTCGGTCAGCACTGCCAGCTCCTCTGCCAGCTCGATGCCTTCGGCAATCACCTGTGCCTTCGATGCCCGGGCAATCTGCAAGATCGAGCCAACGAACTCGCGCTTGAGCGGGTCGCGGTGAATACCGTCGATGAAGTGGCGGTCGATCTTCACGTATTCAGGGCGCAACTCCGACCACAGGCGCAAGCTTGAATAGCCCGCGCCCAGATCGTCGAGGGCTATTGAAAAGCCCATGTCACGGTAGTGGTGCAGCGCATTTGACAGCAGCTGGAAGTCGTCGGTCGGGGTGTGCTCGGTCAGCTCGATTACCACCCGGCTGGGCGGCAGGCCGACCTGCTCCAGCAGCTTCAGGGTGAGGCCGGACGGGTAGTGCGGCTCCAGCAGCGATTCAGGCGAGATGTTGAGAAACAGCTTGCCCTGCAACTGCTGTTCGCTAAAGCGCCGGCAGGCACTTTCCCGGCAAGCGGCTTCCAGCTCGGTGAGGCGGCCGGCCTGGCGGGCGATGCTGAACAGGTTCAGGGGGGCATGCAGCGGGCTGTTGGACGGCCCGCGGCTCAGCGCTTCATGGCCGAAAACCCGTTGCTCGCTCAGGCACATGATCGGCTGAAACAGACTGTGGATGCTGCGTTGAGCCAGGATGGCACTCAAGGCACTGAGCTGTTCGGCGACGGTCATGACGTATTCCTGAAAATGAAAGGGCCGGGCATTTGCATGCCCGGCCACCGTATTTCACGACAGCGCGATGACTGTTTGATGACAGGTCGCACTATTTTGCCATCACTGCCGACTCGCCTTACTTCTTGGCCACCTTGGTGCTGGCGCTGAGGTAGTCGATCAGGATACGACCGGTTTCCGAAAGGTAGGCGTCGTCTTCCGGCTTGGTGTTTTCGTCCTCGACCGGCAGCGCGTCCTCGTCCTCTTTTTTCAGCTCTTTGAGCGGCTCTTCACCCTTGGCCTTGCGGCGGATGTTCTCCAGCGCCAGCTGTTTGGCTTCGATTTCGTCGTGGCGTGCACGGCGGTCCTGCTCGTTCAGGCTGACGGTTTTTTCGGTCATCAGCTTCTGCGTCAGGGCAAGGCGGTCGCGAATGTAGGTGAACTCGGCATCCTTGTCGCTGCGCGCTTCATGTTGCGCCTTGAGCATGGCCAGGTAAGGCTTGAACGGGTCCGCCGCCGGCTTGACTACCGGGCGGATGGTGTCCCACGGCATGGCTTCGGGCAGAGCGCTCTCGCCGATTTCCTTGGTATCGATGATCGACGGGTAGTCGATGTCCGGCAGTACGCCCTGATGCTGGGTGCTCTGCCCGGAAACCCGGTAGAACTTGGCCAGGGTCAGCTTCAGCTCGCCATGGTTGAGCGGCTGGATGGTCTGCACGGTGCCTTTGCCGAAGGTCTGGCCACCGATGATCAGCGCGCGGTGGTAGTCCTGCATGGCGCCCGCGAAGATCTCTGACGCCGAGGCCGACAGGCGGTTGACCAGCAACGCCAGTGGGCCTTTGTAGAAGGCACCCGGGTTTTCGTCTTCGAGCACGTCTACGCGGCCGTCGCTGTTACGCACCAGCACGGTCGGGCCTTTCTCGATGAACAGGCTGGTCAGCTCGGTGGCTTCCTGCAGGGAGCCGCCGCCGTTGTTGCGCAGGTCGATGACCACGCCGTCGACTTTCTCTTTCTGCAGCTCGGTGAGCAGTTTCTTCACGTCACGCGTGGTGCTCTTGTATTCCGGGTCACCGGCGCGATAAGCCTTGAAGTCGAGGTAGAAGGCCGGGATCTCGATGATACCCAGTTTGTAGTCACGCCCGTCCTGCTTGAGCTTGAGCACCGACTTTTTCGCCGCCTGCTCTTCGAGTTTTACCGCTTCACGGGTGATCGACACGATCTTGCTGGTCTGGTCGCTCGGCGCATTGCTGGCGGGGATGACTTCCAGGCGTACCACCGAGCCTTTCGGGCCACGGATCAGCTTGACCACCTCGTCCAGGCGCCAGCCGACAACGTCGACCATCTCCTTGTTGCCCTGGGCCACGCCGATGATCTTGTCGGCCGGTGCTACCTGCTTGGTCTTGGCTGCCGGGCCTGCCGGCACCAGGCGTACGATCTTGACCTGGTCGTTGTCGCTTTGCAGCACCGCGCCGATGCCTTCGAGCGACAGGCTCATGTTGATGTCGAAGTTTTCCGCGTTGTCTGGCGACAGGTAGTTGGTGTGCGGGTCATAGGACTGGGCGAAGGTGTTGATATAGGCCTGGAAGATATCCTCGGCACGGGTCTGGTCCAGGCGCGCCAGCTGATTCTTGTAGCGCTTGATCAGGGTTTCCTGGATCTGCTTGGGTTCCTTGCCGGCGATCTTCTGGCGCAGCACCTCGTCCTTGACGCGTTTGCGCCACAGGTCGTCGAGCTCGGCCTGGTCCTTCATCCACGGTGCGTCCTTGCGGTCGATCAGCAAGGTTTCCTTGGCGGTGAAGTCGATCTTGTCCACGCCTTTGTTCAGCTCGGCCAGGGCGAAGTCCAGGCGCTGCTTGACACGGTCCAGGTAGCGTTTGTAGATGGTGAAGCCCGGGTCCAGGTTACCGCTCTTGAGGAAATCGTCGAATTGCGTTTTCCACTTGTCGAATTCGGCAATGTCGGCAGCGGTGAAGTAGCTGCGCGCCGGGTCCAGCAGCTTGATGTAGCTGTCGTAGATGATGACCGAGCGGGCATCGTCCAGCGGCGGCTTGCTGTAGTGGTGGCGCTTGAGCAATTCCACCACGTTGAGGCTGGCGACGATCTCGTCGCGGTCCGGCTGCAGGCCGTCCCACTTGTTGGCGGCCGCTGCATTGCCGCCGAGCGCGAGGCTGCCCAGGCCGATCATTACAGCGAGGGCGGTGCTTGGGAGGAAATGCTTCATGCTGATTCGACGTGGAGGCAATTGATCACGCATAGTAGGCCGTCTTTTCCGTTGCCGGTTCCATGGAACCGGGCAAATACTGCAAAAAGCCTGGGGTGTGCGTTCCCCAGGCCCAGTCATGATTCAACTATGGAGGCACTGTGAAGGCATTGCAAGGCGTTGACGGACATGTGGAGTGGGTCGAGGCCGAACGCCCGGCCTGTGACGCGGGCCAAGTGCGCATTCGCGTGGCTGCTGCGGGCCTGAACCGCGCCGATCTGCTGCAGATGAAAGGTTTGTACCCGCCACCGCCAGGCGCCAGCCCATACATGGGCCTTGAATGCGCCGGGGTGGTCGAGGAAGTGGGCGCCGGCGCCGACTGGCGCGTGGGCGACCGGGTGTGCGCACTGCTGGCCAGTGGCGCCATGGCCGAGGAAGTGGTGGTCGATGCCCGTCATGTACTGCCGGTGCCCGAAGGGCTCAGCCTGCATGAAGCGGCAGCCTTGCCGGAGGTGTATGCCACTGCCTGGCTGAACATCTTCCAGCTGGGGGGTGTGAAGGCCGGTGAGAAGGTGCTGGTGCATGCTGGCGCCAGTGGCGTTGGCTCGGCTGCCATCCAGCTGTGCAAGGCATTCGGCAGCCCGGTGTGGGTCAGCGTCGGCTCGCCGGATCGCCTGGCCTATTGCGAAGCGCTGGGCGCTGCGGGGGGTGTGGTACGTAACGAGAACCTGGATGCACTGGAAGGTTTCGGGCCGTTCGACGTGATTCTCGACCCGGTGGGCGCCAGCTACGGCGAACTCAACCTCAAGCTGCTGGCCCGTGACGGGCGCTGGGTGATCATCGGCCTGATGGGCGGGCGCAAGTTTGAGCTGGACTTGGCCCAGGTGCTGGGCAAGCGCCTGGAAATTACCGGCTCAACGCTGCGCAACCGCGATGACGGCTTCAAGGCCGAGTTGCTGCGTGAGCTGCAACAGCAAGTGTGGCCGCTGTTCGCCGAAGGGCGTTTGTCACCCCAGCTGGTCGATACCTACCCGGTGGAGTTTGCCCAGGCGGCGTATGCCGAGCTTGAGACCAACCAGGTGTCGGGCAAGCTGGTAATGGTGATCGACCCAAGCCTGGTGTAAGCAGGCCCGGCCCCTTCGCGGGCACGCCCGCTCCCACAAAGACCCCACAATGTCCGAGCGTGTGGTGATACCTGTGGGAGCGGGCGTGCCCGCGAAGAGGCCCACACAAATCTTCAGGACCAGCTAAGGATCGGCCAGCCATTGGTCTGGGCATGCTCGCGCAACACCGCATCCGGGTTCACCACATGCGGGTGATCCACCTTCAGCAGCAGCGGCAGGTCATTGCGTGAATCGGAATAGAAGCTCGCCCCCTCCAGATTCTCCTGCTCCTGATCCAGCCATTCCAGCAGCCGGGTGATCTTGCCTTCGCGGTAGGTCAGTACCCCGTGAGTCTTGCCCGTATACACCCCGTTCACCGCCTCTAGCTCAATCGCCAGGTATTCATCCACCCCCAGCCGTGCCGCAATCGGCCCGACGAGGTGCGTCCCCGAAGCGGAAATGATCAGAATGCGGTCCCCACGCTGGCGGTGCTCGGCAATGCAGCGGCAGGCGTCGCCAAAGATGATCGGCTCTATCACGTCTTCTACCCACGGCTCCACCAGGTGCTCGACTTCTTCCAGGGTACGCCCGGCAATCGGCTCCAGGCTGAAGGCCATGTACTCCTCCATCCGCAGGTGGCCCTTGCCATAGGCCTCCATCAGTTCATGGTCGCGGCGCAGGAACGCTTTGCCGTCTACCCAGCCCAGCCGGGCCATCTGCTCGCTCCACAGCGACGCGCAGTCACCGTGGATCAAGGTTTCGTCCAGATCGAAAATTGCCAGTGCCATTGTGTTGAATCTCCTTAAGCCACTTCCCGCAGCGCCGTGGGGTCGATGGACAAGCTTACCCGTTTCCCGTCCCCGTGCAGGTCGGCCGGCGAGCGGTTGAGCACGTCGACCACCAACTCCACCTCGCGCACGTTTACCCGGTAGCGGATCACATTGCCCAGCAGGCTGTGGCTGCGGACTTCGGCATCCAGTTCGCCGTTGACGCCCAAGGTGATCGACTCTGGGCGGATCGCCAGGCGGCTGGTGACCGGGCGCTGCAACAGGCGGCTGGCGCTTTCGGCGTCGAGCAGGTTGTAGTTGCCGATAAAGCCGGCGGCAAACAGGTCCACAGGCGCTGTGTAGAGGGTTTCGGCATCGCCGCTCTGGACGATACGCCCCTGATTCATCAGAAAGATGCGGTCGGACAGGGTCAGCGCTTCTTCCTGGTCGTGGGTGACGAAGATAGTGGTTAGCCCCAGCTCGCGCTGGATGGCACGAATCTGCTCGCGCAGGTGTTTGCGAATACGCGCATCCAGTGCCGACAGCGGCTCGTCGAGCAGCAGCAGGCGCGGGCGGGTAACCAGTGAGCGGGCCAGGGCCACGCGCTGGCACTGGCCGCCAGACAACTGGTGCGGGTAGCGCCCGGCAAAGTTGCCCAGCTCCACCAGCGCCAGCACCTCACGGACACGGGCCTGGCTTTCGTCGGCCTTGACCTTCTGCATGCGCAAGCCAAACGCCACGTTCTGTTCCACGGTCATGTTGGGGAACAGCGCGTAACTCTGGAACACCATGCCAATGCCACGCTTCTGCGGGCTCAGCGGCACGATGTCGTGGCCGTCGAGAAGGATCTGCCCGCTGTCCACCGGCGTCAGCCCGGCGATGCAGCGCAACAGGGTGGACTTGCCGCAGCCGGACGGGCCCAGCAGGGTCACGAACTCGCCGCGCTCGATGTGGCAGTCGATGTTCTCGAACACCGGGCTGCCGGCGTAGCTTTTCTGCAGGTTCTGTACGCTGACGAAGCTCATGTCAGGTCTTGTCCTTGTTCAGGCGGTTGGCGACCCAGGTCAGTACCAGCACGAAGGCGAAGTACGAGATCACCAGTGCGCTGTTGAAGTGGCCGCTGCTGTTGCGCATGTTGTTCAGGTACACCTGCAGGGTCTCGTAGCGGGTGCCGACCAGCAGGTTGGCGAACACAAACTCGCCGAACAGGAACGAGAACGACAGCAGTAGCGCCACCATCAGGCCCTTGCGCAGGTTGGGCAGCACCACCAGCAGCGCTGCCTGCCAGGTGCTGGCGCCGAGTAGCTGGGCGGCGTCCATCAGGTCGCGCAGGTTGATTGCCTGCAGGTTGTTGGTAATGGCCCGGTACATGAACGGCAGGGCAATGGTGAAATAGCAGCCGATCAGGATCCACGGCGTGCCCACCATGGCCATCGGCCCGCTGCCATACAGTTGCAGCAGCCCCACCGAGGACACCACCGGCGGTACCGCGAACGGTAGCAGGATGAGCATGTTCATCAACGCATCGAGCCGCGGGAAGTGGTAGTGCACCACGAACAGCAGCGGCAGGATCAGCACCACCGACAGCAGCAGCGCGCCCAGGCACACCAGCAGCGACTGGCCGAAGGCGGCGAGGAAGCGCGGCTCACTCCACAGTGCCACGTACCATTTCAGGGTCAGGCCGCTGGGCAGCAGGCTGGCCGACCAGCTGGTGGCCAGCGAATAGAGCAGGGTGCCGGCCAGTGGCAGCAGCAGGATCAAGAACAGCAGGTAGACCACAACGCGGTGGTACCAGCCGCCGGAACGGGCGTCAGCGCGCATGGTAGCTCCTCTTCAGCAGCCATTGATGCACCACCGTGACCAGCGTCATCAGCCCCACCAGCACCATGGCCAGGGCGCTGGCCAGGTTCGGGTCGAGGCTGATGTCCCCGGCTACCAGGCCAGCGATACGGATCGGCAGTACGTTGAAGTTGCCGGTGGTCAACGCGTACACGGTGGCGTATGCACCGAGGGCGTTGGCCAGCAGGATGACGAAGGTGCCCAGCAGTGCCGGGGTGAGCACCGGCAGGCCGATGTGCCGCCAGTATTGCCAGTGGTTGGCGCCAAGCAGGGCGGCCGACTCGCGCCAGTCTTCACGCAGGGCGTCGAAGGCGGGGTAGAGCAGCAACACACCCAGCGGGATCTGGAAGTAGGTGTACACCAGGATCAGCCCGCTTTTGGAATAGATACTGAAGTCTTCCAGCAGGCCGACCTGCTTCAGCAGCAGTGTCAGCGCGCCGTTGAACCCGAGCAGGATGATGAAGGCGAACGCCAGCGGCACGCCGGCAAAGTTGCTGGTCATGTTGGCGAAGGCGCTGACGAAGTCGCGCAGCTTCGAGTCCACCTGGCGCAACGAATAGGCGCCAAGGGTGGCGATGACGATGCCGAACAGGCTCGACCAGAAGCTGATCTCCAGGCTGCGTTGTATGGCCTGCAGGTAGAACTTGGAGCTGAACACCTTGCTGAAGTTTTCGACGCCCCAGCCGGCTTCCGATTGCACGCTGTTGATCGCCACCCAGGCCAACGGGGCAATCTGGAAGATGACGAAGAACACGGCAAACGGCAGCAAGCAAAGCAGGGCCAGGTAGCGGCCACGGGCGCCGCTGCGCTTGGGTGTGGTCACTTCAGCAGCTCCCGGCACACGGTCTTGTCGTGGGCAGCGCCCAGCAGCTCGCATAGGGTGCCGCACAGCTCGGTCTGCAGCGGCTTGGCCGCCGGGTCCAGGCTGAAGGCGTCACCAAAGACGAACAGCGGCACTTCGCGCTCCTCGGTCAGCAGGCCGTTGTGCGAGCGGTCGTTGTTCATGCCGTGGTCGGCGGTGACCATTACCTGATAGCCCTCTTCGAGCCAGCCTGGCAGGTAGTCGGCCAGCAAGATATCGACGCTGCGCGCTGCGTTGCGGTACTGGCTGCTGTCCAGGCCGTGGCGGTGGCCGACATCGTCGATGCTCATCGGGTGCACCAGCAGGAAGTTGGGGGCATGGCGACGGCGCAGGTATTCGCCATCCGCCAGCAGATGCGAATCGGGGTAACGGTCGTCCCAGTAGAACAGCCCATGCTGGATCGGCAGCTTCGGCGCGTGGGTATGGCGGTCGCGCTGGGGGTCGAAAGGCGAGCGGTTGTACAGCTCACTCATCCAGTGATAGGCCGCCGCTGCGGTGCCCAGGTTGGCTTCGCGGGCGTAGTGGAACACGCTGCGCTGGTTGGACAGGCGGTTGACGTTATTGTGCACGATGCCGCTGTCGATGGGCGGCACGCCGGTGAGGATGCATTCGTACAACGGCCGTGACAGCGACGGCAGCTCGCATTCCACGCGGTACAGCGCGGCGCGGTCGGCCTCTACATAGGCATGCAGGTGGCCCATGGCGTGGTGGGCGACCTGATAGTTCAGGCCGTCTAGCAGGACCAGGATGACGTTGTGTTGCATGGTGGCTCCAGTCATAAACCGCGTTGGCTTCTTCGCGGGCATGCCCGCTCCCACAGGGTTTTGCACGGCCTCTGTGGGAGCGGGCGTGCCCGCGAAGGGGCCGGGTCAGGCACTAGGCAAGCTAGCCGTTTATTCCATCTCGATGATCACTTGCTCCTGCCACATCTGTGGCAGTTTCTTCGAGGTGGCTTCCCAGGCTTCGGCATTCTTGATCGGCTGGGCAGCTCCGTATTGCTCGTTAGGCAGCAACTTGGCCTGCACATCCGCCGGCAGCTTCAGGTGCTCGGCACGGATGGGCCGGGCATGCCCCTGGGCCAGGTTGATCTGCCCGGCATCGCTGAAGATGTATTCACGGGTCAGTTTGGCCGCGTTGGGGTGCTTGGCGTATTTGTTGATGACCGTGGTATAGCCGGAAATCACCGAGCCATCCGACGGGATCAGCACTTCAAAGCGCTTGGGGTCGATCTGTTCACGGTAGCTCAAGCCGTTGAAGTCCCACACCACGCCGACTTCCACCTCGCCTTTCTCCAGGGTCTGGATGGTCGGGTTGGCCAGCGACAGGCGCTTTTGCTGGGCCAGTTTGGTGAACAGTTGCAGGCCGGGGGCCACGTTGCTTTCATCGCCTTTGTAGGCGATGGCGGCGGCGAGCACGCCGTTGGCGGCCTGGGCGGCAGTGCCGACGTCGCCGATGGCGACCTTGTACTTGCCTTTTTCCAGGTCATGCCAGGTTTTCGGCCGTTCCTCTTCCTTGACCAGGTCCTTGTTGATGATGAAGGCAATGGTGCCGGTATAGGCCAGCGCCCAGTGGCCGTCCTTGTCCTTGGCCCACTCCGGCACCTGGTCCCAGGTGCTTGGCTTGTATGGCTGGCTCACGCCCTTGGTCACCGCGATAGGGCCGAAGGCGGCCCCCACATCGCCAATGTCGGCGCTGGCGTTGTCCTTCTCGGCTTCGAACTTGGCAAGTTCCTGTGCCGAGCTCATGTCGGTGTCGCTGTGTTTGAGGCCGTATTTGCTGGCCAGGTCTTCCCAGGTGCCTTTCCAGTTGGCCCAGGCATCGGGCATGCCCACGCTGTTGACGGTGCCTTCCTTGCGGGCGGCATCTTCCAGGGCCTTGAGGTCCTCGGCCATGGCCGAGGTACAGAACGCGATGGCCGAACCGAGCAGTGACGCCATGAACAACTTTTTCATCCGTAGCTCCTTGAGTGGGTGCCTTTAACCGATCGTTGTTATGAGTGAAGCCGTTGCCTGGAACCTTTGGTCTAGGTCAGCAAACCTTGAGCCAAGGTAGGCCGCTTGCGTGACAATTTGATGTAGGGAAGGGCCCGCCAAGGTGTCGACGGGCTCCTGGCAATACAGCGTAGACCATGGTGAACCCCCGGTTTTGCGGGGCTGGCCCGATTCTGGCAGTACCCCGTCGGCAGCCTTGTCACAGGATGTTCATCAGCCCTGCCTAGGCTTGCACTATTCTCCAAGTGCCCTGTTCTGGGGCTGGACTAGTCCAGATAGGTAACCATTCATGCAGCCGATGCCACCGCGTGCGGTAACAGCCATCTGCCATGCCCTGCTGGAGCAAATCGAGCACGGCCTGCTGGCGCCCGGCGGCAAGCTGCCGGCCGAGCGCAAGCTCAGCGAGGTGTTCGACACCACGCGCATCACCCTGCGTGAGGCACTGGCGCAGCTGGAGGCCCAGGGCCTGATCTACCGCGAAGAGCGTCGCGGCTGGTTCGTCGCGCCCGAGCGGCTCACCTACGACCTGATCGAGCGCAGCCACTTCCATGCTATGGTGCGCGATCAGGGGCGTGTGGCCACTACCGAACTCCTCTCGGCACGGCTGCAGCCAGCGTCGGCGGCCATCTGTGCCCGCTTGCAGCTACCGGCGTTGTCCAGCGTGGTGCGAATCTGCCGCTTGCGGCGAATTGACGGGCGCGCGGTGCTGTATGCCGAGCACTACCTGAATCCCCGTTATTTTCCGGGCATTCTCGAACAGGACCTGGCGCAGTCGCTGACCGAGATTTATGGGCGGGTGTATGGCATCCGGTACGGGCAGGTATGCTTCGAAATCTTGCCGACGGCATTGCCGGTGGAGGCAGCAGGGGCGTTGAAGGTGTCGGTGGGCAGCCCGGGGCTGCACATTACGCGGGTCAACAGCGACCAGCATGGGCACCTGATCGACTGTGACCTGGAGTATTGGCGGCATGATGCCATCCGCATCCGTGCACAGGCCGGTTGATCTTGGATTCTGGGCTGCTTTGCAGCCCATCGCCGGCAAGCCAGCTCCCACCTTGATTGCATTGGCTTCAGGCCCTGTGCAGTGCCTGTGGGAGCTGGCTTGCCGGCGTTCGGGGCCTAACTGGAGGAACCGGATTCCGCTATCCCACCTCCACCAGCAGTCACCACCTGTACCGACAACCGCGGCGTCGCCAGGTCCAGCCCGGCTTCATCCAGCTGCCGCTTCAGCGCCAGGTTGAACGCCCGCGACACTTCCCACTGCTTGATCGGCGCGGTCTTGAACCGGGCCCGCAAGATCGCCGACCCCGATTCGAAACTCTCCACGCCTTGCAGCTCCAGCGGTGACCAGATGTTGCGGCGCATCAATGGGTCATTGCGCAGCTTCTGCCCCACCTCGCGAACCAGCGTGATCGCCTGGTCGATGTTCATGCTGTGCGGGACCGCCACGCGGAAGATCGCGTAGCCAAACTCCCGCGAGTAGTTCTTGATGCTCTTGATCTCGCTGAACGGGATGGTGTGCACGATGCCGTCGATGTCCCGCAGGCGCACAGTACGGATGGTCAGCCCCTCTACCGTGCCCAGGTGCCCGCCCACGTCCACGTAGTCGTCGATGGCCAGCGAGTCTTCGATGATGATGAACAACCCGGTGATCAGGTCGGCCACCAGCGATTGCGCACCAAAGCCGATGGCCAGGCCGATCACACCGGCACCGGCCAGCAGCGGGGTCACGTTCATGCCCATGTTGGCCAAGGCGACAATCACCGCAATGATGAAGATGACCACGAACAGCACGTTGCGGATCAACGGCATCATGGTTTGCGCACGAGCGTTCGCCAGGCCCCGGCGCGAACGCACCAGGGCGTGGTGCACGGCGGTGTCGGCAAGGATCCACACCAGCCAGGCGACGATCAGCGTGCCGGCCAGGCCCAGCAGGCGCAGGCTCACTTCATGGCCGTCGCCCTCGGCAAAGCCGATCATCGACAGGCCCCACACCCGCAGGCCCAGTTCGATGAACACCAGCCAGATGAACAGGTGCACCAGCAGGTAGCCGAAGTTGCGCAGGCGTTCGGCATACACCGCCTGGCGCTTGTTGGCGCGTTTGGGGTTGGCGGCGTGGCGGCGCACCAGGCCGTTGAGCACCATGCACACCACCACCAGCACCGTGCACATCAGCGACTGGCGCAGGGCGGTGCTGGTGTCACCGGCCGAGACAAAGGTGGCGAACAGCGAAATGGCCACCAGAATCAGCGCCGGTATGAACCAGAAGCTGCCGAGGATCTCGATGGTGTCGCTGAGGGTTCGCCGGGTCAGGCGCCGTGCCAGCGGCTGGTTGCGGATCAGGTGGGCGATGGGGCGGCGGAAGCGCAGGATGAACAGCCCGGTGCACAGTGCGGCGATGACGTTGGCCAAGGTCGCCAGGGCATGGGCCAGGTGGGTCCCCAGTGCGACCAGCATGCGCGGGTCGCTCATGGCCTCGCCAAACGCTGCGAAGCTGCCGATCAGCCACAGCGGGCGAAATGCCTGATGCCGCAGGATATGCAGGGCGCGGTGGCGGTGCGGGCCGTCGAGCAGCGAGAAGGCGATCACGCAGATGGCCGAGAAGCAGGTGCCGACGACCAGTGCGTAGGCCAGCACCATGGCCAGCGATTTACCCAGTGACGGTGGCAGCACAACGCTCAGGTACACGGTGAACACCAGCGCCACCAGCCAAGGGCCGAGCTTGCGCAGGGCAAAGCGCACCAGGTCCCAGGTACGCGGGTGCTGGGGCAGTTCTTCGCTCAGGCCAAAGCGCAGGCGTATCCGGTGGCCGACCCAGTTGAAGGCGTAGGCCAGCACGCTCCACACGGCAATGACGGCGGCAAAGCCGAACAGGATCGCCGGCCACTGGTGCACCGGCACTACCAGGTCGGTCAGTTCGGCTTGGGCTTGTTCGATTTCTGCCGCCCAGCGGTGAAACGGGCTGGCATCGCCGCTGAACTGTTTTTCAAAATCATGCAGCGCGCCGCCAATCAGGCCGAGCACGCCCTGTTCCACGCTGGGCTGCGATTGCCTGGTGGCGTCGCGCAGCTTTTTAAGATCGGCCAGCAGCTTGGCCCGCTGCTGGTCGTTTTCCAGGTTCTTGATCACTTCGTCCAGCGACTTGCCCAGCGGCTCGGTAGCCTCCGGTTGCGCGGGCGCACTGCCGCCCAGCAGGCCGGGCAGGCCCGCTGCCTGTACCGGAGTGATGAACAGCAGCAGGAGAAGGAACAGGTAACGCAGGAGGGCAGGCACGGGCAAATCTACCTCAGGTCAAACGATTGACCGAGTGTAGAGGTTTATGTCGGCAGTTTCTCGAGGATCTTCCAGCAGGTGAGGCCAAAGATACCCAAGGTGCCGATCCACATCATCAGTACACCGATATTGCGCTCGCGCATGCTGAAGCCAATGGTCAGCAGCAGCAGGAACAGGAACACCGGCACGAACAGTGACAGGAACGGTGACATGGACAGCAATCCTTTTGCAGTGGGGCCATGTAACAAGCATAGCGCTTGGCAAGCGAGGCGGGATTGACCTTGAGCAGGCCCGGCCTCTTCGCGGGCTTGCCCGCTCCCACAGGTTCAGCGCAGTTCCCGAAGGTTGTGCGGTCCCTGTGGGAGCGGGCGAGCCCGCGAAGAGGCCGGGCCTGCTTACATCAAGGCAGCTCGCGGCTTCGGTAGAAGGCAGTCAGTACCTTCACCAGGTGCGCCAGGTCGTGGCTGCCGCACAGTTCGCGAATGGAGTGCATGGCAAAGGTCGGCAAACCGATATCCACCGTGCGCACGCCCAGGTGGCTGGCTGTAATCGGCCCGATGGTCGAGCCACAGCCCATGTCGCTGCGCACCACAAAGCTTTGTACCGGCACTTCCTCGGCCATGCACAGGTGGCGGAAGAAACCGGCGGTTTCGCTGTTGGTGGCGTAGCGCTGGTTGTTGTTTACCTTGATCACCGGCCCGGCGTTGAGCTTGGGCCCGTGGTTGCCATCGTGCCTGTCGGCGTAGTTGGGGTGCACGCCGTGGGCGTTGTCGGCCGACACCATCAGCGAGCGCTGCACGGTGCGCACGTAGGCGTCGCCATCGGGCAGCAAGCGCTGCAGGGTCTGCTCCAGCATTGGGCCGTCGGCACCGCAGGCCGAGCTGCTGCCGACTTCTTCGTGGTCGTTGCACACCAGCACGCAGGTTTCGTCACTGTCGGCGGCCAGCAGGGCTTGCAGGCCGGCGTAGCACGACAGCAGGTTATCCAGGCGCGCCCCGGCGATGAAGTCGCCGTTCAGGCCGACCAGCGCGGCGTCCTGGGTGTCGTAGAAGCTCAGTTCGTAATCCAGCACCACGTCTGCGATCAGCTCGTGCTCGCGGGCCAGTTGCTCGGTGAGCAGGGCGCGGAAGTCGATACGCTCGTCACCCGCTACCTGAGCCAGGATGGGCGGCAACTCGTTCTGCGGGTTGATCGCCCAGCCTTCATTGGCAGTGCGGTTCAGGTGGATGGCCAGGTTGGGGATGATCGCGATCGGCAGCTTGAAGTCGATCAGCTGGCTTTCAACTTTGCCGTCACGGCGGTAGGTGACACGGCCGGCCAGGGAAAGGTCACGGTCGAACCATGGCGCCAACAGGGCGCCGCCATACACTTCCACACCCAACTGCAGGAAGCCCTGGCGCTGCAGCTCGGGCTGCGGCTTGACGCGCAGGCACGGGCTGTCGGTGTGGGCACCGACCATACGGATACCGTTGAGCAACGGTGCCTGCTTGCCCAGTTTGATGGCGATGATCGACGAGTCGTTACGGGTGACGTAGTAGCGGCCGCCAGGCACGGTGGCCCAGCTGTCGCGCTCGTCCAGGCGCTGATAGCCTGCAGCTTCCAGGCGTTGGGCCAGGCTGGCGGTGGCGTGGAAGGGCGTGGGAGAGGCCTTGAGGAATTCGATAAGGCCAGTATTCAGTGCATCGCGCATAGCTCACTCCAGACAGCAGTGGCGCGAGTTTAACGCACAATGTCGACAATATGTGTCTGCCTCTTCGCGGGCCTGCCCGCTCCCACCGGTACTGCACACATTTCCAACGCAGGGTCATCCCTGTGGGAGCGGGCGAGCCCGCGAAGAGGCCGGGACAGCCAGCCGAAAATCAGAAGGGCGCGGGGCACTCGAACTTCAACCGCTCACCGGACACTGGGTGGGTAAAGCTCAACATGGAGGCATGCAGGCACAGCCGCTCATGGGCCGCCAGTGCTTCGGGGTTGGCATACAGCCGGTCACCCAGCAGCGGGTGGCCGATCGACAGCATGTGCACGCGCAACTGGTGCGAGCGCCCGGTGATCGGCGTCAGTTCTACCCGGCAGTAGTCACCGCAGCGCTCGACGATGCGCCAGAAGGTCAGCGCATGTTTGCCCTGCTCGTGGTCCACCACATGCCGTGGCTTGGTTGGCGGGTCGTAGCGCAGCGGCAGGTCGATGCTGCCGCTGTCCAGTGCCGGTTGGCCCCAGCACAGTGCGGTGTAGGCCTTCTCGGTTTCGCGGTCGTGGAACTGCCGCGACAGCTCGCGGTGGCTGTCGGCATCGCGGGCCAGCAGGATGATGCCGGAGGTTTCCCAGTCCAGGCGGTGCACGATAAGCGCGTCGGGGTAGCCGTTTTCCTGCAGGCGGGTAATCAGGCAGTCCTTGTTATCCTCGGCGCGGCCGGGCACCGACAGCAGCAGGGTCGGCTTGTTGATCACCAGGATGGCGGCGTCTTCGTGCAGGATCTGGATATTGGACAGCGGCATTGCATGGTCTCTGTTAAATCGGGAGAAAAAAGCGGGGCCGCTCTGCGGCCCATTCGCGGCACAAGGCCGCGCCTACAAGGGATCGCGCTCCCCTGTAGGCGCGGCCTTGTGCCGCGAATGGGCCGCAGAGCGGCCCCGGCTTTCAGCCAGATCAGCGATCCGGCAGGGTGATGTTCAGCTCCAGAATCGAGCAGCTGCCTTGGTTTTCCAGCTCGATGTGCACGTCATCGTTGCCGATGTTCACATACTTGCGGATCACTTCCAGCAGTTCTTTCTGCAGCGCCGGCAGGTAGTCCGGCTCGCTGCGTTGGCCGCGCTCGTGCGCCACGATGATCTGTAGACGCTCTTTCGCTACCGACGCGCTGGTCTGTTTCTGTCTGCCACGAAAGAAGTCAAAAAGGTTCATGGTTTACTTGCCTCCAAACAGTCGCGCGAAGAATCCTTGCTTCGGCACTTCGATGAACCGCAGGGGCTTTTCTTTGCCCAGCAGGCGGTCGACGGTATCGCTGTACGCCTGGCCAGCGTCGCTCTGGTCGTCGAGGATGACCGGGATACCCTGGTTGGAAGCCTTGAGCACGGCCTGAGACTCGGGAATCACGCCCTTGAGCTTGATCGCCAGGATCTCTTCGACGTCGGCGATGCTCAGCATTTCGCCCTTTTCCACGCGCTCGGGGTGGTAACGGGTGATCAGCAGGTGTTCCTTGATGGGCTCTTCGCCTTTTTCGGAGCGACGCGATTTGCTCGACAGGATGCCCAGCATGCGATCGGAGTCACGTACCGAGGACACTTCGGGGTTGGTGACCACAATGGCTTCGTCTGCGAAGTACATGGCCAGGTGTGCGCCTTTCTCGATACCGGCCGGCGAGTCGCAGATGACGTAGTCGAAGGTTTCCTTCAGCTCCATCAGCACCTTTTCCACGCCTTCCTGGGTCAGCGCGTCCTTGTCACGGGTCTGGCTGGCGGCCAGCACGAACAGGTTCTCAAGGCGCTTGTCCTTGATCAACGCCTGCTGGAGGTTGGCCTCGCCGTTGACCACGTTGACGAAGTCGTACACCACGCGGCGCTCGCAGCCCATGATCAGGTCGAGGTTACGCAGGCCCACGTCGAAGTCGACGATGACGGTCTTGTGGCCACGCAGTGCGAGGCCGGTACCAATGGCGGCGCTGGTGGTGGTCTTGCCCACACCCCCCTTGCCGGAAGTAACCACGAGAATCTTGGCCAAGGTGTTTCACCCCTAAAATAAGTCGGGACACGTGTCCCGGCAAAAAGCATAAAAACGGCAACAGTTAAAAAAGTTGCTCTGAAAATGACGGCAAGTATCCGTTAAAGACGGGTGATGTTCAACACATCACCGGACAGGCTGACTTGCACACCGGTGCCCCACAGAGGGTCGCGGCGCAGGTCTTCGCAAACCTTGTACTGGCCTGCGATGGAGACCATTTCGGCGGTCATCTGCTGGCAGAAGATACGCGCTTTGGTGTTGCCTTTGATGCCGGCCAGGGCGCGGCCGCGCATGGCGCCGTACACATGGATGTTGCCATCGGCCAGAAGTTCCGCGCCCGGGCTGACCGAGGCGGTAACGATCAGATCGCCACCTTGCGCGTAGATCTGCTGGCCGCCGCGCACTGGCGCGGTAATGATCCGGGTCGGGCGCACCTCGGGCTCGGGGGCGGGTGGTGGCACGGGGGCCGGCTCGGGTTTTTTGACAACCTCGGGTTCCGGCTCCAGCGGCCGCTCGCGGGCGCCGGACGGTGGCAGCACCGGCAGGTCGATGGCGATGGCGGCTGCAATGTCCTCGATGCGATTGGCGCGGATGGCCAGGGTACGCAGGCCATGGTGGCGGCAGATACGCATCAAGCCTGGCAGGTCGATTGCCCCTTCGCCGGCCGGCAGCTTGTCCAGCGCCAGCACCAGTGGCGTATTGCTGAAGAAATTCGGTGCCTGGGCAACTTTGGCCGCCAGCTGGCGGTCGAGGCCCTCAAGGTCATTGCGCGCCAGTTCCAGCACTGTGATGGCGAGCATGCTGCCCTTGAGCTGGAACACGGAGGCGGTGTCGGGTGTGTGGTTTGGGCTCATGGTCTGCATAGACGGCTTGTTGCGAAAAAAGTGCCCTGATTTATAACGAGAACACCGGTTGCCCGCAACATACGCTGATCCGTTGTAGAATGCGCAGCCTTTGTCTTTCCGGAAGCTTCAATGGAACGCCCGCGTTTTCGCCCCTATTTCCTTCACCCAAAGTTCTGGGGCCTGTGGCTGGGCCTGGGCCTGCTGTGGCTGGTGGTCCAGTTGCCGTACCGGGTCCTGTTGAAAGCCGGTGCCGCGTTGGGGGCCGTGATGTATTGCTTTGCCGGCGAGCGTCGGCGCATTGCCGCCCGCAACCTAGAGCTGTGCTTCCCGGAGCTGTCGGTCGACGAACGGCGCCGTTTGCTCAAGGCCAACTTCGCTTCTACCGGTATCGCCTTCTTCGAAATGGCCATGAGCTGGTGGTGGCCCAAGGCCAGGCTGGCGCGCCTGGCCCATATCGAGGGGCTGGAGCACTTGCAGGCCGCCCAGCAGGCGGGGCAGGGCGCCATCCTCATGGCCGTGCACTTTACCACCCTGGAAATCGGCGCCGCGCTGCTGGGCCAGCAGCACACCATCGACGGCATGTATCGTGAGCACGGCAATGCGCTGTTCGACTTCATCCAGCGCAGCGGCCGCGAGCGGCATAACCTCGATTCGCTGGCGGTGGAGCGCGAGGACGTGCGCGGCATGCTCAAGCTGCTGCGTTCGGGCCGGGCGATCTGGTACGCACCGGACCAGGACTACGGGGCCAAGCAGAGCATTTTCGTGCCGCTGTTCGGCATCCCGGCGGCGACGGTAACCGCCACCACCAAGTTCGCCCGATTGGGCAAGGCACAGGTGATTCCGTTCACCCAGAAGCGCCTGGAGGATGGCAGCGGCTATCGTCTGGTCATCCACCCGCCGTTGGCGGACTTTCCCGGCGAAAGCGAAGAGGCCGACTGCCTGCGCATCAACCAGTGGGTCGAGCGTGTGTTGCGCGAGTGCCCCGAGCAGTACCTGTGGGCGCACCGCCGGTTCAAGTCGCGGCCCGAGGGTGCGCCGCGGCTGTATGACAAGAAAAAGCGCTGAAATTTTTGCTGTGAGTGCCGGCCCCTCGCGGGGCAAGCCCGCTCCCACGGGTTTTCTACACGGCCTGAGGGAGCAGGGATACCTGTGGAAGTGGGCTTGCCCCGCGAAGAGGCCGGTACTGACAAAGTGAATCCAGGAAGGAAGCCATGGCCCCACCCCCGGTAACCGGTCTTATCCTTTCTGGCGGCGGCGCCCGCGCCGCCTATCAGGTCGGCGTATTGGCCGGCATCGCCGAGCTGCTGCCCGCCGGCGCACATAATCCGTTCCCGGTCATCGTCGGCACCTCTGCCGGTGCCATCAATGCCGTCACCCTGGCCAGCGGCGCCACCCACTTCAACGACGCCGTGCAGCGGCTAACCGCCTTCTGGCAGAACTTTCGCAGCCATCTGGTCATCCGCAGCGACTGGCCCGGTGTAGTCCGTCAGGCCAGCCGTTTTGTCGGCCACAGCCTGCTGGGGCTGGGCGGCCAGGCGCCAGTAGCGCTGCTGGACAGCAGCCCGTTGCGCAGCCTGCTGGAGGCACACCTGAACCTGGATGGCATCGGCCATTCCCTGGCCGCCGAGCAGTTGCACGCGGTGGCCGTCACCGCCTTTGGCTACGAGTCTGGCCAAGCGGTCACCTTCTACCAAGGGCGCGGCACCATCGAAGCCTGGCTGCGCCACCGCCGCATCGGTGTGCCCACGCCATTGACCATCGACCACCTGCTGGCCAGCGCGGCCATTCCACTGCTGTTTGCCCCGGTGCAGCTGGGCGACGAATTCTACGGTGATGGCGCGGTGCGCCAGTCAGCGCCGATCAGCCCAGCCCTGCACCTGGGTGCCAGCCGGGTGCTGGTGGTCGGGGTCAGCGGCAACCCGCAGCGGCCAGCGCCGCCCTTGCCCACTCAGCGCGTGTTCAGCGGGCAGCAGCCCAGCCTGGCGCAGATTGGTGGGCACTTGCTTAACAGCACGTTCATCGACAGCCTGGAAGACGATATCGAGCTGCTGCAGCGGCTGAACCACCTGAGCCGGCTGCTGCCGGCGCATCTGGATGCCCGGCGCCTGGGGCTGGCCCCAGTCGAGGTGCTGGTGGTAGCCCCCAGCCAGCCGTTGGATGAGATCGCCGCCCGGCACCGGCGTGAGCTCCCGGCGGCGTTGCGCCTGTTCCTGCGTGGGCCAGGGGCGACCCGCACCAGCGGGGCGGGGGTGTTGAGCTATCTGCTGTTCGAGGCCAGCTATTGCAGTGAGCTGATCGAACTGGGGCGCAAGGATGCCCTGGCCAAGAAGCGGGAGCTGTGTCAGTTCCTCGGAATTTAATGTTGCCTGTACCGGCCTCATCGCCGGCAAGCCAGCGCCCACAGGATTACCACAGCCTTGGGCATTGTGCGCAGCTGTGGGCGCTGGCTTGCCGGCGATCGGGCCGCAGCAGGTTTACTCCGCTATCTGCAACTTGCGCGCCTGGGTGTACACATACCGCACTTTCTCGTATTCGAAAGGCGAGTTCAGCTGGCCATAGCGGAAGTTGGTGGAGTAGCGCTTGTCCACCACGCGCAGCGCGAAGATTTCCGGGTGGTCGGTGCTGGCTTCGGCCACGTTCAGGTAATTGATCGCCTGCTCGCCGGCATAGTCCACCACCAGCCCGGTGGTATCGCGCAGGTTCGATGGCCCCAGCAGCGGCAGCATCAGGTACGGCCCCTCCGGTACGCCATAGAAGCCCAGGGTCTGGCCAAAGTCCTCGCTCTGGCGCGGCAGGCCCATGCTGGTCGCCGGGTCCCATAGCCCACCCACGCCGATGAGGGTGTTGAACATCAGCCGTGCCGTGATCTCGGCCGAGCGCTTGGGCTTGAGCTGCAACACGCTATTGAGCAGGTTTGGCACGTCGCCGAGGTTGTTAAAGAAGTTGCTCACCCCCGTGCGCACGAAGCGTGGCGTGACGTACTGGTACCCATTCACCAGTGGCAGCAGCACCCACTGGTCTAGCCGGTAGTTGAAGTGATACACGCGCCGGTTGATCGACTCCAGCGGGTCGTACACGTTCAGTGCTTCCAGGGTTGAACGCTCGAACTCGCGCTGGTCCAGCCCCGGGTTGAATTTCAGCTCGCGCAGCGGGTCGATGAAACCATCGGCTTCGGGCACCAGTGGAGCGGTACCGATCACCTGCGGGTCGGCCTCGACCACGCTGGCCCGGGGCGCGGTCTCGGCGGCCAGGGTGTGGCCAGCGGCAAGCAAGGCAGTGGCGAAGAGGAGTTTGTTAACCACGGAAGAACTCCAGCATGGCGTCACTGTTGACGCGATAGTTGAGGTTGCCGCAATGGCCGCCATGGGGGTAGAGGGTCAGCCGGTCACCGAACACCTTGCGCAGGAAACCGATGTCGCCCGGGCCGAGAATGACATCGTCGGCGTTGTGCATCACGGCGATCTTGTCACTGTCACGCAGGTAGTCTTCCAGGGCATACAGGCTGGTCTGGTTGACCAGTTGCAAGATGCTGTTGCCATCGGTGCGGGCGCGCCACATGGGGATTACCTGTTCGGTCATGTAGCAGTCAAAGTCGCATTGCAGGGCACGCTTGAAAAACGGCGTGAGGCTGCTGCCTTCGGTGATCGGGAACTTCGGCGGAATGATCAGGCCGCGGCGGTTGATCAGGTCGGAAGTGAAGGCGATGTCCGCTGCCGAGAACCGGAACGAAGTGCCGATCAGCATGGCCATCTGTTCGTTGGACAGGTGCTGTTTCGACTGCTGGAAGTCATAAAGCAGGGCGTCGTTCAGGTCGATGTAGCCTTTGTCCTGGAAGTAGCGCGTCAGTTTGGTCAGCATCAGCTCATAGAAGGTGGTACTGCGATCGATGCCTTTGACCTGGGTCTGCACCAGTTTGTCCAGGTTGTTGATCGAGGTGTACAGGTTGACCGGCGGGTTCAGCAGCAGCACGCGCTTGAAGTTGAAACTGCGGCGGGTTTCGTCCAGGTGGCTGACGAACGCGGCGTCGAGCGCACCCAGGCTGTAGCCGGTGAGGTAGAAATCGCTGACCGGCAGGCGTGGATGCTGGGCGCGCACGGCCTGCATTACCCGGTACATGTCCTCGGCGTCTTCCCGGCTGACGCCGGGGGTGGCAAAGCGTGACGCGGCGCTCATGAAGTCGTAGCTGGTGGGCGACGACAGTTGCACCACGTGGAAGCCGGCCTGGTAGAACAGCTTTTTCAGGTATTCGTTGATGCTGCTGGTGTACGGTGCGCCGGTGCCGGCAATAATGAAGATAAGCGGCGCTTCGCGGTCTTGGCGGGCCAGGCGGTATTTGAGCTTTTTCACGGCCCAGAAATTGTCGGGCAACGTGAATTCACGCTCGGGGCGCAGGTTGAGGCTGTAGTCCGACTGGGTAATGTCCTCGTCGCTGGGCAGGGTAGGCCGCTGATCCGGCGGCGTGGTGGCGATGGTCGCCTCGAACGGGTTGGTCAAGGGGTAGCCGTAGCTGGCAGCGTCGATATCCCGCGCTGAAGCGGCCACCGCCATGAGCAGGCTACCCAGCAGGGCAGCGAGGCGCAAAGATCGATGCATGTAATCCCCCAAAAGAACGCAAGGTCGAGCAGTGTGCAGGCTAGGACCACAGCCAACCGGGCAAAGTTGCCAGTTGCGGTGGCCTTTGGTGTGCTTGTTATTTGCAACATAGCTGCAGGGTTGTGATTTTGCCTTACAACCGGGCATAAGCGATCATGGATGCTTTCGATTACCGCTATTGGAGAACAGGATGTCTCGTTCAGTGCCGGCTGCGCTGCTCTTGCTGTTTCTGGGGCTGTGGCTCGCTGCCAGTTATGGCGTGCGTTATGGGCTGATGGAGGATGGCCAGTGGGTAGGGCTGTGCACATTGCCTGCGGCGTACTGGCAGTGCGAGGTGCGCTCGCTGCTGGGGCTAGGCATTCACCACCAGGTGCTGGCCTGGGGCGGGCTGGGCCTGGCGCTGCTGTCGCAGTTCGTGCCTGCGCGGGCCGGCTGGTGGCTGGCGGTGTTGGCATTGGTATTCGCGGTGCCGGCGCTGGTGCTGTATACCGCCAGCATTGCCGTGTTTGCGCTGGTGTTGGCGGGGTTGCGCCTGGTCAGGAGACCGCAGCAAGGCTGACAGGGGCGCGAAGCGGCCCCCGGGCATCAAGCCTGGCGCACCCGCAAGCTGCGCCACAATGCGGCTG
Organism: Pseudomonas fortuita; assembly: GCF_026898135.2. NCBI lineage: Bacteria > Pseudomonadati > Pseudomonadota > Gammaproteobacteria > Pseudomonadales > Pseudomonadaceae > Pseudomonas > Pseudomonas fortuita. The sequence continues at coordinate 1,374,828 of NZ_CP114035.2, forward strand.
TCATCAGCACACTCACCACCGCCCAACCCCAGGCCTGCTGGTTTTCCAGCCCTTCCACGAACAACTGCGGCGCCACCCCGGCCCCGACAATGAACGCGAGCAACGCCACCTCCGCCCGCCGCGCGGGCACCGGCCACAGCACATACACCAGCGCCGGCAACGCCAGCGCGGCGCTGGGGAAGCTGCGGTAGCGCGGGTCGAACACCATTGCCAGCATGCTCACCGCCGCGGCAAAGCCCGCCGCCAGCAACAGCCAGCCGGCCCGCGCCTGCAGCCAGGCGAACAAGCGCACGCGCCAACCGGCACGCTGCGCCAACGCCAGCAGCGCATGGGCCAGCACCAGCACGTTCAGCCCGGCCAGTGCAACGGCCCACAGCCACTCCCCGGCAAAGCGTGCATGGGTGCGCATCAGCTCGCCCCACAGCCCCAGGCAACCCGCGCCAAACGCCGCCAGCAATGGCAGCAACAAGGCAGCCTGCGGGCTGGCGGGGCGCCCGGCAAGCAACAACATGCCCGCCATCAACAGTGCACTGGCCAGCAACCACTGCGGCCAGTCCTGCAGGTTGCTGACCGGCCCCTCCAGTATGCCCTTGTCCTGCCGGTCGGCATCGTAAAGCCCCCAGTAACCGCCTACCGCCCCTTCATTGGCACGCTTCCATGGCTGGTCGAACGCTTCGATCAGGTTGTAGTGCCAGCCGTTGCTTTCGGCCAAGGTTACAAAACCGCGGATGAAGCGCGCCTCGTTGACGCGGCTGGGTACGGCGGTCTCGCGCTGGCGGCCTTCGCTGGGCCAGCCGGTTTCGCCAATCAGGATGTCCTTGGGCGCAAAGCGCGTGCCGAATACCCGCCGCACATCGGCGACGTGGGCCAGTGCATCGTCAATGCCGCGCGGGTCGTCTTCCCAGTAGGGCAGCAGGTGTATGGTCAAAAAATCCACCGCCGGCGCCACCTGCGGGTGCTGCAGCCAGAACTCCCACACATCCGCGTAGGTCACGGGCACCTTGACCTGGCTTTTCACCCGGGCGATCAGCTTGGCCAGGTGCGCGCCGGTAACTTCTTTGCGCAGCAATGTCTCGTTGCCCACGATTACCGCGCTGACCACATCGGGGTTGGCGTTGGCGGCGGCGATCAGCAAGTCGATTTCCCGGTCGGTGTCGGCCGGGTGAGCGTTCACCCAGGCGCCCAGCATCACTTTCAGCCCATGCTTGCGGGCCAGCGCCGGGATGGCCTCAAGGCCGGTCATGGAATAGGTGCGGATGCACTGGAAACGCTCAGCCAGCAAGGCAAGGTCGGCGTCCATCCGTGCCGGGCGCAGGCGAAACGGCTGGTCATACGGCGACTGGTCCTTGTCGAACGGCGTGTACGACGCGCATTGCAACTTGTGCGTCGGGCTGGCCGCATCGGGCAGGTGCACCGGCTTGCCAAGCCCGTACCAGAGCCCGGCGAGCCCGGCCAGGGCCAGCAGGCAGGCAAGCAGGTAAAGCGGCAGCAACAGGCGGGCAGAACTGGGCATCGGGCGGTCCATCGTCAGGCGCAAAAGGGTAGATAGTAGCCCGGCGCCAAAGCTTTGGCATGCAAGGATCGCGCAGGCGGGTGTAGGCCAATGACGCTAATGGCACAGTGCTGTCGCATATGGGGCGGGTGCAGGTCGCTGCTGGATCAGGTCGACCTGTATTGCAGGCAGATGATGCAATCTCCAAGACCTGACGAGGGGATGCTTTGATGGCGACTTTGAAAAAAATGCGACGGTTCCTGGGTGTGGGCACCGCCCTGGTAATGGCCATGGGCGCTGCACAGGCAATGGCTAAAGAAGTAAGCATTGGTTACGTGGATGGTTGGGCCGACAGCGTGGCGACCACCAACGTGGCCGCCGAAGTGATCAAGCAAAAGCTCGGCTACGACGTTAAGTTGCAGGCTGTGGCCACAGGGATCATGTGGCAGGGTGTGGCAACCGGCAAGCTCGATGCCATGTTGTCCGCCTGGTTGCCGGTGACGCATGGTGAGTACTGGGCCAAGAACAAGGACAACGTGGTCGACTATGGCGCCAACTTCAAGGACGCCAAGATCGGCCTGATCGTCCCCGAGTACGTCAAGGCGGCGAGCATCGCCGACCTCAAGACCGATAGTAGCTTCAAGCAGAAGATTGTTGGCATCGACGCGGGCTCCGGCGTGATGCTCAAGACCGACCAGGCGATCAAGGACTACGACCTGACGGGTTACAAGCTGCAGGCCAGCTCGGGCGCGGCGATGACTGCGGAACTGGGCCGTGCCTATGCCAAGCAGCAGTCGATTGCAGTGACCGGCTGGGTCCCGCACTGGATGTTCGCCAAGTGGAAACTCAAGTTCCTCGAAGACCCGAAAGGCGTGTATGGCGCGGCAGAAACCGTGAACAGCATCGGCAGCAAGGAACTGGCTACCAAGGCACCAGAAGTGGCGGAGTTCCTGAAGAAGTTCAGTTGGAAGTCCAAGGACGAGATTGGCGAGGTGATGCTGGCGATTCAGGAAGGGGCCAAGCCTGAAGCGGCGGCCAAGGATTGGGTGGCCAAGCACCCTGATCGCGTGAAGGAGTGGACGGGTAAGTAGCGTTTGCCGTTGCTTTTTTAGCGCCAGTTAGATCGAGCGCCGCCTGCGCGGCGCTCGTTTTATGCCCGACCGCTAAACCGAAGCCGGTCCCATTCCAGCCCTGCCCCCATCTTTTCTTTGTTACGCAACCGGTAAAACACCGTTGCATCTAAGACTAAGGTCGTCTGGTTGCCGTCCAACAGCCGCATAAAGTAAGGGCGTGGGTTTCACCCCTACCTGTGCTGCTAGGACAAAAACAATGAACGACAGCATTTACCTCTCGATACAAAACAGCCCCCGTTTCAAGGAGCTGGTCACCAAACGCGAACGGTTCGCCTGGGTTCTCTCGGCGATCATGCTCGGCCTGTACTGCGGTTTCATCCTCCTGATCGCCTACGGTCCTCATCTGCTGGGCGCCAAGCTCAGCCCTGAGTCGTCGATCACCTGGGGCATTCCCCTGGGCGTCGGCCTGATCGTTTCGGCATTTGTCCTGACCGCCATCTACGTACGCCGCGCCAACGGCGAATTCGATGAGCTGAACAAGGCCATCCTCAAGGAGGCGCAACAATGATTCGTCACGCCAAAGCCCTGGCCGTACTGGCCTGCGGAGCCTTTGCACCCGCCGTGTGGGCAGCCGATGCCCTGACCGGCGAGGTGCAGAAACAGCCGCTGAACGTTGCCGCGATTGCCATGTTCGTGGCCTTCGTCGCCTTCACCCTCGGTATTACCTACTGGGCCTCCAAACGCAACAAGTCGGCGGCGGACTACTATGCTGCCGGTGGCAAGATCACCGGCTTCCAGAACGGCCTGGCGATTGCCGGCGACTACATGTCGGCTGCCTCCTTCCTGGGTATTTCCGCCCTGGTGTTCACCTCTGGCTACGATGGCCTGATCTACTCGATCGGCTTTTTGGTCGGCTGGCCCATCATTCTCTTCCTGATTGCCGAGCGCCTGCGTAACCTCGGCAAGTACACCTTTGCCGACGTGGCCTCGTACCGCCTTGGGCAGAAGGAAATCCGTACCCTGTCGGCCTCCGGTTCGCTGGTGGTGGTGGCGTTCTACCTGATCGCGCAGATGGTCGGTGCCGGCAAGCTGATCGAACTGTTGTTCGGCCTGGACTACCACGTCGCGGTGATCCTGGTGGGGATCCTGATGTGCCTGTATGTGCTGTTCGGCGGCATGCTGGCCACCACCTGGGTACAAATCATCAAGGCCGTGCTGCTGCTGTCCGGTGCCAGCTTCATGGCGCTGATGGTGATGAAGCACGTAGGCTTCGACTTCAACACCCTCTTCTCGGAAGCGATCAAGGTGCACAGCAAGGGTGAGGCGATCATGAGCCCGGGTGGCCTGGTCAAGGACCCGATCTCGGCCTTCTCGCTGGGCCTGGCGCTGATGTTCGGTACCGCCGGCCTGCCGCACATCCTGATGCGCTTCTTTACCGTCAGTGATGCCAAGGAAGCCCGCAAGAGCGTGCTTTACGCTACCGGCTTCATCGGTTACTTCTACATCCTCACCTTCATCATCGGCTTTGGCGCGATCCTGCTGGTCAGCACCAACCCGGACTTCAAGGACGCCGCCGGCGCCCTGTTGGGCGGCAACAACATGGCCGCGGTGCACCTGGCCGATGCCGTGGGTGGCAGCATCTTCCTCGGCTTCATTTCGGCAGTGGCCTTTGCCACCATCCTGGCAGTGGTTGCCGGCCTGACCCTGGCCGGTGCCTCGGCGGTGTCCCACGACCTGTACGCCAGCGTATGGCGCAAGGGCAAGGCCAACGACAAGGACGAAATCCGCGTGTCGAAGATCACCACCATCGCCCTGGGCGTGCTGGCGATCGGCTTGGGCATCCTGTTCGAGAAACAGAACATCGCCTTCATGGTTGGCCTGGCGTTCTCCATTGCCGCCAGCTGCAACTTCCCGGTACTGCTGCTTTCGATGTACTGGAAGAAGCTGACCACCCGCGGCGCCATGATCGGCGGCTGGCTGGGCCTGGTGAGTGCGGTGACGCTGATGATCCTCGGCCCGACCATCTGGGTGCAGATCCTCGGCCACGAAAAACCGATCTACCCGTACGAGTACCCGGCGCTGTTCTCGATGGCCATTGCCTTCGTCAGCATCTGGTTCTTCTCGGTCACCGACAAGTCCAAGGCGGCTGACGACGAGCGTGCGCTGTTCTACCCGCAGTTCGTGCGTTCGCAGACTGGCCTGGGTGCCAGCGGGGCGGTTTCCCACTGATGCTGTAGCAGCCCCCCTGAAATGCAGAACGCCCCGCTTGCCGGGGCGTTCTGCATTTCAGGGGGGCTGCTGATAACAAAGGCCCAGTAGCCCCCAAGTTCAGGCGGACAGGCTCATATCATGCCCAATAACAACAGCACCAGCAGAATCACCAGCACGGCGCCAACGATGCCAGACGGGCCATAGCCCCAGCTGCGCGAGTGCGGGAAGACCGGTAAGCCACCAATCAGCAACAGGATCAGGATGATGATGAGAATCGTGGTCATGACGGAGTCCTTGCGTAGTTGAGGGTAAAGGGCCTCGGATTGCTGGCCTCTTGTAAAGTCGGACTGTTGCCGCTTGGCAAAGATTCCATTTGAGTATTGCCGGTATGGGATTCTTCGCCGCGCCGGGCCGGTACTGACCACACAGTCATGCCCGCCCATTCACTAGCCTGATGAACCCTGCCTGCCCACTCGGCCTTGTTTAGACTCGTTGCACCCTCACCAGAACAAGGCCAGCCACCATGCAAAACCGCATCATGATCACTGGCGCCGGGTCCGGCCTCGGTCGCGAGATCGCCCTGCGCTGGGCGCGTGAGGGCTGGCGCGTGGCGCTGGCCGATGTCAACGAAGCCGGCCTGCGCGAAACCCTGGAGCTGGTCCGCGCTGCCGGCGGCGACGGCTTCTTCCAGCGCTGCGACGTCCGCGATTACAGCCAGCTGACGGCCATGGCCCAGGCCTGCACCGAGCAGCTCGGCGGCATCGATGTGATCGTCAACAACGCAGGTGTCGCTTCGGGCGGCTTCTTCGCTGAACTGTCGCTGGAAGACTGGGACTGGCAGATTGCGGTCAACCTGATGGGGGTGGTCAAAGGCTGCAAGGCCTTCCTGCCGCTGCTGGAGCGCAGCAAGGGGCGCATCATCAATATCGCCTCGATGGCCGCGTTGATGCAGGGCCCGGGCATGAGCAACTACAACGTGGCCAAGGCCGGTGTGCTGGCTTTGTCAGAGAGCCTGCTGGTGGAGTTGCGCCAACTGGAGGTGGCGGTGCACGTGGTGTGCCCGTCGTTCTTTCAGACCAACCTGCTGGACTCGTTCCGCGGGCCCAACCCGGCAATGAAAGCGCAAGTGGGCAAGCTGCTGGAAGGCTCGCCGATCAGTGCGTCGGACATAGCTGACTACATGCATCAGCAGGTGGCCGCTGGCGAGTTCCTGATCCTGCCCCACGAAGCCGGGCGCGAAGCTTGGGCGTTGAAGCGGCAGGCGCCTGAGCGGCTGTATGAAGAAATGGCGGAAATGGCGGTAAAAATGCGCGCCAGAGGGCATTCGAAGTGAATGGTCTGTAGGGGAAATTACCCGCGAATGTAGGGTGCTTCTGATTTGCTGTGGAGCTATTGAGTAGGTGAATGCCCGCGATGCACGCTCCGTTTTTCCCTTTCGCTGGAGGAGCGGTACATGCTGGTAATAGGACGCGAAGTGGGGGAGGTCATCGTGATTGGCGATGACATCCGGATCATGGTGGTAGAAACGCGTGACGGGGTGGTGCGCTTCGGGATCGACGCCCCGAAGGCGGTGTCAGTGCATCGTGCCGAGGTCTACAGGCGCATCAAGGAGGCAGGTCAGCGTAAGGCCCGCAGGGCTTGAGGTTGCCAGTGCTGACCTCATCGCGGGCTTGGCGTGCTAATCGAGCAGCTCGCGGGGCACATCATGCTTGGCCAGCAATTGGCACTGCTGGCTTTCCGGGTCGAACAGGATGAACGCCTGGCCTTTGGCCAACGCCTGGCGTACCCGAAGCACACGGGTTTCCAGCGGGGTGTCGTCGCCATTGTCGGTGCCATCGCGGGTGACGAAGTCCTCAATCAGGCGGGTCAAGGTTTCGGCTTGCAGTTGCTCGTAGGGGATCAGCATGGTGGGCAGGTTCTGAAGTAAGTGTGGGCAATGCTACGCGAAACGTTCGGGCATTTGGGGCTGCAAAGCAGCCCCCAGGCCATCAGCCTTTATTGCCAACCAGGCTGTCCACCGCCGGCACCCGCGTGTCGCTCTCCATCTGCGCATCGTGCTCCAGCTGGTGGCTGAACCTTTCAAGCGAGGCATTGGCCGGCTGCGAGTCGCTGGCAAACACGGGCGGGCTCAACAGGTACGCCGACAGCAGCCGGCTCAACGCCGCAAGGCTGTCGATGTGCGTGCGTTCGTAGCCATGGGTGGCATCGCAACCAAACGCCACCAGCGCGGTACGAATGTCATGCCCCGCCGTTACCGCCGAATGGGCATCGCTGAAGTAATAGCGGAACAGGTCGCGCCGTACCGGCAGGTCGTGGTCGCCGGCCAGTTTCAGCAAATGCCGGGACAGGTGGTAGTCATAGGGCCCCGAAGAGTCTTGCATGGCCACGCTGACCGCATGCTCGCTGGAGGCCTGCCCAGGTGCCACCGGGGCGATGTCGATACCAACGAATTCGCTGACATCCCAGGGCAGGGCACCCGCGGCACCCGAGCCGGTCTCTTCGGTAATGGTGAACAGCGGGTGGCAATCGATCAACGGTTGTTGGCCGCTTTCCACCACCGCCTTCAGCGCCGCCAGCAACGCTGCTACGCCGGCCTTGTCATCCAGGTGGCGGGCGCTTATGTGGCCGCTTTCGGTGAACTCGGGCAGCGGGTCGAAGGCGACGAAGTCACCAATGCTCACGCCCAGCGCCTCGCAGTCGGCCCGGGTGGCGCAGTAGGCGTCCAGGCGCAGCTCCACGTGGTCCCAGCTGACCGGCATCTGGTCGATGGCGGTGTTGAAGGCATGCCCGCTGGCCATCAACGGCAGCACGCTGCCGCGCACGACCCCCGTGTCGGTGAACACGCTGACCCGGCTGCCTTCGGCGAAGCGGCTGGACCAGCAGCCGACCGGCGCCAGGGCCAGGCGCCCGTTGTCCTGCAGTTGGCGCACGCTGGCGCCGATGGTATCCAGATGGGCCGATACGGCCCGGTCGGGGGATGACTGCCGCCCCTTGAGGGTGGCGCGTATGGTGCCGCGACGGGTCAACTCGAAGGGTATACCCAGTTCGTCCAGGCGTTCGGCCACGTAGCGCACGATGGTGTCGGTGAAACCGGTGGGGCTGGGGATGGCGAGCATCTCCAGCAGCACTCGTTTGAGGTAGTCGAGATCGGGCTCGGGGTAGTGCTCAGACATATGTACTCCTTCATCGGCCTCTTCGCGGGGCAAGCCCGCTCCCACAGGTCAGTGCTGACTTGAGAGCCACCGTGGACCTGTGGGAGCGGGCTTGCCCCGCGAAAAGGCCGTCATTGATTCACGCCAAGGCCCGGCTATGCGGAAACAGCAGGTCGATAAAGCGCTCGGCGGTTGGCTGCGGTTCATGGTTGGCCAACCCGGCACGTTCGTTGGCCTCGATGATCACGTATTCAGGCTGCCCGGCATCACGCACCATGAAGTCCAGCCCAACCACCGGAATCTCCAGCGCCCGTGCAGCGCGCACGGCAGCGTCGGCCAGCACCGGGTGCAGGCGTTCGGTCACATCTTCCAGGGTGCCGCCGGTGTGCAGGTTGGCGGTGCGCCGTACCGCCAGGCGCTGCCCGGCTGGCAATACATCGTCATAGGCAAAGCCCGCTGCACGCACTGTGCGCTCGGTTTCGCCGTCCAGCGGAATGCGGCTTTCGCCACCGGTGGCGGCCTGGCGGCGACGGCTCTGGGCTTCGATCAGCTGGCGGATGCTGTGCTTGCCGTCACCCAGCACCTGGGCAGGGTGGCGAACGGCCGCGGCCACCACCTCGTAGCCGATTACCACGATGCGCAGGTCGAACCCGGCATGGAAGCTCTCCAGCAGTACGCGGCTGTCGAACTGGCGGGCGTGCTCAACGGCGCGGGTGATCTCGTCAATGCAGGTCAGGTTCACCGCCACGCCTTGGCCTTGCTCGCCATCGACCGGTTTGACCACCACCGCGCCATGCTCGTCGAGAAACGCCAGGTTGTCGTCTGCATTGCCGGCCAGCTGCTGCGCTGGCACCTGTAGCCCGGCGTTGTGCAGGGCATGCTGGGTCAGGCGTTTGTCCTGGCACAGGGTCATGGTCACGGCACTGGTCAGGTCGCTGAGCGATTCACGGCAGCGAATGCGGCGCCCGCCAAGGCTCAGGGTGAACAGGCCGCCAGCGGCGTCATCCACCTGCACGTCGATGCCCCGGCGCAGGGCCTCATCGACGATGATGCGGGCGTAGGGGTTCAGCTCGGCCTCAGGGCCCGGGCCCAGGAACAGCTGCTGGTTGATGCCGTTCTTGCGTTTGACCGCAAAGGTGGGCAGGTTGCGAAAACCCAGCTTCTGGTACAGGCGCTTGGCGTGGCGGTTGTCGTGCAAGACCGACAGGTCGAGGTAGGCCAGGCCACGGCTCATGAAGTGCTCGATCAGGTGGCGCACCAGCACCTCGCCTACGCCGGGGCGGGTGCAGTGCGGGTCTACAGCCAGGCACCACAGGCTGCTGCCGTGTTCCGGGTCGTCGAACGCCTTGGCATGGTTCAGGCCCATGACGCTGCCAATCACTGCGCCACTGTCTTCGTCCTCGGCCAGCCAGTACACCGGGCCGCCCAGGTGCCTGGGGGTAAGCAGGTCTGGGTCTACCGGCAGCATGCTGCGTGCCTGATACAGGGTGTTGATGGCCTGCCAGTCGGCCGGGTTTTGCGCCCGGCGCACGCGAAAGCCGCGGAACACCCGCTGCGCCGGCCGGTAGTCGGTAAACCACAGGCGCAGGGTGTCGGACGGGTCAAGGAACAGCTGCTGAGGGGCCTGGGCCAGCAACTGCTGCGGCGCGGCCACGTACAGGGCGATGTCGCGCTCGCCAGGGCGTTCGTCCAGCAGCTCTTCGGCCAGGCTGACCGGGTCGGGGTAGGTATGGCCGATCAGCAATCGACCCCAGCCACAGTGCACCGCGCGAGGCTGGTCATGGGGCTGGCTGCCATCGCCGGCCAGGCGCGCCTGCAGGCGCTCGTAGGACGGCGCCTGGCCGCGCAACAGACGCTGGCCGTAAGCGATTTCATGGGCTTTCATGGGTTAGATTCCTTGTTCGCTCAACCACAGGTTCAGCGCTGCCAGCTGCCACAGCTTGGAGCCGCGCAGTGGGGTGAGCTGGCCGTGTGGGTTGCTCAGCAGACGGTCGAGCATGGCCGGGTTGAACAGCCCACGGTCCTGGCTGGGGTCGGTCAGCAGCTCACGCACCCAGCCCAGGGTGGCGCCTTCCAGGTGCTTCAGGCCCGGTACCGGGAAGTAGCCCTTCTTGCGGTCAATCACCTCATGGGGAATTACCCGTCGTGCTGCCTGCTTGAGCACCTGCTTGCCGCCATCGGGCAGCTTGAAGCGCGCCGGGATACGTGCCGACAGTTCCACCAGGCGGTAGTCGAGGAACGGTGTGCGCGCCTCCAGGCCCCAGGCCATGGTCATGTTGTCCACACGCTTGACCGGGTCGTCCACCAGCATCACCGTGCTGTCCAGCCGCAGGGCCTTGTCCACTGCGTCGCGGGCACCGGGGCGGGCGAAGTGCTCGCGCACAAAGTCGCCGGCGGCGTCGGTGTCCAGCAGCCAGGGCGCCTGCACGGTGTCGCGGTACTCGGCATGGCTGCGGTCGAAGAACGCGTCGCGGTAAGCCGCAAAGGCGTCATCGGCGCCGTCCACCTGCGGGTACCAGTGATAACCGGCAAACAGCTCGTCGGCGCCCTGGCCGCTTTGCACGCCCTTGCAGTGCTTGGCCACTTCCCGCGACAGCAGGTAGAAGGCGATGCAGTCGTGGCTGACCATCGGCTCGCTCATGGCGCGGAATGCAGCCGGCAACTGGTCGATGATCTCGTGTTCGGCAATGCGCAACTGGTGGTGGCGGGTACCGTAGTGTTTGGCGATCAGGTCGGAATACTGGAACTCATCGCCACGTTCGCCACCGGCATCTTCGAACCCGATGGAGAATGTCGACAGGTCGTCCACGCCGACTTCGCGCAGCAGCCCGACCAGCAGGCTGGAGTCGACACCGCCGGACAGCAGCACGCCGACGTCCACTGCAGCACGTTGGCGAATGGCCACGGCGTCGCGGGTGGCGTCGAGCACGCGGGTGGTCCAGCCTTCCAGATCAAGCTCACGCTCATCCGGGTTGGCACCGTATTTCAGCTGCCACCAGGTCTGGCGTTCCACTTCGCCATGGCGGTCGACGCGCATCCAGGTGCCGGGTTCAAGCTTCTGCACGTTGGCCAGCAGCGTGCGCGGCGCGGGTACCACGGCGTGGAAGTTCAGGTAATGGTTGAGCGCCACCGGGTCGAGCATCGGGTCGATATCGCCACCCTTTAGCAGCGCTGGCAAGGTCGAGGCAAAACGCAGGCGCTCGCCGTTGCGCGATAGGTACAGGGGCTTGACGCCCAGACGGTCGCGGGCCAGGAACAGGCGCTGGTTGTCGCGCTCCCAGATGGCCAGGGCGAACATGCCGTTGAGCTTGGGCAGCAAGGCTGCGCCCCAGGCGTGATAGCCCTTGAGCAGTACTTCGGTGTCGCCGTCGGACCAGAAGCTGTAGCCCAGGTCCTGCAGCTCCTGGCGCAGTTCGGGGAAGTTGTAGATGGCACCGTTGAAGGCCAGTGACAGGCCCAAGGTGTTGTCGACCATCGGTTGCGCCGAGCCGTCGGACAAGTCCATGATTTTCAGGCGTCGGTGGCCGAGGGCGATCGGGCCTTGGCTATGGAAGCCCCACGCATCCGGGCCGCGAGGCGCCAGGTGATGGGTGATGCGCTCTACCGCAGCCAGGTCGGCTGGGCGAGGGGCTTGGTCGAGGGGGGTGAAACGCAACTCTCCTGCTAATCCGCACATAAGTCCTTACCGGTTTTTCCGTTGGGGAGGGGGCGCCCAGGATTAGGGCACCTTAAGGAACTGACCGGCGTGCTTTTTGAGAGTTTTAGAACGATTTGTTATATGGGGCCGCTGTGCGGCCCAATCGCCGGCGGCCCCCGGCCGATTACTTCCCCCGAATCAGCTTACGCAAGGCAAACCGGTTCGGATGACACGCCTCTGCCACTGCCCGGGGCAACGGCAGCGGCTCCCCACATACCCAGGCCGCCACCAGCTCGCCACTCAGTGGCGCCGTGATCAACCCGCGCGACCCATGCCCGCTGTTCACATACAACCCATCCAGCCAAGGGCAGGCCACATCCGGCACCTGCCGCGCATCCCGGCTCAGCACCGCATAGGTTTCGGCAAATGCCTGTCCATCCGCTACCGGCCCCACGATCGGCAGGTAGTCCGGGCTGGTGCAACGGAACGCCGCGCGCCCCTGCAACTGCTCAGGGGCCAACCCGGCTGTGCCCAGGCGCTGCGCCAGGTCGAGGGAAATCTCGTTCAGCAACGCCAGGTTGCCCTGGTGCTCGGCCACCGTCGGCGCCAAGTCTTCGCTGTGGAAGTCAAAGCTCGCGCCCAGGGTATGTTCATCCTCGCGTGGCGGCGCCACGTAGCCCTCCGCGCACACCACGGTGCGCAGTGCCCGGCTGCTGGCGGTGGCCGGCAAGCGGGTGATCTGCCCCCGGATGCGCTTGAGCGGCAGCTGCGCGCAAGGCTCGAAGCGCTTTACCTCGGCGGCACTGGCCAGAATCACCACGGGCGCGCTGGCGATCAGGCGGTCACCCGCCCAAGCCTGCCACTGCTGGTCGACCTTGCGCAGCTCGAGCACTTCCTGATGGGTGACCAGTCGAATCCCTGGGTGCTGCAGTTGCTCCTGGCACAACGCAGGTGGGTGCACCCAGCCGCCTTCGGGGTAGAACAACCCCCCGGCCGGTAACGCCACCCCGGCGACGGCTTCGGCCTCCGTGCGCGGCAGTGCGTGCAGCAGGTTGTGGTCGAAGGCGGCGGCCAGCTTGCCCTGGCGCTCAGCTTCCTTGCTGTCGAAGGCCAGTTGCAGCACCCCGCAAGCCTCCCAGTCGCGGCCACGCTGCAGGCGTTCAAGCTGGCGCCGGGTGTAGCCGAAACCGGACAGGATCACCTGCGACAGCGCAGTGCCATGGGCAGACAGCTTGAGGTACAGCACCCCTTGCGGGTTGCCTGAAGCTTCCTGTGCCGGGGCACCGTGGCGCTCCACCACGGTCACCTGCCAGCCGCGTCGGGCCAGGCTGGCGGCCGTTGTGCTGCCGGCGAGCCCGGCACCGATCACCAGCGCCTCGCGCGGTCCCTGTGTAACGGCGGGACGCGCGTACCAAGGTGCCCCTGGGCTGGGCTGGGGGCCGACGTAGGCGCCGCTCATCACTTCCCACTTCTTGCCGATGCCCGGCACCTTCTTCATGGCGAAACCGGCGTCGACCAGGCTGCGGCGGACCCAGCCGGTGGTGGTGAAGGTGCCCAGCACAGTGCCCGGGTGCGACAACCGCGCCAGTTGCGCGAACAGTTCCGGGGTCCACATGTCGGGGTTTTTGGCAGGGGCGAAGCCATCGAGGAACCACACATCGACCTGCGCATCGAGTTGCGGCAGTTGCTCAAGTACGTCGCCGATCAGCAAGGTCAGGGTGACCCGGCCATCGGCGAAGGTGAACTGCTGAAAGCCCGGGTGCACTGCCACATATTGCGCCAGCAATGGCTCTGTGTAGGCGGCAAGCTCCGGCCAAAGGCGCACTGCCCGGGCCATGTCTTCGTGCCCGAGAGGGTATTTCTCGACACTGACGAAGTGCAGGCGGGCGTCGCGGTGCGCGTGCTGGTCAAACAGCTGCCAGGCGCAGAAAAAATTCATGCCGGTGCCAAAACCGGTTTCGCCGATCACCTTGCAGGCATGCGGCGCCAGGTTGGCAAAGCGCTCGGCCAGGCGGGTCTGGCCCAGGAACACATGCTTGGTTTCTTCGATGCCTTCGTTGACCGCGAAATAGACGTCGTCATATTGCCGCGAGTGGGGGCGGCCCTGGTCGTCCCAGTCGATTTGTGCGTGCTGGAGGAGGGTGGACATGGTTGGCTCGGTTGCAGCGGATGGCGGGATTTTATGCCATACCCGCTACCTGTGGGAGCGCGTTCACTCGCGAAGAGGTCAGTACAGGCAGAAATGAAATCCGCTAGTCTTGCTTATCCATTGAAGGAGCCAGTGCATGTTCGAATCCGCCGAAATCGGCCACAGCATCGACAAGGAGGCTTACGACGCCGAGGTACCCGCTTTGCGCGAGGCCCTGCTCGAAGCCCAGTACGAACTCAAGCAGCAGGCGCGCTTCCCGGTGATCGTGCTGATCAACGGCATCGAAGGCGCCGGCAAGGGTGAGACGGTAAAACTGCTCAACGAGTGGATGGACCCGCGCATGATCGACGTGCTCACCTTCGACCAGCAGACCGACGAAGAGCTGGCCCGCCCGCCCGCCTGGCGCTACTGGCGGGCTTTGCCACCCAAGGGGCGGATGGGCGTGTTCTTTGGCAACTGGTACAGCCAGATGCTGCAGGGGCGGGTGCACGGGGTGTTCAAGGATGCCGTGCTTGATCAGGCCATCATGGGCGCCGAGCGCCTGGAGCAGATGCTGTGCGATGAAGGTGCACTGATCATCAAGTTCTGGTTCCACCTGTCCAAGAAGCAGATGAAGGCCCGGTTGAAGTCGCTCAAGGACGACCCGCTGCACAGCTGGAAGATCAGCCCGCTGGACTGGCAGCAGTCGCAAACCTACGACCGCTTCGTGCGCTTTGGCGAGCGCGTACTGCGCCGCACCAGCCGCGATTATGCGCCGTGGCATATCGTTGAAGGCGTAGACCCGAACTACCGCAGCCTGGCGGTGGGGCGTATCTTGCTGGACAGCCTGCAAGCCGCGCTGGCCAACAACCCCAAGGGCAAGCACCAGGGCAACGTGGCACCGCTGGGCCGCAGTATCGACCAGCGCAGCCTGCTCGGCGCCCTGGACATGACGTTGCGCCTGGACAAGGCTGACTATCAGGAGCAGTTGGTCACCGAACAGGCCCGCCTGGCCGGCCTGCTGCGCGACAAGCGCATGCGCCGGCACGCCCTGGTGGCGGTGTTCGAAGGCAACGATGCTGCCGGCAAGGGCAGTGCCATCCGCCGCGTGGCGGCGGCGCTGGACCCGCGCCAGTACCGCATCGTGCCGATTGCCGCGCCCACCGAGGAAGAGCGCGCGCAGCCCTACCTGTGGCGGTTCTGGCGGCATATTCCAGCACGCGGCAAGTTCACCATCTTCGATCGCTCCTGGTATGGCCGGGTGCTGGTGGAACGGGTGGAAGGCTTTTGCAGCCCGGCGGACTGGATGCGCGCCTACAGTGAGATCAACGACTTTGAAGAACAGTTGGTGAATGCCGGCGTGGTGGTGGTGAAGTTCTGGCTGGCGATCGACCAGCAGACCCAGCTGGAGCGCTTTCAGGAGCGTGAGCAAATCCCGTTCAAGCGCTACAAGATCACCGAGGACGATTGGCGCAACCGCGACAAGTGGGACGACTACACCCAGGCGGTGGGCGATATGGTCGACCGGACCAGCAGCGAAATTGCGCCCTGGACGCTGGTGGAGGCCAACGACAAGCGCTGGGCGCGAGTGAAGGTGCTGCGCACTATCAATGAGGCGCTGGAGGCAGCGTTTGCCAAGCACAAGAAATAGGCCGGGTGCTGGTCTTGGGATTTTTTTGCGCCCGTGACATCAAGCGCCGCCCGGGCGGCGCTTGATGTCACGGGCGCAAAAGCTCGCAAGCCCCAGCCATGCCCCAAAAGAATGACCTGATGAATTCTTTTCTCGGCACCCACCCCCGTCACTGCCCTCCAAGCCCGTAGAATTCAATCACCCCCACCACGGGCTTGACCGAGGACACTATGCACACCACTTCCGGCCGCTGGAGCTATGGCCTGTTCCTGGCACTTCTGACCGCGCTGCTCTGGGGCATCTTGCCGATCAAGCTCAAGCAGGTACTGCAGGTGGTCGACCCGATCACCGTCACCTGGTACCGCCTGCTGGTTTCAGGTGGCCTGCTGTTTGCCTGGCTGGCAGCCCAACAGCGCTTGCCCTCGTTCACGCGCCTGGCCCCCAGGGGCAAAGGCCTGGTAGTGGTGGCTGTGCTTGGCCTGATGGGCAACTACGTGCTGTACCTGATCGGCCTCAACCTGCTCAGCCCCGGTACCGCGCAACTGGTGGTGCAGGTCGGCCCGGTGCTGTTGCTGGTGGCCAGCGTGTTTGTGTTCCGTGAGCGCTTCAGCCTGGGGCAGGGGGTGGGCCTGCTGATTCTGCTGGCGGGTTTTGGGCTGTTCTTCAACCAGCGCCTCGAAGAGCTGCTGACCTCACTGGGTACCTACACCACCGGCGTGCTGACCATTCTGCTGGCCACCAGCATCTGGGTGTTCTATGCCCTCAGCCAGAAGCAACTGTTGACCGTGTGGCATTCACAGCAGGTGATGATGGTGATCTACCTCAGTTGCGCTGCGCTGCTCACGCCTTGGGTACACCCACTGGAGGCGTTGCAGTTGACCCCGGTGCAGGGCTGGCTGTTGCTGGCCTGTTGCCTGAATACGCTGGTGGCCTACGGCGCGTTCGCCGAGGCGCTGGCGCACTGGGAGGCGTCGCGGGTCAGTGCCACCCTGGCGCTGACCCCGCTGGTGACGTTCGTTGCGGTGGCGGTGGCGGCAGGGGTGTGGCCGGAGTACGTGCAGGCCGAAGACATCAATGCCCTGGGCTATGTAGGGGCGGTGACCGTGGTGTGCGGCTCGGCGCTGGTGGCGCTGGGGCCATCGCTGGTGGCCAGTTGGCGTGCCCGCAAGGCGCGATTGGCCCAGTTTCACTGAGCGTTTTGTGGGAGCGGGCTTGCCCCGCGAACACCGGCGAAGCCGGTGCCTTGCACCGCGCGGTCCCTTTCGCGGGGCAAGCCCGCTCCCACAGGTTCACCACGGGGCTGAATGTTGTGCTACCCCTGTGGGAGCGGGTTTACCCGCGAAGGGGCCAGCACAGGCTATAGATGACTCAGCCCTTGCCACCCGGTGCCAGCATGTTCTCCGGCCGTACCCATTGGTCGAACTGCTCATTGGTCAGGTACTTCAGCTCCAGTGCAGCCTCGCGCAGGGTCTTGCCCTCGCTATAAGCCTTCTTGGCAATTTCCGCCGCCTTGTCGTAGCCAATATGCGGGTTCAATGCCGTTACCAGCATCAAGCCACGCTCCAGGTGCGCGGCCATCTGCTCGGCATCGGGCTCGATGCCCGCCACGCAGTGCAGCTGGAAGTTGCGGCAGCCATCGGCCAGCAGTTCGATCGACTGCAACAGGTTGTGGATGATCACCGGTTTGAACACGTTCAGCTGCAAATGCCCCTGGCTGGCGGCAAAACCGATGGCCGCGTCGTTGCCCAACACCTGGCAGGCCAGCATCGACAGCGCCTCGCACTGCGTCGGGTTGACCTTGCCTGGCATGATCGAGCTGCCCGGTTCGTTGGCTGGCAGGCGCACTTCGGCCAAACCGGCGCGCGGGCCGGAGCCCAGCAAACGCAGGTCGTTGGCGATTTTCATCAGCGCCACGGCCAGGGTTTTCAGGGCGCCCGCCAGGCTGGTGAGTGGTTCGTGGCCGGCGAGGGCGGCGAACTTGTTCGGCGCCGTGACAAAGGGTAGCCCGGACAGCGCCGCCAGCTCGGCGGCGATGGCTTCGGCAAAACCGTGCGGGGCATTCAGCCCGGTACCTACGGCGGTGCCGCCCTGGGCCAGTTCGCACACTGCCGGCAGGGTGGCGCGGATGGCGCGCTGGGCATAGTCGAGCTGGGCGACGAAGGCAGACACCTCCTGGCCGAAGGTAATCGGTGTGGCGTCCATCATGTGGGTGCGGCCAGTCTTTACCAGCTTTTGGTGGCGCCCCGACAGCTCGGCCAGCCCCGACGACAGTTCGGCGATGGCGGGCAACAGGTGCGCGTGCACCGCCTGCGCAGCAGCAATGTGCATGGCAGTCGGGAAGCAATCGTTGGAACTTTGCGAGCGATTGACATGATCGTTGGGGTGTACTGGCGCTTTGCCGCCGCGGCCTTTGCCGGCCAGTTCGTTGGCGCGCCCGGCGATCACTTCGTTGACGTTCATGTTGCTTTGCGTGCCGCTGCCGGTCTGCCAGACGACCAACGGGAACTGGTCGTCGTGCTGGCCACCCAGCACTTCGTCGGCGGCTTGTTCGATCAGCCGCGCGATGTCGGCCGGCAGGTCGCCGTTGCGGTCGTTGACGCGTGCCGCGGCCTTCTTGATCAGCGCCAGGGCGTGCAGCACCGCGATGGGCATGCGCTCCTTGCCAATGGCGAAGTTGATCAGCGAGCGCTGGGTTTGCGCACCCCAGTAGGCGCCTTCAGGAACTTCGACCGGGCCCAGGCTGTCTGTCTCGATACGGCTCATTCTGTACTCACTCCTGTGTAGTTCGAAATCGCAGTTTAGGCCTTGATTCGACCGAGCGGTTCCGTCGCTCGTCGTGCCACTTGAGCACATCGCCACCACGGCGCAGAATGCTCTACTCTGAGGTACCCGCCTCCCTCTCCTTGAAGGAAATGCAATGACCCGTCTCCGTGTCCTTTGTGCCGCCGTTGCCCTGGCTTGCGCCAGCGGCCAGGTGCTCGCTGCCACCGCCAGCCATAACGCTGCTGCCGAGAAATTCCTGACCCTGGCCAACGCCGACAAGCTGGGCACCCCGGTGTACATGCAGGTCCAGCAGATGTTCGCCCAGCGCTTTGCCCAGACCAAGGCCCCGGCCGCCAAGCAGCCGGTGCTGGAAAGCTACCAGGCCAAGGCCAACGCCGCGCTGGACAACGCCATCGGCTGGAACAAGCTGAAGCCGAAGATGGTCGACCTGTACACCCAGACCTTCACCGAACAAGAGCTGAAAGACCTGGTCAAGTTCTACGAATCGCCGCTGGGCAAGAAAGTACTGCGTGAAATGCCCAAGGTTACCCAGCAGTCGGCCCAGTTGACCCAGCAGAGCCTGGAGCCAGCAGTGCCGGTGGTGAACAAGCTGCTGGAAGACATGACCAAGGAACTGGACCCTAACGCAGGCAAGGCCGCCGTTCCTGCCAAGAAGTGAGCACGCCGCGATGACCATGCAACAGCGCATTGAACAACAGCTGGGTGCCTTGGCGCCGCAGCACCTGCAAGTGCTCGACGAAAGCCACATGCACAGTCGTGGTCAGGAGACCCACTACAAGGCAGTGATCGTCAGCGAGCAGTTTGCCGGGTTGAACAGCGTCAAGCGCCACCAGAAGGTGTACGCCACCATGGGTGAGCTGATGCAGCAGATCCATGCCCTGGCCATCCATACCTACACCGCAGAAGAGTGGGCCAAGGTCGGCGCAGCGCCGGCCTCGCCGGTGTGTGCCGGCGGCGGGCACTGAAACCTTTCTGTTGTTCTGGTAGAATCCTGCAAAATCCGGGGGCCGCTTTGCGGCCCTTTCGCGGCACAAGGCCGCTCCCACAGGAACCGCACTCGCCATCGGGTTACGCGGTCCCTGTGGGAGCGGCCTTGTGCCGCGAAAGGGGCGCAAAGCGCCCCCATGCTTTTTTCAATACCTGTCAAACCCGGTCCGCCCCTTACGAGGGCAACCACCTGGAGAACCTGTTTCATGTCACAACCCATCGTCGTCGCGGCGCTGTACAAGTTCGTCACCCTGCAAGACTACGTAGAGCTGCGCGAACCGCTGCTCAAGGCCATGCTCGACAACGACGTCAAAGGCACCCTGCTGCTGGCCCACGAAGGCATCAACGGCACTGTGTCGGCCACCCGCGAAGGCATCGACGGGCTGCTGGCCTGGTTGCGCAACGACCCGCGCCTGGCCGATGTCGACCATAAAGAATCGTACTGCGACGAGCAGCCGTTCTACCGCACCAAGGTCAAGCTCAAGAAAGAAATCGTCACCCTCGGCGTACCAGGCGTGGACCCGAACCAGGCGGTCGGCACCTATGTCGAACCCAAGGACTGGAACGCGCTGATCAGCGACCCGGAAGTGCTGCTGATCGACACCCGCAATGACTACGAAGTGGCCATTGGCACCTTCAAGGGCGCGGTGGACCCCAAGACCGAAACCTTCCGCGAGTTCCCGGAGTACATCAAGGCCAACTTCGACCCCAGCAAGCACAAGAAAGTGGCCATGTTCTGCACCGGCGGCATTCGTTGCGAAAAAGCCTCCAGCTACATGCTCGGTGAAGGCTTCGAGGCGGTCTATCATCTTAAGGGCGGCATCCTGAAATACTTCGAAGAAGTGCCTCAGGAAGAAAGCCTGTGGGACGGCGACTGCTTCGTCTTCGACAACCGCGTCACGGTGCGCCATGACCTGACCGAAGGCGAGTACGACCAGTGCCACGCCTGCCGCCACCCGATCAATGCACAAGAGCGCGCGTCCGAGCACTATTCGCCAGGTGTCAGCTGCCCGCATTGCTGGGACACCCTGAGCGAGAAGACCCGGCGCAGCGCCATCGACCGGCAGAAGCAGATCGAGCTGGCCAAGGCCCGCAACCTGCCGCACCCGATCGGTTACAACTACAAAGCCGAGGCTTGATGCATGTCTGCCCGCCTGATCTATGTGATGGACCCGATGTGCTCCTGGTGCTGGGGGTTCGCGCCGGTAGCCGCCGCCCTGATCGCCCAGGCGCGTGAGGCGGGCGTTGCCACCCGCGTGGTGCCGGGCGGGTTGCGCACCGGCGGCAGCGCGCTGGACGGCTCCACCCGCAAGTACATCCTCGAACACTGGCAGGCGGTGGCTGACGCCACCGGCCAGCCTTTTCGTTTCGAGGGGGCCATGCCTGACGGCTTCGTCTATGACACCGAGCCGGCCTGTCGCGCCCTGGTCACCGCCCGCGAGCTTGACGCCGAGCGCGTCTGGCCGCTGCTGGCGCTGATCCAGCGTTCGTTCTACGAGCAGGGCGTGGACGTGACCACTGCGCCACAGCTGGTCGAGCTGGCCTCGCAGTGCGGCTTCGACCGCGCCGTGTTTGCCGACACCTTCGCCCGCGCCGATACCCGAGCCGCCACCGCAGCCGATTTCAGCTGGGCCCAGGACCTGGGTATCGCCGGCTTCCCGACCCTGCTGGCCGAACGCAATGGCCAGCTGGCGCTGCTGACCAACGGCTACCAGCCGCTGGAGCGCCTGCAACCCTTGCTCGGCCGCTGGCTGCAGCAGGCCGCCTGTGCTTGATGTGCCGGGGTCACCCGACCCGGTGCCGGGCAAGCCTCATGCTGCGGGCGATCGACTGAGCTGGGCGGAAATCCGCCGCCTGGCCCTGCATCACAAGAAAAACCTCTGGTCTGCCAACCTCATCGCCGTGCTGGCGGCTTGCTGCAGTGTGCCCATCCCGTTGCTGTTGCCCCTGCTGGTGGACGAAGTGCTGCTGGGCCATGGCGATGCCGCCCTGAAGTGGATGAACCACCTGCTGCCATCCAGCTGGCAGGTGGCAGCCGGTTATATCGGGCTGATGCTGGCGCTCACCTTGTGCCTGCGCCTGGCTGCCCTGGCATTCAACGTGCTCCAGGCCAAGTTGTTTGCCGGTTTGGCCAAGGATATCGTCTACCGCCTGCGCATCCGCCTGATCGAGCGCCTCAAGCGCATTTCGCTGAAGGAATACGAAAGCCTGGGCAGTGGCACGGTCACTACCCATCTGGTCACCGACCTGGACACCCTCGACAAGTTCGTTGGCGAAACACTCAGCCGTTTCCTGGTGGCCATGCTGACCTTGACCGGCACAGCGGCGATCCTGATCTGGATGCACTGGCAGCTGGCCTTGCTGATCTTGCTGTTCAACCCGCTGGTGATCTACTTCACCGTGCAGTTGGGCAAGCGCGTCAAACACCTTAAAAAGCTTGAGAACGACAGCACCGCGCGTTTTACCCAGGCGCTGACGGAAACCCTTGATGCCATCCAGGAAATCCGTGCAAGCAACCGCCAGGGCTACTTCCTTGGTCGCTTGGGCCTGCGCGCCCGCGAGGTGCGTGATTACGCCGTAGATTCCCAGTGGAAGAGCGATGCCAGTGGCCGAGCCAGTGGCTTGTTGTTCCAGTTCGGCATCGACATCTTCCGCGCCGCGGCCATGCTGACCGTACTGTTCTCCGACCTTTCCATCGGCCAGATGCTGGCGGTGTTCAGCTACTTGTGGTTCATGATCGGGCCGGTGGAGCAATTGCTCAACCTGCAATATGCCTACTACGCCGCGGGAGGTGCGCTGAGCCGCCTCAACGAGCTGCTGGCACGCGATGACGAGCCGCAGTACCCGGCCGCCAGCGACCCGTTCGCCGGCCGCGAGACGGTGGGCATCGAAGTGCGCGACTTGCGCTTTGCCTATGCTGACGAGCCGGTGCTGGAAAACCTCGACCTGTCCATCGCCCCGGGGGAAAAGGTGGCGATTGTCGGCGCCAGTGGTGGCGGCAAGAGCACCCTGGTGCAACTGCTGCTTGGCCTTTACAGCGCCCAGGCCGGGACCATCCGCTTTGGCGGTGCCAGCCTGCAGGAAATCGGCCTGGAAACCCTGCGCGAAAACGTCGCGGTGGTGTTGCAGCACCCGTCGCTGTTCAACGACACCGTACGCGCCAACCTGGCCATGGGCCGCGACTGCAGCGACGAGGCGTGCTGGCAGGCGCTGCGCATCGCCCAGCTGGATGCCACCATCGCCGCCTTGCCACAGGGCCTGGACAGTGTGGTGGGGCGTTCCGGCGTGCGCTTGTCTGGCGGGCAGCGCCAGCGCCTGGCCATTGCCCGCATGGTGCTGGCCGAGCCCAAGGTGGTCATTCTCGACGAAGCCACCTCGGCCCTGGACGCCGCCACCGAGTACAACCTGCACCAGGCCCTGGCGCGCTTCCTCAGCGGCCGCACCACGCTGATCATCGCCCACCGGCTGTCGGCGGTGAAGCAGGCCGACCGGGTGCTGGTGTTCGATGGCGGGCATGTGGCCGAAGATGGCGACCACCAGCAGCTGATTGCCGAGGGTGGGTTGTACGCCAAGCTTTATGGGCACTTGCAGCAAAGCTGAATTTCAGGTGCCTTGTGCCGTCGCTGTGGGAGCGGCCTTGTGTCGCGAAAGGGCTGCAAAGCAGCCCCGGCAATTTCAGCATCAACCTTGAAATCCGGGGGCCGCGTCGCGGCCCTTTCGCGACGCAAGGCCGCTCCCACAGCGTGCGTGCAAATCCTGCGATTCCCTGTCATAAAAAACCCCGTCACGTTGATGGCAGATGGCCTACGCTGTGCTTGTCTGGGTCGATTTGCGCCTTATCTGCTCTGTGACAGGGACTCCATGAAGGGACATCGCACACTCGAAGCGCCAAAGTTGCTCGGCATCACTTGGCCCTTCATCGCCGTTGTGGTCTTCCAGGTGGCACTCGGTAGCCTCAGCCTTTATACGCTGTCGGCCGTGCGTGCCTATGTCGCGGGCGAAAGCCTGTGGTCCAAGGCGCAGAAAGACGCCATCTATTACCTGAACCTGTACGCCGACACCCGCGACGAAAGCACCTACCAGCGTTATCGCCAGGCCATTACCGTGCCCCAGGGTGACCACCAGCTACGCGAGGTGCTCGACCACCCCAGCCCCGACCTGGCTGCCGCGCGCCAAGCTGTGCTGCAAGGCGGCAACCACTCTAACGATGTCGAACGGATCATCTGGTTCTACCGTAACTTTCGCAACATCAGCTACATGCAGACAGCCATCGACTACTGGGACATCGGCGACGACTACCTGGCCAAGCTCGATGTACTGGCCGGCGAGATGCGCCAAAGTTTTGCCAATGGCCCGGTCGACGCCCAGGCAGTCAACGCCTGGAAGGCCCGCATCGTCACCATCAACGAAGGGGTCACGCCGGCGGCCAAGGCGTTCAGCGATGCCTTGGGCGAAGGCTCGCGCATGTTGCTGCGGGTGCTACTGATTACCAACCTGCTGACAGCGATGTTCCTCATTACCATTGCCTGGCGCCGCTCCAGCAAGCTGCTGGCCCAGCGGCAGGCATTTGCCAGCGCCCTGCAGGAAGAAAAAGAGCGGGCCCAGACCACCTTGCAGGCCATTGGCGATGCGGTCATTACCACCGACGTGGATGGCTGCATCGGCTACATGAACCCAGCCGCCGAGCAATTGACGCACTGGCAGTCTGGCCAGGCCCAGGGCTTGCCGTTGTCGGCGCTGTTCAGCCTGGTGGACGAGCAGGCGGAGGAAGATGGCCGCAGCCTGGTCGAGCAGGTACTGAGTGGCAGCCTCAAGGGCGGCGCCGAGCATGCCCGGCTGATCCAGCGCCTGGATGGCAGCACCGTGTCGATCAACCTGGTGGGCTCGCCGATCGTCAGTAACGGCCAGCTCAGTGGCATCGTCCTGGTGCTGCATGACATGACCCAGGAGCGGCAGTACATCGCCAACCTGTCCTGGCAGGCTACCCATGACGCCCTGACCGGGCTGGCCAACCGCCGTGAGTTCGAATACCGCCTGGAGCAGGCGCTGAACGGCCTGGCGCGCCAGGCCGGGCGGCATTCGCTGATGTTCCTTGACCTTGACCAGTTCAAGCTGGTGAACGACACCTGCGGGCATGCCGCTGGCGACGAATTGTTGCGGCACATCTGCGCTGTGCTGCAATCGGGCCTGCGCGAAGGCGATACCCTGGCGCGGCTGGGTGGCGATGAGTTTGGCGTGCTGCTGGAAAACTGCCCGCCCGAGCAGGCCGAGCGCATTGCCGAGCAGTTGCGCCAGATGGTGCAGAGCTTGCACTTTGTGTGGAAGGGGCGGCCGTTCGTCACTACGGTCAGCGTCGGCCTGGTGCACATGGCCCAGGCACCTGGCACCCTGGAGGCCTCGCTGCGGGCCGCCGACATGGCTTGCTACATGGCCAAGGAGAAGGGCCGCAACCGCGTACAGGTGTACCACACCGACGACAGCGAGCTGTCCATGCGTTTTGGCGAAATGGCCTGGATCCAGCGCTTGCACGTGGCTCTGGAAGAAAACCGCTTCTGCCTCTACGCACAGGAAATAGCGCCGCTGAAAGCCTTTGAAGGCCCAGGCCATATCGAAATCCTGCTGCGCCTGCACGACGAAAGTGGCCGCACCATCCTGCCCAGCAGCTTCATTCCTGCGGCCGAGCGCTACGGCCTGATGAGTGCGCTGGACCGTTGGGTGGTGCGCAATGTGTTCCAGGTTGTGCGCCAATGCCTGGACGAAGGCCGCGAAGGGCCGCTGTCGACCTGCGCGATCAACCTGTCAGGGTCGAGCATTGGCGATGACAAGTTCCTTGAATACCTGCAGCGGTTGTTTGTCGAGTATGCCATTCCGCCGCGGATGATCTGTTTCGAAATCACCGAAACCAGCGCAATTGCCAACCTGGGCAGTGCCATTCGCTTCATCAACGAGTTGAAGGGGCTGGGCTGCCGCTTTTCGCTCGATGACTTCTGCGCCGGCATGTCGTCGTTCGCCTACCTCAAGCATTTGCCGGTGGATTACTTGAAGATCGACGGCAGTTTCGTCAAGGACATGCTCGACGACCCGATCAACCGGGCCATGGTCGAGGTCATCAACCACATCGGCCATGTCATGGGTAAACGCACTATCGCCGAGTTCGTCGAAACACCCTTGATCGAGCAGGCCCTGCAGGAAATAGGCGTGGATTACGCCCAGGGTTACCTGATCGAGCGCCCCCAGGTGTTCACCTGTGACAGTCTGCAGCGCCAACGGATTGCCGCCCGGCCTCTGTTGCAGCGGGCACCTGGCACATTTCGCTAGCGAGAAATCACAAGGATCAAGGAGCTGAAAGTGATTGATGCATTCGTTCGTATCGGGCCTCTGATGGACCCCGCCAGCTACCCCCAATGGGCCCAGCAACTGATTGAAGACTGCCGGGAGAGCAAGCGCCGGGTGGTGGAGCATGAGTTCTACGCGCGCCTGCGCGACGGCCAGCTCAAGCAGTCGACCATTCGTCAGTACCTGATCGGTGGCTGGCCGGTGGTGGAGCAGTTCTCTCTGTACATGGCCCATAACCTGACCAAGACCCGCTATGGCCGCCATCAGGGCGAAGACATGGCGCGGCGCTGGCTGATGCGCAACATCCGCGTCGAGCTCAACCATGCCGACTACTGGGTGAACTGGTGCCAGGCCCATGGTGTGCACCTGCATGATTTGCAGGCCCAGGAAGTGCCACCCGAGCTGAACGGCCTGAACGACTGGTGCTGGCGCGTGTGCGCCACCGAGAACCTGGCCATTTCCATGGCAGCGACCAACTACGCCATCGAGGGTGCGACCGGGGAATGGTCGGCGGTGGTGTGCTCGACCGATACCTACGCCCAAGGCTTCCCGGAAGACCAGCGCAAGCGGGCGATGAAGTGGTTGAAAATGCATGCCCAGTACGATGATGCGCACCCTTGGGAGGCGCTGGAAATCATCTGTACCCTGGCCGGCGAGAACCCGAGCCTTGGGCTGCGTACCGAGTTGCGCAGGGCGATTTGCAAGAGTTACGACTGCATGTACCTGTTCCTGGAGCGGTGCATGCAGCTGGAGAGCCGCCAGCAAGGCCGTTTGCGCCCGGCGTTGGCGGCCGGCTGATCTTTCGCCTGTACTGGCCCTATCGCCGGCAAGCCAGCTCCCACAGGGATTCCACATTGCCCTGGCCTGTGGTGATCCTGTGGGAGCTGGCTTGCCGGCGATAGGGCCAGGACAGGCAAAAGAGCTTATTGGGCGTTGAGAGCCTGCCCATTCACCTCTTTGCTGTCCGGCCCCATCAGGTACAGATACACCGGCATGATCTCTTCAGGCAGCGGGTTGTTCTGCGGGTTTTCGCTGGGGTAAGCCTGGGCCCGCATCGCTGTGCGCGTGGCGCCCGGGTTGATGCTGTTGGAGCGCACGGGTGCCACGCCTTCCAGTTCGTCAGCCAGGGTCTGCATCAGGCCCTCGGTCGCGAACTTCGACACGCCATAGGCGCCCCAGTAGGCCCGGCCTTTGCGGCCGACGCTGCTGCTGGTGAACACCACCGAGGCGTCTTCCGACAGCTTCAGCAGGGGCAGCAGGGTGCTGGTGAGCATGAAGGTGGCATCGACGTTGATGTGCATCACGCGCATGAAGTTGTCGCCCGACAACTGTTCCAGCGGCGTGCGCGGGCCAATGATCGAGGCGTTGTTCAGCAGGCCGTCCAGGCGGCCGAACTGGTCTTCGATCATCACTGCCAGCTCGTCGTACTGGTGGGGCAGGGCGGTTTCCAGGTTGAACGGGATGACCACCGGTTGCGGGTGTCCGGCGGCTTCGATCTGGTCGTAGACCTCGTTCAGGTTGGCCTCGGTCTTGCCCAGCAGTAGCACGGTGGCGCCCAGTGCAGCGTAAGCCTTTGCGGCCGCGGCACCAATGCCGCGGCCGGCGCCGGTAACCAGGATGACCCGGCCTTGCAGCAGGTCGGGACGGGCGGTGTAGTCGAACATTGTGTATTCCCTGTCTCTAGTTCAGCAGCCACACAGCGCGCTGTCGATCACTTTGCGCAGTTCCAGCGGGTGGTCCACCACCACGTCGGCACCCCAGTTGTTGGGGTTGTCCTCTGGATGAATATAGCCGTAACGCACCGCAGCCGTGCGCGTGCCAGCGTCGCGGCCAGACTCGATGTCGCGCAGGTCGTCGCCAACGAACAGCACGCTGGCAGGGTCCAGGCCCAGGGTGGTGCAGGCCAGGGTCAGCGGCTCGGGGTCAGGCTTGCTGTTCTTCACGTGGTCCGGGCAGATCAGCAGTGCCGAGCGCTCGGCCAGGCCCAGCTGCTGCATGATCGGCTCGGCGAAGCGTACCGGCTTGTTGGTGACCACGCCCCACAGCAGGTTGCCTTTTTCGATGTCAGCCAGCAGCTCGGCCATGCCGTCGAACAGCTTGCTGTGGACCGCGCAGTCGCGTTGGTAGCGCTCCAGAAACTCCAGGCGCAGGGCCTCGAAGCCCTCGGCTTCCGGGTCCATGGCAAACGCAGTGGCAACCATGGCGCGGGCGCCGCCAGAGATCACGCCACGGATCAGGTGGTCGGCAACGGCTGGCAGGCCGCGCTCGGCGAGCATGGCCTGGCAAATGGCGATGAAGTCCGGCGCCGTGTCGAGCAAGGTGCCGTCCATGTCGAAGAGTACTGCTCGCAAACGCATGCTCATTCCTCGCGCAGGGTCTGGATCATGTAGTTGACGTCGACGTCGCTGTTGAGCTTGTAGTGCTTGGTCAGCGGGTTATAGGTGAGGCCAATGATGTCCTTCACCTGCAGGCCGGCATCACGGCTCCAGGCGCCCAGTTCGGACGGGCGGATGAACTTCTTGAAGTCATGGGTGCCGCGCGGCAGCATCTTCAGGATGTACTCGGCGCCGACGATGGCCAGCAGGTAGGCCTTGGGGTTGCGGTTGATGGTGGAGAAGAACACCTGGCCGCCTGGCTTGACCATACGGTAGCAGGCGCGAATCACCGAGGACGGGTCGGGGACGTGTTCGAGCATTTCCAGGCAGGTGACAACGTCGAACTGTTCAGGCATTTCTTCGGCCAGGGCTTCGGCGGTGATCTGCCGGTACTCCACCTGTACGCCCGACTCCAGCTGGTGCAACTGGGCCACCGCCAGTGGTGCCTCGCCCATGTCGATACCGGTTACCGTGGCGCCGCGCAGGGCCATGGCTTCGCTGAGGATGCCGCCGCCGCAGCCTACGTCCAGCACTTTCTTGCCGGCCAGGCTGGCCCGCTCGTCGATCCAGTTGACGCGCAGCGGGTTGATTTCGTGCAGCGGCTTGAACTCGCTTTCGCGGTCCCACCAACGGTGGGCCAGCGCTTCGAACTTGGCGATTTCGGCGCGGTCGACGTTGCTCATTGAACAGTCCTCTGAAACTTCGCAAAATTGGGCCGGAGTATACCCGAGCGCTCGGCCCCCAGGCTCGCTATAATCGCCGGCTTTTGACATGCGAACCACGGGGAGAGGCGATGCGCGAGCGACTTTTGGCGGCGGAGAAGGTGACCGGGATCCGCTGGCAGGGCGGCATCTTGCACCTGCTCGACCAGCGCCTGCTGCCGTCGGAGGAACGCTGGCTGGCCTGCGACAATGTTGCGCAGGTGGCGGCGGCAATCCGCGACATGGCGGTGCGCGGCGCCTCGGCCATTGGTATTGCCGCGGCCTACGGCCTGGTATTGGCCCTGGAAGAGCGGCTGGCCGAGGGTGGCGACTGGGAAATGGACCTGGAAGAAGACTACCTCACCCTTGCCGAAGCACGCCCCACGGCGGCCAACCTGTTCTGGGCGCTGAACCGCATGCGCGAACGCCTGCTGCGCCTGCGCCCTGATGAAGACGTGCTGGCCGTGCTGGAGGCAGAGGCCGTGGCCATCCACGAAAGCGACCGTGAAGCCAACCTGACCATGGCCCAGCAAGGTATCGAGCTGATCCGTCGTCATCAGGGCAATGCCCAGGCCCTGCTCACCTACGGCAATGCCGGTGCCCTGGCCAGCGGCGGTTTTGGCACCGCCCTGGGGGTGATTCGCGCCGGCTACCTGGAGGGCATGGTCGAGCGGGTGTACGCCGGCGAGACTCGCCCCTGGTTGCAAGGCTCGCGCCTGACCGCCTGGGAGCTGGCCAACGAAGGCATCCCGGTAACGCTCTGTGCCGACTCGGCGCTGGCGCACCTGATGAAGAGCAAGGGCATCACCTGGGTGGTGGTGGGGGCGGACTGCATTGCTGCCAATGGTGACGTGGCCAGCAAGATCGGCACTTACCAGCTGGCGGTCAGTGCCATGCACCACGGCGTGCGCTTCATGGTGGTGGCGCCGAGCACCAGCATCGACCTGAACCTGGCCACCGGCGAGGATATCCCGCTGGAAGAGCGTGACGCCGACGAGTGGCTGGACTTTGGCGGTGCCCCGGCGGTACCGGATGTCGAAGTGTTCAACCCGGTGTTCGATGTGACCCCGGCCGACTTGATCGACGTGATCGTGACCGAGCGGGGCATCGTAGAGCGCCCGGATACCGCCAAGCTGGCCCAGTTGATTTGCCGCAAGCGGCTGCATTGAGGGCGTAAGGCGATAGACGTCTGTCGTTTTTTAGATCGAGCGCCGCCCGCGCGGCGCATCGCGAGCTGTGCTCGCTCCTACGTTTGTTTCGGGCCAATTTTTCCTGTGCCGTTTGCGCGCGGCCCCCTTGGCGCATGGCACGCTATCGTGCCGTACAAAAATGGCGGTCGCGCACGCCTGTCACAGGCTTGACTGGCCCGAAACAAACGTAGGAGCGAGCACAGCTCGCGATGCGCCGCGCGGGCGGCGCTCGTTCTCCCAGGCGACACAATATTCAAGGCAAGCACCCCGTGCCACCTCTCCCCACCGCCCCCGCCTTTGTGATAACATCCGGCAGTTTCCAAGACCGCTCATCACGGCGGCCTTCATTGCGCAGATCCATGGCACAACTCATTGATTTGTCGTAAGTCGTCGCACCCTTATGCGCTGCGGCGGCGAGCTTCGTTCGGCCCTTGATGGAGCTGCGAAGTTTCACCAGAAAAAGGAATCAGGCTTCTCATGGGCGAACTGGCCAAAGAAATCCTCCCGGTCAATATCGAAGACGAACTGAGACAGTCTTACCTCGACTACGCGATGAGCGTGATTGTCGGGCGAGCGCTGCCCGATGCGCGTGACGGCTTGAAGCCCGTGCATCGTCGCGTTCTCTATGCGATGAGCGAACTGGGCAACGACTGGAACAAGCCGTACAAGAAATCCGCCCGTGTGGTCGGTGACGTGATCGGTAAGTACCACCCGCACGGCGACACTGCGGTCTACGACACCATCGTGCGTATGGCCCAGCCGTTCTCGCTGCGCTACCTGCTGGTCGATGGTCAGGGCAACTTCGGTTCGGTGGACGGCGACAACGCTGCGGCCATGCGATACACCGAAGTGCGCATGACCAAGCTGGCTCACGAGCTGCTGGCCGACCTGCACAAGGAAACCGTCGACTGGGTGCCCAACTATGACGGCACCGAGCAGATCCCGGCGGTCATGCCGACCCGTATTCCCAACCTGCTGGTCAACGGATCCAGCGGTATCGCCGTGGGCATGGCGACCAACATTCCGCCACACAACCTCGGTGAAGTGATCGACGGCTGCCTGGCGCTGATCGACAACCCCGAAGTCACCATCGATGAGCTGATGCAGTTCATCCCTGGGCCGGACTTCCCGACTGCCGGTATCATCAACGGCCGTCAGGGCATCATCGAGGCCTATCGTACCGGTCGTGGCCGCATATACATGCGTGCCCGCTCCGAAATCGAAGACATCGACAAGGTTGGCGGCCGTCAGCAGATCGTCGTGACCGAGCTGCCGTACCAGCTGAACAAGGCGCGCCTCATCGAGAAGATCGCCGAGCTGGTAAAAGAGAAGAAGATCGAAGGCATCACAGAGCTGCGCGACGAGTCCGACAAGGACGGCATGCGCATCGTCATCGAGCTGCGCCGCGGCGAGGTGCCGGAGGTGGTGCTCAACAACCTCTACCAGCAAACCCAGCTGCAGAGCGTGTTCGGCATCAACGTGGTCGCCCTGATCGACGGCCGTCCGCGTTTGCTCAACCTCAAGGACCTGCTCGAAGCGTTCGTCCGTCACCGCCGTGAAGTGGTGACACGCCGTACCGTATTCGAGCTGCGCAAGGCCCGTGAGCGTGGCCACATCCTTGAAGGCCAGGCGGTTGCACTGTCCAACATCGACCCGGTCATCGCCCTGATCAAGGCGTCGCCAACCCCGTCCGAGGCCAAAGAAGCCCTGGTTTCCACGCCGTGGGAATCCAGTGCCGTGCAGGTCATGGTCGAGCGCGCCGGCGCCGATTCCTGCCGCCCTGAGGACCTGCCGGAGCAGTACGGCCTGCATGACGGCAAGTACTTCCTGTCGCCGGAACAGGCCCAGGCCATCCTCGACCTGCGCCTGCACCGCCTGACCGGCCTTGAGCACGAGAAGCTGCTGGCCGAGTACCAGGAAATCCTCGAGCAGATCGGCGAGCTGATCCGCATCCTCAGCAGCGCAGAGCGCCTGATGGAAGTGATCCGCGAAGAGCTGGAAGCCATCCGTGCCGAATACGGCGATGTGCGCCGCACCGAAATTCTCAATGCCAGCCACGACCTCAACTACGGCGACATGATCCCGGAAGAAGAGCGCGTGGTCACCATCTCCCACGGTGGTTATGCCAAGACCCAGCCATTGTCCGCTTATCAGGCCCAGCGCCGTGGCGGTAAAGGCAAGTCGGCGACCGGCGTGAAGGACGAGGACTACATCGAGCACCTGTTGGTCGCCAACAGCCATGCCACCCTGTTGCTGTTCTCCAGCAAGGGCAAGGTGTACTGGAAGAAGACCTACGAAATCCCCGAAGCGTCCCGCGCTGCCCGTGGTCGCCCGCTGGTCAACCTGCTGCCGCTGGAGGAAGGTGAGCGCATCACCGCCATGCTGCAGATCGACCTCGAAGCGCTGCAGCAGAACGCTGACCTTGACGAAGAGCTGGAAGACGCTGATGACACCGTGCTCGAGGGTGAGTTGGTAGAGGCCGAGGAAGTCGACGAGGAAGATGGCGACACCGCAGAGTGGGTGGCAGAGCCGACAGGCGCCTACATCTTCATGGCCACGGCCTCCGGTACCGTCAAGAAAACCCCGCTGGTGCAGTTCGCCCGCCCACGCTCCAACGGCCTGATCGCCCTGAAGCTGAAGGAAGGTGACACCCTGATTGCGGCGGCCATCACTGACGGCGCCAAAGAAGTCATGATGTTCTCCGACGCCGGCAAGGTCATCCGTTTCGCCGAGAGCGTAGTGCGTGAAATGGGCCGTACTGCCCGTGGTGTTCGCGGCATGAAGCTGGGCAAAGGCCAGCAGATCATTTCGATGCTGATCCCGGAGTCCGGTTCGCAGATTCTCACTGCCTCCGAGCGTGGCTTCGGCAAGCGCACCCCGCTGTCCAAGTTCCCGCGTCGCGGCCGTGGTGGCCAGGGCGTGATTGCCATGGGTACCAAAGGGCGCAACGGCCTGCTGATCGGTGCTATCCAGGTGCAGGAAGGCGAGGAGATCATGCTGATTTCCGACCAGGGCACCCTGGTGCGCACCCGTGTTGGCGAAGTGTCCAGCCTGAGCCGTAACACCCAGGGTGTGACGCTGATCAAGCTGGCGGCGGATGAAACACTGGTGGGCCTGGAGCGGATCCAGGAGCCGTCCGAGGACGAACTCGATGAAGTGATCGAGGTGGACGAGGAGGGCACCGAGGCTGAAGCGCCAGACAATGAAGACGCTGCGGGTGCCGAAGAGGCCCCGCAGGAGTAAGCGAGCGTAAACCCGGACGGGGCGACCAAGGTCGCCCCGTTTGCCTGTGTAGGCGCGGGCTTGCCCGCGATGCAGGCGCCACCGATCCTGCATGGAATGTGGCCACCGAATTATGATTTTGTTCTATTTGGCAGAGCGAGAGTGGATGTGAGCAAACGAGCCTTTAACTTCTGCGCAGGCCCTGCCGCGCTTCCTGATGCTGTGTTGCAGCGCGCCCAGGCCGAGATGCTGGACTGGCGCGGCAAGGGCTTGTCGGTGATGGAAATGAGCCATCGCAGCGACGACTACGTGGCCATCGCCGAAAAGGCCGAGCAGGACCTGCGCGACCTGCTGTCCGTCCCCTCCAACTACAAGGTGCTGTTCCTGCAGGGCGGCGCCAGCCAGCAGTTCGCCGAAATTCCGCTGAACCTGCTGCCGGAAAACGGCACTGCCGACTACATCGAAACCGGTATCTGGTCGAAAAAGGCCATCGAAGAAGCGCGCCGCTTCGGCCACATCAACGTCGCCGCCAGTGCCAAGCCCTACGACTACCTGAGCATCCCTGGCCAGAACGACTGGAATCTGACCAAAAACGCCGCCTATGTGCACTATGCGTCCAACGAGACCATTGGTGGTCTGCAGTTTGACTGGGTGCCGCAGACTGGTGATGTGCCCCTGGTGGTCGACATGTCCTCCGACATTCTCTCGCGCCCCATCGACGTGTCGCAGTTCGGCCTGATCTACGCCGGCGCGCAGAAGAACATCGGCCCCAGCGGCCTGGTGGTGGTCATCGTTCGCGAAGACCTGCTGGGCCATGCCCGCAGCAGCTGCCCGACCATGCTCGACTACAAGGTCTCGGCTGACAACGGCTCGATGTACAACACCCCGGCCACTTATTCCTGGTACCTCTCGGGCCTGGTCTTCGAGTGGTTGAAGGAGCAGGGTGGCGTCGACGCCATGGAACAGCGCAACCGCGCCAAGAAAGACCGCCTGTACGGCTTCATCGACAACAGCGATTTCTACACCAACCCGATCAGCGTCAACGCCCGTTCGTGGATGAACGTGCCGTTCCGCCTGGCTGACGAGCGCCTGGACAAGGCCTTCCTCGCCGGCGCCGATGCCCGTGGCCTGCTCAACCTCAAGGGCCACCGTTCGGTGGGCGGTATGCGCGCTTCCATCTACAACGCCCTGGGCCTTGAGGCTGTGGAAGCCTTGGTTGGCTACATGGCCGAATTCGAGAAGGAGCACGGCTGATGTCCGAACAGGAACTCAAGGCGCTGCGCGTACGCATCGACAGCCTCGACGAAAAGATTCTCGAGCTGATCAGCGACCGTGCCCGTTGCGCTGAAGAAGTCGCCCGGGTCAAGACCGCCTCGCTGAAAGAAGGCGAGAAGCCGGTGTTCTACCGTCCCGAACGTGAGGCCGCAGTGCTCAAGCGCGTGATGGAGCGCAACAAGGGGCCCCTGGGCAACGAAGAGATGGCGCGTTTGTTCCGCGAAATCATGTCGTCGTGCCTGGCCCTTGAAGAGCCGCTGAAAATCGCCTATCTCGGCCCAGAGGGTACCTTCACCCAGGCCGCAGCCATGAAGCACTTCGGCCACGCTGTGATCAGCCGGCCAATGGCCGCTATCGACGAAGTGTTCCGCGAAGTGGCGGCCGGTGCCGTCAACTTTGGCGTGGTGCCGGTGGAAAACTCCACCGAAGGTGCTGTCAGCCACACGCTGGACAGCTTCCTTGAGCACGACATGGTGATTTGCGGTGAAGTCGAGCTGCGCATCCACCATCATCTGCTGGTAGGCGAAAACACCAAGACCGACAGCATCACCCGCATCTACTCCCACGCCCAGTCGCTGGCCCAGTGCCGCAAGTGGCTGGACGCCCACTACCCGAACGTGGAGCGCGTGGCCGTGTCGAGCAATGCCGAGGCGGCCAAGCGGGTCAAGGGTGAGTGGAACTCGGCGGCGATCGCCGGTGACATGGCGGCCAACCTGTATGGTTTGACCCGCCTGGCCGAAAAGATTGAAGACCGCCCGGACAACTCCACGCGCTTCCTGATGATCGGCAGCCAGGAAGTGCCGCCGACTGGCGATGACAAGACCTCGATCATTGTCTCGATGAGCAACAAGCCAGGTGCCTTGCACGAGTTGCTGGTGCCGTTCCACCAGAACGGCATCGACCTGACCCGCATCGAGACCCGCCCGTCGCGCAGTGGCAAGTGGACCTACGTGTTCTTCATCGACTTCGTTGGCCACCACCGCGACCCGCTGATCAAGGCGGTGCTCGAGCAGATCAGCCAGGAGGCGGTGGCGCTGAAGGTGCTGGGCTCTTATCCGAAGGCGGTGCTTTGATTCAAGGCCCTTGGGGCTGCTTTGCAGCCCTTTCGCGGCACAAGGCCGCTCCTGCAGGGTCCTTGTAGGAGCGGCCTTGTGCCGCGAAAGGGTCGCGAAGCGGCGCCGTAGGGTCCAGCAGGCTGTCCAGATTTCAGAACAGGGTTCGCACCAGTGGTAAAAGCAGCAAAAACCAAACCTGAGCCGATCATCAACCGCCTGGTCGTGGTCGGCCTCGGCCTGATCGGTGGTTCGTTCGCCAAGGGCCTGCGTGAAAGCGGCCTGTGCCGCGAAGTGGTCGGTGTCGACCTGGACGCGCCTTCGCGCAAGCAGGCCGTGGCCCTGGGCGTGGTCGACCGCTGCGAAGAAGACCTCGCCGCAGCCTGTGTTGGTGCCGATGTCATCCAGCTGGCCGTACCCATCCTGGCCATGGAAAAAGTCCTGGCCGTCCTGGCCCGGCTCGATCTGGGCGATGCGATCATTACCGATGTTGGCAGTGCCAAGGGTAATGTCGTCCGTGAGGCGCGTTCGGTCTTCGGCCAGCGGCTGCCACGCTTCGTCCCTGGCCACCCCATCGCCGGTTCCGAGCAAAGCGGCGTGGAGGCTTCCAACGCCGCCCTGTTCCGTCGGCACAAGGTGATTTTGACGCCGCTGGCCGAAACCGACCCGGCCGCGCTGGCCCTGGTCGACCGGCTGTGGCGTGCGCTGGATGCCGACGTGGAGCACATGTCGGTCGAGCGCCATGACGAGGTGCTGGCAGCCACCAGTCACTTGCCGCACCTGCTGGCCTTTGGTTTGGTCGATTCGCTGGCCAAGCGCAATGAAAACCTCGAGATCTTCCGGTACGCTGCGGGAGGCTTCCGCGATTTCACAAGAATCGCCGGCAGCGACCCGACCATGTGGCATGACATCTTCCTCGCCAACCGCGACGCTGTCCTGCGCACACTCGATACATATCGCAGCGATCTCGACGCCTTGCGCGACGCGATCGCTGAAGGGGACGGGCACCAGTTGCTGGGTGTATTCACCCGTGCACGTGTTGCCCGCGA
Source organism: Pseudomonas fortuita (assembly GCF_026898135.2). NCBI lineage: Bacteria > Pseudomonadati > Pseudomonadota > Gammaproteobacteria > Pseudomonadales > Pseudomonadaceae > Pseudomonas > Pseudomonas fortuita. The sequence goes on from NZ_CP114035.2 coordinate 1,411,122, forward strand.
GCATTTTAGTAAAATCCTGGCCCGCCGGGCCTATGTGGACGCTATGAACGCCAACGATCTGATTTTCCTGGCCCAACCGGGTGGCCGCCTGTCCGGGCGAATCCGCGTACCGGGCGACAAGTCGATTTCCCACCGCTCGATCATGCTCGGCTCGCTGGCCGAAGGCACCACCGAAGTCGAAGGCTTCCTCGAAGGTGAAGACGCACTGGCGACTCTGCAGGCATTCCGGGACATGGGTGTGGTCATTGAAGGCCCCAACCACGGTCGCGTCACCATTCATGGTGTAGGCCTGCACGGCCTGAAGCCGCCGCCCGGGCCGCTGTATGTGGGCAACTCCGGCACCTCGATGCGCCTGCTGTCGGGCCTGTTGGCCGGCCAGTCGTTCGACGTAACCATGACTGGCGACGCTTCGCTGTCCAAGCGCCCGATGAACCGCGTGGCCAACCCGCTGCGTGAAATGGGGGCTGTGGTCGAGACCGGCCCGGAAGGGCGCCCGCCGCTGACCATCCGCGGTGGCCACAAGCTCAAAGGGTTGACCTACACGCTGCCGATGGCCAGCGCCCAGGTCAAATCCTGCCTGCTGCTGGCTGGCCTGTACGCTGAAGGCAAGACCACTGTCACCGAGCCTGCGCCTACCCGTGATCACACCGAGCGCATGCTGCGTGGCTTTGGCTACACAGTCGAAAGCAACGGCCCGGTAGCTTCGCTGCAGTCCGGTGGCAAGCTGACCGCTACCCGCATCGAAGTACCGGCCGACATTTCTTCGGCAGCGTTCTTCCTGGTCGCGGCCTCCATCGCCGAAGGTTCCGAGCTGGTGCTGGAACACGTTGGCATCAACCCGACCCGTACCGGTGTCATCGATATCCTGCGCCTGATGGGGGGCGACATCACCCTGGAGAACCAGCGTGAAGTCGGCGGCGAACCAGTGGCCGACCTGCGCGTACGCGGTGCCAGGCTGAAAGGTATCGACATCCCCGAAGAGCTGGTGCCGCTGGCCATCGACGAATTCCCGGTACTGTTCGTGGCTGCCGCCTGCGCCGAAGGGCGTACCGTGCTGCGTGGCGCAGAAGAGCTGCGGGTGAAAGAGTCCGACCGTATCCAGGTCATGGCTGACGGCCTGATTACCTTGGGCATCAAGTGCGAACCGACCCCGGACGGCATCATCATCGAGGGTGGCCAGTTGGGTGGTGGTGAAGTGCATGGCCACGGTGACCACCGTATTGCCATGGCCTTCAGCGTCGCTTCGTTGCGCGCCAGCGCGCCTATCCGCATCCACGATTGTGCCAACGTCGCCACCTCGTTCCCCAACTTCCTGGCGCTGTGCGCCGAAGTGGGTATCCGCGTGGCGGAAGAGGGCAAGTCGTGAATTCGCTGGTACCGGTCATCACCATCGACGGGCCAAGCGGCTCGGGCAAGGGCACGGTCGCCGGCCTGCTGGCCCGCGAGCTGGGCTGGAAGCTGCTGGACTCCGGCGCGCTGTACCGCTTGCTGGCGTTCAACGCCAGCAATCATGGCGTCGATCTGACCAACGAAGAGCTGCTGACCCGGCTTGCCGCCCATCTGGATGTGCAGTTCATCGCAGCCCAGCCCGGTAAGCTGCAACAGATCATCCTCGAGGGTGAGGACGTCAGTAACGTCATCCGCACCGAAACCGTTGGCGCGGGCGCGTCGATGGTCGCCTCGCTGCCGGCAGTGCGTGATGCGCTGCTGGTGCGTCAGCGTGAATTTCGCGATATGCCGGGGTTGATCGCCGATGGTCGCGACATGGGTACCGTGGTGTTCCCCGACGCGCCGTTGAAGGTCTTCCTCACTGCCAGCGCAGAGGAGCGGGCACGTCGCCGCTACCTGCAGTTGAAGGGCAAGGGTGAAGATGTTAGTCTGTCGAGTCTGCTGGATGAGATTCGTGCGCGCGATGAGCGCGACACCCAACGTGCAGTGGCCCCGCTGAAGCCGGCGGCCGATGCCATTCAGTTGGACTCTACCGAGTTGTCCATCGAGCAGGTGTTGCAACGTATCAGAAGCGAGATCGCCCAGCGCGACCTCATCTGATCGCCAGGAAAGCAGGCAGGGGCACCAGTCAACGTCCTGCCGGCTTTCCTTTACTTAAAACGAACCCACATTGTCTGGAATGTGGTTATGGGCGTTTGTTTCGCCCGAATCTACAGGAATTAAAATGAGCGAAAGCTTTGCAGAACTCTTTGAAGAAAGCCTGAAAACCCTCAATCTTCAGCCGGGTGCGATCATCACCGGTATCGTTGTCGACATCGACGGCGACTGGGTTACCGTACACGCTGGCCTGAAGTCCGAGGGCGTCATCCCGCTCGAGCAGTTCTACAACGAAGCTGGCGAGCTGACCATCAAGGTCGGTGACGAAGTTCACGTTGCGCTGGACGCGGTCGAAGACGGCTTTGGCGAAACCAAACTGTCCCGTGAAAAAGCCAAGCGCGCCGAGTGCTGGATTGTTCTGGAAGCAGCTTTCGCCGCCGAAGAAGTGGTCAAGGGCGTTATCAACGGTAAGGTTAAAGGCGGCTTCACTGTCGACGTTAACGGCATCCGTGCGTTCCTGCCGGGCTCCCTGGTTGATGTCCGCCCTGTGCGCGACACCACCCACCTGGAAGGCAAAGAGCTGGAATTCAAGGTCATCAAGCTGGACCAGAAGCGCAACAACGTTGTTGTTTCGCGTCGCAGCGTGCTGGAAGCCGAGAACAGCGCCGAGCGCGAAGCCCTGCTGGAAACCTTGCAGGAAGGCCAGCAAGTCAAAGGTATCGTCAAGAACCTCACCGACTACGGCGCATTCGTGGACCTGGGCGGTATCGACGGCCTGCTGCACATCACCGACATGGCTTGGAAGCGCATCAAGCACCCTTCGGAAATCGTTAACGTTGGCGACGAAGTCGACGTACGCGTTCTGAAGTTCGACCGCGAGCGCAACCGCGTTTCGCTGGGTCTGAAGCAGATGGGCGAAGATCCGTGGGTAGCTATCACTGCCCGTTACCCAGAAGGTACTCGCGTACAAGCTCGCGTTACCAACCTGACCGACTACGGCTGCTTCGCTGAGCTGGAAGAAGGCGTTGAAGGTCTGGTACACGTTTCCGAAATGGACTGGACCAACAAGAACATCCACCCGTCGAAAGTCGTTCAGGTTGGCGACGAAGTGGAAGTCATGGTTCTGGACATCGACGAAGAGCGTCGTCGTATCTCCCTGGGCATCAAACAGTGCAAGTCCAACCCATGGGAAGACTTCTCCGGCCAGTTCAACAAGGGTGACAAGATCACCGGTACCATCAAGTCGATCACCGACTTCGGTATCTTCATCGGCCTGGACGGCGGCATCGACGGTCTGGTTCACCTGTCCGACATTTCCTGGAACGAAACCGGCGAAGAAGCCGTACGTCGTTTCAAGAAGGGCGACGAGCTGGAAACCGTCATCCTGTCGGTCGACCCAGAGCGCGAGCGCATCTCCCTGGGCATCAAGCAGCTGGAAGACGATCCGTTCTCCAACTTCGTTGCTGTCAATGACAAGGGCGCTATCGTCAAGGGCATCGTGAAAGAAGTTGACGCCAAAGGCGCCATCGTCACCCTGGCCGACGACATCGAAGCTACTCTGAAAGCTTCCGAAATCAGCCGTGACCGCGTTGAAGACGCGCGTAACGTTCTGAAGGAAGGCGAAGAGATCGAAGCCAAGATCATCAGCGTTGACCGCAAGTCCCGCGTTATCAGCCTGTCGATCAAATCGAAAGACGACGCTGAAGAGCGCGAAGCTATCCAGAGCCTGAAAAACGCTCCGGAAGCTGCTGCCGACACCACCATGGCTGCGCTGCTGCGCGAAGCAATGGCCAAGCAGAACTAAGTTCTGTTTGATCGGTAAAAAGGGCGACCCTCGGGTCGCCCTTTTTTTTGCTTCTGTTGGTTGTGTGGTGGGGTGGAGGTGTTCGCCGTAAGGGGTTTATCGCTAGTGAGACCGAGCGCCGCCCGCGCGGCGCATCGCGAGCTGCGCTCGCTCCTACGTTTGTTTCGGGCCAGTTATACCTGTGGCAGGCGCGCGCGGCCGCCTTGTTTGTACGACGCGATATCGCGCCATGCGCCAAGGCGCCCGCGCGCAAATCCCACAGAAATAACTGGCCCGAAACAAACGTAGGAGCGAGCGTAGCTCGCGATGCGCCGCGCGGGCGGCGCTCGATCTCCCAGGCGGCGCCCCGCTACCGTCATACTTTAAAGCCACACCGCATCCCAATGCGGATAATCACCAACCGTGGCCACCAATCCTGCCCTTACTGGATTGGCAACGATATATCTCGCGGCCTTTAAAACATCCTCGTCCTTGCGCAAGGTCCGGTCGTAATAGCCTGCCTGCCACACCGGCTTCCCCTTTGCCCCTGCCTTGTGCAGCGCATTGCTGGACTGGCATTTGAAACGTTGCATCAGTGTTCCAAGCGTCACATCTTTCAACTCAATCAGCCAATGCACGTGGTCTGGCATTACGACCCAGCTCAGTGATCGGCAGTGGTGTTGTTCTTCCGCGTAACGAAGGTTCTGAATGACCAGTCGTGCAAAGTGGAGGTCATGAAACAAAGGCCTGCGTAGGTGAGTGACGGTAGTCAGCATATAGAGCCTGCCAGGCACCGAGCATCTTGCGCGGCGAAGCCTGCAACCATGAGGGTTGGGCATTGCGTTCATCCTTGAGCGAGTGTGTGCTGGATTAGCGTAGCCAGCCCATGCGGGAATCGATTCGATAGAAATTTGCAGTATGTAAACGCGCACCAAGGCGACCGCCTGGATCACCGTAGGAGCGAGCACAGCTCGCGATGCGCCGCCCGTGCGGCGCTCGATCTCCCAGGCGACATACCTCTACCGCCATACCTTTAGAGCCACACCGTATGGCAGGAGGTTGCGCAATGGCCGGGTATGTTTGGCGTGAGTTTTAGGGGGCTGCAGAAATCGAGCGCCGCCCGCGCGGCGCATCGCGAGCTGCGCTCGCTCCTACATTTGTTTCGGGCCAGTTATACCTGTGGCAGGCGCGCGCGACCGCCTTGTTTGTACGACGCGAGATCGTGCCATGCGCCAAGGCGCCCGCGCGCAAATCCCGCAGAAATAACTGGCCCGAAACAACCGTAGGAGCGAGCGCAGCTCGCGATGCGCCGCGCGGGCGGCGCTCGATGGTTGCACCAGCGCAAATTCCTCGCCAGGCCCCGTCAATCCCCGCCGGCTAGACCATTCTTGCAAAACTTCAATCTTGAATTTTTTTATTAAGTCAAGAACCACCCTGTTCAAATCCCTCCCAGCGTGCTACAAACTGGTTAAGCAATGATCTAGCTGCTTGATAACGAAGGGAAAAATATGACGAAGTCGGAGCTGATCGAACGTATTGTCACCCATCAGGGCCTGCTCTCGCCCAAGGACGTGGAGCTGGCCATCAAGACCATGCTTGAGCAGATGTCTCAATGCCTTGCCACTGGCGATCGCATCGAAATTCGCGGTTTTGGCAGCTTCTCGCTGCACTATCGCGCCCCGCGCGTGGGCCGTAACCCCAAGACCGGTCAGTCGGTCAGCCTCGATGGCAAGTTTGTGCCGCACTTCAAGCCCGGTAAAGAGCTGCGCGACCGGGTCAACGAAGATGACGAGGCTGAAGCCTGAGCACTCAAGGAGCAATCTGATGCGTAACCTCAAGCGCGCCCTGGCGGCGGTGTTCGTGCTGCTGTTGGCGGCCGTGGTGCTGTTCTTCGTGCTGGAGAACCAGCAAGCCGTGTCGCTGGTTCTGTTCGGCTGGGCTGCGCCGGAAATGCCGGTTGCCGTACTTGTGCTGGCAGCACTGGTCATTGGCCTGGCAGTCGGGCCCTTGCTGGGCGCCTATGGCGTGCAGCGCAGCAAGCGCAAGATCAGGGAGTCTGCCCGTCAGGCGGCACTCAACAGCAACTAAGGAAATTTCCTACATCCTCTTAGGAAAGTCTCACCTATGCATGCACCTGCCCTCATGGAGTAATAGCCCACTTCATTTTCGGCCCCGGCGAGTGTGTGCAGCATGGAATATCCCAGCCTTTCCCATCACGGTGGTACCCGCGGCGTTACCGGGTCTTGCCACCAGTTGCACCTTGACCCGTCCACCAGTCTGCTGATCGATTGCGGGCTTGAGCAGGGGAGCGAGGCTGCGACGGGTGCGGAAAGCGCGGCACTCGGCTTCGGCATACTGGGCATTCAGGCCCTGGTCATCACCCATGTTCATCTTGACCACGTTGGCCGCATTCCCGCGCTGCTGGCCGCCGGCTATCGTGGCCCCATCCTGTGCAGTGAACCTTCTGCCCGGCTGCTGCCCCTTGTACTGGAAGATGCCTACAAATTAAGCATCAGCAGCGAGCCTGCGCAGGTAGCCCGGTATATCGAATTCATCCGTGACCTTATCGTGCCGCTGCCTTTTGAGCAGTGGCACGCGGTGGTCGAGGGCCCTGGTCTGGCTTGTCGTATTCGCCTGCAGCGCGCCGGGCATTTGTTGGGTTCGGCTTATGTCGAGTGCGACATGCAGCATGGTCAGGCCAATAGCCGCTATGTGTTTTCCGGCGACCTGGGTGCGTGTGGCAACCCGTTGCTGCGCCCGGTGCAGCCGCCGGAGCGTGCTGATGTGCTCGTGCTGGAAAGTACCTATGGCGACCGCCTGCATGCCCAGGCCGGCGACCGCAGGCAACGGCTGGAAGGCGCCATCGATCGCGCCCTGGCTGACAAAGGCACCATCCTCATCCCGGCGTTTAGCCTGGGCCGCACCCAGGAACTGCTGTACGAGCTGGAAGACATCCTCCATCGCAAGGCTTTATTGGGCGGCGCTGATCCCGGGCCTGATGGTGACCCGCTCGACTGGTCGCAATTGCCCATCATCCTCGACTCGCCCTTGGCTCAGCGCATCACCAGCGTGTACCGGGAACTGCACGGCTACTGGAATGCCGAGGCTAGGGTGCGACTTGCCAAGGGGCGAGACCCACTGGATTTCAGCCAGTTGATCAGCGTGGATACCCATGCCCGGCATCAGCAGGTGGTCAATTACCTCAAAAGCACCGGGCGACCGGCGATCGTGATAGCAGGCAATGGCATGTGCTCGGGTGGGCGCATCGTCAATTACCTCAAGGCTATGCTCGGGGATGCACGGCATGAGGTGATGTTTGTCGGCTATCAGGCCAAGGGTACGCCGGGGGCGGTGATACAGGCGAGTGAAGGGGCAGAAGGGTTTGTGCAGATTGACCTGGATGGGCGAATGCATGACCTGCGCGCCAAAGTGGTTACGCTCAGCGGCTATAGTGGCCATGCTGATCAAGCAGGGCTGGTTGACTTTGCTAGTGGTATGGATCAAGCGCCTGATACGGTTGTGCTGGTGCATGGAGAGCCCGCCGCCAAGGCCGCGCTTGTCGCTGCCCTGAGGGGGCGGATGAAAGCCAGAAAGTGGATGACTAGCATACGTGTTGCAATTTAAAGCCCTGTCCCAAGGGAACGATGTGCCAGCACGTTGTCTGATGCTCACTATTGTTTACATGAGCTGTCGGCAGCTGAGTGCTGCGATGAGTGGCATGCTGATTCACCCTGCGGCGCCTGCTGTCAGCCAGGCAGCTACGAATAGCAATCTCTGGTATCCTAAGGGTCGAAGCTTGCGTCTTGAGCCTATGGATAGCCAAGGATTACACACGCTGGGCGCGTAAATAAGCGTTGTCGTGAGCCATCGCGGCAGCGATCAAAAAAAGACTCATGCCGGCCTCTTGAGCTAATTCTAAGAGGCCTTAAGGATCCAAATATGGAATTGATCCCGGTTATTCTATCCGGTGGTGTTGGCAGCCGTTTGTGGCCAGTTTCTCGTGAGGCTCATCCGAAGCCGTTCATGTCTTTGCCTGATGGGCAGAACCTTATTCAAAAGACTTTCTTGCGCGCTGCGTGGCTGGAAGGTGTTGTTGAGGTGCTGACTGTCACCAATCGCGAATTGCTGTTCAAAACCGAAGACGAATACCGGACCATTAATACCAAGGGTCTCCCCCAGGGCTACATTCTTGAACCTGTCGGCCGAAACACCGCTGCTGCGGTAGCCGCGGCTGCCCTTAAGCTGCAAGCCTCGTATGGGCCTCAGGCGCTTATGCTGGTATTGGCGGCTGACCACCTTATCCAGAACGAAGCTGCTTTCTCCGAAGCTGTTCGCAAAGCCATACAGTTGGCCGAACAGGGGTGGTTGGTGACTTTCGGCATCAAGCCCCAGTACCCGGAAACAGGCTTCGGGTATATCGAAGCCACAGCTGAAGGTTTGCTGGAAGGCGGTTTGAAAGTTGAGCGTTTTGTTGAAAAACCTGACGCCAAAACTGCGGAGTCATATGTAGCGGCAGGCAACTACTTCTGGAACGCCGGGATGTTCTGTTTCCAAGTAGGCGCTGTGTTAGAAGAATTCAAGGAGCATGCGCCTGATGTGCTGGAGGCCGTTGCACTTACCTTGGAATCATCTCGCAGCTCCACGGCCAAGGACTACAGTTGCCTTGCCCTGGACGCCGATAGCTTTGCCAGCGTGCCGGACATCTCCATCGATTACGCCTTGATGGAGCGTTCGCGCAAGGTCGCGACCATTCCCTGCGATATTGGCTGGAGCGACATCGGGTCCTGGAACGCGGTCAGCGAGCTGACCCCGCCTGATGAGCATGGCAACCGTTTCGAAGGCGAGGTCATAGCCTACGAAGCGCGTAACAACTATGTCAGCTCCGAGGATCGCCTGGCGGCACTGGTTGGCGTACAGGACCTGCTTGTGGTCGATACACCTGATGCATTCCTGATTGCCCACAAAGATCATGCCCAAGATGTGAAACACATCGTCAAGCGCCTGAAGAGTGACGGCCACGCCGCACACTTGTTGCATCAGACCGTTCATCGTCCGTGGGGTACCTATACCACCCTGGAGGATGGCGAACGTTTCAAGATCAAACGCATCGTAGTAAAGCCCAAGGCATCGCTGTCGCTGCAAATGCATCATCACCGCAGTGAACACTGGATCGTCGTCAGCGGCATGGCAGTGGTTGTCAATGACGACCAGGAATTGATGCTTAATACCAACGAGTCCACATTCATTCGTGCCGGCCACAAGCACCGTTTGCAAAACCCGGGTGTCATTGACTTGGTACTCATTGAAGTACAAAGCGGTGATTATCTCGGCGAAGACGATATCGTTCGCTTCGAAGACAACTACGGTCGTTGCGACGCCTGAATCCAGGTGGTCCGCAGGGTCGGCCGCTGCCCAACGAGGTACAGGGCCGGCCTGTGGTCGCAACCCGTTGTCGGCTGTTTGCTATCCCAGTTCTGATCGGTGACGCGCAGGTGTCACCGCACCAAGTGAGACCTATGTACCCACCTATCCAGACCCGTTGCTTCAAGGCCTATGACATTCGCGGCCAAGTGCCCGCTGACCTCAATGATGATGTGGCATATCGCATAGGCCGTGCCATCGTGGCCGAACTGGGTGGACGCACCTATGTAGTAGGGCGCGACATGCGTCTTGAAAGCCCGGGCCTGTCGTTAGCGCTCATGAAGGGGCTGACCCAGGGCGGGGTCAATGTGATCGACATCGGGCTGTGCGGTACTGAAGAAGTCTACTTCGCCACCAGCCATCATCAGGCCGACGGCGGCATCATGATCACTGCCAGCCATAACCCCAAGGGTTACAACGGCATGAAACTGGTGCGTGAACAATCCCGTCCCATCAGTGGCGACACCGGCTTGAACGATATCCGCCAGCGTGTCGAGGCGGGCGATCTTGGCCAGGTGGCAGCCATCCCGGGCAGCGTCAGTGAGGCTTTTGACAAAAGCGCCTATATCGACCACTTGCTCAGCTACATCGACGTGTCTGCCCTCAACCCTTTAACGGTACTGGCCGATCCGGGCAATGGCGCCGTCGGGCCAGTGCTTGAATTGCTCAGCGCTAAGTTGCCGCTGCACATGACCATTATCAATGGCCAGCCAGATGGGAATTTCCCCAATGGTATTCCCAACCCGCTTCTGCCAGAAAACCGTGAGCTTACCCGTCAGGCAGTAATTGATACCAACGCCGACATGGGGATTGCGTTTGATGGTGACTTTGATCGCTGCTTTTTCTTCGACAGCCACGGTCGTTTCATCGAAGGGTACTACGTGGTTGGCTTGCTCGCTGAAATGCTGCTGGCCAAGCATCCAGGCAGCAAGATCATTCACGATCCGCGGCTAACGTGGAACACCATCGAGCAGGTGCAAGCTGCCGGCGGTGTGGCGATCCAGAGCAAGACTGGGCATGCGTTCATCAAAGAACGCATGCGCGCAGAAGACGCCGTATACGGCGGGGAAATGAGCGCTCACCACTACTTCCGCGATTTTGCCTACTGCGACAGCGGCAATATCCCGTGGTTGCTTGTAGCGGCGTTGATGAGCGCCACCGGCAAGACATTGGCGCAACTGGTGGACGAGCGCATAGCCAGGTTCCCCTGCAGCGGCGAGATAAACTACGAGGTGGCTGACGTAAAGGCGACCATCGACAAAATCCTGGCGTTCTACCTGCCATATGAGCCCACCGTCGACCGCACTGACGGCATCAGCGTTGAGTTTGCCGACTGGCGTTTCAGCTTGCGCGGTTCCAACACCGAGCCGCTGCTGAGGCTTAACGTGGAGAGCCGTGGCGACGAGGCGCTGGTCGCTGAGCGTGTCGCAGAAATCGCCCGCCTGATTCAAGGATAATTATGTTTGGCATGTTTCGGGGCGTCTGGGATTACAGAGGCTTCATCCTCACGTCCATCAAGAACGAGTTCATTTCCCGGTTCGCACGCAGCAAGCTGGGTGGCTTGTGGATGATCATCCACCCCCTGGCCCAGGTTGCGATTTATGCGTTGATCCTGTCCAACGTATTGGGCGCGCGCCTGCCGGGCATCGATAACAAGTACGCCTACGCGTTGTACCTGATCGCCGGCATCCTGGCCTGGAACCTGTTCTCAGAAATTATCCAGCGCTGCCTTTCGGTGTTCATCGATCAGGGCAACCTGATGAAGAAGATGCGCTTCCCGCGCATCGCGCTCCCAGTGATCGTGGTGGGGTCGTGCTTACTCAATAATTTGCTGCTGTTTGTTGCAGTAATGATCGTGTTTGCCGTGCTAGGCCACGCCCCTGACGCACAGATGCTTTGGCTGATGCCCTTGACCCTGTTGGTGGTAGCACTGGCAGTTGGTATCGGCCTGGTGCTGGGTGTGCTGAACGTGTTCTTGCGGGATATCGGCCAGGTGGTACCTATCGTGATGCAGGTTTGGTTCTGGTTCACGCCCATTGTGTACTCGGTGAACATTGTGCCGGATTACCTGAAAGGCACTTTGGATGTTAACCCGATGTACCCCATCGTCACCGCCTATCACAATGTGCTGGTTTACAAGCAGGCGCCTGAAGTTGCCCAGCTCGGGGTGGTGCTCGCCATTGCCGTGGGTTTGATGGTGGCTGGCCTGTTCCTGTTCCGCCGTGCCTCTGCCGAAATGGTGGACTCCCTATGACCCTGTTGGCCGTCAACAACGTAGGCAAGGCCTACCGCAGCTACCGTTCTGAATGGCAGCGCATCGCTCGCTGGTTCTACCTGCCGGTCAAGGCCAGTAGCGAGCATTGGGTGCTCAGGCACATCAGCTTCAACATTCAGGCCGGTGAAGCCATAGGCCTGGTGGGTCAGAACGGCGCTGGCAAATCGACCTTGTTGAAGATGATTACCGGCACCTTGCAGCCCACCGAAGGCAAGGTTCACGTCAATGGTCGCATCGCTGCCATCCTTGAACTGGGCATGGGCTTCAATGGTGAGCTGACCGGCCGGCAGAATGCCTATCATGCCGCCGGGTTGATGGGCTTCACCACCGCGCAGATCGACGCGGTAATTGATGATATCGAGGCATTTGCGGAAATCGGTGAGTATTTCGACCAGGCCGTGCGCACCTATTCCAGTGGCATGCAGATGCGGGTGGCATTCGCGGTGGCCACCGCCTTCCGCCCCGAGATCCTGATCATTGATGAAGCCTTGTCGGTAGGCGACAGCTACTTCCAGCACAAGAGCTTTGGCCGTATCAAGGAATTCCAGAAAGCCGGCACCACATTGCTGATCGTCTCCCACGACCGTGGTTCGATCCAGGCCCTCTGCAATCGCGCGATCCTGTTGGACGGCGGTACGGTGATCAAAGATGGCCCACCCGAGGAGGTGATGGACTATTACAACGCTATCATCGCCCAAAAGGAGAACGCCACCGTCGAGGTCCAGACCTTGTCCGATGGTACCCGGCAGACCCGATCTGGCAGCGGCAAGGCGAGCATCGAGACGGTAGCGCTGCATAATGCTGAAGGTGCGCCGGTCGAGTACGTCTCGGTGGGCGAAGATGTTTGCTTGAATATTCAAGTCAGGGTCAATGCGCCACTGCCCGAGTTGGTAGTGGGCTACGTGATCAAGGACCGCCTCGGCCAGGACGTGTTCGGCACCAATACCCATCACCTGCAATGCATTCGCACGAATTTGGCCGAAGGTGCATTGCTGAAGTACAGTTTCCGCTTTCCTGCAAACCTGGGCGTTGGCTCATATTCAGTGGCCATCGCGCTGCATGCGAGCGACACCCATATTGCCGATAACTATGAGTGGCGTGACCTGGCGTTGGTCTTCAACGTAGTGAACATGTCCGAACGAACCTTCGTAGGCCTGGCGTGGATCCCGCCGACCGTGGAGTGCAATTGATGAATGCTGGTTTCTACCGGGCTTTCGAAGACCGCTATCGCGGGTCGAGGGAGCTCATCACCCAGCGGCTTGAAGCGTACTTGCCGTTTCTGCAACCTCTGAAGCAAATCTACACCGACTGCCCGGTATTCGACATTGGCTGCGGCCGTGGCGAATGGCTGGAGTTGATGCGTCGCGAAGGCTTCGAGCCGATGGGCGTCGACCTGGATGACGGCATGCTGGAGGCCTGCCAGGCGCTGGGCCTGCCTGCGCAAAAAGGCGATGCGTTGCAGGCCCTGCAAGCGTTGCCAGATGCCAGCCAGGTGGTTGTGAGTGGCTTCCATATCGCCGAGCATGTGCCATTCCCGGTGCTGGGTGAGTTGGTCACCGAGGCGCTGCGCGTATTGCGCCCGGGCGGAATGTTGATTCTGGAAACCCCCAACGCCGAAAACGTCATGGTGGGTACCAACAATTTCTATCTGGACCCGACCCACGATCAGCCAATCCCGAATTTGCTGATGTCGTTCCTCACCGAGCACACCGGCTTTGCCCGTTCCAAGGTGGTACGCCTCCAGGAAGCGCCCTCATTGCATGATGAGCAGGTCAAGGTAGGGGTGCGCGAAGTGCTGTCCGGTGCCAGCCCCGACTATGCTGTGGTGGCCCAGAAGCAAGCCGACGCCCACCAACTGGAAATGTTCGAGGCGGTGTTCGAAGCGTCATACGGTTTGTCGCTTGACGACATGGCAGTGCGCTATGACCAGGCCATCGAGCGTCGTCTGGGGCAGTTGGAGAGCAGTGTTGAGGCGGTGCGGGCTACCTTTTTCGAACCCGCCGAGTTCCAGCGGCTGATGGCCGAGGTCAGCCAGCAGCAAACCCAGCAGTTAATGGCGCTCAAGGACAGTTACGAAGCCACTACCGAAGCCTTGCACCGCCAATGCGGTGCGTTGCAGGAGGCCCTGAACCAGGCTCAGGCTCAGGCTGAGGCCATGGCCCAGGAACGCAAGGCGGCACTGGAGAACTGCCATTGGCAGCACATGCGTGCCCAGGGTGCGGAGCAGCAAGTTGAGGCCATGCGTAGCAGTACATCTTGGCGTATTACCGGCCCACTGCGGGTGACTGGGCGGGTCGTGCTGTGGCCGGCTCGCCATGGCAAGACGTGGCTGCGGCTTAAACTGCGCTACGCGGCGCCGCACGCCCGCCTGTGGGTGGCACGCCGCCCGGCGGTGCGGCGTCTGGCACTTGCCGTGTTGAACCGAAGCCCCTGGCTGAGTGCCAAACTACGCAACTTGTTAGCTCCGGATCCGGCCAGTGTGGTCGTTGACCCGCAGCATGGCGTGATCGATCACGCCCCTCTGACACCGCGAGGCCGCGCTATCGAAAGCGCCCTCCACGCAGCAATGAAGAAGAGCTGATACCGAATGCGTATTGTAATTGACATGCAAGGTGCGCAAACCGAAAGCCGCTTCCGTGGTATCGGTCGCTATAGCGTATCCCTGGCTCAGGGCATCGTGCGCAATCGCGGCGAGCACGAGGTTTACCTGCTGCTCAACGGTATGCTTAGCGAGAGCATCGAGGCAATTCGTGGTGCGTTTGTTGGCCTGTTGCCGCAAAGCCATATTCGGGTCTGGTACGCCCAAGGCCCTGTGGCGGGCATCAATCCCGCCAACGAAAGTCGGCATGAAGTGGCCAAGCTCATCCGCCAGGCTGCCATCGACGAACTACAGCCGGACGTGGTGCATATTACCAGTGCGGTCGAGGGCTTTATCGACGATGCGGTGATCTGCCGTCCGCCAGAGCACAAGCGCGCAATCGTCAGCGTCACGCTTTACGACCTTATTCCGCTGACAAACCCGCAGCAGTACCTGGACCACGCCCAGTACAAGCAGTACTACATGGGCATCGTTGGCTCCTTCAAGGACCACGGGGTGTTGCTGGCAATTTCGGAATGTGCCCGCCAGGAAGCACTGTCGTTGCTGCCGCTGGATCAGGACAAGGTGTTCAACGTTTCGGGCGCGGCAGACGCGATATTCCGGCCGGTCACGCTCACCGATGAAGCACGCAGCGCGCTCAAATCCAAGTTCGGGCTGCGCGATGCATTCGTGCTTTACTCGGGTGGGGCGGATGAACGCAAGAACCTGTCCCGCCTGATTGTCGCCTTCGCTGACGTCAAGCGTGAGATCGAAGACGTGCAACTGGTATTCGCCGGCAAGATTTCCCAGCACATCATCGAGCGTTACCGTGGCGAAGCGTTGGCGCAAGGCCTGGCCGAAGATGACTTGGTGTTCACAGGTTTCATTACCGACGATGAGCTGGTGGCGCTGTATAACACCTGCCGCCTTTACGTATTCCCGTCTTGGCATGAGGGCTTTGGCCTTCCGCCATTGGAAGCCATGAAATGTGGCGCACCAGTGATCGGTGCCAATACCTCGAGCGTGCCTGAAGTGATTGGCTGGGATGAGGCCACGTTCGATCCGCTGGATACCGCCTCTATCGCCCAGAAGATGAATCAGGCGTTGGTCGACGATGACTTCCGTGAGGCCATGATCAAGCATGGCTTGGAGCGCGCCAAGCTCTTTTCCTGGGACTTGACGGGCAAGGCAGCCATCGCCGCGTTCGAGCAGTGCGTGCAAAAAACGCCAGTGGCCGATCACCCCGTGGACGAAGACCTGCCTACCGAGCAACGCATCGAGCACTTGGTCGAGGCGCTGGTTGCCTCAGGTGAACTGGCCAAGGGCGGAGTTGATGTGCAGCGCCTCGCCAAGGCGATCGATTACTCGCTACAGGGGCCGGCGGGCAAGCCAAACCTTTTGGTGGATATTTCTCAGCTGTGCCGCCACGACGCCAAGAGCGGTATCCAGCGTGTGGTCCGCAGCATTCTGCTCGAGTGGCTGAAAAACCCGCCCGAGGGCTATAACGTCACGCCGATCTACAGCAAAGTTGAAGAGTCGTTCTACCGCTACGCCAAGCAGTTCACGACGCAGTTCCTCGGGAATACGCCAAACGATGACGATGTGGACGAGGCCATCAGCTACAAAGCCGGGGACGCCTACATCTGCCTGGACCTGCTGCTGGACATGCTGCCGCAGCGCCAGGCTTATCTCGACACACTGCGCGCCCATGGCGTGAGCCTGTTCTTCGTTGTGTACGACCTGTTGATCTTGCAGATGCGCCACTTCTTCTCGGATCACCTGCACCCGTTTTATGTCGACTGGATCAACACCATCGCGCGCTATGACGGTGCCATGTGCATCTCCCGGGCAGTCGGGGACGAGTTGCAGGCCTGGATGGACGAGAACGCGCCCAAACGCGAGAGACCGTTCCGCATCGGTGTGTTCCACCTCGGCGCCGACATTGACCAGTCGGTACCGACCACGGGCATTCCGGAAGATCCGGCCATGCGCGTCGAGGCCCTGCAAGCCAACCCTACATTCCTCATGGTTGGCACTCTGGAGCCGCGCAAAGGGCACTTGCAAACCTTGGACGCTTTCGAACTGCTGTGGCAGCAAGGTGTGCAGGCCAACCTGGTCATTGTCGGCAAGCACGGCTGGCTGGTGGAGGAGTTGGCCAGCAGGCTGCTCAACCACGCCGAGCGCGGCAAGCGGCTTCTTTGGCTGGAAGGTGCCAGCGATGAGTACCTGGAGCACTTGTACCAAGCGTGTGATTGCCTTATCGCAGCATCCTACGGTGAAGGGTTTGGCCTGCCGCTGATCGAAGCCGCACAGCATGGGCTGCCGATCATCGCACGCGACCTACCAGTGTTCCGTGAAGTGGCGGGGGAGCACGCCTGGTTCTTTGCTGGCAATGACGCGCGTAACGTGGCCGACAGCATCGCTGCGTGGCTGGCGTTGCACGCCGCTGGCGAGCATCCAACATCGGTACAGATGCCGTGGCTGACCTGGAAAGGCAGCGCGCAGCAACTGACCGACGAAATCAGCAAGCATGCGTTCTGATCGCAGCGCCCTGAAAAAACATGGTTGGGAAAACAGGATAATGGGTTTCAAGCTTGACTCAACAGGCCGAGCCGGCTTTGCGTTCGCTGTGGCCTTCGGGTTGTTTTTTGTACTGCGGCACTTTCCACTGGATTTCATCCTTGGCACCAATTCGTATTGGCAAACCGAAGTAGAAGACGTCACCCAATACTTCGCGGGTTTTAATGCCTTCTTCAATGCCCCCTTTAGCTTCCCGCTGTTGGCATTTGACAGCATCAACTACCCGCAGGGCACCCGGGCTACCTTCGTCGACGCAATACCCTTGTATGCGTTTTTGCTGAAAGTGTTCGTGCCCAAGAGCTTTGCTCCCTTCAACCCGTTAGGTGTATGGATCGCCGGGTGCTTCGTCGCCCAGGCCATTTGCGCCTGGTGGATCATGCGCGAACTGCGGGTGCGTTCATGGTTGGCGCTCGCCGCAGCAGTGTTCTGCCTGGTGAGCATGCCTGAATTCACCTCGCGCATTGCGCATGTATCGCTGATGTCGCAGTGGATCGTGCTGTGCGCCCTGGCGCTTTACCTGCGTAGCCGCAACACCGGCCAGGCGCATCGGTGGGCATGGGGCGTGCTGCTGGTTGCTGGCTTCTACGTCAATATCTACCTGTTCGCCATGGCCAGCGCCATCTATCTGGCGAGCCACCTGGGCAGCGCTGAACGCTTCAAGCCGGCGTTCGTTGCCCGCGCTCTGGTGCCATTCGTGGTCATTGGGGCCAGCCTCTTCCTTACCATCTTCCCAATGGGCGAGGCGGCAGTTTCGAAGGAAGGCGGCTTCGGCGTGTTCTCGATGAACCTGCTGTCACCGCTGCATGGTGGTAAATACCTGCACTTCCCTAACCCGGAAATGCCAGGACAGGGTGAGGGTTTCAACTACTTGGGCTTGGGTGTAGTAATGGCCTTTGTATTGAGCCTGGTGTTGAAGCGCAAAGACGGTGACGACACGTTTGGCCGACACAAAGCGCTCACCTGGTTGATGGCGCTGTTTACCCTCTACGCGCTTTCCAACGAGATTTATCTGGGTACCAGCCACCTGGTATCAATCGACTACCCGTCGATTCTGAGCCCTATTACCTCCCAGTTCCGTGCCTCTGGGCGGTTCTTCTGGCCGGTAGGCTTTTGTATAGTGATCTTCTCGATTACCTATCTGTACCGCCACTTGAGTACCAAGTTGTTCGCCGCTTGTATGCTGGTCATGCTTGTTGTGCAGATCAGCGACTTGTCGGCATTCCGCCGGCTGCTGGTTGCGGTGGCCAACCGCCCGGCTGAGCCGGTGCTTGACCAGGCCGAGTGGAATGCGCAGACCGCGAGCAACACCGAGTATCTGTATTTCTTCCCCAAATTCAAATGTGGGCGCGGCGACCAGGTGCTGCAGACCCTGATGCCGATCATGCGTTACGCGGCCGTGCATAACATCAAGATCAACACTGGTTACGTAGCCCGCTCCAACGCCAACTGCAGTACCGAGAGCACCCAGGCAGAAATTGCCGCGTCAGATTTTGCCAATTCCATGTACGTGTTTAATACCGGCGACTTCCCACAAGTTGATCAGGTCAAGCAGCTTTTCCCATCAAATCGGCAGCCTGAGTGCAAAGTGCTCGACTTTGCTCATGTCTGCCGCGTCGGCCAAGCAGGGCAGGTGAACCCATGACCGAACTGAACAAGCGCACGATTTCGCTGGTGTCGCCTTTTTACAACGAAGAAAAAGGGGTGCACGCTTTTTTTCAGCGTATTAATGAAGTATTCGCCAGCCTGGCTGATCGCTACGAGCTGGAAGTGATAGCCGTGAATGATGGCAGTCGCGATCACACGTATGATCAGTTGGTCAAAGCCAAGGCGGATTACGCGTACTTGACCGTGGTGGACCTGTCGCGCAACTTTGGTAAGGAGGCGGCGATTTCTGCCGGGCTCGACTTTGCCACGGGCGACGCCATTGTGCCGATCGACTCTGACCTGCAGCACCCGCCGGAAGTCATCCTGGAACTGGTCGAAAAGTGGGAGCAGGGCGCTGAGGTGGTGTTGGCCAAGCGTGTTGACCGCGAAACCGACCGTCCGATCCAGAAATTCACGGCCAACTATTTTTACAAGGTGCACAACCGGATCTCGGACATCGATATACCCGCGGATGTGGGCGATTTCCGCCTGATGGACCGCAAGGTTGTCGATGCCTTGAAGACGTTGCCCGAAAGCCGCCGCTTTATGAAGGGGCTGTTCGCTTGGGTGGGCTTCCGGACCACGACTGTGGAATATAAAGTGGCCGCCCGCGAACACGGAAGCTCAAGCTTCAATACCTGGAAGCTTTGGAACTTCGCCATCGAAGGGATTACAAGCTTCAGCTCCGTACCGTTGCGTATCTGGACCTACTTGGGCTGCCTGGTATCGGCAGTGTCGTTTGTCTACGCGGCATATCTGCTGATCAAGACCCTGTTCTTTGGCGTGGACTTGCCCGGCTACGCCTCGATCATGATTACAGTACTCTTTGCCAGTGGCGTGCAGCTGATTGGTATTGGTGTACTGGGGGAATATGTGGGACGTATCTTCACCGAGTCGAAAAACCGGCCTGTTTATATCGTACGTGATGTGATCAAGTGACAAACCTCATCCCGGCGCGTTATCACGAATTCATACGGTTTGGGCTGGTTGGCGTTGCCAACACTGCGGTGCATGCAGGTATTGTGATAGCGCTGATGGAGGTGCTTGCGCCACCAGCGTTTGTCGCCAATGGCATCGCGTTCTGCTTTGCCAACATAATGTCGTACATGCTCAATAGCCGGTTTACCTTCAGGACGCCAACCAGCCTGTTGGGTTATCGGCGCTTCCTGGCGGTGTCGCTGGTGTCGTTGGGCCTGACGTTGTTGATCACTTCTGTGGTGGAGTACCTGGGCCTGCATTACGCGGTGGGCCTGGCGATGGTGATCTTCGTGGTGCCGGTATTGAATTACCTGGTGATGAAGCTTTGGGCGTTTAAACCGGCGGCCTGATCGCCTGCGTGCTGCAGAAGCACGGCCCATTGGGCTGTGCTGTCATGCAGATAACACCGCTCCCACAGAATCCCTGCCAAATCTATAAGTCATGTCATGTTGAATGGGGGAGGGCGTGCCCGCAAACCACCGGCACAGCCGGTGCAGCCCACGCCCACGCAGCCTACTTCGTCGCTTGCTCCAGGTTCACAGCGCCGTCCGGCGCAGGCCTGGCTTTCTTCCCGAAAATCCGCTTGCCCAGGTGCATGGTAGGCACTTCGACCAGCCGATAAAGTGCGTAGGCAAGCGTGAGCACGAAGATCAGGGTCAACAACCCTGATACTGGGAATGACAACCCTTGGTCCATCAGAATCCGTAGAGACAGGTAGCCAATGATCGAATGCGTCACGTAGATCGAGTAACTGATATTGGCGATGAAATCCAGCGGAGCAAACGGGCGGAAATACCTGCGCATCATGTAGCTGAAGCTAAACAGCACCAAGCCGTAAACATAGTTCTGCGGCACCGATGGCATCTGTACATCCCAGTCGGTATGAGGCCAGCACAGCAAAAACACCAGCATCATAATTGCTGCATAGGCCAGCAATTGTCGAGTCGTATAGGTACCGGTGTAATGATGATAAAAGCCCGTGCCGATGAACATGAAGATTACGCACATCAACTCGGTCTCAAGCGATTCAACCAGGCCTACGCGCAGCTCTCTCCCGGCCAGCAATGTCGGAAGCGCCTCGCACGCTGCGAGCACCGCCACGGCGAACAAGATCAGTGGGAACGCATTCCCAGCCTTGATCGAGCGATAAAGCAGCGCGGCGATGATGTAGAACTTGATCTCAATGGCCAGGGTCCAGTTGACCATGTCGATTGAGGGATAATGCAAGTTGCCTTGCAGCAGAAGCAGGTTGGCGAGCAGCCGGTCAAGCGCCATCGAAAACGGCTGACCCCAGTATCGGCTGGACAAGTAGACCAGCGCCAACATGATCAGCGAAGCAGCGATATAGGTCGGGTAGATGCGCAAAAAGCGCGCGATCAGAAACTTCACCGGCTCCAGACGATTCAGCGAAAACGGAATGACAAAGCCGCTAATCAGGAAGAAGACCGAAACGCCAAAGGGTCCGTAGTTGAAGGTTGGGATCGTCAGCCAATAGATCATGCTCGACGAGGGCCCCTCCACGATGGGGGCGTGAATATAGGACGCCACCACGTCCCGTGAAAACCAATAAACACCGCACCAGTGAACGATAAGCACGGCGATCACCGCCACGCCTCTTAACTGGTTGGCGAAAAGCGCTCTGTCTGAAGCTTGTTGCATGCCGGTTCTCCTGGAGATGGTGGCATTGTAGTTATCACCCGGACCAAGGAGAAGCTCATTGCTGGCATTCTGTAACCTTCATACAGAACGCGCTAAGCTTGGCTCTGTCGAAACCAGAGGTAATCCCCATGCGACCATGGATAGGTGTAATGCTGGCCGCAGGGCTTGCAGGCTGCGGAACTGTACACACCGTTTTCAGCGAAGCCAAGGCGGTAGATGACCTGGCGAAATGGCAAAGTGACTGCCGCAGCATCCCCAGGGCCTACAGCGGTGTGGCGTATCAGTTTTGCAGCCTGAACGCTCCAGCGAGATCGGGCGCCCACTGGGCACCGTTCCCCGTCCTGGTTGACATGGCAGCGTCAAGCCTTGCCGATACCATAGTTCTTCCCTATACCGGTTATCAGCAATATGAACGGGGTAACGTACCCATTCGCCGACTGGAGTATTGAATTCCAGGCAAAGCCGCTGAGCTGTCGGGCCGCCAAATAGCCAACCCTCGTCACAATCGGTGTATCAACGGATGCTGCGAATCGTAGCGGCCACGCGAGCCTAAGGCCCATGATTAGCGAGTGCAATCAAAAGCCGGCGCAGCGGGTATCTTTGGGAAATAGCCTACAAGGAGGGAGGGGAGTTCTGATGACTAGCGAGGCTATGAGGGGCCTCTGGAGCAATATTAAAACCGCCAGACCCAAAAAAGAGGCTGCCAGGCAATATAGCCCGAGACAAGGCTGCGCTACCGCAGCCTTGCCCTGCGAGAGCTGTTACTCGAACAGTTCGGCGTCAGCCAATGCGACCCCAAGCTGGTCCTTGCCAGACAGGCTTGGTGCGAAGTCGATAGGCCATTCGATACCCACTGCCGGATCATTCCAGGCAATGCAGCGCTCACACTGCGGCGAGTAGAAGTCGGTGGTCTTGTAGAGGAACTCTGCGGTTTCACTCAACGTGACGAACCCGTGTGCGAACCCTGGCGGGATCCACAGCTGGTTCTTGTTATCGGCCGACAATACCGCACCTACCCATTTACCGAAGGTAGGGGACGAGCGACGGATATCCACCGCAACATCGAAAACCTCGCCCTGCACCACACGTACGAGCTTGCCCTGGGCGTGAGGTGCCAGCTGATAGTGCAGGCCACGCAGCACGCCTTTTACCGAGCGCGAGTGGTTGTCTTGTACGAAGTCGGGCTGCAGGCCGGTCACTTCGCTGAAGACACGGGCGTTGAAGCTCTCGTAGAAGAAACCACGTTCGTCGCCAAAAACCTTGGGGGTAAACAGCACGACTTCAGGGATATCCAGCGCAATGGCTTGCATCAGAACACCTTCTCTTTCAGCAGGTTTTGCAGATACTTGCCATAACCGTTTTTCAGCAGTGGTTGAGCCAGGCACTCGAGTTGCTCAGCGTTGATCCAGCCAGCGCGGTAGCAAATTTCCTCAGGGCAGGCGACTTTCAAGCCCTGACGGCGCTCCATGGTTGCGATGTACTGGCTAGCCTCCAGCAGACTGTCATGCGTGCCGGTGTCCAGCCAAGCATAACCCCGGCCCATGATTTCAACCTGCAGCTGTTGTTGCTGCAGATAAAGATTGTTGAGGTCGGTGATTTCCAGCTCGCCGCGCGCAGATGGCTTCAAATCGCGGGCCAGGTCGACTACTTGGTTGTCATAGAAATACAGGCCGGTAACGGCATAGCTCGACTTGGGAACAGCCGGCTTTTCTTCCAGCGACAGTACGCGGCCGCTATCGTCAAACTCCGCTACGCCATAGCGTTCTGGGTCATGCACGTGATAAGCGAACACCGAAGCCCCGGCTTCACGCTTGTCTGCATTCAATAGCAGAGCCTGGAAGTCATGGCCGTAGAAAATATTGTCACCCAGTACCAGCGCTGACGGGTCGTTACCGATAAAGTCTGCGCCGATGGTGAACGCCTGGGCCAAGCCATCCGGGCTTGGTTGTACTGCGTAGGACAGGTTCAGGCCCCACTGGCTGCCATCGCCCAGCAGCTGTTCGAAGCGCGGAGTGTCTTGCGGGGTGGAGATGATCAGGATGTCCCGGATCCCGGCGAGCAGCAGGGTGCTCAGCGGGTAGTAGATCATCGGTTTGTCATACACCGGCAGCAGCTGCTTCGAAACCGAAAGTGTGGCCGGATGCAGTCGTGTACCCGAACCGCCAGCCAGAATAATTCCTTTACGAGCCATGAGAGTCCCTATTACTGGATTTCGTCCAGCATACGTTGCACGCCTTGCTCCCAAAGCGGCATTTTGAAATTGAACGTGTGTTCCAGCTTGCCCAGTGCCAGGCGCGAGTTGCGCGGACGTGGTGCAGGTACTGGATAAGCTTCGGTGCTGATTGCAGCAACCTGATCAGCTGTCACTTTCAGCGCTACGCCAGTGCGTTGAGCGTGCGCCAGCACGAACTGAGCAAAACCATGCCAAGAGGTTTCACCTGACGCAGCCAAGTGGTAAATCCCTGCCAGGTGACGGTTGTCTTGCCCATTGAAGATTTGCCGCAGGACGTGTGCGGTAACGTCGGCGATCAGGTCAGCGCCCGTGGGTGCGCCAAATTGGTCTGCTACCACGCTCAACGTCTCACGCTCCGCAGCCAGGCGCAGCATGGTCTTGGCAAAATTGTGCCCGCGCGCAGCATACACCCAGCTGGTGCGCAGTACCACGGCCTTGGCGCCGCTGGCGAGTATGCCATGCTCGCCTTCCAGCTTGGTACGGCCGTAGACCGAAAGGGGGCCGGTCGGCGCAGCTTCCTCCCAGCGCTGACTGCCACTGCCGTCAAATACATAATCGGTGGAATAATGAATCAGCCAGGCGCCCAAAGCTGCTGCTTCACGTGCTAATACAGCGGGAGCCTCGGCATTGATCATTGCGGCCAGTGCCTGATCGCTCTCAGCTTTATCCACTGCAGTGTAGGCAGCAGCGTTGACGATCACGTCCGGCGCCAGTTGACGAACCGTAGCGGCCAAGCCGTCCAGGTTGGACAAGTCGCCACATAAGCCTTCGGCCCCCTGACGATCCAGCGCGATGACCTCACCCAGCGGCGCCAAGGCGCGCTGTAGCTCCCAGCCTACTTGCCCGTTTTTCCCCAACAGCAGGATTTTCACGCTTTATTTGCCCCGTATTGTTGTGCCACCCAGTCACGGTAGCTGCCGTCCATGACACCTTTTACCCATTCCTGGTTGGCCAGGTACCAAGCGACTGTCTTGCGAATGCCCGTCTCGAAGGTTTCGGCAGGTTTCCAGCCGAGCTCCCGCTCGATCTTGCGTGCATCGATGGCATAACGGCGGTCATGGCCTGGGCGGTCGGTTACGTAGGCGATGAGCTCTGCGTACTGTTCGACAGGCTCGCCGGTCTTCTGGTTGATCACCTGGCGCGATGCCGCAGGTGCCATCTCGTCGAGAAGGCCGCAAAGTGTACGCACAATGTCGATGTTGGCTTTTTCATTCCAGCCGCCAATATTGTACGTCTCGCCGAACGCACCGGCTTCCAGTACGCGACGGATGCCCGAGCAGTGGTCTTCGACATACAGCCAGTCGCGGATTTGCTGGCCATCGCCATAGACGGGCAGCGGCTTGCCGGCGAGCGCGTTGACGATCATCAGCGGGATCAGTTTTTCCGGGAAGTGGAACGGCCCGTAGTTGTTGGAGCAGTTGGTAGTGAGTACCGGCATGCCGTAGGTATGGAAATACGAGCGTACCAAATGGTCACTGGCTGCCTTGCTGGCGGAGTACGGGCTGTTCGGCGCGTACGGCGTGGTCTCGGTGAACGCCGGGTCGTTTGGCCCCAGAGTGCCGTAGACTTCGTCGGTAGAGACATGGAGGAAACGGAAGGCCTCCTTCTCTGCACCTTCCAAGCTGTTCCAATGCGCCCGGGCGGCCTCAAGCAAGCGGAACGTGCCCATCACGTTGGTTTCGACAAACGCTTCGGGGCCGGTGATCGAGCGGTCTACATGGGATTCGGCGGCGAAGTGAACCACGGCGCGTGGGCGATGGTCGGCAAACAGCTTGGCCAGCAGTGCTGCATCGCAAATATTGCCTTGGACGAAGCGATGTTGAGGGTTGCCTTCCAGCGACTGCAGGTTGGCCAGGTTGCCTGCGTAGGTCAGGGCGTCGAGGTTGAGGACGGGTTCCTCATTGTTCGCACACCATTGCAGTACGAAATTTGAGCCGATGAAGCCGGCTCCGCCTGTTACTAGAATCATAATTTGGCTCTAATTGGACAAAAGGTGTTGTCGTAGACAGATGACGCTGAGAAACTTCGCCCCGGCAACGCAAGGCGAGCTGCTAGCGCTGCCCGGAATTAGACCACCCTGATGTCGAAAAATACACTGCTGGGTGCCGGTACTGACCGTGCCGATCTGCTCATGCTGGACGAGGAGGAGCCGTTGCAGCGGTGGAAGGTGACCTCATGGTTGCCATGACACAACAGGGAGTCGTCAGGTGTCCATGCAACAAACAGCTGTTTGAGCAATGCAACTCACGGAGATTGACCTGAGTGCTGGCAAGTCTAGAGTGCCTTGAGCTACCGCTATCTTGTGGTTCCAGTTCGGTGGGCATGGCCGTGCAGCGCGCGCCTCAGGGGTCGGGTTCGTTTCCGGGGGTTGAAAAGTGTCATTTTTATTTGTCAGCATTCCTGAAATAGGAATTAGAGTGATGGCAGTTCTTGCATTCATGTTGAACAACCCAACAAAAAATATAATAGGCTCGGGGCTCGGCAGGTTAGACGTCATTCTTCATGTTTCAGCGGTCTGGCGCTCTTGAAAATTCATAGGAAAGTGAAAAATGTCTGTTAAGGAAGGCTTGCCGAGCGTAGATGTGCAGCCGAGCATGCATGTTAAGAGAAATTCAGTACCCGCCACCCAGAAAAAGACTGGCTCAAGGCGATTCGTGCTGGATCTGGCTTATTATCGGAATCGATACCCAGACCTGTCTTCGCTCACGGACGATGCGCTCGAGCAGCATTGGCATGCGTTCGGTTATCAAGAAGGCCGTTATGCCTCGGCTTCGCACGAAAGTGGTGATGCGGAGCTTATCGCTGAAGCAGTGCTCAATGCGGCCGACAGCGCCGTCATGGTCAAGCCTGATGTTGCTAAAGTAGACTTGGATTTTTACCTGACCCTTTACCCTGACCTCAAAGCCGGCGGCGTTGAAACTCAAGCGATTGCGGAAGCACATTTCCAACGCTTCGGACGGGCGGAGGGGCGACTTCCTACCCCCGATGCCTGGGCTAAGAAGCACGAGCTCCCACCAGAGCTGTTACCGAACGGGTTCAGCCTTTCCGCCGTCATTGAACGGAGCGCCAAGCGCGGCCTTGAGGTTGAACCACAGCGGGTCATGGGCATATTCCTGGGGCAGGATGTTATCCCTGTTGATCTCGCCGAGACGCCTCAGAAAAGCCAGGTAGTGTTCTCTAAACTGGGTATGCATTACCTGTCCCGGCACAAGGTCCAGGAGGGCAGAATCCTGCTTGAGGCGGCTTTGAGCATCGCGCCGAGTGCTGAGGTATTCAACCGTCTAGGCGGTAGCTACATGGAGGATGGTCACTTCAGTATTGCCTTGCAGTACTTCAATGCTGCCGCGCAATTGCCGAATCCGCCGGTGTGGACCGCCTTCAACCGAGCGCACTGCTTGGCTAAGCTGCATCAGCTAGATGAAGCCATTCGGGTGCTTTCTGCAGGTATTGCTACCAACCCGAATCACCGTCCCCAGCAAGACGAACTCGAGCGTCTGGCCGAGCAGAAATGGCGTGACTTACACGCAAAGCTCATGACCCGAGTGGATATGCTGGACCGGGAGCGCTTGATCAATGAGGCCTACGCTTACGCGGTTGACTTGTATCGAGCGTACCTGCCTGTTTACGGTGATCTGTCGGAAAGCGCCGCAGACGATTTGCCCGCACTGCCGCCCTTGGGCAATTTGAATACCGATCGTGTCTTAATTGTTGGTGACTTCCACATCGCCCAGTGCGTGCGCTACCGCATTGAGCAGAAAATTGAACAGCTGGAAGCAGTTGGCAAGCAGGTAACTGCCATAAGCTGGACCGAGCTGGACAAGAACCAAAATGCATTAGCACTGCACGATGTGGTGATCTTCTATCGAGTGCCAGCGGTAGTTCAAGTTATCAAGGCCATCGCTCAAGTCAACGCAACGGGTAAGCTCAGCCTGTACGAAATTGATGATCTGCTATTTGTTCCGGAGTACCCGCCGTCGATCGATAGCTATGGTGGTTATGTCTCGCTGGCCACACACCGGGAACTCACGCGCGGCATGGCGTTGTTCAATGCCGCTGCGCGACTTTGCCGTCAGGGGATCGCATCCACTGAGCCGCTGCGTTCGGAACTCGCCAAGCTGGTGAGAGAAAAACAGTGCTGGTTGCATCGCAACGGCCTGGACAGATTGAATCAGATTCGCACAAACGACAAATCGCACAAGAAGACCATCGATATCTTCTATGGCAGCGGTACTCAAGCACACAACACCGACTTTATCGAACAGGCGCTGCCTGCGATTGAGCGTGTGCTTAGCGAGACCCCTCAGGCTCGTTTGGTCGTTGTGGGTTACCTGCGATTGCCAGTGTCATTTACCGCAAAATACGCTCAGCAGTTTACCCAGTTGCCGGCCATGGACAGTGTGCAAGGTTATTGGTCGCTGCTTGAGCAAGCGGATATCAATATCGCGGTGTTGCACGATGACAAAGTCAATGCCTGTAAAAGCGAGCTGAAATGGTTTGAAGCAGGCTGTTTTGGTATCCCATCGGTTTTGAGCAGCACGGCCAATTACCGTGATGTTGTCAAAGATGGAGAAGATGGTTTCCTTGCCACGACTGAAGAAGAATGGTACCTGGCATTAAAAAACCTCGCTGGTAGCCAAGCCTTACGGCAACAGGTAGGCCAGGCCGCTCAGAAACGGGCCCAGGACGATTACAGCCTGCAGGCGCTTGGAAGTACGCTGGCAGCTACGCTCGATGATTTCGTAAGTGGCATTCAGAAAGCCAAGCCGAGGAAAAAAATTGCGTTGGTCAACGTATTTTTCCCACCGCAGGCGATTGGTGGTGCCACGCGTGTTGTTGCTGATAACTTCTCAGAGTTCAGAAGCGCTTACGCCGAGGACTTCGATGTCTGTGTGTTCACAGCGGATGTCGAGTGCAGACCCGCTCATCAGATGACTGTCTACACCTATGAGGGCTGCCGGGTCTACCGGTCTACAACCCTGTGGCGTGAGCACATGGATTGGCATCCTAAAGACCCAGAGATGTATCGCCTGTTCCAAGAGTTCCTGGAGCTGGAAAAACCCGATTTGATCCACTTCCATTGCGTCCAGCGCTTGACAGCTTCGATTGTGGAAGCGGCACGAGATGCCAAAATTCCTTACATGGTCACTATTCACGATGCTTGGTGGATCTCGGATTTCCAGTTCTTGGTCGACCATAACTCAAAAGTTTATCCTGACGGGCATCCTGACCCTTACGAGCTCATAGAAATGCCAACGAATATGAAGTTGGCAGATTCCATCGAGCGACGCCGCGATCTCAAAGACCTCCTGCACAGTGCTTCGAGGGTGCTGACCGTGTCGAACGCGTTCGCAGACATTTATCGTCGAAACGGTATCCCGCAGATAGAAGTTGTAGCTAATGGCGTCTCCAGTGACATTCCGTGGACGCAGAAAGATACCTCTTACACCAAGCGGGTTGTCTGCGGGCATATCGGCGGAATGTCGGAGCACAAGGGGTATTATCTGCTTAAGGAAGCAGTGCTTCAGAGTCAGCCTGAGAACCTTGAGTTTTTGATTGTTGACCATTCCAAGGAAGAGGGGTATGAACATCATTCTCAGTGGGGGAAAGTGCCAGTAACCTTTATCGGTCGCGTAAGCCAGAAAGGAATCGTAGACCTTTATGGGAAAATGGATGTCCTCTTTGCGCCATCGATGTGGCCGGAAAGCTTCGGCCTTGTAACCCGTGAAGCGGTTGCTAGCGGATGCTGGGCGGTCGCCAGTAACATGGGAGGCATAGGCGAAGACATTGTTCCAAATAAGAATGGTTATGTTATTGAGCCTAGTACGGAAGCCTTAGTAGTAACGTTAAAGCATATCAGTAGCTCAATTGCCCAACACAAGGCGGCATCCGACATAGAGGTAAGGAGAACCTCAGCTAGCCAAGCTATGGACCTCAAGAAGCTCTACATGACCTTGAAAGATGGCCATGCAGTAGGAAGGAAGCTTATAAAATGAAAGTGACAAATATAGGGCTGTCCTCAGTCGTGATTGAATTTGCGAGCGTCGATGCTTCCAAATTTATAAATCTTAGCCAGGCGCAGCGGGAGGTGCCATTCAAATGGGTGGACGCTGGCGATCCTCAGCAGGTAGCCATTGAGGTCAATATCAGAGATTTTTCGGTCTATGAAAGTCTGCAACTTGCTTCTGATGAACATAAGTTGGAGCTAGCCGGAGCCTTTGAAAAATATAGGCTGGATGAAAAAAAGCTCGCTGATGAGTTCTATGTTACAGGCGCCATAATCAACGCTGCTACTCGCGGCATGGAAAATAACGAATTATTTTTCGTTGCATTCAATGCCCTGTCAATTATGCCTGTGAACAACCATTTTTACGGCGCATTAATAACTTTGATTTCCTATAAGTACCTTGAGGCCCCGGAGTATCGGGGGTGGGTGATTGGTGTTCTATTGGAGTCAAAGACAAAGTTTGACGACGCGGTAGAATATTGTACCCCTAATACTGCGCGCTGGGGTATTTCCTCAGCGACAGCATTTGCCCTAGTGCTTCTCCTTAATGACCGTGTTGAAGATGCTGAGTGGGTAATCGATTCGGCGCTGCGCAGATATGAGCCCAATCTAAACCAGCTCAGCTATTGGAATTATTGTCAGTGCTTGATTCTAAAGGCTGCAATACTTGCCTTTGTTGGTAGAAATAAAGAGTCAGGCTGGAAGTTCCTTGCTGCATTTGATTTTTCGAGAAAAGCTATAAACGATACATTCCATTCTAGGAATGATTGGGTTCTGGGGCAGATATCGGACTGCCATGCGCTCCTGAATCTCGGGGAATTAGCGATGAAATGTGCTGCTAAAAGTCTAGGCAGGATACCCTCCGAGTCCCGGTATGCTGATATCAAGTACAGTGGAAAAATAAGCTTCGCGCCCGTATTTTCAAGGTTTCAAAGTTCGCGGTCTAAATTTAAAAGTGAGTTTTTTGACGTGACTGAAATGGCGCTTAATTCATAGCAGGGTATTCAGAGTCTACCTGCTCTTGATATCCTAGAAAATTAAATGGCTCGTTGCAGATTTGCAATGAGCTATTTATAAATTTGCTTAGCTGAGGCGACCGGTTTTTTGGATGTGGAATCGCTCGCCTCAGGCTTTTTGATGTGTAGTTATGATAATATTGATTTAAGTTTGCAATACGGATTGGTTTTAATGGTGCCATCTTTGTTGATTAAGGCCATTGATAGATAAAGTACTTGCGCGAGTCCGATGAGGTTGTAAATATCGCCAGCTATTTCTTCGTCTTCAGTAGTATTAATCATTACGAAGCATAGTGTTGGTTTCTCTTGCTTAAATGCTTTGTAAAAAAAGGTCTTGCCGTCTTTTTTTATGATGAGTACTTTATTTTGATATGGCGCTTTGTCGAAGAAGGTAAGACTGGCTTCGTTCGGTTTGGAATCTTCTTCTTTTGCAAAATAGATTAGCGTTTTATGATATTTATGTGATGAAAAAAGAGCCTCATCAGCTTCCCTGACATGAAAGCCGCCGACTGTTGTTGTGTCAAGAATTCCTCGTCTTAGGTAATCCTTGATGAGTCTGAATGTGTTAGTGGTTCCCGATACAATAAAGCTGTCGTTTTTGTAATAATCAAATATTTTGAAAAACGATTTTTTTGCCTTCAGAGCCAAGGTTAGTGCTTGGGTGGAAGTCAATCCTTCGTGGATTTTTTTGAGGAAGTAATAACCAAAAATTGAAGGATGATTGCTGGAGTCAATAAACAAAAAGTTAAGATCGTAATGAAGTATGTCAGAAAGTTTTACGCTGTTCCTGAATTTGTTTTCAATTTCGGGTAGATTCCAAATGGGGTGTTGGTATGTGCTGTTCTTGAAATATTTATCCTCATTGATATTTTTATATTCTCTGATTAATAGGCACCAGAAAACTAGCCTTATATCATCTCTTTGAAGAGTTTCCAGGCTTTCAACAGACTTGTCATACATGAGCTTGTCTATTTCTGGGTTTATAAATTCTTTCTTTACAATGAAGGCGTCGCTTTCATTATGCGTCAGGTGATAAGTGTTGCCGAATCTAAAGTCACCTACCATGATGAATGGGCTATTTGTTCTTGAGCAGCGCTTGATACTATCATGCCAGATCGGGAGGCCACCGACTCCATGAAACTTGCTATCGATTTCAAAAAAATCTCTCAGCCTTTGCCAGCGTACTACGTGCGAGGGGCCAATAATCATGTTAATGTCCGATCATAAAAATGTAAAAATTACAATGCTAAGTAGGCATAGATGGTTTATCAGGATTTGACTTGGTTTGCTAGACTCTGGTTTTTACCTTTGACTGAGGCTGAGTTCTGAAATAAATTTTTCGGTTGGGGCGCTGAAGTTGAAATGAAATTTACAAAGCGCAGAGGGTGCAGGATATTCCCCGCAAGGCAGTGCCTGGAGTGGCGCTGCCCAATGCGTAATAATTTAATGCGTTCTCTATTCAGGATGGGTGCAGGTTTCGAGCAGAGAAGAAATATTGCCTAGGGCATATATATTATTCTCATGGCACCATTGCTGCCAGTTCTTAACTTCGGACCAGTCACTCAAAAAAAGGAAATCCAAATTCGATTCGCGAGCTGCCTTGAAGTCATATTTACTGTCGCCGATGAAGAGGGCAGGGGATACGATATTTGAGTTGCGTTGCTCGCGCGCAAGAATTTCCTCTTTAGCATCTGGGCTTCCGAATATGCCGCCATCAAACATCTCAGCAAGCTTTCGCTGTGCAAAAACCTCACGGAGTTCGGTCTGGTCACCGCCAGAAACGATCAACCAGCGAGTATTCGGAGTTTTTGCTCGAAGCTCCCGTATGCCACTCGCTATATCGCAGCTGAGCAGGCCGCTCCTTACGTGTTCAGCATAGCGGTGTAGAAGCTGCTCTAATGTAGGTCCTTCAACATGTTGGGCGACTATGTGTTCTAAGAAATATGAAAACTTTTTATAGCGTGAAACCCCGCCATTAGCGACGTGGTGATCAGCGAGAGCCTGGGCGGCCATTTCGCCGTAAGGCAGCGCTGCTTGGTAGAAGGCTTGGGTTTTCACTTTATTCGAATCTAGCAGCACGCCGTCGCAGTCAAAAACCAGGGTGGCGTAGTCGCCTAGATTCGATTTAATACTCTTCATAGGGTAACCAAACCTTTTTCTAGCAGGCATTCTGCGATGGTGAAGTCTTCCGGCCAGTCAATGTCATGGCTGATCAGTTTGCCCAGTGGATGAAGGTAGGGTTTACGACCAATTCGGTCATCTAGCTCCCTGTAAATACTTGCATGAGCAAGGAATACACCACTGTTTACTTCATGTACGGGGGTGAGGGTTTGCGTTCTCGGCCATTTCTCTACGTTTCTGTCATAGTTCATGGCTTCGCCATTTTGCCAGAGGAAGCCGTGCAGCAAATTTGTGGTCATCAAGGAGTCGTACCCGGTCAGTACTTTCTCATTGTGAAGCTTTACGATTTCGTTGTAATGACTGGCGCTGAGGAAGGGCGAGGTAACGTGGGTCCACAAGATATTACCTTCGCCGATCAACTCAAGCGCATGCGCCACCAACTGGTCAGTGCTGGTCTGGCTGGAAGACAGCTCTTCTCGTCGCTTATGGAGTGTGATTTTATTACTTTGAAGCGATGAGGCGTAGTCAAGGATGCTTTCGTCGTTGGTGCTCAGCACGATGGCATCAACAGCCTCAGCTTCAAGCAGTTGCTTCAACTTGATTTCAATCAAGCCGAATGCGTGGCCGCCAAATGGTTTTATATTTTTATTCGGAATGCGTTCGCTGCCTTTTCGGCAGGGCAGAAAACACGTCGTTTTTTCATATTTCATTTCAGTGGCCCATAAATGCTTTGGCAGCTAATGTCATATCGAGTTGGCGTCAGGCAGAGCAGCGGCGTGCTGGACGGGGTGTCTTGATACTGCCTCAAAAGCTTGTTGGTATCAGCATTTCGCGGGTCTTCGCCAGGATACCCATCGAAGCCAGCCATGAGAATGCGTTTAGCTTTGCCAGAGCTGGCGGCAGCCATGGCGTACGCTACCACTAGCGAGGTGGGGATAGTGCAATGGGTGTCCTCGAACGTGAAATTATCGGGCTGAACATTCAGGCCGAAATCAAGAACGTTTTTATTGGCGAGCGCACCCTGCACATCCATCGGTAGCATGGAGTAGGGCGTAATCAAAGGCTGAGGCAGCTCGATATGTGCCTCGCAATCGGCCAGAAGGCGGACGGGATGGCAAGCGACCCTGACGTCAATCAATTCAGCGGCAATTGAGCTCTGCGTGTTCAGCGCCATCACAACCGGTTTATGCTGGCGAATGAAGTGTTCCAACGCTTGCCGGTGCGCCGCTACGCCAGGGCCCGTACCTAGAAGCAATACATCTTGGCCGGCGAAAAGATCCTGCGGTGCCCACTGACCTGTGGGCGCGCCACGGTAAAAGTGTCGGGCGGCATCAAGTGTATGCACGCTGAACTTCTTACCGCCTTCATTGCGAAGGTATTCAATGACCGCAAGAATATCTTCTTCGCCGAAGCGGGAGTCACCCAGCATTTCTTGAATGTAGGTTGGGTGGATACCATATTTGCCAGCGAGGTAATAATAGGGGTTGGTCCCCCAGCCATACTTAACTTGCATGGGTTTGAAGTGCTCACGAAGAAGCGTCATCAAAGGTATCAGATTCGCGGGTTTCCCAGTGCGTGCAGCAATCTCGATAGCCAGCTCCTCGGTACGGGCGTTGCCGGGCCCTCGGCCCATGCCCGTGACTGTAGAGTCGACCCAGGTAACGCCTTCATCCATCGCGCGCAAGGTATTGGAAAGCGCCAAGCCGAGATTGTCATGGGTGTGGATCCCCAAGGCCCCCTGCCACTCACTACGCAGCCACTGGATGATCTGTGCCGCTTCATCAGGGGACATGCTCCCCATGCTGTCAGCAAAATACAGCACATCCAGCGGGTAGTTGTTTGCAAGTTTAGCCAGCGCTTTGATTTCGCTTTCTGAGCAGTTCGCGATCTGCATCAGGTTAAAGCCTACATCGTAGCCCTGTTCCTTAAGCCAGCTCGCCGCTGGGAGTGCTTCTGCAAACTCATGAACGTGGCAAGCAATACGCACCAGGTCAACCGGCGATTCACTCGCCGGGCTGGGGAACAGTAGCTGCAGTGCTTGCTGCCCCGCGTTTTTTCCGACCAGTTCACTGCCGTTAACCATCACGCCAATCGTCATGGAGGGGGGCAGATCCAGGGTGCTCAGGAAGGCATCAGTGGTATAAGCGCAGGCGCCGCTAAAACTGCTGTTTTTTAACGAACGAAGGCCCAGTTCAATCGTTTGAATGCCAGCCGCTTGCATGGCGGTTATGTACTGTGCAATCAGCGCTTCGGAGAAGTTCCAGTTATTGTAATAACCACCATCTCGAAGTGTGCAGTCCAGATGCTTCATGTCAATGTGTCCCTGTATTGATGGGTGATTGTATTGGCGCTTCAGGAAGGATCAGCCAAGTAGATATGACCATGAATCTCACTGGATGCCAATTTTCTGGGGGCGCAATATTCTGGTTCTGGCGGCAATGACAAGCCCCCGTAGGGGCCGGTCAGATAGTCCAGGCTTAATGCGGGATGGTAGTAGGGATCCCTGTAGCTGACGGACCATCGTTCTGTAAACAACTGCTGCTCTCGCTGGGCGCGTGCCATTTTCTCTGGCGAGATATCTTTCCCTCGGCTGGCGGATTCGGCATGGATCAATTGCGCGAAGGCGGTCCATAGATTACGCAGGCCAAGTTCATGAATGCGCAAGCATAAATCGACATCGTTGAACGCCACAGGAAACGCTCGTTCATCCAATCCCTGAATCGAGTCGAACAACGACTTGCGGAGCAGCAGGCATGCCGCCGTAACCGCGCTCTGCCGCCTGGTAACCTGGTTCATCCCCAGGTACCCGGCATCTCGTTGCTCCAAGGTGTTGCCGGCATGGGCAGCGAGGCCATTGACGCCAACAACTACGCCACCATGCTGGACCATCCTGTTGGGCCACAGCAACTTGGCACCCACTGCGCCGATTCCGGGGCGCAGTGCCTGCGAAACCATTTCTTTCAGCCAGCCGCTTTCGATGATTTCGATATCGTTGTTGACCAGGCCGATCAGCTCTCCCGTGGCAACGCTCGCCGCGCGATTGTTGACCGTGGAGTAGTTGAAGGGGTGTGGGTGCGCAAGAATCTTAACGCCGCGCTGAATGAGTTCGGCGAGGTAGGCCAATGTCTGCGGATCAGTCGACTGGTTGTCGACAACAATGATCTCCAGGTCTGGATAATCCGTGTTGTTCAACAGGCCTTCGATACAGGCGTGCAGCAGCTTGTACTGGTCACGTGTGGGTACGATCAGGCTGACACGTGGCAGTTGCTCAGGGAGCGGCCAGTGAGCCCTGAGCAGAGCAGGGTAGTCTGTTACGGCGCTGACCTGCGCGCCTGGTGCGAGGCTTTGGCATAACCACGTCACGGCGTCCTTGCGTTGCTTTGAGGGCGCAGCTTGCTCCGGGCTTGTACAGGCATCGCTAGAGCGATGGTAGAGAACCCGAGGCAGGTGTGTTACAGATCGGCCGTTTAGCTCCGTAGCTAGTGCTATACCGGCGATTAGATCGTGGCGGTTAATGGCAGACTGCTTTTGGCCTGCGTTGAGCAGAACCAAAGCCTCTTTGACAATGGCGGCAGAGAAAATTGCGCCAGCAGAGAAAATGTCTGCGCCAATGAACAGGTCAATGTCCCAAACCGGCTTGAACCATGGCTGGCTACGTTGGCCTTGCGGCCCGTCGCGGTCACAGTCGGCATAGGCCCAAGCGCAACCATCCTCCAGCAAATTGCAAAGCTGTGCGATGGCTCGGGGCGCCAGTCTGTCACCTGCAGCGATCTGGATAATGCTGTCGCAGCCGGCTGCCAGCAGTTGTTCAACGGCGGGGAGGAGGTCGGCCGGGGCAGCCTTCGCCAGCTGATGGACACTTTCAGCGTCATCGCCCAGGCTATCGAGGCTGATTTGTTCCAGGGCGGCGTCACCTTCACTGAGCAGCAACAGGCCGGGTGTGAACCTGGACGGGGTGGCAGCGATAGGTTCGCGCTTCTGGAAGGCGTCGTACCATCGTGGGTAGTGCTGCCATCCTGCGCTTTTTGGCAAGCGCGATGATTGCTCCTTCGCAACTTCTGCCACCAGTGCCTGCACTGCAGAATCGGGTTTCAGTTCAAGCTGATGCAACAGGCCTTCCAGGCCCTCCGGGCGGCAGCGCAAACGAATCGGGCTTCCTGATAACGACTGTCCGAGGTCATTGGTCACTTCAATGACATGCAACTTGCCATCTGCCAGTTCCCACGGCAGGTCTATCGTGAAACCGTGATCACTTGTGGCGCGATACGCGAGTGCCTGGTGGTGGGTATTGCAAGTGACCTGGGCGATAACCCGGCTACCTTCGCGTAGCGTAACTTCCACATGGCGATGCGGCGCCTGTGGATCCCAAGACCAGCCGCCGACGCGCAACCCACCCGTATGCCATACCTGTGAAGCTACGGCAGCAGTTTCTTGTGGAGGCTGGGAAGGGAGCTCAATCTCACCTTCGAGCTGGATGCCTGTATTAGCAATTTGAGCGGTTATTCGGTTGGCATTTGCCAGCAGGCTCTGGCGCAGTTGCACGGTAAAGCCATGGAATTGATCGCCGTGCGGAGCATTGGGCTCATGTTGGTCTGCTCTGGCCAATGCGACACTGGCCCCATCAACGAACACCTCGATGACAGGCCGCTGATCTTGCTGCGTGATATCGATAGCCCACCCCTGCAGAACATCCCCGTACAGTCCGTTGATGCAGCCACGAAAAGAGGAGAGCGCTATAGGTTTCTGACCCGCCGGCTGCTCGTTCAGGACGTTCTGTGTCATCAGGCTTGGCTCAGTGAAAATGGTAATTGGGTTACACAGTTCGCCCTTGCTTCAGTGCCTAGGGAATGGCAACGCGTATACAACGGCAAATCGTACTCGCTGGCAAGTTCCGGGGCTTGCCATTTTTCGCCAGGAGAAGGGGCAAGACTGACCACTGCATCACATCCGGTCGCCTTGGCAATCTCCGGCAAGCTGAAACCGTTCACTTGGGGTAGTGCCTGAACCGCACCGGTTGCAGATAAGGTTTTAAGCCACGGTGTGTCTTGTTTGACCAGTAGCGTAAGCGGTAACCGCTCTCGAGTGATGCGTCTGCCAAGGCGAACCCAGGTCTGGATGATCTCTGGATCATCCAGGGCGTCGCCGATCAGCAGTATGTTGGGTTGGCTGGTTGCAGGCGTGGGCAGTTCGGCGCATGGTTGAATCACGAGGTTGGCTTGCGGGAACGCCTCGGCGAATGCGCTATGCCAGGACTGCCACGGTAAAACCACGCTTTCTGCCTGGTTGGCAAAGCGCTGCCAATCGTAGGTAGCGTCCAGGCCTTGCAGATGGCCGTCACGGTATACGATTGTGTAAGGAATGTTCAGCAGTGAAGGCAGATCGCAGAGCTTGGAGGGGCACTGGACCTGGTGTTCGAGCACGATGTCTTTCAGTGGCAGCGCGGCCAGGTTCTTGACCAGCTCGGAGAATTCTCCAGGCATCTCGTAGTCAAGCTCCAAAGGCAAGGGGGCAAGCGGGGCTTTCAATGTGACCCAAGTGCGATGGCTGTCCCGGTGCCAGACAAGAGAGAGGATAGAATCAGCCCCTGTGCCGTCGTGAATGTGCAGCGAATGACTTGCCTCCATCGGCCATTGCGAGGCTTTTCGTTCATCGCTTTGTTGTGCGAAGCGGGCCAGGCGGGCACGCTGTAGCGCGCCACGGGCAGCCTTGATCGGGTCCCGCAGGCAGAACGCATTATAGCGTACCGAAGCGTCTGGATAGCGGCGGCGCAAGATAGCGTTGTTCTGTGCTACGCGCAGTGTTTTTTCTGCCCCGAAAGAAATCCCGCCTTGATGTGCCACGAATACATTAGGCGCGCCCATATGGCGCCAGCCAAAGCTGCGCGCACGCAGGCACCAGTCGGTTTCTTCGCCATAACCTCTGGCCAGGTGAACTTCATCCAGGTAGCCGACCTGGTTGAGCGCTGCACGCTTTATATACAGACAGAAGCCGCAGCCAGTCTCGATCTCGACGGGAGAGATGTTGGCATGTTTGGCCAGTTCATCCAGCGCTGCCTGCTCACGAGCATTGGGCATGGCATGGCTGACTTGACTCTGTGGGAAACTCATCAGCTCGCCATTGTTTGTGAATGGCGTGACAGAGGCGATATCTGCGCTACTGAGAGCGATGTTGCGCAAGCGGTCGAGCCAGTTGCCCTGTACCCGTGTGTCGGCATTCAGCCATACCACATCCCTGCCAGGGCTCAGTGCCATCGCACGGTTCATGGTACGGATGAAACCCAGGTTCACAGCGTTGTTCACCAGCGTGATTTTGCCTTTACCGGCCAGCATTTTCAGCGCTTTCGCCAGAGCCGGCACGGGTGTGGCGTCTTCGATCACGACCAGGCGATGAGGCGTGCGGTTAAGTTTGCGAGCTTCGAGGGCGCTGTTGATGCATTCAAGTGTTTCGTGCAGCCCATTATAAACCGGTATCAGTACATCTACGTGCTGCTGCACACCCAGGCTGGGGTGTTCTGGAGGCGGCACAAATGACGGCGCCGCAAACACAGGGCTGCCCAGTAGCGGTGTATTGTCCGCAAAGCGGATATGCACAGCGGCGGTGGGATTTGGCACGCGTATGCGCAAGCCGCCATGGGTGGTCGGCAGGCCGGCAGCGCTAAGTAATGGGTGGGGTATATTGGCTACGGCGTCAACCTTGGCGCTGCCAGCCTCAATCTTTAATGAGACCGGAGCGTGCGGGTTGCCAAGATCAATGGCCCAGCCCTGCACTTCGCGCTGCTGCTCCAGGTAATGCACCACACCTACTGTGCCAGCGGCGCCAGTTTGCGCTGTGAGTAACTTGAGTACCTGCGCCAGTTCCTTGGGCGAATTGATCTCAGGCAAATGGGCAAGAATCATGCTGCGTAGCTTGGCCGGTGTTTCAGACTGGCTGCGTGCTTGCCATAGCAGCATGCGAAGCGTGGCGTCCCCGGGGAGTTTCTGCCATGCCATGGTGAGATAGCGAGTGGCGAGTTCCGCGTGCCCTTGTGCCAGCAGGGCGCGGCCTGCCAGTGCCTTAACATCGGCGCGTTCTGGTAGCAGCTGTGCAGCGGTTACAAGAAATAAAAAGGCCAGCTTCGGGTTACGCGGCAGAGCCGCAATCCCTTTCCATATCAACGCTTCCGGCCGGTGCTCAGCGATTTGCGTGGCCCGCTCCAGTACGCTGGCGGCAAGTTCATGTTCACCGGCATTGCGGTGGCGATGGAAAATGTCCATGAGCGTTTCTCGCCCATGATCGAGGTGTATGGACATAAGCTTTGGCTTGGCTACACAAATAAAAAAGAGGGGCGACCCGAAAGTCGCCCCTTTGGCATATGCCCAGCCCGAAGGCCGGACATATGCAACGTCAAAGCAGGGCTAGTTAAACTTGGCCGTGCAGTACAACGACGTTGTCGATGTGGTCGATGGCTTCGGCCGAACCAACGATGCCCAGGGCCACGTCAGCGTGCGAAACGCCAGCAGCCAGTGCTTCGGTCCAGGCAGCCTTGCCAGCTTCGTCAGCGGTACGGCCCAGTGCGGACTGGTACAGAGCGTCGACGAAGTCGCTGTTGGCTTTGTCGGAAGCTTCCGACGAACCAACGATGGCTTGGGCAACTTCTGCGCGGCTTGCGCCGTTGAACAGAGCGTCGACCCAGTTGTTCAGGCCAGCTTCTTCCGCGTCGCGGCCCAGTACGTTCACGTACAGGTCGTTAACGAAGGTAGCGTTCGAAGCGTCCAGCTCCTGAGCTTCAGCCGATACTGCGATAGCAGCAGCGATGTCAGCCAGGGAGCCGCCGTTGGCCAGAACTTCTTGCCATACAGCCGAACCGCCTTCTTCCGCGTCACGACCCAGCAGAGCTTTGTACAGCTCGTTGATGTCAGCAGCGTTGTTGGCACCGCCGAACTCGTCAGAGTTCAGGAAGGTGTTGGCGATGTCGTTCAGCGAAGTGCCAGCGTTGACAGCTTCAACGAAGGCTTTAGCGCCGTCGAGGTCAGCGTCGCGACCCAGGATGCCTTGGTACAGGCGCAGGGCAGCAGCTTCGTCGTCGCTGTGAGCCAGGGCCACAGTGTCGCCGTTGGCGAACGACAGGAACTCAGCGTTGCTGATTGCAGCAGTCTGGTTGCCGGTCAGGTTCACGGTGAAGTTGTTGCCGACTGCGAAGTCGTAGTCTTCAGCCGAGCCGTCCAGCTGGACAACGTCGTAGCCTGCACCGGTGTTGACGATGTCAGCGTGGTTGCTGCCGCTCAGGATGACAGTGTCATTGCCCGAACCGGTGGTCACGTTGTTGTTGCCAGCGCCAGCGATAACGACGTTGTCGCCGTTGCCAGTAACGATGGTGTCGTTGCCGTCGCCAGCGTCGATCAGGGTGTTCTGGTCGCCTTTGACGGTGATCACGTCATCACCGTTGCCGGTGGTAACTACCAGGTCGATAGCCGAGGTGTCGACTGCCAGGGCAGCGAACAGTTGTACGTCGGCAGCGCCAGCAGCAGCTTGACCTTCCAGGTTCACAACCAGGTTGGCATCGCTCTGCAGGTGATAAACGCTAGCGCCAGCGGCTTCAGCAGCGGCCAGGTCAACAACGACTGTGTCGCCTTTAACGCCAGCAACGGTGCCGTGAACGGCGCTTGCGGTGCCGGATTGTGGCAGCTGAACGGTGGTGCCGGTGATGCCAGCAACGTCAACGGTGTCTACGTTATCCAGGTTCAGCAGGCTGTTAATAGCTGCGATAGTGGAGTCGGAGAGGTTGGCGCTGTCGGCGGTCAGGGTTGCCAGCAGATCGCTGCTCGATACGGGATTATCGTATTGCATTGTGTATTCCTGTTACTTCAGGCCATTTGGCCCGCTGCAATAGTGTTCTGCTTACTTGCAGAGTTTTCCCACGGAGACTTAAGGCGGGCAGCGTTCATCTTCGTAACGGGGGTAAGGGCGATATGCAGCGCCACCAACGGCTCGTTGCCGGTGGGGCCATGCATCATCTGATTGGCGACCAAGCGTTGTGGCTCGGCATTGCCGAACACAACCAGGCCTGTAAGTTCGTAATGTTTGCGCAATGGGCCCACCAGGCTGAAGCCGACGCACAGCAGGGGCAGGCCCTGCGCGCGGGCGCCGATAACGGTGCCAGTGGAAACATTGCGGCAGGGGCCAGAGCCGGCCACCATGCAGGTATAGAGCAGATCTACGCCGACCGGTTTTTCAGCCCAGTCGACGGCGAAGGATTCGATGAAATCGTCAGTGCCTGGAGCGCCGACCCAGCCCTCACTCGATGCCACCTCACCCGCGTTCTTCAGGTGGGCTGTAAGCATGATGGGGAGTGGCTTAGTGGTCGCAGCAATAGTCTGTGCTGGCTCGGCGGTGGCGACCACCGCATAGGTGCGCATTATGGCAGGCGAAGTGTCGATACGGTCGATGCGAAGGTCGATGGGGTCGATCACTTCGTCAAACATGTGGTACTCGGTGATCAAGACAGTGGTAACGCCACCTTTGACCCGCGCCACAATGGTGTCGCCCAGCTTGGTCAGCATGTTTTTGCTGACGCCCTCGGCAGGGAAGAAGTCGATAGAACCTTTACCTAGCGGTGCTTGCTGCAGGGCAATGCACACCGGCTTGTCGGCAGGGGGTTGCGAGGCGTAGCGGAAGATATACATGCCCGGCTCGAGCAGCGTAACCCGAGAGCTGATTTTCAGGCCGTCAAGGGTCTGCGAAGGCATAGACATGGCGTTGTTAAGCTCCTTTTAAGCAAAAACACTGGTAGCTAACTTGCTCAAACCCGTGCGTGCACCAAACGGCCAGTGATGGCTCCCTGCGAGTGGCGAAGATGCCGTCCGAGGGAAATGTTGTCAACCACGATTTCTAAAAAAAATTTCATATCCGCTGGGAACTTAGCAATCTTGTTAGCACTCGGGGCATGCTGTTTGGAATACCTGAGCGGAACGCAGGGATTAAAAAATTTTACCTAGAAGCAGCGGAAAATCAGAGATTTACGGATTCTTTAGCGCAATATGTTCGCATGGTGCGGTTTTTTTGACATGGCTTCAACTGCTTTTTCTGCGAGGAGAGCCGTTGGTCGCCTGATGCTCACCCGTGCAGAGGCTGGAAAATTCCAGCCAGATTTCTCGTTAGAAATTTCATGATTCAGGCGATTGGTCACGGAACGAGTCGTCTTCCGGACAATCTGACACGCAGCTGTCCCGATGTGGGTGTTACACTGCCCGCCGCTTTCGCCTACCTCAGTATGGATACCATGAGTTCACAACCCGAAAATAACCTGCAGGCTGCCCTCAAAGCTTGTAAAAGCAGCTTCCTTTCGGTCGGTTTCTTCAGCTTCTTCGTCAACACGCTGATGCTAGTGCCTACTTTATACATGATTCAGGTCTCTGGGCGCGTCGTGCCGTCCGGCAGCACGTCAACTTTGTTGATGCTGACATTGATCCTGACCGTCCTGTTGCTGACTCTAGGCTCGCTCGAATGGGTTCGGTCGCGGATTATGGTGCGTATAAGCAATAGGCTAGATGTGCTGTTGAGCAGGGATGTGTACAGAGCCAGCTTTAAGCGGTCACTCCAGAGTGGGGGGGCTGATGCTACAGCGCAGTCGTTGAATGACCTGACGTCTTTGCGACAGTTTTTCACGGGAGCGGGCGTGTTCGCATTCTTCGACGCTCCGTGGTTTCCCATTTATACGGCCGTGATGTTCCTATTCCACCCGTGGTTTGGGTGGATGACGTTGGCGTGTGGATCAATTTTGGCCGTCTTTGCAGTGATTAATCACCGTGTGACAGGTCAGGCTCTAGCCATAGCGAACAAAGAAAACGTAGCTTCCAATGTGATCACGTCTAAGACGCTGCGTAATGCCGAAGTGATCGAGTCCATGGGTATGCTGGAAACGCTCATGAACCGTTGGGCGAAGCGTCAGCGCTACGTGATGATGCTGCAATCACAGGCTAGCGATAAGGGCGGGGTCGTTAGCTCTATTTCGAAAATGTTCCGCATGTGGTCGCAATCGGTCATGTTGGCGTTAGGTGCTTATCTCGTCATTCAGCATGAAATCAATCCAGGTCTGTTGATGGCTGGTTCCTTGTTGCTTGGTCGGGCGCTGTCCCCTATCGATCAAATGATCAACAGTTGGAAGGGCTTTGTCGCTGCCAAGGTGCAGTATGACCGTCTGAATAAAGTCATGGACGACCTTAATAAAGAGCCTGAGCGCATGCCGCTTCCCGCGCCTGAAGGTCATATCCAGGTTGAAAATCTCATCGTCGCGCCGCCGGGCGCCAAGTCCCCAGTACTGCGCAATATCAGCTTCGTAACCCCCGCGGGTTCCATCGTCGGCATCGTCGGCCCAAGTGCAGCCGGCAAGTCCACCCTGGTACGGGCTTTGATGGGTATCTGGCCGCCCCAGCATGGTGTCGTCCGCCTTGATGGTGCGGATATTGCCAGTTGGGACAAGCAAGCCCTCGGCCCTTATGTGGGTTACCTGCCGCAGGACATTGAGCTGTTCGAGGGCAGCATCAGCGAGAATATCGCGCGTTTCGACAAGGTAGACCCTGACAAGGTCGTGCAGGCCGCGCAAATGGCGGGTGTGCACGAAATGATCCTGATGCTGCCGGACGGCTACGATACGGTCATCGGCAGCGATGGGGTAAACCTCTCCGGAGGTCAGCGTCAGCGTATCGGTCTGGCTCGCGCCATCTACGGCAACCCGCGATTGATCGTACTCGATGAGCCTAATTCGAACCTTGACGATGTGGGCGAGCGGGCGCTGGGCGTTGCCCTGCAAAAGCTCAAGGAAACCGG
This sequence comes from Pseudomonas fortuita, assembly GCF_026898135.2. NCBI lineage: Bacteria > Pseudomonadati > Pseudomonadota > Gammaproteobacteria > Pseudomonadales > Pseudomonadaceae > Pseudomonas > Pseudomonas fortuita. The sequence continues at coordinate 1,455,265 of NZ_CP114035.2, forward strand.
CGCGACCGTGTTCATTGTTTCTCACCGCCCCAATATCCTTACGCGCCTGGACCGCATTCTGGTCATGGCTGGTGGCACCATTTCGCTGTACGGCGAGCGCGACCGTGTTATAGCCGAGCTGGCTGCCCAGCAAGCCAAGCTTCAGCAGCGCGGCGCCCAGGCGGCTGCGGCTCAGTCGCCTACTACCCCGCCTAACACGCCTGCCGCTACGCCGGTTGCGCCCACTGCCGTTGTACCAGCCGCCAGCACCAGCACTGGCGCTTGAAAGGATTTCTAGATGAGCAGTAAAGCGATCACAACGTTCGACCACAACTTCGATGACATGCCTACATCGGATCGCGGCATTCGCCGCATCGGGCTGACCATCGTTTTTGTAACGTTCGGTATTTTTGGTACTTGGGCGGCTTTCGCGCCTCTGAGCAATGCCGTGCACGGCACCGGTGTGGTAACCGTGCAGAATTACCGCAAGACCGTGCAGCATTTGGAGGGTGGCATCGTCAAAGAGCTTCATGCCCGTGATGGCGATCTGGTACAGAAGGGTGACCCGCTGATTGTACTGGATGAGTCGCAGCTGAGCGCGGAGTATGAGTCCACTCGAAACCAATTGATTGTCGCACGTTATAAAGAGGCACGTCTCCGTGCAGAGCGTGACGGCTTGGGTTCGATCCCGCCAGTGACGATGGAGGGTACCGATTCTGACCGAGCGCAAGAAGCGTTGGCCGGCGAGCAGCAGGTGTTCAAGGCCCGCCACGATTCTTTGCAGGGTGAGATCTCGGTCAACCGTGAGCGGATCCAGCAAATGCAGCAGCAGATCGCCGGTCTGAACGACATGATCCGCACCAAAGCAGGCCTGAACAAGTCGTACTCCGGCGAAATCAAACAGCTGAAAGAGCTGTTGGCCGAGGGCTTTGTCGACAACCAGCGGTTGCTGGAGCAGGAGCGCAAGCTCGACATGCTGAAGACTGAAGTGGCTGACCACCAGTCAAGCATTACCAAGACCAAGCTGCAGATCGGGGAGACCGAGCTGCAGATCGTGCAGTTGAAGAAGAAGTTCGATGCTGACGTGGCCAAAGAGCTGTCCGACGTCCAAGCCCAAGTGTTCGATCTGCAGGAAAAGGAAGCGGCGCTGCGTGACAGGCTCTCCCGTGTGGTGATCCGTGCACCGGAAAGCGGCATGGTTCTGGACATGAAAGTGCACACCATTGGTGGCGTGGTCAGCGCTGCCACACCTTTGCTGGATATCGTGCCAGCTCAGTCGGAGCTTGTGGTGGAAGCCAAAGTGGCCACGCGAGACATTGACCGGCTTGAGCTGGGCAAGACTGCGGACGTTCGCTTCTCCGCGTTCAACCAGGCCACCACCCCGGTCATCGAAGGCAAGTTGACCCGCATTTCGGCTGACAGCCTGGTCGATGAGCGTTCGGGCGACCAGTACTACCTGGTCCGCGTCAAAGTCACCGAAGACGGCATGAAAAAACTCGGCAACCGCAAGCTGCAACCTGGCATGCCAGCCGAGGTCCTCATCAACGCAGGCGACCGCACCATGCTGCAGTACCTGTTGAAGCCGGCGCGCAACATGTTCGCTGAATCGCTGATCGAGGAATGATTGTGCTGCGTTTGCTACCTGGATTAATGATGTGCATGGTCGCCTGGCAGGCGGTGGCCGTGGAAGGGCAGGGGGCGGTAGGTGAGCAGCCGAAAGGGGTTTCGGCATCCACGTACACGTTGGACCTGGCGGGGTTGTACCGTGAAGCGCGCCTGGAGGACCCACGGGTCCTCGCCGCTTACGCGCGCGCGCGCTCTGCCAGCGAGCAGCAGCGGGCAGCGCTCGGTAGCTTGTTGCCACAGGTGTCGGCCAACGCCAACTCAAGCCGCATCCTGCGCGAGAACGAGATTAGTCGCGATCTTTACAATACTGAAACTTACTCGCTCAGCCTCACCCAGTACCTGTACAACAAGCCGGCGTGGGAGCGTTACCAGAAGTCCAAAAGCGTAAAAGATCAGAAGGGTCATGAGGCTGAAGATGCGCTTGCAGAAGCTACCGTCGACTTGGCGAAGCGCTACTTTGTAGCGCTTGCCGCCGACGATGAGCTGGAATTGGTGCAGGCGGAGCGCCGCGCAACCCAGAAAAACCTCGACCGCGTCAGCAGCATGTTCGATCGGCAAATGGCTAAGATCACCGACAAGCTCGATATGCAGGCACGGGTGGACTTTTTGCTTGCGCAAGAAGTCGAAGCGCGTAATCAGGTGCAAGTAAGTCGCGAAGCGTTGGCCGAAATCGTCGGCCGGCCGATTACCGAGCCACTCAGCCGAGTGCGCAACGATGTAGCATTGCAAGCTCCCACCCGGCCTTTGCAGAACTGGGTAACCCAAGCTATTGAAACCAACCCTTTGCTCAAGTCGTATCAAAGTGGGGCGGAGGCGGCCAATGCGGCGGTGCGTGAGGGTAAAGGTGAGCACTACCCGCAGCTGGGGTTGAGTTTGAGTGCGCAGCAGAACGACCAAGGCTACGACAACACCCAGGCGCCGCGCAGTGAGAGCTATGTGGCCTCTATAGGGGTAAAAATCCCGATCTACAGCGGTGGTTCTACCTCCGCGCGGGTGCGTGGCCTCTACGATGACCAGCTGGCCGCCGAGGAACAGCTGGAAGGCGTACGGCGTCAGGTGGTCAAGGAAACCACCACCGCCTATCTGACTGCGCAGGCTGCGGTCGAGAAGATTCGCGCTAACCGCAATGCGCTGTCATCGGCGCAGCAGTCCAGCGTTGCGGCGCAGAAGGCGTTCACCTTCGGTGTGGTCAATGCCGTGGATGTGCTCACTGCCGTGCAGAACGAATTCAAGGCGCGCCGCGATCTGTTGAAGACGCAGTACGACTTCATCACCAACCTGTTCCTGCTCAACCGTTGGGCGGGGGAGCTGAATCAGGAAAGTGTGGATAACGTCAATGTGTGGCTGAGCCCGGTGCCGGAAACCAGCTTGCCGGGTGGCGATGTTCCGCGGGTGGACGCTCGCAGCTGATCGGGCTGCGGGCCTTCAACCGGGGTGTTGCAGCGTCTGCCCAATCGAGCGCCCCCCCATTGCGCTCGATATCTTCCCCGCCTCCATAGCCAGGGGCGGGCAAGCAACAGTCGTCCGATTCGGAATATTCCTACACGTTTTGTTGTGGCGGCTTTGGGCCGTGGAACTTATGCTCCCCTCAATGGCGCCTACGCCATTCTGCGGCGCCTGACCGGCCCTGGGTCGTTCCAGGCGAGCTCATAGCTGCCAGCGTGTGTCGCGCCAGTACTTTGTAAGTCGAGTAGTGCGTACGACCTATGTATACTTCGGCATGGAACCGAAAATGCGTGGCTGGAACTGCCCGCGTCAAACCTATTAACACATGCCCGCACGGCACTATCGGAGTTGGTTAAGTCGCATGAAAGCAATCGTTACTGGGATCACTGGTCAAGACGGCGCCTACCTGGCGGAACTGCTGCTGGAAAAGGGCTATACAGTCTATGGCACCTATCGTCGTACCAGCTCGGTTAACTTCTGGCGCATCGAGGAGTTGGGCATTCACACCAACCCTAACCTGCACCTGGTCGAGTACGACCTCACCGACCTGTCGGCCAGCATTCGCCTGCTGCAAACCACGGAAGCCACCGAGGTATACAACCTCGCTGCGCAGAGCTTTGTTGGCGTATCGTTCGAACAGCCACTGACCACCGCCGAAATCACCGGCCTGGGTGCTGTGAACCTGCTCGAGGCCATTCGTATCGTCAATCCGAAGGCACGTTTCTATCAAGCGTCGACTTCGGAAATGTTCGGCAAGGTCCAGGAAATTCCACAGGTCGAGACCACCCCGTTCTACCCGCGTAGCCCTTACGGCGTGGCCAAGCTGTACGCTCACTGGATGACCATCAACTACCGTGAGTCGTATAACATCTTTGCCACCAGCGGCATCTTGTTCAACCATGAGTCGCCACTGCGCGGCCGTGAGTTCGTGACCCGCAAGATCACCGACTCGGTGGCCAAGATCAAGCTGGGCCTGCTGGACAAGCTGGAGCTGGGCAACCTCGATGCCAAGCGCGACTGGGGCTTTGCCAAAGAGTACGTCGAAGGCATGTGGCGCATGCTGCAAGCTGAACAGCCTGATACCTTCGTGCTCGCCACCAACCGCACCGAAACCGTACGTGACTTCGTGTCCATGGCGTTCAAGGCTGCCGGCATCGAAATCCACTGGAGCGGCAAGGACGAGGCAGAGCAGGGTACCTGCGCAGCCAGCGGCAAGGTACTGGTTGTCATCAACCCGAAATTCTACCGCCCGGCCGAAGTCGAGCTGCTGATCGGCAACCCTGACAAGGCCAAGCAAGTGCTGGGTTGGGAACCAAAAACCAGCCTGGAAGAGCTGTGCCGCATGATGGTCGAAGCCGACCTGCGTCGTAACGAAAAAGGGTTCTCGTTCTGATGCAAATGGCCAGTAAACGCGCGCTGATTACAGGTATTCACGGGTTCACCGGCCGTTACATGGCGGCCGAATTGCGGGCCAGTGGCTACGAAGTTTTCGGGACTGGGAGCCAGCCTTTGCAGGCCCCCGACTATCGTCAGGCCGATCTGACCGATGGGCCGGGCCTGCGCGCGTTGCTGGCCGAACTGCAGCCAGATGTCGTCCTGCATCTGGCTGCCATAGCTTTTGTCGGGCATGGTGCCGCCGATGCGTTCTATCAAGTCAACCTGATAGGCACACGGAACCTGCTCGAAGCCATTGCAGCCTGCGGCAAAACACCAGAATGTGTGTTGATTGCCAGCAGTGCCAACGTGTATGGCAACGTTTCCGAAGGGATGCTGGGCGAACAGACCCCACCGGCGCCCGCCAATGATTACGCGGTCAGCAAACTGGCCATGGAATACATGGCGCGGCTGTGGTGTGACCGGTTGCCTATCGTCATCACGCGTCCTTTCAATTACACCGGTGTTGGGCAGGCAGACAACTTCCTGCTGCCCAAGATCGTTTCGCACTTCCGCCGCAAGGCTGACACCATCGAGCTGGGCAATCTCGATGTCTGGCGGGACTTCAGTGATGTACGTGCAGTCGTGCGGGCATATCGTGGCCTGATCGAGGCGCGCCCGTTGGGGCAGGTGGTCAATGTAAGCTCGGGCTCTACCCACTCGCTGCGTGAAGTTATTGGCAAATGTTCCGCCATCACTGGGCATTCCATCGAAGTACAGGTTAACCCGGCATTTGTTCGCGCCAATGAGGTCAAGACCCTGTGCGGTGATAACAGTTTGCTGAAAGCGCTGGTGCCCGGCTGGCAAACACCCTCGCTGGATGACACCTTGGGATGGATGCTTGCTGGTAAATGAAGCTCATCCTTTCTGTCGAGCCGGTGCGCTTCCCTCTTACCGGTATCGGGCGCTACACCTACGAGCTGGCTTCCCGCCTGCAACAAAGCAGCGAACTAGAAGAGTTGCGCTTGTTCGCCGGGCGCAGATTCTTGCAGGCGCTGCCTGAGGCTACCGATAAATCGGATGCCGTGCATGGCTTGAAGCGTCTGGTGCAAAAAAATGCGCTGGCAGTGGAGGCCTATCGGCGCTTGATGCCGTATTTGCGTGAGCGTGCGTTGCGTGGCCATGATGACTTCATCTATCACAGCCCCAATTACTACCTGCCAAAGTTCGCCGGCCGTACCGTGGCGACATTCCACGACTTGTCGCCCTTCACCTGGGCGCATTGCCATGCGCCGCAAATTGCCCGCTATTTGCAGAAGGAGCTCAAGCTGACACTTGAGCGTGCAGATGCGCTCATCACCGATTCGAGCTATACCCGACAGGAATTGGCGGACTATTTTGCCTGGCCGCTTGAGCGTATTCACACCGTTCCGTTGGCCAGCTCGCCAGAGTTCCACCCCCGTCCGTATGTAGCGTTGCGCGAAGCGCTGTCGCGTCATGTCCTTGAGCCGGGTGGCTATAGCCTGTTCGTCGGCACCATTGAGCCGCGCAAGAATATCGAGACCATGCTGGATGCTTACGGTCGGTTGCCTCTTGCATTGCGCCAGCGCTGGCCGCTGATCCTTACGGGCTACCATGGCTGGCGCAGCGAGGCGATCCACGGCCGCATTGCCCAGGCACAACAGCAAGGCTGGGCGCGCTATCTCGGTTTTGTTGCCAGCGAAGACTTGCCCCTGCTGTTTGCCGGAGCACGGCTGTTCACCTTCCCATCCCATTATGAAGGGTTTGGCTTGCCCGTACTCGAGGCCATGAGCTCAGGGGTGCCTGTGGTGTGTTCCAACAGTTCTTCGCTGCCGGAAGTTGCAGGGCCGGCGGCGTTGATGTGCTCGCCCGACGACGTGGAGGGCCTGACTGCATTGTTGTGCCAGGGCCTGGAAGACGAAACCTGGCGCGCAACTGCGGTGCAGCAGGGGCTGCAGCATGCCGGGGGTTTCTCTTGGGAGCGCTGTGCACAGGCAACCATCGAGGTCTATAAATCGGTCAGGGAACGATGATCAAGGTCCTGCATTTTTTTAAAACGTATTACCCCGACTCCATGGGGGGTATCGAGCAAGTCATTTTTCAGATTGCAGAAGGTACTCAGGCCCATGGCGTGCAACCCGAGGTGCTATACCTGAGCCCGCGCGGCGCTGCGCGCAATGAAACAGTGGGCAATCATGTAACGCACCGATCCAAGCTTGATTTGCATGTGGCCTCGACCGGCTTTTCGTTGTCGGCCATGAAGGACTTTGCCGAGTTGGCCGCCCAGGCTGACATTGTGCATTACCATTTCCCTTGGCCCTACATGGACCTGGTGCATTTCCTGGCGCGGCTGAACAAGCCCACGGTGGTCAGCTACCATTCCGACATCGTCAAGCAGAAGTGGCTATTGAAGCTATATCAGCCGTTGATGAACCGGTTTTTTGCCAGCGTTGACCGGATAGTAGCATCCTCGCCCAACTATGCTGCGCACAGCCCAGTGCTGACGCGGTTCAAGGACAAGGTCGAAATTATTCCCTACGGTCTCGACCGTGGCACCTATCCCAAGGCGTCGGTTGAAAAACTGGCTTATTGGCGTGCACGTCTGGGCGAGCGCTTCTTCCTCTTCGTAGGGGCCCTGCGCTATTACAAAGGGCTGGATTATCTACTGGAAGCCGCGCACATCAATCGGTTGCCGGTGGTGATCATGGGCGGCGGCTTTCTTGAGGCGCAGCTCAAGGCGCAGGCGCAGCAGAAGGGCCTTGGCAACGTACAGTTCCTGGGTGGCCTTGGAGATGACGACAAGGCAGCGTTGCTTGAGCTGTGCTATGCATTTGCCTTCCCGTCCCACCTGCGCTCCGAGTCATTCGGCATCTCACTGCTGGAAGCGGCGATGTATGGCAAACCGTTGATTTCCTGTGAAATGGGTTCTGGTACCACCTTCATCAATTTGGCTGGCGAGACCGGTCTTGTGGTGCCGCCGCGTGACGCTGCAGCGCTGGCTCAGGCCATGCAACGCTTGTGGGATGACCCGACGTTGGCGCAAGCCATGGGCGCCAAGGCACTGCAGCGTTACGAGGAAGTATTTACCGCATCGGCAATGGCCAGTGCGTATGCCGGCCTCTACCGTCGCCTGTTGTAAGCGTTACCCACCCGATGGGCTACGCTGCCGTTCAGCCTTGGCGGCACTTGGGTAAATTGAGATCTGATTTCATGGAACGACGCACCATTCTTGTTACAGGCGCCAGCGGTTTTGTCGGCAGCGCAGTCTGTAGTCGGCTGGCAACGATGGGTAGCTTCGCAACCCGTGCGGCTTTGCGTGGCACTGGTCGCGGAGATACCACGGGCGTTCAGGTTGTGACGGTAAGCGACCTGGCTGCCACCACCGATTGGGCACCGGCACTGGCAGGTGTCAGCGTTGTGGTGCATGCCGCAGCCCGGGTGCATGTGATGAAAGAAACCGCCGCCGATAGTTTGGCCGAGTTCCGTCGGATCAATGTCGAGGGCACCCTCAACCTGGCCCGCCAGGCAGCGGCAGCTGGTGTGCGGCGTTTTATTTTCATCAGTTCGGTCAAGGTCAATGGTGAGGCGAGTCAACCCGGCCGGCCCCTGTGCGCCGACGACGCACCGGCACCTCAGGATGCTTACGGCGTGTCCAAGCATGAAGCGGAGCAGGGGTTGCGCCAACTGGCGGCAGCTACCGGCATGGAGGTTGTAGTCATCCGCCCGGTGCTGGTTTACGGGCCAGGTGTCAAAGCCAATTTCCGCAGCATGATGCGCTGCGTGCAACGGGGCTTGCCCCTGCCTTTCGGCGCGGTTGATAACCGTCGCAGCCTGGTGTCGCTGGCAAATCTGGTCGATTTGATCATCACTTGCATCGACCACCCGGGCGCCGCTAACCAAACCTTCCTGGCCAGTGACGGCGAAGATGTCTCGCTGGCGTATCTGTTGCGTGCGCTTGGCCGTGCACTGGGCAGGCCCGCCCGGCTTTTGCCTGTGTCCTCAGCCCTGTTGCACGGGGCAGCCCGGCTGATTGGCCGACAGGACCTTGCCCAGCGCTTGCTCGGCTCGCTGCAGGTGGACATCGATAAAAACCGGCAACTGCTCGGCTGGCGCCCCCCTTACACGTTGGAGCAAGGACTGAACATGGCCGCTCGATCTTTTCTGGAAAACCGCCGCGTATGATATGGCTGATCGTCGTGGCAGGCGTCGCGTCCTGGTGTATGACCGCAGTATTGCGCCGCTATGCGCTGTCGCGCAGCCTGCTGGATATCCCCAATGCTCGTAGCTCGCATACCTTGCCAACCCCCCGTGGTGGTGGCCTGTCATTCGTGGTGGCGATGCTGGTTGCCATGCTTGGCCTGGCTTGGGCCGGGTCCATCGCTCCGGTACAGCTGGTCAGCTTGCTGGGTGCGGGGGGGCTGGTTGCCCTGATCGGCTTCATGGATGACCACGGGCACATCGCTGCACGGTGGCGTTTGCTGGGGCATTTCGCAGCGGCCGGATGGGGGCTTGCCTGGCTTGGCGGGATGCCGCCTCTTTCTGTCTTCGGCCTGGCGCTGGGGCCGGTCTGGTTAAGCAGCATCATAGGGGTACTGTATCTGGTGTGGCTGCTCAACCTTTACAACTTCATGGACGGCATCGATGGCCTTGCCAGTATTGAGGCCATTTGCGTATGTCTGGGCGGGGCCTTGCTTTACTGGGTTAGCGGCCATGCTCAGGCTGCATGGCTGCCGCTATTACTGGCGGCGTCCGTGGTTGGCTTCCTGTGCTGGAACTTCCCGCCCGCCCGCATCTTCATGGGCGATGCAGGCAGTGGCTTCCTCGGCATCGTGCTGGGTTTGCTGGCATTGATGGCGGGTTCGGTAAACCCGCTATTATTCTGGGGGTGGTTAATACTTTTGGGTGTGTTTGTAGTCGACGCCACATTTACCCTGGGGCGTCGCCTGTTGCGCGGTGAAAAGGTTTACGAAGCACATCGTAGTCATGCCTATCAGTATGCTTCGCGCCACCACGGCAGCCATCGGCCTGTAAGCCTGGCGGTGGCGGCGATCAACCTCGCTTGGCTGTTGCCAATAGCGCTGGCGGTGGTGCTCTTCAAGGTTGATGGCGCCACGGGAACCCTGGTCGCTTATGTGCCTCTCATAGTCTTGGCGGTCACCTACCATGCAGGGAAAAAGGAATAGGATGGGCGGGCAAGGAGGCCATCGTAGAGAGCTGCTAACGCCGTGGTATGGCCGGCCAGCGCTCAGGTCATTCAAACGAGGTTCTTTTGCGCTGAGGAGTGCCGAATGAGCGACGAGAAGAAAGACAGAATGCGCCAGTATCTGGTCAATCTGTCCCGGCGTCAGAAGCGGCTCATTCAGGTGTGTACGGACATCTCGCTGATCTGGTTCGCGTTGTGGCTGTCCTTTATCGTGCGCTTGGGCCTCGATGAAATGTACAACCCCATCGTCACGCACGCCTGGCTGTTCGTGGCTGCTCCTGCGGTGGCCATCCCGTTGTTTATACGGTTTGGCATGTACCGGGCAGTGATGCGCTATTTTGGCAATGATGCCCTCGTCACCATCATCAAGGCTGTGACACTGTCATCGCTCATTCTGGCGGTGGTGGTGTATTGGTACAGTAACCATCAGGTTGTTGTGCCGCGGTCGATCATTTTCAATTACTGGTGGTTGAGCATGGTCATCATCGGCGGTTTGCGCCTGATCATGCGGCAGTATTTCCTGGGTGACTGGTTCACCGGGGCTCATCAGATTCCGTTTGCCAATCGCGATGACGGCCTGATCAAAGTAGCTATCTACGGAGCGGGTACGGCAGGCAATCAGCTGCTGGCTGCGCTGCGAATGGGGCGGGTGATGCGGCCCGTGGCGTTTATCGATGACGATAGCGACCTTGCCAACCGTGTCATTTCGGGCTTGCAAGTCTACAAGCCCAAGCATTTGCAACAGATGATCAAGGAAACGGGGGCTCAAGAAATTCTTCTGGCGCTACCCTCGGCCTCACGCGCAAGACGAAAGGAAATTCTTTCTTTCCTTGAGCCTTACCCATTGCACGTACGGAGCGTGCCAGCTTTCGCCGACCTGGCCAGTGGCCGGGTAAAAGTGGATGACATTCAGGACGTAGACATCGCCGATCTGCTGGGGCGTGACCCGGTTCCCGCCCAGGAAGGGCTGCTTGAGCGCTGCATCTACAAGCAAACCGTGTTGGTCACCGGGGCGGGGGGCTCCATAGGTGCCGAGCTGTGCCGCCAGATCATCGGGCTGGGGCCTACCACGCTACTGTTGTTCGATCACAGTGAATTCAACCTTTACAGCATTTTGAGTGAGTTGGAACAGCGCATCTTGCGTGAGTCGCTATCGGTAAGGCTGTTGCCGATTCTGGGCTCGGTTCGCAATCAGCAGCACCTGGTTGATGTAATGGCCACCTGGCGCGTCGATACGGTCTACCATGCGGCAGCCTACAAGCATGTGCCGATGGTCGAGCACAACATCGCCGAAGGTATTCTCAACAATGTTTATGGCACGTTGTGTACTGCCCAGGCAGCACTGCAGACCGGTGTCGCCAACTTCGTGCTCATTTCCACCGACAAAGCCGTGCGGCCGACTAATGTCATGGGCAGCACCAAGCGGTTGTCCGAGCTCATCCTGCAGGCGCTGAGCCGCGAGGCGGCACCGGTGATGTATGGAGACAGCAGCAAGATTGCCCGGGTGAACAAGACCCGGTTCACCATGGTGCGCTTTGGCAACGTTCTGGGCTCTTCCGGGTCGGTGATTCCGCTGTTTCACAAGCAGATCAAGGCGGGTGGGCCGTTGACGGTAACTCACCCGAAAATTACCCGTTACTTCATGACCATCCCCGAAGCTGCCCAACTGGTGGTGCAGGCCGGTGCCATGGGGCAGGGCGGCGATGTGTTCGTGCTGGATATGGGTGAGCCAGTACGCATTGTCGAGCTGGCCGAAAAAATGATCCACCTCTCGGGGCTGAGTGTGCGCAGCCAGGGCAACCCGCAGGGCGATATCGCCATCGACTTCACGGGGCTACGCCCCGGTGAAAAGCTCTACGAAGAGTTGCTTATCGGCGATGACGTATCGCCCACAGCCCACCCGATGATCATGGCCGCCAACGAAGATTTCCTGGCGTGGGATTTTCTGCGTGAGCGGCTGACCCAGTTGCTGGCTGCGGTTGCCGACGATGACTTCACCCGTGTGCGACAGTTGTTGCGAGAACTGGTCAGTGGTTACTCGCCTCAGGGAGAAATTGTGGATTGGGTGTATCTGCAGCGGCGCCAAGGGCTGTTGGACCGATAGGGCGGCAGCTAATGCGGCCCGCTTGCCGGCGATGGCCGCATAACCGCCTTGATTGATTAACCGCTGCCCTGGGGCAAGTTCGTCGCTACAGCTTAAACCCGCTCTGGCCCTACCAACGGCTCTGCAGTACGCCGTTGTTGAAGATGTCACGCCGCTCCAGGCGCCCCACCTCCTGATGCTTGGCCAATGCATAAATGCGGTCGAAACCCGCGCGACCAATGTTCGGGAAATACGTGGCCAGCGCCTGCTCTACCGCGCTGTCATAGTCCGCTTCGGTGATGTACCGATAAATCTCTCGGAAGTAGATAAAACCAAACTGGAAGCCCAGGATTTCATCCGGGTAATCCGTTTGGCCGAAGAAGCAGTTTTCCAGGTCGATGGCGCGAGCTTTACCCTGTTGGGGCAGCATGACATTGGCAACCCACAGGTCCATATGCGTAATGCCTCGGCGGTGCAATGCATGCAGCAGCTCGAAGGTAGCCTCTATCACGGCGCTCACTGCTGCGGGCGCCTCACGGGCTTTGCTCAACCCGTCGACGTGATCGTGCAGCAACTCGGTAATCAGGAAAAAGTCCTGGATCAGCCCAAGTTTCGAGCTGGTGTATCCATAACCGATCAGCCCCGGTACCCGGGCGCCTCGCTTGGCCGCTTCACGCGTGTTAATCAGCTCTTCAATGGGCCAGTCGTACATCCCGTTGCGCTTTGGGTTACCACGTTGCATGCGCCATTTTTTTTTCAGTGAGTCGAGCTTTTCGCGTTTGGCAAAAAGCTTGCTGGCGCTACACGGGAGCGGCGCACTCACGCGTTTGGCGGTTGGCGTCTGTTCCACCAACTGCTCGATAGCTTGCCGGGTATGGCTGGGGAGGACGGTTTGAAAATGCAGGGTGGCATCACGATAACGCACAACATGGGGGTACTCGTTTTGCCAAACCCGGGGATCGCCTACCACGTCACATCCTTATGGAATCAAAATGCCATCAGCCTAATGGATCCAATGATACATTTCTCTGCCTTATTCCGTACACTTTTTTACAATTCTGCACGATGAGCGGGAGAAGTCACCTTCATGGCTGGCAACCGGCTATTAGCAGCACATACAATGCCAGGTTGCTTTACATGGGCACGCAAGCACCAAGCAGTCTTTCAGTTCAGGGGCCAAACAGTTGCTGCTACCCAGGCCCCGCTGCAGTGGGGCTATTCAAGGAACGATGTACATGAAGGAACCGAGTTGCAATGTCGTATTACCGTAACCCCCATGATGTAACGCGCATGCCCGCCTGGCAGGCGCTGAATGAACATCGCAAAGCCATGCAAGGCTTCAGCATGCGCGAAGCCTTCGCCGCCGATGCCCAACGCTTTGACCAGTTCTCCCTGAGCTGCTGCGGCCTGTTCCTCGACTACTCGAAAAACCTGATCACCGAACAAAGCCGCGACCTGCTGGTGAACCTGGCCAACGAAGTGGGCCTGCAGGGCGCCATCAAGTCGATGTTCAGCGGCGAAATCATCAACGCTTCCGAAGGCCGCCCGGTGCTGCACACCGCCCTGCGCCGGCCGGTGGGCGACAAGCTCAGCGTCAACGGCGTGGACGTCATGCCGGAAGTGCACAAGGTGCTCAACCAAATCACTGAACTGGTCGGGCGCATCCATTGTGGCCAGTGGCGCGGCTACAACGAGACGCCGATCACCGACGTGGTCAACATTGGCATCGGTGGCTCGTTCCTTGGCCCCGAGCTGGTTTCCGAAGCGCTACTGCCTTACGCTCAGCGTGGCGTACGCTGCCACTACCTGGCGAACATCGACGGCAGTGAATTCCACGAGCTCTCGGCCAACCTGCGCGCCGAAACCACCCTGTTCATCGTCTCGTCGAAGTCGTTCAACACCCTCGAGACCCTGAAAAACGCCATGGCTGCGCGTACCTGGTACCTGGCCCAGGGCGGCTCGGAAGCCGAGCTGTACCGCCATTTCATCGCGGTTTCCAGCAACAAGGCCGCCGCAGTGGCGTTCGGCATTCGCGAAGAGAACATCTTCCCGATGTGGGACTGGGTGGGTGGGCGCTATTCGCTATGGTCGGCCATCGGCCTGCCCATTGCCCTGGCCATCGGCACCGCCAACTTCAAGGAGCTGCTGTCAGGTGCCCACACCATGGACCAGCACTTCCAGACCGCGCCGTTCGACAAGAACATGCCGGTGCTGCTGGCCCTGCTGGGTGTGTGGTATGGCAATTTCTGGGGCGCGAGCAGCCACGCGATCCTGCCGTACGACCACTACCTGCGCAACATTACCAAGCACCTGCAGCAGCTGGACATGGAGTCCAACGGCAAGAGCGTGCTGCAGGACGGCGCCCCGGTGAAAACCGCCACCGGCCCGGTGATCTGGGGCGGCGTCGGCTGTAACGGCCAGCATGCCTACCACCAGTTGTTGCACCAGGGCACCCAGCTGATTCCGGCCGACTTCATCGTGCCGGTCGTGAGCTTCAACCCGGTGGCCGACCATCATCAGTGGCTGTACGCCAACTGCCTGTCGCAGAGCCAGGCGCTGATGCAGGGCAAGACACGTGAAGAAGCCGAGGCCGAACTGCGCAGCAAAGGCCTGAACGAAGTGGACATCGAGAAGCTGGCCCCGCACAAGGTGATCCCGGGCAACCGCCCTAGCAACACCCTGGTAGTGGAGCGCATCAGCCCTCGCCGCTTGGGCGCGCTGGTGGCGATGTACGAGCACAAAGTGTTCGTGCAGAGCGTCATCTGGGGCATCAACGCCTTTGACCAGTGGGGCGTGGAGCTGGGCAAAGAGCTGGGCAAGGGTGTGTACCAACGCCTGGTTGGCACCCTGGAAGACAGCGCCGAAGACGGCTCCACCCAGGGGCTGATCGATTACTTCCGGGGTAGGCATCGCGGTTGATCCGTCAGCCAACTTGCTCGGCAGGGGGCTACGCAATAGCCCCCTTCGCTGCCTGGAACGGCTGGCTATGCGCTTTTCAAGCTCATACAAAAACTGGCTAGCGCTTGAACTATGCGGTCACATGCCTTGCCATCGCCATAGGGGTTCTGCGCCACGCTCATTTGACGGTAGGCGCGCTCATCCGTCAGCAACCTGGCCAGCTCCCCGACTATGACGTCAACCTGCGTGCCGACCAGTTTCACGGTCCCCGCCGCTACCGCCTCCGGCCGCTCTGTGGTATCGCGCATCACCAGCACGGGTTTGCCCAGCGCTGGTGCTTCCTCCTGAATACCGCCGGAGTCGGTGAGTATCACGTATGCACGGGTCATCAGATAAACGAACGGCAAGTAGTCCAGCGGCTCGATCAGGTGGATGTTGCTCACGTCCGCCAGCAACCGCGTTACCGGCTCACGTACGTTAGGGTTAAGGTGCACCGGGTACACCATGTCTACCTCAGGGAACTGCCGCGCGGTTTGCACCAGGGCCTGGCAAATGCGGTCAAAGCCATCACCAAAGTTCTCTCGCCGGTGGCCTGTAATCAATACCATCTGCCGATCAGCCGCAAGGTATTGGAACATGTGCTCGAATTGAGCCCTCAGTGTTGGCACCTCAAGTTTGCGCACCACTTGCAGCAAGGCATCGATCACTGTATTGCCGGTGATGAAAACACTGGCGTGGTCGATGCCTTCGCGCAGCAAATTATCGTGCGAGATGGCGGTAGGGGCGAAGTGCAGTGCGGCTAGCGCACCGGTCAGGCGCCGGTTGCCCTCCTCGGGCCAGGGCGAATACAGGTTATGGGTGCGCAGGCCGGCCTCAACGTGGGCGATCGGGATTTGTTGGTAGTACGCCGCCAGGCTGGTGGCAAAGGTGGTGGCCGTGTCGCCGTGCACCAGCACCATGTCGGGCTTGAATTCAGCCAGTATGGGTTTGATGCCATGCAAAATCGCGGTGGTTACGCCAGTCAGGTCCTGGCCGGGTTGCATGATGTTCAAGTCGTACTCGGGGCTGATCTCGAACAGTTTCAGCACCTGGTCGAGCATTTGCCGATGCTGGCCGGTAACGCACACGCGTGACTCGAAGCGGGGGTCGTTAGCAAGCTGAAGGGCCAAGGGGGCCATCTTGATGGCTTCTGGGCGGGTACCGAACACGATGAGGGTCTTGAGAGGCACAGCGGTGGTCCTCTTGCTTGGGTCCTTTAAGCAA
Source organism: Pseudomonas fortuita (assembly GCF_026898135.2). Taxonomy (NCBI): domain Bacteria; kingdom Pseudomonadati; phylum Pseudomonadota; class Gammaproteobacteria; order Pseudomonadales; family Pseudomonadaceae; genus Pseudomonas; species Pseudomonas fortuita. Next base: position 1,471,158 of record NZ_CP114035.2, read on the forward strand.
ACCGGTTTTCCGTGTTGAACAAATCTAGCAGCAGGCCGGCAGGGTGCCAGCCATGCCGAGGAGATTTGCGGGCCGGCGACAGGTTGCCTGAGAGGCGGGCCATGAGCGGCGGGTGCTGTAGGAGAATGGCCTGGTGCAGGTCGGCAGCCCGTATCTGACCAACGAGAATCTGCCTGTAAATTTAGCGAAACGCCTATAAAAAATGGGGCGCGGCTGGTGTGGGCGTGCTGACGGCTTTTTTGGGTAGATGACGTTGAGCCCATTGCAGACAGTTTCTGTAACCATTCGCTACTGTTGGGGGCTGTTTTGCCGCGGGGGCAGGCACTAGGGTTTGTTGCGCAGCCGAAGGAAAACGGCTGCTGGAAAATGACCAACCCAAGGAGTGTTCTTCAATGCGCAACAACGTTCTGTCGTACCTGCTGCTGCCGCTGTTCGCCAGCCTGTCTTTCTCCCTTAGCGCGGCGCCTGCCAGCGCCACGGCGGTGCCCGAGCCGGTACCGGTGGTGGCCCAAATGCCGACCCAGCAGGCGCCACGGCTTGACCTGAACAAGGCTGATGCGCTGACGTTGCAGAAGGAGTTGAACGGGATAGGGAAAGCCAAGGCCGAGGCCATCGTCGCCTACCGTGAGGCTAATGGGCCGTTCGCTTCGGTGGATGAATTGCTGGAGATCAAGGGGATCGGAAACGCGTTGCTGGAGCGTAACCGGGACAAAGTGATGGTGGAGTAAGGGGAGAGGGGGCTGGGGCTTGTCGCCCTGGCCCTCAATCAAGCGCCTGGTGCGTCAGCGGTCTTGGTTGTCCTTTGCGTCCGCTTCGGCATTGCGCTCATGCACCTTGCGCAGTTGCTCGTCAGTCAGTGGCAGTTTTTTTGCCGTATCGCGCAGCATCATCAGCCCGCCGACGATGGAGCCGAGGGCTATGATGAGGATCAGCCAGGCATACCAGGGCATTGTCATACTCCTTAAGCGGGGGGTGTGCAGTGCTTGTACGAAATTTGAGCATTAACCCGTTCCGTTGGTTCAATTATAGAAGCCAGCCGCCGCTGGGCCAATTCCGTGACCCATGGGCCCCAAAGCCTGCGTCACTTCGTTTACAATGCGCGCCGTTTTCGACTTGCCAAGAGACCCTGCCCATGTCCGCCTGCCAGACGCCCCTGATCGTCGCCCTGGATTACCCTACCCGTGAGGCCGCCCTGAAGCTGGCTGACCAGCTTGACCCCGCGCTGTGCCGGGTGAAGGTTGGCAAGGAGCTGTTCACCAGCAGCGCTTCGGGCATTGTCGAAACCCTGTGCGACAAGGGCTTCGAAGTGTTCCTGGACCTCAAGTTCCACGACATCCCCAACACCACGGCAATGGCTGTAAAAGCTGCTGCCGAGATGGGTGTGTGGATGGTGAACGTGCATTGCTCCGGTGGCCTGCGCATGATGGCCGCCTGCCGTGAAGTGCTGGACAAGCGCAGCGGCCAGCAGCCATTGCTGATTGGCGTGACCGTGCTGACCAGCATGGAGCGCGAAGACCTGGCCGGTATTGGCCTGGATGTCGACCCGCAAGAGCAGGTATTGCGCCTGGCGGCGCTGGCGCAAAAGGCGGGCATGGACGGTTTGGTGTGTTCGGCGCTGGAGGCCCCGGCGTTGAAGGCGGCGCACCCGTCGCTGCAGCTGGTAACCCCGGGCATTCGCCCGGCGGGCAGTGCGCAGGACGACCAGCGTCGTATCCTCACTCCGCGCCAGGCACTGGATGCGGGTTCGGATTACCTGGTGATCGGCCGACCGATCAGCCAGGCCACAGACCCGGCCCAGGCGCTGGCTGCGGTGGTGGCGCAGATTCGTGGGTAAATAGCCCCCGGTAATGAAAAAGGCCAGCACGCGTGTGCTGGCTTTTTTTTCGGGCTGGATGAGGTGTGATGGCTGGAAGGTCCGGCAGGGCATTTTCTTTGCCTGTGAGATCGAGCGCCGCCCGCGCGGCGCTCGATCTCACAGGCGCTAAACCCCTCAAGGCACGCGCTTTCAGCCCCAAACGCAACTCACAACGTCACACCTTCAGCACCAACTTGCCAAAATTCTCCCCACTGAACAGCTTCAGCAACGTCTCAGGGAACGTCTCCAGCCCCTCCACCACATCCTCCTTGCTCTTCACCTGCCCACTGGCCAGCCAGCCGGCCATCTCCAGCGCGGCCTTGCCGTAGTCCTTGGCATGGTCCATCACCACAAAGCCTTCCATGCGTGCACGGTTCACCAGCAGCGACAGGTAGTTGGCCGGGCCTTTTACCGCTTCCTTGTTGTTGTACTGGCTGATCGCACCGCAAATCACGATGCGGGCCTTGAAGTTGATGCGCGTCAGCACGGCATCGAGGATGTCGCCGCCCACGTTGTCAAAGTAAACGTCCACACCTTTGGGGCATTCGCGCTTCAAGCCGGCCAGCACGTCTTCGGCCTTGTAGTCGATCACCCCGTCAAAGCCCAGTTCATCTTTCAGGTACTGGCACTTCTCGGCCCCGCCGGCAATGCCGACCACGCGGCAGCCTTTGACCTTGGCAATTTGCCCGACAATGCTGCCCACCGCACCGGCAGCGCCGGAGATGACCACGGTTTCGCCGGCCTTGGGTTGGCCAACTTCCAGCAGGGCGAAGTAGGCGGTCATGCCGGTCATGCCCAGTGCCGACAGGTAGCGGGGCAGGGGCGCCAGGTTGGGGTCGATCTTGTGCAGGCCCTGGGGCTCGCCGGTGAAGTAGTCTTGCACGCCAAGGGCGCCACTGACGTGGTCGCCCGGCTTGAACGCCGGGTGGTTGGACGCAACCACTTCGCCCACGCCCAGCGCACGCATGACCTGACCCAGGGCCACGGGGGGGATGTAGGACTTGCCTTCGTTCATCCAGCCGCGCATGGCGGGGTCCAGCGACAGGTACAGGTTGCGCACCAGCACCTGGCCTTCGCCAGGTTGTTCGGCGGGTACGCTTTCGAAGGTGAAGTCGTCACGGCGCACTGCGCCGACCGGGCGTTTGGCAAGCAGGAAGCGGCGGTTGGTCTGGGTCATGGCGGGGTCCTTGTGGGCAATGGAAGATGATAGGTGTTCAATCTACCTTGTTGATGTAGGCAGGTCCCTAACATCACTGACAAGCATGGTAGCTCAACCGTTGGTGTGATGATGCTGCCCGGCCTGGCGGTGTCTGACTATGCTCTGAAACCCACCATCCCCTGAGGAGCACGCAATGAGCATGACCTTTTCCGGCCAGGTAGCGCTGGTCACTGGCGGCGCTGCCGGCATAGGCCGGGCGACGGCCCTGGCGTTCGCCCATGAGGGCCTGAAGGTGGTGGTGGCCGACCTCGACCCGCTGGGTGGCGAGGCGACGGTGGCGCAGATTCACGCCGCAGGTGGCGAGGCCTTGTTCATCGCCTGTGACGTTACCCGCGACGCCGAGGTGCGCCAGTTGCACGAGCGCCTGATCGCTGCATTCGGCCGGCTGGACTATGCCTACAACAACGCCGGCATCGAGATTGAGCAACACCGCCTGGCCGAAGGCAGTGAGGCGGAGTTCGATGCCATCATGGGCGTTAACGTGAAGGGCGTGTGGCTGTGCATGAAGTACCAGCTGCCCTTGCTGCTGGTCCAAGGCGGTGGGGTGATCGTCAATACCGCGTCGGTGGCGGGGCTGGGTGCGGCGCCAAAGATGAGTATTTACAGCGCCTCCAAGCACGCAGTGATAGGCCTGACCAAGTCGGCGGCCATCGAATACGCCAAGAAGGGCATCCGTGTGAATGCCGTGTGCCCGGCGGTAATCGATACCGACATGTTCCGCCGCGCCTACGAGGCAGACCCACGCAAAGCCGAGTTCGCCGCCGCCATGCACCCGGTAGGTCGCATTGGCAAGGTCGAGGAAATTGCCAGCGCCGTGCTGTACCTGTGCAGCGACGGCGCAGCGTTTACCACCGGGCATTGCCTGACGGTGGATGGCGGGGCTACGGCGATCTGAGCCAGGTGCGCATCCATGTCGCCTCTGGGCAGTATTCGCGGGTCGAGGCCCCTAACCGGTATGCGGGGCGACCTCTGCCAAGCTGAAAACGACACGCTCATAGCTATTTGACACTATTCTGACGCCAGGCCCTTGTTCATCGGCGGGCAACGTTGCCACCCTTGGCCTTCGGGATCACCTCGCACGCAGAAGGGGAATCGGCGATGGGCGCGAGCAAGCACGGTGTGCTGGCCAACCTGGGCATGGCCCGCAAACTCGGCCTGGGCTTTGCCTTGGTGCTGGTGCTGACCCTGGCGGTGGCGGCCATCGGCATCGCCGCGCTGGCCAGCGTTGGCCAGCGCTTCGACAGTTTGCGCCAACTGGCACAGTTCAATACCGACCTGCTGCGCTTGCGTCAGCATGAGCAGGCATTTGCCCTGCGCTCCGATATTCAGCAGGCCGAGGCCTTGCGCAGTGGCCTGCAGGGCTTGGCCGAGCGCGCCCGTGGCCTGCCGGCGTTGGTGGCCGCAGAAACTGACCTGGCGGCCTACGGCCAGGCGTTCGAGGCTTTCGTAGCAGCGGTGCAGGCCAAGGAGCTGGCGCTGGACATGGCCAGCTGGTCGGTGTCCAGCGTTGCCAATAACCTTGATGTGCTGCAGGCCGGCCTGGCCGATGACGGCGTCTATACCCTCAAGCAGTCCCAGGGCCAGCAGGGGGGCGAGTTTCTTGAGCAGGCTGCGCAGGTGGCACAGGTATCGCGGCTGATGTTGCAGGCCATGGACGAAGCGCGCGTACGCTTGGAAAAAAGCCGCAAGGGCGAAGAGGGCGTGAGCCAGGCGCGCATTGCCCAGACAGTGGAGGCTGCCAGCCTGGTTGGTCAGTTGCAGGGCACGGTCAGTGATGCCGGCTACCAGAGCGTGCTGGGCGAAGTGGCGGGGCACATTGGCAGCTTCTCGGAAAAACTCAATGAATATACCGACCAGCTGGCCCGTGAGCAGGGGCTCAAAGCCCAGTTGCAGGCCAGTGCCGAGCAGGTCACCGGGAGGGTCGACCAGGCCTACCTGACCCAGCAGCAGGCCCTGCAGGCCGAGCTGCAACGCAATGCTGTGGCCATTGCCTTGGCCACTGCCTTGGCGCTGCTGGTGGGTGTACTGGCTGCCTGGCTGATCACTCGCGCGGTCGTCGGCCCGCTCAAGCATGTCATCGGCCGCGCCCAGCGCATTGCGGCTGGCGAGCTTGGCTTTGACGCCCAGCCACCGCGGCGCGACGAGGTGGGGCAGTTGATGCAGGCCATGCAGCAGATGGCGGCGGGCCTGTCGGGCATTGTCAGTGGGTTGCAGCAAGGTATCGAACAACTGGCTGGCAGCGCCCAGGCGTTGTCGGCCGTGACCGAGCAGACCAACCGTGAGGTGGGCAGCCAGAAGGAGGAAACCGAGCAGGTGGCCACCGCCATGCAGCAGATGACGGCCACTGTGCACGATGTGGCGCGCAATGCCGAGCAAGCGGCGCAGGCCGCCCAGGCGGCGGACGACAAGGTCGGCTCGGGGCAGCAGGTGGTGCGTCAGAGCATGCAGCGCATCGAGCAGTTGGCGTCGGCAGCGGAAACGGCCAGCGCCGGCATCGACAGCCTCAGTGCCGAAATCCACACCATCGGCGACGTGCTCGAAGTGATCAAAAGCGTGGCCGAGCAGACCAACCTGCTGGCGCTGAATGCCGCCATCGAGGCCGCCCGCGCTGGCGAGCAGGGGCGTGGTTTTGCCGTGGTGGCCGATGAGGTGCGTGCGTTGGCGCGGCGTACCCGGCAGTCTACCGAGCAGATCGAGGCACTGGTTGCCAGCCTGCGCGGCAATGCCCAGCAGTCGGTGGCGCAGATCCGTGGCAGCACCGAGCTGGTGCGGTTGGCGGTGGCCGATGCGCTGCACACCGAGAGCGCGTTGGGCAGCATTGCTGCTGCGGTTTCGTTGATCCAGCAGATGAACCAGCAGATTGCTGCGGCGGCCGAGCAGCAGAGCTCGGTGGCGGAAGAGATCAGCCGCAGTGTCACGCAGATTCGCGGCAGTGCGGATCAGGCGGCGCTGGCAATGCAGGACAATGCCCGGTCGAGTGTGGAACTGGCGCAGTTAGGCATTGATTTGAAGGGGATGGTGGGGCATTTCAGGTTGTGATTCAGCAGGCTTTGTGAATACGGTCTTTGTGGGAGCGGCCTTGTGTCGCGAAAGGGCCGCTCCCACATTTACCGCGTTGCAGTCAGGCCTTGCGCGGGTTGAGGATCATCAAGGCCAGCACCCCCGCCACAATCCCCCAGAACGCCGAGCCAATCGAGAACAACGTAAGTCCTGAAGCCGTGACCATGAAGGTAATCACTGCCGCCTCCCGCTCGCGCGCCTCGCTCATGGCCACGGTCAGCCCGTTCATGATCGAGCCGAACAGCGCCAGGGCGGCAATCGACAGCACCAGCTCTTTCGGCAACGCTGCAAACAACGCCGCCAAGGTCGCCCCGAACACCCCGGCGATGCCGTAGAAAATCCCGCACCATACCGCTGCGGTGTAGCGTTTGCCTGGGTCTTCATGGGCGTGTGGCCCGGTGCAGATCGCCGCGCTGATCGCCGCCAGGTTGACCCCGTGCGAACCGAATGGCGCCAGCAACAGTGAGGCAAAGCCGGTGGCTGAAATCAGCGGCGAGGCCGGTACCTGATAGCCGTCGGCACGCAGCACGGCGACGCCGGGCATGTTCTGGGAGGTCATGGCCACCACGAACAGCGGAATGCCAATGCTGATGGTTGCCGCCAGCGAGAAGCTTGGTGTGGTCCACACCGGCTTGGCCACCTCCAGGTGGAAGCCGCTGAAGTCCAGCAGGCCCAGGGCGCCGGACAATGCCGTGCCCACCAGCAACGCCGCCAGCACGCAGTAACGCGGCGACAGGCGCTTGACCAGCAGGTAGCTGAAGAACATGCCCAGCACCAGCAATGTGCGATGCTGCGCCGCAACAAAAATTTCGCTACCGATCTTGAACAGGATACCCGCCAGCAACGCCGAGGCCAGCGAAGCCGGAATCCGTTTGACCAGGCGCTCGAAGCTGCCGGTGAGGCCGCAGAGGAGTACCAGCACGGCACAGGTGATGTAGGCACCAATGGCCTCGCCATAGCTCACACCGCCCAGGCTGGTGATCAGCAAGGCGGCACCGGGGGTAGACCAGGCAATGGTGATCGGGGTGCGGTAGCGCAGCGACAGGCCGATGCTGCAGACCGCCATGCCGATCGACAGCGCCCAGATCCAAGAGGAGATCTGCGCGGTGGTCAGCCCGGCTGCCTGGCCGGCCTGGAACATCAATACCAGCGAACTGGTATAGCCGGTGAGCATGGCGATGAAGCCGGCGACCACCGCCGACGGGGAAGTGTCTGCCAGGGGCCGCAGGCGTGCGGAAGTGGCATCGGTCATGAACAAAGTCCTTGTAAAGGTGTAAGCAGTTTTTTCAGACTACAGCGAGCAAGATTGATCCTTGCCATACAGCGGCCATTGCTTTTAGCCGTACAGTCACCAACTATTGGGCGCAATTGCAAAACTGCTTGGAAGGGGAGGGGCGATGTACAAGGTCTATGGCGACTACCAGTCGGGCAACTGCTACAAGGTCAAGCTGATGTTGAGCCTGCTGGGCCGGCCGTATGAATGGCACCCGGTGGACATCCTCAAGGGCGAGACCGAAACGCCTGAGTTTCTGGCGATGAACCCCAACGGCAAGGTGCCCGTGCTGGAGCTGGAAGACGGCAGCTACCTGTGGGAATCCAATGCCATTCTCAACTTCCTGGCCGATGGCAGCGAGTTCCTGCCCAGCGAACCGCGCCTGCGCACGCAGGTGTTGCAGTGGCAGTTCTTCGAGCAGTACAGCCATGAGCCGTACATTGCCGTGGCGCGCTTCATCCAGTTCTACCTGGGGCTGCCGGATGAACGGGTGGATGAGTACCGCAAGCTGCACAAGGGCGGCTACAAGGCACTGAGGGTGATGGAGCGACAGCTGCAGATGACGCCTTACCTGGTGGGTGAGCAGTACTCCATTGCCGATGTGGCGCTGTATGCCTACACCCATGTGGCGCAGCAGGGCGGGTTCGACCTGGCCGATTACCCGGCGGTACGGGCCTGGCTGGAGCGGGTCAGCAGCCACCCGCGGCATGTGCCGATGGTGGGTTGATTGTCAGCCTGTGCTGGCCCTATCGCCGGCAAGCCAGCTCCCACAGGGACCCCACAATATTCAGCCCTGTGATTAACCTGTGGGAGCTGGCTTGCCGGCGATAGGGCCGATACGGGATGACTAGACGCTATCAGGCCGAGGCAAAACGCTCATCCAGGTAGGCAACGATGGCCTTGGACTCATACATCCAGGTCACCTTGCCGGCTTCTTCAATGCGCAGGCACGGCACCTTCACCCGGCCGCCACCTTCCTGCAGGGCCTGGCGGTGCACCGGGTCATTCTTTGCATCGCGCAGCGCCACCGGCACATTCAGCCGGTGCAGGGTGCGGCGGGTCTTTACGCAGAACGGGCAGGCATGGAACTGGTACAGCGCCAGGCCCTTGGCCGCTTGCTCGACGCGGGCCTGGGCAGCGGCGTCGCGCTTGCGCTTGGCTGGGCGGCTGATCCAGTCACCGAACACGATGAGCTGGCCGAGGCCAACCCGCAGGGCTTTGACGATCATGGGCAACTCCTGAAATGCAAAAGCCGACCCGGCTGGGTCGGCTTGGGGTCAGCAGCCAATCACTTGATCAGGCTGAGGAACTCGCTGCGGGTGGCGGCGTTGTCGCGGAACTCACCCAGCATCACCGAGGTGATCATGGTCGAGTTCTGCTTTTCGACACCGCGCATCATCATGCACATGTGCTTGGCCTCGACCACCACGGCCACACCGGCGGCACCGGTGACCTGCTGCACGGCTTCGGCGATCTGGCGGCTGAGGTTTTCCTGGATCTGCAGGCGGCGGGCATACATGTCGACGATGCGCGCTACTTTCGACAGGCCCAGTACCTTGCCCTTGGGCAGGTAGGCCACGTGTGCCTTGCCGATGAACGGCAGCATGTGGTGTTCGCACATCGAATACAGCTCGATGTCCCGGACCAGCACCATTTCGCTGTTGTCAGAGCTGAACAGCGCGTTGTTGGTGACTTCTTCCAGTGTTTGCTCATAACCGCGGCAAAGGTACTTCATCGCCTTTGCAGCCCGCTTGGGCGTGTCGAGCAGGCCCTCACGGGAGACGTCCTCGCCAATCTGGCTGAGGATCTCGGTGTAGTTCTGTTCCAGGGACATGGATCTACCTGTGGGAAAAAATCGCAAAAACGAAGGTTACGGCGGTGAGGGCGGCGCTGCAAGCGCGGCGTTACTCGTCGCGGCCTTCGAGCATGGTTCGCTTGAGCATGACATACACCGCGCCGGTGCCGCCGTGGCGGGCGCTGCACGAGGCAAAACCGAGCACTTGCGGGTGCTGGCGCAGCCAGGTGTTGACGTGGCTTTTGATCATCGGGCGCTTGCCGTCCAGACGTGCCGCCTTGCCGTGGGTAACCCTTACGCAGCGCACTTCCAGTCTGGTAGCTTCGGCGATGAAGTCCCACAGGGTTTCGCGGGCCTTTTCCACGGTCATGCCGTGCAGGTCGAGGCTGCCCTCGAACGGGATCTGGCCCAGCTTCAGCTTGCGCAACTGGCCTTCCTGAACGCCGTCGCGGCGCCACATAAGCTCGTCTTCGGCGCCAACATCGATGACGAACAGGTCGGACATACCGTCGATTACCAAGGCCTTGTCACTGCGCACGGTCGCTGCCTGGCGCAGACCGGCCAGCTTCTGGCGGTCGGCCTTGGGCTTGCCGACTTCGGCGCGGTCGTGGCGGATTGGCTTCACGCCACGCACTTCGGCCTTGAACAGGGAAAAATCGTCGTCTTGCATGATGCCTCCACGTGGGCGGCGTAGTTTACGCGACTGTGGGGCCGTGTGCAGCCTGTGCGGGCCCTATCGCCGGCAAGCCAGCGCCCACAGGTACTGCACAACACTCAGGCCTGTGATAATCCTGTGAGAGCTGGCTTGCCGGCGATAGGGCCAGTGCAGGATTCAGTCGTGCTTTTTCATCAGGTGCGGCGACAGGTTCAATTCCCGCCCGCGACGCAAGCGAATACGGCTGCGCCGCCAGAAGCGCACCCCCAGCCACAGCAGCAACAAGCCAGCCACGGTGAGGATGCTGGACAGCGGCTTGTTGGTGTTGAGTTCTTGCAGGGCAGGGTAGTTGCCCAGCAAACCGGCGACGCCGGCCATGGCCAGCAGCACGCCCAGGGTCGCCAGCAGCGCCGACAGGCCGGCCGCCAGGCGGGCGCCCCAATTGCGCGGCTGGCGCGGGCGCAGGCGCTTGGCGTCGAAACTGCCTTTAAGCTTCATTCCGCTCTCCTCTGTGGATATCCGGAATTCGACCTGCCGCCGCCCATCGGGTTCCGCCCGGCTGCCGGGCGGTAGTGCCCAGCCGCTCAGATCAGGCTGGCGGTGGGGGCCACGCAAGCGAAGTTGTCAGCCATCACGGCCATTTCGCACTGGTGAATCTGCGCGGCCGGGATGACGCCATCCTTGAAGGCCAGGTCACGGGTTGCCGAGGCGTCTTCCACCAGGGTGCACCGGTAACCATAGTCCTTGGCGCGGCGCACGGTGGTGCTGACGCTGGAATGGCTCATGAAACCACAGACGATCAGGTCCAGGTGGCCCAGCGCCTGCAGCGTTTCGTGCAGTTGGGTGTTCTTGAATGCGTTGGGCATGCGTTTTTCGATGACGATTTCGCCTTCGAGCGGCTCCAGCCCCGGAATGAACTGGCCGGCAGGCCCCTGTGGGTCGAAGCGGCCACCGACAGTGCCCAGGTGGCGAACATGGATGATCGGACGGCCGCTTTTACGGGCGGCGTCGAGCAACCTGGCGATGTTGGCCACGGCCTCGTCCATGCCCGACAGCTGCAGGGGCCCACTGAGGTACTCCTTTTGTGCATCGATGATGATCAGGCTGGCGTGGCTCAGCTTGGCCGGCGGGTAGTCGCGGCCAGTGAGGCGGAACATCGTGGTTGGAACGGACATCAAGGGCTCCTTGGAAGGGCTTTTGTATACCTATTGTCCCCTGCCTTGACGCCAATGGGAATGGTTGACAACGCAAGCGGCGTGGTTACTGGCCTCTGGCTAGCCACTGGTCACGGCAAACGAACAAATGTGCGGGTGGGGCTGTTAGACTTTTGGCCGGTCTGAAATAGGAGTACCCCGTGATCACATCCCGTCTGCGCACGCTGCGCGACTACATCCGCTGGGCGGTCAGCCGCTTCCACGAGCACGACCTGTTCTTCGGCCACGGTGCCGACAACGCTTGGGACGAGGCCCGCATGCTGGTGCTGGGTGCTGTGCACCTGCCATGGGAGGTGGCCGACAGCTACCTGGACTGCATGCTCGAGGACGACGAGCGGGTACGCCTGCAGCATTTGCTCAAACGCCGGATCGAAGAGCGGGTGCCGGCTGCCTACCTGTTGGGCGAAGCGTGGTTCTGCGGCATGGCGTTCATCGTTGACGAGCGCGTGCTGGTGCCGCGCTCGCCCATTGGCGAGCTGATCGAAAAACGCTTCGAACCGTGGCTGGCGAGCGAGCCGGCACGCATTCTTGACCTGTGCACGGGGTCGGGCTGTATTGGTATCGTCGCCGCCGACGTGTTCCCCGAGGCAGAGGTGGTGCTGGCCGACCTGTCGTTCGAGGCCCTTGAAGTGGCCAACCAGAATATCGAGCGCCATGGCCTGGATGGCCGCGTGTATACCGTGCAGGGCGATGGTTTTGGCGGCTTGCCGGGGCAGCGTTTCGACCTGATCCTGTCCAACCCGCCGTACGTCGATGCCGAAGACTTCGACGACATGCCGGCCGAGTATCACCACGAGCCCGAACTGGGCCTGGCCTGCGGCAACGACGGCCTGGACCTGGTACGGCGCATGCTGGCCGAAGCGGCAGACCACCTGACCGACAAGGGCCTGCTGATTGTTGAAGTGGGCAACAGCCAGGTGCATGTCGAGGCGTTGTACCCAGAAGTGGACTTTGCCTGGCTGGAGTTCGAGCGTGGCGGGCATGGGGTGTTCATGCTCACCGCCGAGCAGTGCCGCCAGCATCAGGAGTTGTTCAAAGCCCGCGTTTAGGCTATTTGGGGCTGCTTTGCAGCCCATCGCGACACAAGGCCGCTCCCACAGATTGATCGCGATACCTTGTGGGAGCGGCCTTGTGTCGCGATGGGCCGCAAAGCGGCCCTAATATCCACCCGCTGGCGCGGTGTCAGCGGGTTGCTATCCAGATCAACAACCCCGCCTGAAACACCGCAAACGCCACCAGGCAGGTGATGGTGAAGCGCAGCCCGCTGTCCTCGCGGTGGTACTTGGCCACCCGTTCATCGCGCTCGCGCAGTTGCCCCTCCATCTCTTGCAACTGCTGGTCCGCCTGCTGCAGCAGGTTGGCGGCGTCCAGAATCTCCACTCGCTGCAGGCGCTCGTTGCTCCAGGCGGCCTTAAGCTGGCCTACGGTCATGTCCACGGTCCGGCCCTTCAGGTGCTGGCCGTCCTCGTACTCCACTTCGATCCCCACCCCGCGCAAGCATTGGTCACGGCGCAGGCGTGAGTCCTCGCTCAGGGCATCCTTGCTCGGCAGCGCCATGCCTGGCACCCGGTAGTGCGGCCACTTGCGCTGCAGCCATTGCGCGGCCTGGGCGAGCATGAAGCGGCCAATGCCACGGTTTACCGGTTCCAGTTGCAGGCCGTGTTCACTGCCAATGCGCACAAGGCGCTCGGTATGGTCTACGCGGATGTCCAGGCGGTTCTGCTCTTTGTGCACCTTTTGCCCAGGCAGCTGGATTTCCATGCGTAGCAAGCTGTGGGCCTTGTCGTGGCGCTCGGCATAGCCGAACTGCACAAAGCGTAGCGGCCGTGCGCCGGTGCTGCGGTCGGTGGGCAGCGCGGCCAGGCGCAGCAGCTGGAAGTGTTCTGTGCCCAGTTCTGCCCAAGGCAGGGCAGGGTTTTCCTGGGATTCTTCGGCCGGCTCTGCGGCGGCGGGGGCGGTAGTCATCAGGCTTGTCCTCGGCTATGCCTGCTGTATCGGCAGGCTTGCCGCGGACCTGAGCTCGTTTACCTCATGCCGAAGGCAAATGCTGGATGAACGTCACAATGCGCTCACCCAGCTCGCGCGCCAGCGGCAGCTCGGGGTTGAGGTAGCTGTCGCGCTGCTGGCTCATGTCCCTGGGGCTGATGCGCAGCATGTGGTTCATGCCGTCGATCAGCACAAGCTGCGCATCCGGCTTGGCCGCCTTGAGCCGTTCGGCGTCGGCCACGTCCACCTGCACGTCGTTGCGCCCCTGCACGATCAATGCGGGCATGGGCAGGCGGGCAAAGGCTGCCGCCGGGTTCTGCTGGAACAGCGAGATCAGGTAGGGCTGAACGCTGGGGCGGAACACCTGGCGCAGCGGCGCGGGTACTTCCAGGCTGGTTTGCCCGGCCTGCAGGCGGTCGAGCAGGGCGCTGCCACTGGCCAGTTGCGCCGGTGGCAGCCGCTTGGCCAGTTGCTCGCGCAGCACGTCGGCCAGCGGCCGGCCACTGCCGGCCAGGGTGATCACCGCACTGGCGCCGGCCTGTTCTGCGGCCAGGCTTGCGATCAGCGCACCTTCGCTATGCCCAACCAGGATCAGCGGGCCGAAGCGCGGGTCAGCCTTGAGCTTGTGGCTCCAGGCGACCACATCGGCCACGTAGCGCTCCACGCTGAGGTTGCGCTCATCAGGCGTGGCCGGCTGGCTGGCAGCCACTCCACGCTTGTCGTAGCGCACGCTTGCAATGTGCTCGTTGGCCAGTAGCAAAGCCAGGCGTTTGAGGTTGTCGACCCGGCCCGACGCCGGGTTGTTGCCGTCGCGGTCGGTGGGGCCGGAGCCGGCGATAATCAGTACCACCGGCGGCGGGGAGGCCTGTTGCGGCAGCAGCAGGCTGCCGTGCAGCACGCCTTGGCCGGTGTCCAGGTCGATCGGGCGTTGCAGCACGGTGGGGGCAGCGGCCTGGGCCAGGCCGGTGCACAGCAGTAAGAGCAAGGCGACGAGGCGCGACATCATGCGGTACTACATGGGGAGATGCAGCTTTGACCCAATGTTTGCGGGAAGGTTCTCGGGTAGTGTGTTGCAGGATCGGCCCCATCGCTGGCTTGCCGGCGATAGGGCCAGTACAGACAACCAATCCATCTGTATACTGCCGCTTTCGTCCATTTCAGGCAGAACTCGCGGAGCGCCCATGTCCGGCAATACCTACGGCAAGCTGTTCACTGTCACCACCGCTGGCGAAAGCCATGGCCCGGCGTTGGTCGCCATTGTCGATGGATGCCCACCGGGCCTTGAAATTTCCCTGGCCGACCTGCAGCACGACCTCGACCGGCGCAAGCCTGGCACCAGCCGGCACACCACCCAGCGCCAGGAAGCCGATGAGGTGGAAATCCTCTCCGGCGTGTTCGAAGGCCGCACCACTGGCTGCTCGATCGGCTTGCTGATCCGCAACACCGACCAGAAGTCCAAGGACTACTCGGCCATCAAGGACCTGTTCCGCCCGGCCCACGCCGACTACACCTACCACCACAAATACGGTATCCGCGACTATCGCGGCGGTGGCCGCAGTTCGGCCCGCGAAACCGCCATGCGCGTGGCTGCTGGTGCCATCGCCAAGAAGTACCTGGCCACCCAGGGCATCACCGTACGTGGCTACATGAGCCAGCTGGGTCCGATTGAAATCCCGTTCAAGACCTGGGAATCGGTGGAGCAGAACGCCTTCTTCAGCCCCGACCCGGACAAGGTGCCGGAGCTGGAGGCCTACATGGACCAACTGCGCCGTGACCAGGACTCTGTAGGTGCCAAGATCACCGTGGTCGCCGAGGGTGTGATGCCTGGCCTGGGCGAGCCGATCTTCGACCGCCTCGATGCCGAGCTGGCCCATGCGCTGATGAGCATCAACGCGGTCAAAGGCGTGGAAATCGGCGCCGGCTTCGCCAGCGTGGCCCAGCGCGGTACCGAGCACCGTGACGAGCTGACCCCGCAAGGCTTCCTCAGCAATAACGCAGGTGGCATCCTGGGCGGCATTTCCTCGGGCCAGCCGATCGTTGCCCACCTGGCGCTGAAGCCGACTTCCAGCATCACCACCCCGGGTCGCTCGATCGACATCGACGGCAACCCGGTGGACGTCATCACCAAAGGCCGCCACGACCCGTGCGTGGGCATCCGCGCCACGCCGATCGCCGAGGCGATGATGGCCATCGCGCTGATGGACCACCTGCTGCGCCACCGTGCGCAGAATGCCGATGTGAAGGTAACCACCCCGGTGCTGGGCCAGCTCTGACCGTGTTGCTTGCGCCGGCCCGCTCTTTGCAGCAGCAGCCTCGTGCTGCGAAAGGGCCGGTGCAGCTAGCACACATCTCTATGGCGACATCGGCCCTTTCGCAGCACAAGGCTGCGCCTACAGGGTGGTGCCGGTTCAGACGGTAAATCCATGCAACCCATCCCCTACTGGCGCCTGTCCAGCTTCTACCTGTTCTACTTCGCCCTGCTAGGCTCCACCGCCCCCTTCCTGGCCCTGTACTTCGACCACCTGGGCTTCTCCCCGGCGCGTATCGGCGAGCTGGTGGCCATTCCCATGCTGATGCGCTGCATCGCCCCCAACCTGTGGGGCTGGCTGGGCGACCGTACCGGCCAGCGCTTGTTGATCGTGCGCCTGGGCGCGTTGTCCACCCTGGCCACCTTCGCCCTGATCTTCTTCGGCAAAAGCTACGCGTGGCTGGCGCTGGTGATGGCCCTGCACGCGTTCTTCTGGCACGCGGTGCTGCCGCAGTTCGAGGTCATCACCCTGGCCCACCTGCACGGGCAAACGTCGCGCTACAGCCAGGTGCGCCTGTGGGGCTCTATCGGCTTCATCCTCACGGTGGTTGGCCTGGGCCGCCTGTTCGAATGGCTGAGCCTGGACATCTACCCGGTGGCCCTGGTCACGATCATGGCCGGTATTGTCGCTGCCAGCCTGTGGGTGCCAAACGC
Organism: Pseudomonas fortuita; assembly: GCF_026898135.2. NCBI lineage: Bacteria > Pseudomonadati > Pseudomonadota > Gammaproteobacteria > Pseudomonadales > Pseudomonadaceae > Pseudomonas > Pseudomonas fortuita. The sequence goes on from NZ_CP114035.2 coordinate 1,487,177, forward strand.
CCAGCCGGTGGAGCAGGGCGAGCGCAAAGGCGCCGGCGGCTTCCTGCAGCAGTTGCGGGCCCCGGGGGTGGTCGCGTTCTACGCCTGCGTGGCGCTGATGCAGCTCAGCCATGGGCCGTACTACACCTTCCTTACCCTGCACCTGGAGCACCTGGGTTACAGCCGCAGTGCCATCGGCCTGCTGTGGGCGCTGGGGGTGGTGGCCGAAGTGCTGATGTTCATGGTGATGAGCCGGCTATTTGCGCGCTTCAGTGTGCAACGCGTTTTGCTGGTCAGCTTTTTGCTGGCGGCTTTGCGCTGGTTGCTGCTGGGCAACCTGGCCGAGGCACCGGCCGTGCTGATCTTCGCCCAGCTGCTGCACGCGGCCACCTTCGGTTGCTTTCACGCTGCCAGCATCGCGTTCGTCCAGGCCAGTTTCGGCGCCCGCCAGCAGGGCCAGGGCCAGGCGTTGTACGCGGCGCTGTCGGGCACCGGCGGTGCACTGGGGGCATTATATTCGGGCTACAGCTGGAAACTGCTGGGCCCCACCTTCACCTTTGGTATGGCCAGTGCCGCAGCCTTGGCTGCAGCCGTTATCATTGCCCTTTGTTCGCAACCGACCAGGACCCGCCCCTGATGAGCATTCTCAGCGTTTTTCACCCCGCCAGCCCGGAACTGCCGAACAAGGTGCTGACCCACCACGACGATATCGCCGCGACCCTTGCCGAGCAGGGCGTGCATTTTTCCCATTGCGAGCCTGGCCTGCGGGTGCGGCCTGGCACGGCCGACGGTGAGGCACTGGAGCTCAGCCGTGAGTATCTGGACCAGTTGATGACTGCACACGGCAGCAAAGCCTACGTGTTGTTGAACCGTGACGGTGAAGACGCGCTGCAAGTCGATGTGCGCGATGAGCATGTGCATGAGGCCGACGAGGTGTTTGCCGTGGTCAGCGGGAGGGCGCAGGTTGGCCTGCGGCTGGGCGACTGGGTGTATTCGGTGCTGTGCGAGAAGGGTGACCAGCTGGTAGTGCCGGCGGGAACACGGCGCTGGGTAGAACTGGGCGCGACGCCTTTTTGCCTGGCGTTGCGTTTGTATGGCAGCGAGCAGGGCGCGCAAGCGCGATTCACCGGAGATGTGACTGCGCGGGCGTTCATGGGGATTGACGAGCTTTAATTGCTGGGTAGGCCCTATCGCCGGCAAGCCAGCTCCCACAGGTTATGCGCAGGCCTTGAGGCCGACGTGGTCAATGTGGGGGCTGGCTTGCCGGCGATGGGGCCACTAGCAACACCACCAAGCTCAGCGATAGGTCGGCAGGGCAAACCGTTGCTGGCTCTGCAGCATGGTAATCACTGGCAACTCGCTGGCCTGTTCAGCCAGGTCACGGCGGATGGCGCTGATCGCCCAGGACAGTTGCTCTGCGTTGTGCAGCTGCGCATAGGTCAGCACCCGGCGGGTGACTTTGTTGTCAGCGGCACGCAGGGTCAACAGTACGCCGCCATCAGGGCGTGCCTGGGTAGTCACCTGATAGGCCGAAAATACCGAGACGAACTTTTGCTGGATGAGGTCCATATCAACTCCTGGCTAGTGTGGCAGACATGAGTTGATGATTGCAGCGACCGTGCCAGAACTTGATTTCAGAAAAAACCCAGTAAAAACAGTCACTTAATAGGTATTTGAAGAAGCGGTGCCGTGCAGGTTGCATGGTCGTGCATTTTGCACAGTGCATTTTGCACGGGTCCGGCTTTAGCTATTGGCCCTATAGAATCTGAACCTTTGACCACAATGGCGTGCCTGACAAACACTTGGGCAATCATTTATGCCAGGAGGTTCCCGATGTCCAGCCACACCGCGCCAGCCACAATGACCGACGACGAAACTGCTGCGTTCGCCGAGCAAGTGTTCGAACGTGCCCGCCAGGGGGATGCTGAAATGCTAGGTCGCCTGCTTGCCAGCGGCCTGCCGGCCAACCTGCGTAACCACAAAGGCGATACCCTGCTGATGCTGGCCAGCTACCACGGCCACCACGACGCGGTGCGCGTGCTCCTGGCGCAGGGCGCCGACCCGCTGATTGCCAACGACAACGGCCAGTTGCCGATTGCCGGTGCCGCGTTCAAGGGGGATTTGGCGATGATCCGCCTGCTGCTGGAGCACGGCGTGCCAGTCGATGCCGCAGCGCAGGACGGCCGCACCGCATTAATGCTGGCGGCCATGTTCAACCGCAGCGAAATCCTCGAGTACCTGTTGGCCCAAGGCGCCGACCCGACTCGCCAGGATGCCCGCGGCGCCACCGCGCTGATGGCCGCGCAAACCATGGGCGCGGTGGACACAGCCGCACGCTTGCAAACGCTTGCCGGCTAACCGCCCGGGGGCATTTGCGGCTATCCTTGGCGACTTTTCACCCGTCGCAGGCCCCCTTTCATGAAAACTCAGTTGCTCGAATTCATCAGCCTCATTGGCGCCGGCTGCATGCGTGAGGCCGACATCGAGCGCATCGCCGACGAGGCCGCCCAGGCCTACGCCGACCCGGCCGCTTTCCTGGCCGCCAACCCCGACATCAACTACGACGACAGCTTCCCCATCCCGCTGGGCGAATGGGTGGTGCTGGGCAGCTTGCCGGACACTGTAGTGTTCCAGGCTGACAGCTATCAGGACCTGTTCCAGCAGATCAGCGACTCGTTCGACAGCAGCGTGCCGTTCACCCTCAAGCCCAAGCAACTGGCCCGCACCGAGCCACTGACCGCGCTCAACCGCATTCAGGTGCAGATGGGCGCACTGAACAAAGAAGCCGGTGGTTATGTGTTGCTGAACTTCAGCCAGTTGCTGGATGACGAGCTGCAGGTGGTGATGGTGGGGCAGAACGACCTGGCGCGCGTGCTGGAACTGGGTGCAGCGCTGGGCATCAAGGTCGAGCCGGCCCTGGAAGCCCTGAAAGTCGCCGTGCACATCTGATTTCGTCGTTTGCCTCTTCGCGGGCAAGCCCGCGAAGAGGCCGGCACAGGCAACCGCAAAACCTCAGCCCAGCGCGGTATCCAGAAACATCATCACGCCGAAGCCACCCATCAACCCAAGGGTCGCCGCCGTCTGGTGCCCATTGCGGTGGGTCTCGGGGATGACCTCGTGGCTCACCACAAAGATCATCGCCCCCGCCGCCAGCCCCATGCTGATCGGGTAGGCGAGGGCAAAGCCGGTCGAAATCCCCAGCCCGATCACCGCCCCCAGCGGCTCCATCAGCCCAGACCCTATCGCCACCAGCGCGGCTTTCATGTTCGAAAGCCCGGTAGCGCGCAGGGCCAGCGCCACGGCCAGCCCCTCAGGGATGTCCTGGATGGCGATGGCGCTGGTCAGCGGCAGGCCGATGTTCATGTCGCCATTGGCGAAGCTCACGCCAATCGCCATGCCTTCAGGCAGGTTGTGCAACGTGATCGCCAGCACGAACAGCCATACCCGGCTGATACGCTCGGCCTCGGGGCCGCATGGGCCGGTGCTTTCGTGCTCGTGCGGGGTGAACCGGTCCAGGCCCAGCATCAGCAATACGCCCAGCGCCATGCCCAGCACTACGGTAAAGGCCGCAGCCGGGCCGTTGCCGGTGATCTCGCGGGCGGCGTCCAGGCCCGGCAGAATCAGTGAAAACGAACTGGCCGCCAGCATCATGCCGGCGGCAAAGCCAAGCATCACGTCCTGGGTGCGGGCGCTGACATCGCGCAGCACTACCGCCAGCACTGCACCCAACGCGGTGGCGCCAAAGCCGGACAACCCGCCTAGCACGGCCAGGTGCAGGTTATCGGCATGGTCGCCGTTCACCGCGTTCCAGAAGCTGGCCACCAGCAGTGCGATCACTGCCAGCAGGCTCAGCCCCAGGCCGGCGCTGAGCCAAGGGGTGTGGGCCACCTGCTGACGCCAGGCGTGCAGCAGTGAAAGTGGGGCGGCGCTTTGGCTGTGTGCGGGGGGCATGCGAACCTCGAATCAGTTATTGCAGTCAGTCTACTCAGGGACCTGTGCCAACGGCCAAGGATTCCCTTCTATTGGTGCGATAGCTGGCTATGCTGTGCAGCAAAGCCTCTGGACAGGAGTTTAGGCATGGGGTCTACCTTCAACAGCCTCGTCGGGCTGATCATTCTGGCGCTGGATATCTGGGCCATCCTCAATGTCATCAAGAGTGGCAGCGAGGTGGGTGTCAAAGTGTTGTGGATCTTGCTGATCGCACTGTTGCCGGTGGTAGGGCTGGTGATCTGGGCAATTGCCGGGCCGCGGGGGAACGTGCGCATCTGAACGCCTGTGCCGGTCTTTTCGCGGGCTCGCCCGCTCCCACAGGTACTGCGCCGCTCTCAAGAGTTGTGGGGCTCCTGTGGGAGCGGGCAAGCCCGCGAAGAGGCCGGCACAGACAAAAGCCGCAACATCCCAGTGACAAAATTTTCACATTGGTTTAAACAGAATCCGCACCCGCACAATGCTGCGTTGGTCTAGCGCCATCGCCTCTTCGCAAACCGCAATCCTAGGACCTCCCCATTCATGGCTAACACGGACGCCTTGAAGCAACAGGGCGCGCGAACGTCGTTTTCGCCGACCCTGAAATCCCACCTGGCCTACACGCTGCTCAGCGGGCTGGTGATCATGCTGATGCTCAGCCTGGTGCGCCTGGCGCTGCTGGTCTACAACAGCGACATGATCGGTGATACCCCGTATTCCACCGTTGCCGAAGGCTTCTTCAACGGCTTGCGCTTCGACCTGCGCGTGGTGGTGTACCTCAGCATCCCGCTGCTGCTGGCCATCCTAAGCCCTTGGGCCATGGCCCGGCGTGGGGTGTTCCGCTTCTGGCTGACCCTTGCCTCGAGCGTGGTAATGTTCCTCGGCCTGATGGAGATGGACTTCTACCGCGAGTTCCACCAGCGCCTTAACGGCCTGGTGTTCCAGTACATCAAGGAAGACCCGAAAACCGTCATGAGCATGCTCTGGTACGGTTTCCCGGTGGTGCGCTACCTGCTGGCCTGGGCCTTCGGTACCTGGCTGCTGAGCCTGCTGTTCAAGGGCATCGACCGCGCGACCCGTGGCGAAGGCCTGCACCGGGTTGCCCCATGGTACAACCGCCTGGCGGTGTTCATGGTGATTCTGCTGGTGGCCGTGGTCGCTGCCCGTGGCACCCTGCGCCAAGGCCCGCCAATGCGCTGGGGTGATGCGTTTACCACTGACTCCAACTTCGTCAACCAGTTAGGCCTGAACGGCACCCTGACCCTGATCGACGCTGCCAAGAGCCGCTTCGGCGAAGACCGCGCCAACATCTGGAAGCCGGTACTGGAGCAGAACGTGGCCACGCAAAGCGTGCGCGAGCAACTGCTGACGGCACACGACACCCTGGTCGATGCCGACGAGGCTGCCATCCGCCGCGACTTCGTGCCGCCGGCCGAGCGCACCCTGCCGATCAAGAACGTGGTAGTGATCCTGATGGAAAGCTTCGCCGGCCACTCGGTAGGCGCACTGGGCAGCCCCAACAACATTACCCCGTACTTCGACAAGCTGGCCAAAGAAGGCCTGCTGTTCGACCGCTTCTTCTCCAACGGCACCCATACCCATCAAGGTATGTTCGCCACCATGGCCTGCTTCCCCAACCTGCCAGGCTTCGAATACCTGATGCAGACCCCGGAAGGCGGCCACAAGCTGTCGGGCCTGCCGGCACTGTTGAGCGCCCGTGATTACGACGACGTGTACGTCTACAACGGCGATTTTGCCTGGGACAACCAGTCCGGGTTCTTCGGCAACCAGGGCATGACCACCTTCATTGGCCGTAACGACTTCGTCAACCCGGTGTTCTCCGACCCGACCTGGGGCGTGTCCGACCAGGACATGTTCGACCGCGGCAACGAGGAGCTGGCCAAGCACGACGGCAAGAAACCGATCTACGCGCTGCTGCAGACGCTTTCCAACCACACCCCATACGCGCTGCCCAAAGACCTGCCGGTCGAGAAGGTCACCGGGCAAGGCCGCCTGGACGAGCACCTCACTGCCATGCGCTATTCGGACTGGGCGCTGGGCCAGTTCTTCGAGAAGGCGCGTAAAGAGCCATACTTCAAGGAAACCCTGTTCGTCATCGTCGGCGACCATGGCTTTGGCAACCACCAGCAAGTCACCGAACTGGACCTGGGCCGTTTCAACGTGCCGCTGCTGCTGATTGCCCCGGGCATTCAGGAGAAGTTTGGTGCGGTGAACCACACCGTGGGCACCCAGGTCGACATCGTGCCGACCATCATGGGCCGCCTGGGTGGCAAGGCCCGCCACCAGTGCTGGGGGCGTGATCTGCTCAACCTGCCTGAGGGTGACCAGGGCGTGGGCATGATCAAGCCGTCGGGCAGCGAGCAGATCGTCGGCCTGGTGCAAGGCGACCGCATCCTGATCGAGTCCAAGGACATGACCCCGCGCATGTACCGCTATCAGTTGGGCAGCGAGTTCAAGGCCGAACTGATTGAAAGCCCGGACCAGCCAGAAATGCTGAAAAAGCTGGAAGCGTATATCCAGACGGCGACCAAGAGCCTGCTGGATAACACCGCCGGTGTCGTGCACGGCACGCCGAAGTAAGGCTGCAAAAGCGGCCGCGTTGCGGCCCATTCGCGGGGCAAGCCCGCTCCCACAGGGAAATCATCGCAAACCCGCCGTTGATATCTCTGTGGGAGCGGGCTTGCCCCGCGAAGAGGCCTTTACAGACTGAACATTCTCCCGGCCCCAAGGTCAGTTGATCAGGCATCACACCGTGGTGTATCTGGATTGGGAGGACTTGTTCAATGAAAGAGTGGGAAGTCATCTTTGCCGATCAAAAAGGCGAACCGTCCACCCTGATGCTGCGGACCGAGCACCGTCCCAGCGAGGAGGAAGCCGCGCGGGCCATCCGTTCGCAGCTGTTCCCGGTGATGGACGAGCTGGACCTCAACGACTTCCAGGACCGCACCATTTCCCCGACCGCCCGCTGGCTCAAGGAGCATAGCGGGGTGACCATCACCAGTATTCACGAAGCGCCCTGACCCACACGTTTGCGTGGTGCCTGTTCAAGCGCTACGATGATGAAAGGTGCCTGCCATTCTGCGGGTAGGCGCCGTTTCAATTCGCGTCTTGCATCAGCTCGAACTGCTCGGCCATTGATTGCCGGCAGGTGCGTAGTGCACGGAAAGTCTATCCATTGCGTTATTCAGGAGGACGATTCATGAGCAGCCAGAACGACGATATCAGCAGCAACGTCCTGCGCCAGATGAAGGCAGGCGGTTTCGACTTCACCCAGATCCACCCCATCGAGTTCTATGCCGTATTCCCCGATGAAGCAGGTGCCCGCCGCGCCGCCGGGCAGTTTCGTGGCGAATCGCTCAATGCCCAGGTGAAAGAGCTGGGCGACGGTGCCTGGCACCTGGAACTGAGCAAGGTCATGTATGCGACCTATGGCGGGATTGGCGACTTTGAAGAGGCGTTCGAGCAGTTGGTGACACCTTATGGGGGGGAGGTGGAAGGGTGGGGAGTCAAGCACGAACGGCAGACTGCCTGAAGGTTTTCCGTTGCCTTCTTCGCGGGTGAAGCCGCGAAGAAGCCCTCAAGGCTTGCGCCCAGCCATATGCCCCAGATAAGCCAGCAACGCATCCAGGTCTTGTTCACTCAGCACGTTTTCAGCAAACCCCGGCATCTTTGCCTGCGGCCACTGCCTTAGGCTTTGCGGGTTGCGAATCAATTGGCGCAGATAACCCGGCTGGAAATACTCGGTCGGGTTGTGCGGCATGTTCAAATCCGGCCCCATTTGCGCATCCCCCGCACCGTTAAGGCGGTGGCACGCCATGCAGTTCTGCTGAAACAAGGCAAAGCCCTGGCGCACCGGGCTATCGGCTGGCAACTTCGGATCGGGCAGCAAGGCCGGGAAGCGCGTCTCGACAGCGTCCAGTTTACGAAGGGTGGAAATCTGGAACGGCCACTGCTCCGGGCGAATGCCGCTCGCTTGCGGCTGAGTCCACACCAGGTAGAACGGCCCCGCGCTGGGTTTGCCCTTGCCCAATGCCGGCCACGGTTTGTCGGGGTCCTCTATGGCCAACCAGGCCCGTGCCGGCCCTGGCTGCAGCAGCGGTGCGGCGGGCATTTCGGCGGCAAAGCCATCCCGTGCCACGGCCTGCAGGTGATCAGCGGGGCTTACGCCTTCCAGCAGCGTGGCCAATGGCACCGCCCGATAGTGCATGGGGCGTTTGTATGACACATCCTGATCGACGCTGATATCCCGGGCCTGCGGGTGGCCGAGCAGTTCGGCGCTGCTCCACTGGCGCGCGCTGGCGCCCAGCTCAAGGTGCAGTTGCGCCGCCGACAGCGGCAGGCTCAGGAACAACGCAAACAGTGCAAGGCAGTGGCGCATGGGTAATCTCCGACCATCAAGGCCGGCAGGTTACCTGTGCACTGCCCGTTGGCGCCACCGAAAGGGTCAGCCGAATAAACGTGTCAGGTTCGGCAATATCAACAGCAATGTCGTGGCAAAGAGAATGAGCCCAGCTTGGCGAATTTTTGATTGTCTGAACATGGCGGACCGCCTTCTTGTTGTTATTCCTGAATACCCGTTGGCTTCCTTGTCGCGCTTCGGGTCGATCACAGTGGCGACGCTTGGCGCCTGAACTGCATGCCTCTTGAAAGTGGATATACATCCAACAGTAGGGTGTGTGTGATGCATGTTTGAGAACCCTTTGTTCTAATTGTGTGGTTCATTGATTTCAGTTAGCTATGAGGCCATGTGCCATCTGGCTGGCATGCTCTGACTAGACAGGGGCGCAAGCACAAAGCGGGTACCGACGAAATGTGACCGTTCGTCAGTGCAGCCTACTTGCTTGTACGTGTCTTTCGCGTCAGTCTCTACAGCAGATTCCCACCCATGTCGTTCAGGACTACCCCTATGTCGTTACGCATCTGCATCCTTGAAACCGATGTCCTGCGACCGGAGTTGACGGCGCAGTACCAGGGCTACGGCAGGATGTTCGAGCAGCTTTTCTCGCGTCAGCCGATTGCCGCCGAATTTCGTGTCTACAACGTGATGCACGGCGACTATCCCGCCGAGAATGAAGTGTTCGATGCCTACCTTGTGACGGGCAGCAAGGCCGATTCGTTCGGTACAGATGCCTGGATCCAGACGCTCAGGGCCTACTTGCTGAAGCTTTACGAGCGTGGCGAGAAGCTGCTGGGGGTGTGTTTTGGCCATCAGTTGCTGGCGCTGACCTTGGGTGGCAAGGCCGAGCGGGCGGAGAAGGGCTGGGGCGTGGGCATCCATCGCTACTCGCTGGCGGCCCATGCGCCGTGGATGGACCCGGAGGTGTCGGAGCTGACCTTGCTGATCAGCCACCAGGACCAGGTGACCGAACTGCCGGAAGGCGCCACGGTGATTGCTTCAAGCGATTTCTGCCCGAATGCGGCGTACCACATCCGCGACCAGGTGCTGTGCTTCCAGGGCCACCCGGAGTTCGTGCACGACTATTCACGCGCGCTGCTGGATGCCCGCCAGGAATACCTGGGGGATGAGGTGTACCACAAGGCGGTGGCCAGCCTGGCCACCGAGCACCAGGGCGACCTGGTGGGGGAGTGGATGATGCGCTTTATCCAGCAGCCGGTGAGCAAGCATAACGCGGCGTAGTGGCGGGGGCCGCAAAGCGGCCCCGGCAATCTCAGAGCCAGCCAGACTTCTTGAAGCTGGCAAACAACCCCGTACATCCCAGCACGATCACCCCCAGTACCCCGAAGTATCCATAGTGCCACCCCAGCTCCGGCATGTTCTGGAAGTTCATCCCGTAAATCCCCGCAATCGCTGTAGGGAAAGCCAGAATCGCCGCCCAGGCCGCGAATTTGCGTTGCACGATGCTCTGCCGTGACGACTCCAGCAGCATGCCGATCTCGATGGTCTGGCTGGCGATGTCGCGGATGCCGGCCAGGTCTTCCATCTGCCGGGTCACGTGAATCTGCACATCACGAAAATACGGGCGCATGTTCTTGTCGATAAACGGAAAGCTCAGGCGCTGCAACTCCTCGCTCACTTCCACCATCGGCGCCACATAGCGGCGCAGGCGCAGGATGTCGCGGCGCAGGCTGTGCAGGCGGCGGATGTCATCCTCCTGCAACGAACCGCCGAGCACGCTTTGCTCCAACTCCTCGATTTCACCATGAATGGCCTCGCTGACCGGCTGGTAGTTCTCGGTGACGAAGTCGAGCAGGGCGTACAGCACAAAATCTTCACCGTGCTCCAGCAGCAGCGGCCGCGCCTCGCAGCGCTGGCGCACCAGGGCATAGGATTTGGAGTGGCCATTGCGGCACGTGATGATGTAGCCGTTGCCGGCAAAGATATGCGTTTCGATGAACTCCAGCTTGCCTTCATGGCGCACTGGCGAGTAGGTGACGATGAACAGCGCGTCGCCGAAGGTTTCCAGTTTGGGCCGGCTGTGCTTTTCCAGGGCGTCTTCGATGGCCAGCTCGTGCAGGTTGAACTGGCATTGCAGGTTGGCCAGTTCCTCGGCGTTGGGCTCTTCCAGGCCAATCCACACAAAGTGCCCCGGCTTGCGCGCCCACTCGCTGCCTTCGTCGATGCTGATGTTGGTGACCTTTCTGCCGGCGCTGTACACCGCCGATGCCACGACTCGACCCATGGTTGCCTGCTTATTCCGGTTGAACACGGGGTACAGCTTGGGCCGTACCCGGCCCAAGAGCAACCGGCTTCAGGCCAGCTCGTGTTCCATGCGGTCGATGCATTGCTGCATCTGCACCCGGCACTGCTCGATCAGCGCCGGGATGTCCCGTTGGGTCATGCCGGCGGTTGTAATGGGCGGCAGCGAACGGACGACTACCGTGCGCTGGCGCCAGCTGTTCAGGCCCATGCGTTTGGCATAGCGGCTGACGCATACCGGCACAATCGGCACGCCGGCCTCGATGGCCATGTGAAAAGCGCCTTTCTTGAATGCCAGCAAGTGTTCACCAGGGTTGCGTGTGCCTTCGGGGAACACCCAGATCGAGGTATCGTCCTGCAGCACGCGGGTGGTTTTCTGCAGGGCCTTGCGTGCCTGGTAGCTGTTCTTGCGGTCGATCAGCACGTTGCCGCCCAGCCAGAACAGCTGGCCGAACAACGGAACCCAGCCCAGGCTTTTCTTGCCGATGGCAACGGTGCGTCGTGGCACGACCTGGCCGAGCACGAACAGGTCGAAGTTGGATTGGTGGTTGGCGATGATCACGCAACCGGGGGGCTGATCCCATAGCGGGCCGACCTCGGCCTTGACCTTGATGCGCAGCAGTCTGGTGGCCGGGCGGCTGTAGAGGTGGGCGAATATGCGGCTGTTGTCGGGGTTGAAGGGGCGGCACAGGCCGATGACCAGGCCCACGACGCCAACCACAAGGAAATGCAGCGCCAGCAGAAGCATGCGCAAGGAATAAAGCATGGTACGACTCACACCAGACAGTCGCCGGGGAGTGTACGGATGTGCACTGGTTCGGGCAAACCTTGTTGCTGCGCCTTGCTGACGGTGGCAGCAGGCTTGCCCCGCGAACACCGGCGGAGCCGGTGCCGTGCAACGCGTTGCCTGCTTCGCGGGGCAAGCCCGCTCCCACAGAGGCCGGTGGGCCTAGCCCATATGCTGCTGGTCCAGCTCGATCGCCTTGTCCAGGGCCTCCAGCAGGCCTTTACGCACTTTCAGCTTGGTGTTCTTGTGCGCCAGCATGTTCAGCTTCTTCAATTCACGCGCCGCCGCCAGTGCCGCTTCCTGCAACTGCTCGGCCGGCACCACTTTGTCGAGGAAGCCGGCATCGACCGCCGCGTGTGGGTCGAATACCTCGGCATTGATCACCGAGCGGTGGAAGGCTGAGCGGCGCAGGCGGTCGCGGGCCAGTTCGATACCGGCATGGTGCATGGTCATGCCGATCTGCACTTCGTTCAGGCACACCTTGTACGGGCCTTCGACGCCAATGCGGTAATCGGCCGACAGCAGCAGGAAAGCGCCCTTGGCCACGGCATTGCCCGGGCAGGCGACCACCACCGGGAACGGGTGCGACAGCAGGCGGCGGGCGAGGGTAGAGCCGGCGGTGACGAGGCTGATTGCCTCTTGCGGGCCGCTGGTCATCACCTTGAGGTCGTAACCACCCGACAGGATGCCTGGCTGCCCGGTGATGATCACCACTGCGCGCGCTTCGATCGCGCGGTCGAGCGCGGCGTTGAAGGCGGTGATGACGTCCGGCGAGATGGCGTTGACCTTGCCGTTGTTCAGGGTCAGGGTGGCGATGCCGTCTTCGGCGTGGTAGTTAATCAGCTCGCTCATGGCAGAGTCCTTTTGTTGGCGTGGCGACGACGTTACCCAGCGCCAGAGGCCAGGTAAAGCAGCAAGGCTGACTGGTCGGTCAGCGTTCACCGCGTGCCAAATGCAAATACATGAAAAATTTGAAAAAAGTGCTTGCCAAAGGGAATGTCTTTCACTAAATTAGCGCACCTCGACGGGCCGCAAGGCTTGAAGAGAAACGGTGAAGTGTCCGAGTGGTCGAAGGAGCACGCCTGGAAAGTGTGTATACGAGAAATCGTATCAAGGGTTCAAATCCCTTCTTCACCGCCACATTCTACGAAGAGCCCCCGCGCTGAAAAGCACGGGGGCTTTTTGTATTTGGGCCTTTGGGGCTGCTTTGCAGCCCATCGCGACGCAAAGCGGCCCCAAGATCTTAAAAGCTGACCGAAGCCGAAAGCCGAGCGGTACGTGGCGCCCCCTGGAACAGGTAGTTATCCCCCAGATAGTCCCCCACATCGCGCCAATAGCGTTTGTCGAACACGTTATCCACGGTCAGGCGCAGCACCGTGTCATACCCGCCAATGCGCGTACGATACCGGCTCCCTACATCGAACACGGTGTACCCGCCAACCTCCACATTGCCCGCCTGGCTCGCATACTTGCTGGCGCTGTAGCGCGCCCCGCCCAACAGGGCCAGCCCCGGTACCGGCAGCGTGTATTGCGCGTGCAGTGCTGCCCGGAACCTGGGCACATTGATTGCCTGATGGCCTTCATAGGCATCGGTACCGCTGTTTTTCACCCGCGCACGAATGGCTGCGGCGCTGGCCTGTACCTGCAAGTTGCGGGTTACCCAGCCGCTGGCACCCAGCTCCAGGCCGGTGTTTTTCTGCTGGCCTTGCTGCACGTAGGTGAAGTTGCCAGCACCGTCCGGGCGTGCGTACTGGTAGGCCTGGCGGATCTGGAACAGCGCGGCGCTGAGGCTCAGGCCTTGCCAGTCGTGCTTGAGGCCCAGTTCCAGTTGGTGTGAGGTTGTGGGGGCGAGGATTTCGGCAGCGTTGCTGGCAAACCAGGGTGCCGTGCCGCCGGCAGACAGGCCCTGGGCGTAGCTGGCGTATACCGTGGTATCTGGCTGCGGCTTGTAGATAAGTGCAGCATTGGGCAGCAACTCATATTGGCGGGTATGGCGCCCGGCAACACCGTTCTCGTCCCAGGTCTTTTCATCCAGGCGCACTTCACGGGCGCCCAGCACGGTCTGCCACTGTTCGTTGAAGCTGATGCGGTCGCTGACGAACAGGCCGTACTGACGGCTGTCCAGGCGGCGTTCGCTGGCGCCGACAGCTTTGTCGGACGGGTCGAAGGCGGGGGCGCCGGTGTAGATGTTGCCGGTACCCAGCCACTCGTTGTAGTACGGCCGTTGATCCAGCGTGCGCCGCTGCGCGCTGGTGCCCACGGTCAGTTCATGCCCCACGCCCAGCGCATCGAAGTGCCCGTTGAGCATGGCCTGTGCTTCATCGGTGCGGCGGGTGTCGTCGGGGCTGCGGAAGTCGTAGATGTCGTAGTCGCCATTGCCGGCAAAGAACGCGCCTTCGCTCGAACCCCAGGCAAACGCGCTGTAATCGTCGATCACCACCTTGCTGCGCGAGGCACTCAAGGTGCCGGTCCAGGCCTCGTTGAAGCGGTACTCGAAGCGCCCGCCCAGGTTCAGCGAGTCGTTCTGCACGGGTTTGGCCCAGTGCTGGTACGCCAAACGATCGTCCGGGTCGATGCCATGAGGCACTGCGGTGCCGCCCAGCAGTTGGTAACCCGGCACCGAGCGCTGTTCGCGGTGCTGGTATTCGGCATCCAGTTGCAGGGTGGCATCCGGGTTGATCTGCCAGTCGAAGGCCAGCGAGGCGAAGTCACGCTTGCCATCCGCATGGTCGACATACGAGCGGATGTCCTCATGGGCCAGGTTGGCACGCAGGCCGAACTGTTTTTCGCTGCCGAACCAGCCACCCAGGTCGGTGGCCAGGTAGCGTTCGCCCTGTGCGTTGGTCGACAGCGTGACGCTACGCACATCCTCGGCGCGCTTGGTCACGTAGTTGACCAGGCCACCCGGCTCTGAAACGCCGCTTTGCAGCCCGGACAGGCCCTTTAGCAACTCGACTTGCTGTTTGTTTTCCAGGGCCACGTTCTGCTCGCCGGCAATGGTCTGGCCGTTGATACGGTAGCTGCTGGCGGCGTTAAGCTCGAAGCCCCTCACGTTGAAGTTTTCGTAGTAGCCGATGGGGGCATAGCTTTCGCCAACCGAGGCGTCGCTTTGCAGCACTTCGCTTAGCTGGCGCACCTGCCGGTCTTCAAGCAGTTGCTGGCTGAAAACGCTGATGGCGGCAGGGGTATCAAGCAAGGGCGCGGGCTGGAAGCCGCCCACTGCGGCCTGGTGTGCCTGATAGCCGTCGTCGCCGTAGGTGTCGGACACCTGCAGCGGGGCCAGCACCACGCTGTTTTCGGCGAGCACATGGGGGCAATGCAGGGCCAGGCCCAGGCTGAGCAGGCTCAGGGGCAGGCGGGGGTGACGCGGGGGCATGCGGGGCTCCTGGATGCGCACACCTGTGCCGGCCTCTTCGCGGGTAAACCCGCGAAGAGGCCGGCACAGGCCATGAAAAAGGCGGCATCTTAACAGCCGCCCTCAGCATAAAACGATCCAGGCCCCGCGATATTCAGCCCTGGTTGGCAGGGTGCTTGTGCTGCCGCCAACTGTCATCGATCTTCGACCAGGTTTTGCCGTCGGTAATCGCCATGAGCTTGCGACCATCCTTGAAGGTGGCCAGGAAGGTAGCTTCTTGCTCCTTGCCGCCTAGCCACAGCCCGGCAAGCAAGCCCACCGGCCCGGCCACCAGGGCCCCCGCCACACCCCAGCCCAGGGCGCTGCCCAGGCTGCGGCTGGTTTCCAGGCTGGCCAGCCGGAGGTCGCTGATGCGGGCCAGGGAAATCCGCTCACCCGGTGACGGGCTGCGCGGGGTCTTGAGTGTGAGCGATCCGTTGCGATACTCGCCTTCACCTTGCAAGAAATCGCCGGATTGCACCGTGAGTCTTGTCATAAAGTCGTCCTGTCAGGAAAGGGCATTGACCAGCGCCTAATGGGCGCTGCCTGGCCTGGCAAGTCAACGACCATGCGACGGAGGGTCGTGCGGTGCATTGTCGCCGTGGCTAATGGCCTCTTCGCGGGCACGCCCGCTCCCACAGGCTTGTCACTGCCCTGAGGTTTGTGATGCACCTGTGGGAGCGGGCGTGCCCGCGAAGAGGCCAGCAAGAGTCATTCAGGCCACCTGCAAGGTGTTCTTGCGCTTACGCTCTGCCAGGCCCCACACCAGCAACGCCAGCCCGCCAATCACCAGGCCCGCCGCCACAATGCCCATCCAGCCCTGGTACTGGAACAACTGCGTGCCCAGCAATGACCCCAGCGCCCCGCCAATGAAATAGCAGGTGATATACCCGGCGTTCAGCCGCGTACGTGCCTCGGGGCGTAGGGCAATCACTGCGTTCTGATTGCTCACGTGCACCAGTTGTACCGCCAGGTCGAGCATCAGCACGCCCAGCAGCAGGGCCAGCAATGACTGCTGGGCAAAGCCCAGCGGCACCCACGACAGCAGCAACACCACCAGGCCCACGGTGGTACCCAGCGCGCCTTTGCCGCGGTCGGCCAGGCGCCCTGCCCAGTTCGCCGACAGCGCACCGGCTGCACCGGCCAGGCCGAACAGGCCGATCACTGCATCGGAGTAGTGGTAGGGGCCCTTGGTCAGCAAAAAGGCCAGGGGCGTCCAGAACAGGGCGAACAGGCTGAACGCCAGCAGGCCGAGCAGCGAGCGCAGGCGCAGGACCGGTTCTTCAATGAACAGGCGGAACACCGAGCCGATCAGTGCCGGGTACTTCAGCCCGGCATGGCTGTGATGCTGCGGCAGGCTGCGGTACAGCGCCACCGCGGTGACCGCCATCAGCACAGCGGCCAACACGTAGATGCTGCGCCAGCCGCCCAGTTCGGCCATAAAACCGGCAGCAGTACGTGCCAGCAGGATGCCCAGCAGCAGGCCGCTCATCAGCGTACCGACTGCGCGCCCACGCTGATGCGGCTCGCTGAGGGTCGCGGCCATGGGCACCAGAATCTGCGCCACCACCGAGAACAGCCCGGTCAGCGCCGTGCCGAGGATCAGCCAGGGCAGGCTCGGCGCACATGCACTGATGACCAGCCCTAACGTGGCAATGGCGGTCATCACGGTGATCAGCCGGCGCTGCTCGAAGAGGTCACCCAGCGGCGCCAGTAGCAACAGGCCGGCGCCATAGCTGAGCTGTGCGGCAATGACGATACTGCCGGCGCTGGCAGTGCTCAGGCCAAACTGCTGGGCGATGCTGTGCAGCAGCGGTTGGGCGTAGTAGTTGCTGGCCACGGCCAGGCCGGTGGCGGTGGCCATCAGCAGGATCATGGCGCGGCTGAGAGTGGGGGCGTTCATGCGGTTCTCTTGGCGGGCAGTAGGAAGTGGGGGAATTATCAAGAAGTGTCAGGCATGACGCCAATGTATAGTTTTCAACTTATCCATCTTGAAAGCAGATAGATCGATGAACCTCAAGCAGCTCGAATACGCCCTCGCCGTGGCCGACACTGGCAGTTTTACCCGTGCCGCTGAGCGCTGCCATGTGGTGCAGTCGGCGCTCAGCCACCAGGTGGCGCGGCTGGAAGCGCAGCTGGGTGTAAGCCTTTTTGAGCGCAGTTCGCGGCGGGTGCGCCTGACGCCTGCCGGTGAGGCCTTTGTGCTCAGCGCGCGGCCGGCGGTGGACGCGGCCCGGCGCATTGCCGATGACGTGGCGGCGGCATGCGGGCAGGTGCGCGGGCGGCTGGCGATAGGGGAAATCAGCTCGCTCACGGCGCTGGACCTGGTCGACTTGCTGGCCGTGTTCCACGGACGATTCCCGGATGTGGATGTGCGCTGGATCACGGCCAAGAGCGAATGGCTGATAGCCGATGTGGTCGAGCGGCGCCTGGACGTTGGTTTCATTGGCCTGTGGCAGGGCGAGGTGGTGCAGGGCGTGCAGCATCGGTTGCTGGCCAGGGAGGAACTGGTGGCGTTGTTGCCGGTTGATCATCGGCTGGCCGGCTGCGGGCAGCTGGCTTTGGCCGATCTGGCGGATGAAGTGCTGGTGGATTTCCCCGAAGGCACCGGGGCGCGGCGCCAGACAGATGAGGCGTTTCAGGCAGCGGGGCTGCAGCATCGGGTGCAATTCGAGATCGGCCATGTGCGCCTGGTGGAAAAGTTCGTGCAGCGGGGCATGGCGGTGGGCCTGGTGCCGGAACGGGTGGCCCAGGGTTTCGAAGGTGTGGCACTGGCGCGGTTGGTAGATGCGCCGGTGCGGCACCTGTATGCCGTGTGGTCCTCCAGCCCGACGCCTGCTGCCCGGGCGTTTCTGGAGGTGATGGAACAGCATCTGGGGGGCAATGATTGAGCCTGTTCTGGCCCCATTGCCGGCAAGCCAGCGCCCACGGGAACCCCACGGGTTCAAGGCCTGTGGTGATCTTGTGGGCGCTGGCTTGCCGGCAATGGGCCGAAACAGGCAACCCATCAATTCAAGCGGCAAACCCACCATCAATCGTGAGGCTTGCCCCGGTGATATACCCCGCCTCTGGCCCAGCAAGGTAAGCCACAAAGCCGGCAATTTCTTCCGGCTCGCCATACCGTCCAATCGCCATCAACGGGATCAGGCTCTCGGCAAACTCGCCACTGGCGGGGTTCATGTCGGTGTCCACCGGCCCCGGCTGCACGTTGTTCACGGTAATGCCCTGTGGCCCCAGATCACGCGCCATGCCACGGGTCAGGCCAACCAGCGCCGACTTGCTCATGGCATAAGGCGCACCGCCGGCAAATGGCATGCGCTCGGCGTTGGTGCTGCCAATATTGATGATGCGCCCGCCCTGGCCCATGTAACGGGCTGCGGCCTGACTGGCGACAAACACGCTGCGTACGTTCACCGCCAGCATGCGGTCAAAGTCGGCCAGGTCGAACTCGGTCACCGGTGCTACCGCCAGCACACCGGCGTTGTTGACCAAGATATCCAGCCTGCCAAAGGCCTTCACGGCGTCATCCACTGCCAGTTGCACGGCGGCTGCGTCGGCGCTGTCGGCCCGCAGGGCCAAGGCTTTGCCGCCGTTTTCGGTAATCTCGCGGGCCAGGTCTTCTGCCGGGCCGGCGGAGCTGACATAGGTGAAGGCCACGTGCGCACCTTCGCGTGCCAGGCGGCGCACGATGGCTGCGCCTATGCCGCGGGAACCGCCCTGAACCAGGGCCACTTTGCCTTCGAGTGAAAGTTGCTTGGACATGCTGATCTCCTGCTGGAAGCCAGGCCGAAATGCCTTGGATGGGCAAAGTATCGGCGCTTGATTACCTGCTGATAAGATGGCAATCACTATCAGCAGAGTAAACCTTGGGTTGGCAATGATGGCCGTGGAATCGTTCAACGCGTTGGAGTGCTTCATCCGCAGTGCCGAGGTCGGCAGCTTTGCCGAAGCTGCCAGGCGCCTGAGCATTACCCCCGCCGCCGTGGGCAAGCACGTGGCTCAGCTGGAGGCGCGCCTGGGCGTGCGGTTGTTCCAGCGTAGTACCCGCAAGCTGACCCTGACTGAGGCGGGGCAGCGTTTTCTGGGCGAAGTCAGCGACAGCTTTCGTACCATCCAGTATGCCGTGGCCAACCTGGCCAGCGCCGAAGGCCAGCCGGCCGGGTTGTTGCGGGTGAGCATGGGCACTGTGTTCGGGCGCTTGTATGTGTTGCCCTTGCTGGGTGAGTTTTTACGGCGTTATCCGGCGATTACCCCGGATTGGCATTTCGACAACCGCCAGGTCGACCTGATCGGCCAGGGCTTCGATGCAGCGATTGGCGGTGGTTTCGATCTGCCGCCGGGGGTGGTGGCGCGCAAGCTGACCCCGGCCCACCGGGTGTTGGTGGCAGCACCGGCCTACCTGCAGCGGCACGCACCGATTGACGACCCGCAGGTGCTGCAGCGGCACGACGGCATCCTGATCCGCTCACCGCAGACCGGGCGGGTGCGCTCGTGGCCTTTGACCAGCCGCTGGCAGGCGCAGCAGCCGATGCAACTGCGCCAGGCGATGACCATGAGCGATTCGGACGCGGCGTGCGCGGTGGCCGAGCAGGGGCTGGGGATTGCCCTGGTGAGCCTGCCATTTGCCGTGCCATACCTGCAGGCAGGGCGGCTGCGGCGGGTGTTGCCTGACTGGTACGTGGATGACGGGCATATCAGCCTGTATTTCGCCGAGCACAAGCTGATGCCGGGCAAGACCCGGGCGTTTATCGATTTTGTGGTGGAGCAGTTTGCCGAACAGGGGTTGGCGGGGCGGTTCGATGCCTTGCAAACCCTTTAGGTGTGTTTTGCCTGACCGAGACTTATCGCCGGCAAGCCAGCTCCCACAGGGAGCCTGCAGTATTCAGGCCTGTGGTAATCCTGTGGGAGCTGGCTTGCCGGCGGTAGGGCCCGGTCAGGCAATACCCGTAATGAACAATGCCTGCGCTCCCAGGCTCACCTCATCATCCACCCGCTTGCCCATCAATTGCTGCCCCAGCGGTGAGCGCGGGGTGATCACGGTCACCCGCTCATCCCCCTCACCAATCTTCAACCCCGCCGCCTCAGGCCCGAGGAACAACCGGCGCTGCCCGCCAGCGTCATCTTCCAGGGTCACCAGGTTGCTGATCTGCACCCCGCGCGCCGGGTCATGGTCGCGCAGCAGCAATTGCTGGTAGGTCAGCAGCGCCTGGCGGATCTCGGCGCTGCGGCGGGCCTGGCCGGTGGCCAGGTACGAAGCTTCCAGGCCCAGGGTGTCGTACTTGTTCTCGGCAATGTTCTCTTCGGCGGTGGCAGTTTCGTAGGCGCTTTGCGCCGCGCGGGTCAGCACGTCAAGGTCATGCTCGAGGGTGGCGACGATCTGCGCCAGCAGGCGGGTCTTGTCCATGGTCAGTAACAGAACTCCAGCACGTTGGCCTGGCTTTTGTCGGTGGGGGCGGTGCGGTTCTGCTGCATCCAGAACTGGCATTTGGGGCTGTTGAGGTTGCGCGGGTTGCCCTGCGCGGCCTCGGCGGCCTGTTGCAGTTCCTGTTTGCGCAGAATGCCCTTGTAGTGCTCGAACATCTCGGCCTGGGCGTCTTGTGCCGGGGCTGGCGCCGGGGGGGCGGCAGGCCGGTACACACCGGGGGCCACGGCCTGGGCCAGCGGCTGCACCTGCTGTGGCCACAGTTGCAGCGCCAGCCACAGGCTCGCGGCAATGGCCACGGCGCCCAGCCACAGGCCAAAGGCAACGCACACAATCAACGGCAGCGGCTTGAGGGTGATCTTGAGTTCACGGTGGCGGGCCATGGCAGCCTCCTGGCAGGGTAGGTCGGGGTACATTGTCGCATGCACTTGAGCATTTTTCCGTGCGGGTGCTTTTGTCGGCGACAATTTATCCGCAGAATTCGCGTTTTTTGCACCAGAACGGGAGGGGCGGGTGAAAGCCACCTGGGACATTTTCTGCAGCGTCGTCGACAACTACGGCGACATAGGCGTGACCTGGCGCCTGGCCCGGCAACTGGTGGCTGAGCATGGCCTGGCGGTGCGCCTGTGGGTAGATGACCTGAACGCGTTCACGCCCATGTGCCCAGGGGCTGATGCCAGCGCCGCGCAGCAGTGGCAGCACGGTGTGGATGTGCGTCAGTGGCCTGCGGCCTGGCTGCCGGTGGCACCGGCCGATGGGGTGATCGGCGCCTTCGCGTGCCAGTTGCCGGCGGCCTATGTAGATGCAATGCGTGCCTGCGCCACGCCGCCGCTGTGGCTGAACCTTGAATACCTCAGTGCCGAGGACTGGGTGGAGGGCTGCCATGGCTTGCCTTCGCCGCAGCCCAATGGCCTGCGCAAGGTGTTTTTCTTCCCCGGCTTTACCGAAAAAACCGGCGGCCTGCTACGCGAGGGCTCGCTGCTGGCGCGGCGTGATGCCTTCCAGCAGTCGGCCGGGGCACGCCAGGCGTTTCTGCAGGAGCTTGGGGTAGCGCCCGAGCAGGGGGCATTGCTGATATCGCTGTTTGCCTACGAAAACACGCAGTTGGCCAGCTGGCTGAATGCCTTGGCCACAGGCGCGCAACCGTGCCACCTGCTGGTACCGCAAGGGCGTATCGTGGCGGGGCTGAGCCAGTGGCTTGGCGAGGTGCCGCTGCAGGTGGGCAGCGTGCGCAAGCGGGGCGCGCTGACCGTGCAGGTGCTGCCGTTCGTCAGCCAGGACGACTTCGACCGGCTGCTGTGGAGTTGCGATTTCAACGCGGTGCGTGGTGAAGACTCGTTCGTGCGGGCGCAGTGGGCCGGGCAGCCGATGCTGTGGCACATCTATGTGCAGGACGAGAACGCCCACTGGGAAAAGCTCGAAGCGTTTCTGGCGCATTATCGACGCGGCCTGTCAGATGAAGCCGATGCCGCCCTGCTGGGCCTGTGGCGTGCCTGGAACATGGACTGCGACATGGGCCAGGCGTGGCAGGCAGCCCGCCAGCACTGGCCAGAACTGCAACGGCATGCCCGGCTTTGGGCGGTGCGACAGGCCGCTCAGCCGGACCTTGCCACAGCGCTAGTACACTTTTACCGAAATTCGCTATGATACGCGGCCTCGATTTTTATA
Organism: Pseudomonas fortuita; assembly: GCF_026898135.2. Lineage (NCBI taxonomy): Bacteria > Pseudomonadati > Pseudomonadota > Gammaproteobacteria > Pseudomonadales > Pseudomonadaceae > Pseudomonas > Pseudomonas fortuita. Next base: position 1,509,072 of record NZ_CP114035.2, read on the forward strand.
AATCCATCCAGATTCGGATACTTCGTAATGAAAACTGGTAAAGAACTGAAACCCGGTACCGTCCTGCGGATCGACAACGACCCGTGGCTGGTTCAAAAAGCTGAGTTCACCAAGTCGGGCCGTAACAGCGCGATCATGAAGACCAAGCTGAAGAACCTGCTGACCGGCTACAAGACCGAAACCGTATACGGTGCGGACGACAAGCTGGACGACGTGATCCTGGATCGCAAAGAAGCGACCCTGTCGTTCATCAGCGGTGACACATACACCTTCATGGACACCACCGACTACACCATGTACGAGCTGAACGCCGAAGACATCGAGGCCGTTCTGCCGTTCATCGAAGAAGGCATGGAAGACATCTGCGAAGCTGTGTTCTTCGAAGACCGTCTGGTATCGGTAGAGCTGCCGACCACCATCGTGCGTAAGGTTGCCTACACCGAAGGTTCGGCTCGTGGCGACACTTCGGGCAAAGTCATGAAGCCTGCCAAGCTGGCAAACGGTACTGAACTCAGCGTTGCTGACTTCATCGAAATCGACGACCTGATCGAAATCGATACCCGCGAAGGCGGTTCGTACAAAGGCCGTGCCAAGAAGTAATTCTTCTTGCAATGTGCACAAAAAACCCGGCCTCGGCCGGGTTTTTTGTGCCTGCGACTTAAACCGTCACATGCAGGCGCACATCCACGTTCCCGCGGGTAGCGTTGGAATACGGACAAACTTTGTGAGCCTTTTCCACCAAGCCTTCGGCATCGGTCTGGGGCAGGCCTGGCAGGTTGATGTGCAGGTCGATGTCCAGGCCGAAACCGCCTGGGATCTGGCCAATGCCCACCTTGGCGGTGATCGAGGCATCTGCCGGCAGGGCCTTCTTCTCTTGCCCGGCCACGAACTTCAGGGCGCCGATGAAGCAGGCTGAGTATCCGGCAGCGAAAAGCTGCTCGGGGTTGGTGCCGTCACCGCCTGCGCCGCCCAGTTCCTTGGGCGTGCTCAGGCTGACTGCCAGCTTGCCGTCGCTGGATTTCGATTTTCCGTCGCGCCCACCGGTGGAGGTAGCTTCTGCGATGTACAGCGGAGTGACCTTTTGCATCTTGAGCCTCGCTAATGTGCTGTGCGCTCCCGGTCAAGGAGGGCGCGGATTGGTGTGGGATTTAAATTAGCGCGCAATTAGTTTGCGCGCAAGATAAATCATTGCCGTCCATCCGAACGGCCAGTGCACAGCATAGCTGTCAGAGGTTTTTCTGCAGGTTCTCGCGCAGGTTCAGCAGGTCGGCCTGCAGTTGCTGCAACTGCTCCAGGCTGCGCCCGCTGGCTTTGAGGATGCACTGCGGCACTTTTTTGGCCTGCTGTTGCAGGGCGCGGCCCTTTTCAGTCAGCTGCACCATTACTACCCGTTCGTCCTCCCTGCTGCGGTTACGCTGCAGCAGGCCTTCACTTTCCAGGCGCTTGAGCAGTGGCGTCAGGGAGCCCGGGTCGGTCAGCAGGTGCTGGCTGATTTCGCCCACTGTCAGGTCGTCGCGCTCCCACAGCACCAGCATGGCCAGGTACTGTGGGTAGGTCAGGCCCAAGGCTTGCAGCAGCGGTTTGTAGACCTTGGTCATCAGCAACGAGGTGGAGTGCAGGGCGAAGCAGACCTGGTTGTCCAGCAGCAGCTCGTCGCAAGAGGCTTGGGTGTCGGCGTTCATGCAGGTCCTTGAAATTGATCAATGGGGAATTCTGGCACGCTTATTTTTAGTGCGCGCATTACTCACGCAGTTCACTGCGCAAGGCCAGGTCCCAGGGTGGAATCGGGCTGTAGCGGCTCTTGAGGAATTCGAGCAGCAAACGGCTGCGAGAGTTCGTTTCATGTTCCAGCCGTAGTGCGTAAATGCCGCTGGTCTCGGCTGCTGGCAGGCCGCCGTCGCAAAACAGCGGAACCAGTTCGCCACGCAGCAGGTATTCGCTGATCAGCCAGGTAGGCAGGTGGGCAACACCTAAGCCGGCGAGCGCACCGAACAGCAAGGTTTCGGCATTGTTGGCGGCCATGCGCATGCGCGCGGGGCGGTACAGGCGCGTTTGCCCGGCCACGTTGAAGCGCCAGGCGAACGGCGGGGCCAGGCCGTCCCAGTCCAGGCCGTCATGCCCAGGCAGTTCGCTGGGGCAGGTGGGCATGCCGCGGCTGGCCAGGTAGGCGGGGCTGGCGCAGGCGACGCGCACCATGTAAGCCAGCGGCGTGGCGACCAACCGGGTATCGGCCAAGGGGCCGGCACGCAGTACCAGGTCGACCTCGCCCAGGTGGCTGCCCTGCAGGTCGACGAAGCTGTCGATCAACCGCAGTTGCACATCCAGGCCGGGGTAGGCCACCAGGAAGTCGGCGATGGCCGGGGCCAGATGGCGGCGGCCGAACGCGGCGGGGGCGTCGATGCGGATCAGGCCTTCGGGGGCGTTGCTCAGCGATACCGCTTCAGCCCGGGCCAGGCGCAGCTCCTCGATGATGCGCCTGGCCCGTTCGGCAAAGGCATTGCCTGCGGGTGTGGCACGCACGGCATGGGTGCTGCGGGTGAACAGGCGGCTGCCGACGGCGCTTTCCAGGTTGTCGATGCGCCGGGCCACAGCGGACGGGGTCAGCGGGTGACGGCGGGCGGCGGCGGAAAAACTGCCAGCCTCCAACACATCGAGGAACAGGCTCAACTGGTCGGTCAGGGTATCGGGGCTCATGGCTGCCTTGCTTTTGCGAATAACGCATAGCCATTGTGCGCTGCTGTGCGTTTCCCCGCCAGCACACAGTCGTTAGCATGCTCGCATTATCTGTACAGGCAAACGAGGCCCTGATGATCGAGTGGTTGTTGTATATCGTGCTGGGCGCTGCCTTGGGCACCATGGGGGGCTTGTTCGGTATTGGTGGGGGGCTGATCGCAATCCCCGCGCTGGGCGTGCTGTTTGGTCTGGACCAGCAGTTGGCGCAGGGTACGGCGCTGGTGATGGTGGTGCCGAACGTGCTGCTGGCGTTATGGCGCTATCACCAGCGCAACCGCATCGAGCTGCGCCATGCCTTGCCGCTGTCGGCGTGCAGCTTTTTGTTTGCCTGGCTGGGGTCGATCTGGGCAGTGGGGCTGGATGCGCAATCCATGCGCCTGGGCTTTGTCGGCTTTCTGGTCGCCCTGGCGGTGTGGAACGTGGCGCGCATGTTCATGAAGGCATCGCCGCCCAGTGCCGAACTGCGTTATGCCTGGCCCTGGCTGGGCGTGCTGGGCAGTTTTGCCGGCACCATGGGCGGCTTGTTCGGCGTGGGCGGGGCGGTGGTGGCCACGCCGATCCTGACCAGTGTGTTCGGCACCACCCAGGTGGTGGCGCAGGGGCTGTCGCTGGCGCTGGCCGCGCCGAGTACTTTGGTGACGTTGGTGACCTATGGGGTGCACCACAGTGTCGACTGGGCGGTGGGGATTCCGTTGGCGGTGGGTGGTTTGCTCAGCATCAGCTGGGGGGTGAAGCTGGCTCATGCGTTGCCGGAGAAGGTACTGCGGGCGATGTTCTGTGTGTTTTTGGTGGTGTGTGCGGTGATGCTGGGGTTTGAACTGTGAGATTGTGGGGCCGCGTTGCGGCCCATTCGCGGGACAAGCCCGCTCCCACAAGCCCCAATTATTTGAAACCCTCAACGATGTAGTCGGCCATACAGTCGGTAATCGGCGAGGGGTTCTGCGTACTGCGCACCAGCATCACATTGGCTAAGGGCAACTGCGGCAGCCCGTCCTGTTCACCCAGTATGCGGATATTGCCACCAATCAGGCTTTGCAGTTGCGCCGTCACTGCCAACCCTGCCGTGACGATGGCAAAGATCGCCGCCAGGCTGGGGCTGGTATAGGCAATGCGGTAGTCGATACCTTGTGCTTGCAGTGCATTGCAGGTCCAGGCCCGGCAGAAGCAGTCGGTATTGAACAGTGCCACGGGCATCGGCCGCTGTTCCTGTGGGCAAAAGCCTTCGGCGGCGGCCCACACCAAGCGTTCCTGGCGCAGCAATTGGCCCACCTCGTTACCTGGTTCGCGGGTGACAATGGTCAGGTCCAGGTCCTGGCGCAGCATCAATTGCTTGGAAGAGTCGCAATGCACTTCCACCTGCACCAGCGGGTAGGCCTGGGCAAAGCTCGACAAGATGGTCGGCAGAAAGCGCATGGCGTAGTCGTCAGGCGTGCCAATCCGCACCAGCCCGACCATGTGCGGCATGCGCAGGGTATTGAACACCTCGCCATGCAGCTTGAGGATGCGTCGGGCATAGCCCAGCAGCACCTGGCCCTCGGCGGTGAGGCGAACCTGGCGGCCGTCGCGCTCGAACAGCTGGCGCTGCAGGATGTCTTCTTCCAGGCGTTTCATCTGCATGCTCACCGCCGATTGGGTGCGGTTGACCACTTCGCCGGCGCGCGTAAAGCCGCCTTGCTCGGCGATGGCGACGAAGGTGCGCAATACGTCCGCATCGAGGCTCTGGTACTGGGACATTGCATCAATCTCCGAGATGCATGGCATCAGAAACATTCGTTGGATTGATCTTAAGCCCGGCGCGAGACTGAGGCCATCCAACACGGAGGGCTTCACGATGAAAGGTCATGTCAGCAGCATCCAGCAACCTGCCTTTTCCCTGAACCACCTGTGGCATGCGGCCCTGCAGCGTCCGGCGCGCTGGCTGCAGCTGTACCGCCAGCGCCAGGAGCTGGCCAGCCTCAGTGACGCAACCTTGCACGACTTGGGGTTGAGCCGGGCGGATATCCAGCAAGAGGCCGAGCGGCATTTCTGGGATGATCCGCTGAGGAAGTGAGTGTGGGCCGGGCGCCTGGCTTCTCAAGGCATGCGCCCCAGCCTCACCGCCGGACTTGCTTCAACGTCTCGGCAATCAAAAACGCCAGTTCCAGCGACTGATCGGCATTCATCCGCGGATCACAATGGGTGTGATACCGGTCAGACAACGCATCCTCGGTAATCGGCCGGGCGCCACCGATGCATTCGGTGACATTCTGCCCGGTCATCTCGATATGAATGCCGCCAGCATGGCTGCCCTCGGCCTGGTGCACCTGGAAGAACTGCTTCACCTCATCCAGGATCTGCGCAAAGTCGCGCGTCTTGTAGCCGCTGCTGGCCTTGATGGTATTGCCGTGCATCGGGTCGGAGCTCCACAGCACCTTGCGCCCCTCGCGCTCGACGGTGCGGATCAGCCCCGGCAGGTGGTCGCCAACCTTGCTCGCGCCCATGCGCACTATCAGGTTCAGGCGCCCGGGGTCGTTGGCCGGGTTCAGCGTGTCGATCAGGCGGATCAGCTCTTCGGGGTTCATGCTCGGGCCGACCTTGACCCCGATCGGGTTGTGCACGCCGCGCAAAAACTCCACGTGGGCGCCGTCGAGCTGGCGGGTGCGGTCGCCTATCCACAGCATGTGCGCCGAGCAGTCGTAGTAGTCGCCGGTCAGGCTGTCCTGGCGCACGAAGGCTTCTTCATAGTTCAACAGCAGCGCTTCGTGGGCAGTGAAGAAGCTGGTTTCGCGCAGTTGCGGCGCGCTGTCCAGGCCGCAGGCACGCATGAATGCCAGTGTTTCGTCGATGCGGTTGGCCAGTTGGTGGTACTTGTCGGCCAGTGCCGAGTTGGCGATGAAATCCAGGTTCCACTTGTGCACTTGGTGCAGGTCGGCAAACCCGCCCTGGGCGAAGGCGCGCAGCAGATTGAGGCTGGCGGTGGCCTGGTGATAGGCCTGCAGCAGGCGCTCCGGGTCGGGGATGCGGCTTTTGGCGTCGAAACCGATGCCGTTGACGATGTCGCCGCGGTAGGCGGGCAGGGTGATGTCGCCAATGGTTTCATCGCCCGAGGAGCGCGGCTTGGCAAACTGCCCGGCCATGCGCCCCACCTTCACCACCGGGCAGCCGGCAGCAAAGGTCATCACAATGGCCATCTGCAGCAGCACCTTGAAGGTGTCGCGGATTTTTGCCGCCGAGAACTCGGCGAAGCTCTCGGCGCAGTCGCCACCTTGCAGCAGGAAGGCGCGGCCTTCGGTAACCTCGGCAAACTGCCTGCGCAGCTCGCGTGCCTCGCCCGCGAACACCAGCGGCGGGTAGCTGGCGAGGGTCTGTTCAACCTTCAGCAGGTGCGCAGCATCGGGGTAGGTCGGTTGCTGCTGGATCGGCAGGGCGCGCCAGCTGTCAGGGCTCCACGGTCGGTTCATCTCGGGCTCGGTCTTGTAGGTTGTAGGCTATAGGCCATGGTAACAGTTGGCGCTGCGCTTGTTGCATCAAGGGTGTTGACGGACAATGCGCGTTTTGCGCGGGTGGGTGGTAAGCATGACGGCGGAACGGGAAGAGCGGCTACTGGCACGGGTAGAGGACGCTTTTGGCGTCATCAGCGTGTATGAAGTCGACGACTACCGCTTTCTGGAATTCGGCGATGCCATCGAGCAGAGCTGTGTGTTCACGGCCGACCCCAGCTGGCTGGAGTACGACTACACCCGCGCCATGCTGGTGGGGGCGTTGTGCCATGAACAGCCGGAGAGCGCGCTGTTTCTTGGCCTGGGTGCCGGCACGCTGACCCAGGCCTGCATGAAGTTCCTGCCACTTGAAGACATCGAGGCCATCGAGCTGCGCCCGGACGTACCGCGCCTGGCCATGGAGCACCTGGGCCTGGATGATGACCCTCGGTTGTACGTGCGCATCGGTGATGCCATCGAGTTGCTGCCCACGGCGGAGAAGGCCGACCTGTTGTTTGTCGACCTGTACACCGACCATGGGCCGGGCGTGGGGCACCTGGCATGGAAATTCCTGGAAAACTGCCAGCAGCAACTGAACCCGGGCGGCTGGCTGGTAATCAACCAGTGGGCTACCGACGACGGCAAGCCGCTGGGCGCGGCATTGCTGCGCGGGCTGTACCATCGGCATTACTGGGAGCTGCCGGTGAAGGAGGGTAATGTGATCTTGCTGGTGCCGGCTGATCTTGAGCAGGTGCTGGATCTGGAGGGGTTGCGTGCCCGGGCCGAGGCACTGGCGCCGCAGCTGGGTTATAGCCTGGATGGGTTGATCAAAGAGATTCGGCCAGCAACTTGAACGCCTGACGCGGCCATTTGTGGGAGCGGCCTTGTGTCGCGATAGGGCCGCAGAGCGGCCCCGGCAATCTATGCGGCGTGGCTTAAATCCTGGGGGCGCTTCGCACCCCTTTCGCGACGCAAGGCCGCTCCCACACAGATCGGGTGAGGCTTCAGGGAATTATCGATTCAGCGCGGATTGGTTGATGGCCCGATAATGGCCTTGCCCCCTGAAAATATTCCTCACGGTTGCCGCTATTTCAGGTATAGTACGCGCCGGTCTTTTAGCGGACCTCAAAATCAGGTGGTGCAAATCCTCCGAGTCCAGCTTCGGCTGCGCGTCCGCTAGGCGGACCTTCCCAAGTTTTCTTTTTCAATCGTTTTCGCAAATCCCCGCCGCCAAAGCTGCCTGGGTGACCTGACGGTCTTTCAAGGCATGTGCAGCTTTGGAGCATGGGTCTTTGCGGATGCACCTAGAGGCAGACCCATGACCCAGGAAACCGGCGGCTTCGCCGCTCTCGATCTTAATCCGAACATTGTTGCTGCTGTTGTGGCTACCGGCTACGAAGAGCCGTCCGCCATTCAGCAACAATCGATCCCGATCATCCTCGCCGGTCACGACATGATCGGCCAGGCGCAGACGGGCACCGGCAAGACCGCTGCCTTCGCCCTGCCGATCCTCAACAAGATCGATGTGAGCAAGCGCGAACCGCAAGCCCTGATCCTGGCGCCAACCCGTGAGTTGGCGCTGCAAGTAGCTACCGCTTTCGAAACCTACGCCAAGCAGATGCCGGGCGTGAACGTGGTTGCCGTATACGGTGGTGCCCCGATGGGCCCACAGCTGCGTGCAATCCGCAACGGCGCGCAAATCGTCGTCGCCACCCCGGGCCGCCTGTGCGACCACCTGCGTCGTGACGAAAAAGTCTTGTCCACCGTGCAGTACCTGGTACTGGACGAAGCCGACGAGATGCTGAAGCTGGGCTTCATGGATGACCTCGAAGTGATCTTCGACGCAATCCCGGCTACCCGTCAGACCGTACTGTTCTCCGCAACCCTGCCGTCGTCGATCCGTTCGATCGCCGAGCGCCACCTGCGCGAGCCCAAGCACGTCAAGATCCAGACCAAGACCCAGACCGTAACCGCGATCGAGCAAGCCCACCTGATGGTCCATGCCGACCAGAAGATCCCGGCTGTGCTGCGTCTGCTGGAAGTGGAAGAGTTCGACGCACTGATCGCCTTCGTGCGTACCAAGCAAGCCACCCTGGACCTGGCCGCCGCCCTGGAAGCCAAAGGCTACAAGGCTGCCGCGCTGAACGGCGACATCGCCCAGAACCAGCGTGAGCGCGTGATCGACTCGCTCAAGGATGGCCGCCTGGACATCGTCGTCGCCACCGACGTCGCTGCCCGTGGTCTGGACGTACCGCGCATCACCCACGTGTTCAACGTTGACATGCCGTACGACCCAGAGTCCTACGTGCACCGTATCGGCCGTACTGGCCGTGCCGGTCGCGAAGGCCGTGCGCTGCTGCTGGTCACCCCGCGTGAGCGCCGCATGCTGCAGGTGATCGAGCGTGTAACCGGGCAGAAAGTTGCCGAAGCCCGCCTGCCGAATGCCCAGGCCGTGCTGGATGCCCGCATCAAGAAGCTGACCTCGAGCCTGGCGCCGCTGGTAGCCGAAGCAGAAGCCACCCACGGTGAACTGTTCGACCGCCTGACCACCGACCTGGGTTGCAGCGCACGTGCGCTGGCTTCGGCCTTGCTGCGCAAAGCCACCAATGGCCAGGCGCTGGACCTGGCTGCGGTAGAGCGTGAGCAGCCGCTGGTGCCGGGCGTTGGTGCCCCGCGTGGTGAGCGTGGTGAGCGTCCTGAGCGTGGCGAGCGCCCTGACCGCGGTGACCGCGAGCGCCGTGCGCCGCTGCCGCTGGCCGAAGGCCGTGTACGTTGCCGTACCGCCCTGGGTGCCCGCGACGGTATCGCTGCCAAGAACCTGCTGGGCGCGATCCTCAACGAGGGTGGCCTGGCGCGTGATGCCATCGGTCGCATCCAGGTTCGCGACAGCTTCAGCCTGGTCGAGCTGCCGGAAGACGGCCTCGAGAAGCTGCTGTCCAAGCTCAAGGACACCCGCGTAGCTGGCAAGCAGCTGAAGCTGCGTCGCTACCGCGAGGATTGATCCTGGCGCTATAAAAAAATCCCCGGCCCAGGTCGGGGATTTTTTTTGCCTGTACCGGCCCTTTCGCGGGCTTGCCCGCTCCCACAGGTACTCCACAGGTTTCAATGCCTGTGCAGGACCTGTGGGAGCGAGCAAGCCCGCGAAGAGGCCCTTCAGTCGAACCGATATACATCCATCCCCAGCGCCCCTAGGGTAAACCCCTGATGCACCACGCCAAACCTGCTCCCAGCCCCCAGGGCAAAGAACAGCGGCAGCAAATGCTCATCACTGGGATGGTTACGCACAGCATGTGGCGCCTGCTTCCGGTAATCCAGCAATGCCGCTTGGTCATCTTCCTGCAGCCGCTCCACCACCCAATCCCTGAACGCCAGCGCCCATGGCTCGATCACATCCGGCCCTGCATGCCAGTCCAGTTCCCCCAGGTTATGGGTGATGCTGCCCGAACCCACCAGCAAGATGCCCTCGGCACGCAAGTTCGCCAGCGCCTGGCCCACCTTCACCTGCAGCGCAGGCCCCATGTGGCTGGGCAGGGAAACCTGCACCACCGGAATGCTTGCGTCCGGGTACATCAGCGACAGCGGTACCCAGGCGCCGTGGTCGAACGGCCGCTGGGCGTCCAGCCGGGCTGGCAGCCCCGCAGCCTTCAGCAACTCGCTGACCTGGCCTGCCAGGGAAGGCTCGCCCGGCGCCGGGTATTGCACCGCATACAATGCCGGTGGAAAGCCGTAGAAGTCGTGCCAGGTTTCTGGCTGTGCACTGCTGGTTACCAGCAGTTCACGGCTTTCCCAGTGCGCTGACACCACCACGATTGCCTTGGGGCGTGGCAGGCTGTTGGCCAGCCCGGCCAAGGCCGGCCCGCTGGCACCCGGGTGCAGGGCGAGCATGGGCGAACCATGGGAAATGAACAGGCTGGGCAGCATGGCAAGGTCCTGAAGGTTAAGATGCACTCATCTTCGGTCAGAAACTGATCGATATCCATCGCAAGTTTTACGCGTTTTCTATCGGTTTACTCGATAAACAAGGAGCAACCATGGAGCCAGCTTTCTGGCACAAGCGGTGGGTCGATAACCAGATCGGCTTTCATCAGGGGCAGGTCAATTCGTACCTGCAGGCGCACTGGCCGTCACTCGGCCTTGAGTCTGGTAGCCGAGTGCTGGTGCCGCTGTGCGGCAAAAGCCTGGATTTGATCTGGCTGGCCGGGCAGGGGTACCGAGTGTTGGGTGTGGAGCTGTCGCGGCGCGCGGTAGAGGATTTCTTCGGCGAGCACGGGCTTGAAGCCGAGGTGCAGCAGCGCGGGGACTTCGAAGTTTGGCGCAGTGGTGACGTGGAGCTGTGGTGTGGTGATTTCTTTGCGTTGCGTGCGCAGGATATAGGCGACTGCGTGGGGCTGTATGACCGGGCGGCGCTGATTGCGCTGCCGGCGCAAATGCGCGCGATGTACATGCAGGCGCTGACGGCTTTGCTGCCGGCCAATTGCCGGGGTTTGGTGGTGACCCTGGATTATGATCAGTCACTGCTGCCCGGGCCGCCGTTTTCAGTCGGGGACGCAGAGGTGCGGCAGGGGTTTGCAGGGTGGCAGCTGCATGAGCTGGAGGCGGTAGAGGTGATTCAGGAGAGCCCCAAGTTTGTGCAGGCCGGGGTTTCCAGTCTGTTGGAGCGGGTTTACCGGCTTGGCCGGTAATACGAAAAAGGGCGACCAAAGTCGCCCTTTCTGTATTACCCGATGGATCAACCGCGACGGCGCAGGGCCTCGATACGGTCTTCCAGGGGCGGGTGGCTCATCAGCAGCCCGGCCAGGCCGTGCTTGAGGCCACCGTTGATGCCAAAGGCCTTCATGGTGTCTGGCATGTGCACTGGCAGGCCTTGTTCCACGCGCAGGCGCTGCAGGGCGCCGATCATGGCCGAGGTGCCAGCCAGTTGCGCACCGGCTTCGTCGGCGCGGTACTCGCGGCGGCGCGAGAACCACATCACGATCATGCTGGCCAGGATGCCCAGGATCAGCTCGGCAACGATGGTCGCCACGTAGTAGGCAATGCCTTGGCCTTCTTCGTTCTTGAAGATGACCTTGTCGACGAAGTTGCCGATGATGCGTGCGAAGAACATCACGAAGGTGTTCACCACGCCCTGTACCAGCGCCAGGGTGACCATGTCGCCATTGGCCACGTGGCCGATTTCGTGGGCCAGCACCGCCCGCACTTCATCGGGCGAGAAACGCTCCAGCAGGCCCTGGGACACGGCTACCAATGCGTCGTTGCGGTTCCAGCCGGTGGCGAAGGCGTTGGCCTCGTACGCCGGGAAGATACCCACCTCGGGCATTTTGATACCCGCTTCACGGGAGAGCTCTTCGACCGTTTGCAACAGCCACTGCTCGTGGCGGGTGCGCGGCTGGCTGATGATCTGGGTGCCGGTGCTCATCTTTGCCATCCACTTGGAGATGAACAGCGAGACGAGGGAGCCGGCAAAGCCGAACACGGCGCAGAACACCAGCAGGCTGCTGAGGTTCAGGTCGACCCCGTTGGCGGCCATGAACCCGTTGAAACCGAACAGGCTCAGGGTAATGCTTGCAACCAGCACCACCGCAAGGTTGGTGGCCACAAACAACAGAATGCGCATCATGGTTGTTACGTTCTCCAGACGGATGAATTGTCGCTTACTGCGGGGTATATAAGGGGCCTGTCGCGCCGATTCAATCGGCCGACTATTTCAAACTGTGTACGGCGGAGTATGGCAGAGGATGACGCGGGAGCTGTGGGATAGAGCGTTGCAGGATGTAAGAAACACCCTGTGAGAGTGCGAGGGGCTGCTTTGCAGCCCATTCGCAGCACCAGGCTGCACCTACAGGAGAACGCGTACACCTGTAGGCGCAGCCTGGTGCTGCGAAGAGGCCATCATTTACTGCGAATACGTCCGCAGGAAATTGCCGATCCGGCCAATCGCCGCTTCCAGGTCATCCACCCGCGGCAAGGTCACCACGCGGAAGTGGTCCGGCCACGGCCAGTTGAACGCCGTACCTTGTACGATCAGCAGCTTTTCCGACAGCAGCAGGTCCAGGGCGAACTTCTCGTCGTTGAGGATCGGGCACACCTTCGGGTCGATCCGCGGGAAGGCATACAGCGCACCCATCGGCTTCACGCAGCTTACACCCGGGATATCGTTTAGCAGCTCGTAGGTACGGTTGCGCTGCTCCAGCAGGCGGCCTGGCGGCAGCACCAGGTCGTTGATGCTCTGGTAGCCGCCCAGTGCGGTCTGGATGGCATGCTGGGCCGGCACGTTGGCGCACAGGCGCATGTTCGCCAGCATGTCGATGCCTTCGATGTAGCTGAGCGCGTGGTGCTTGGGCCCGGAGATGATCAGCCAGCCGGAACGGAAGCCCGCCACCCGGTAAGACTTGGACAGGCCGTTGAAAGTCAGGCACAGCAGGTCTGGTGCCAGCGAGGCGGTGCTGATGTGTACCGCTTCATCGTACAAAATCTTGTCGTAGATTTCGTCGGAGAACACCACCAGGTTGTGCTGGCGGGCCAGCTCCAGCATACCCAGCAGCAGCTCCCTGGAGTACACCGCGCCGGTCGGGTTGTTCGGGTTGATGATCACCAGGGCCTTGGTGTTCGGGGTGATCTTGGCCTTGATGTCTTCAAGGTCGGGGAACCAGTCGGCCTGCTCGTCGCACAGGTAGTGCACCGGCTTGCCCCCGGCCAGGCTTACGGCGGCCGTCCACAGCGGGTAGTCGGGGGCCGGGATCAGCACTTCGTCGCCGTTGTTCAGCAGCGCCTGCATCGACATGACAATCAGCTCGGAAACGCCGTTACCGAGGTAGATGTCCTCAATGGTGACGCCTTCGATTTCCTTCTGCTGGCAGTACTGCATCACGGCCTTGCGTGCGCTGAACAGGCCTTTGGAGTCGCTGTAGCCCTGCGCGGTGGGCAGGTTGCGGATCACATCCTGGAGGATTTCATCGGGCGCCTCGAAGCCAAACGGCGCTGGGTTGCCGATGTTCAGCTTGAGGATGCGGTGGCCTTCCTCTTCCAGGCGCTTGGCGTGCTTGAGCACTGGGCCGCGAATGTCATAGCAGACATTGGCGAGCTTGTTCGATTTGCTGAACTGCATGATGGGATCCCGATATGAGAAAACGCGCTACGCCCCGCCGAAAGGTTTGTAACGGCAGGAAGCGGGTGCCAGACTGAACGCCTGGCACACGAAGCCAACTAATATACGTGCCACCCGCGCCCCGGAAAAGACGGTGCGAGGTGAAATTCAGCCTGCCGAGGTTTCCATATGCAAAAGATCGAAAAAACCCTGGAGCAATGGCGGTCGATGCTCGACCCCGAGCAGTACCAGGTATGCCGCCTAAAAGGCACTGAGCGGCCGTTCAGCGGCAAGTACAACAGCGAGCGCCGAGACGGCATCTACCATTGCATCTGCTGCAACGCGAAACTGTTCGATGCGCAGACCAAGTTCGATTCCGGCTGCGGCTGGCCCAGCTTCTACGCGCCGATCGAAGACAGTGCGATGATCGAGATCCGTGACACCTCCCACGGCATGATCCGTACCGAAGTCACCTGTGCCCGCTGCGACGCGCACCTGGGCCACGTGTTCCCCGATGGCCCGCCACCGACTGGCCTGCGCTACTGTATCAACTCGGTGTGCATCGACTTGCGCCCGCGCGACTGACCGGAGCCCTGACATGGCTGGATCGATGCTGGACATCCCCTGCGTGACCCTGGGCGGCGAGCAAAAGAAGCTCGGCGACTTCCCGGGCAAGGCGTTGCTGGTGGTCAATACCGCCAGCCAGTGCGGCTTTACCCCGCAGTACAAGGGCCTGGAGCAACTGTGGCAGGCCTACCGCGAGCGCGGCCTGGTGGTGCTGGGCTTTCCCTGCAACCAGTTCGGCAAGCAGGAGCCGGGCGACGCGCGGGACATTGCGCAGTTCTGCGAACGCAACTTTGGCGTGAGCTTCCCGCTGTTTCGCAAGGTCGAAGTCAACGGCCCAGGCGCCCACCCGTTGTTCGTCGAGCTCAAGCAGCGCGCACCGGGCATTTTGGGCAGCCAGAAGATCAAGTGGAACTTCACCAAGTTCCTGGTCGACCCGGCCAGCGGCCAGGTGTCGCGTTATGCACCCACTACCAAGCCACAGGCCTTGGCAACAGACATCGAGCGCCTGCTTAGCCGCTGAGCGGAACCCAGTGATCGATCAGCGCCAGTAGCTCTTCGCGGCGAAATGGCTTGGCCAGGTAGTCGTTCATGCCCGCGGTCCGGCAGCGCTCGCGCTCCTCGGGCATGGCGTTGGCGGTGAGGGCGACGATTGGCAGGTTGGGCCAGCGGCCGCTCTGGCGGATGCGTCGGCTGGCTTCGTAACCGTCCATCACTGGCATGTTGCAGTCCATCAGCACCAGGTCGAAGTCATCCCGTTCCAGCTGCTCCAGGGCCTCGGCGCCCTGCGTGGCCAGTTGCACCTGGCAGCCGAGCTTGGCCAGCATGCCCTTGGCCACTAACTGGTTCACGGGGTTGTCTTCCACCAGCAAGATGCGCGCGCGGCCTGCCTCCAGGCTGATGGCCGGGCTGGCCAGCGGGTGCTCGGGGTCGAAGCCTTGCAGGGTGCGGCGCAGGGTCTGGTACAGGGCGTTGCGCGCCAGTGGCCGGGCCAGTTGATGGAGTGGGGCGAGGGCGGCGGATTGCTCGCTGGACAGGAAGTTGCCGTAGGCGGTCACCAGCAAGATGGGGGTTTTCAGCGTTTGGCGCAGTTCGAACAGGCGCTCTACGTCGTCGGTGATCAGCAGGTCCATCGCGGTGGCGGCTAGCGTCGCGCTGCTGTCATGCCGCTGGTAGGTCAAACCCCAGGCGGGCAGCAGGCCCTGTAACAGTTCGTTGAGCCCGCTGCCTGCATCGCTCAGGGCGGCCACACGCCCATGCAGCGGCAACGGTGCGATGGCTTCAGTGTGCACGACCAGCGGCAGCTCGGCGCTGAAGCAGCTGCCAAAGCCCGCTTCGGAGCGAATGTGCAAATGGCCTTGCATGGCCTTGCACAGGTTGCGCGTCAGCGCCAGGCCCAGGCCGGTGCCGCCGTACTGGCGGGTGATGCCGGCGCCGGCCTGGGTAAACGGCTGGAAGATCCGTGCCTGGGCGTCTTCAGGGATGCCGATGCCGGTATCACGCACCTCTAGCCGGACACCGCCGACGATAGTCACCAGGCGCACATCGACGCGGCCGAAGCGGGTGAACTTCAGTGCGTTGGACAGCAGATTGCTGACGATCTGCCGCACCCGCGTGGGGTCGCCGAGCACACTGCTGGGGAAGTCACGGGCAATCAGGCAGGTCAGTTCCACGCTCTGTGCGGTGTTCTGAGACAGCAGGTTGGCGGTGTCCTCCACCATCGAACCCATGTCGAACGGAATGCGTTCCAGCTCCAGCTGGCCGGCATCGAACTTGGACAGGTCGAGGATATCGTTCAGCAACTCCACCAGTACTTTGCCCGAGTCGTGGGCAATCGCCAGTTGCTGGCGCTGCTCGCTGGGTAGCGGGCTGTCCAGGGCCAGGGCGATCATGCCGAGCATGCCGTTTAGCGGGGTGCGGATTTCGTGGCTCATGTTGGCCAGGAACGCCGCACGCGCCTGGGCCATGTCCAGCGCGCGGCGGCGCGCTTCTTCCAGCTCCTGGTTGGACAGGCTCAGGCTGTTGTTGCTGGCCTTCAACTCGTTGGTGCGTGCCGAGACGATGTCTTCCAGTTCGTTCAGGTACTGGGTAAGGCGGTTTTCGGCGGTGCGCCGCTGCTCGATCTCGGTGGCCATGCTGACGAACTGCTGGTTGGCGACTTTCACCAGCACGCCAATTTCGTCGTGCTCGTGGCCGTGCGGGCAGTCCAGGCGGGTTTGCCGGGGTTTGCGCGGGTCGCTGCCGCTGAGCGCGCCGATCACCGTGACCAGTGGCTTGGTCAGCATCATGTAGAACAGCGCCAGCAGAATGCCGGTCAGCACCAGGCTACGGGCAAAACCGTTGAGCAGGGTGATGCCGGCGCGTTCGAGAAAGCGGCTGCCGAAGGCAAAGGTGTCGACGTCCAGGTACAGGGTGCCCAGGTTTTCCTCTGGCATGTGGGTCAGGTACAAGCGTTCCTTGAACTGGCGCTGCTCGCCGAACAGGAAGTCGCTCAGCGGCCGGTAGCGGTGTTGCAGCCTGGGCCGCTCGACGTCGGCCAGCACGGTGTCGTTGTTGTCGATCAGCCGCGCACGGATGATGGCCGGCGACTGCAACAAGCCGCGGGTCAGCTCCAGCGCCAGCTCCGAGTCGATGTTGTAGGCGATGCGCGAGGCCGGGTTGTGGCTGATTTGCAGCAACGCATTCACTTCACGGTTGATGGACGCATCTTCGCTGGCATAATCGATGCCGATCTGGATGAGACTGAGCAATGTTCCCAGGATGAAGCCGACCAGGACTGTCAACCGGGCTTGCTTGTATGACAGGCGATTGGTGAACTTGATATCCATGAGTCCCGAGCCGGTTTCCCGTTCCTTGCGCTGCGCAAGCATAGCCGATCAACCCCGGCTACTGGTGGGTCTGTCACACATTCAGCCTTGATTGCTCAACTGGCTGTACCGGCCTCTTCGCGGCTAAAGCCGCTCCCACAGGTACTGCGCCGTCCTCTGGCCTGGTGCGGTCCCTGTGGGAGCGGCTTTAGCCGCGAAGAGGCCAGCACAGCAGCCTCGAATCTGAATTGTTAGGAGTCGTCATGGACGCTCGCTTGATTGCTTTTCTGGACCGCGCCGAATCGGTACTGGCGCGCCTTGAGCCCCTGTTACCGGCACAGCGCCCGAACATCGAC
Source organism: Pseudomonas fortuita (assembly GCF_026898135.2). Classification (NCBI taxonomy): domain Bacteria; kingdom Pseudomonadati; phylum Pseudomonadota; class Gammaproteobacteria; order Pseudomonadales; family Pseudomonadaceae; genus Pseudomonas; species Pseudomonas fortuita. Next base: position 1,526,074 of record NZ_CP114035.2, read on the forward strand.
TGGGGCACCACCCTGGCCGCGCGCTGGCAGCGCGATGGCCGCAGCGGTTATCTGCTGCCACTGGAAGTCAGCCTGGACATCCGCCTGACCGACCTGATCGGCGTCGACCAGCAGCGCGACCAGCTGGGCCGCAACACCCACCAGTTCATCAACGGCCTGCCGGCCAACCACGCGCTGCTGTGGGGCTCGCGCGGTACTGGCAAGTCGTCGCTGGTGCGCGCCTTGCTGGCCGAGCATGCCAGCGCCGGCCTGCGCCTGATCGAAATTGAACGCGACCACCTGGCCGACCTGCCACGGGTGGTCGAGCAGCTGCAGAAGCTGCCACAACGCTTCATCCTGTTCTGTGACGACTTGTCGTTCGAGGCCGGGGAGGGCGACTACCGGGTACTCAAAAGCGTGCTCGACGGCTCGCTGGAGCAGGCGCCGGACAACGTGCTGCTGTACGCCACCTCCAACCGCCGCCACCTGGTGCCCGAAAAAGAAAGCGACAACGAAAACTGGAAGCGCGTAGATGGCGAACTGCACCCCAGCGAAGCGGTGGAGGACAAGATTGCCCTGTCTGACCGCTTTGGCCTGTGGCTGTCGTTCTACCCGTTTACCCAGGACCACTTCCTGAATGTTGTCGAGCACTGGATTGGCCAGTTGGCACGGCCTGCCGGGCTTGCCTGGCAGCGCTCTGAAGCACTCGACATCCTCGCCGTGCGCTGGGCCACCGGCCGCGGTAACCGTAATGGCCGTTGTGCCTATCAGTTCGCCCGCTATTGGGTCGGGCTGCAATTGCTGGAGCAAAGTAAATGATCGACCTTAATGCCAGTGGCGCCGGCCTCGACGGCTACCACCTGCTGGCGGCGCAAGTGCAGGCGCTGTTTGCCGACGAGCGTGACTTCATCGCCAATGCCGCACAGTTTTCGGCGTTTCTGTACAACCAGGTGGACGACCTGAACTGGGCGGGGTTCTACCTCAACCGCAACGAACAGCTGGTGCTGGGCCCGTTCCAGGGCCAGGTGGCGTGCGTGCGCATTCCGTTCGGCAAGGGCGTGTGCGGTGCAGCGGCGGCAACGCGCCAGACCCAGCGGGTAGAGGACGTGCATGCGTTTCCGGGGCACATTACCTGTGACAGCGCGTCCAACAGCGAGCTGGTGATCCCGTTGGTGAAGGCGGGGCGGTTGATTGGTGTGCTGGACCTGGATAGCCCGAAGGTTGGGCGGTTCAGCGAGGCAGACCAGGCGGGGCTGGAACGCTTGGCGGCGATCTTCCTGGAGCTGACAGACTGCTGACCAACAGGTTCGCTGTACTGGCCGCTCTCACAGGGCCAGCACAGGCTAACGAATCAGTCGTAGATCACTTTCTTCTTCCAGGTCTCTTCTGCATCGGTCTTGAGCCCGTCGGTCAGTTCGTTGTGCTCGTCCTCCGCAGGTGCCATGCGGTCCAGCACCTGGGCATTGGCCCGCGCCAGCAGCTTTTCCAGATACGTCAGTTGCTCTTCATACACCTTCGGCTCCGGCTGCTTGCGCAAGTACTGCACGCCGCGCTCGAATGCCAGGCGTGCCTGGCCGGGCTGGTTCTTCTGCAGGGCTTGCTGGCCGAGGTTGTTGAAGAACTCGATATGCAGCAGGACCAGGATGTGGCGGATTTCCTTGACCCAGTGCTTGGCTTCAGGCGTGGTCAGGAAGCCTTCCTGGGCCGCACGAGTCACCTGGTTGTGCATGGCCTCCAGCAAGAAGCGCACGTCCTTGGCCTTGATCTCGGTATGGATCGGGTTGGGCGGGTTGTTCACCGGGATCTTTTCGCCCAGGGCAATCAGCACGTCCAGCTCGGCAATGCGCGCCTTGAGTTCGGCATTATGCTTGTCCACCGCCAGCTGGCGCTGGGTAAGGTTCAGCTCCAGGCGGGTGAGCAACAGTTTAAGGGCCGGGGTCATGAACTGGCCCGGGAAGGTCTCGGTGATTTCGCCACAGCGGCGCAGGCGGTCGGCCAGCTCGATCTTGGTCCGGGCGCGTTCCAGCTTGCCGTTCTCGACCACATTGTTGAGGTAGCCGATCACGATCAGCAACGCGATGCCCGCCACGATGAGCAGGGTGATCAGAAGTGGTGTCACCGTTAATGCCTCATTGAAGAAGAATTACAGCTTTGAGTGTAGTGAGTTTGCCAAGGGGCGAACAGCGGCTGTATGCCAGTGCTGGTCCTTTCGCGGCTAAAGCCGCGAGGAGGCCAGTGCAGGATGACTGCTCTCTATATCGACAACCCGCCCCGCATTTACACCCCAACCCACCCGGAAGTCTTTGATTTAAATAAATTTCTACAAAGGGGTTGACGCCTTCCCGATCCATCCATAGAATGCGCGCCACTTGCAGCGTAAAGCACACAGCGAAACGCGGCAGGGAGTGAAAGCAAGCAGTAATGCTTGTAGCGTGTCCCCTTCGTCTAGTGGCCTAGGACACCGCCCTTTCACGGCGGTAACAGGGGTTCGAGTCCCCTAGGGGACGCCAATGCGGGAATAGCTCAGTTGGTAGAGCACGACCTTGCCAAGGTCGGGGTCGCGAGTTCGAGTCTCGTTTCCCGCTCCAGTTTCTCCGGCACTGCTTAACGGCGGGGCAGGAAAAGAAAATCCAGTCTGAACCGTGAGGTTCATGTGCTGGTGCACTGAAAAGTGTTGTGTGTCCCCTTCGTCTAGTGGCCTAGGACACCGCCCTTTCACGGCGGTAACAGGGGTTCGAGTCCCCTAGGGGACGCCATTTGCGGGAATAGCTCAGTTGGTAGAGCACGACCTTGCCAAGGTCGGGGTCGCGAGTTCGAGTCTCGTTTCCCGCTCCAGTTTAAATACTGTGGCGTCTATGCGGTGCAGTGGTGGTGAAGGTCGTCAAGGCGCTTCACGCCAAAAGCGGTAAAAGTTTTACAATGCGGGAATAGCTCAGTTGGTAGAGCACGACCTTGCCAAGGTCGGGGTCGCGAGTTCGAGTCTCGTTTCCCGCTCCAAATATCGATCTACAGAGTTCCATGGAAGTCTGTAAGTTCTTGAAAATAGACGCTTCGGCGTCTTTTTTCGTTCCAGCGCAATCTGCCAGAATCCACCAGCAGCCACGAAATTTAAGTACATTTTTAAGTACAGCGATTCCGGGTGGTTGGGGTAGCGGATTGATGGCTGATCTGGGCCTTGGGCATCGATATCAGTCCGCCGTGCAGCTCGTTTTCTGCCAGGTGTCCAGTCAGCGCGACGATTTCCCCACGGGCTGGCTAAGGTCGAAACAGACAGGCTACGCGAAAGAAGCGCTCGTCCTTGGTCTCGGTCCACAGCTCGCGCAGGATGGTCAGGCATCGCGCATGCGACTGATATATGACTGCTGCACGGGATAGCCGTCGAGGCTGAGTCGACGCGCCAGTTCCGCTTCCGCGCAGCTCGACAATCCGGTGCAGCTCGCTCTGGAATGCTGGATTGAACATCGCCAAAGGGGAGGGCGACAACCAGTTTGGTCTGCAACAGCGGTTCGCTGGGCAGGCCATAGGCTCTTCAGGGTTACAGTCGAAGCCGGCATCGAAAAGGTTGCGCTGCAGGCCTTTAAGTTGTTTAGCGAGCGGCACTCCGAACGGCTGGAGATTGATGTCGGGTTCTTCCTCGCCAATAGCGCTGCCAGGCGCTTGGGGAGGATGCCATCCGGCAATGCCATACATCCTCGGGCGATCACGCCTTGCTCGTAGGTCAGCAGCGGCGGCAACAGACATACTGCTGGGATGTCTGTTGTTCACCTACTCCATCTGGCCTAGTTCACTCAGCGATGAACGCTGCCGTGTGATGCGCTGGCGATCAAGCTGGCGCCGCACGCGGTCTTCATGCCGTCGAGAGCGACGGGGACTCCGTTCACCCGATAGGTATCACTGCCCTCGATGATGGGGAACTCGCCTTTGCATAGAGGGCAGAAAACCATGTTGCCCTTGCCGGCCATTGGTTTGCCGTTGAGGTTTGTATGGGGTATGGATTCAATTACTTCACCTCCGTGATCGGTTGAGTCGTTAAGTCTTACAATTTGTGGCATCATCAAGTCCTCTTAAAAATTCTGCTGAACTGCGCAGTCTCCATCACCCCTTACCGGTATTAGGTGACCTCACCGGCAACATTGATCCTTTACGGCAGTTGACCCAGGGTATCGTATGCTCATCGACCTCGATCGAGGTTGTATAGCATGTGAGCTTCGTGCCGCTTCAACGTTCGTATCGTTCTTTGGCTTCCTAGCAGTGCGTGCATTTCTAAATCCCGATGTGTGTTTGTCAATTCAATCAAGCTAGCTTTTGTTGCATTTAAAGAGAATCTCATCTTCCGTTATGCGGAGTTCGCTGGTTATGAATGTCATTGCTTCGGGCAGGCTGCTATATGACTTGCGTATATGTACCCTGTAAAGGTCGGTGGCGTCTTCATAGTCCTCAAGATATTCGTCAAGACCAACATGGAAGGCGTTATTGTGGAATATTATGAAAAATTCCTTCTTGTAGATTTTTCCGTTTTCATTATATTCGTGTTCTAGCCATAGTTTTTTATTCTGCTTTAAATGTTTTTTTATCTTTTGAAGATGGTTATAAATTTTCATCGTCTTTTTGGTCTCGTGCCCGGGCAATTAGGATTTCTCTCGATGAAGATGTCTGCTCTAGATCCTTCTGGTGTGACTATATTAATATGAGGCAAAGTTTTATGCGCATGGCCGTCGGGAAGTGATTCATGGCCATAAAGAACTCCAGTTACTGGATTGATTTTGAAATCCATATGATAGCTGGCTCTTCCCGTACCATTTTGGCGGAGGGACTTGAAAGCAGCTTTATCCCTAGCAATCTTGTCTGGAGTTTTATCACCCGCGCCTGCCGATTTCTGAGCGTCAGGAAAGGCTCCGAACAATACGGCGGAAGCCTCTTTGTAAGAGCAAACGGTAACGCTTTTACCACTTCGCAACTCTGCGACTGCTTTGATTATGCTGAGTGGAGATAAGCCTCTAGGGTCATCCCATTGTAAGGGGTTTGGAGCATATTGATATACATTCAGCCCCCGCTGAATCCGATCGGATCTTTTCCAATAAAGCGCCCCAGGCGCGGATCGTAGTAACGATATCTATTGTAGTGTAGCCCAATTTCTGTATCTAAATACTGACCAGGTAGTCGAATAGGGTTGCAAATTTCCGCCCGGTTAGCTTTTCCATTTGTTTCGCAGGTTCCCCCCCCAAGCCTGAAAGATTCCATTCCAGGCGATTTTCCCGCTCTCATCAGTAAACTCATGGGGTGTTCCGAGATAATTGCAGTGCCACCAGCCAATCTTATCAAAACGTCTCATTACCGGTTTGTGTTGCCACACTGGATCCCGGTCAATGTCATATGGGAAATCATAGCTCGGCTGATGCATCATTTCATCAATATGGTTTATCACACCTTGCGCGACCGGAATGAAGGTCCCTGGCTCAAACACGTAATGCGTGGTCCGCCCCTTGCCATCCCGGCCTCGCTGCTCAAACGCCAGCGTATCGCCGTCCCACACAAATAGCGTCAAATCGCAACCCAGCTTTTCATCCAGCGCGCGCCTGGCGTTCTCGTTCCAGACCGGTCCAGCTTGTACCCGGTTTCGGTACTTCGAGCGTGAGTCCTTGTAGACCCGGCGGCCTAATGCGTCATACCCGAACTCGACAACCAGCAGGTCATCTTCGTAGCGCCGCAGCCGGTCGTACAGGTCCCAGGTGAATTTGCCTGTGTTGCCATTCTCAATCCGCTCCAGCAGATTGCCACGCTCGTCGTACCGATACTGCGTACCGCAGTAGCTGCGCAGCACGTTGTCCATCAGTTTGCGCGGCGAGTGAGGATTGGGCCCCGGCGGTGCTTCGGGGTCCAGCAGGTTGCTCGCCGGGTCGAAGGCGAATGTCTCCTTCTCATAGTTGTGGCTGGCTTCGAGCAAGCGGCCGACCGGGTCATAGCGATAGCGCAGATCGCCACGGTTCAGGTCATTGATGTGGTGTAACTGGCCAGCCTCGTCGTAGCGGTAAGTGCGCGCGGCTAGGCGTTTGGACTCGCCCTGTCGCGCCAGCGTCTGTTCCAGCAACTGGCCATTCGGGCTCCAAGTCTGTCGCTGGACCAGGCCGTTGCCTTGCACGCGCCCGATCTCTCGGTGCAAGTCATCACGCTCGTAACTGATCAACTCCTTGGCATCGAGTTTTAGGGCGAGTAGATGTCCGCTGCCATAGGTCAGCCAGCTGACCCTGTGCCCATCGGGGCGAGTGGTGGCGATGCGTTGGTTGAGGGCATCGTATTCATGGGTGAACACTGCAACCTGTGGCTTTGTAAGGTAGTCCAGCCACTGGTGCTCGCGCGTATTGTTGCCCGCCGCATCGTAGAACCATTGCAACCTGCAGGAACCATTGTTGGCCGCCAGTAGGTTGCCGTTGCCGTCATAGGCAAAAGTTTCTATCTCCCACTTTTCACCGCCACGGCGTCCGGCCTTGCGCTGGATGAGGCGACCCATCGGGTCGTATTCAAAGTGCGTGGTCCTGTCGCCATCGACACGGCGGGTCGGCAGGTTGCTGCCGTTGTCGTAGAGGTAGTGTGTAGTCTCCTTGTCGAAGCCGGTTTCCTTGAGCAGTCGACCTACAGGGTCGTACTTGAAGCTGGCTTCGCTGTTGTTCTCGTTGCGCAGGCGCACGAGCTGGCCGAGTTTGTCCCAGTGATAGGTGAGGGTGGTGTCGTTGGCGTTGAGACGCTGATGGATCAGGCCGGCTTCGTTGTAGGTCCAGGATGTACTTCGATGAAGGGCGTCGGTGTGTTTGAGTAAACGGCCCTCGGCATCGCGTTCGAACTTTTCTTTGGTCTTGTCTGGGTGGACCAGCAATGTCAGCTGGCCGGCCTCGTAGTGGTACTCGGTGACCTCGCCGGCGGCATTGACCAGTTTGGCCAGTTGGCCCAGGGCATCGTACTTCCATTGCGTGGTCTTGCCCGAGCAATCGGTGTAGCTGGTCAGCTGCCCATCACGGTTGTAAGCCAGTTTCTTCTCACCGCCGTTGGCATCGGTGATGGCAACGGGGAGGTTGTCACTGTTGTAGGTGTAGAGGGTCTTGTTCTCCAGTGGATCCTGGGTTTCGATGATGTTGCCGCGCTGGTCGTAGTCGTATTTCCACAGTCCACCCTCGGCGTCGCGGCTCTTGAAACGCTGGTCCAGGTCGTCATAGGCGTGGTGGATCGATGAGCCGTCCGGGCGAGTGTGCTGCAGCAGATTGCCGCGCTCGTCGTAGGCATAGACATCGCTGCTGCCATCGGTGTGAATGTGCTGAGTGACGTTCTTGGCCGCATCGCGGAACAGCCATTCCTCATTTCCATCGGGGTGGATAATTCGATACGGATAGCCCAGGATGTCGCAGAAGTGCTGGGTTTCATTGCCGTTGGCATCTGTTATGCGGGTGAGACGGATGTTCGGGTCCCAGCTCAGACGGGTATCCAAACTGCCATCATCGCCCCACTCGCGAACAGCTTTGGCATCAGCGCCTTCGCCAAGCCATTCGAGGTTCATACCCCTCCCGGTACGGTCGGTGTATCGCGTCACCAAGTGGTGTTGGTACTGGTACGTCCATTCGGCACCATGTTCGTCCTTCGCGCTGCACAGATCACCCTGTGCATCGTAGCTGTATGATGCCAATTGGCGCTGTGGCTGGCCCTCAAGCATCAGCCAAAGTGCGGTGACATGCCCGTGATCGTCGATATCCGTATGAATGTGCTGGTGCGGGATGTCGTGTTGATAGGTCACCAAGTCTGAAAGGACAGTGATATCTGCGATGCGATGCTCATAGTGCAGAGCAATGCTTGCGCCACCTTTTTTCTTGATGGAGGTCAGTCGGAACTGATTACCGTCTCGTTGATAGATTTCCTGGCTTTCGTGCCCCCGAAGGATGGCAAGCGTATCGTTGGAAATCCGAGCGATGACTACGTTCTCGATGGGATCGTAGTGACTGCCTTTGATTTTCGGCAGGGAGTACTTCTGACTCCGGCCGTCTGTACCATGGTAGGTGAGCTGATCTTCGTTTAGATCAAAACGAGCGGCGAACGGTGTAATCCAGCGTGCGCCGTAGGGGCTGTCGTCGAAAGCAGACAATGTAGAGCGGTAGGTGCGGTACCATTCGATGGGAAACGCTCCTGGCAACTGGAAGTCAGTGTGGACAATCGTCTCGCTGCCAGTGGCGAAGCTGATGCTGCAGTTGGTTCCCGCTTTTACTCCGCGCTTCTTGCAGTTGGGATCCGCTCTCGTGGGGCGTTGGGCGGGAGCGGCTTCGGTGGAGTTGCGCCCTTGTACTTGGCGGCTTTGGGCAGTGGAGCCGGGAGCAATATTGGCTCGCCGTGATGGCCGTTTGCCTTTGGTTAGTGCCGTGCGCAGCACTTGAAGCATGGCGGCGATGCTACCTGGGTTCGTCTTCTCGCCAATCTCGACGATCTTCCCGCCAGCCATCTCGCCAATGCTTTCGAGGCTTTGAGCAACAGGCTCAAGTAGCTGTTTCAGCTTCGTGCTCTCACCGAGGCCGAGTTCATTTTTACTGAAGCCGTAGCCTGTCTTTCGTTTGAGGAAATCAGAGGCTTCTGCTACCAGGCGTATTCCGGGGAACAGAACCGTTAGGGCTACATCCTTGACTGTTCCGTCCGCCACCGACCTAATCAAGTCGGCCAGGAACTTGCAAACCTCGACAATTTTTGCGGCGAAGCTTGCAAGAATACTCTGCAGCTTAATCTCGACCTCGGCGACGAACGCTTCCAGGTCACCAGGGCAGACGTAGGCGAGTGCGCCTTCAATGGCGCTGAGCAGTGCTTGAGCTATGCCGTCCTTGCTAGCACTTCTTATCGACTTCAATGTCGGGCGCATCACCATTCGGGCAGGGCCAATACCCGGCAGTGGCGCGATAGCAAATAAATTGATGCCCAGGCCCACCCAGTTGAACACATCAGCACGGTAGGTATTGTCGCCCTTGGCGAGCTCTATGATGTCGCCCACTGCATCTGTTGCCGCAAAGATGGATCCGGCTACTGGCAGCATCTCGCCGACGGTTATTACGGTTCTCCAGTTGACGCTGTCTCCAGTGAGATCGGTCAGCCATTTGGCCAGCATCTCTGTGCCGACCTTCACATCTTCTTCGTCAAACGTTTCTTTAGGGGCTACCACCCCGCTGCACCTATCCATGCTGAATGTTCCTTGCGTTGGCGGCGGTCATTGGAATGGAAAGGGCTTTCAACTTGGCCTCACTGACGCCCGACGCCCTGAGGGCAGTCTCCAAGAGGGTTTTGGCGTCTGGGGCTTGCATCTCGCCAGCCTTGATAAGTTGGCTCACAGCCTCCTGCATTGCCGCTGCTGGGCTGGGCTGCGAGCTTTCACCTGTTGGAGAAGGGGACTGCTCCACGAATGGGGGGGCAGACGCCGCTCTGGTAAGGTCTCGACCGAATTGCACTTTCACTGGTCCAGCTGCGAGACCTGATACGACAGCGAAGCCGTTCTCATCCAGCGCACCTTTGATCACGTGGCCAAGTGCATCCTCGACCTCGTACTTGGCGCCTTTGAATGCATGGTTGTTTGCGTAGTGCTGGAACAGCTCCAGATTGCCTTTGCCCGATTTGATGTCTTCAGGAAACGCCGCCGCCTGGCTTTTCGAGCCCTTGTAGATGAAGTCCGTAGCGTGCGCGGTGTACTGGCCGGCCGTGGCGTGCACGATGCCGCCAGCGTTATAGGTGGTGCTGCTGCCACCGGCCTGGATGACCAGCTCTTCCTTGGCACTGAGGGTGATGCGCTCGGCAGTGACGTTGATCTTGAGCTTGGCCAGCAGGTTGATGTTGTCTTTCAAGGCGCGTAGGTCGATGTCACCCGATGCCGCGACCAAGCGCCACCCCATGCTTTGCACGAACTGCCGCACCCCACGACTGGCACTGATCAGCAGGCGTTTGCCGATCGCCAGGCTGGTGTGGCCGCCCGTGCTCAGCCCTAGGTGTTCGCCGCTGGCGATGTGGGTCGATTCTGGGGTGCTGGTGGCGATGCCGGTTGGGCTAGCGAGCACCAGTTGCGGATCGGCCAGTTCGGGGAAGCGGTTGGCCTCGGGGTTGCCGCCGCTACCACGGATGGCGTTGTGCTGAACCTTGAGTGCATTTCCGACCTCATCCTGATCGCCACCCTCCTGGGCCAGATGGTCGCGGGCCTCGCTGGCAAAGGTGGTGTGATATTCCTGTGCGGTCTTCAGGCTCTCGGCGGTTTCTGCGAGGTCCGTATGGTGTTCGCTTGCGCGGGCTCGCAGTTCGGTGGTCAGCAACAAGCCACCACCGGCACGCACCACACCGTGCGTATCGGTGCGCAACTCGAACCCCTGCCCACGGGGCTTTCCGCCGAAGTGGCGCGGGTGGGTGAGGTACCCCAAGTGCAACGCCGAGTGATCGTGATCACTCATCAAGGCCGCGCTGATTTGCCCGGTGGTGTCGTCCAGGCGCAGTTCGTTGTGTCGCTTGCCGTGGTGCTCCTTGCTGCGGATCGGGCTCACGGCCTTGAAGTCGGGCAGGCGGTAGGGCGGGCGGTTGACTACGTGGTAGCTGCGCCCGGTGATCATCGGCTGGTCGGGGTCGCCGTTGAGAAAGCTGACCACCACTTCCTGGCCAATGCGGGGGATGGCCATGTGGCCCCAGGTCGCGCCGGCCCAGGCCTGGGTGACGCGCACCCAGCACGAGCTTTTGTCATCGTCCTGGCCCAGGCGATCCCAGGGGAACTGCACCCGCACGCGGCCGTGCTCGTCGCAGTAGATTTCTTCACCGGGCGGGCCGACCACCTTGGCCATCTGCGGGCCTTCGATCACCGGTTTGGGGCGGGCAGGGGCGTGCCATTCGACCTGAGCCGGGATCAGGGTCGCGGTGAACGCGTAGGTGGTACCGACCTGGGCCTCGGCAGCTTCCTCTTCCAGTGCCGTGAACTGGCGACCTTTGTGCTTGATGTGCATCGGTCGCCAGAGGATGTTCATGTCCTCGCGGGCGTGGCCGGTCAGCTGAAAGGCAATCCCAGGCTGCAGGCGCGCATCGTCCCCTTCGACCTCGGCCACGCGGGCATCGCCGAACAGGGCATCGGCCTTGGTCTGGGTAAACGGTTTGCCGGCGTTGTCGTGCTTGTAGCGGCCGGGGTAGTCGTAACGCTCGTAGTCGTGGCTTTGACTGCCCATGTCCTGAGGGAACATGGCGTGCTCATGGTTGTAGCGCGGGTGGGTAAAGCTGTAGTCGCGCTGGACCTGGGTGCTGGTGCGCACCTGCTCGCGGTAGGTGAAGCGACGCAAGCAGGGCTGCTGCTGCGCGCCGCCGGGGTTGGCGACGTACAGCACCGGGTTGCCTTCCAGGCTACCGAACTGGCTGATCTGGTCGACCTGGACCACGCCATGGCTGCCTTCGCTGTGCTCGAAGATCGAAATCAAACCTTCTTCGGCCGACAGGCGCCAGAAAAAGTCCAGGTCCAGGTCACCGGCCTGGACGCAGAACTCGCGGTTCTGGTGCGGGTGGGTCACGTACTGGGTCAGCGCTCCCCACAACCGTTCGCGGAACAGCTCTTCCAACAGCTGCGGGACGGGCCGGTGCTGGAAGATCCGCCAGTCCGATTGCAGGCCGGCGCGGGCCAGCTGTGGCTCGATGACGGCGCGGTAGCGGGTGCGGCGGTGGCCCGTTGTGCCCTGTTCAAAACTGCTGATCAGGCCGTGCACATGGCGCACCGCCTCGTCCTGCTGCCAGAGGGTCAGCACGGCGGGTTGGTCGAGCAAGGTGGCAAAGTCGGCGTTGTCGGCGAAGCTGACCAGTTCGACTTCCAGGCGGTAGAGTTCGCTGACCCCTTCGGTCAGTTCGAAGGACACCACATCAAACGCAATTGCTTCATCGGCGGGTGTGCTGAAGGTGAAACGCACATCGTTCAAGTTGCTCATGCAGACTCCTGCTGTTCATCCTTTCGGGCAGGTTCATGGAGCCGAACGCGTTATGGAACGCGCGGCGTAAGTGCACTCAAGACCGTAGTGAGGAATCCGTTCCAAGTCGCCGCAGAGGCTTCCTAAAGAGTTGTAGGAAGTTTCTTTAAATACGTTGCTTATCGTTTTTATGGGCAAAGCCGTACTTGCTGCGCTTGTAGGCGCAGTGACTAATGAGTCAAGTCAGTTCGGTGTGATCGAACTTATGGCTGCAGCATGGTTTGCAGTGAATCCAGAACTTGCTGAGTGATGCTGTTGAGTCGGGCGGTGAGGTACACATAGACACCCGTACAGACCACGCCCATGACCACCCACGGTGTCCACCACGGCCATTGGCGAGGCATGCGGTAGTTTCGGGGCGCGACATTTTTCAACGGGTCGGTCAGGGGCTGTAACTCGGGCTCAGGTCCGCGCAACTCAACGATTCGGTCATGGACACGGTTGAGCCAGACTTCCAGCTCGTCGTCGCCATGGATCTGGTTGGCGTACTTGCCCCGGTAGCCGAGGGCCAGGCACCAGAACAGGAACACAAACAGGTCATAGCGTCCCTCGGGGGCCTCAAGCAGGCGTTCGAGCACACTGAAGAATTTCTCGCCGCCCCAGGTTTCCTCATGAATGGCACTGAGCAACGACTGGGCTTTCCACGGGGAGTCGCGTCCCCAGGGGGTAGCCATGACAGCTTCATCGACCACGCAGCACAGGCAGTAGGAAAACACCACACGGTCGCCCTCATCGCAGTGCTCGAGCTGTCGCACCTCTTCGACCATGACGTGGATCTGGTTCTTCACGTAGGCGAACAACTGTTCCACGTGCTCATAGCGTTCGGTGCCCTCCAGACGAACGACGAGGCCGAGCAGGGGCGACGCAATGTCGAGGATTGGGTTGTTAGTATTGGAGCGGGTTTCGAAGCCCAGTTCGTCGACCTGAGGGAAAAGCTCACTGATCGGCGGTGACTCCCGCGTATCTTGCTGATCTTTGTCATAGGTTTTATTGGATGCAATGCTCATAGGGTGGACCTCCTGGTCACATCACCGGCTGCCGCCCCGTCCGGGCGGACCATAGCTGGCGGTTTGCGTTGGCGGTATTGATGATCTGCAGTTGATGAAACGAACGGGTGCTGGCGTACAGCGCCATGAAGTGGGACAGCACGTTGCCGAACAGCTGCATCTCGCCCTCGCACTCGAAGCCTGCAGGGTCGATGTGCAGGGTGGTGCGCATGCCGCGCACGGGCACGCCTTTGATCAGCCAGTCATAGGGCTCGCTGCTCACCTGCTTGATTGCGTTCAGCCGCTGTGTGGTCCTGCGCGCTTGTTGCAAGTCGTGGACACCGACGAAGTCGTAAACGCGCAGCACCGAGGCCAGGGCGGCAGGGGAAGACAGCGAAAGGTTGTTCAGGGCCAGGTTGGAGATCAGCGCCCAATGGCGGTCACCGTGGCCACCGCTCTGCAGGATGGGTGGGTAGCTGCGGGTGGGCCGGGTCAGGTTTCGGTAGGTGACGAACGAGGGCGTGTCCTGGGTCGTCATATCGACATCGCCCACGTTCAACTGTTGTGCCAAGGCGCCGTTACTGCAGGTCAGGTCGATGTTCAGGACCTCTTGCTGCCCTTGATAGGGCGCAAGGTTGTGCTGCACCAGGCTTAGCCGGTGCTGAACTTTGTCGTTGATCGGCTCGTGCTCGATATTCAGTTTGTAAAAGCGCGAGGGTGTCTGCTCGGCCAGCGGGAAGCCGCGGTCCAGCGTTTCGAATGGCTTGAAATCCTGTACATGATCCTTGGATCTCTGGTGCTGGCTGCTGACGCGATCGATGCTGAAGATCTCATCCTCTGCGCGGCCCCGCCGACCTGGGCGCACGGTTTCGCCGATTGTCTGCTCAGTCAAATGAATGGGTTCGGCCGAGCGGGTGAACAGGTTGATGGCAGGGGCGCAGTTGAGCAGGATTGTCGTGGAGTCGATCTGGATATCCGCTGGCAGGGGGGCGTTGAAACGGAATTCCAGCTGGATGTGCTCAGCCGTTTCATCGGGCCAATAGCGCTCCAGCCCATCAATGCGGAACCCGTGAAACCGCTCGGGGAAGCAGAAGAACTCCTGCAGGATACGGTAGCCGTCCAGGTGCTCTCCAGGGCTGGGTAGCAACGCTTCATCTACCTCGAATCCAATGAACCGTACCGAGGCCGGCAGCGCGAAGCGGTGCTGGCCAACGTGCAGATAGAGCGTGTCCAGGTGCAGCGACAGCCATTGATAGAGGGTCAGTGCATTGTGGCTGCCGCCCGCCAAATGAAAGCATAAGTGATCGCAGTTCATGCGCCGCAGTGGCTGCTCGGACAATGCCCCCAGGTCGATGCGAACCACGGGCGCTTCGGCGCTGGGTTGCGTGGTGATCTTGCGGATCTCCAGCGGCGCGATGGCGAGATCTGTGCAGGTGCGAAATTCGCAGCTCACGTCGTCAACGGGGCGCGAGAACACGGGAGTGCCCTTGCGCAGTATCTGGGTTTCGCTGAGCGCGTGATCGACAGGTTTGAACTGCATCAGTGTTGCGCTCGGGAGGGGGCGCAGGAAGTTGGGGTAGAGCAGCTGCAGGAGCGGGTGGGTAAGCTCGGGCAGGTGGTCTTCAATCTTCATCGACAGTCGGGCGGTCAGGAAGGCAAAGCTTTCCATCAGGCGTTCGGCGTCCGGGTCTGAGGCCGTTCGACCAAGGACGCGCGCCAGGCGCGGATCGTCCTCAACCAGATCGTCGCCTAGCGTTTGGAGGTGTTGCTTTTCCTGTGCGAACCAGTCTTTGAACTTCATGTTTATTGTTCGCCTGCTCTAGCTGGCGCGATACGCGACCATAGATAAGTTGTTTAATTTTTGGTGTAGGAAAGTTCCTACGAGTCTGCGATTTGATGTAATTCAGTTGGGGCTTCTATTATTTTTCTATGGTAGATGGGCGGGCTGCGTCTGCAAGGAAAGTGTTAAATAGTATTTCTTGATTATTGTCGTTGAATAGTGTTTTGCAGTGCTGCTACTGTCTTTCGTGGCACGCACCGGGAGGGTGCTTCACATCATCGAATATGCAGTCGGTAAGGTTTGCCACTATGAAAGTGAAACAGGACAACCTGCTGCGGGCTTTATCGCTGTTGCAGCGCCAGACAATGCCCGTAGTTGTCGTCGCCGTAGTGCTCGGTATTGCCGCCGGGATAGTTTGGCTATGGGGATGGGGGCCTGACTGGCGGTGGCGTGACCAGCAGCCTCTGGCTGATCTGCCCGTGCGCGTCGCGGCCACGGTGATGCTCGCGGTGGTGCCGCTGCTGGCCTGGAGTGTGCTGGTATACCGGCGCAACCGCTCGATCTTGCTTGAGCAGCAACGCCAACAGCGCGAAGTGCAAGATCCCTGCCTGGTGTACGAGCAAGCCCAGCAGCGCTCGCTCGATAGCAGCCTGGCTCGCTTGCTCGACAACCAGCGCGGGAGTCGGCAACGTTACGAGGTGCCGTGGTACCTCATTCTTGGTGAGGAGAATGCAGGTAAGTCGAGCTTCGTCAGCCGTTCAGATCAACGCTTTGCACTGACCCGCACCGAGCGCGGTGCAAGCCAACGCGTCAGCATCGACCCCGACTTGGCGTTCGGCATCGACTGGTGGATTGGTGATGACGCGGTGCTGATCGACCCGCCGGGCGAGTTCATCAGCCAGCCGGAACGACCGATGCCGGTTGCCGAGCCCTCAAGGTCGGCGCCAGTCAGTGATGCTAGCAGTGAAGCCGAGACCACAGAGGGTGCTCAAGAACCAGCAGCAAGGGCCGAACCTACCGAGCCTGTTGGCTTGCCCGCCGGCATTGAGCGACGATTATGGCGACACATGATCGGCTGGCTTGCGCAAAATCGTAGTCGGCGACCACTTAATGGCGTGGTCCTGCTGGTGGATATGGTCAAGCTGTTCGGGCAATCAGCCAAACAGCGACGTGACCTGGCATTCGTATTGCGGGCTCGGCTGACGGAACTGGGCGGTGAGTTGGGGACACGCTTGCCGCTGTACGTGGTGATGAGCAAATTCGACTTGCTGGAGGGCTTCGAAGAACTGTTCGCCAAGCTGTCGGCTCGTGACCGGGAACAGGTGCAAGGCTTCACGTTCACCCTGGAATCGGTGAATGACTTCGATGCCTGGCTGGAAGAGCTGGCTGCAGCCTACCTGAGCTATATCGAGCGCCTGGGCAGCCAGCTGATGAGCGCCACGGCCAACGTGCCTCATATTTCACGCAAGAACACCTACTCGCTGCTCAAAGAGCTGAGCGGTGCGCAGAGGATGTTGCTGAGTTTTCTAGGCGATGTACTGGGCAGCGATCGCTACTCCACCCCAGCCTTGGTGCGTGGCCTGTATTTTTCTTCGGTCTACCAGCGCGGGGAGGTACGCAACCTGCTCGCAGATGCATCTGCCCGCGCTTTTGCCTTTACCCCTCCTGCGCTATCGACCAAACCGCAGGGCACTTCGGTGGTGTACTTCGCGCAGCAGCTGTTGCAGCGCGTGGTGTACCCCGAGGCCGGGTTGGCCGGTGATAACCAGAAAGTCGCCCAGCATAAGGCGCGGCTGTTGAAAGGCGGAGCGGTGGCGGCTGGCGTCTGTGGGTTGGTCATGGTCAGTGGTTGGCTGTACTTCTACAGCGTCAATCGCGACAAGGCGCAGCACGTGCTGGAGAAAAGCCACGCATTCACCAACACCAGCACAGACGCCAAGGGCGATTCGACAGGCCGCAGCCTGTTGCTGCCGCTGAATGAAATTCGCGATGCAGTCAGCCTCTATGGCGACTATCGCTCAGGCTGGACCGTGTTCACGGACATGGGGTTGTACCAGGGCAAAGCCATCGGCCCGCAGGTGGATCAGGCTTACCTGAACGCCTTGGCCCGGCGCTTTCTGCCAGCGATTGCGGGTGGGCTGGCCGCGACCATCAAACAGGCCGCCCCCGGTAGCGACGCGCAACTGTCGGCTTTGCGCATTTACCGCATGATCGAGGAGCGCAGCAATCGACGACCCGAGTTGGTCGAGCAGTGGATGGCCCGTGAATGGCAGAGAGCCTACCCGGGGCAAGGCCAGCTGCAGGCCGCGTTGATGCGTCACCTGACGTACGCGCTGACCTACGCCGATGTCGAGCTGCCCGACTATCGGCAGGTCGTCGCCGATGCGCAGCAGCAGTTGCGCAAGTTGCCGCTGGCCCAGCGTGTCTACATCAGCCTGAGGCAGCAGGCTCAGGAACAACTGCATGGCGAACTGGACTTGCGTAACGAGATTGGCCCGGCTTTTGATATTGTCTATGTGCCGCTGGCCGAGCGCGATCACCAGGCGGCGGTCGATGCCAACCTGGCCTTGGCTCCGTTGTTGACCGCGAGCGGCTTCCGCGACTACTTTGACCAGCACAGCCAGAACGTGGCCGACCTGGCCCTGATCGATCAATGGGTACTGGGGGAGCGTCGCAGCCTTGACTACTCCGACGTGGATCGCCAGGCCCTGACCGAGCGCCTGCGTGCTTTGTACAGTGCTGACTACATTGACAGCTGGCGGCGGGTACTGAACCAGTTCTCGGTCAGCGAGTTTACCGACCTTACCCATGCGTTGAGTGTGCTGGAGCAGGTCACAGGCCCTGCTGCCCCGATGCGCCGATTGCTGGAAACCGTGCGCAACAACACCCTGATCTATCCGCAGGTTGCGGATAGCGAGAAACAGTCAGCGGCCGACCAGCAAGGTCGCGTCCAGGCCATGGGCATCTACCGGTCTTTCGCTGGCCTGTCCGGGATGCTCGATGTGCAGGGTGACAAGCCGTCGTTCTATGACGAGACATTGCAAGCTATTAGTGCTGTCTATGACTACGCGAAGGCGGTGCAGGACAATCCAAATCGCGGCAAGGCGGCGTTGGCGGTGGCCTTGAGTCGTTTCTCGGAAAAGGAGCCTGACCCCATCCGTAACCTGCAGCGCATTTCCACCGGGTTGCCCGAGCCTTTAAACCGGCATGTTCGCCAACTGGCGGAGCAGACCTCCCAGGTGTTGATGGTCATGGCGTTGCGGGAGCTGGAACAGCGCTGGGACGCAGAGGTGTACAGCGTCTACCAGGAGCGTCTGGCATCACGCTATCCCATCGAGCCGGCCGGGCCGGATGTCTCGCTCAAGGACTTCGAAGCCTTCTTCGGCCCGCAAGGGCAGCTCAAGCGCTTCCAGGATCAGTACCTCACGGTGTTCCTGAAGGACAACCTCGATGCACTGTACTCCAGTGCCGACGATGGGTATCTGGTTCGTCCGCAGGTCATGAGCCAGCTCAAACAGGCAGAAGCCATCCGTAACGCGTTCTTCGACAACCGCGGCGAGTTGAATGTGAGTTTCGGGCTGGAGCCGGTGGCCATCAGCAACGGGCTGCGCGGCAGCGTCTTTGGCCTGGATGGTCAGCTGCATGCGTTCGCAGATCGGGGCAAGGAGCCAATCGGCATGACGTGGCCAGGCCCTGCTGGGGAGAGCGGGCATAGCCGTGTCACCTTGGTCCAGGCAGCGGGCACGACTGTCAGCCAGGGCTATCACGGTCCCTGGTCGTTCTACCGCTTGCTCAGCCAGGGTGGCTTGAACGCCCGAACACCCACCAGCGTGGACCTGAGCTTCAGAATCGCCGGCGATACAGCGCGCTATAAGTTTCATGCCACGGGCACGAACAATCCCTTCACGCGGCCGCTTTTCTCAGGCTTCGCCCTGCCGCAAAAGCTACTGCGGGAAGACGCTGCCAGTGAAGTGGCTGAGCGGTAGGTGGTCGGCAGGACAAAGAAATCCCAATGCCAGTGATCTGGATCGGGATTTCTACTGGGCTATGACAAAATTTCAGTCCGGCCTGATCGCCCAGAACTGCATTTCCAGGCTCGGGAATTGCCCGGCAATATGAAAACCGAAGCCGCTGGCGTTCTTGAACTGCTGCCAGCTTTCATGCTGCCGGTCGAGCTCGAAGTAGACGAAGCCGGAGTGATGGGGCAGGTAGCGGGGTGTGACCAGTTGCGGGATAAGCGGTACGCCGGGCATCTGTAGTTGGATGAACTGTGGTAGTTGCTCGATGGACGTGACCTTGCCTTGCTGCTGGAACTTCTTGCGCAGTTCCTCGACCGGCAGTTCGGCCCGCACCGCCAGGATGAAGGTCGCAGCCTCCAGCAGTTTGCGCTCGTGCAGGGTTGCGGTCAGGACGCCGTACTGTTGCTCCTGAATCGGCAGCGACACGGCACGTGGTTGCAGGATGGTGCTCAGCGATCGGCGCAGGGTTTGCTCCAGCATATGGAATGAGCCAGCCAGGTCATCGTGTTGGTAGGCAGGGTATTCCAGCGGCAGCCTGCCATCGTCGGTGAAGGTCGCCAGCTCACCACAGGCTTGCTCCAGGGCAATGTGTAATTGCTCGGGGTGCACGTTGCGGCGGCGTGCCAGGTGATGGAAATACGGATGCAGCCGATTCAGCGCCTGCAACAACGCGAAGTCAGTGACATCTGCAATACCGGACTGCCCCGGTGAACAAATCCGCTCTGCGAGGTTGCGCGCACGTTCACGCATCAGCTGTGACGCTTCTTCCAGGAAACCCAACAGAGCGGGCGCGGCCTTGAGTGAGAGGCTGGTGGGGTAGCAGCGCTGATCGAGTAGCACGCTGCCGTCGGGGCGTTTGTCCAGCACCTTGGTCATGGCCAGGCAGCTGTAGGCGCTGTTGTCATCGTCCTGAAGCTTGATCTGCAGGTTCGGAACGGCGACATCGAGTATCGTCGAGTCGCCACTGCCACCGTGGTTATCCATGACTGGCACACCCTTGGCAATGAACCGGCCGTCCACGTCATTGTCGGGCCAGCGTACCTGCGCTGCCCCGGTTGCATGCAAGGGCAGGGCAAGGAACACGACCTTGTTCGCCACTCCAGGCGGGATCTCCAGCGGTGCAGGCGCAGGCATGTCACCAGGAATGTCGAAGACCGTCCCATCGGGCATAACGCCACGGGCACGGGTGATCGCAATCTTTCCAAAGCTCAGGTATTCGGCGTTCAGTTCCAGCTCGCTGAACCCATAGAACGCATCGTTCAAACTGGAGACACGCTGTTGCAGTGCCGATTCGGCGGCGTAGGCCATTTGTTGAAAATGTTGGGGTTTGACGAACAGGCCTTCCTTCCACAGGACGGCGTTGCGGGAGCTCATAAGTTTCAACCTTTAATGGATGGCGTTATGGGGCACGGCGTAATTCGCTGTCGTGCCGAAGCTCAACGCCGTTGTTTTCGAAGTGAACATGTACCGTATGGTTGTAACCGCGCGGCTGGATGCGAATGGTGTCTTTCCAGTTTCCTTGGGGACCATCGGCCAATCGAGCGATGACCGCGATGTAGCGAGTGCGTTCGTTGAGCGCTTCATGTTCGATGAACTTGAAATGGCCTGGCATCAAGCGGTAGTCGTCGACGCTGATCAACGTGGTACCCAGGGCTTTTTCCAGATCTTCATCAACTTGGTCATAAGTGGCATCCAGCAACAGCGAGTCATCCCTGAGTTGCAGGACTTTGAAGGCGATGGAGGATGGGGGTTGCCGCTGTGGCCGTTGGCTAGTCTCCAAGGGCAGGCCGGGCGCAGTTGCCGTGTAGCCACCCAGGGGTGTAGGCGCCGTCGCCTCGTTGATGGCCCGCTCACCCTCGACGGACGCGGGGTAGTTCTGCTGCAACTGTTCG
The DNA here is from genome assembly GCF_026898135.2 of Pseudomonas fortuita. NCBI lineage: Bacteria > Pseudomonadati > Pseudomonadota > Gammaproteobacteria > Pseudomonadales > Pseudomonadaceae > Pseudomonas > Pseudomonas fortuita. Next base: position 1,546,717 of record NZ_CP114035.2, read on the forward strand.
GCCAGTGAACCCAGCTTCTCAGTCAGTCCTTGTGCATCTGTGGCATCCAAGCTTGCCGAGAGCTGCCCTGAAGGGGCTGGCGATGCAGTTTGGGCTTTTGCGACAACCTGTGTTGCCGGCAAGGGCGCTGGCAGGTCTACGGCATATAGGCTCAGGCCCAGATGGCTGATGTCCTGATTGGGGCCGCCGATAGGTAGCGTCGGGTCCGCCAGTACTTGGTAAATCTTGCTGATCGATGTGCATCCACTGAATGCCAGGCAGACGAGCAGCCAACCGATGAACCTGTTCATCGCACCTCCTCGCCGAAGATTTCAGCGATCGCCGGGTCAATCCGGGCGTGTGCGGCCTTGTCGAGATAGGCCAGCGGATCGCGCTCATCTTCTGCCTCAGGCGCCGAGGCGTGATGAACGCTCGCTGTTTGGGTAACCAGAGCGCCGAGAGCCTGAAGTGGGCACATCGCTGGCGGGCTTTCGAATGGCGAAAGCGGGTTATGTGCGCCTGACTGCCCTGGCGCCTGCTCGTCCACGCTGAGCAGGCGTATGGCAATGTAGTAGTCACCGATCTGCAGCCTGTCATTGTGCCTGAGGCGAATGCGCGTGCCTGGTAGCAGCACGGTGTCACTGCCATTCATGAAGCTGTTGCCGCTGTGGTCGATGAGGCAGAAGTGCCCTTCATGCCAAATGATCTCGCAGTGCACTGGCAGGATACGCGCCTCGCGATCATGCAGTTGCCAAGTGCCTTGACTGCCGATGGTGCCGCCAGCACGATCAAACCGATGCAACGGCTCGCTGCCATGTAACAACCTTTGCGGATTGAGGACGGTGAGGGTGATGCTGGGTAACAAAACCTGTGTACTCATGCACGTACCGTGATGCGAATAGGGGGAGGTGTGGGGTCTTTGCGGTCGGCAATGAAGCTGGTCCAGCCCAGGTGGGTGCCATGCTCGGCTCTGAGGCTGAAGGGCGGTGCTTCCTCGGCGCGCATGCGCAATTCAAGATCGTATGCCCCGACATCGCGAAGCAGAAAATCCACCAGCCGGGCCAGGCGATGGTAGTTGTCGCCACTGGGGAGAAATGCGCGGAACTGCTGCTGGTCCAGGCCCGCGATCACAATGGTGAATTTGCTGCTGCGTGACTCGGTGCTGCTGCCTACCAGGAAGTTGTCGTTGAGCGCGCAGTTGCGCATGCCCAGGCCATTACGTTGAGACTGTGGAATCGACACGCTGCGTTTCTCGAACTCGCGGATGCTGACCTGCTGCAGGTCGAAACAGTGCGCGATCATCCCGGCCACCATGCTGGGTGAGCGGCTGCGGCTGGCGATCATGCCGACAAAGCTGAGCAACCGGCTCCAGGGCAGCGGGGTGGCGCCACGCAGCGCTGCATCCTCCAGGCCGATCATGGCGAAGATGTAACGGGAAAAACCGTCTGTCGCACCCGGCTGGAACCGCCGGTAGTAGCGGTACTTGCGCCAGCCCTGATGCAGCAGGGTATGCAGGCGATGGTTGAAGAAGTCGAGGAATGCTGGGCGCAGACCAATGCCCTGTGCGTGCTCGTAAGCAATATCGTCAAGGTAATAGCTAGGCAGGGGGGAATCGGTGCCATGCAGACCAAGGAACGTGGCCTGAATGCGGTAGCGGTCATCGGCTATGCGGTCCGCACGCAGCACATCGGCGACAGGGAACGCGAGACGTGGGGTTACGTTCAAGCGCAATCGCCGGCGCGTTTCACGAGAGGGCGGTCGCTGCTCAAGGTCATCGCCGTGCAGTTGATGCAGCAGTTCCAGCAGCTGGAAGTACGAGTATTGATAGGCCTCATTCAACACAATGTCCGCCGCACGACGAACGTGCTGTTTGTCTGATTCATCGTCCATGTGAAGTTCTCAAATAATAAGGATTCAGAAGTTTTACCCCTTGCATGTTTATTTCTGTAGGAATAGTTACCGCGGTATGCTCACTCGTTAAACAAGATGCTGGGGCAATTATTCCTAACTAGAGAAAAACCATGCATTGAGAAAGTGCTCTCGGTCGAGCACTGAAATGTAAGAAGATGTTTGCTTATTGCCGGTTGGATCTCGATTGCGCGGATGCGAGCGTTTCCCTGTGTCGGATGAGCTCAAACCGTGAGATGTTCAAAGAAGTCTCGAGATTATCCCTATTGCAGCTGAGTGCATGAGTTGCGCGATGATCGGCAGAGGGAGATAGGAGATCACCCAGCGCTGGATTCTTTTGGCAGGGGAGCGGGTAATTGACCTGGGCGTGTCCACCAAGCAGTTGAAGACGTTCCGGGCGCTGCCTTTCAACGTCATTCCCAGCGTGGTGCATGCTGGTAGTGGCTACTCTGAAGAGCAGATCGCGGCTCTGATCATGGGGGATCCCCGTGATGAGATCAGTTATTTCAAGAAGATAGAGCGGGGATGACAGTCTCGTTTCCCGCTCCAAATCGAAAAAAGAAGAAAGGGACGAAAGTCCCTTTCTTCGTTTTGTGCGTCTGTTTTTCATCCCGCAGAGCGGTCTGCTGTTCGTGCAACGGACCGAACTGGCCCGTTGCTCCCTCTCGACCTTACTTGTAATAGATCGTGAAACTGAGTGCGCTCTTGGCGTCCCCGCTCGTGACCACGGGTGCCACCTTTACGTAGCGGGCGCTGAAGTCGATGCGTATGTCGTCGGGGTCGGGGGAAATCTGGGCCATTTCCAGTTCCTGGCCAAGTGCGGCGGGTGTCTCGCCGTCGGCTCGAAGCACTTGTACGCCAATCCCGGACGCGCTGTTAGGGTCGGGTGTCAGGCTGAACAGGCCCTTGTCGGCATCGATCACGGTTGCGCCCTTGGCCACCTCCAACTTGACGTAAACCCCTGCCTTGCCCCCGGTGCACTTGGTCAGGTTGATATGGAATGGCCTCGGGCTGGTGCCCGAACCTTCGTCGTTGAAGGTTTCCAGCTTGTGTTCGCCGAGGTCTACCGAGGTGTCGCTGACCACGTCGGCTCGCAATGAGCATTCGGCCTGGGTCACTGTCCCGTGCAAATTGGCCCTCAGCACCCTGCCCACGTCTGTGTAATTGCCGGTGAAAATCTCCTCTCCGAGAAAGTACTGCGGCCCCGAATCTATGTCGCCTGTCTTGATGACCGTGATGAGGGTGTCCAGGTAGTTTGTGGTAATCGGCAGCCCTGCCGGCTGGTCCTGGTACCCCTTGTAGGGAATGGAAACTGGGGTCAGCGGTATCCAGCGAGTCTGGTTTCCACCAGCGTACTGTTGTCCGAGTCCCACGTGTATGCCGATGCCCGGGATGTTGGTTTCGAGCACCCGATCGGTTTCAATTCCCGGGATAACGGGCAGAGGCCCCGGGAAGAGCTTCATGGAGTTGAGCAGGTTGACTTCGGCATATTCGCCCGCCACCGGCACCGAGCAGAGGAGGATGTCGCCGGTGGCGTTCGGCGTCCTCATCTGGCTGGCGGTGCGGATGACCGTACCGACCGGTGCATCGCGCGGTACAAAGAGGGGCTCCAGATGAATGTCGTACAGCAGTTCGCCGCTCGGAGCGTCTTTCCAGTAGCAGAGGGCAAGCGCGTTGCTGCTGGCGAACAGGCTTGTCAACGCCAGGGGCAGGATCGCGCGGCGGATGAATGAAGCGTTCATGGTGATGGTTTCCAGTGCCGGGTGGGCGAGGGTCAAGTCGTGGGGCAATTCAGCGTCTGTTGGTGGTAGCCCTGGGTTTGCTCCATGCTGGCGGGCTCGATCTGCAGCTGACATTGCTCATCATTGGCTTCGCCCCAGCGCACGTGCAGCGTCTGGGGTTTGTCTTCCACAGCCAGCAAGGCCTGGCCGGCCTGGCCGACCACGCCCAGCGACGTGCCGCTGATATCGTTGACCTGGGTGCCGAAAGGCATTGGTCTGCCGTTGGCCTGGAGCAGGGTGAGGATCAGCCGGCTGACCTTGCGCGCCTGGAATTCGGCCAGCACGATCGCGCCGCGGCGCGGTATCAGGTGCTGGGCGCCGTTGTCGATGTGCACTTGTGGGCCGAGGTCATCGGTGTTCAGTTCGAGCAAGTTGCTGCGGTACGGCCGCAGGTACGGCACCACCATGTGGCCGCTGCTGTCGCTGCGGCTTTCAGGGTTGTTCTTCACGCCAACCCCGGCAACATCGGGCACGTGTACCAAGGCATTGGTTTCGCCAAGATAGCGGCCAAGGGTCAAGCCGCTTTCGTGCAGCAACAGGCTGCCGCTGGCGTTGAGCGACAACGTACGGTAATCGTCACTCTGCGTGTAGCCGGCGCCAAGGCTGGCGTTGGCTCCCCGATAGTTGGCGGAGAAAGCGGATGTCTGGTTGCGCCGTGCGTCGCGGCTGGTCGAGGCAAGGTAGCTGAGACGGCGGTCCATTGCGCTGCTGGAAAAACTGGCCCGCTGGCTGTGTTCGCCGTTATGTGACTGAAGGCTGATGTTGGCGCTGGAGGCGCGACCGAAGCCTAGGGGTAGCGAAACGCTCAAGCCAAACATGCGGTCATTTTGGCTGCGCTCGTTCAGGGACTGTGAGGCGTACAGGTTGTAGGAGACATTGTGCCAGCTGGTGCTGAGCTGCAGTTGGTACTGACGCAACTGCTGGCCGCTTTGCCAGTAGTCGTCCTGGGTCATGGTAAAGCTGAGTGAGCTGCGGCTGCCCAGGCGCTGGTGGGCAGAGGCTTCCAGGCGGCTGCGACGGCTCCCCCGGTACGCGCTATAGGCATTGCGTTCGCGCACGGCCTCGTCGTAGTCGCGGTAGCCTTCGGTAGAGTAGCGGTAGCCGGCGAAGCGCAGGTTGGTGCCGGTGTCGAATGCCTTGCCGTAGCGGGCGGCGAAGCTGTGCCCGTGAACCTGGCCCAAGGTGTTGCCCAGGTCGGTCTCGGCGCGGGTTACATCAAGCGACAGCGCGCCGAGTGTGCCTAGGTCGCGAGCGGCGCCCACGGTGGCTGCGCGGTAGTAGTCGCCACCTTGCACGCCGCCGTACAGGGTGGTGTTCAAGCTGGTGCCGCGGGCCAGTGTCGCCTGCCACAGGAGCGGCGCGTCGAGGTCTTCGGCACCGTTGTAGCGGCCGAAGGTGGCACTGTAGCGCCATACGCCTTCGCGCAGCAGGTTGCTCAGGCTGGAATAGGGCTGGATGAAGCGCCTGACCTGACCGTCGGCTTCAGTCAGGACGATTTCCAGTTCACCACTGCCGCCGCCCACGGCGAGGTCATCAATTTCGTAAGGGCCTGGGGCCACATAGGTGGTGTAGATAGGGTAGCCGTTGTGCAGCACTTCGAGCTTGGCGCGGGTCTGTGCCACGCCACGGATGATCGGTGCGTAGTTTTGCATCACATCGGGCAGCATGCCCAGCTCGGAGGCCAGCTGCAGGCCCTTGAACGGCTGGCTGCGGAACACGTCACTGTTGCTGAAGGTTTCGCCCAGGGTCAAGGTGCCGAAGCTGCCGGGCAGGTCGCGCTGGGCATAGGTGTTGGTGTGGGTCCAGCGCCGGCTGCCGTGTTCGTCCTCCCGCAGCGACTGGCTGCTGCGCAAGCGCCAGGGGCCGAGGTTGAGGCCGCTGCTGAGGTTCAGGTCCTGGCTGCTCTGGCTGCCACCGTGCGCCAGGCTGCGCATTTGTGCCGAGGCCTGGTAGTTGATAAAGGCGGCATTTATGCCGTAGTCCCACTGCTCGGCGCTGGGCATGCGCCCCGCTTGCCGGATCATGAATGCCTGGGGGATGGACAGCTCCAGGCGCAGCCGCCCGCTGTCGAGCTTGGTCGTGGCGCCAGGGGCGAGGGCTTCGAGGTCGATGCAGCTGTCATCGTCGGGCAGCGGCTGTGCCAGGCTTTGTTCACGCAGGCCGGCCTGGCGTAGCAGGGTGGCGTTCAGGCAGGGGCGCAGGGTGCGGTGGCCGTCGATTTTTTGCAGGCGTACATCTTGCTCGGCCAGGAACACCAGGTTTACCCAAACCTCAAGGCGGTAGCGGCCAGGGGCGAGTGGGGTTTCGGCAGCCAGGGCCTGAAGTGCTAGGGCACCGGCGTCGGCGGGCTGGTCGGGGGCTTGGCGCATGAAACTGGCGTCGAATTGTGGGGAGGCGCTCGCCGGGCGTTGCGGGGCAATCAGCAAGCTTCCTGAACCAAGCGCCACGAGCGTCGTAATCCGCAGGCGCGATAACAGTAGCCTGCGCGTGGGGGGCAGGAGCATGATCTTATCCTTGACAAGGGCGTGTCGATGCGGTCCGGTCAGACCACGTGGGCCAGGTAGTGAGGCGCGATTATGTTGCGCACTACTGAGTTACGAGGGGCACGATAGGGAATGCGTGCGCGGGGATATGTAGGATATATCTGCATGATCTGATGAACTTGTCATCAGAACGATTTTGAGGGGAAATGAATCGGGACCGCTTTGCGGCCCCGAAATGCTGGTAGTTCTGTTAGCTATGATTTAATAAAGCAAGTCGAATCCACTTTGATTATGTATGTTGCTGCGTGTAGGATCGCCCGATAAACGGCCTTGTACGTTTTCTTCGCGTTGTCGCCCAACCTGCTTTGCACTCTTAAGCATTTGACGCACGTACATCCCTTGCAGCCAGTTTGACGACCCCGAGGGTGTCTCAGCTGTTTGAGTTGCCTGACCTGCCTGACCTGCCTGACCTGCTTGAGGTGCCTGACCTGCTTGAGGTGCCGCAGGTGCCGCAGATGCCGGAACCGGTGGTGAATTAGTCGGCCCGGGCATTGCGCCTATCTGCGAGTCTGAGCTTGCCGCTGCCACTTCAGGCGATTCTGTCAAACTTGTTCTACTGGCTGGGTTTGGTAGTTTGCTCCCTGGCGCTGAAGGCCGGTTCGCCTTCCACTGCTTGTACGTCCCGCCCCCCCCACTAAATATCAAGGGCGTAGCGGCACCCAGGAAGAAACCCCCTATGCTGTTCCACATCATGGCTTTCTTTGGATCTTCCTCCTTGGCTGCTAACGCCGTTGCCGTGATGCCCATGCCCAGGGCCACAACCCCAAGAAGCAGCGCACCCGCAGGGGGGAGAATTGCAGTCAGTACAACGCCGACCATCAAGCCTACAACCCCCGCAATGACCGGCAAGATCGCCCCCCAAATGCTTGGCTTCTCGGGTTCCGGCAGCGGGTCCTGGTAGGGCGGTTTCGGATCCCTGCTCGGTACTGGCGAGGACCTGTGGCCAGTTGGGTCGCGCCAGTTCACCGGGTCACCCAGGGCGTACAGGTAGGGGTTCACGCCGACCTCTTCCTGGGCCAGCGAGTCTGGGCTGTGGAAGCGCATCAGCCCGGGGTTGTAAGCCCGGTAACCGCGCCCTAGCAGGTACCAGTCGAGCTGCTGTTCTCGCACTTCACCATTGAACGCCAGCAGACTCTGCAGTGTGTCATCGTCACCGCGTTCGCCATACAGGCTCAAGTACGCTTCGTTGACCCCGGCGGCCCCATACTCGGCAGTGACCGAGGCGGTATTGTCGGTCAGCAGCAGGCGCGTATTCTGTGGTTTGGTCGGGTTCTGAAGCCCAAGCGGATGAGCGCCGCCGTGCAGGTAGTCCACCCGCTCTGTGTCCTGGCTCACCGTGCTGAGGCGGTAGTCTTCGTAGCGGCGCAGTTGTTCGGTATCTCCACCCTGGGTAACGCCCACCAGATGATTGTGCCCATCGTAGCGGTAACGCACGAGGGCAGCAGTGCCATCGCTGGTAGACACCTGCTTCAGGCGCCCGAAGTCATCGTACTCGAGCCGGCGTCCCCACTCATCGTTGGTCTGGTTGCCGTCATCGTCATAATAGATCGCCTGCGCTACCGGGTAATCCGGCTGCAGTGAATGAGTCAGCTCGCGCAACTGGAACATGTCGTGGACGTTGGCTGTGCTTGCATTGCCATAGCTGAAGCGGGCTTGGTCGTCTCTGCCGTCACTGAACATGGTGTTGCAGCGTGTGAGGTTGTTGAAGGCGTCGAAGCGGAACGTCTGGCTCACGATAGAGCGTCCGGCCCGGTTACGCGGCAGGTAGGTCTCGGCGTCGTTCTCGTCCTCAACCGTGTAGGTGACCTTGTCCAGCCGGTTCAATGCATCGTAGCGGAATGTTTCGAGCAGGCGCTGCTGGCCGTCTCGCAGTGTCGCCCGGCTATGCAACAGGTCGTCGTCTCTCCACACCAGTTTCATCGTTCGCGTGCTGCCGCCATCGAGGGTCACGCTGCGTTCGCATTCACGTCCCAGGTCGTCGTAGACAACGGCGCTGATGCTCTGCCGTTTGCTGGTGCGGTCAACGGTGGTGGTGGTGTGCAGGCGACCGTCGTCGTCATAGGTGAAAGTGGCGGTGAGGTTGCCTTGTGTCGTGGACTCAAGCCGTCCCTTGTCATCGTATTCGTAACGGGTCAACGGGCCGTCGCTGCTGCTGCGGGTGAGCGGGCGACCCTGCAGCGACGCTAGATGCTCGATGAAATAGCTTCCCGCCGATTGCTTGTCCGTCCAGGTTTCCTTCAGCAGGTAGCCTTGGTCGGTATACTCATAGTCCCGAGTACCCGCGCCGTTGCCAGCCGAAGTGATCGCTGCGTCGGGCCTTGTGTAACCGAAGATGGACTCTTCGTTGGCGGCTGTTGCACCCTTGGGGGTCATTGTGATCGAGACGGGCTGGTGGGACAGCTCCGGTGTGTAAGCATATTTGAGGATGCGCCCCGATTGCTTCTCATGTTCATCGACCAGTGTCATTTGGCCTTGATAGCGGAAGCTTTCTGTCCTGTTGCCGACCGTTAGATGGGTGAGCCGTTCCAGGCCATCGAACGTACGCTTACAGATGATGGTGCCTGCCTCGCCTTCGGTTGGCGCAAGCTCCAGTTCGGTGGTGAGCTCATTGATGCTATGGCTGGCGAAGCGGCGTAGCAGGCTGCTGCCATCCGGGCGCTCGGTGCTGGCCATGCGGTTCCACACGTCGTAGCTGAACCTTGTGGTCTGCTCCAGTGGCGCTGCATCCTTGTCCAGTGGGTCACGCAGTTGCTGCACCTGGCGCACGCAGCGGCCGCCACCGTCATAATGGTAGCGCGTGCTGCCCACCATCTGGCCGCTCAGGTCCAGGCGCCGGTCTTCGAGCGGTTTGTCGAAACGGTTGAATTCAGTGCTGACGCACTGCCGCCGCATGCGTGGTCTGGCTTCTGTGAAGCGCTCCTGCCACTGCTGGACAATGAACCCTTCCTTGCCGAAGGGCGAGCGTTCAGTGCATGCCACCACGCCGTCTGGCATCAGGGTGCTGGTGCGGTTGCCCCAGCCGTCGTAGCCGAAGGTACTGGTGAGGGTGCGTGTCTCGCTCTCCAGGTAATCGTAGCTGGTCTGCGACTCGACCCGGCCTGCGCTGTCGTAGTGCGTGGTTTGCACATCGTGCCAGGTGCGCTTACCGGTTTTCTCATCCTCGGTTTCTCGTTCTTCGCGGATAGCTCGATTGTAACCATCGAACCATGTTCGGCTGACCACCCCGTTTACATCCTTTACCGTTTGGTTTGGCTTTGCGCCAAGCTCATAGGTGTATCTACGGACTGCTTCATGAGATGTTCCGGGCGCGATGGTTTCGACCGTCAGGCGGTTGAGGGCATCGTAGTGGTAGTGAGTTTCAACCTTGTTGAAATCCTGGGCGCGGTGCAGCAGGCCGGTATGGATCGACACGGCACGGGCAACCGCCCGTTCCGCCAGGTCATGACCTTTGAAGGTCTCGCGCACCTGCAGCAACGTCTTTTGCTGGTTGTCATCGTTGATCAGCGAATGGAAAAACGTTGAAGTCGCAGTTTTTTCCCTGTCAGGGTCGCTCAAGTCTTTCAGTGTCACCGTCTGTTGGTCCAGGCGGCCATGCAGGAAAGCATTGTGCTCGCTCTCCTTGAGGAAGCGGCTTGTGGTGGTGCGCAAGACCTTCTCACCCTCGTCGTCTACCTGCAACACGTCTTCGCCACCAGTCGCTAGGAAGCCCTTGGCCGCACTTGCCCCACTCAGCGCTGGCAGGTGCTGGTAACGGAAACGGGTGCGCAGGGTCTGCGCCTGGCCTTCGCCGGTGGTGGCCGGGTGCACGGTGCTGGTCTTGCGGCTACGGGTGAACAGCTGCGGGTCGGCCGGGCAATCGCTGCCTTCGCCGGTGTGCGGGTAGTAAGTGTGCCGGGTGTGGATCGTGCCGGCCAGGGTGGCGAGCTCGTCGATCGCATCGCCTTGATAGACCGGTGCTGCGGCCTGGGACTCCAGCTTCAGGTTGCCATGATCGTCGTAGTCGGTAATGAGCACTTCCTCACGCAGCCGGGTGGGAAGCTCCTTGATCTTCCAGCGCTTGAACTGATGCCTGGGCATCTGGAAGTAAGCCGGTTGCTGCTCGAAACTGGCATTGGTTTCGTGGTAAATGGTCTCGACTTCTTCGATACAGGTCTCGCGACGGGGCTGCTCGGCGCCTTCGTCGTATACCTCATGGGCTTGCTCGGTACGTTGCAGGGTCAGCAGGTGGAAGCGGTTGAAGCTGCGCTCGATGCTGCGCAGCGGTGTGTCGCCGACGAGGTAGGTGGCAGTCGAGCCGTAGCTGAAGCTAGTACCGGTGAATTGGTAGAGGTTGTCCTCGCCATTGTCGCGCCAGGAAATGCCACTGCCCATGCCGAGGAAGTTGTTGCTGGTGTAGTTGTAGGTGGTGACCATGTCGGGCTGGTCGAAGCCAGGCTTGATGGTGTGCCTGGTAACCCGGGGCAACGGGTCGTGCGCATCGCCGGGGAAGCGGTGGCCGGCATCGTTGTAGTCGATGGTTTCGGTGCCGCCGACGGGTGTGCGCACGGTTTTCAGGCACACCACACCACGCACCTTGTCGTAAGTGAGCCCCCAGCTGGCCTTGTCGTCGCTGGGCAGGACGATGGTATGGGGCAGGCGAACCGCCGGGGTGAAACGCTGGTCGAGCTGGAGCGTGTAGGTCGCCAGGGCGGTGCCGCCTGGGCCGGATCTGGGGTGCAGGGCAAGGATGATTTCAGCGCTGGTGTAGTTGATGGCCAGCAGCTCGAGCCCAGTGTCGTCCTTGATGCCGGTCAGGCAAGGGGCCCCCTGGAAATTACTGTAGCTAAGGGTGATGCCATGGCCCGAAGGCGCCTCGACCCGGGTGGGCAGAGCAACGCGGTTGTCGCTGGGGCCTTGCAGTTCCAGCAGCTCGATCAGGCCGGCCTTGTGCTCTACGCGCCAGCCGCTGCCGTGGTCGTGGAAGTGGAAGCTTCTGAGCTTGCGTTCCTTGAATACCTTGCCGGTGCCGTCACTGGCGTCGCTGCCTGTGACCTTATAGCTTTCGCCGGTGTGCAGGTGCAGCAGGTTGCTGGCGGGGTCGTACTGGGTGAGGTTGAGCGTCCAGCCCATGCCGAAGCCCGAGTCCTGGGTGTTCATCGGGTTGAAGCCGATGTGCAGGGGCAACGACGGGCCGCTGAGATTGTTGGCGGCGAGCTCCGGCAACTCGATGCCCAGCGTGTATTGGCCGGTGCGGGGGTCGACGCTGTTATTGACGAAACTCAGGAAGTTGAAGGCGTTGGACGCTGTGTTTGAGGTGATGGTCATGACAATTCAGCTCCAGGTTCAAAGTGCAGTTGCACAGCGGTAGCGGGTAGGGCCTTCATCATCGCCATCGTGATAGCGCCCTACCAAGAAGCTATCGTCTGGGCAGGTAAAGTTGCTCTTATTCTCATTTTGTGGTGCAGACCAACCGTCGAACCATCGAATGTTCAGATTGTTGTCGTTGTGTGTGAGTGCGCCGCAGGCGTAAGTGGTGATTCCGAAAACCGGAATCAATTGATGGCGGCCAACCATGACCTTCCCGGGTGGGCACATAAAGTAAACCCCCGTCATTTCAGGGATGTTATCGGACCAAGATATATCTGTTACCCCGAGAGTTTTTGAATCTAGCTGGAAAGTCGCACAGGTATAAGTTTGCATTCCGCCCTCTACCTTGCGCCCCAGCATCACCTCGTGAAGCCCGCATGTGAATTTAGTTGTGGTGCCTACGTTTTCACTTACCTTTACTCTATATTTATTCGGGGGGGTAGGACGGGTGCGTGACGATGTAATTAAACGGATGCAAGCAGTGCTGTCCCTGGCGTCGCTGTCTTGAGTTTTTCTTTTTTTAACCATCATCAAACCCGGGGCGATGATCGTATTGTCTTCGTAGGAAACCAAGTCTTCGAATTCGAAGGCGGGGGTGGACGTCACGCGCCTCGTGGTGCGAAGTTCCATCGAAAACTTGCCATCCTCTGTGTTGCAACCAATGCCATCGGTAATCAGGATGTTCACGGAAGATGGGAGGTTATCGAACTGTATGGTGCGTCGCTTTATATCTTTGCACCAGGTGTTGGGAGAGTTGAATTCATAGTTTACCTGTTCGCCTGAGCCTTCGCCGGGAACAGTCAGTGAACATTGCGCATTGTCTTTGTCCCGGATAAGGATTGTGCCGTTTTGTGTGGCTGCCTGCACCGCTTGATGCAGGCTGGCCAGCAGTAGGGGTAAAGCAATGATGCTGAGTCTGAGTGCGCTTGACATGATGAAACCTCGGATGTTTGGTCAGAACAGTTTGCTGCAGTAGTACTCGGTCTCCATTTCCTTGTCACTGGAAAGCGCCATGCCCGAAAGTACTTCATTTGCAGCGCATTGCATGCCGTGGTCAGGCTCTTTGAATTTCCGGGTGCTGGTATGAGAGGGGGTCAATGGTTGGCCCCAGATGTCTCTGACTTCAGCGCAATGTATCCAGTAGTTTGAGGCGTCAAGTATGTCTCGGCCACGCCCGGTCATGATCTTCGGACTCTGGCAGTCGGCGAGAGCGCCTGTTGCAATAATTTTGATTTCATTGTAGGTATTGAGCACCTCCCCGCTTTGAGTAACACTTCCGCATACGTACCCAACTTTGTCTTCCAAGCGAACACGCCCCACCATTACATTGCCGGGTTTACACTTGAAGTCATGGTGAAACTCCACTAGCGGAGGGGGCGAAATTTCATTAGGATCGATGATTGCAAGTTCTGCAACGGCAGAGTTGCACAGCAGTAGCAGCAACGCTGCGGCCGCAGGTGCGGGCCATTTACTGTTCATGAGCGGGTCCTCATTGGCTAGAAAAAAAGAGTGCACGTCGAGTCTAGCCAGTTCCAGCGCGTGGAACACCTGGCAAAAATACTAGGTAGGTGGGGTGGGCGGCCTCGAGGTAACACAACAAGACTGCCGATGCCGACTTATTGTTTTTTTGCTAGTATCCAGTGCGTATGCTAAGCGAAAAGGGGGGCGCTGAATTTATCATGAAATTCAATTTTCTGATCTGCCGGGGCGGTTGAAGTCCCTCACCCAGAAGTTCCATGTTGGGGGTGATGGTCTTGATAGTTCAGTTCAATATTCACTGTGCAGTTGCACATCGGTAGCGGGTAGGGCCTTCTTCATCGCCATCGTGATAGCGCCCTACCAGAAAGCTATCGGTGGGGCAGGCAAAACCGCTCTCATGCTCTCCTTGTGGTGCGGACCACCCGTCAGACCATATAATTTCCAGATCTTTACTCCCGTTTTTCAGTGAGGCACAGGCATAAGTCGTGGAACCATTCTCGTCATTCCAGTGATCGCGGCCAACCATGACCTTTCCTGGAGGGCACATATAATAAGTGCCACTGCTTTCGATGATTTTGTTGGACCAGGAGAGAGGCCCTCTCAAGAGATCAGTTGAAGCCTGCTTGAAGGTCGCGCATATGTAGGCGGTCCGGCCATCCGTTTCGTCGCCCCGATGTAAGCGCGCCGTGATCACCTCGTGTAAGCCGCATGTGAATCGCTCCCTTGGATCCACGAAGTATGCGGCTTCTTTAACCTGCGTTGCGGGTATAGGATCAGGGCGCTTGGTGGCTGGCGAGGTCGTTATACGGATACAAGCAGTGCTGTCCCGGGCGTCGCTGTCTTGCGTGAAGTCTTTTTCAAGCACTAGCACACCGGGTGCGATGTAGTTTTCGAATGAAACCAAGTCTTCGAATTCGAAGGCGGGCATGGATGTTACGCGGCGGGTAGTGCGAAGTTTTAGTCGGAACTTGGCATCTTCCAAGTCGCAACCAAGGCCATCGGTAATCAGGATTGTCGCGGCGCTGGGGAGGCCATCAAATTGTATTGTGCGTGGTTTTATATTCTTGCAGCTCGAGTCCGGAAGATTGAATTCATATTGTGTAAGCTTGCCTGAGCCTTCACCGGGCACAGTCAGTGAGCATTGCTCATAGTCTTTGTTCCGTATAAGGATTGTGCCGTTCTGCGTCGCTGCCTGTACCGCTTGAGGCAGGCAGGACAGCAACAGGGGTAAAGCGATGATTCCGTATTTGAGTGGGTTCGACATGATGAAATCTCGTGGTTTTGCTCAGAAGAGTAGGCTTCAGTAGTACTGGTTGTTGCCGGAATGAGACATGCCACAAATACTTCATGGTTATCGCACTTCGCGACGTGTTGATGCTCGCGGTATCTACGGGCGGTGGGATGCATGGGAATTGATGGCTTGTTCCAGCTGCCCCGACTTATGTGCAATAGAACCACTGGTCTGAGCGCTCATCACCCTCGCGGCCGCGTGCTTGTCAGTCTTGAGCCGCAGCCCGTATGAGCATGGCTCGCGCCTACGTGTTTTGTAGTGTTATTAACGTCACCTCGCTGATGGCGCCCTGCGTGCAGATCGAGTCTAGCGAGCGCCAGCGCCTGCAACACCTGGCAAAAATAATAGGGAGGTGGGGTGCGTAAGTGCGAGGTGACACAACACGACCGACGATGCCGACCTGTTATTTCTGCTAGTAGGCAGTGTGCTAGGTAGGCGATAGCGTGTGGGCAAACGTAAATCGGATGCCGAGTCGAAGCCATGACCGAGAATACTGCTAGTGAACGCGACAGCGCAGATCGCCCACCCCGCCCGATAATCGAAGGCCTCACACCCTATGACGAAATTGACCTTGATGAGTTGGGCGGGGAGGCCCTGAACGTTTTTATAACCTATGACGGTATCGCCGTAGGTCAACTGATAGTCTTTAACTGGACAGGTGCCGACAAACTCGGTAACGCAGTCGGTTTTTCCGGGGATGTGGATATCGCCGATCACAACTTCGACCCCAGGACAAAACGGGCAACAGTGAGTTTGTCCAATGCATTTGTCGTGGCGGCTGCCGACGGCTACGCATTTGCGTCTTTTCAGCCTACGTTTCCGGCGCTGGAGGAGTCGATGCGCGCTTTTTGCTTCGTGGGGGTGCGCCCGCACCGCCTTGAGCATATGCCGGTGGCCCAGGCGCCGAAGTCACACAATCTGTTTATTGACCCGGACTCGCTGGGCAGTGCGGGTGCCACTTTCCTGGTACCTGCGTATCAAGCCATGCAAGTGGCAGACAAAGTGACGCTGACATTCGTGGGATATGAAAGTGACGGCACGCAAGATGATACATGGTCAAAACTTATCGACGTGCAGGCACAGCACGTCGGGCAGGTCTTGAGTTGGAATGTACCATCCTCTTATTTCGATTTCATAAAAAAGGGGTACGCCGAAGTTTATTATGAGATCCAATTTGCCGCCCCCCCGAAACGTTTGAAGTCGCCGACCCAGACATTCCAGGTCGATAAGGTGCCTGATACGCCGCCCCTGCTGCCGGCGCTGGACATCGATAATTATGAAAGCGGCCTGCTCGACCCGGAACTGTTCCCCGACGGTTTGACATTGCGCGTGCCCCCCAATGCAGAGCTCATGGTGAGTGATTGGTTGTTGCTGCACTTCAATGATGAATGGGGTGAACAGCAACTGCGCGTTGACTTGAGCAGCCTGGAAAGCGGGGTGATTGTATTCAATCTGGCAAAAGACAAGTTGAAGGGGCTGGGCCGCATCAGGCTGGGCTATCAGGTCGCTCGCGAAGGTGTTGCCTACAGCGCGACCGTGCGAGAGGTTGAATTGGTTGTTCGCCGTGAGGATGCCCCTTTGAAAGTATTTTTCGCGGAAAGTGAGGGTGGCGAGGGTGAGTTCAATGCAAGGCTGCCTGCGGGCAACGCAACGGCGGGAGCTTATATCGACCTGTCCGGTGTCACCTTGAGGGAGGGCGAAACCCTGGAAGTTTATTGGCAGGGGCGCTCCGAATTAGGCAATAAAACATTTGTTTTCCCTTTTGGGACGGTGCCCGCAGAACCTTTGAACATACCCCCGGCGGCGGTGGCAGCCAACATGGAACAGGGTGAAACCAGTGTAAAGCGGTTTCCGGTTTACTACAGGATAGCGCCCGTGGGGCATGAGTCCAAGAAGTTAAATTTGCGCATTCTTCCCCTGGCCCGGGATAAATACCCCACGGTGCAGTGCAGCCCGCGCAGGGACACCGACCTGTACGTAGAAGATATCAAAGGTACTCACGCGGACCTGACACTGCCCAATTGGCCATTCATGAGTCCGGGGCAACACCTGGTCATTACCTTGCTGGGCGTCGCCGGTGGCTCACCCAGGCCTTATCCCATTCGTAATTCCCCCGTGACTCAAGAGGAGGTGGACAAGGGTGTCATCAACGCGATCTTGCTGAAAGAGACCCTTGAGAATCTGGATGATAACTCGCCACTTGAATTCAACGTCAGTGTTGATTTCGAGGGCCAAGGGGGGAGTGATAACTGGACACTCTTCACGCCGACGTCAATGACATTGCGAAAGTGACGGGGCGCGCACGTATGCCGCTAAAAGCCATAGGTGGAATCATGAAAAACAAAGAAACGCTGGAAGAATTTGTCACGTATCTGAAAAATAAACCGAGCACGTATGGGTATGATGCCATTCTGGCGTACGATCGTTTTCGCGCCAACCGGTTATTGCTTCAGGAGTACATCGATCGTTTTGACAATAACAGCTATTTTGAACCGCTGTCATTTACCACCACGATTACCCCGGGGGCGCAGTGGGAAGCGGTAGTTGATCATACGCTGGATGTGCCGCGGTTATCGTTTGAAAACTCAAGTATTGCGCATTCACGCGCGGACTTGACCATGCGTATCACGGCCGGTAAGCAATTGACCCTGACCAGGTCCATTGGAGCCAAAGTCAAGAAGCTGATTCGGGTAAAAGAGGCCGATTCACTCGATGGCCCAGCCTTGCACGTGAGGATTTCACTGGACGCCAGCCCAGGGTCAGTGTCCCAGGCCGGGACGGTGTCTCTGGATTTGCAGAAAGCTGAGCACTTTTATCTGAGTTTTGCCGACACCGATGAGGAAAACCTGATCGGTGGCCAGCGATACAAAGCTATTTTCGACAGCTGGGAGCCTGCCAAAAGGATTTTCGTCCTCACTGAGATGCCGATGAAGGATAGCGACTTCTTGCAGCCGGAGAAATTTTGGGTCAGAACCCATGCTGCGCCGCTTGCTAAAGTACGAGCCTCCGACCAGTACGGCGAAGGGGAAGTTCTGCTTTTCGTCACAATGAAAGGTAGCAATAACTCCGATGCTGGCATCCCTGCAGATGATGAAAACATGCATTATCTGCTGCCTGATGCGGTAACCCCTTACACGATGAACCTGTTGCTCGGGAACAAGTTTCTGATCAAACGGCTGGTGTCTTTTGGGTTTGAAAGGTTGGAACGCGTGATTGAACCATTCAAGGCCACGTATACAGGCGGTGAGGGTGAAACGTTCGTCACCGGTATTCAGGCGACAGCGGGGCTTTTGAGTATTCCCGTTGAAGGTGATACTGATGTACTTGAAATAATTGAATTCCCGCAGGGGCTGCTATTGAATTTTTCCAGCAGCAGCGACGAAGACGACTTTACAAACTTCAAAGTCAAGGCCAGTGACGAAACGTTGGACTTTGAGTGGTTTGGCCTAGCGAAGGCGCCCGCCACCTTCAAGGTGAGATCCGGGAGCCAGCAGACGCGCTCGGGCATGGTGTCCTACCGTTGGGAATACAAGGCCTCGTACGCGTTTCATCTGGAAACGGCCGGCGACAACGTTGGCCAGTTGACGCTCAAGTTGAGGGCGAAGCCAAGCCTTCGCAGCAAAATGTGGCCCGATCAAGCGTTGGCGGCTAATGCAGGCCACCCTTTTGCATTGGAGCTCTTCATCAACTTCGGCGAGCAAGCCTTGGCCGAGCACCTCGAAAAGACGATCGAAACCATTGTTGGTGTGGCAACGGAAATCGATGCATTCCGCCTTAATGGCCTGTTGTTCCGCAGTGGCAAGGAGTCTGCCCAGCCATCGGTTGTGCGCTTTCCGGGTGATCTGACATTGCCTGGTTACCTTGCGCCGGCACGCACAGAGTTCGAAATCGAGCCAAACGAAACCTTGGTGGAGGCCGGAGGCAAGAGGACGTTCGAGACCACGCTTGGTGCAGGCGCGTCAGTGACATGGAGCGTGGCGAATCTACCCGGTGACGAGGGTGAAGATTGTGGGTCGTTCACGTCCAACGAGTACACCGCACCGGCCGCCAGCGCCGTGCTGCGCAGCGGCAAGAAGGTCATTGTCACCGCCACCCGTGGAACGAGTTACAGCAAAGCTTTGGTCAGTATCACCTCTCGCAGCATTGCGGTAGCACCTATGGTCATGCAAGCCGCTGCAGGTGGCAAGTTCAAGTTATCGGCGGCGACCCTCGATGGAGAAAAGGTCACGTTTACCCTCCCTTCCGATGCCAAGGGCTCATTGCAGGAAGACCCTCAGCCAGACCCCTCGGTACAGCAAAGCATGCTCTACGTGGCGCCTGTTGGTGGCCTTCAACAGGGGACGCGCAAGAGCGACGAATGGCGACGTCTGCGTGCTACAGCCGCCTGGCGTATTGAGGACGACCTGGCAGAGGTACTGGCAATTGACACCGTTAACGTATCAAGGGAATCGGGCAATGGGCAGGAGCAGATTCCGGTATTGCTGCCATTACGAAATGAAACCAACTGGTTCACCCACCATGTTGAGGGTAACGGCATACGGTTGAAGTTCTGGGGATCAGGCAAGGGGAATGACTACGAAGTGCCTGCCGAAGACACGACCTGGTACCTGGTGCTTGGCAACGGTACGTTCGAGGATGGTTTGTATACCCCGATAGCCAACGATGGCCAACCCTTGAGCCGTTATGCGGTGGTGGCAGCAATTGAAGACAACAGAACTTTCTGGCTGTGGACGTACGCCATATTACCCATCCCGTTCCTCACGCCTGAATTGCTGGTTGAGAAACTGACGGCACAAGATGAAGACGCAGCCTTGCCTGGAGGGTCGGACAATGAAAAGTAACCCCAAATCCGCTTTGTTGCAGCGTCTGGCTCAAGGCAACGTGATGTTCGACTGGGGCGCCATCCTGGCGTTTGACCGCGGCCAGGTTAACCGTATGCTGCGGGAACAATACATGGCAGCGTTCAACGACCTTAGCTTCTTGTTGCCATTCAGCGATGAGGTGGTCATCGGCGACCTTGAGCACGTCACTTTGAGCGATATCGTACTCGGTGCGCCGCAGGTCTCCTTTGAAAGTGCCACCTTTACCAATGCCAAGGCCACGGTCAGGCTCAATATTGTGGCAGGTACTTATTCCTCCACCTTCCATCCCCCTGGCAGCCCGCCCTACCTTTTACGCAGTGAGACGTTGCGTGAAGACATGGGGCTGATGCTCGAAATGACTGCTGAGCTGGGTGTGCGGGTGGGCAGCGTGGACGACAGGGGCAAATTGATGCTGGACCTCTCGCAGGGGGAGCGGTTCAGCTGCAACCTGGGATTGAGTGATGACGCTAGGCTGGCGATCGGCGCCAAACTGGGCGAGCAAATCCAGTCGCACCCTGCCTACAGGCAGATCTACAGCTGCGCGATGATGGATTTCAACGATTATGGGCCATTGAGCCCGCGCAGTTTCCAGGTGCGTACCCAGCCGGCACCTGAGGGTGGCGACAAGCATTCGGACCAATACGGTAACGGCGCGGTCGTACTGTTCTGCCACCTGCGTGTCAACAGCGAGCCGGGCAGGATGCCGGGTAATCCTGACGACTACCCGTATCTGATACCGGATGACCTGACCGTGCAAGGAGCGCCTGCCTATAACGCCACGGCGTTGATCGCGGCACCGTTGCGCCATTTTATCGATGACCAGCAAGCGCCTGGCATTCTGCAGAAATTCACTTTGCCCAACGCGCTTCAGATGAGCATGGTAGATCGCGAGGACCCACTGGATCATGTAATTTTCGGCAGCATCGAGCCTACTGCACTGTCATTTTTCGTCGAGCCCCTGCAAAGCGCATTATTACCGGAAAGCACGCAACATTTTATCATCGACAACGAGGGAAACGAGGTCAGGGCGCAATGGCAGGCAGTCAATATCAATCAGCCACTCGCGGCCGGTAGCATGCAGGATGGGACCTACCAGGCGATGGGGACTGAGAAGTTCCAGCGCGATCAGCAATTGGTGTTGGTATCGGGGCGTTTTTCTTCCGCTGCGGGGGAGCAGGTACGCACGGGGTTGGTTGTGGAATCCCGGCAAGCTGTAAACGTGATCCCTCGTGTGGCCACTTGGGGTATTGGCATGGGCCCTATCAAGCTGCATGCCGGCGCTGTAACAGGTGGCGACTTGAGCTGGGAGCTGATCCCGGACAATGGGCAGTTGCACGGTGATCTGGTCGTGGATCCCGAGCGACCTGCGGGGCGGCTTTTCACACCTTTCGATCCTGAGAGTTACTTGCCTGAAGTGCGTTTGCAGAAAATCCGAGTCACTGACCAGGCGACAACTACCAGCGATATTGCCACCGTGGTCATCTTTGCCTACCCCCAGCAACTTAATGTGACGCCATTTCATGTGCCTGTGATGACCGGCATCGCGCCGATTGCCTTCCGCTTGCCCGCTGAGTGGCACGAGGCTGCAACCTGGAAGGTATTTGGTGAGGGAGAGATCAACGAAGACGGAGTGTATAACCCGCCGATTCAGGCCCAGGCCCCCATCAGCGTAGTGATGGCCGATATCAATGACCAGCAAACCGGTTACGCGATTGTCCAGCACGCCTACCAAGAGCCCCCTATCAGATGGACAGAGCTCGAAGGTTTTAAAATCAACGTAAAGGGCACCCCCATCTGCCTGGCCAATGGCATGCAGCAGATACCGTTGGAAATCGTGGTTGAACCCAAGGAGGTCAGTGTGGGCGGTGTCACATATCCCATTCCGCTTACAGTGACCGAGCTCTCTACCATGAGGCTGGTCTATCGCAGCGGCAATTCCGAGGTAGAGTTCCTTGAACCTGGTCAGGAAGGCTTGCCGCTTGAAATTCCAAAATGGGCCACAAGCGTCAAGCGAAACCGTTTCAATCTGTACGGTCCTGTAACAGAGAGTGAAATGCCGCAAGTGCGTTCCGAAGCCACACGCAGCACCCGTGAACTCTGGCTCCATAGCAGCGTCGCCGCGACGGAGGAGTTCTATGCCAAGTTCCAGGCTGATGACGGCACCTGGTGGGACTCCCGTGACAAACAAGGCTTTGTCTGCGTCACTGCCGCCCCCGTCGATAGTCCCTCAACAGACGACTACGAGCTTGTCCGCCAGCGCGTACGCAACGGTGCGGGCAGAATTCACGACCCGGGCAATGGGGCGCCCAAGGACGAATTCAGCTACATGCTGGAATCGATCGATTACTGGAGGCTGGTGCATAGGTTCAAAGGGAAAAACATCAAGTTCGCCACGTGCAGGGTCGACAAGGATTCGGCAGCGGCATCGGTACGGTGGGAAAGCGAGCAGGTGGATGAGGTGTTCTTCAGTTACCTGTCCTATGCGTTCAGGGAATTGCCGGAACCGGGGCAACCGGAGAAAGTCGCCGAGCTCAAGGATGACAGCTATCTGACGCAAATGGCCAAGGAATTGTCCTACCTAAAAATAGAGAAAAACCTGATCGCAGGCAAAGAGCCAGGGCCGGGAGAATTGTTGATCATGCTGCATCGCCTGTCGGACATGCCCTTCTGGAGTGACGATATGACAGACGAAGAAAGCAAAAAGTACAGAAAAATGCTGGACAAGCCTTTGATGTTCGTACTCTACGATCAGGATGGAACACGGCATCGGTTGCGTATCGGATTCCCTGAACCCAGCATTGAAGACAGTCGCAACACGCTGGAGTGGTCTGCTCAATGATGTGTCCCCGCCTCGCCAAGCGGGGTGGGTCCTCCTACTCAAGGACCTGGTCATGACTACCAAATCAATGCTGCATTCAAACGCCTTCAACTTCCTGAGTTTCATCAACAACAGCGTCGACCCCCGCACCGGCCAATACACGCTGGGCATCGAGTTGCCGGAGCTCGCCGCCAACAATCTCAGCGGCCCGTCGTTGCCCCTGCACATCGGCTTCAACCCGATGAACACCCAGGACTCGGGCTTCGGCATGGGCTGGACACTCAACCTCACCCAGTACGACCCCGCCAGCAACCTGCTGCACCTGCACACCGGCGAAAGCTATAAGGTCACAGGCAGCGACGCCAGTGACGGCACCGGCAAGGTATTCAAGGAACGCAAGCTCAGAAGCTTCCACTTCCACGACCACGGCAGCGGCTGGCGCGTTGAGCACAAGGCCGGCCTGATCGAGCTGCTGGAACTGCAAGGCCCCAGCGACAACCGCGTTGCCCTGCCCACCCGGGTCGAGGCGCCTTCGGGCCATGGCATCACCCTTAGCTACAGTAATTTCCAGGGGGCCCCTTGCCTGACCGGCATCAAGGACGACACTGGGCTCGAGCTGCTGGCCATCAACTACACCAGCGCTGAAATCATCCTTGCCCTGCACCCCAGATCCGGCCCAGGCGGCACCGCCCTGGCGACCTACACGCTCCAGCTCGACCAGCGTTTCACCCCCGCGGTTCGCCTGCCCCATACCATCGTGCTGCCCAGCGACGACAAGGCCAGCTGGGGGCTCACTTACGACAAGGTGCGTGGTGTGGTGTGCCTGAAAACCGTGCGTACACCCGTCGGCGGCACCGAAACCATCGACTACAACGATGCCGGCCACCGCTTCCCCGGCGATGCGCACGACCCGTTGCCCCGGGTTACCAGGCACACCATCAAGCCTGGCTTCGACCAGCCCGACATGGTCACCACCTACAACTACACCAGCAACAACTTCCTCGGCATGGGCAGTGGCATTTCCTGGCGCGACAATGGCGAGGACAACCTCTACCAATTCACCGGTACTAGCTTCAGCTACGGCTCGACTGCCACCTACCTCGTCGGCGACACACCGCTGCGCAGCATCGAGCGCAGCTTCAACCGCTTCCACCTGCTGACCCTGCAACGTACCGAGCAAGCCCATGAGGTATACGACGAAGGCGCCGAGCAGCCCCGTCGCGAAACCTGTATTGAAGAAGTCGAGACCATTTACCACGAAACCAATGCCAGTTTCGAGCAGCAACCGGCTTACTTCCAGATGCCCAGGCATCAGTTCAAGCGCTGGAAGATCAAGGAGCTTCCCACCCGGCTGCGTGAGGAAGTGCTCATTACCGACTACGACGATCATGGCAACCTGAAGCTGGAGTCCCAGGCCGCAGCACCGGTCTATCAAGGCGATGCGATCGACGAGCTCGCCACCCTGGCCGGCACGATCCACGCCCGGCACACTTACTACCCGCACACCGGCGAAGGCAGCGATTGCCCGGCCGACCCGCAGCTGTTCACCCGTAGCCGCAAGACCAGCACCGTGCACCCGGCCACCACCGGCGAAGGCCAGGCGCAGACCCTGCGCACCCGTTTCCGTTACCAGCACCTGCCAGCGCTGGGCGGCTCAGAGGTGGGCAAGGGCTGGCTCGAGGCCCATGAGGAAGACCTGATGCAGGTCATTGGGGAGCAGGAGCAGGGGCTGCAGTACACCGTCCGTCACTACGAGAACGCGCCTGCAACTGCACTGCAGCACGGCCGCATGACCCGGCAGGTGCAGACGCTCAATGGCTACGATACGAAAGTTGAGCACCGGTTCGCCAAACGCGCAGAGTTGGGTGATGAGGTGCTGGAGGAGGTGCGCACCTTCACCGGTTTCGACCATGGCCAAGCGCTTGATGGTGGCACTATTCGCCACGCCCAGAAGGTATCTACCCTGCACCATTCTGTGTTCATCAACCAGCCCATGCTGAACTACGACGATAATGATGTGCAAATCGCTTACGCTTACGATGCCTTACGGCGTGTGATCAAGGAAACGGTCTCGCCAAATGACGAAGACTTGAAAGCCGAGCGCGAATACACCTATACCTTGGTCAGCGGGGCGGGCGGGCAGGCCGATCAAACCGCCAAGGATGTCAAGGGGGTGATTACCCGCACCCTGGTCGATGGGCTCAATCGGGTGGTCGCGCAGTCACGCCAGGACGCCGACAATGTTGACGTCAACAAGCGCGCCGGCTGGCGGCCGCGCTATGCTGCCCAATACGACGCGCTGGGCAATTTGGTTGGCGAAACCGATTTCGACTGGATGGACTACCCGGAGCAGCAACCCTGCGAGTTGGCGTTGCCGCGGCAGATGCTGTTCGATGGCTGGGGCCGGCAGTATTGCGAAATCGCAGCGGACAGGGTGCGTCACTTTGATCGCTACGATCCGATTGGCATCTCTGGCTCGCCAGGGCCCAGCCGAACGCAGTGGCGCGAGTCCGCTGATGGCACGCAGCGCAGCGCCAGAACCGTCACCTGGCTTACCCTGTTCGATGAGCCAGCGCGTGTCGAGCGGTTTGATGCCGACGCCAAGTCGTACAGCATCAACCTGACGTTCCATGATGGTTTGCAGCGCAAAGCGCGTGAAGTCAATGCTCGCAGTGAAACTCAGCGCTTTGTCTACGATGTATTCGATCGTCTGATGGATGAAACCCTCGCTGATGACAGCGTGGTGCACCGCGACTACGCCGAGCATAGCCGAGAGGATCTGCCTGTCCAGATCAGTGTCAACGGCATGGTGTTGGGCGAGCAGCGTTTCGATGGCCTGGACCGCATGGTCAAATCGATCACGGGTGGGCGGGTGCGCGAATTCGGTTTCAAGCCGGGCGAGATGAAACCCAGCACGGTCTTGACCCCAAGCAATCAACTGATCGAGTACCGCTATCAGCCTGAGCTCAGTGACGAACCGCAGTTGCGGCAGATCGTCGAGAAGGGGATCAAGGCCGACTACGAGTTCGACAACAAGAACGCGCGTCTGAAGCGCTGCGAGGAACTGGGGCTGGTACTGTCGCGTGAGTATTTCAGCCACGGGGAGGTCAAGAGCGAGACCCGGGAGTATGAGGGTGAAACCCATGTCATGCACTACCAGGCCAGTTTGCTGGGGCGCCAGCTGGCTTACACCGACGTAGTCGGCGGGCAGCAGTCCTATGCCTACGACCGCTACGGCAGGCTGGACAAAACGACATTGGGCACGATGACGGCGAACTTCGAATACGATGGCCTTGGGCGGCTGTTCAAGACCCGGACCACGGAAGGTAGCCAATACCTTGAAACACGACTGGCATTTGACGAATTCGACAGAGAAGTGAAGCGTGAATTCGACACGGGCGCTACGCTGCAATCGCTGACCCAAGGTTACGATGCGGAAGATGCGATCGTGTGGAAGACACTGGGTGAAGGTGAAATCCTTGAAGTGTTACGCCATGAAACCTACGTATACGACATTCGTGGCCGGTTGCGCATCTATAATTGCGAGGGCCGCCTTTCTCCCGAGGACCCGTATGGCAATATCATACGGGAGCAGGTGTTCCGGTTTGATGAACTGGACAACATTACCCGGGTCAGTACGACCTATCCCGAAGGTAATAACCTGGCCAGGTACTACTTCGAGGAAGACGACCCGGCGCAACTGAGCCGCATCGAAAACAGCCATGCAGATTACCCGACCAATATCAAGCTGGAATATGACTGCGATGGCAATCTTACCTGCGACGATGCCGGGCGCAAGTTGACGTACGATGGGCTCGGGCGGCTGATCAGTGTGGAAGCCCCCCAATTGTTCGGCGAGGCGTTCGACCAACAGGGCAACCGTGTCTGGGACCAGGGTAATCGGCGATTCACGGCTGACGAGCAAGGCAATGTGATCAGGGTGGATGTGCCATCTGTAACACGCCCAATCAGTGGCGTTAGGCGCAGACAAGGGGCTGGAGGGAAGCTGTTGTCAGCCTGGCGTGAGGAAAGCGGCAGGCTCTTGTGGTGTGACACCGTACAGCGCGCTGAAACTGCAGAGTATGGGTATGATGCGTTGGACAGATTGACCAGTCAGGCATATTAATCAGACCCTTTCAAATAGTTAGAAGCCCGCCGTAACAGGCGGGTTTTTTTATGGTGCCTCGCGCAAGTTCGAGGGAGCCAGTAACCGGCAGTCCATGAATAAAATTTCTTAGGGTATGGCGCATTGTCAACTGATAAAAGTGCCAGTTGCGTGAGGGCAGTGCAGATACGAGTATGGACGAAAAGGGAGGTGGATTGTTCTGCGCCTCAATACAGCGTAAACCTTGTGCGAGGTTACACATGAACAGTGCCAAGAATTCAGGTTTCGTGCGCCACATGCGCAACGCCGGTGCACAACCCCTGGCAACGTTGGACGCCATGACGATCAAGGACGAACTGCTGGCGGTTCCAAAGGATAATACTGTGCTTGTGAAGTACCTCAGGGAGGAAGCATCGCGACTGATTATCACGATTGAAAATCCTTGGCAGATGCCGGGCCATCCTACTTTTCACGATACGCTGACGATTTTGCATGTGCAAACCGGTACAGAAATCACGACCGCAGAGTTTTTTCGGGGAGACGAAGGAAAATTCCCCTTTGATTGCGAAGTGCCAAAGGAATTGATTGCTAAGTGGGGGGAGGGTATAAATACCTTCACTTATGAAGTTGCGCATTACCATGGGGAGCATAGTGACTCGCTAGACCTTGAACTTATTTTCGACCGTGTGCCACCCTACAATCAGACTGCACCTACAAAAATCCCGGCTATCCCTGCAGTCACGGATGCCAACAAAGGCGGCGTCAAACTCGAACTGCCCGAATATGTTGACTACCAGCCTGGTGACCGGGTTGCCTACTGGTGGGAAGCATCGATTCCTGAAGACCCGTGGGGTGTTGACCCGGTCGGTATCGTGGAAGTTGGTGCACTACCGGCACAACTGCCTGTTTCAGCCGACGTGATCGAGAAGGTGGGGGATGGCGGTGTAATGGCTGTCTACGTCTTGCTGGACAAGGCAGGCAACAACAGCCACCTGTCAGATATCACCCACATCGGCGTCGCCCTAGGGGCGCTGCCCGCAAACCTCAAGGACCCGATCGTACCGCAGGCGGCGGATGGGGGAATCTACCAGCAGGATGCCTTTGACGGGGTTATTGTGCAGGTCCCCAAGTTTGACAACTGGAAACCCACCGACCAGGTGCGGGTTATTTGGGGCGAGCAGGCCCCTTCGGAGTGGCGGCCGGTCACTGACTCGCCGGTGTTCCCACTAGCGTTCTCCATCCATGCTGACACCTTGCTTGCGGACTACGGCGCAGACGGTACAGGGGATAAATCAACTTCCGTGGCCTATGAGGTTCGTCGCGGCACTGTGCTGCAAGGTTCGAAAAACATCGTTGTGAATGTCAACCTGGAGCAAATTGGCCCTGGTAACCCTAAGTGGCCGGATCCGTTGAATCCGGGGCTGGAGAAAGTCACGATCAACGGGGAATCGGGTGGGGAGAACCACTTGGTAGATCCTGGGGACTATGAACAGCCGGCAACGCTCACACTTCTAGTCAATGCCGCGCTCAAGCAGGGTGATGTGCTGACCTTTTATTGGGGCGATGCCTATATAGAAGGTATAGATCATGAAGTTCAGGATGGCGAACCCGGAACTGAAATAACCAAAACAGTCCCGTGGGACGTTATCAAGGCGCGAGGCGACGACACCGTGCTCGTTTATTACAGAGTGCAACGCCCAGGAAACCCGAACCCGATTCGCTCGGAAGAGACCCATGTGCTGGTAGAGGCTGTGGGTATTCATCCTGTTGCACCTGATTTCCTCGGGCTTAGCGAATTGGGTTGGTTGGACTGTAGATCGATTTACGTAGGTGAAGATGACGTGGAACCGGCAGTCCGTGTGAAAGTGCCAGACCTGGCCGAGCATGGTTTGAAGGACGAGGACCACGTATTTATGCACTGGTCCGCAGTGCATGATTATACTGGCGAAGATCCTGTGGCGGGAGCTGCGTTGGATGAAGAGTTAACTTGGGGGCAGATCAAAGCACAAGGTTATATCTGGAAAGTACCATTCGAAACATACGTGAAGCAAATTTATGACCCGGAGAATAATAGGCCCGATGGTCGTGCGCGAGCGAATTATTCGTTTGTTTTGAATGAAAAAACTTACGAGTCCCCCGTTCAGGAGACGATTGCTACCATGCATAACGGCCTAACAACCTGCGACTTGAGACCTAAACCGTAGGTGGAGTGGGGTGCGTAGAAAAGTCACGGATGAAGTCAAAATGAAAATCAGAATTTTCCTACAGTTATTTCGGAACTGGACTTGTAATCTCGGGAATTCGTAGCGTCAGAACAGTTCATTTATACGAAGTATTAACGGGGTAAAATCCATGATTCCTGGACATGCAAGAATGCATCCGCTCGCCCACGCCTTACTATTGGCCTCGGCATTTTCAATGTCACAAGTCAGCCACGCGGTTACGATTGTCGATGATCAGTTGAACATTGGCCAAGATACGCCTCTTGACAGCTACCGCGTCAACCGGGGGGCGGAACTGGTTGCCGAAGGTGCCACAACCGAAAGGATCGATGTGCGTGCCGGTACGCTTCGGATGACCGACAGCACTGTCACGGGTAATGGCACTGATGCCGTTTCGGTGGTCAATGGGAATGCCATCATCTCTGGCAATTCGAAGGTTGTCAGCGACCGCGTCGGTTTGCGTTTGCAGCGTAGCGATCTCGAGGGGTCCACAGCGACAGTGGTCAACAGCCATGTGGAGGGGGGGCAAGGCGGTGCGCTGCTGTCGGCGAATTCTACCTTGAACCTGGAGGGCAGCACCTTGGTCGGAGAGGGCACATCCAGTGCCGCCACGTTGTTTGGCAACGCCGCGCTAAATGCCCAAGGCAGCACCTTGACGGGGGCAGGCAGTGGCTTGGAGATAATCAGTGACAGTGCATTCACGGAACCCGCCAAGGTCACCCTGGTGGGCAGCACAGTGGAGGGCAAGGATGGCTCGGCGATTGTCGTCGGCGACTATCCTGGCAGGCCAGCGAAGGCCGCTGTCCAGGTAGGGCCCGGTTCGAGTCTGGTGGGCAGCAATGGCATCCTGCTGGAGGTGCTGGGCAACTCGGCAGCGACGATGGCTGTCGAGGGCAGTGCGTTGGTCGGCGATGTGAAGGTGGAAGCGGGCTCCAGTGCGAGCATCAGCCTCGACAAAGACGCAAGCCTGACCGGGCGCCTGGAAAACGTCGAGGCATTGTCCGTGGCCAACCGCGCGCGCTGGAATATGGTCGAAGACAGCACCGTTGGCAGCCTGGCCCTGAATGCAGGCTCGGTACGTTTTGGCGAAGCCGATCAGTACCAGCGCCTGACGGTTGGGGAGTTGAGTGGCAATGGCACCTTCATCATGGATGCCGATTTCAGCACCGGGCAAACTGACTTTCTTGAAGTGACCGGCTCTGCCACGGGTGCTCACAGCCTGCTGGTTGGCAGCAGCGGCGCGGATCCGCTGGAGGCAAGCCAGCTTCACCTGGTTCATGCTGGCAGTGGTGATGCACAGTTTTCGCTCCTCAACGGCTCGGTCGACCTTGGCGCGTTCTCCTATGAACTGGCGCAGCGGGGTAACGACTGGTTCCTGGATGGTTCGAGGAAGATCATCAGCCCGGGCACGGCGTCGGTGCTGGCCTTGTTCAACACCGCCCCTACTGTCTGGTATGGCGAACTCACCACGCTGCGTAGCCGTATGGGTGAATTGCGCCAGGATGAAGGCAAGGCGGGTGGCTGGGTCCGGGCATACGGCAACAAATTCAATGTATCGACCACAGCCGGCAGCGGCTATCAACAGGTCCAGCAAGGGTTCTCCATCGGTGCCGATGCCCCGCTGCCGGTGGGTGATGGGCAGTGGCTGGTCGGGGTCATGGCGGGCCATAGCAGTTCGGACCTGAACCTTGATCGCGGGGCTTCGGCCGACGTGAAAAGCTATTACCTGGGGCTTTACAGCACGTGGCTGGATGCCGCGAGCGGGTATTACTTCGACGGTGTCGTCAAACTCAACCGGTTTGACAACTCCTCCGAGGTGACCCTCAGTGATGGCAAGCGTACCAAGGGTGATTACGACAACCTCGGGCTGGGCGTGTCTGCCGAGTTCGGCCGCCATGTCGAACTGGGCAATGGCTATTTCGTCGAGCCCTACACCCAATGGTCGGCCGTCAGTATCGAAGGCAAGGATTACCAGCTGGATAACGGCCTGCGGGCAAATAGCGACGATACCCGCTCGCTGCTGGGCAAAGTCGGCGCTACCGTGGGCCGTACCTACGACCTTGGCCAAGGGCGCTTCGCTCAGCCATACGTGCGCCTGGCATACGCTCATGAGTTCGTCAACAGTAACGACGTCAAAGTCAATGACAACCGTTTCGACAACGACCTGTCCGGCTCACGTGGTGAACTGGGGGCGGGGCTGGCGATATCACTTAACGAGCGGCTGCAACTGCATGCCGATTTCGACTACAGCAATGGTGAACACATTGAACAGCCCTGGGGGGCGAATGTCGGGGTGCGCTACAGCTGGTGAGGCATTAGTACAGGGTAGGCATTGGGCCTACCCTTTTTTTTCGCCATTGAGCCAGGAGACCGCTATGGATAATGCAGACATCGTTCGAGTGAGGGTCGCCAATGCCCTGCCGGCGCCCACCGCCCCCGCTGCTCTGCCGAACATCCCGGGGGGTGTACCGAACCTGATGCCCATCAAGGCATTGGCCGACCCTGTGCGTCTCGAGTTCACGTTGTGGCAGCATTCCAGGCCGACGCCGACGGAACCCGAGTCGGTCGAAATTTTCTGTGAGGGTGTCAAGGTAGGCGACAGGAGATGGACTCAGCCATTACCAGAAAGTGAACGTTTCGTGGAAATCACGCCCGACTGCTTCAGCGAAGGCACGTTGCAGTTTCACTATGTGGGGCATGTCTATAACGCCAGCGAACTGCGTTCAGATGACCTCACACTGACAGTCGACAAGACCCCGCCGGTGCTGGGCGCCAACAATGGGCGTTTGCAGTTTCCCGAACTGGGTGACAGCGACCTGACGGAAGATTTCCTGCTCACCCACGGTAATCGTCTGCTGGCCCTGATGCCTGACTACCAGGGCGCAGCGCCGGGGGATGTCATCATCTATTACTGGGACAGCGAACCGTTTGAAAACAACGAGGTCGACCGTTGGGTGCTCACCCGCGAGGACCTTGCAAAACCTTTGGAGTTTGCCTACACAGGCGACGTGATCGTTGATCGAGGGGATGGGATGCGTTATGCGCAGTACCTCATCGAGGATCGCGCTGGTAATGCCAGCCAGGTCGCGACGCCATCGGTCCTGGAGGTCGCTGCGCAGCCGGCGCCGCGTGTACTGCCGGCTTTGGAAGTGCCGTTGTTGGGCCAGTCGGCCGAGCTGGAGCTGAGAAAGCTCAACGCCGCGCTTGATGTGAGCATTCCGCAGGCTGCGGTCATAAAACCGGGTGAGGCATTCGAGTTGCTCTGGGGCGACGAGGAGTGCTTCGGCGCCTGGCGTGAGGAAGGCGTCCCAGGAAAGAACGATTACGCCGTTCCGTTGCGTAATGTGGTGGCCATGGCCAGCAAGCAAGCACAGTTGTACTACCGGGTGCTGGTGGGTGACGAGCCACTGCCTTCAGATACACGCAGTGTCAAAGTGACCCCTACTCCAACGGCCAATATGCCTACGCCACAGCTCGGCGGACGCTCAGGAGGCAACCTGGACGTAGGAGGGTTGACCTCGGATCCTTTGGTCACGCTGGGAACGTGGTTGCACATCAGCGTCGATCAACGGGTATCGCTCCAGGCAGAGGGATTATCCCGCAACGGCCAGGTACTCCACCCTATTCTGGTCAATTACAAGTTGTCTGAAACCGATGTGGCCGAAGGTATCGGTAGCGGCGTGCCAGTGCCTATTCCGCTGTCATACCTCCGCCAGTTGGTTCCCGGCTCACAGCTGGAGGTCACCGCCAAGCTCAGCTACGACAATGGTACAACCTGGCCACTACTGCCCAACTTTGGCAGGCTCTGGATGAACATACTATGAATGGCCGCGTTACTGGACCGCGACGGGCAGAGGCACCGTGATGGCTGGCGTGATCCCGCCGTAATCATTGTACGCATTGAGCGTCAATGAAAGGTCGTCCGACTCCGTGGTGCTGGCAAGCGTGTAGGTTTGGCGCCCGAACGGCGCTACCATTTCGCGCCCTTTGAGCGGTTCTGTCTTGCCCTTGCCCTTGACTTCGAGCATGCCGAACGTGAAGTGGAACGGCGAGGGGTTGTCGACCACCAGGCGCAGTTGGCCCTCGAGGCGCTGCACTGACCACTTCAGGTCTTTGAGGTGGGTTTGCGGGTTGCCTTTGAGCTGGCTCGGCCGGTAAAACAGCTTGATCCGGGTGCGCAAGGCGATGTTGAGGGTATTACGCTCATTGGCCTCGGCCTGGGGGATTTCTTGCAGGTTGAAGAAAAACAGCGACTCGCGATCTTGCGGCAGGTCATTGGGCAGGCGGTTGATCTGTACCGACTGCTCATCGCCCGGTTGTATGCGGAACAGGGCGGGAGAGGCGATCAACGGCACGGCCGTGGTGGTGTCGTCCGTTTCGGTGTTGACCCACGCTTGCGCCGCGTAGGTTTTCGTACTGGGATTGCCGACTGTGACGGAGCTACTGTTCTTGTCGCTTTCGTGGATGATGCGGCTGTTGCTGAGTGTTAGAGCTGCGTGAGCGCTGTTCAGGCAGCCGAGCAACGCGAACAGACAGGCGGCAGAGCGCAGCCGGGGAGAAGTGAATGACATTGTGTAAGCCTGGCGGTTGAGAGCAAGGACCGGGTGCTGGCGCACCCGGCGTGCTGCGTTATGGAAGGTTAACGACGAAATTCACGTTGGCGAGCGCAGACCCTTCCTTGACCGGTGTGCTGATGGCCTCGTAATGGGCGGAGAACAGCATGAGCGTGGGAGCAAGTTCGTCCAGCAGGTACCTCGCCGAGGTTTCTCCCGGGGCGAGGCGGGTATCGGTCTTGTCGCGGATCGAGATGGCGAGATCCGGGGTCGAGGTACCGCCAGCCACGAGCGGGAACAGGTCGCTTGCTGGGCCAACAGGGCTGCCTACGGCATTAAAAGTGACATCCACTTCCGTGCCGCTAGGGATACTGCACTCACTGTTGGGTGTGATCTTGAGGGCAAACTGACGAGGCTCGGTCTTATCGCCGACGTTTTTGAAGTGGCTTGTGTATGGATGGCCCAGTTCAACGCGGGCAGGGACGCCGGAGTCGGGGTCAACCACCTCGATGGGGCATGGGCCCCCATCGGTCACTGCGCCATAGAAATTGATAGTGCCTGTTGCCGGTGCTGCCATGGCGGCAGTGCTGGCGAACGCCAGTGCCAGAGGGATGATGGCTATCTTCATTGATGTGCTTCCTACGCTGTTGGTTGGCGTGCGCCAAACGCACGGCACTTTCTGTATTTATCCAGTGCGCCGTACAGGGTAGGGATGGTGATTGCTTGGGGCTGTAGGTCGAGTCATGCAAACCGATGGGCATTTTCGACAGACCCCTACCACTAGCAGGGGCCCCCGGTCATTGGTTCTGGCTGTTACCTGACAGGCTAAGCAGTTGCTTGTGCTGGTGCCAGTCGAAAGGTTCGCCGCGTTCACCGGCTTCGTAGCGCAGTTCCTCAAGTTGTTGATACAGCGCGAGTTCCTCGTCGGGCATGTAGTGCAGGCAGTCGCCACCGAAGAACCACAACAGGTCGCGTGGCACCAAGTGGGCAATTTGAGGGTAGCGCTGGACTACCTGGCAGAGCAGGTCTTGGCCCAGATACTGGCTTTCCAGCGGGTCTTGCGGCAGCAGGGTGAGCATTTCGTCGAAGCGTTCGAGGAACAGGCCGTGGCTCTCCTGCGGTACCTGCTCGGCTTCACCCAGTGCCACCAGGATAGTGCGCAGGTGGTTCAGCAGTTGCAGGTGGTATTCCAGATGTGGGTTGGCCATAAGGCGGTCCTCGGGGTGTAAAAAACGAGGTTGAAGTATACGCGTGACCGACGAGCAGGGGCACGTACTGATAGTTTTGCCAGTTGTAGGGCTCAGCGAGGCGGGTCTAGTGTTCGCTTACACCTGACCTGGGAGAGCGAGCATGGCGATGGATAACGAACACAACCAATCGTCCTCTGAACTGAATGGGTGGGACGGGCTGATCATGGTCAGCGTAAACCAACTGAACACTGCGTTGGCTAAAGCACACGAGCAAACTGATTCTCAGCCCTTGATGCTTGAAACGATCATTACCCCTGGCCAGACCTGGTTCAGGTCCTACGGCGTAGTGGGGGCTCCTTTGCTTGCTGTGGGTAGCACTGCGGGTTCAGCGGCTTCTGCATCGTTGTCCCGTGTGCTCTCGGAAGCTGTCGAATTGATCATGAGCAAGAATTCGGGTGTGCCCGTCAGAAGCGTCATGCAGGTCAGTAAACCCAGCCGTGACGCGCTATTGCGGGCGGATTTCCTCCTGGCTGAACGTGAGGGCACCTATCGGCCGGACGGGCTAGTGGTGCTTAGCGACGTGCCTGCTGCTGATTACCACCTGATTCGAGATGGCCAGGACGATACGCTTATGGCTGCCAGATATGCGCAGGCGCTGCGTAGTATCAATGATTCCCTCATGAGTTTGGGTAGGCAACAGTACAACTCGCCACTGTTTGCCAATGCTTCGTTCAAACTCACCGTCGTCAAGCCAATTATTTATAGTGAAGAGCTCGTACTGTATTTTTCGTTTTCGCAAGCAATACGCGACACGTTGCGATCTGCTGTACCAACGACTCCAGTTCATCGGGTCGAACACGATAAAAACCACTCATTCATGGTCCAGGTGCGCATGGCCACGAAGCGCGTTCCCGGGGACGCAGAAAGCGAGTGGCTACTGAACCTGCCTTATATCATCTATCCCTATCAGACGCTCAGGGCAGGGCAGTGGCAGCCCATTTCAGAAGAGATCTACCAGATGATCTTCTTGCCAAGGCTGTCTTTACCGGATGCGATCACAGTACGTGCTGAACCGCTGGATGCAATAAAGGACATCAATCCGATCATCACGGTGGTTCAGCGCGGATCGGTGCGTTACCCCATGCAGGTGGCAATGACTCACCCCGCAGGCGTCTCTTTGATAGGAGACGTCCGCGGTACTTTGCAGCGCGAGGCTGGGGTATGGTTCTATAAATCGCCACCCGTCCTGCCAGCATCGAGTGTGACGCCTGACGACGACAGTAAAACCGTACCCTTGGCCGTCTTGAAGGCAGGCGATCTGGTCCCGGTAAATATTGACATCGCACAAATTGATGGCGGTGGGGCGTCAGCTTCCGCAGCTTTTCTTATCTTCAACATGACACCCACTCATTTCTTACGCCTGGGGAAGGTCCAGGGGAAGCTGCAGCTGTCACTGTGTTTCATTAACAAAAACGATGTCGAGGAGGTTGTCGACCCCGCAGATATTGAGTGGACGGTGTTGGCGGGCAACGGCTCGGTTTCTCAAGAGGGCCTGTACACCCCTGGTACGGATTTGCGTGGCTGTTCGGCTATTTTGGCCGTCGAGTCGGATAACCGTAGATGGTACTGGGCGGTCGCCGTGTTGCCGCCGCTAGCTGTCGATCAGTTGGTGGATCTGCAATGAGCCACACCAATGCGCGCCCCCGGCGTTGCCGGGAGCGCGTGCAGTGTGCAGTCAGCGCACTTGGCCTTTGGTTGGTAGCAGCGTTTGTGGGTCGAAGGCATCCACATCGATCACCAGTCTTCGCGCGGCTTCCAACGCTTGCAGCCGCTGGCACTCGCTCTGCTGAAGGATGCCCGCCTCAACTGCCGCGTCGATTGACGATTGCCCATGTCGAGGCTTCACTTTGCCGTCCTTCAGCGCCTGATGCAGTTCCTTGCGCGCGGGCGCTGTTTCATCCAGCAAATCGCTTGCCCGTTGCAGCTGCGCCACCGGGTCGCCTTTGGCCTGCGGCCTGAAGCAGCCCGCCAGCAGCTCTTCCAGCGCCGGATCGCCCTTGCTGCGCCCTATCAGGGCCGCGATCTCGGCATCCAGTTCGTCGCTTGGCCCGGTGTGGCGGCGGCCGAAGGGGAAAACCAGCAGGCGTAGTGCGCAGCCAACGAAACGGTTAGGAAAATTGTCGAGCAGCTGATCAAGAGCTTTTTCCGCCTGGCCCAGGCTTTCTTCCATGGCCCAGCGCAGCAAGGGCTGCATATGCTCGGGTGAGCCCAGGTCGTGATAGCGCTTGAGCGCGGCGCTGGACAGGTACAGGTAGCTGAGCACATCGCCCAGGCGCGCGCTAAGGCGTTCGCGGCGCTTGAGCGCACCGCCCAGCAGCATCATCGACAGGTCAGCCAGCAGGGCGAAGGCGGCGGCCTGACGGTTGAGGGCACGGAAGTAACCTTGGCTCAAGGCATCCCCAGGTACTGGCTCGAGGTGCCCAAGGCCCAGGTTGAACACCAGCGTGCTGGCGGCATTGCCGGCTGCGAACATGATGTGTTTCATCAGCAGGTCGTCGAACTCTATCAGTGCCTGCTCCCGGTCTTCGCGCCCGGCCAAGGCCATTTCCTTCAGCACGAATGGATGGCAGCGGATGGCACCCTGGCCGAAGATCATCAGGTTGCGCGAGAGAATGTTCGCGCCCTCGACCGTGATGAAGATCGGCGCCCCTTGCCAGTTGCGACCCAGGTAATTGTTGGGGCCCATGATGATGCCTTTGCCGCCGTGCACGTCCATGGCGTGCTGAATGCATTCGCGCCCACGTTCGGTAAGGTGGTACTTGAGGATTGCCGACAGCACCGAAGGCTTCTCGCCCAGGTCCACGGCCTTGGCGGTCAGCAGGCGAGCGCTGTCCATCAACCAGGCGTTGCCGCCAATGCGTGCCAGCGATTCCTGGATGCCCTCGAAGGCCGCCAGCGGCACGTTGAACTGCTCGCGTATGTTCGCGTACTGGCCAGTGACCAGGCTGGTGTACTTGGCCGCACCAGTGCCGACCGCTGGCAGGGAAATGGAGCGCCCTACCGACAGGCAGTTCATCAGCATCATCCAGCCCTTGCCGAGCATGGCTTGGCCGCCTATCAGCATGTCCAGCGGCACGAACACGTCCTTGCCGCTGTTGGGGCCGTTCATGAAGGCCGCGCCCAGCGGCAGGTGGCGTTTGCCGATCTCGACACCGGGGGTGTCGGTGGGGATCAGGGCCAGGCTGATACCCAGTTCCTCCTGCTCGCCCAGCAAGTGGTCCGGGTCGTAGGCCTTGAATGCCAGGCCCAGCAAAGTCGCGACCGGGCCCAGGGTGATGTAGCGCTTTTCCCAGTTCAGGCGCAGGCCCAGCACTTCTTCGCCGCGCCACTGGCCCTTGCAGATGATGCCGGTGTCGGGCATGGCGCCCGCGTCGGACCCGGCCAGGGGGCCAGTGAGTGCGAAGCAGGGGATCTCATCGCCGCGGGCCAGGCGTGGCAGGTAGTGGTTGCGTTGTTCATCGGTGCCGTAATGCAGCAGCAGTTCGGCCGGGCCGAGGGAGTTGGGCACCATGACCGTGGAGGCCAGGTCGCCACTGCGTGTGGCCAGTTTCATCGCAACCTGCGAGTGCGCGTAGGCAGAGAAGCCCTTGCCACCGTATTCCTTGGGAATGATCAGGGCGAAGAAGCCGTTCTCCTTGATGTGCTGCCAGGCTTCGGGCGGCAGGTCCAGGTCCTGGCCGATCTGCCAGTCGCTGACCATGGCGCACAGTGCTTCCGTAGGCCCATCGATGAACGCCTGCTCTTCTTCGGTCAGCTTTGGTGCCGGGTAGGCCAGCAGGGTGCGCCAGTCTGGGCGGCCGCTGAACAGTTCACCGTCCCACCAGACCGTGCCAGCATCGATGGCTTCGCGCTCGGTTTGCGACATGGGTGGCAGGGTGCGCTGGAACCAGCGGAACACCGGAGCGGTAAACACTTTGCGCCGCCACTCCGGCAGTGCCACCAAAGCGATCTTCAGGGCCAGCACCACCCAGATCAGGGCCAGTAGCCAGCCAGGGGCACTGCTGAAAATGCCCATCAGCAGCACATAGGCCGCCATGATGCCGAGAATCTGCAAGGGCGCCAGGCGCCGGTGCGTGAGGTACGCCGCGCCGATCACCAGCACTACCAACCACAACAGCAACATAATCGGTCCTCCTTGGAACCAAGGGCTTGAGCCGTCCCAGACAGCTTAGACGCAATGCTGTGAACGGCAGCTTCAGAACAGTGACAGAGTGTGGCGGTGGGAGTTTCAGTTCATTTGTTCGTGAGTGCCGGCCTCTTTGCAGGCATACCCGCTCTCATTGAACAACGTATTGATTGTGGGAGCGGGCTTGCCCCGCGAAGAGGCCGGTACAGGCGGCGAAGGTCTGGAGTAGACTGCACGATCTCCGCATTCATAAGGACGTCGCCATGCTGAAGATCTGGGGCCGCAAGAATTCGAGCAATGTGCGCAAGGCGCTGTGGATCGCCCACGAGTTGGGCCTGGATTTCGAGTCCATCGACGCCGGCGGCGCTTTCGGTGTGGTCAACGAACCGCATTACCGCGCCCTCAACCCCAACGGCCTGGTGCCCATGCTCGAAGATGGCGACCTGGTGCTGTGGGAATCCAATACCATCGTCCGCTACTTGTGCGCCGAATACGGCGCGGAGCAGGGCTGGTACCTGGACGACCCGCGCCAGCGCGCCCTGGCCGACAAGTGGATGGACTGGACAACCTCGTCACTCGCCACCCCGTTCCGCCCGCTGTTCTGGGGCCTGCTGCGCACGCCTGAAGACCAGCGCGACTGGGTGGCGATCAACGCCGCGCACAAGCAATGTGCCCAGTTGCTGGCCATTGCTGACGAAACCCTGGCCAAACAACCTTACCTGTCCGGTGACCAGATCGGCATGGGCGACATCCCACTGGGTAGCTTTGTCTATGCCTGGTTTGAAATGCCCATCGAGCGCCCGGCCATGCGCCACCTCGAAGCCTGGTATCAACGTCTGAAACAGCGCCCGGCCTACCAGGCGGCAGTGATGACTGCACTGACCTGAACCTGCTTCGATAGTCATTATCAATAGATGTGACTGTACTTGTGCGGCATGGCCTTGCACCATGGCCGCACTCACTGCGCCAGTGACTTCGCCTGGCGTGTCCTGAACCATTCTTTATTCGGTACGTGACCCGCTATGAGTTCTGCCCTGTCCATCCGACAGCTGACCAAGACCTACGGTAATGGCTTCCAGGCCCTCAAGGGCATCGACCTGGATGTTGCCGAAGGTGACTTCTTCGCCTTGCTTGGCCCCAACGGCGCCGGCAAATCCACCACCATCGGCATCCTCTCGACCTTGGTCAACAAGACCAGCGGTACGGTCAACGTGTTCGGCCATGACCTGGACCGTGAGCCGGCGGCGCTCAAGCGCTGCCTGGGTGTGGTGCCGCAGGAATTCAACTTCAACCAGTTCGAGAAAACCTTCGACATCGTCGTGACCCAGGCCGGCTACTACGGTATCCCGCCGAAGCTGGCCAAGGAACGCGCCGAGCAGTACCTGACCCAGCTCGGCCTGTGGGACAAACGCGATGTGCAGTCGCGCTCGTTGTCGGGCGGGATGAAGCGCCGGTTGATGATTGCCCGTGCACTGATCCACGAGCCGCGCCTGCTGATCCTCGACGAGCCGACCGCCGGGGTAGACATCGAGTTGCGCCGCTCGATGTGGAGCTTTCTCACCGAGCTCAACCAGAAGGGCATCACCATCATCCTGACTACCCACTACCTGGAAGAAGCCGAGCAGCTGTGCCGTAACATCGGCATCATCGACCACGGCACCATCGTCGAGAACACCAGCATGCGCAAGCTGCTGGGCAAGCTGCATGTCGAGACCTTCGTCCTCGACCTCAGGCAGGACCTGGCCCAGGCGCCGGCCCTGCAGGGCTACCCATGCCGCCTGCTGACGCCGCACACCCTTGAAGTGCAGGTGGACAAGGACATTGGCATTACCGCGCTGTTCGGCCAGCTGGCGCTGCAGAACATCGAGGTGCAGAGCCTGCGCAACAAGACCAACCGACTTGAGGAGCTGTTTGTGTCCCTGGTGGAAAAAAACCTGTCGAAGGTGGCCGTATGAGTGTGGAACTGCGCACCAACTGGGTCGCCCTGAACACCATCGTCTACCGCGAGGTGCGGCGCTTCTTGCGCATCTGGCCGCAAACCTTGCTGCCGCCTGCCATCACCATGGTCCTGTACTTCGTCATCTTCGGTAACCTGATCGGCCGGCAGATCGGCGATATGGGTGGCTTCACCTACATGCAGTACATCGTGCCGGGGCTGATCATGATGTCGGTGATTACCAACTCTTACGGCAACGTGGTGTCGAGCTTCTTCGGCAGCAAGTTCCAGCGCTCGATCGAAGAGCTGATGGTGTCGCCGGTGTCGCCGCACACCATTCTCGTCGGCTATGTGCTGGGGGGCGTGCTGCGCGGCCTGGCGGTCGGTGTGATCGTGACCATCCTGTCGATGTTCTTTACCGACCTGCAGGTGCACCACCTGGGCGTGACCGTGGTCGTGGTGCTGCTGACGGCCACCATCTTCTCGCTGCTGGGGTTCGTCAACGCCGTGTTTGCACGCAACTTCGACGATATCTCGATCATTCCGACCTTTGTGCTGACGCCGCTGACCTACCTGGGCGGGGTGTTCTACTCGATCAACCTGTTACCGCCATTCTGGCAGACCGTATCGCTGGCAAACCCGGTGCTGCACATGGTCAACTCGTTCCGCTACGGCATCCTAGGGGTGTCGGATATCAGCATTGGCACGGCGATCACCTTCATGCTGGTGGCCACCGCTGTGCTCTACGCGTTGTGCATCCGGCTGCTGGTCAGCGGCCGCGGCATGCGTGCATGAGCAACGGAGCTTGCGCCGGCGCCACTGCCGGCCAATCCACCAGCGCCAGTACAGCAGGGTGGTGAAGTAGGCGACGATGCCCAGCACCACCCCGCACACCACCGAACCCAGCAGGAACGGCTGCCACACGGTGGCAAGCTGGTCGGTGATCCACTCGAAGGTCAATTCGTCGGGCAAGGTGCGCGGCGGCACCTGCATCAGCCAGGCGCCGGTCATGTAGGTGACGAAGAACACCGGCGGCATGGTCAGCGGGTTGGTCAGCCACACCAGGCTGACGGCGATCGGCAGGTTGCCGCGTACCGGGATTGCCAGCGCCGCCGCCAGCAGCATCTGCATGGGGATGGGAATCAGCGCCGCGAACAGGCCCACCCCCATGGCCCGCGCCACCGAGTGGCGGTTCAGGTGCCAGAGGTTGGGGTCGTGCAGCAGCTTGCCGAAAAAGCGTAAGGACTTGTGTTCCCGAATGCTGGTCGGGTCCGGCATGTAGCGTTTGAAAAGTCGGCGCGGCATGTAGGCTCCCGGAGCGTTGACCCGGGCAGTATGCCTTTAATCCTGCTCGGCCTCGTTTAGAGTTTGTGACAATTGTTGAGCAAGCGTTGCCGGCAATTGAGCTATGCCTCAGGGGGTGATTTACCTTCTGGAGCTCTACCTCATGCGCACAGGGATGTTTGCGCTCGCGCTCGGGCTGTTGTGCCCGGGCCTTTTCCCCGCATTGCCATCGGTCGGATGGTTGATAACGCTGGCTGCCTGCGCGGCCGTCAGCGTGTTTACCCGCGTTTGGCCATTGGGCTGTTTTGTGCTGGGGCTGTGTTGGGCGTGCTGGTCTGCCCAGCAGGCCCTTGACGATCGCCTGGCTGCCGGCCTGGACGGCCGCACCTTGTGGCTGGAGGGGCGGGTGGTCGGCCTTCCAGCGCGAACTGCGCAGGGCGTGCGCTTCGAGCTGGAGGCGGCACGCTCGCGGCGGGCCGAACTGCCGCAACGGCTGCAACTGAGCTGGTTCGATGGGCCGCCGCTGCGGGCGGGCGAGCAGTGGCGGCTGGCGGTGACCTTGCAGCGCCCGGCCGGGCTGCTCAACCCACATGGGCCCGACCGGGAGGCGCAACTGCTGGCGCGGCGGGTGGGCGCCACCGGTACGGTAAAAGCCGGGCAGCTACTGGCGCCGGTAAGCGGTGGTTGGCGCGATGCGCTGCGTCAGCGCTTGCTGGTGGTCCAAGCCAATGGCCGGCAGGCCGCATTGGTGGCACTGGTGCTGGGTGACGGCGCTGGCCTGGCCCGGGAGGACTGGCAGACGTTGCAGGCCACCGGTACGGTGCACTTGCTGGTTATTTCTGGCCAGCACATCGGCCTGGTGGCCGGTCTGCTGTACGGCCTGGTGGCCGGGCTGGCGCGTTGGGGGCTGTGGCCCGCCCGGTTGCCGTGGCTGCCCTGTGCCTGTGCCCTGGCCATGGCGGCGGCGTTGGCCTACGGCTGGCTGGCCGGTGCGGGTGTACCGGTGCAGCGTGCCTGCCTGATGCTGGCGGTAGTGCTGTTGTGGCGCCTGCGTTTTCGCCACCTCGGCGCAATGCTGCCGCTATTGCTGGCGCTGGTCGCGGTGCTGCTGGTCGAACCCTTGGCGGCGCTGCTGCCTGGGTTCTGGCTGTCGTTTGCCGCAGTGGCCACGCTCATCTACTGCTTCAGCGGCCGTTTGGGCGGTTGGCGGCCCTGGCAGGCCTGGACGCGCGCGCAATGGGTGATCGCCATCGGCTTGCTGCCGGTGTTGCTGGCCACAGGTTTACCGGTGAGTCTGAGTGCGCCGCTGGCCAATCTTGTCGCGGTGCCATGGGTTAGCCTG
This sequence comes from Pseudomonas fortuita, assembly GCF_026898135.2. Lineage (NCBI taxonomy): Bacteria > Pseudomonadati > Pseudomonadota > Gammaproteobacteria > Pseudomonadales > Pseudomonadaceae > Pseudomonas > Pseudomonas fortuita. The sequence continues at coordinate 1,589,542 of NZ_CP114035.2, forward strand.
GCGGTGTTGCCGTTGGCGTTGCTGGGGACGTTGCTGCTGCCGCTGGGTGGGGTAGGGGAAGCGTTGCTGTGGCTGGCGGGTGGCCTGCTGGATGGGCTGTTCCGGCTGTTGGCGTTGGTGGCGCATCAGCGCCCGGCGTGGCTGGCCCCGGCCTTGCCGTTGTGGGCCTGGCTGCTGGTATTGCTGGGTGCGCTGCTGGTGCTGCTGCCTCGTGGCGTGCCTTTGCGGGGGTTGGGTGGGGTCATGTTGTTGGCGCTGTGGGTGCCCACGGAGCCGGTGCCGCTCGGCCAGGTCGAGGTCTGGCAGCTAGACGTTGGCCAAGGGCTGGCGGTGCTGTTGCGTACCCGGCATTACAACCTGCTGTACGACGCCGGGCCGGCCAGAGGGGAGACCGACCTGGGCGAGCGGGTGGTGCTCCCGACCTTGAGCAAGCTGGGGGTGGACAGCCTGGACTTGATGGTCATCAGCCATGCGCATGCCGACCATGCGGGCGGTGCTGCGGCCATACAGCGTGGGCTGCCGGTCAGGCGGCTGATCGGTGGGGAAGCGCTGGATGATGTGCCGTTGCAGCCTTGTGCCAGTGGCGAACAATGGAACTGGGATGGCGTGCGCTTTTCGCTATGGCGCTGGGCGGACGGGCAGAGTAGCAATGACCGTTCCTGTGTCTTGCTGGTAGAGGCGCAGGGCGAGCGCTTGCTGCTGGCGGGGGATATGGAAGCTGCGGCCGAACGGGCCTGGCTGGCGGACACAGAAATGCCGCGTATCGACTGGTTGCAGGCACCGCATCATGGCAGCCGCAGTTCGTCCACCGAGGCGTTCATCCGGGCTAGTGCGCCGCGCGGGGTATTGATTTCGCGAGGGCGTAACAACAGCTTCGGGCACCCGCATGTGCAGGTAATGGAGCGTTATCAGCGGCATGGTCTGGCGGTGCATGACACGGCGGTGGAGGGGGCGTTGCGGTTGGTGTTGGGGCGGCATGAAGAGGTTGAGGGTATCAGGGGGCAGCGGCGGTTTTGGCGGGTTCGAGCTGAGTGAGGGGGAGGCAGGCAGGTGCATGCCATGGTATTTTCAGCGCCTGTGAGATCGAGCGCCGCGCGGGCGGCGCTCGATCTCACAGGCACCACACTTGTAACGGAGTACGCTTCCCAGCCCGGCACGCCAATTCCCTGACCTCCGGCAGATGAGCCCTCGGGCGGTCCTATGGTAGAGTGGCGGCCTTTTTGCGAAGGGGCGTTTACTGTGTGGGAATTGGTCAAGTCCGGTGGTTGGATGATGCTGCCGATCATTCTGAGTTCCATCGCTGCCATGGCTATCGTCGTCGAGCGCCTGTGGACCCTGCGCGCCAGTCGCGTCACCCCGCCGCACCTGCTCGGTCAGGTATGGATGTGGATCAAGGACAAGCAACTGACCAGTGACAAGCTCAAGGCCTTGCGCGCCGATTCGCCATTGGGCGAAATCCTTGCTGCTGGCCTGGCCAACTCGCGTCATGGCCGCGAAATCATGAAAGAGTGCATCGAGGAAGCCGCCTCGCGCGTCATTCACGAACTGGAGCGCTACATCAGCACGCTCGGCACCATCGCCGCCATGGCGCCGCTGCTGGGCCTGCTGGGCACCGTGCTGGGCATGATCGACATCTTCAGCGCCTTCATGGGCTCGCAAATGACCGCCAATGCGGCCGTGCTGGCCGGTGGTATCTCCAAGGCCCTGGTCACCACTGCGGCCGGCCTCATGGTCGGCATCCCGGCAGTGTTCTTCCACCGCTTCCTGCTGCGCCGCATCGATGAGCTGGTGGTGGGCATGGAACAGGAGGCGATCAAGCTGGTGGAAGTGATCCAGGGCGACCGTGAAGTGGAAGTGGCCGGAGGCAAGGCGTGAAGTTCCGGCGCAATCGTCAGCGGGAGAACGTCGACATCAACCTGGCGTCGTTGATCGATGTGGTGTTCGTCCTGCTGCTGTTCTTCGTGGTCACCACTACCTTTACCCGCGAGACACAACTGCGTGTCGAGCTGCCCGAAGCTGCCAGCGCCGAGAAGGCGCCAGCCGACCAGGACAAGCTGGTGGAAATCACCATCAGCGCCGAAGGCGTGTATTCGGTGAACAACCACCTGCTGCCCAAGAGCGACCTGGCCACCTTGAGCGAGGCCATCGAGCGTGAGTCGGGCGGTGACAACACGCTCCCGCTGGCCATCAGCGCCGACGGCAAGACCCCGCACCAGGCTGTGGTCACCGCAATGGATGCCGCCGGCAAGCTCGGTTTCAGCCAGTTGCGCATGACCACCGTCGAGGCGGCACAGGGCACGCCTTGATGCCTTTCGCCGACGGTTTGCTCGCCGCCTGGTACGCCGGGCACCCCGCCCTGGCGCTATTACGCCCGCTGGAGGCGTTGTACCGCCGCGTGGTCACCCGCAAGCGGGCACGTTTTCTCAGTGGCGAAAGTGCCAGTTACCGGGCGCCAGTGCCGGTCATCGTGGTGGGCAACATCACCGTGGGCGGCACCGGCAAGACGCCGATGATCCTCTGGCTGATCGAACACTGCCGCCAACAGGGGCTGAAGGTGGGTGTGGTCAGCCGTGGGTATGGTGCCAAGCCACCACAGCTGCCTTGGCGGGTGCAGGCCGACCAGCCGGCCGAACAGGCGGGCGACGAACCGCTGCTGATCGTGCAGCGCACCGGCGTGCCGCTGATGATCGACCCTGACCGTTCCCGCGCCGTGCAGGCGTTGCTGGCCAGCGAACCGCTCGACCTGATCCTGTGCGACGACGGCATGCAGCACTATCGCCTGGCCCGCGACCTGGAGCTGGTGCTGATCGATGCCGCCCGCGGCCTGGGCAATGGCCGCTGCCTGCCTGCCGGCCCGTTGCGCGAGCCCGTCGAGCGCCTGCAAGGCGCCGACGCGGTGCTGTTCAATGGTGCCAGTGCCGACCGCGCCGATGGTTTTGGCTTCTGCCTGCAACCGTCCGCACTGGTCAACGTGCGCAGCGGCGAACGTCGTACCCTCGACCATTTCCCACCAGGCCAGCGCCTGCACGCGGTGGCCGGTATTGGCAATCCGCAACGTTTCTTCAATACCCTGCTGGGGCTAAACTGGCAGCCGGTGCCGCATCCCTTCGCCGACCATGCACAGTTCAGCGCCCGGAGCCTGGCTTTCAGCCCGCCGCTGCCGCTGGTGATGACCGAGAAGGATGCGGTGAAATGCCGAGCCTTCGCCGCTGACGACTGGTGGTACCTGGCCGTCGAGGCCCAGCCCACGCCAGCGTTCAGCACTTGGTTCGACAACCAGCTGCAGCGGCTGCTGCGCAAGCCCTGAGCCCGTTTTCAATTTCCGGCCACCTGGCCTAAAGGAAGCCTCCAATGGACACTAAACTGCTCGACATCCTGGCCTGCCCGATCACCAAGGGCCCGCTCAAGCTCAGTGCCGACAAGACCGAGCTGATCAGCAAGGGCGCCGGCCTGGCCTACCCGATCCGCGACGGCATTCCGGTCATGCTGGAAAGCGAGGCGCGCACCCTGACCGACGACGAGCGTCTGGACAAATGAGCCTGGACTTCACCGTGGTGATTCCCGCCCGGTTGCGCTCCACACGGCTCCCAGGCAAGCCGCTGCTGCCGATTGCCGGCAAGCCGATGGTGCAACACGTGTGGGAGCAGGCACGCAAAAGTGCCGCGAGCCGTGTGGTTATCGCCACCGATGACGCCAGTATCTTCGAGGCCTGCCAGGCGTTCGGTGCCGAAGTGCTGATGACCCGCGCCGACCATGAATCGGGCACCGACCGCCTGGCCGAAGTGGCTGTGCACCTGGGCTTGCCGGCTGATGCCATCGTGGTCAACGTGCAGGGCGACGAGCCGCTGATCCCGCCGGTGATCATCGACCAGGTGGCGGCCAACCTGGCTGCGCATCCAGAGGCCGGCATCGCTACTCTGGCCGAGCCGATCCATGAGCCGGAAACCGTGTTCAACCCCAATGCAGTCAAGGTGGCGAGCGACAAGAACGGACTGGCCCTGACTTTCAGCCGTGCGCCGCTGCCGTGGGCCCGCGATGGCTTTGCCAGCGACCGCAATGTGCTGCCCGAAGGCGTGCCGTATCGCCGCCACATCGGCATGTACGCCTACCGCGTCGGCTTTCTGCAGGACTTTGTCGGTTGGGGCCCATGCTGGCTTGAACAGACCGAAGCGCTGGAGCAACTGCGTGCCTTGTGGCACGGCGTGCGCATTCACGTCGAGGACGCCATCGAGGCGCCAGCCGTAGGCGTTGATACCCCTGAAGACCTGGAGCGCGTACGGCGCTTGCTGGAGGCTTGATGCGCGTTTTGTTCGTGTGCCTGGGCAACATCTGCCGCTCGCCCACCGCCGAAGGCGTGCTGCGCCATCAATTGCAGGCCGCCGGGCTTGCCGACCGGGTGCACGTGGCCTCTGCCGGCACCGGCGACTGGCATGTTGGCAAGGCGCCAGACAGCCGCACCTGCAAGGCAGCGCTGGCACGTGGTTACGACCTCTCAGCGCAGCGTGCCCAGCAGGTCAAGGCAGCGCATTTTGCCGAGTACGACCTGGTGCTGGCCATGGACGAGAGCAACCTGCGCGACCTGCGCGCCTTGCGCCCGCCCACTGCAGCGGGCGAACTCGACCTGTTCCTGCGCCGCTATGGCTCAGTGCTGGATGAAGTACCTGACCCTTACTACGGTGGCGCCGATGGCTTCGAGCAGGTGCTCGACCTGGTCGAGGCGGCGTGCCAGGCACTGGTGCTGGAAATCAAGGGCCGCCTATGACAGTGCAGTGGCAGGAGCAGGTTTCGCTCAAACCCTTTAACACCTTCGGCATCGACGTGAAGGCGCGTTTTTTCAGCCAGGCCCAGGATGATCAGCAGGTGCGACAGGCGCTGTGCCAGGCGCAGCAGCGAGGTCTGCCGGTGCTGGTGATCGGCGGCGGCAGCAACCTGCTGCTGACCCGCGATGTCGATGCACTGGTGCTGCACATGGCCAGCCGTGGCTGCCGCGTGCTCAGTGACGATGGCGAACACATCGTGGTCGAGGCCGAGGCCGGTGAGCCGTGGCACCCGTTCGTGCAGTGGACACTGGCGCAGGGCTATTGCGGGCTGGAAAACCTCAGCCTGATCCCCGGTACGGTGGGCGCCGCGCCGATGCAGAACGTGGGCGCCTACGGGGTGGAGATCAAGGACGTGTTTGCCGGCCTGACGGCCCTGGACCGTGAGACTGGCGAACTGCATGACTTTGGTTTGGCAGAATGTGCCTTCGGTTATCGCGACAGCCTGTTCAAGCGCAACCCCGGGCGCTGGTTGATCCTGCGCGTGCGTTTTGCCTTGAGCCGCACCCTGCAGGCCCACCTGGACTATGGTCCGGTGCGTCAGCGCCTTGCGGAGCAGGGTGTAGCCGAACCGACCGCGCAGGCGATCAGTAATGCCATTTGCAGCATTCGCCGCGAAAAGCTGCCAGACCCGGTGGAGCTCGGCAATGCCGGGAGTTTTTTCAAGAACCCGGTGGTGTCTGCGGAGCAAGTCGAGCGTATTCGTGCGAAACACCCGGCAGTGGTGGCTTATCCCCAGGCCGATGGTCAGGCGAAGCTGGCGGCGGGCTGGCTGATCGAGCAGGCGGGGTGGAAGGGCCATCGTGATGGCGATGCGGGCGTGCATCGCTTGCAGTCGCTGGTGCTGGTGAACTACGGCCAGGCGAGCGGGGCGCAGATGCATGCGCTGGCGCGGCAGATCCAGGCGGATATCCTGGAGCGGTTCGGGGTGGAGCTGGAGATGGAGCCTAACCTTTACTGAGGCGGTGCAGATGCCGCTCCTACAAATGCGGCAGCCAGCATTGACATTAAGCGTCAAGCCAAGAAAAAGCCCCGCCAGTTTGCACTGGCGGGGCTTTTTCATTCAGCCTTGGCTATCAACCGTGATGAGGCTTGTGCTCATCGGCGGCTTCCAGGGCGGGTTCCTGGGGGGCTGCAGCAGCTTCCTGGGCGGCTTTGGCAGCGGCCTCGGCCTCACGCTTGCGGCGGCGCACTTCACGCGGGTCGTTCGGCGCGCGGCCGTTGGCCAGCATGACAGTGGCAGGTTCTGCCTCAATCGGGGCTTCGACTTGCGCAGGCTCGACCACCACAGGGGCAGGCTCGGCCACCACTTCTGGCTGGGCTTCGACAACCGGTGCAGGCTGCTCGGCAGCTGGAGCGGTGTCAGTCACGGCCGGAGCCTGTTCGATTTCACCCGCTTCGACGGCAGGCGCTTCAACAGGTGCCTCTGCGATGATCGCAGGCTCGGCTGCAGGTGCTTCGTCAACCACTGGCTGCGGAGCAACTTCGACCACTGGCTCGGCAGTGACCTCGGCCACGATTACCGGCTGGCTGACAGGCTGCTCGACCACTGGGGCCACGACAACTTCTTCAGCCTTGGCGACGGCCTCGACCTGCTCGACCTTTTCAGCTTGCTCGACCGGCTGGGCGGCCTCGCGGTTGTCGGTCTCTGCAGCGGTAGCGACTTCGGCGGTGGCACGTTCGGCCTGCTGGTTGGCCTGGGCTTCGGCGTCGGCGCTGATGTTGCTGCTGGCAACAGTGGCAGTCACGGCGAGGCCGGCGGCCAGTTCGGCACCCAGCTCGGTGGCCTTGTGCTGTTGTGGCTGCTCTTCGCTGCCTTCGTCCTCTTCGCCACCGTCGATCAACTCGCCATTGGCGTTGCGCTGGCGCTCACGACGGTTACTGCGACGACGCTGACCACGGGAGCGGCGGCGCGGGCGCTCGCCATCGGTGCCTTCCTGTTCGTCTTGCAGCAACTCTTCGTTCGGCAGTTGCTCTTCGGCCAGTTCGGCAGCCTGCTCGGCCGCTTCTTCCGCTACACGTGGCTGGCGCTCTTCGCGCGGTGGGCGCGGGGCACGTTCTTCGCGAGGTGCGCGTTCTTCACGCGGAGCACGTTCTTCACGTGGGGCGCGATCTTCACGAGGTGCGCGCTCTTCACGCGGGGCACGTTCTTCGCGAGGTGCGCGCTCTTCACGCGGGGCACGTTCTTCGCGAGGTGCGCGCTCTTCACGTGGAGCACGTTCTTCACGGGCTACACGCTCTTCACGTGGCTGACGCTCTTCGCGTTCGGCTGGCGGGGTGGCATCCAGCGGCTCGCGCAGCTCGCGTACGCGTTCTTCGCCACGGTTGCTGCGGCGGTCTTCGCGCGGCTGGCGTGGGGCGCGTTCTTCGCGCGGTGCACGCTCTTCGCGTGGGGCGCGATCTTCACGTGGTGCACGTTCTTCGCGTGGGGCGCGATCTTCACGTGGTGCACGTTCTTCGCGTGGTGCACGCTCCTCACGTGGCTGGCGTTCTTCGCGCGGGGCGCGCTCGGCACGTTCTTCACGCGGCTTGCGCTCTTCGTCACGGCGGCCGTTGCGGTTGCGGCTCTGCTGACGGCCGTTGCGGCGCTCTTCGTTGCGCGGGCTGCGCTCGGCAGCCGGTTTCTCGGCGACGACCGGCGCAGCAGCAGGTTCTTCCTTGCCGGCGAACAGGCTGACCAGCGACTTCACCAGGCCTTTGAACAGGCTTGGCTCTGGGGCGCTCGGGGCTGGGGCAGCCGGGGCGACAGCCTGTGGCTCTTCAGCAGCCGGTACTGGCGCACTGGTGCGGGCCGGTGCGGTCTTGACCGCCGCTTCCTGGCGAACCAGGGTGCGGGTGGCGGTCTGCTGCGGTGCCTCTTCGGTCTCGGTGGCGGCGATCTCGTAGCTGGACTGGTTGTTCAGCACTTCCGGGTTGTCGTCGCGCAGGCGCTGGACTTCGAAGTGCGGGGTTTCCAGGTGATCGTTCGGCAGGATGATGATGCGTGCGCGGGTGCGCAGTTCGATCTTGGTGATCGAGTTACGTTTCTCGTTGAGCAGGAATGCGGCCACCGGGATCGGCACTTGTGCGCGTACTTCGGCGGTGCGGTCCTTCAGGGCTTCTTCTTCGATCAGGCGCAGGATGGCCAGCGACAGCGATTCGACGTCACGGATGATGCCTGTGCCGGAGCAGCGTGGGCAGACGATGCCGCTGCTTTCGCCCAGCGATGGGCGCAGGCGCTGACGGGACATTTCCAGCAGGCCGAAGCGCGAAATGCGGCCGACCTGAACACGGGCACGGTCTGCCTCCAGGCACTCGCGTACGCGCTCTTCCACGGCACGCTGGTTTTTCGCCGGGGTCATGTCGATGAAGTCGATGACGATCAGGCCGCCAATGTCACGCAGGCGCAGCTGGCGTGCGATTTCCTCGGCCGCTTCCAGGTTGGTCTGCAGGGCGGTTTCTTCGATGTCGCTGCCTTTGGTGGCCCGCGCCGAGTTGATGTCGATGGACACCAGGGCTTCGGTCGGGTCGATCACGATCGAACCACCGGACGGCAGGTCGACCACGCGCTGGAAGGCGGTTTCGATCTGGCTTTCGATCTGGAAGCGGTTGAACAGCGGTACGCTGTCTTCGTACAGCTTCACCTTGCTGGCGTACTGCGGCATTACCTGGCGGATGAAGGTCAGGGCTTCTTCCTGGGCATCGATGCTGTCGATAAGCACTTCGCCGATGTCCTGGCGCAGATAGTCGCGGATAGCGCGGATGATGACGTTGCTTTCCTGATAAATCAGGAATGGCGCAGCGCGGTCCAGGGACGCTTCCTTGATGGCAGTCCACAGCTGCAGCAGGTAGTCGAGGTCCCACTGCATTTCTTCGCTGCTGCGGCCAAGGCCGGCAGTGCGCACGATAAGGCCCATGTCGCCCGGCACGGTCAGGCCGTTCAGGGCTTCGCGCAGTTCGTTGCGCTCTTCGCCTTCGATGCGGCGGGAGATGCCGCCGGCACGTGGGTTGTTGGGCATCAGCACCAGGTAACGACCTGCCAGGCTGATGAAGGTGGTGAGGGCTGCGCCTTTGTTGCCGCGCTCTTCCTTCTCGACCTGGACGATGACTTCCTGGCCTTCGCTGAGCACTTCCTTGATGTTCACCCGGCCTTCGGGGGCTTTCTTGAAGTATTCGCGGGAGATTTCTTTCAGCGGCAGGAAGCCGTGACGTTCGGAACCGAAGTCGACGAAGGCGGCTTCGAGGCTGGGTTCGATGCGGGTGATCTTGCCTTTGTAGATGTTGGCCTTTTTCTGCTCGCGCGCACCAGACTCGATGTCCAGGTCGTAGAGGCGTTGGCCATCCACCAGGGCTACACGCAACTCTTCGGGTTGAGTTGCGTTAATCAGCATTCTTTTCATGTTGTACCGTCGGTTTCCGGGCTGCCGGAAACGGCGTTCGGCACACACGACGTCTCATGGTCGGTGCCAAGGTGCGCAAAGGGTGGCCGGGCCACCCCCGTGTCGAGCGACGTTCGGCACCAGCCAGTTGCCCAGCCTGCCGTTGTCGCGACGACGCGTCCTGTTTGCTGCGGTGCCAACAAGGCCCCGGTGGCTTCGAATGGAGATCGAATCAACCAAGCGGGCCTTGTGCACTCAGTCAGGAGGAGGAATCAACCTTCAGCCGTGGACGCCCGGGGGCATCTGTTCAGGACCTTATCCGCTCGCCAGCCGTCAGTGGGCTGGTGGCCGGACGCGGTGCTACACGGTCCGAGGGCTGTGCATCTCCACCCTGCACGTATCCCTGATAATTCGGGTGCTGCCGCGCGCTGAATCCGCAACGGGTTGCATTTTTCGCCACTGCAGGTACTGCACTGGCGCCATTCATATCCAAGGCAGGTATTTCCGAAGCATTCGCCGTGCGTTGCGTGGAAGCGACGGGGCGGGCAGAGGGGCTGCGAAAAGAATCGGGTAAGCAGGTGAAACACCGCGCTTGTCGTTTTTTTTCGGTCTTCTCTACACGGCGCTGGTGGCGATTCCAGGCAATTCGGTAAACTGGCGAACACCCCGTAGGACGGCCTCGCGTCCTGGAGAATTGCGTTGGTCAGGGCCGGCTGAAAGCCTGTTGCCGCTGGCCTGCCGCTTTTGGCGGCGTTCGCGACTATAGCAGCAATGATTAAGTGCTTCAATTCCATAAAAAATTGTTATGATCCCGCAATGACGACCAATACCCCTCCGACTTCCGGCGTTCAGCTGATCGAAGTCGCGCCGGAGCTTGCCGGCCAACGCATTGATAATTTCCTCATCACGGCCCTCAAGGGCGTGCCCAAAACGCTGGTCTACCGCATCCTGCGCAAGGGTGAAGTGCGGGTGAACAAGGGTCGGGTAAAGCCTGAGTACAAGATCCAGGCCGGCGACATCGTGAGGGTGCCGCCCGTCCGCCTGCCGGAGCGTGACGAGCCGGCACCGGTGGCCCAGGGCTTGCTGCAGCGCCTTGAGGCGGCCATTGTCTACGAAGACAAGGCGCTGATCGTGATGAACAAGCCGTCCGGCATTGCTGTGCATGGCGGTAGCGGCCTGAGCTTTGGTGTGATCGAGGCACTGCGCCAGCTGCGCCCGGACGCCAAGGAGCTCGAACTGGTGCACCGCCTGGACCGCGACACCTCTGGCCTGCTGATGATTGCCAAGAAGCGCAGCATGCTGCGCCACTTGCATGCCGCCCTGCGCGGTGACGGGGTCGACAAGCGCTATATGGCGCTGGTGCGCGGCCATTGGCCGACGTCGAAGAAGCAGGTGAATGCGCCGTTGCTCAAGAGCAACCTGCGCTCCGGCGAGCGCATGGTTGAAGTGAACGAAGAGGGCAAGGACGCGTTGACCCTGTTCCGCGTGCTCCGCCGCTTTGGCGAGTTCGCCACCATTGTCGAGGCCCGTCCGATCACGGGGCGTACCCACCAGATTCGCGTGCATACCCTGCATGCGGGGCACATGATTGCCGGTGACAGCAAGTACGGTGACGAAGACTTCAGTCGCGAAATTCGCGAGCTGGGGGGCAAACGCCTGTTCTTGCATGCCTATGCGCTGACTGTGCCGCTGCCGGATGGTGGTGAGCTGAAGCTTGAAGCGCCTGTGGATGAAGTCTGGGCGAAAACCATTGAACGTCTGAGTGCGTCCTGATCCATGAAGAAAGGCTATGAGCTACTGATCTTCGACTGGGACGGTACCCTGGCCGATTCTATCGGGCGTATTGTCGAGGCCATGAATGCCGCCGCCGAGCGTGCCGGCGAGGTCGCCAGCCGTGAGGATGCGGTCAAGGGCATCATCGGTCTGGCCCTGGGTGAGGCGATCCATACCCTGTACCCGCACCTGGCACCTGCGCAGGTCGACAGCTTCCGTCAGCACTATGCTGATATCTACATGGCGCTGGATCAGCAGCCTTCGCCACTGTTCGAGGGCGTGGTCGAGTCGCTGGATGCCTTTCGTGCCGAGGGTTACCGCCTGGCGGTGGCTACGGGCAAGGCGCGTCGCGGGCTGGACCGGGTACTCAAGGCCAATGGCTGGGAGCAGTTCTTCGACATCACCCGTGCTGCCGACGAAACCCGTGGCAAGCCGCACCCGCTGATGCTCGAGGAAATCCTCGGCCATTGCGGCGTCGAACCGGCGCGTGCGCTGATGGTCGGAGATTCGGCATTCGACCTGCAGATGGCCAGCAATGCCGGGATGCATTCGGTGGCGGTGGGCTATGGTGCCATGCCGCTGCAGGCGCTGGCCGAGTTTGGTCCGCAGGTGTGCATCGATCATTTTTCCCAGCTGCGCGAGTGGCTGGGTGGTTCCGCAATTCCACTTCCAAGGTAGGTAAGCATGGCAGACGAATGGAAAGCCCCCGAGGCCGAACCCGAGGAGCGCGAAGGGCGCAAGAGCTGGCAGCTGCTGGAAAAGACCTTGCTGGCCAGTGTGCAGGAGCAGCGCCGGGCGCGGCGCTGGGGGATCTTCTTCAAGCTGCTGACTTTCATCTACCTGTTCGGCTTCCTGGCGTTGTTCACGCCGCTGATGGATTTCGACAAGGCGGCATCGCGCAGTGCCAGCCATACCGCGCTGGTCGAGGTGCGCGGGGTGATTGCCGATCAGGAGGCCGCCAGCGCGGACAATATCGTCAAGAGCCTGCGCGAGGCGTTCAAGGACAGCAAGACCAAGGCGGTGGTAATGCGCATCAACAGCCCGGGTGGCAGTCCGGTGCAGGCGGGTTACGTGTACGACGAAATCCGCCGCCTGCGTGCTGAATACCCGGCTATCAAGCTGTATGCAGTCATCGCCGATCTCGGCGCTTCTGGTGCCTATTACATTGCCAGTGCGGCGGACGAAATCTACGCCGATAAAGCCAGCCTGGTGGGCTCCATTGGTGTGACGGCGGCCGGTTACGGTTTTGTTGGCACCATGGAAAAGCTGGGCGTGGAGCGGCGCGCCTACACCTCGGGTGAGCACAAGGCCTTCCTTGATCCGTTCTCGCCTGAAAAGCCCGAAGAAACCCGGTTCTGGCAGGGTGTGCTGGATACCACGCACCAGCAGTTCATTGCCATGGTCAAGCAGGGACGTGGCGAACGCTTGAAGGACAAGGAACATCCTGAGTTGTTCAGCGGCCTGGTCTGGTCGGGCGAGCAGGCCAAGGCGCTGGGCTTGGTGGATGGGCTGGGCAGTGCCAGCTATGTGGCACGTGAGATTGTTGGCGAGAAGGAGCTGGTGGACTTTACCGTTCAGGAATCGCCTTTCGATCGCTTCTCCAAGCGCGTAGGTGCCAGCGTGGCTGAGCACCTGGCGATGTGGATGGGGTTCCAGGGGCCGCAGTTGCGTTGAGTTCGGCGTGCATTTTGCGGTGCCTGTGAGATCGAGCGCCGTCCGTGCGGCGCTTCGCGGGGCAAGCCCGCTCCCACATTTGTTTTGGGCCGTTCAGTCCTGAGCCATTGGTGCGCGCCCCCTTGGAGGTACGACGCGATATCGTGTCATGCGCCAAAGGGTCCGCGCGCCAATGGTGACAGGAGAAATTGGCCTGAAACAGATGTGGGAGCGGGCTTGCCCCGCGAAGCGCCGCGCGGGCGGCGCTCGGTCTCACAGGCGCAGAAAATCTCGAGCCAGGCTCAAGGGACAACCACCCCCTCCCGGGTCAACATATCCACCAACCGAATCAACGGCAGCCCGATCAGGCTGGTCGAATCGCACCCATGGGTCCTCTGAAACAAACTCACCCCCAGCCCCTCCGCCTTGAAGCTCCCCGCGCAATCCAGTGGTTGTTCCGCCGCCACATAGCGTTCCACCCGCTCGCGGCTCAGCTCGCGCATCGTCACGGTAAACGGCACGCAATCCACCTGGCAGTGCCCGGTGGCGCTGTTCAGCAGTGCCAGCCCGGTCAGAAAACTCACCTGCTGACCGCTGCACTCCAGCAGTTGCTCGCAAGCCCGCTCGAAGGTGTGCGGCTTGCCCAGTACCTGTTCGCCCAGCACCGCAACCTGGTCCGAGCCGATGATCAGGTGCCCGGGGTGGCTGCCCGCCAATACCTCGGCCTTTTGCCTGGCCAGTCGGCGCACCAGGTCCACGGCGGGCTCGTCATCCTGTCGCTGTTCGTCTATATCAGGGCTTGCCCAGGTGAAGGGCAGGCGCAGGCGTGTGAGCAGTTCGCGGCGGTAGGCAGAGCTGGAAGCCAGTAACAAAGGAAGCATGGTAGACTCCGGGTTCGGTTGAACCAATCCTATCACGCACGATGCCGCCTAATTTCCTTTGACAGGGGCGGGGGGCATCCCTAGAATGCTGCGCCTATGTTGAATGACCCGATTCCACCTCACGTTGACCCGCGCAAATTAGCCGATCGTGGCGTAACCCTTAACGGTTCGCTGCAACTCGCTGATTTGGAAAGACTCTGCGACCCGCTTTCCGACAATGTCGGTACGGTGCAGGCGAAGTTCGATTTTGAACGAGATGAGCAGCACGTAGTGGTTATCCACACCGAGCTGAACGTCGAGGTCAAGATGGTTTGCCAGCGTTGTCTTGAGCTGGTCACCCTGCCGATCTACAGCGAATGTACATACGCTGTGGTGAAGGAGGGTGCGAATACCCAGTCGTTGCCGAAAGGCTATGACGTGCTGGAACTGGGCGAAGATCCTTTGGATCTGCAGGCATTGGTCGAGGAAGAGCTTCTGCTCGCCTTGCCAATCGTGCCTGCTCACCATCCGGAAGAATGCCAGCAGCCGGCGGGCGCAGACGAGCCCGAATCGAGCAAGGACGAGGTATCGCGGTCCAACCCGTTCAGTGTTTTGGCGCAGTTAAAGCGTGACCCAAACGTTTAGGAGTTAATCAATTATGGCTGTTCAGCAGAACAAAAAATCCCGCTCTGCCCGTGACATGCGCCGTTCGCACGACGCCCTGTCGGAAAACGCGCTGTCGGTAGAAAAGACCACCGGTGAAATTCACCTGCGTCACCACGTTTCGCCAGAAGGCGTATACCGTGGTCGTAAAGTGATCGATAAGGGCGCTGACGAGTAATCCTTGTCTGCTCAGATCATCGCGATCGACGCAATGGGCGGGGACTTCGGTCCCCGCAGCATTGTCCAGGCTAGCATTGCCTGCCTTTCGGCTACCCCCTCGCTGCACCTGACCCTCGTCGGTCAACCCTCCCTCCTAGAAGATCTTGTCAGTGGCCTTGCAGCTGCGGATCGCGCGCGCCTGCAGATTGTCGCCGCCAGTGAGGTGATCGGTATGGACGAGCGGCCATCGCAGGCGCTACGCGGCAAGCCGGACTCGTCGATGCGCATCGCCCTCGAACTGGTGCGCGACGGCAAGGCCCAGGCCTGCGTCAGTGCCGGCAACACCGGGGCGCTGATGGCGCTGTCACGCTTCGTGCTCAAGACCTTGCCGGGTATCGATCGGCCAGCCATGGTGGCGGCGATTCCCACCCAGGCGGGTTACTGTCAGTTGCTCGACCTCGGCGCCAACGTCGACTGCAGTGCAGAAAACCTCTATCAGTTCGCGGTGATGGGCTCGGTGGCCGCCCAGGCCCTGGGTGTGCATCGGCCGCGTGTGGCATTGCTTAACATCGGCACCGAGGACATCAAGGGTAATCAGCAGGTAAAGCTGGCGGCCACGCTGTTGCAGAACGCTCGCGGCCTCAACTATGTCGGTTTCGTCGAAGGGGATGGCCTGTACAGGGGTGAGGCGGACGTGGTGGTGTGCGACGGTTTTGTCGGCAACATCCTGCTCAAGTCCAGCGAGGGCTTGGCGACGATGATCGGTGCGCGCATCGAAAAACTGTTCAAGGGCGGTGCTTTTGCCCGGGTTGCCGGGGTCATGGCCATGCCGTTGCTCAAGCGCCTGCAGGCCGACCTGGCGCCGGCGCGGCACAACGGTGCGAGCTTTCTGGGGTTGCAGGGTATCGTCATCAAGAGCCATGGCTCGGCCGGCGTGCAGGGCTTCCAGAGCGCCATCCAGAGGGCGTTGATCGAAATTCAGGAAAACCTGCCGCAGCGCCTGCATGGCCGCCTTGAAGATTTGTTGCCTTAGGCATTTCGCCGATGAAGTGCTTAAATGTGACCGCTTGGTCTGCGTATTCATCCAAGTTTTCAGATTCTGCGTCCAGCCCACGGCTCGGCGCACCTCATTCGACGACAAGATCATAAGGGCTTGTTCAATGTCTGCATCCCTCGCATTCGTCTTCCCCGGTCAAGGTTCCCAGTCCCTGGGCATGCTCAAGGAACTGGGCGCCGAAAAGCCGGTGATCGTTGAGACCTTCAAGGAGGCCTCCGACGCTCTGGGTTACGACCTGTGGAAGCTGGTCCAGGAAGGCCCGGAAGAACAACTCAATCAAACCGACAAGACTCAGCCTGCGATCCTCACCGCTTCCATCGCGCTGTGGCGCCTGTGGCTGGAGGAGGGCGGCGCCACGCCGGCTTTCGTTTCTGGTCACAGCCTGGGTGAATACAGCGCCCTGGTTGCCGCAGGCAGCCTGTCGCTGAAAGATGCCGTGCGCTTGGTCGAGCGTCGCGGCCAGCTGATGCAGGAAGCCGTCCCGGCCGGCCATGGCGCCATGGCCGCAATCCTCGGCCTGGATGACGCCGTGGTGGTCGAGATCTGTGGTAGGGCGGCCGAAGACGAAGTGGTTAGCGCGGTGAACTTCAACTCGCCGGGCCAGGTTGTGATTGCTGGCAACAAGGCTGCGGTGGACCGTGCCATGGAGCTGTGCAAAGAGGCTGGTGCCAAGCGCGCCCTGCCACTGGCGGTCAGCGTACCGTCGCACTGTGCCCTGATGAAGCCGGCCGCCGAGCGTTTCGCCGAGAACGTGAACGCCATCGAATGGAAGGCGCCACAAATTCCGGTGGTGCAGAACGTCACCGCTGCCATTGCCCCTGACCTCGATGCCCTCAAGCATGACCTGCTGGCACAGCTGTACCAGCCTGTGCGTTGGGTCGAGTGCGTGCAGACCCTGGCTGCCAACGGTGCGGTCAACCTGGTCGAGTGCGGCCCGGGCAAGGTCCTGGCTGGCCTGAACAAGCGTTGCGCCGACGGCGTGACCACCTACAACCTCAATACCCCTGACGCCGTTGCCGCCACCCGCGCGGCACTGGCCTGATTTGGAGAAGCTTGCATGAGCCTGCAAGGTAAAGTTGCACTGGTCACCGGCGCCAGCCGTGGCATTGGCCAGGCCATCGCCCTCGAGCTGGGCCGCCAGGGCGCGACCGTGATCGGTACCGCCACTTCGGCCTCCGGCGCCGAGCGTATTGCTGCCACCCTGAAAGAGCACGGTATCACCGGCACCGGCATGGAACTGAACGTGACCAGCGCCGAATCCGTTGAAACTGTTTTGGGTGCAATCGCCGAGCAGTTTGGCGCGCCGGCCATCCTGGTCAACAACGCCGGTATCACCCGCGACAACCTCATGCTGCGCATGAAGGACGACGAATGGTTCGACGTGATCGACACCAACCTGAACAGCCTCTACCGTCTGTCCAAGGGCGTGCTGCGTGGCATGACCAAGGCACGTTGGGGTCGTATCATCAGCATCGGCTCGGTCGTCGGTGCCATGGGTAACGCGGGCCAGGCCAACTACGCCGCCGCCAAGGCTGGCCTGGAAGGCTTCAGCCGCGCCCTGGCGCGTGAAGTGGGCTCGCGTGGCATCACCGTAAACTCGGTGACTCCGGGCTTCATCGACACCGACATGACCCGCGAGCTGCCAGAAGCGCAGCGTGAAGCCC
This sequence comes from Pseudomonas fortuita, assembly GCF_026898135.2. Classification (NCBI taxonomy): domain Bacteria; kingdom Pseudomonadati; phylum Pseudomonadota; class Gammaproteobacteria; order Pseudomonadales; family Pseudomonadaceae; genus Pseudomonas; species Pseudomonas fortuita. The sequence goes on from NZ_CP114035.2 coordinate 1,606,546, forward strand.
TGCAAACCCAGATTCCGCTGGGCCGCCTGGGCCAGGCCGACGAAATCGCCAAGGTGGTGTCGTTCCTGGCGTCCGACGGTGCAGCCTACGTGACCGGCGCTACCGTGCCGGTCAACGGCGGGATGTACATGTAACACTGCAACTCAATGTGACGGATTTCGTAAAAAAAGAGTCATACTGCGAGCCTAAAATCCGTTATAAAGCTGCAACCAGATTCCAGGCAGCGGGTAGGGTGTCTAGCCTGAGAGTGCGTTTAGCTTGAAAAGCGAACGTCTTTCTATAAAATTAGCCACCGGCCAGCTGCCTGACATATATCCATTAGGAGTGAAAACTAGGTATGAGCACCATCGAAGAACGCGTCAAGAAAATCGTCGCCGAGCAACTGGGCGTGAAGGAAGAGGAAGTGACTAACGAGAAGTCCTTCGTCGATGACCTGGGTGCCGATTCGCTTGACACCGTTGAGCTGGTGATGGCTCTGGAAGAGGAATTCGAGACCGAAATCCCTGACGAAGAAGCCGAGAAAATCACTACCGTTCAAGCCGCTATCGACTACGTCAACAGCCACAAGGCCTAAGACGCTGTAGTCGTCGCTACTTGACGAGAAAAACCGCACTGCCTTTGCCGGCGTGCGGTTTTTTCTTTGCGAACGTGCTGCTTTTTGGCGAGCCGGCTTCGCTCACCGCGCACCAAGAGCCTGTTGCCATTCCATTCCAGCGCTTGAATGTAATCGCAAGAGACTCTGTTATTAGAAAAGGAGAGTACTGTGTCGCGTAGACGCGTCGTGGTCACCGGTATGGGTATGCTGTCGCCACTGGGTACCGATGTACCGAGCACCTGGCAGGGCATTCTGGCTGGCCGCAGTGGCATTGGTCCGATCGAACACACGGACCTGTCTGCTTACTCCACCCGTTTTGGCGGCTCGGTGAAAGGCTTCGAGGTTGAGCAATACCTGTCGGCCAAAGAGGCCCGCAAGCTTGACCTGTTCATCCAGTACGGCCTGGCGGCCGGTTTCCAGGCGGTGCGAAATGCCGGCCTGGAGGTTACCGACGCCAACCGTGAGCGCATTGGCGTGGCCATGGGCTCGGGAATCGGCGGCCTGACCAATATCGAGGAAACCAGCCGTACGCTGCACGATTCGGGGCCGCGTCGCATTTCCCCGTTCTTTGTGCCGGGCTCGATCATCAACATGATCTCCGGGTTCCTGTCGATCCACCTGGGCCTGCAGGGGCCGAACTACGCCATTGCCACCGCCTGCACCACCGGCACCCATTGCATCGGCATGGCAGCGCGCAATATCGCCTACGGTGAAGCTGACGTGATGATTGCAGGTGGCGCAGAGATGGCTGCCTGTGGCCTGGGCATGGGCGGTTTCGGTGCCTCCCGTGCGCTGTCCACCCGCAACGACGAGCCAAGTCGGGCCAGCCGCCCGTGGGACAAGGGCCGTGACGGCTTTGTATTGTCCGACGGTGCCGGTGCCCTGGTACTCGAAGAGCTGGAACACGCCAAGGCCCGTGGTGCGACCATCTATGCCGAGCTGGTTGGCTTTGGCATGAGCGGCGACGCCTACCACATGACTTCGCCACCCGACACCGGCGAGGGTGCTGCCCGCTGCATGGCCAACGCCTTGCGCGATGCCGGTATCCAGCCGGAAGAGGTCAGCTACATCAACGCCCACGGTACCTCGACCCCTGCGGGCGACGTGGCCGAAGTGGCCGCGATCAAGCGCGTATTCGGTGAACATGCCTACAAGCTGGCTGTCAGTTCGACCAAGTCGATGACCGGCCACCTGCTGGGCGCCGCAGGCGCGGTGGAAGCGATCTTCAGTGTGCTGGCGATCAACAGCCAGATGGCCCCGCCCACCATCAACCTGGACGAACCGGACGAAGGTTGCGACCTCGACTTCGTGCCGCACCAGGCGCGCAGCATGCCGATCGACGTGGTGCTGTCCAACTCGTTCGGCTTCGGTGGCACCAACGGCTCGCTGGTGTTCCGCCGGTTCGCCGGTTGATGCAGAGCTGGGTCGATGGCCAGCCTGCGGTTGCAGTCAACCTGCAGAACCGCGGCCTGGCCTACGGCGATGGGCTGTTTGAAACCATCGCTGTGCGTGGTGGCCAGCCCCGCTTGCTGGAAGGCCACCTTGCACGCCTGGCGCTGGGTTGCCAGCGCCTGGCGCTCAGCGCCGACCTGGTGCTGGTGCGCGACGAACTCCTGCGCTATGCCAGCCAGCTCGGTGACGGTGTAGCCAAACTCATCCTTACCCGTGGTGACAGCCAGCGTGGCTATGCGCCGGTTGCCGGTGCTGCGCCGCGGCGAATTCTGCAGGGCAGCCCGTTACCCGGCTATCCTGTCGAGCATGCCGAGCAGGGCGTGCGCTTGTTCCTGTGCCAGACCCGGCTTGGGGAACAACCGCTGCTGGCCGGCCTCAAACACCTCAACCGCCTGGAGCAGGTGCTGGCCCGTGCCGAATGGCAGGACAGCGACCATGCCGAAGGCCTGATGCGTGACGGGCAGGGCAGGCTGATCGAAGGGGTGTACAGCAATCTGTTCCTGGTGCGCGATGGCGTGCTGTTCACTGCCGACCTCAGCCGTTGTGGTGTGGCCGGGGTGATGCGTGCGGCACTGCTGGAACAGGCCGCGCTGCTGGGCATTCCGGCGCAGGTATGTGACCTGCCGTTCGACGCGTTGGAGCAGGCAGATGAAGTATTTGTTTGCAATAGCGTTTACGGCATCTGGCCCGTGCGAGGCGTAGCCGCGCTAAACTGGTCGCCTGGCCCGCTCACCCGTAAACTGCAGGCCGTTGCCCGTACGTTACTGGAAACCTGAATTCGTGAGACGTAAATTCCTGCTACTGCTGGAAATGGGCCTGATCATTGCCGGGTTGGCGCTTGGCTGGTCGGCCTGGAAGGTCAACTCGGTCCTTGAGCAGCCCTTGCACGTGACGCAGGAGCGCCTGCTCGACGTGCCCAATGGCACCAACCCAAACCGCATGTTCTATCGCATGGAGCAAGAAGGTTTGCTGGACGACGCCGTCTGGTTGCGCTTGTACTGGCGCTTCAACATGGCAGGCACTGCCCTGCACACAGGCGAGTATCGCCTTACCCCAGGCATGACGGTCGAACAGTTGTTCGACGCCTGGCGCCGGGCCGACGTGGTGCAATACAACCTCACCCTGGTGGAAGGCTGGACCTTCCGTCAGGTACGCTCGGCCGTGGCCAAGCATGAAAAAATCAAGCATACCCTGGACGGCCTGTCGGATTCCGAGGTGATGGACAAGCTCGGCCATACCGGTGTGTTCCCGGAAGGGCGCTTTTTCCCGGACACCTACCGCTTTGTACGTGGCATGAGCGATGTCGAGCTGCTGCAGCAGGCCTACATGCGCCTGGACGAAGTGCTGGCAAAGGAATGGGCCGAGCGCACCACCGACCTGCCGTATCGCGATCCGTACCAGGCGTTGATCATGGCGTCGCTGGTGGAAAAGGAAACCGGTATCCCCCAGGAGCGTGGGCAGATTGCCGGTGTATTTGTGCGGCGCCTGCGCCTGGGCATGATGCTGCAGACCGATCCGACGGTGATCTACGGCATGGGTGAGCGGTACAACGGCAAGATTACCCGCGCCGATCTGCGCGAACCGACACCCTACAACACCTATACCATGACGGGGTTGCCGCCCACGCCGATTGCCATGGTCGGCCGTGAAGCGATTCACGCGGCGCTCAACCCTTCCGATGGCACCAGCTTGTACTTCGTCGCCCGCGGCGATGGCAGCCATGTGTTCTCCGACGACCTCGACGACCATAACTCGGCGGTGCGTGAGTTCCAGCTCAAGCGACGTGCAGGCTACCGCTCCAGCCCCGCACCGCAGCAAGAGGCACAGCCGGGTACTGACGACGCCCAGCCCCAGGTGCCTGCAACTGACGAGCCGGCTGCGCAGCCATCACCCGAAGCGCCGCCTGCGCAGGATGCCCCTGCGGGTGGCGCGCAAGCGGCCGAACGGCCGACGCCTGACGAACAACATTAAGGACTGCCTGTGAGCGGCTTGTTTATTACGCTGGAAGGCCCCGAAGGTGCGGGCAAGAGCACCAACCGCGACTACCTGGCTGCACGCTTGCGCGAGCAGGGCCTGGATGTCGTGCTGACCCGTGAGCCGGGTGGTACGCCGCTGGCCGAAAAAGTGCGCGAGCTGCTGCTGGCCCCCACCGATGAAAGCATGGCGGCCGACACCGAACTGTTGCTGGTGTTCGCGGCGCGCGCCCAACACCTCGCGCAGGTAATCCGCCCGGCGCTGGCCCGCGGCGCCGTGGTGCTGTGTGACCGCTTCACCGACGCTACCTATGCCTATCAGGGCGGTGGGCGCGGTTTGTTGGTCGAGCGCATCGCCACCCTGGAGCAATTCGTCCAGGGTGACCTGCGCCCGGACCTGACCTTGGTTTTCGACCTGCCAGTGGAAGTGGGCTTGGCCCGTGCTGCCGCCCGCGGCCGCCTGGACCGTTTCGAGCAGGAGGGCCAGGCGTTCTTCGAAGCTGTACGCCAGGCTTACCTGCAGCGCGCCCAGCGCGAGCCGCAGCGCTACAGCCTGCTCGATGCCGCACAATCGCTGGAGGCCGTGCAGCGCGCTATCGATGTGCTACTCCCGGCGATTGTGGAGCGTTGCCGTGGCTGACGCCTACCCCTGGCAGCAGGCTATTTGGCAGCAGCTGGCCGGCCGCAGCCAGCACGCGCACGCCTACCTGCTGCACGGGCCGCAGGGTATCGGCAAGCGGGCCATGGCCGAACGCCTGATGGCCCGCCTGCTGTGCCAGCAGCCCCAAGGGCTGGATGCCTGCGGCGGGTGCAAGGCCTGCATGTTGCTCAAGGCCGGCAGCCACCCGGACAATTTTGTGCTTGAGCCTGAAGAGGCCGACAAACCGATCAAGGTCGACCAAGTGCGCGAGCTGGTGGCGTTCGTGGTGCAAACTGCGCAATTGGGTGGGCGCAAGGTGGTGCTGATCGAGCCTGTCGAGGCGATGAACGTCAACGCCTCCAACGCGCTGCTCAAAAGCCTCGAAGAGCCATCTGGCGACACGGTGCTGCTGCTGGTCACGCACCAGCCCAGCCGCTTGTTGCCGACTATCAAGAGCCGCTGCCAGCAGGTGGCGTGCCCGCAGCCAAGCCTGGCCCAGAGCCAGGCCTGGCTGGCGGGTGCGTTGCCTGACAGTGACGAGGCCGAGCGTGACGAGCTACTGACGCTGGCTGCCGGTTCGCCATTGATGGCGGTCAGCCTGCAGGCACAAGGTGTGCGCGAGCAACGTGCGCTGGTTACTGACGGGGTGAAGAAGCTGATCAAGCAGCAGCAATCGCCCAGCCAGTTGGCCGATGCCTGGAACGGCGTGCCACTGCTGTTGCTGTTCGACTGGTTCTGCGATTGGTCGCATCTGATCCTGCGCTACCAGTTGACCCAGGACGAGGAGGGATTAGGCTTGGCTGATATGCGAAAGGTGGTGCAATACCTGGCGCAGAAGAGCCGCCAGGCCAAGGTGCTGGAGGTGCAGGCCTGGATCCTGGAGCAGCGTCAGAAGGTGCTGGGCAAGGCCAACCTCAACCGCGCCCTGCTGCTCGAATCGCTGCTGGCTCACTGGCTGCAACTGCCCGGTACCCGCTGATTTTCACTTTTTCATGTGTGTCGTCATCCTATGCTCGTAGATTCCCATTGCCACCTCGACCGTCTTGACCTGAGCGCCCACCAGGGCTCCCTCGATGCCGCTTTGCAGGCAGCGCGTGAGCGTGGGGTCGGTCATTTTCTGTGTATTGGCGTCAGTGCCGAAAACGCCGGTGCCGTGAAGGCGTTGAGCGAGCAGTACGCCGATGTCGATTGCTCGGTGGGCGTGCACCCGCTTGACCTGGCGCCGGGTGAAACCCCGGCGCTGGAATGGTTGCTGCGCGAACTGGCCCACCCCCATGTGGTGGCGATAGGCGAAACCGGGCTGGATTACCACTATGAGCCGGAAGCTGCCGAGCTGCAGCAGGCTTCGTTCCGCCTGCACCTGGAAGCCTCGCGGCAGACCGGCAAGCCGGTCATCGTGCACACCCGGGCGGCACGTGCCGATACCCTGGCGCTGCTGCGTGAAGCCAACCTGCCACAGGCTGGCGTGCTGCATTGCTTCACCGAAGACTGGGAGATGGCCAAGGCCGCGCTGGACCTGGGGTATTACATCTCGCTGTCTGGCATCGTAACCTTCCGCAACGCCGATGCCCTGCGTGAAGTGGCTCGGCAGGTGCCGGTCGATCGTTTGCTGGTCGAGACCGATTCGCCGTATCTGGCACCCATTCCGTACCGTGGCAAGCCGAACCTTCCGCAGTATGTACGGGAAGTGGCTGAGTATGTGGCTTCGTTGCGGGGCGCCAGTTATGACCAACTGGCTGAGCAGACTACTGCCAACTTCAAGCGGTTGTTCCCGTTGGCGCGGGTGGCCTGATGGCCCACGAGCCTGAGTGCTCTTGCTCTTGCTCTTGCTCTTGCTTCGGCTTTGGCTTCTAAGCGCGCGGTAGCTCAGGCAACGCAGATTGCGACTTCAGGAGGCCAAGCGCAGGGCTTGCGGAGGGAGGTGACGGGCATGGATGCCCGTCAAGCGCTGGGCCCCAGGATGGGGCCTGCAGCGCGGTCCTCCCGGGAGCAAGCCCGGAGCGAGGGGACCCCGGAGCGCAGCGTAGGGGCCGGATGATGGGAGCGCAGCGTTTTTTGGTTACTTTTTGTCGCGTTTGACAAAAAGTGACCCGCCGTAAGGGCGGAAAGGTGATTTGGCGCCACCTTTGAAAATGAATGTTGACTCATTGTTGATGCCCACACCTGAACGCGAACAGCGAACAGCGAACAGCGAACAGCGAACAGCGAACAGCGAAACAGTGCTGGTTTTTAGCTCGCGCATAGGCCATTTGCGATGGCGACACTAACTCACCTTTTCGCCCTTACGGCGAGTCACTTTTTGTCAGACGCGACAAAAAGTAACCAAAAAACGCTGCGCTCCCATCATCCGGCCCCTGCGCTGCGCTCCGGGGTTCCCTCACTCCGGCCTCGCTCCCAGGAGGACCGCGCTGCAGGCCCCATCCTGGGGCCCAGCGCTTGACGGGCATCCATGCCCGTCACCTCCCTCCGCAAGGCCTGCGTTCGGCCTACTGAAGTCGCGAAGATCAAAATCAAAATCAAAATCAAAATACAAAATCAAAAAACAAAATCAAAAAACAAAATCAAAATCAAAATCAAAATCACGGTACAGCACAACCTCGAGCGGGGAGTGCGGGTCGCTGTGCGACCCGTCGCGCAAGCAAAAAAAACCCGGGTTCTGGGGGGGGAATCCGGGTTAAGACCATTAGGAGTAAAACAAAGGTACGCGGTCCCTGAGCACCTTTATCGGCGCGCCACTTGGGGGGGATGCGCCGCGCCAACACTTCAAGTATTGGTCAGGTTTGGCGCAGTGCCAGCGTATATTGGTCGTTTTTTAAACAAATTTGGAATACGCCGAGGTTTCAATCCTTCCACAGCGCATGGCAGTAAGCATGGTGAAACACAGACATGCGTGGATGATCCGTGCAATTTCTTGCAAGTTAGGCATAATAAACCGCTTCGATTGTCATCCAGTCCTTCCCATGCAGAAAGAACCTCGTAAGGTCCGTGAGTTTCGCCGTCGCGAACAGGAAATCCTCGACACCGCGCTCAAGCTGTTTCTCGAACAGGGTGAGGACAGCGTCACTGTCGAAATGATCGCCGACGCCGTGGGTATCGGCAAAGGCACGATCTACAAGCATTTCAAGTCAAAGGCGGAAATCTACCTGCGCCTGATGCTCGACTATGAGCGCGACCTGAACGAACTGTTGCACTCGGCCGACGTCGACCGTGACAAGGAAGCCCTGTCACGCGCCTACTTCGAGTTCCGCATGCGCGACCCGCAACGTTACCGGTTGTTCGATCGCCTGGAAGAGAAGGTGGTCAAGGGCAACCAGGTGCCGGAAATGGTCGAGCAACTGCACAGTATCCGTGCCTCCAACTTCGATCGCCTGACTCAGCTGATCAAGGGCCGCATCAGCGAAGGCAAGCTCGAAGACGTACCGCCGTATTTCCATTACTGCGCCGCCTGGGCGCTGGTGCACGGCGCCGTTGCGCTGTACCACTCGCCGTTCTGGAGCAATGTGCTTGAGGATCAGGAAGGTTTCTTCCAGTTCCTGATGGACATCGGTGTGCGCATGGGCAACAAACGCAAACGCGATCCGGAACCGACGAACTGAAGCGTTCCGTCACTTGACGCTGAAACCGGCAGGGTGCGGGGGCTTGCAAAAACCTGATTTATGAGTCAGGTTTCGCCTGCCCCTATCATCCATGCCGGAGTCATTCATGATTGTCGATCGTCAAGGCAGGCGCTTTCGCAACCTGCGTGTCAGCCTGACGGCTGCTTGCAATTATGCCTGCACCTACTGCGTGCCCGACGGCAAACGCCTGGTGGCGGCGCAAGACGAGCTCTCGGCAGATGCCCTGGCCCGCGGCGTGGCTTACCTGATCGAAGCGGCGGGTATCGAGCGCCTACGCATCACAGGGGGTGAGCCGCTGGTCAGCCCGCGCCTGGATGCCTTTCTGGCCGCAGTGGCCAAGCTCGACCTCGACGATATCTCGCTGACCACCAATGGCCAGCTGTTGGCACGCAAGCTGCCCCAGCTGCAAGCGGCGGGTATCCGACGCCTGAATGTTTCCCTCGACACTCTCGATCCCCAGGCCTTCCGCCGCATTGCCCGGGGCGGCGACCTGGCCAGTGTGCTGGCGGGTATGGAGCAGGCCACTGCGCTGGGCATGCGAATCAAGGTGAACATGGTGCCAATGCGCGGGCACAACCTCGACCAGGTATTGCCGCTGCTGGATTACTGCCTGGAGCGCGGCTTCGAGTTGCGCTTCATAGAACTCATGCGCATGGGCCACCTGGCCCGTGAGCACAATGCCTTTGTGCAGCAGTTCGTCGGGCTCGACCAGTTGCTGGCGCTGATCGGCGGCAAGTATGCCTATGTCCAGGTCGATGCGCCGCTGGACGCTACAGCCCTGCGCTATGAAATCCCGGGCATTGGCCACTTCGGCATCATCGCCAACGAGAGCGTGCCGTTTTGCCGTACCTGCTCGCGCTTGCGCCTGTCCTCCACGGGCTGGTTGCATGGCTGCCTGTCTTCGAGCAATCGCCACTTCGTCGGTGACCTGCTGGAAAAGCCGCGTCATCAGGCCCTTCCGGCCCTGCAGCGCCTGTTGGTCAAGGCGCTGGCAGACAAGCAGGACCTGGCGTTTTCCGGTGATGTGATGGTGATGAAGGTGATTGGCGGCTGAAGCTGGCGCAAAAGCTGCATCCGCCTGCTATTCGCCGGTTTTTCGTCGCCGGCCACTGGAGGAAAGATGCGTAGCCTGGTCTTGCTGCTGGCGCTGATGGCGCTGGGCGGCTGCATGAATGTCAGCGATATGGGCGAAGGCGTCCGCTATCACATGAGCGATGCCGGTCTGCTGGACCACAGCGATACCCGGCGTACCCTGTCGATCCGCCTGCAGCCCGATTCGTTCATTTTCATCGGCCAGGGCGCATTCGTGCCGCCGGGCAAGGGGCCGGTGCCACGGCAGAATGCGGTGGCTGACGAGGCGTTCAAGAGCTTTGTCGAGTATTTCCCGTTGGTGCGCCGCGCCCAAGGCCCATTGGGCCTGGAAGACGCCATTGCCCAGGCACGCTCGGTGGGTGCCGACTACGTCCTGTACACCCGCTTCGCCCGTACCGACGACCGCATCGGCAATGGCGATGAGTGGTATGACGAACAGGCCGTCGACCGGCTGGGGTGGGACACTGGCGTGGTGCAGATGATGTTGATCGAAACCAATACCCGCTACCTGATCGACACCGCACGCATCAAGAGCCGTGGCGGTTTGTTGACGTTCCACGACAACACCCCGGAGGATTTGCTTGGTGCGCCGATGCGCGAGTACGCTCGTAGCCTTCTGGGTATGAGCGAATGAGGCAGGCGTGATGAGTGATTCCGGCAAGGCCAATGATCTTCTGGCACAGATCCCCAAGGCCAAGGGCCTGCCGCCGGTGCATCTGTGGAACCCGGATTTTTGCGGTGACATCGATATGCGCATTGCCCGCGATGGCACCTGGTATTACCTGGGCACGCCGATCGGGCGCAAACCGATGGTGCGGTTGTTTTCCACGATCATTCGCCGCGATGGCGATGACTACTTCCTGATTACCCCGGTAGAAAAGGTTGGCATCCGCGTCGACGATGCCCCATTTGTGGCCGTGGCTCTGGAGGTGCTGGGGGAGGGGGAGCAGCAGGTGCTGCGCTTCACCAGCAATGTCGAGGACCAGGTTGACGCCGGGCCGGACAACCCTTTGCGTGTGGTCATCGACCCGGTGACGCAGGAGCCATCGCCCTATGTGCTGATGCGCAGCAACCTTGAGGCGCTGATTCACCGCAATGTTTTCTATCAGTTGGTAGAGCTGGCGGTGGCGCGTGAAATCGACGGCGAGGAATGGCTGGGGGTCTGGAGCCAAGGCGTGTTCTACCCGATTGGGCGTAGCAGCTGAGCTCTTGGTTGCCTGTACCGGCCTCTTCGCGGGCATGCCCGCTCCCACAGGTACAGCACCTGTGGCGAATGAACTTGTGGGAGCGGGCGGCACAGGTAAAATCGGCCCCCTGCTTTTACCTCGAATTGGCCATTTGTCTTCAGCCAACGAAGGCCTAACCTGCTGGCATTAGTCATCCAGGAGAAGCCCGCCATGAAACCCTTGGCTATCGTCCTTTTTGCCCTGCTCGCCGTCCAAGCCCCCGCCTGGGCCCACGGCGACGTTGCCGACCAGGTCAAAGTCCTGCAGCAGCAACAACCCTCGAACGCCCCGGGCAAAACGGCTGTCATGCTTACGGTGAGCTACGCCCCTGGCGAGGCATCGCCCGCGCATCAGCACCCCGGCGCAGTGATGGCCTACGTTCTGGAGGGGGCAGTGGTGTCGAAGCTCAACAACGATCCGGAAAAGACCTACAAGGCCGGTGAGTACTGGTACGAGGCGCCAGGCACCGTGCACAGCGTGTCACGCAATGCCAGCAAGACCCAGCCCGCCAAGCTGCTGGTCTGGAGCCTGGTGGACGAGGGCAAGCCAGTGACCGAGCCGCTGGGCCAGTAAATCCGATGCAATGCAAAAAGCCCCCGGTTGCTTGCGCACCCGGGGGCTTTTCAATGTTTGGCTCCGCGACCTGGACTCGAACCAGGGACCCAATGATTAACAGTCATTTGCTCTACCGACTGAGCTATCGCGGAATCTGTGCGTATCTTACTGACTGCCTGGAAGAAGTCAAGCCTCTCCCAGGCAAATCAACAGGTTACAGCACTTCGACGATGGCCTTGGTTACCACGTGGATGTTGCTCTGGTTCAGCGCGGCAACCGCGATGCGGCCGGTGTCCAGTGCGTAGATGCCAAACTCGTTCTTCAGGCGGGCTACCTGTTCAACGGTCAGGCCCGAGTAGGAGAACATGCCTGCCTGTCGGCCAACGAAGCTGAAGTCGCGCTTGGCGCCATATTCAGCCAGCAGGCTGACCATTTGCTGACGCATGCCGTGGATGCGCTGGCGCATCTCGCCCAGCTCGGCTTCCCACATTTGGCGCAGTTCGTCGCTGTTCAGCACGGTAGCGACGATGGTTGCGCCATGGGTCGGCGGGTTGGAGTAGGTGGTACGGATCACACGCTTGACCTGCGACAGCACGCGAGTGCTCTCATCCTTCGAGGCGGTGACGATCGACAGTGCGCCAACGCGCTCGCCGTACAGCGAGAACGACTTGGAGAACGAGCTGGAAACGAAGAACTCCAGGCCCGACTCGGCGAACAGGCGCACGGCGAAGGCATCTTCGGCGATGCCGTCACCAAAGCCCTGATAGGCCATGTCGAGGAACGGCACATGGCCCTTGGCCTTGACCACTTCCAGGACGTTTTTCCAGTCGTCCAGGCCCAGGTCGACACCGGTCGGGTTGTGGCAGCAAGCATGCAGCACCACGATCGAGCCGGCCGGCAGGTTGTTCAGGTCTTCCAGCATGCCCGCGCGGTTGACGTCGTTGCTTGGCGCGTCGTAGTAGCGGTAATTCTGTACCGGGAAGCCGGCAGTCTCGAACAGTGCGCGGTGGTTTTCCCAGCTCGGGTCGCTGATGGCTACCACAGCGTTGGGCGACAGGCGCTTGAGGAAGTCGGCGCCGATCTTCAGCGCGCCGGTGCCGCCAACGGCTTGCACGGTGACCACGCGGCCAGCGGCCAGCAGTGGCGACTCGGCGCCAAAGATAAGTTTTTGCACGGCCTGGTCATAAGTGGCGATGCCGTCGATCGGCAGGTAGCCGCGCGAGGCGTGCTGGGCGGCACGCTGGGTTTCGGCTTCGATCACGGCGCGCAGCAGCGGAATGCGGCCTTCCTCATTGCAGTACACGCCAACGCCCAGGTTGACCTTATCGGTACGTGGGTCGGCGTTGAATGCTTCGTTGAGGCCCAGAATAGGGTCGCGGGGTGCCAGCTCGACAGCGGAAAACAGGCTCATTGTTACCTTGGCTCTGATTGGAGAGTGATAGGGCGTACACGCTCCAGCCGAATGCACTGAAGCGGTGCACAAACGGGGAGTCAGTATAGTGATACCGTCCGGTCACTGCGACACTCTGGCACAGCTTTTCCGGCTATTTGCGCAAATATTTTTCGACCATTGGTCTAATTGCCGGGTCCACTGTAACAAGCGCTCACAGCCCAGCCTTGAAAGCGCCCCCAGCTAGCCGCATTTGGGTATAGACTACTGGCTAAATTTACAGTTGCTGCAGCACCGCGAGGTCAAACATGTCCGAGTTCCAGCTCGTCACCCGTTTTCAGCCGGCCGGCGACCAGCCAGAGGCCATCCGTCAGATGGTCGAAGGCATCGAAGCGGGGCTGTCGCACCAGACGCTGCTCGGCGTGACCGGGTCGGGCAAGACCTTCAGCATCGCCAACGTCATCGCGCAGGTGCAGCGCCCGACACTTGTCCTGGCACCGAACAAGACCCTGGCCGCGCAGCTCTACGGCGAATTCAAGGCGTTTTTCCCCAACAACGCGGTGGAGTATTTCGTTTCCTACTACGACTACTACCAGCCCGAGGCCTACGTACCATCGTCGGACACCTTCATCGAGAAGGACGCCTCGATCAACGACCACATCGAGCAGATGCGCCTGTCCGCGACCAAGGCGCTGCTGGAGCGGCGCGATGCAATCATCGTCACCACCGTGTCTTGCATCTATGGCCTCGGCAGCCCCGAGTCCTACCTGAAAATGGTCCTGCATGTGGACCGCGGCGACAAGCTCGATCAGCGCGCACTGCTGCGCCGCCTGGCCGACCTGCAGTACACCCGCAACGAAATGGACTTTGCCCGTGCCACTTTCCGCGTGCGGGGTGATGTGATCGATATCTTCCCGGCCGAGTCGGACCTAGAGGCCATCCGCATCGAGCTGTTCGATGACGAGGTGGAGAACATAGCCGCCTTCGACCCGCTCACTGGCGAGGTTTTCCGCAAGCTGCCGCGATTCACCTTCTACCCCAAGAGCCACTACGTTACCCCGCGGGAAACCCTGCTGGAGGCCGTGGAGGGCATCAAGGAAGAGCTCAAGGAGCGCCTTGAGTACCTGCACAAGGCCAACAAGCTGGTAGAAGCGCAACGCCTGGAGCAGCGTACCCGCTTCGACCTTGAGATGATCATGGAGCTGGGCTACTGCAACGGCATCGAGAACTATTCACGCTACCTGTCCGGGCGCCCGGCCGGGGCGCCACCACCCACCCTGTACGACTACCTGCCAGCCGATGCGCTGCTGGTCATCGACGAATCCCACGTCAGCGTTCCGCAGGTAGGCGCCATGTACAAGGGCGACCGTTCGCGCAAGGAAACCCTGGTCGAATACGGCTTCCGCATGCCTTCGGCACTGGACAACCGGCCGATGCGCTTCGACGAATGGGAAGACGTCAGCCCGCAGACCATCTTCGTCTCCGCGACCCCGGGCCCCTATGAGGCTGAGCATGCCGGGCGCGTGGTGGAGCAGGTCGTGCGCCCGACCGGCCTGGTCGACCCGCAAGTCGAGATACGCCCGGCACTGACCCAGGTAGACGACCTGCTGTCGGAAATCCGCAAGCGCGTGGCGGTGGGGGAGCGGGTGCTGGCCACTACGCTGACCAAGCGCATGGCCGAGGACCTTTCCGATTACCTCGCCGACCACGATGTGCGGGTGCGCTACCTGCACTCGGACATCGACACGGTGGAGCGGGTGGAGATCATCCGCGACCTGCGCCTGGGTACTTTCGATGTGCTGGTGGGCATCAACCTGCTGCGCGAAGGCCTGGACATGCCAGAAGTGTCGCTGGTGGCGATTCTGGATGCGGACAAAGAAGGTTTTCTGCGTTCCGAGCGCTCCCTGATCCAGACCATTGGCCGTGCTGCGCGTAACCTCAATGGCCGGGCGATTCTGTACGCCGACAATATTACCGGCTCGATGCAGCGGGCAATTGACGAAACCGAGCGACGCCGGGAAAAGCAGATCGCTTTCAACGAAGCCAACGGTATCGTGCCCAAGGGTGTGGTCAAGGACATCACCGACATCATGGAAGGCGCTACCGTGCCCGGCGCGCGCAGCAAAAAGCGCAAGGGCATGGCCAAGGCGGCAGAGGAGAGCGCCCGCTATGAGGCAGAGCTGCGTACACCGGGCGAGATCACCAAGCGCATCAAGCAGCTGGAAGAGAAGATGATGCAGCTCGCCCGCGACCTGGAGTTCGAAGCTGCGGCGCAGCTGCGCGACGAGATTACCCAGCTGCGCGAGCGGTTGATTACCAGCTGATCCCTTTGGGTGGATGAACTGGCCCTGTCGTCGGCAAGCCAGCTCCCACAGGTGTGCCGCTGCATTCAAAATTTGCCCGGTACCTGTGAGAGCTGGCTTGCCGGCGATAGGGCCAGTACAAGCTAGTGAGCTTCCCCAGCCTTCAACCCCGCCGGCAGCTTGCGGGTCAGCAACACTGCCACCATGCTCACCGCCAACCCGATCCCGACAAAGTGGAAAGCATCGTTGTAGGCCATGATCATGGCCTGCTGATGGGTAATCTCGCTCAGCTTGCCCAGCGCTGCATTGTCATTGCCCAGGCGCTCCGCCAGTTGCGCCAGCCGTTCTGCCACCTGTGGGTTGCTCGGCACTACCGATTCGCGCAGGTAATCGAAATACACCTTGGTCCGCGCATCCAGCAACGTGGCCAGCAAGGCGATACCAATCGCACCCCCCAGGTTACGCAGGATATTGAACAGGCTCGATGCCGACCCCGCATCCTGCGGCTGGATGTAAGCCGTGGCGATAAGCGAAATGGTCACCATGATCATCGGCTGGCCCAGGGCGCGGATGATCTGGATCTGGTTGAATTGCGGCCCGGCAAAGTCCGGGTTCAGCACCCCCGAACCGAAACTGGCGGCGCCGAACAGGCAGAACCCCAAGGCGCACAACACTTTGGGTGACACCACCTTCATCAGTTGCGGCACCAACGGGATCAGGAACAGCTGCGGGACACCCATCCACATGATCACCTCGCCGATCTGCAGGGCGTTGTAACCCTGCACCTGCGCCAGGTACAGCGGCAACAGGTAGATTGACCCGTACAGGCCTACGCCCATGCCCAGGCTGGCGATGCTCGACAAGCCGAAGTTGCGGTTACCGAGAATGCGCAGGTTGATCAGCGGGTGCGGCTTGGAAAACTGCAGGATGACGAAGGTGATGAGGCTGATCAGGGCGATGCTGCCCAGGCCAACGATCAAGTTCGACTCCAGCCAGTCCTTGCGGTGGCCTTCTTCGAGAAACACCTGCAGGCAGCCCAACCCCAGGCCCAGGGTGACGATGCCTGCGTAATCGGTGCTTTTCAGCAGTTCCCAGTGCGCCTCTTTCTTCTCCAGCCCATACATCAGGCCGGCAATCATCACCAGGCCGGGCGGGATGTTGATGTAGAAGATGTACTCCCAGCCCCAGTTCTCGGTCAGCCAACCGCCCAGCGTGGGGCCGATGGAGGGGGCGAACGTGGCGGTCATGGCGAACATCGCCATGCCTTTGGCGCGGTGGTGTTCGGGCAGCTTGATCAGGGTAAGGGTAAACGCCAGCGGGATCAGTGCGCCGCCGGTAAAGCCTTGCAGGGCGCGGAACAGGATCATGCTCTCCAGGTTCCAGGCCATCGAGCACAGCAGTGACGACAACAGAAACCCTGCAGAAACCCACACCGCCAGGCGCCGCGCCGAGAGTAACTGCACCAGCCAGGCAGTCAGCGGGATCATGATGATTTCCGCCACCAGATACGAGGTGGAAATCCATGAGCCTTCCTCCAGCGTCGCTGACAGTGCGCCCTGGATGTCTTTCAGCGACGAATTGGTGATCTGGATATCCAGCACCGCCATGAACGCACCGAGCATCACGCTCATTACCGCGATCCAGTCGCGGCGGGTGGGCTCAGCGGTGGGCCGGAGCAATTGGTCACCGGCCATTGTGGCCTTCGCTTTCGCTGCGCAGGTCGACGGTGGCAGTCACCGACATGCCGGGGCGAATGCGCCCGTGCAGCGGGTTGTCGGCGCTGAAGGTGAGTTTCACCGGGATGCGCTGTACCACCTTGGTGAAGTTGCCGGTGGCGTTGTCGGGTGGCAGCAGGCTGAATTGCGCGCCCGAGGCAGCGAAGACACTGTCGACCCGGCCTTCGATGGGGGTATCCGGGTAGCTGTCGAACAGCAGCTCGGCGCGTTGCCCGGGCTGCATCCGGCCGATCTGGGTTTCCTTGAAGTTGGCCTGCACCCAGATGTCTTCGTCGGGCACGATCGACAGCAGGTAGGCGCCAGCCTGCACCACCTGGCCATTGCGCGCGTTGCGCTGGCCGATGGTGCCGCTGATCGGCGCGCGGATTTCGCAGCGGGTCAGGTTCAGTTCGGCCTGTGCCAGGTCGGCGCGGGCGTTGGCGATCTGTGCATCAAGGCGTTTGAGGTCGGCGTTCAGGGCGTTGACCTGCTGGCGCTGGCTTTGCAGGTCGGCGCGGGCTTTGTCGACCTGAGAGCCGGCGACATGGCTGTCCGCCGACAGGGTGGTGACCCGCTCTTCGGATATGAAGCCTGGCTTGCGCAGCTTTTCGGCACGGCTCAGGTCCACCCGCGAGCGCTCGAACGTGGCTTGGTTGGCTGCCACCTGCGCCTGCCCGGCGGCGATCAGGCTACCCTGCTGGGTCAGGCGGCTTTGCGCTTGCGCGTATTCTGCTTCGCGGGTAGCCAGGGTAGCGCGGGCGCGGTCAACCGCCAGCTCGAAGTCTGCTACTTCCAGGCGCACCAGCAGGTCACCTTTGTTGACATGCTGGTTGTCCTCGACCGGCACCGCCTCGATACGTGCGCCCAGCTGGCTGGAAATACGGGTGATCTCGCCCTGTACGTAGGCGTTGTCGGTACTCTCGTAGAAGCGGCCCTTGAAGTACCAGTGGGCCAGAAAGGCGAGGGCGATGATGGCCACCAGGGTGAAGAAGACCAGCAGGCGACGTTTGAGTTGGGCAGGCATGGGCACTATCGTTCCAGAAATGTAAACAAATTTAACAGCGCTGCAGGGGCTGTCGACAAGTGACGTTCGCGCCATTGCTGGAGCCCGGTGCCTGCCTCCTGCTAACATCCCGCCTTTGTTTCATCTTCAGTTCGAGACCTTCCATGACCACCGTACGTACGCGTATCGCGCCATCGCCTACCGGCGACCCCCATGTCGGCACTGCCTACATCGCCCTGTTCAACTACTGCTTTGCCAAGCAGCACGGCGGTGAGTTCATCCTGCGCATCGAAGACACCGACCAGCTGCGCTCCACGCGCGAGTCGGAACAGCAGATCTTCGACGCCCTGCGCTGGCTCGGCATCGAATGGAACGAAGGCCCGGATGTGGGCGGCCCGCACGGCCCGTACCGGCAGAGCGAGCGTGGCGAGATCTACGCGAAGTATGCCAAGCAGCTGGTGGATGCCGGTCATGCCTTCTACTGCTTCTGCACCGCCGAAGAGCTGGAGCAGATGCGTGCCGAGCAACAGGCCCGCGGCGAAACCCCGCGCTACGACGGCCGCGCGCTGCTGTTGAGCGCCGAAGAAGTGCAGCGCCGCCTGGACGCCGGCGAGCCACATGTGATCCGCATGAAGGTGCCGAGCGAAGGTGTCTGCGTGGTACCGGACATGCTGCGTGGCGATGTCGAGATCCCATGGGACCGCATGGACATGCAGGTGCTGATGAAGAACGACGGCCTGCCGACTTACTTCCTGGCCAACGTGGTGGACGACCACCTGATGGGCATCACCCACGTACTGCGTGGCGAAGAGTGGCTGCCGTCGGCGCCCAAGCTGATCAAGTTGTACGAATACTTCGGCTGGGAGCAGCCCAAGCTGTGCTACATGCCGCTGCTGCGCAACCCGGACAAGTCCAAGCTGTCCAAACGCAAGAACCCGACCTCGGTGACCTTCTACGAGCGCATGGGCTTCATGCCTGAGGCGATGCTCAACTACCTGGGCCGCATGGGCTGGTCGATGCCGGACGAGCGCGAGAAGTTCTCGCTGGACGAAATGGTCGAGCACTTCGACCTGTCGCGTATTTCGCTGGGTGGCCCGATCTTCGACATCGAGAAACTGTCCTGGCTCAACGGCCAGTGGTTGCGCGAACTGCCGGTCGAGGAATTCGCCACACGGCTGCAGAAGTGGGCATTCAACAGCGACTACATGATGAAGATTGCCCCGCACGTGCAGGGCCGGGTCGAGACCTTCAGCCAGGTTGCCCCGCTGGGCGGGTTCTTCTTTGAAGGCGCGCTGAAACTGGATGCCAAGCTGTTCGAAAGCAAAAAACTGTCGGCCGACCAGGTGCGCCAGGTGATCCAGCTGATCCTGTGGAAGCTCGAAAGCCTGCGCCAGTGGGAAAAAGAGCGCATCACCGGCTGCATCCAGGCCGTGGTCGAGGCGCTGGAGCTGAAGTTGCGTGATGCGATGCCGCTGATGTTCGCCGCCATTACCGGCCAGGCCAGCTCGGTGTCGGTACTGGACGCCATGGAAATCCTCGGCCCCGACCTGACCCGCTATCGCCTGCGCCAGGCCTTGGACCTGCTGGGTGGCGTTTCGAAGAAAGAAAACAAAGAGTGGGAAAAGCTGCTGGCTTCTATCGCTTGACGGTGTTTTGAAAGCTGCCGCTGAACCGTGTAGTAGCAGCCGTGTGCCGCGAAAGGGCCGCAAAGCGGCCCCGATGATTTTGCTTCAAGGCGAAGATTGTGGGACCGCGCTGCGGTCCAATCGCGACACAAGGCCGCTCTTACAAGGGTTCGAGGGGGAGGTTTTGCTGGGGCAGGGCGGTAAGTGATTGTTATCTGTGAAAAAACTTTTGAATATTTTCAAAATTTCGTTTGACAGCCCTGCAATCCGATCTTAATATGCGCCCCGTCCACAGCGATGAACGAAAACGAATCGTCAGGCACCCAGCCAGCGGTTCAGTTCAAAGCGACATTGTGGGGCTATAGCTCAGCTGGGAGAGCGCCTGCATGGCATGCAGGAGGTCAGCGGTTCGATCCCGCTTAGCTCCACCAAATTCCGCTTGTCAGTCAAGGCTGGCAAGCAAGACCGGGTCCAGCAACCAGGTCTTGAAGGTAAGAAGGTTCGTCCCCTTCGTCTAGTGGCCTAGGACACCGCCCTTTCACGGCGGTAACAGGGGTTCGAGTCCCCTAGGGGACGCCAGTTTTACACAAGCGATGGTGCACTTGTCGCTGGGCCGCGAGGCTAGAAATCTGGGGCTATAGCTCAGCTGGGAGAGCGCCTGCATGGCATGCAGGAGGTCAGCGGTTCGATCCCGCTTAGCTCCACCAATTTTGCCGCGGTTCGCGTAAGCGGATCGGCACGAAGGTTACGTCCCCTTCGTCTAGTGGCCTAGGACACCGCCCTTTCACGGCGGTAACAGGGGTTCGAGTCCCCTAGGGGACGCCACTTTTTCCTGCGTTTTGCAGGGCTTAAAAAGGCTCGTCGATTATTGATGAGCCTTTTGTTTCGGGGCTATAGCTCAGCTGGGAGAGCGCCTGCATGGCATGCAGGAGGTCAGCGGTTCGATCCCGCTTAGCTCCACCATTTCTGCCAGGGTTCACGTAAGTGGATCTTCGCGAAGGTTACGTCCCCTTCGTCTAGTGGCCTAGGACACCGCCCTTTCACGGCGGTAACAGGGGTTCGAGTCCCCTAGGGGACGCCACATTTACCCGCGTTTTGCGGGATTTTAAAGGCTCATTCGCTTATTGAATGGGCCTTTTGTTTTTTCTCCCTTCCGAAAAATCGCAGCTGACCAGCGGCGTAAAATTTTGCTTGCCAAAAAATATGATATCCATAATATTTCAAGCATCATATTTTGAATGGCGGATGCCTGATGAGCGACAAGAAGAGCAGAACCCGCGAACGCATCCTGGAAGCAGCGCGCAGTGCGCTGATCCAGCACGGCCCGGCTGAGCCCAGCGTTAGCCAGGTGATGGGGGCGGCAGGCCTGACCGTCGGTGGTTTCTATGCCCACTTTGACAGCAAGGACGAGCTGATGCTCGAAGCGTTTCGCCAGCTGCTGGGTGAGCGCCGCGCCTTGCTCGCCCAGATCGACCCCAGCCTCGATGGTGCAGGGCGGCGGGCGCTGGCCAGTGCCTTTTACCTGTCGCGCAAGCACCGGGATGCCGAAGTGCACGCTTGCCCGCTGCCCAACTCGCTGGGCGAGATGCAGCGCCTGCCAGAGGCGTTCCGCGAGGTATTGGCTGAGCACATCGAGCTGATGACTGCCGCCATGGTCGACCGGCCTGAAGATGCCGACAAGGCCCTGGCTGATCTGGCGCTCATGGTTGGCGGCCTTGCCCTGGCCCGTGCCTTGGGTACCAGTGAACTTTCTGACCGTATTCTGCGCGCCGCCAAATCGGCGGTGCTTTAACCCTGGAGCATGGCGATGACTACCCTGAGCTGGATTCGTGGTGTCAATGGCACCCTGGGCCGGCTGGCCCCTGAGCATGTCGCGGGCAAGATGCGCCGTGCCTTCATGACCCCGCGCAACCTGCCACCTAGGGAATGGGAGTTGCCCGCGCTGGCCAGCGCCGAACGCATCACCCTGCGCTTCGGCTTGTCTGCCTTGCGCTGGGACAAAGGGCCGACCGTGTTGCTGATGCATGGTTGGGAAGGGCGCCCGACCCAGTTTGCCGCTTTGATCGAGACCTTGGTCCAGGCCGGGCACACGGTGGTGTCGCTGGAAGGGCCGGGCCATGGCCGTTCGCCGGGCGAGCAGGCAAATGTGGTGCTGTTTGCCCGGGCACTGCTGGAGGCCGCTGCAGAGCTGCCGCCGCTGCGTGCGGTCATTGGCCACTCGATGGGGGGTGCCAGTGTGCTGCTGGCGCTGCAGATGGGGTTGCGCACGGAAGCGGCTGTGAGCATTGCTGCCCCGGCGCGGCTGCTGGGCGTGTTGCGTGGCTTTGCTCATCGCCTGGGGATGCCGGCGCGGGCGCGGGCGGCTTTCATACGCCAGGTGGAGCGGGACGTGGGCATGCAGATTGCGCGGCTGGATGTGACCGGTTACCAGCTTGAGCTTCCGGGGTTGGTGGTGCATGCCGCCGATGACGCCCTCGTGGCCGCCGATGAAGCCCAGGTCATTCATAAGGCCTGGTTCGATAGCCGTTTGCTGATGTTGGAGGAGGGCGGCCACCAGCGGGTGCTGGCCGACCCGCGGCTGAGTGTGGCCGTGCTCGAATTGCTGGCCCGGGCTGACGAGCCAGCGCGGCAAACCGCCTGATGGTGTTGCCTGTGCTGGCCTCATTGCCGGCAAGCCAGCTCCCACAGGTACGGCGCAAACCTGGAGTCCTGCGCGGTTTTTGTGGGAGCTGGCTTGCCGGCGATGAGGCCGGTAAATCTTGCGCAGGGGCTGGACATTGCCCTGCAGGTCGCTGCTAAATCGCCTTTTGTGCCAAGGAAGCGAACATGAGCTGGGACCTGGCAACACCCTTCGTCATCGACCTGCGCGTCAGCAGCGAGGACATCGACGGCCTTGGTCATGCCAACAACGCGGTCTACGTCACGTGGCTGGAGCGTTGCGCCTGGCGCCACTCCCAGCGCCTGGGGCTGGACCTGGCGGAGTATCGGCGCCTGGATCGGGCGATGGCGGTGGTGCGTCACGAAATCGATTACCTGGCCGCCGCCTACGAGGACGACGAGCTGCAACTGGCCACCTGGATCATCGACTGGGATCAGCGCCTGCGCATGACCCGGCGCTTTCAGCTCAAGCGCCCGCGTGACGGCGTAACCCTGCTGCGTGCGCACACCACCTTTGCCTGCATCGAGCTGTCCAGCGGCAAGCCCAGGCGCATGCCGGCGGAATTCGTAGATGGCTACGGTCCGGCGCTGATCGGCACCTGAATCGTCGACAATTTTTGTTAGACTGCCGGCTTTTTCACCGAGACCCCGACATGCAAATTGCCCTGGCCCCCATGGAGGGGCTGGTTGACAACATCCTGCGCGACGTATTGACCCGCGTAGGCGGTATCGACTGGTGCGTCACTGAGTTCATTCGCGTGTGCGACCGCCTGCTGCCGCCGTCCTCGTTCGACAAGCTGGCGCCCGAGCTGCGCCAGGGCGCGCGTACGGCTGCGGGGGTGCCCATGCGCGTGCAGTTGCTGGGGTCGGACCCGGTGTGCCTGGCGGAAAACGCGGCGCTGGCCTGTGAGCTGGGTGCGCCAGTGATCGACCTGAACTTCGGCTGCCCGGCCAAGACCGTGAACAAGTCACGTGGCGGTGCCGTGCTGCTCAAAGAGCCGGAGTTGCTGCACGCCATCGTGCGGGAGGTGCGCCGCGCAGTGCCGGCGCATATCCCGGTAACCTCGAAGATGCGCCTGGGTTTCGACAGCCCCGACGGCGCGCTTGAGTGTGCCACGGCATTGGCAGAGGGGGGCTCGGCGCATCTGGTGGTGCATGCGCGGACCAAGGTCGAGGGCTACAAGCCGCCGGCGCACTGGGAATGGGTGGCGCGGGTGCAGGATGTGGTCAAGGTACCGGTGTTCGCCAATGGCGAGATCTGGACTGTTGATGACTGGCGGCGGTGCCGTGAGGTCAGCGGGGCCGAGGACATCATGCTGGGCCGTGGCCTGGTATCGCGCCCGGACCTGGGTCTGCAGATTGCCGCAGCCCATGATGGGCGGGACTATCAGCCGATGAGCTGGGATGACCTGCTGCCGTTGTTGCGCGAGTTCTGGCGTCAGGCCCAGGCCAAACTGTCACCGCGTTATGCACCGGGGCGGATGAAGCAATGGCTGGCCATGCTGACCCGCAGTTACCCCGAAGCGGTGGTGCTGTTTGCCGAGTTGCGCCGGGAAGATGACTGCGCGCGGATCAGCCGGTTGCTGGGGGTTGAGGTGCAGGCTTTGGAGGCCTGTGTTGCCTGAGCTGGCCTCTTCGCTGGCATGCCCGCGAAAAGGGCTACACCGATTTCAAATTTTTTTATCATTGCCCCTTGAAAGCTTTTCCCTCGGCCATATCTTTTGAGTACGCGATGCCGAAGTCGGGTCGCGTAATGACTTACTTGCTGAATCTCAGGAGTTTATGACCATGACTACCGCTTTCTCTCTTGCTCCACTGTTCCGCCATTCCGTTGGTTTCGACCGTTTCAACGACCTGTTTGAATCCGCGGCACGTAATGAGGCCGGTAGCAGCTACCCGCCCTACAACGTGGAAAAACATGGCGAGGACCACTATCGCATCGTAGTAGCCGCAGCCGGTTTCCAAGAGGAGGACCTCGACCTGCAGGTTGAGAAAGGTGTCCTGACCGTGACCGGTGGCAAGCGCGACAATGGCGCCGCTGAAGTGACCTACCTGCATCAGGGTATCGCGCAACGCGCCTTCAAGCTGTCGTTCCGCCTGGCTGACCATATCGAAGTGAAAGCCGCCGGCCTGGCCAACGGCCTGCTCAGCATCGACCTGCTGCGCATCGTGCCTGAAGAAGCCAAGGCCAAGCGCATCCCGATCAATGGCGACAAACCAGCGCTGAACTGATCACGCTGCGATGAAGAAGGGCACCCCCAGGGGTGCCCTTTTTTGTGCTCCTGACGCGCTACCGTGCAGGCGCTGGCAGCCAGGCGATCAGTAGTCCGCCGGCGCTTCCAGCAACAGCTTGCGAAACTCTGGCAACGGCAACGGCCGGCTGTGCAGGTAGCCCTGATACAGGTGACAGCCCAGCCGTTCCAGAAACTCAAGCTGTTCAGTCAGTTCGACCCCCTCGGCAATCACCGCCAGGTCCAGGCTGCGGGCCATGGCGACAATGGCGCGGACGATTTCGGCGTCGTTGGGGTCGATCGGTGCATCGCGCACAAAGGTCTGGTCGATCTTCAGCGCATCGACCGGCAGGCGCTTGAGGTAGGTCAGCGATGAATAGCCAGTGCCGAAGTCATCCATGGCAAAACTCACCCCGTAGTGCTTCAGTTCGCGCATTTTGCTGATGGTGTCTTCCAGGTTCTGGATGACGATGCCTTCGGTGATTTCCAGCTTGAGCATGTGTCGTGGCAGCCGATAGTCGTCCAGGCTGCGCAACACACGCCCGACAAAGTCGTTTTGGCGGAACTGCCGAGGGCTGATGTTCACGCACAGGCTGAAATCATCCGCGTCGATCAGGCCGTCGGCCAGCATGTGCGCGCAAGCATCGCAGGCTTCGTCAAGGATCCAGCTGCCAACTTCCAGGATCAGGCCGCTTTCTTCCAGCACCTGTATGAACTGCGAGGGCGGCTGCTGGCCGAGTTGCGGGTGATGCCAGCGCAGCAGCACCTCGGCGCCGACGATGCGGTTGTCGCGGGCATCCACCTGCGGCTGGAAGTACAACGCCAGTTCACCGCGGGCCAAGGCCAGGCGCAGGTCGTTTTCCATGCGCAGGCGTTCGCTGGCGGCCTTCTGCATGGTGGTGTGGAACAACTGGGTGGTGTTGCGCCCAGAGTCCTTTGCCCGGTAAAGGGCGATATCGGCACGCTTGAGCAGATCGGCCGGCGTGGTGCCGTGGTCGGGGATCAGCGCCACGCCGATGCTGGGCGTCACCTGCAGGCGCTGGCCATCCAGCGACATCGGTTCGGCCAACAGCTCACGCAGCGTGTCGGCCAGTTCACGCACTTTTTCCTCTACCAGCTCCCGGCTGCCTTCCAGTCCGCTGAGCAATACCACGAACTCGTCGCCACCCAGTCGGGCCACGGTGTCTTCCAGGCGCACACTGGCTTCCAGGCGTGCGGTGATGATCTTCAGCACCGCGTCGCCCACCGGATGGCCCAGCGAGTCGTTGATGTGTTTGAAGTGGTCGAGGTCGAGGAACAGCAGGGCGCCGCGCAAGTTGTGGCGCTTGAGCAGGGCAATCTGCTGGCTCAGGCGGTCCATCAGCAGGGCACGGTTGGGCAGGTTGGTCAGCGGATCGTGGTAGGCCAGATGGCGTATTTGCGCCTGGGCGTTTTTCAACTGGCTGACGTCGCGTGCGGTCAGCAGCAGGCAGTCGACTTCGTTGAGGGTGATCGGCTCGACAGAAACTTCCACGGTGAGGATATCGCCGCGCTTGTTACGCCCAAGCATTTCCCGGTGATGCACCCGGCCGCGCTCGCGCAACTCGGCCAGCAACGCGCTGCGCTGCTTGTCATCGGCCCAGATACCGATCTCATATACCGTGTGGCCGACCACATCGGCGGCACTGTAGCCTGTCAGGCGGCAGAAGCCATCGTTGATTTCCAGGTAGCGGCCGCTGTGGCGTTCGGTGATGGTGATGGCGTCGGGGCTGGAGTGGAAGGCCTTGGCGAACTTTTCCTCGCTGGACTGCAGCGCCGCCTCGGCGCGTTGTTGCTGGGTGATGTCGCGCAGGGTGGTAACGCTGCAGGGCTGGTCGTCGACGGTGATCAGGCGGCTGGAGATCACACAGGTCAGCGGCGCGCCGTCGCGGTGGTTGACCACCACGGCAACGTTGCTCAGGGCCTGTTCGCGGATGACCCGCTCGATACGTTGCGCACGTTCGATGGACTCGGCCCACAAGCCGATTTCCTCGGCTGTGCGGCCAATCACCTGGTCGCTGCCCCAGCCAAAGGTCTGGCTGAACGCGGGGTTGATCTCGATGAACTGGCCGGTGTCCTGGCGGGTAACGCAGATTGGGTCGGGGCTGACCTGGAAAAGGCTGGCGAACTTCTCTTCCGAGGCGCTCAGGCGCTGCTCGCGCTCCACCTGGTCGGTAATGTCGAGCAAGGTGCCGGCCATGCGCAGCGGGTTGCCCTGTTCGTCGCGGTACAGGCGTGCGCGGCTTTCGATATAGCGCGAAATGCCGTTCTCCAGCTGCACCCGGTAGGTAATCTGGTAGTTGCCGGCGGGCCCTTCGCGCAGGCTGCGGTAGGCCTGGCGCATCGAGTTGCGCTCCTGTTCCGGCACCCCCTCGAAAAACGCATCGAACGACTCGTGAAAAGGGGTGGGCGGCAGGCCGTGAAGCTGCGCGGCGCGGGCCGAACCGTAGAGCATGCCGCTGGGGATATGCCAGTCCCAGGTGCCCAGCTGCGCCGAGTCCAGGGCCAGGTCCAGCCGTTCCTGGCTGTCCTTCAGGGCCTGCTCGGCGCGCTTGCGTTCGGTGGTGTCGACGAACGTGCTGATCAGGAAGGTGATGCCCTCCAGTTCGATGCCCTGGGTGCAGAGGATGCCGTCGTGCACCTTGCCGCTGGAGGCACGGAACTGCACCTCCATGATGAGCGGGCCGCCATTGGCGCGGGTCGACTCCATCACCTGGTGACGCTGTTCGGGGTGGACCCACAGGCCCAACTCCAGGCTGGTCTTGCCGATCACCTGGCTGCCAGGCCAGCCGAACATGTCTTCGAAATGCTGGTTGACCTCGAAGATCATGCCGTCGTGGCGGCGGGTCAGCAAAATGGCGTTGGGGCTGAGGTGGAACAGGGTGGCGAAGCGCTTTTCCGAATTGATCAGCGCTGTTTCCCGCTCGCGCTGGCGGGTGATTTCGCGGATCACCCCGATCATCTGCGGGCGCCCATGCTGGTCGTGGGTCAGGCTGCCGTTGATCTCCAGCCAGTGCAGGCTGCCGTCAGGCCAGCGAATGCGGTGACGCATGGCCTGTTCCACCGGCTCGCCGTTGAACACGGCCTGGAACACCTGGCGGGTGCGGGCGCGGTCTTCCTCGGGCAGCAAGTCGAGGTAGTCGACATCGGCGGGCAACGGTCGCTGCGGGTCGAAGCCGAACAGCGCCTGGGTGCCTCGTGACCAGCTGACCCGGCCGCTATCGATGTCCCATAGCCAGGCCCCCAGGCGCGCGCCATTGAGCGCGGCCAGCAGTTGTGGGGCGTTCTGCCAGGCCTGCTCCGACTCTTGGGGATCGGCCGCAGGAATACGCGGCAGGCGCAAAAAGCGGTTTGCTGATTTGGGCATCGGTACCAGACCTTTGGCGTATGACGCGTCCTTGAATTGGATGTGCCGGGCTGACGGCCGGTCAGGCCGGCCCTGCGTGGCTGTCGAGCAGGGCCATGAAAGCCCTGGCCGCGTTCGACAGCGTACGCTCCGTGTGCAAGATGTAGCCTAGCTGGCGTGACAGCTGTATGCCCGGTAATGCGATGGGTGCAACCTGTTCGTCGAGCATGGTGCGTGGCAATACACTCCAGGCCAGCCCGATCGATACCATCATCTTGATGGTTTCCAGGTAGTTGGTGCTCATGGCGATGTTCGGCGTCAGGCCCTGGCTTTCGAACAGGCGCTGGACAATATGGTGGGTAAAGGTGTTGCCGCCGGGGAATACCGCCGGGTGGCGGGCCACATCAGCCAGGCTGACTGTACGGTTGTTGGCCAGCGGGTGCTCGGGCGCGGCGACAAAGTCCAGGGCGTCGTCCCACACCGGTACGGCCTTGATCAGGTGGTGCGGGTCGGGCGCCAGGGTGATCACGGCAATCTCGGCACGGCCATGCAGAATTTCGTCGTAGGCCTGTTCTGAATCCAGAAACTGAATATCCAGCGCCACCGCCGGGTACTGGCGGGTGAAAGCCCGCAGCAATGGAGGCAGGCGGTGCAGGCCGATGTGGTGGCTGGTGGCTAGGGTCAGACGACCGCTCACGGCCCCGGTCAGGTTGGTCAGCGCCCGTCGGGTATCATCAAGCACATTGAGAATCTGGTAGGCCCGTGGCAGCAGGGCGCGCCCGGCCTCGGTCAGGGTGACCTCGCGGCCCAGGCGGTCGAACAGGCGCACACCCAGTTGCTGTTCCAGCCCGGCGATGCGTTTGCTGATGGCCGGTTGGGTCAGGAACAGCCGGTCGGCGGCCCCGGAAAAACTGCCGGTTTCGGCAATGGCGATAAAGGCACTGAGGTTGGCCAGGTCCATGGGGTTGTATTCCTTTGGGTTATCCAAAGCATAAAAATTATGAATTTGAGTTATTCAATCTAACCCCCTAGCATCGTCCGTACAAGCCAAGGGGTCTTTGGCATAGAAAGACGCTGATGAGGAACAGTCTGATGGCTGGCAAAACGCTCTACGACAAACTCTGGGAAGCCCATGAGGTCAAGCGCCGTGATGACGGCTCGTCCTTGATCTACATCGACCGCCACATCATCCACGAAGTGACGTCGCCCCAGGCCTTTGAAGGCCTGCGCCTGGCCAACCGCAAACCGTGGCGCATCGACACCAACATCGCCACCCCCGACCACAACGTGCCGACCACGCCGGAGCGCAAGGGCGGCATCGAGGCCATCGTCGACCAGGTGTCGCGCCTGCAGGTGCAGACCCTTGACGAAAACTGTGACGAATACGGCATCGTCGAATTCAAGATGAATGACGAACGCCAGGGCATCGTTCACGTCATCAGCCCCGAGCAGGGCGCCACCTTGCCCGGCATGACCGTGGTCTGCGGTGACTCGCACACGTCCACCCATGGCGCTTTCGGTGCCCTGGCCCACGGCATTGGCACCTCCGAGGTCGAGCACGTGCTCGCCACCCAGTGCCTGGTCGCCAAAAAGATGAAGAACATGCTGGTGCGCGTGGAAGGCCAATTGCCTGCCGGCGTTACCGCCAAGGACATCGTCCTGGCCGTGATCGGCAAGATCGGCACCGCGGGTGGCAATGGTCACGCCATGGAGTTTGCCGGCAGCGCCATCCGCGAATTGTCGATGGAAGGCCGCATGACCATTTGCAACATGTCCATCGAGGCCGGTGCCCGTGTGGGCCTGGTGGCCACTGACGCCACCACCGTTGCCTACGTTGAAGGCCGCCCGTACGCGCCGAAGGGCGAGCAGTGGAAACAAGCGGTCGAGTCGTGGAAAGACCTGGTGTCGGATGACGATGCCGTGTTCGACACCGTGGTCGAGCTCGATGCCAGCCAGATCAAGCCACAGGTCAGCTGGGGCACCTCGCCCGAGATGGTCCTGGCCGTCGATCAGCGCGTGCCGGACCCGGCTGCCGAAGCCGACCTGGTCAAGCGTGGTTCGATCGAGCGTGCCCTGAAGTACATGGGCCTGACCGCCAACCAGGCGATCACCGATATTCAGCTGGACCGCGTGTTCATCGGCTCGTGCACCAACTCGCGTATCGAAGACCTGCGCGCCGCAGCCGAAATCGCCAAGGGCCGCAAGGTGGCCGCTACCGTCAAGCAAGCCATCGTCGTGCCAGGTTCGGGCCTGGTCAAGGCCCAGGCCGAGCGCGAAGGCCTGGACAAGATCTTTGTCGAAGCCGGTTTCGAATGGCGTGAGCCAGGCTGCTCGATGTGCCTGGCGATGAACCCGGACCGCCTGGAGAGCGGCGAGCACTGCGCGTCCACCTCCAACCGCAACTTCGAAGGCCGTCAGGGGGCCGGTGGCCGTACCCACCTGGTCAGCCCGGCCATGGCTGCCGCTGCCGCGGTGACCGGCCACTTCATCGATGTCCGCGAGTTGATCCAAGGGAGCGCAGCATGAAAGCCTTTACCCAGCACACTGGCCTCGTCGCGCCGTTGGACCGTGCCAACGTCGACACCGACCAGATCATCCCCAAGCAGTTTTTGAAGTCGATCAAGCGCACCGGCTTTGGCCCTAACCTGTTCGACGAATGGCGTTACCTGGACGTGGGCCAGCCCTACCAGGACAACAGCAAGCGCCCGCTGAACACCGAGTTCGTGCTCAACCACGAACGCTACCAGGGTGCCAGCGTGTTGCTGGCGCGGGAAAACTTCGGTTGTGGCTCCAGCCGTGAGCACGCCCCGTGGGCGCTGGACGAGTACGGCTTCCGCAGCGTGATCGCGCCGAGCTTTGCCGACATCTTCTTCAACAACAGCTTCAAGAACGGCTTGCTGCCGATCATCCTCAGCGATGAGGAAGTCGACGAGTTGTTCAAGCAGGTCGAAGCCAACCCGGGTTACCAGCTGACCATCGACTTGCAAGCGCAGGCCGTGACACGTCCGGATGGCAAGGTGCTGCATTTCGAGATCGATGCGTTCCGCAAGCACTGCCTGCTCAACGGCCTGGACGATATCGGCCTGACCCTGCAGGACAGCGATGCGATCAAGGCCTTCGAAGGCAAGCACCGCGCCAGCCAGCCTTGGCTGTTCCGTGATGCCTGAGTGATGTAGCTGTGAGTGCTGGCCTCTGTGGGAGCGGGCTTGCCCCGCGAAGAGGCCGGTACTGGTGATGACAATCAAAAGGACTGCACCCATGACCAGCACCAACCATACCGACGTGGTCCAGCGCCAGTTCGGCGAACAGGCCAGCGCCTACCTCAGCAGCACCGTGCACGCCCAGGGCAGTGAGTTCGCCCTGCTGCAGGCTGAGCTGGCAGGGCAGGCCCATGCGCGCGTGCTGGACCTGGGCTGCGGTGCCGGTCATGTCAGCTTCCACGTCGCGCCGCTGGTCGCCGAGGTGGTCGCCTACGACCTTTCGCAAGCCATGCTCGACGTGGTCGCCAGTGCTGCCGCCGAGCGCGGCCTGGCCAACATCATCACCGAGCGCGGCGCGGCCGAACGCCTGCCGTTTGCCGATGCTTCGTTCGATTTCGTCTTCAGCCGCTACTCGGCCCACCACTGGAGCGACCTGGGCCTGGCCCTGCGCGAAGTGCGCCGGGTGCTCAAGCCCGGTGGCGTGGCGGCGTTCGTCGATGTGATGTCACCCGGCAGCCCGCTGCTCGACACCTACCTGCAAACGGTCGAGGTGCTGCGCGACACCAGCCATGTGCGCGACTACTCCGCCGCCGAATGGCAGCGTCAGGTCAGCGAAGCCGGCCTGCATGTGCGCAGCCACACGCGCCAGCCACTGCGCCTGGAGTTCAGCAGCTGGGTCGAGCGCATGCGCACCCCCGAGCCGATGCGCGTGGCCATACGCCAATTGCAGCAAGCCATGGGTGAAGAAGTACGGCAGTATTACCAGATCGAGGCCGATGGCTCGTTCAGCACCGATGTGCTGGTGTTGTGGGCCGAGCGTTAAGCACTTTTCGGTGGGGCCCGTTTGGCCGCACCGCGTGAATGGATAGAGGAAAGCATGAGCAAGCAGATTCTGATTCTCCCTGGTGACGGTATCGGCCCGGAAATCATGGCCGAAGCGGTCAAGGTGCTGGAACTGGCCAACGACAAGTTCCAGCTTGGCTTCAGCCTGGAACATGACGTGATCGGTGGCGCCGCCATCGACAAGCATGGCGTGCCGCTGGCCGACGAAACCCTGGAGCGTGCGCGCAAGGCCGATGCCGTGCTGCTGGGCGCCGTGGGTGGCCCGAAGTGGGACAAGATCGAGCGTGACATCCGCCCTGAGCGCGGCCTGCTTAAAATCCGTTCGCAACTGGGCCTGTTCGCCAACCTGCGCCCGGCCATCCTCTACCCGCAGCTGGCCGATGCCTCGTCGCTGAAGCCGGAAATCGTTTCGGGCCTGGACATCCTCATCGTCCGTGAGCTGACCGGCGGCATCTACTTCGGTGCCCCGCGTGGCCAGCGCGAGCTGGAAGGCGGCGAGCGCCAGGCCTACGACACCCTGCCGTACAGTGAAAGCGAAGTGCGCCGCATTGCCCGTGTCGGCTTCGACATGGCCCGCGTACGTGGCAAGAAGCTGTGCTCGGTGGACAAGGCCAACGTCCTGGCGTCCAGCCAGCTGTGGCGTGAAGTGGTCGAAGACGTGGCCAAGGACTATCTGGACGTCGAACTCAGCCACATGTACGTCGACAACGCTGCCATGCAGCTGGTGCGAGCACCCAAGCAGTTCGACGTGATGGTGACCGACAACATGTTCGGTGACATTCTGTCGGATGAAGCTTCCATGCTGACCGGTTCCATCGGCATGCTGCCATCTGCGTCGCTGGATGCCGACAACAAGGGCATGTACGAGCCGTGCCACGGTTCGGCGCCGGACATCGCCGGCCTTGGCATCGCCAACCCGCTGGCGACCATTTTGTCGGTGTCGATGATGCTGCGTTACAGCTTCAATCAGTCGGCTGCCGCCGAGGCGATCGAGAAGGCCGTCAGCCTGGTCCTTGACCAGGGCCTGCGCACCGGCGACATCTTCTCGGAAGGCTGCCGCAAAGTTGGTACGCAGGAAATGGGCGACGCAGTAGTCGCAGCGCTGCGGAATCTGTAATCTCTCTGGCCCGCCACCCCAAATTCCCGGTGGCGGCCCACTTTTAGCAAAGGTGTAGTTGCGATGAAACGTGTAGGTCTGATCGGTTGGCGCGGCATGGTCGGTTCCGTGCTCATGCAGCGGATGCTGGAGGAGCAGGATTTCGACCTTATCGAGCCGGTGTTCTTCACTACCTCCAATGTCGGCGGCCAAGGCCCGAACGTGGGCAAGGATACAGCGCCGCTCAAAGACGCTTATTCGATTGAAGAACTCAAGACCCTCGACGTAATCCTGACCTGCCAGGGCGGCGACTACACCAACGAGGTCTTCCCCAAGCTGCGTGAAGCCGGCTGGCAGGGTTACTGGATCGATGCGGCCTCGTCCCTGCGCATGCAGGATGATGCGGTGATCGTCCTCGACCCGGTCAACCGCAAGGTCATTGATCAGCAGCTGGACGCCGGTACCAAGAACTATATCGGCGGCAACTGCACTGTCAGCCTGATGCTGATGGGCCTGGGTGGGCTGTTCGAAGCCGGCCTGGTCGAGTGGATGAGCGCCATGACCTACCAGGCAGCCTCGGGTGCTGGCGCGCAGAACATGCGCGAGCTGATCAAGCAGATGGGCGCCACTCACGCAGCCGTTGCCGACGACCTGGCCAACCCGGCCAGCGCCATCCTCGACATCGACCGCAAGGTTGCCGAGAGCATGCGCAGCGACGCCTTCCCGACCGAGAACTTTGGTGTGCCACTGGCCGGTAGCCTGATCCCGTGGATCGACAAGGAACTGCCGAACGGCCAGAGCCGTGAAGAATGGAAAGCCCAGGCCGAGACCAACAAGATCCTCGGTCGCTTCAAGAGCCCGATCCCGGTCGACGGCATCTGCGTGCGCATCGGCGCCATGCGTTGCCACAGCCAGGCGCTGACCATCAAGCTGAACAAGGACGTGCCGATCGCCGACATCGAAGGCATGATCAGCCAGCACAACCCTTGGGTGAAGCTGGTGCCGAACCAGCGTGAAATCAGCATGCAGGAGCTGACCCCGACCAAGGTCACCGGTACCCTGAACATCCCGGTTGGCCGTCTGCGCAAGCTGAACATGGGCTCGCAGTACCTGGGCGCGTTCACCGTGGGTGACCAGCTGCTGTGGGGCGCCGCCGAACCGCTGCGCCGCATGCTGCGGATTCTGCTGGAGCGTTGATCGTTCTGCTTTGACCAAAAACCCGCGCTGGCGACAGTGCGGGTTTTTTTTGAGTGTTCGCCACAGCATTTTTGGTGCCGGTGAGATCGAGCGCCGCCCACGCGGCGCATCGCGACGCAAGGCCGCTCCCACACTTGT
The DNA here is from genome assembly GCF_026898135.2 of Pseudomonas fortuita. Taxonomy (NCBI): domain Bacteria; kingdom Pseudomonadati; phylum Pseudomonadota; class Gammaproteobacteria; order Pseudomonadales; family Pseudomonadaceae; genus Pseudomonas; species Pseudomonas fortuita. The sequence continues at coordinate 1,640,459 of NZ_CP114035.2, forward strand.
TTCGGGCCAGTTATTCCTGTGGGATTCGCGCGCGTAGGCCTTGGCGCATGCATCGATATCGCGTCGTACATACAAGGCGGTCGCGCGCGCCTGGCGCAGGATGGACTGGCCCGAAACAAATGTGGGAGCGGCCTTGCGTCGCGATGCGCCGCGCGGGCGGCGCTCGATCTCACAAACACCGCAAATCCCAAGCCATCCCCGCTAGCCCTCACGCAACCCACAGCGGCGAAGATACGGCCAGCACAGACAAAACCCTACAATCCGAGTAAAGTGCCGCCCCCGCCGTTTTCTGCAAGAGGATCCCTACCATGACACACCCTTTGGACATCGCCGTCGTCGGCGCCACCGGCAGCGTCGGTGAAGCCTTGGTGCAGATCCTCGAAGAACTCGCATTCCCGGTCGCCACGCTGCACCTGCTGGCCAGCATGGAATCGGCGGGCAGCAGCGTGATGTTCGCTGGCAAGAAGCTGAAAGTGCGCGAAGTCGACAGCTTCGACTTTGCCCAGGTCAAGCTGGCCTTCTTCGCCACCGGCGCCGCCGTCAGCCGCAGCTTTGCCGGCAAGGCGCTGCAGGCAGGCTGCACGGTGATCGACCTGTCCGGTGGCCTGGACGACGCCCTGGCCTTGGTGCCGGAAGCCAATACCGACCGCCTGGCCGGCCTGTCGTTGCCAGCGCGCATCATCAGCCCATGCTCGGCCGCTGTAGCCCTGGCCGTCGCGCTGGCGCCGCTCAAAGGCCTGCTCGACATTGAGCGGGTGCAAGTGATGGCCGCGTTGGCGGTGTCTGCGCAAGGCCGTGAAGCGGTCAGCGAACTGGCCCGGCAAACCGCTGAGCTGCTCAATGCCCGGCCGCTGGAGCCTCGCTTCTTTGACCGCCAGGTGGCATTCAACCTGCTGGCCCAGGTAGGGGCCGCCGATGAACAGGGCCATACAGCGCTGGAGCGCCGCCTGGTCAGCGAGTTGCGGGTGCTGCTCGGCATGCCTGAATTGAAGATTTCCGTAAGCTGCGTTCAAGTCCCGGTGTTTTTCGGCGATAGCTTCAGTGTGGCTGTGCAGAGCCGTCGCCCGGTCGACCTGGAGGCGGTCAACCAGGCGCTGGAGGCAGCCGATAGCGTCGAGCGGGTGGAGCGTGATGATTATCCGACCCCGGTCGGTGACGCAGTGGGCCAAGACGTGGTCTATGTTGGTCGTGTACGTCACGGTGTTGATGAAGACCAGCAGCTCAACCTCTGGCTGACCACCGACAACGTGCGCAAAGGCGCCGCGCTCAATGCCGTGCAAGTGGCACAATTGTTGATTAAACAGATGCCGTAAAAGATACTGGCGAGCACTTTTGTCCTGCTCTGCTTGCAGGTTTCGGGACGATTCATACAAGGGAAGAGGTCATGCTTCGAATTCGCAAACTGGTTCTGGCCATGGCTGCAGCCTCCGCGCTGTCGTCTGGCATGGCGAATGCGCTGGGCCTGGGGGAGCTGACCCTGAAGTCGGCACAGAATCAGCCGCTGGACGCCGAGATCGAATTGCTCGACGTACGCGACCTCAAAGCCGCCGAAGTGGCGCCGAGCCTGGCGCCACCGGAAGAGTTCAGCAAGGCCGGGGTGGCGTTTCCGACCTACCTCGAAGACCTGACCTTCACACCGGTGATCAACCCCAACGGCAAGAGCGTGCTGCGGGTGACCTCCAGCCAGCCGCTGCCGGGGCCAGTGGTCAAGTTCCTGGTCCAGGTCATGTGGCCGCAAGGCCGCCTGCTGCGTGACTACAGCGTGTTGCTCGACCAGGCCAAGGCGCAAGGCGACAAGCCGGCGGCGGGCAATGTCACACCGGCCACAACCGGTGCCAGCAACTACACCACCCAGCGCCGCGATACCCTGTGGCAAATTGCTGCGCGCAACACCCAGGGTGGCTCGATCCAGCAGACCATGATCGCGATCCAGGCGCTGAACCCGGACGCCTTCATCGGCAACAACATCAACCAGCTGAAGGTTGGCCAGGTACTGCGCCTGCCCGACCAGCAGCAGGTCCAGAACATTGCCCAAGGCGAGGCGAACCGCGAGGTGGCCGAGCAGTACGCCGCCTGGCGTGAAGGCCGCCGCCTCGGCCCGCGTGCCCGCCAGCTGGACGCTACCCGCCGTGGCGCCGCCGAAGCCGCCCCGGCGCGCATCGCCCAGGGCGACAACCTGCGCCTGGTCACACCGGGCAGCCAGGCCGGTGCCGGCCAGGCCAAGGCACTCAACGACAAGCTGGCCGTGGCCCAGGAAAGCCTGGACACCAGCCGCCGTGACAACGACGAACTCAAAAGCCGCATGGCCGACCTGCAGAGCCAGCTGGACAAGCTGCAGCGTCTGATCGAGCTGAAGAACAATCAGCTGGCGCGCCTGGAAGGCCAGGGTGCAGCCGCTCCGGCAGTGGCAGCTGCTGCTTCTGCCCAGCCGGCAGCCGCCGCTCAGCCAGCGGTCAAGCCTGCACCTGCTGCCGTCGATACCGCGCCCAAGCCGGTGCCGGCCGCCAATCCAGCGTCAGCTAGCCAGTCGGGCAGCGCACTTGACCAGATCCTGGGCAACCCGTGGCTGCTTTGGCTGATTGCCGGCTCCAGCATTCTGGTGCTGGCCTTGTTGCTGTGGCTGCTGGCGCGCAAGCGCAAGGCCCAGCAAGAAGCAGAAAAGCACCTGCGCATGGCGCGGGCGCTGGAAGAAGAGCAAGGCACAGGTTTCGACAACGATACCGAGAGCCTTGACGGCGTTGAGGTCGCGGAGCCGAGCGTGACGCTGTCGCCAGCCGTGGTCGCAGCCTCGGCTGCCGCTGCCGTTGCTGCGGAAAAAGTGGCAGCGCCAGCCGCCGAGCCAGCACTCGAGCCTGAGCCGTACGCAGACCCTCACGCCGCGCTGTTGGCCGAAGTGGATCAATGCCTGGCCGAGGGCCGCCTGAATCGCGCCACCGAACTGCTGGAGCCCACTGTGGACGCCGCGCCGGAGCGTGACGACCTGCGCTTGAAACTGATGGATGTGTACGCCCGCCAGGGTGATCAGAGCGCGTTCGCCGAACAGGAGCGCAAGCTGCCGGCCAGCGAGCACAACACTGCCCAGGTTGCCGGGCTGAAAGAACGTTACCCGGCCATGCTCGGCCTGGCCGCCGCCGGCCTGGGTGCGGCGGCGCTGGCTGCCGAGATGGATCAGCAGTATGTGCAGGAGCTGCTGCACGACGAGCCTGAGGCGCCGGTGGTTGCTGATGTCGTGCCTGGCGAGGTGCCTGAGTTCGAGCAACAGGTAGAGGCTGAGCCAGAGGTTGTGGCGCAAGCAGAGCCTGAAGCCGAACTGGATGCCTTCGAAGAACTGCCGACCCTCGATGCACCGGGCCTGGATGAGCAGGACCTGGACAGCGCCTTCGACCTGAGTCTGGGTGAAGACCTGCCGGAAGAAGACCCACTGGCAGCGCCGTTGCTGAACGAGCCGGCGGCACAGGAACCTGTACCCGACGAGCTGGTCATTGCCGAGCCTGTGCTGGATGAGCCAGCGCTGGAAACGATTCAGCCAGAAGAGCAGCCGTTTGCCGTGGATGCCGAACTGCAAGCCGACGCCGACGCCGATTTCGAGGCCATGCTGGCCCAGGCAGAGCCACAGCCTGCTGCGGACCTGTCCGATTTCGACCTCGATGTCACTGAGCCGGTTGCCCCGGCCGCCCCGCAAGCCGTGGAGGAGGCCCCGGTGGACATCGCCGCCGAGCTGGCTGCCTTCGACAGCGTGCCGGAGTTTGACCCGGTCTCCGAGTTCGACATGCCGTCGGATTTCGACTTGTCGCTGTCGCTGGAAGACGATTCGCCTGCCGCCAAGCGCTTTGCCTCGGAGCTGGACGACGTCAACGCCGAACTGGACAAGCTGTCGCAAAGCCTCGAATCGCCATCGCTGGAGCCACACTTCACCAGCGACGATGCGATTGCGCAGCCTGAACCCGAGCCATTGGACGACCTGGACTTCGACTTCTTTTCCGGCAGTGACGAAGTGGCCACCAAGCTCGACCTTGCCCGCGCCTACATCGACATGGGCGACAATCAGGGGGCCCGCGACATCCTTGATGAAGTGGTCAAGGACGGCGACGACAGCCAGCGCCAGGAAGCCGAGGACATGCTGTCTCGCCTGGTCTGATGCTCGCGCCTGTGGGAGCGGCCTTGTGTCGCGATAGGGCCGCATAGCGGCCCCAGAATTTCAGCCACTCAGCTAGCATCGCCGGGGCCGCTCTGCGGCCCTATCGCGGCACAAGGCCGCTCCCACAGCCCTACAAGGCTGCCGTTGTCGTTATAATCCCCGCCATTTCGTACACCCCACAGGTTTCATGCGCTTGGACATCATCGACACCGCTACCGCCGAATCCGCAGCCGAAGGCTACTCCCGTATCGCCCTGGGCGTGGAATACAAGGGCGCCCGCTACCGCGGCTGGCAGCGCCAGGCCAGCGGAGTACCCAGCGTCCAGCAAGCGCTGGAACAAGCATTGTCCAAGGTGGCCAACGAACCGGTTTCGGTGATCTGTGCCGGGCGAACCGATGCCGGTGTGCATGGCTGTGGCCAGGTCGTGCACTTCGATACCCGTGCCGTACGCGACGAGCGCGCCTGGACCCTGGGCACCAATTTCAACCTGCCGCACGACATCAGCGTGGTCTGGTCGCGGCCGATGCCGGCCGACTTCCATGCCCGCTTCAAGGCATGTGCCCGGCGCTACCGCTATGTCATCTACAACGACCCGATCCGCCCGGCGCACCTGGCCGAGGAAGTGACCTGGAACCACCGCCCGCTGGATGTCGAACGCATGGCCGAAGCCGCGCAGTTCCTGCTTGGCACCCACGACTTCAGCGCCTTCCGCGCCAGCCAGTGCCAGGCCAAGTCGCCGATCAAGCATATCTACCACCTGCGCGTTACCCGCCATGGCCAGATGATCGTGCTGGACGTGCGCGCCACGGCTTTCCTGCACCACATGGTGCGTAATATTGTCGGTGTGCTGACGGCCATTGGCGCCGGCGAGCGCCCGGTCACCTGGGCGCGTGAAGTGCTGGAAGGGCGCAACCGCCGTGAAGGCGGGGTCACGGCCCATCCGTTCGGGCTTTACCTGGTCCAGGTGGAGTACCCCGAGGCGTATGCGCTGCCCCAGCGTTACATCGGCCCACACTTTTTGACGGGCTACGAGGCGTTGGCCGACTGACGGGCGAATAGCCATTTGCTAACATCCGGCCTTTCACCGTAACAATCAGGGTTCGCTGTCCATGAGCAATGTTCGCAGCAAGATCTGCGGGATTACCCGTATCGAAGACGCGCTGGCTGCTGCCGAGGCGGGTGCCGATGCCATCGGTTTTGTCTTCTATGCCAAGAGCCCGCGGGCCGTGGACGTGCGCCAGGCGCGGGCGATCATTGCCGAGTTGCCGCCGTTCGTGACCACGGTCGGTCTGTTCGTCAACGCCTCGCGTTGCGAGCTGAACGAGATCCTCGAAGTGGTTGCGCTGGACCTGCTACAGTTCCACGGCGACGAGACCCCGCAAGACTGCGAAGGCTATCACCGCCCCTGGATCAAGGCCCTGCGGGTGCGCCCGGGCGACGACCTGGAGGCGGCCTGCCAGCTTTATGCGGGGGCTCGCGGCATACTGCTGGACACCTACGTGGCAGGCGTACCCGGGGGAACCGGTGAAGCGTTCGACTGGTCACTGGTGCCGGCACATCTGAGCAAGCCCATCATCTTGGCGGGCGGGCTGTCGGCCGACAACGTTGGCCAGGCCATTGCCCAGGTACGGCCTTACGCGGTGGATGTCAGTGGTGGCGTCGAACAGGCCAAGGGCATCAAGGACGCGGCGAAAATCGAGGCCTTCATGCAGGCGGTGAAACAGGCGTGATGGCAGATGTGACGGCTGGCTGCGCGCCATCGTCCATAGCTTTCGCAGCCCTGCGGGGCAGCCGCCGCTGGCGGCGGAACAACACATTAGCGGTGGAGTGGCACGCTGGCAGCCCCGGTGGCCGGTCTACCATTGTTTCATAAAAGATTTTGAGCTCAAGGGCAGGGCAGGGCGGTGACACCGCCCCCCGCCTGCCGATACTGGAGAAATAAAGCATGAGCAACTGGTTAGTCGACAAACTGATCCCTTCGATCATGCGTTCCGAGGTGAAGAAGAGCTCGGTGCCTGAGGGCCTGTGGCACAAGTGCCCAGCCTGTGAGGCCGTGCTGTATCGTCCGGAGCTGGAAAAAACCCTGGATGTCTGCCCCAAGTGCAACCACCACATGCGCATCGGCGCACGTGCGCGCATCGATATCTTCCTGGATGCCGAAGGCCGTGCCGAACTGGGGGCCGACCTGGAGCCGGTCGACCGCCTGAAGTTCCGTGACGGCAAGAAGTACAAGGATCGCCTGGCCGGCGCCCAGAAGCAGACTGGCGAAAAAGACGCGCTCATCTCCATGAGCGGCACCCTGATGGGCATGCCGATCGTGGTCAGCGCTTTTGAGTTCTCGTTCATGGGCGGCTCCATGGGTGCCATTGTCGGCGAACGCTTCGTACGCGCGGCCAACTACGCCCTGGAACACCGTTGCCCAATGGTCTGCTTCTCTGCTTCGGGCGGTGCGCGCATGCAGGAAGCGCTGATCTCGCTGATGCAGATGGCCAAGACCTCGGCGGTGCTGGCGCGCCTGCGCGAAGAGGGCATCCCGTTCATCTCGGTGCTGACCGACCCGGTGTACGGCGGCGTTTCTGCCAGCCTGGCGATGCTCGGCGACGTTATCGTCGGTGAGCCTAAGGCCCTGATTGGCTTCGCCGGCCCACGCGTGATCGAGCAGACCGTACGCGAGAAGCTGCCAGAAGGCTTCCAGCGCAGCGAGTTCCTGCTGGAGCACGGTGCTATCGACCTGATCATCTCCCGTGGTGAACTACGCCCGCGTCTGGCCCGCCTGCTGGCACAGATGACCGGCCAGGAAACCCCGGAGCAAGCGCGTGAGGCGGCTGCTGTCGCGTGATGAAACAACGAACCCTGGGCGAATGGCTCGCCTACCTCGAGCAGTTGCATCCCTCGGCCATTGACATGGGCCTTGAGCGGTCGCAGAAGGTGCTTGCCCGGCTGGCGCTGGGCAAGCTGGCGCCACGTGTGGTGACGGTAACCGGCACCAATGGCAAGGGCTCGACCTGCGCATTCGTGGCCTCGCTGCTGCGTGCCCAGGGGCTCAAGGTCGGCGTCTACAGCTCGCCGCACCTGTTGCGCTACAACGAGCGGGTAGTGATCGATGGCCAAGAGGCCAGCGATGAGCGCCTGTGCGAAGCCTTTGCCGCCGTCGAGGCGGCGCGGGGCGATATTTCCCTGACCTACTTCGAAATGGGCACGCTGGCCGCGTTCTGGTTGTTCTACCAGTCGCAGCTGGATGCCGTAGTGCTGGAAGTGGGGCTTGGTGGCCGCCTGGACACCGTGAACGTGGTGGATGCCGACCTGGCGCTGGTGACCAGCATCGGCGTCGACCATGTCGATTACCTGGGCAATACCCGCGAGCAGGTAGCCTTCGAGAAAGCCGGGATCTTCCGCCCGGGCAAGCCGGCCCTGTGCGGCGACCTCGATCCGCCACAACCGTTGCTGGACAAGGCCGCCGAGCTGGCTGCGCCGCTGTTCCTGCGTGGTCGGGACTTTGATCTGGCCAGCACCGTGGGCGGCTGGAGCTGGCGCGGTACTGCGGCAGACGGCGCGCAAGTTGCGCTTTGTGACCTGCCACTGCTCGACCTGCCCATGGAAAACGCCACGCTGGCCCTGCAGGCGTACCTGCTGATGGGGCTGCCGTGGGATGCCGCGCAGGTGCGCCAGGCGCTGCTGGCTACCCGCATTACAGGCCGCCTCGATCGTCGCCAGGTGAACTGGCAGGGCAAGCGGGTGGAGCTGTTGCTGGATGTGGGGCATAACCCTCATGCAGCGGAGTACCTGGCCCGGCGCCTGACGGCCCGGCCGCCCAAGGGCCGTCGCCTGGTGGTGTTCGGGCTGCTCGCCGACAAGGACCTGGAAGGCGTGGTCGCGCCGCTGCAGGGCCTGGTCGACGACTGGGCCGTGGCGCCGCTGGATACCCCGCGCAGCCGCCCGGCTGCCGAGCTGGCCACAGCCTTGACGAACCTCGGCGCCGCGGTGAAGTCTTATGCCAGCGTCGACGCCGCCCTTGAAGGGCAATGTGCGCAGGCGACGGCGGATGATCAGGTCCTGCTGTTCGGTTCGTTTTTCTGTGTTGCCCAGGCGCTGGAGTGGCTGGAGCGGCACGCCCAGGAGGGTGGAGTAGATGGCAGTGCTGGATAAAGGGATGAAACAGCGCATGGTGGGTGCGCTGGTGCTGGTGGCGCTGGCGGTTATTTTCCTGCCGATGCTGTTCACCCGCGAGGACGAGATGCGCCAGGTGCACGTCGAGGCCCCGCAAGCACCGGCCATGCCAAGCCTGCCGGAAGTGAAGGTGGAGCCGGTCGCCGTGCCCGAGCCGCAGGCGATTGCGCAAGCGCCGGAGCAGCCAGCGGTGGTGGTCGACGAGTCCACTGCGCCGCCCGCCACGCCCAGTCAGCCCATTACGCCATCGCCGCAAACCCAGGCGCAGGTCCAGCCGGCCAAGCCACAGGCTGCTGCGCCTAAAGTGGAGTCGAAGCCAGTGGCCACCCCGGCACCTGCCGCACCAGTGGCAAAGCCGGCTGCCCCTTCAAAAATCGACGTCAATGGCTTGCCTGTCAGTTGGTCCATCCAGTTGGCCAGCCTGTCCAATCGTGCCGGTGCCGAAAAGCTCCAGCAAACCCTGCGCAGCCAGGGCTACAACGCCTATATCCGCTCGGCGGGCGGAATGAATCGGGTGTATGTCGGGCCGCTGATCGAGCGCGCCGAGGCGGAGCGGACACGCGACGCCATCAACCGGCAGAACAGCCTCAAAGGCTTTGTGGTGCGTTTCCAGCCAGAGCGCAGCTGATAGCACGAGGGCGGCTTTGCCGGCCATCACCGGCAAGCCAGCTCCAGAGAGTGCCTGGCAAATCACCCGGTCATGTTTTGTTCTATGAAAGGTGGCTTGCCGGCGATGAAGCCAACACCAATCCACCCGACATTCCGCTTACTCCCAGCCCGTCGCTCTGGTAAAATGCGCCGCCTCAAACGTCTGCAGGCAGCACCGTGGCATTTACCTTGGTTGATTGGGCGATCATCGCGATCATCGCCGTCTCCACACTGATCAGTCTCAAGCGCGGCTTCGTCAAGGAAGCCTTGTCGTTGCTCATCTGGATCGTTGCGGGTGCGGTTGCGTGGATGTTCGGCGGTTCGCTCTCGGTGTATCTTGAGAGCTATATCCAGACGCCATCCATGCGCGTCATCGCCGGCTGCGCCATTCTTTTCGTCGCCACCTTGCTGGTGGGGGCCATGGTCAACTTCCTTGTCGGCGAGCTGATCCGTGTGACCGGGCTGTCCGGCACCGATCGTTTCCTGGGCATGGCCTTTGGCGCTGCGCGCGGGGCCTTGCTGGTAGTGGTGGCCATAGGCCTGATCAGCCTGGGGCCTGTTCAACAAGACACCTGGTGGCAGGAATCACGCCTGATACCACAATTTCTCTTGGTCGCCGACTGGTCGAAAAACCTGATCCTGGGTTTTACCGGCCAATGGACGCCCAGTGGGTTGATCAGCGCTCCGGCTGATCTTCCGTTCAAGGAACAGTTGCTCGGGCCGTCCCGGCCCTGAGCGCTATTCACTCAAGTTTCGTCAAAGTAGGGGTTGCGTCGCATGTGTGGCATCGTCGGTATCGTCGGTAAGTCGAACGTCAATCAGGCGCTGTATGACGCGCTTACGGTCCTCCAGCACCGCGGCCAGGACGCTGCCGGTATCGTGACCAGCCATGACGGCCGGTTGTTCCTGCGCAAGGATAATGGCCTGGTGCGCGACGTCTTCCAGCAGCGCCATATGCAGCGCCTGGTGGGCAGCATGGGCATTGGCCACGTGCGTTATCCGACGGCAGGCAGCTCGACCTCGGCCGAGGCCCAGCCGTTCTACGTCAACTCGCCGTATGGCATCACCCTGGCCCACAACGGCAACCTGACCAACGTCGAGCAGTTGGCCAAAGAGATTTACGAGTCCGACCTGCGCCACGTCAACACCAACTCCGACTCGGAAGTGCTGCTGAACGTGTTCGCCCATGAGCTGGCGGTGCGTGGCAAGCTGCAACCGACCGAAGAGGACGTGTTCGCCGCTGTTTCCCACGTGCACAGCCGCTGCGTCGGCGGTTACGCCGTGGTGGCGATGGTCACTGGCTACGGCATCGTCGGTTTCCGCGATCCCCACGGTATCCGCCCGGTAGTGTTCGGCCAGCGTCACACCGACGAAGGCGTGGAATACATGATCGCCTCGGAAAGCGTGGCTCTGGACGTGCTCGGCTTTACCCTGATCCGCGACCTGGCGCCGGGCGAAGCGGTGTATATCACCGAAGAAGGCCAGCTGTTCACCAAGCAGTGCGCCGAATCGCCAAAACTGCAGCCGTGCATTTTCGAGCACGTCTACCTGGCCCGCCCAGACTCGATCATCGACGGTATTTCGGTGTACAAGGCCCGTCTGCGCATGGGGGAGAAGCTTGCCGACAAGATCATGCGCGAGCGCCCAGAGCATGATATCGACGTGGTCATCCCGATCCCGGACACCAGCCGCACTGCTGCGCTGGAACTGGCCAACCGGCTGGGCGTCAAGTTCCGCGAAGGCTTCGTCAAGAACCGCTACATCGGCCGTACCTTCATCATGCCCGGCCAGGCCGCGCGCAAGAAATCGGTACGCCAGAAGCTCAACGCCATCGAACTGGAATTCCGCGGCAAGAACGTGATGCTGGTGGACGACTCGATCGTGCGCGGCACCACCTGCAAGCAGATCATCCAGATGGCCCGTGAAGCCGGTGCCAAGAATGTCTACTTCTGTTCCGCAGCCCCTGCGGTGCGCTACCCCAACGTCTACGGCATCGACATGCCGAGTGTTCACGAACTGATCGCCCACAACCGTACCACCGAACAAGTGGCCGAGTTGATTGGTGCCGATTGGCTGATCTATCAGGACTTGCCAGACCTGATTGACTCGGTCGGTGGCGGCAAGATCAAGATCGATCACTTCGATTGCGCGGTGTTCAACGGTGAGTACGTCACCGGCGATATCGACGATGCCTACCTCGAGCGTATCGAGCAGGCCCGTAATGACCTGGCCAAGGTCAAGAACCAGGCCGTCAGCGCGATCATCGACCTCTACAACAACTGATTCAGGGAGCGACGGCATGACGGATCAATGGGATGCCGGGCGACTGGACAGCGACCTCGAGGGTGTCGGTTTCGACACCCTGGCGGTGCGCGCCGGTCAACACCGTACACCTGAGGGCGAGCACAGCGAAGCGCTGTTCCTGACCTCCAGCTACGTGTTCCGCACGGCCGCCGATGCGGCCGCGCGCTTTGCCGGTGAAACACCGGGCAACGTCTATTCGCGTTACACAAACCCGTCGGTGCGCGCCTTTGAGGAGCGCCTGGCGGCCATGGAAGGCGCCGAGCAGGCCGTGGGCACTTCCACCGGCATGGCGGCGATCCTGGCCGTGGTAATGTCGCTGTGCAGTGCCGGTGACCACGTGCTGGTATCGCAGAGCGTATTCGGCTCGACCATCAGCCTGTTCGAGAAGTACTTCAAGCGCTTTGGTGTGCAGGTGGACTACGTGCCGCTGGTCGACCTCGGTGGCTGGGAAAAGGCCATCAAGGCCAATACCAAGCTACTGATCGTCGAGTCGCCGTCCAACCCGCTGGCCGAGCTGGTCGATATCACCGCGCTCAGTGAAATCGCCCATGCCCGCGGTGCCATGCTGGTGGTGGACAACTGCTTCAGCACCCCTGCCTTGCAGCAGCCGCTGAAGCTGGGTGCCGACATCGTGTTCCACTCGGCCACCAAGTTCATCGACGGCCAGGGCCGCTGCATGGGTGGCGTGGTTGCCGGCCGTGCCGAACAGATGAAAGAAGTGGTGGGCTTCCTGCGCACCGCAGGCCCAACGCTCAGCCCGTTCAATGCCTGGATCTTCACCAAGGGCCTGGAAACCTTGCGCCTGCGCATGCGTGCGCACTGCGAAAGCGCCCAGGCCCTGGCCGAATGGCTGGAGCAGCAGGATGGCGTGGAGAAGGTGCACTACGCCGGCCTGCCCAGCCATCCGCAGCACGAGCTGGCCAAGCGCCAGATGAGTGGCTTTGGTGCGGTGGTCAGCTTCGAGGTCAAGGGCGGCAAAGAGGGCGCCTGGCGCTTTATCGACGCGACCCGGGTGATTTCCATCACCACCAACCTGGGTGACAGCAAGACCACCATCGCTCACCCTGCCACCACCTCCCACGGCCGCTTGTCGGCGCAGGAGCGTGAAGCCGCCGGTATCCGCGACAGCCTGATCCGCGTTGCCGTGGGCCTGGAAGATGTGGCCGACCTGCAGGCCGACCTTGCACGCGGGCTGGCCGCACTGTGATCGAAATCCGCGGCAGTACCCCGGGCCACAATGGCCGGGTAGCCTTGGTCACCGGTGCCGCGCGCGGCATCGGCCTGGGCATTGCCGCTTGGCTGGTCTGTGAAGGCTGGCAGGTGGTGCTGAGCGACCTCGACCGGCAGCGTGGCAGCAAAGTGGCCAAGGCCTTGGGCGACAACGCCTGGTTCATTACCATGGACGTTGCCGACGAGGCCCAGGTCAGTGCCGGGGTGTCTGAAGTGCTCGGGCAGTTTGGTCGGCTGGACGCGCTGGTGTGCAATGCGGCCATCGCCAATCCGCACAACCAGACGCTGGAAAGCCTGAGCCTGGCGCAATGGAACCGGGTGCTGGCGGTCAACCTCAATGGCCCGATGCTGCTGGCCAAGCATTGTGCGCCGTACCTGCGTGCGCACAACGGGGCGATCGTCAACCTTACCTCCACCCGGGCGCGGCAGTCCGAGCCCGATACGGAGGCCTACGCGGCGAGCAAGGGCGGCCTGGTGGCCTTGACCCATGCCCTGGCCATGAGCCTGGGCCCGGAGATTCGTGTCAATGCGGTAAGCCCGGGCTGGATCGATGCCCGTGACCCGTCGCAGCGCCGCGCCGAGCCGTTGACCGACGCCGATCATGCCCAGCACCCGACGGGTAGGGTGGGCACCGTGGAAGATGTGGCGGCCATGGTTGCCTGGCTGTTGTCGCGCCAGGCGGCGTTTGTCACTGGCCAGGAGTTTGTGGTCGACGGCGGCATGACCCGCAAGATGATCTACACCTGAACATTCTGCTTATCATTTACGGGCCTCTTCGCGGGTGAACCCGCTCCCACAGGTACAGCGCAGTGCTAAAGACCTGTGCCGTACCTGTGGGAGCGGGTTTACCCGCGAAGGGGCCCGTACAGGCAAGCGCACTATTTTGCCCTTTTTGAAAAATATTCAATGGGGCTATTGACTTAGCTTCGCCATCTGCGTAAATTTCGCGGCCTCAGCGAAGCAAACGCAACAAGCAACATCGCGAGGGTGATTAGCTCAGCCGGGAGAGCATCTGCCTTACAAGCAGAGGGTCGGCGGTTCGATCCCGTCATCACCCACCACTTCCTGAGAAGTTCCTGGTGCAAGGTTTCGCAAGAAGCCCATGGCCAGAGAGGAACGCACTGCGCAGCGGTAGTTCAGTCGGTTAGAATACCGGCCTGTCACGCCGGGGGTCGCGGGTTCGAGTCCCGTCCGCTGCGCCATTTTTCAGTAACAGATGGGTGCTTTGCACCGGTCTGAAGCCACAAGGCAAATTGTCTTTGGCTGATCCCAGTTTCAATCAGGTGCAAGCCTGAACGATACGCAGCGGTAGTTCAGTCGGTTAGAATACCGGCCTGTCACGCCGGGGGTCGCGGGTTCGAGTCCCGTCCGCTGCGCCATCTTCGCTTCAAGGTCCCTAGAACACCTTGAAGCAAACACAAGAGAAGCGATCATGTTATCGCTTTTTTTGTGCCTGCCCTGAGGCCTTGGCGCCGGAAGGGTAGACCCAGGTTTCAATCGGGTGAAAGCCTGAATGATACGCAGCGGTAGTTCAGTCGGTTAGAATACCGGCCTGTCACGCCGGGGGTCGCGGGTTCGAGTCCCGTCCGCTGCGCCATCTTTGCCTCAAGGCCCCTTTGAACGCCTTGAAGCACAAAAAGAGCGACCTTAGGGTCGCTTTTTTTGTTTCTGCGGCTGAAAACCTGTCTTTACCCATTTTTACACCAACCTGACAGACTCTTCACCGACCAGTGGTTCCTGTGCCTGCCTGCTGTGTTGCACAATAGGCACCTTCTCGACTTACCCGGAATTCGCAATGACCAGATCTTCCGTCTTTGGTGCGCTCGGGCTGGCCCTGGTGCTGGCGGGGGTGGCCGGTTGTTCCTCGAAAAAGACTGCCGTGTACGAGCACGAGAACTTCGATGACTCGGGTACCTTCTCGCGCAGCTTTCCGGTGAGCGATGCCGGCACTTGCGAGGCCGCCCGGCGTGCCTTGCTCAGCCAGGGCTACATCATTACCAACAGCGGTGCCAACCAGGTGGTGGGCAACAAGAGCTTCCAGCAGAACAGCGAGAATCACCTGCAGATCAGCTTCAACGTGACCTGTGCGCCGGATGTGAGCGACGAACAGCGCTCGACCATGTTCGCCAACGCCCTGCAGGACCGTTACGCGCTGAAAAAATCCAACACCTCCGCCAGCCTGGGCGTGGGGGTACTGGGTTCGGTATCGATGCCGATCGGCTCCAGCGACGACTCGATGGTCAAGGTGGCCAGCGAAACGGTGACGGCAGCGCAGTTCTATGACCGTTATTTCGCCTTGGTAGAGAGCTACCTGCCCAAGCCCAAGCCTAAGAAGGTTGAAGAAGCCAAGGTCGAGGCGCCCAAGGTTCCGAAGCCAGCGGTAGAACTGGGGTTACCTGAGCAGGCAGCGGCGAACCCGGTGGCGCCTGCGCCGGCTCCGGAAGCGGCACCGGAGGCGCAAGATGCACCTGCGCCGGCCGTTGCCCCGGCCAGTGAAGCGGCAGCGGCACCGGTGGTGGATGACAGCCAGGGCTCGCAGCCGGTGGCGCCGCCGGCCGAAGCTGCGCCTATTCAGGTGCAGCAGCAATCCCAGCCTGCCGAGGCCGCGTCACCCTCCCTTTGACTGTTTGCCTGTTACAGACACCCGCGATAACTTCCTGAACCCCTGCTACGTTTACCACTCATAAGCTTGTCATCATCCCTTCATCCCACCTGCTTAGGCTGAAGGCGATACCTACGAAGACAATATGAGTAAAGAGGACGCAGGGCGATGGATGATTACCAGGAAGAACTACTCGAAACCCAGGCTTACGAACTGGACACCCCGGAACCGGCTGAAGACGCTACCGAGCTTTAGCCCGCCCGCCGCTGGTTGCGGCGGAACTCCCCCGGCGTTAGGCCCGTCCAGCGCTTGAATGCGCGCTGGAAGGCCTCGGCCGAAGCAAACCCCAACAGATAGGCAATCTCGCCGAAGGCCAGCTCCGTGTCACGGATATAGGTCTCGGCCAGGTCGCGCCGCGTTTCGTTGAGCAGGTCGCGAAAGCGCGTGCCTTCTTCGGCGAGTTTGCGGCGCAACGTCCAGGTCGGTAGCTGTAAGTGCAGCGCCACTTCTTCCAGGTCCGGTTCACGGCCGCCATTGAGCAGCGGGCCCAGCAAGTGGGTAATGCGTTCACCCAGGCTGCGCACCCGTGTGCGTTGCAGCAGCTCTGCCTCACACAGTTGCAGCAGGTGCTGCCAGGTGCTCGGGCAATGCCTTGGGTTGGCCAGTTGCAGGGTTGCGCGGCTTAGCCGCAGCTGGTTGCCCTCGGCCGCGAATTGTACAGGTGTGTTGCACAGCGCCTGATAACACTTGGCGTAGGCAGGGGCGGCAAACTCGATGTCCAGGCGCTCGGCCTGCACCTGTGTGCCGGCCAGGTCGGCAAGTTGCGCCAGCCAGCCGGCAAGCAGTGAGTCGACCACGAAGCGGTTGTAGGCGTTGTAAGGGCTGATGGAGTAGAAACGCAACCAGGCGCCTTGGGCGTCTTCCTCAAAGCTGGAGTGGCCACGGTAGTTGGCCCCATACAGTGGCTCGAAGCGCAGCAGGGTGCGCGCCGCGTCGCCCAGTGTCGGTGCCTGGGCGGCGGTGACCCCGGCCAGGCCGGCATGCGCAAGGCGGCTCAGGCGGCCCATGTGCAGGCCCAGTGCGGCCTCGCCGCTCAGCTCGATGGCTGCGTGGCCCAGGTGCATGTAACGGGGGATCGACAAGCGCGCGCCGGCCTCGGCAAGGCGGGGCGCACCCAGACCATAACGGCGCAGCAGGGGCTCGGGGTCGTGCCCCAGTTCGCGCAGGGCCTCTGTCAGCGGCTGGACAAAGCCTACCGAAAGGTCGCCCAGGCGTACGCGGGGGCGGGTCATGAGCCTACAGCCACAGATTCAGCAGGCGGGCGCCAGGGCTGGGGGGACCCGTCAGCAACTCACCCGACTGTCGGGCAAAGCCCTGGCCGTCGCTGGCCTGCTCCCAGAACTGCCCGCGCATGAACACGCTCATGCTGCTGACGCTGGCCCCGGCTGCCTCGGTCAGGCGTTGCCAGGCAGTCTGTTCGCTGACCTCGCCCCGTTGCAGGGCCAGCCCTGCGCTGGCGTCCTGGTGGCGATTGCCGCGCCATGACGCTTCCCAGCTACCCTTGCCGCTGAGGAACACCGGGTTGGCGATCAGCTGTACCGCTTGTTGTGCCAGTTGCTCATGGTTTTGCGGATACCAGCTGTCACTGCCCACCAGGACACCCAAGCGGCCGGCCGGGGTTTGCACCACTTGCAGCGGTTGCTGGCGGCCATCATGGACGTAGCGGCGGATTTCACTGTCGGGGAACTGTTGGCGCTGTGGCTGGCCCAGCAGCGAGCCATCTGCGGCAAACACCAGGCTGCTGTTGAACAGCGGGCCACTGCCGGCATGCAGCACGCCTTGTTTGACATAGGGTGCGGGCAGCACGATGGAGCCGGCCACCAGGGTGACGCCGAACTCCTTGGCCAACCCGCCGAACAACTGCTGATAGTCTGCGGCCATTTGCTCGGCCTTCATGCGCAAATGCGCGTCAGCGCGCCAGTCGTCGCCGTCTGCGCCGAGTATTGCCAGGCCGTAGCGCAGCGGGTTGCTCAGCTCCAGCCACTGCAAGGCCTCGCGGCTGTGCGTGACTTGATAAAGCTCATTCTTTTCCCCACGCGCCCACAGCCAGGTGCCGATGTGCTCCGGCAGCACCACCACCGTGCGCGGGCTCACCAGCCCTTGCGCGCGGGCTTGCTCCAGATAAGCCGCGAGCTTGCGGTGCAGGCGTTGCAGGTTCTGGTAGTCGCCCGGGTACAGCAGCGGCTCGACGCCCAGCAGATTACCGTGCTCGCCCGGCACGCCATGGTTGAGGGCCAGCTCGATGCGCAGGTCGGACAGGTAGTGGCCTTCTGGGCGCTGCTGGGTCCAGAAGCCGTAGCCGCACAGGGAGGCGATCATCACCAGCGCCAGCGCGCTTGCCAGGAGTTTTCGCATGGAACAGGACGAGGCCTTGAGAACCGAGGGTTCCCTAGGGTAGTCCGGCTGTACGTCAGGATCAATAACTTGTCATTTTCGATCATTGAGCCCATTCAAACGGCTGTTTAATCTCGCTGACAGACAAACGACGGGCCCCGCCGACCAGTGAGGTGCCCGCATACCGTGATCACGCCACCAGGGGACTTTTCCATGGCTGCCGACCGCTACCCGCACCTGCTCGCCCCGCTGGACCTGGGCTTTACTATCTTGCGCAACCGCACCCTGATGGGCTCTATGCACACCGGCCTCGAAGAGCGCCCTGGTGGTTTCGAGCGCATGGCTGCGTACTTTGCCGAGCGCGCCCGTGGGGGCGTCGGCCTGATGGTCACCGGGGGCATTGCGCCCAACGATGAAGGCGGGGTGTATTCCGGCGCGGCCAAGCTCAGTACCGAAGAAGAGGCCGACAAGCACCGCATCGTCACCGAAGCCGTGCACGCGGCGGGTGGCAAGGTGTGCCTGCAGATCCTGCATGCCGGGCGTTACGCTTACAGCCCTCGGCAGGTGGCACCTAGCGCGATCCAGGCGCCGATCAATCCGTTCACGCCCAAGGCGCTGGACGAGGAGGGCATCGAGAAACAGATTGCCGACTTCGTCAATTGCGCGGCACTGGCCCAGCGCGCGGGTTACGACGGCGTCGAGATCATGGGTTCGGAAGGCTACTTCATCAACCAGTTCCTCGCCGCCCACACCAACCACCGCACCGATCGCTGGGGCGGCAGCTATGAAAACCGCATGCGCCTGGCGGTGGAAATCGTCAGCCGGGTACGCGGCGCGGTAGGGCCGAATTTCATCATCATCTTCCGCCTGTCGATGCTCGACCTTGTTGAGGGTGGCAGCACTTGGGACGAGATCGAGCTGCTGGCCAAAGCCATCGAGCAGGCTGGCGCGACCTTGATCAACACCGGCATCGGCTGGCACGAAGCGCGTATCCCCACTATCGCCACCAAGGTGCCGCGTGCGGCATTCAGCAAGGTCACGGCCAAGCTGCGTGGGGTAGTGAATATTCCGTTGATCACCACCAACCGTATCAATACGCCGGAAGTGGCCGAAGCTGTATTGGCCGAAGGCGATGCGGATATGGTTTCAATGGCCAGGCCGTTCCTGGCCGACCCGGAATTCGTCAACAAGGCAGCGGCTGGCCGTGCCGATGAGATCAACACCTGCATCGGCTGTAATCAGGCCTGCCTGGACCACACCTTCGGCGGCAAGCTGACCAGTTGCCTGGTCAACCCGCGTGCCTGCCACGAAACCGAGCTCAACTACCTGCCCGTGCGGGCAGTGAAGCGCATTGCCGTGGTCGGCGCCGGCCCGGCTGGCCTGGCTGCGGCCACCGTGGCGGCCGAGCGGGGCCACGCGGTGACCCTGTTTGACGGCGCAAGCGAAATCGGGGGGCAGTTCAACGTGGCCAAGCGGGTGCCGGGCAAGGAAGAATTCTTTGAAACCCTGCGCTACTTTCGCAACAAGGTGAAGAGCACGGGCGTGGACCTGCGCCTGAATACCCGTGTCGACGTGCAGGCGCTGGTGAGCGGCGGCTACGACGAAATCATCCTGGCCACTGGCATCGCACCGCGTACCCCGGCCATTCCCGGTGTTGAGCATGCCAAGGTGCTCAGCTACCTGGACGTGCTGCTTGAACGCAAGCCGGTAGGCAAGGCGGTCGCGGTCATTGGTGCGGGTGGTATCGGCTTCGATGTCTCCGAATACCTCGTGCACCAAGGCGTGGCCACCAGCCAGGACCGTGAGGCGTTCTGGCAGGAGTGGGGCATCGATACCCGTCTTGAGGCACGTGGCGGTGTGGCCGGGATCAAGGCCGAGCCGCATGCGCCGGCGCGGCAGGTGTACCTGTTGCAGCGCAAGAAGTCCAAGGTGGGTGATGGCCTGGGCAAGACGACGGGCTGGATTCACCGCACCGGGTTGAAGAACAAGCGGGTACAGATGCTTAACAGTGTCGAGTACCTGGGTATCGACGATGCCGGTTTGCACATTCGTGTGGCCGACGGCGAGCCGCAGGTGCTGCCGGTGGATAACGTGGTGATCTGCGCTGGCCAGGATCCGCTACGCGAATTGCAGGACGGCCTGGTGGCGGCGGGGCAGTCCGTGCACCTGATTGGCGGGGCTGATGTGGCGGCCGAGCTGGATGCCAAACGGGCGATCAACCAAGGTTCGAGGTTGGCGGCGGAACTCTGAGATTGCTGGGGCTGCTTTGCAGCCCTTCGCGGGCTTGCCCGCGAACGGCCGCACAGCGGCCCCAGGATTTCGCTGGTAAACTCGCACGATGCTTTTCGACCTCCCTCAAGCGCTCCTGCAACCCCTGAACCTGCCTTGGCTGGCAACTGCCAATGTCGAGGCCGCCATCCTGCGGCTGGACCTGATCGACCCACTGGTCAGCGGCAACAAGTGGTTCAAGCTTCGCCATCACCTGCAACAAGCCAGCGTCAGCAAAGCCCCGGGCCTGATCAGCCTTGGCGGCAATCACTCCAACCACTTGCACGCCCTGGCCGCCGCCGGCAAGCGCTTCGGCTTCGCCACCGCCGGCCTGCTGCGGGGCCACGTTCAGGAAACACCTACGGTGCGTGACCTTCAGGCGTTGGGCATGGAGCTGCACTGGCTCGGCTACGGCGGCTACCGCGCGCGCAACGAAACCGGATTCTGGGGCCCCTGGCAGTCACGCTACCCAGGCTGGCATTGCATCCCCGAAGGCGGCGGCGGCCCGGCTGGTGCACAGGGCTGTGCGCTGATCATGCAGCAGGCGCGTTCGCAGCTCACGGCATTGGGCTGGTCGGGCTACGATGCCTGGTGGCTGGCTGCTGGAACCGGTACTACCCTGGCCGGCCTGGTGCTGGCCGAGGCGGGTGCGCATGTCGTACATGGCGCATTGGCCGTGCCCAGGGATCATGGCGTGCCGGAGACGGTGGCAGCATTGGCCGGTACACACGGCTACCAGCTACACGATGCGTGCCGTGGCGGTTTTGGCAAATTCGACGATGAGCTGCTGGCCTTCATTGCCGGGTGCGAGCAGCACAGTGGTGTACCGCTCGAGACCCTGTACACCGGCAAGGCCCTGCTGGCCCTGCGTGATCAGGTCGAGGCCGGGCTGTTTGCGCCCGGCACTCGCCTGATCGTTGTGCATACCGGTGGCCTGCAGGGCCGGCGCGGTTACTTGAAGGGCAGCATGCGCAGCAGCGTGTTGTCGCGCTGCACGTAGTGGTGATACAGCCCGGCCAGGGCGTGCAGGCCGATCAACCAGTAGCCCCAACTGCCCACGCGTTCATGCCAGCCTTTGATGAACTTGGCCTGGTCCGGGTCCGGGCCAATCAGGTGTGGCAGCTCCAGGCCGAAGAACGGCACAGGTTTGTCGGCGGCGCTGAGGATCAGCCAGCCGGCCAGTGGCATGCCGATCATCAGCAGGTACAGCGCCAGGTGCATCAGGTGCGCAAGCCCGGTCTGCCAGGCCGGCGGCTTGGGCACGATGGGCGGGGTAGGGCGGCTCAGGCGCATGGCCAGGCGCAGCCAGACCAGCACGAACACGCTCAGCCCGAGCATGAAGTGCAGGTCTTTCATCAGATTGCGTTCGGCGCTGTCCTTGGGGAACAGGCCACGCAGTTCGATGAGCGCATAAACAGCGGCCAGCAGCACCAGCATCAGCCAATGCAGGGCGATGGACACGCGTGCGTAATGGGTCGCGGGGTTGGATGAAACCATGATCGGTCCTCGTCATCAGGTCAAAATGGCGCTCTTGCTGGCGCTCAGGTACCACTGTAGTGGTTACCAGAAATAAATCTTTGCGCTAGGTCTGTGAAAATTGTGTTGCCAGCACCGGCCCTATCGCCGGCAAGCCAGCTCCCACAGGGACGATGCTGAGCCTGGGCTGTGCAGTGGGAGCTGGCTTGCCGGCGATAGGCCCGGTACAGGTAACATCAGGCACCGGGCACGTGCGGCCAGTCATCAGCCACCAGAAACACCCGCTCCACCTCCTGCCAGGCACCCTCGGCATCAGCCTCCAACCTCACCAGCAACTGCGCCGGCGCCTGCCGCTCCAGCACATGCAACCAGGCCGCAAACTGCTCCACCGTCCAGCCTTCACCTGCCTCGACCCGCGCAGGTGCCAGCCAGGCATGCCGCTGCAAGGGCTGCCAATGTTCACCCTCTGCCATGACCCAGTCCCGCCGGCGCACCCAGCGCCCGTGCAAGTGCTGCGGGTTGGCGCCCGCGGGTGGCTCGGCATGGCCAGGCCATGGATAGAACAGGTAGCCACCCAGCCACACGTGTGCCTGCACCTGCTCAACCCCCAACCGCGCCAACAGCTCGCGGCTGTGCGCGCCGTTCGACATGGGCAACTGGTGCCCCGTCAGGTGCGCAAGTTTGCTCCCCAGCCGGTCATGGCACCCAGGTCCCAGCCAGGCATGCGGGTCGTGCCCGGCGTCTTGCGGCCCCAGGTACAACTTGATCGCCAGTTCCAGGTGGTGCACACCGTCGCGGTCGCGCAGCACCACGTCCAGCTCGCCCAGGGTGTGCCCACCGTCACGGATTGCCAGGTTGGCCGCCAGCAGCTCGATGCCGGGTGCCTGGCCCAGGGCAAATTGCCACAGCCGTTCGTAGTAAAGCCCCAGCCGCCGGCTGCCGAGCTTTGCCAGCCACGCTTGCAGCGGGCGATCGTCGGCATCCAGCGCTCGCAACCAGCCCTCGAGACGCTGCGGCTGCTGCGCCCAGAGGCTGCCCGTCAGCGGGTGGCGCTGGGGACAGGGCGGGGTGCTGAGCAGGGGCGGCGACAGCAGCGCCCAGGCCAGGTCGCGCACGGCGGGGCGGCGTAGCTGCCGGGGCAGGTCGATGAGCAGGGCGAATGGCATCATCCTGCGAGCATAGCCGGTTTGCCGCTACCCGGTGGTTTCGCCCATAATCGGGCCATCGTCACCCGTCGCAGAGCCCCGCAGGAGCCCCATGGAGCAATTTCGCAATATCGGTATCATCGGCCGCCTTGGCAGCTCGCAGGTGCTCGACACCATTCGCCGACTGAAAAAATTCCTCCTCGATCGCCACTTGCATGTGATCCTCGAGGACACCATTGCCGAAGTGCTACCCGGCCATGGCCTGCAAACCTCTACCCGCAAGCTGCTGGGCGAGGTCTGCGACCTGGTCATCGTGGTCGGCGGCGACGGCAGCCTGTTGGGCGCCGCCCGCGCCCTGGCCCGGCACAACATTCCGGTGTTGGGCATCAACCGTGGCAATTTGGGCTTCCTCACCGACATCCGCCCTGACGAGCTGGAAGAGAAAGTTGCCGAAGTGCTCGACGGCCACTACCTGGTGGAAAACCGCTTCCTGCTGCAGGCCGAGGTGCGTCGCCATCACGAGGCCATTGGCCAGGGTGATGCGCTGAACGACGTGGTGCTGCACCCAGGCAAGTCCACGCGCATGATCGAGTTCGAAATCTACATCGACGGCCAGTTCGTCTGCAGCCAGAAGGCCGACGGCCTGATCGTCGCCACGCCCACCGGTTCCACTGCCTACGCGCTGTCGGCCGGCGGCCCGATCATGCACCCCAAGCTCGACGCCATCGTCATCGTGCCGATGTACCCGCACACCTTGTCGGGCCGGCCGATCGTGGTCGACGGCAACAGCGAGCTGAAGATCGTGGTGTCCAAGGACCTGCAGATCTACCCGCAAGTGTCCTGTGACGGCCAGAACCACTTCACCTGCGCCCCCGGCGACACCATCACGGTGAGCAAGAAGCCGCAGAAGCTGCGCCTGATTCACCCGCTGGACCACAATTACTACGAGGTCTGCCGCACCAAGCTCGGTTGGGGCAGCCGCCTGGGGAGCAGGGACGACTGATGCTCGATCCGGCGCGAAGTTTCGACATCATCGGTGACGTACACGGCTGTGCACTGACCCTTGAACGCCTGCTCGACGCCCTCGGTTACAAGCGTGTGGCCGGCGTGTGGCGCCACCCGCGGCGCCTCGCGCTGTTTCTGGGCGATATCGTCGACCGCGGGCCACGCATTCGCGAGGCGCTGCACATCGTCCATGATATGGTCGAGGCCGGCCAGGCGTTCTGCATCATGGGCAACCACGAATATAACGCCCTGGGCTGGGTCACCCCGGCACTGCCCGGCAGCGGCAAGGCCTATGTGCGCGAGCACACGCCACGCCACGCCCGGCTGATTGACGAAACCCTCACCCAGTTCGCCCACCACCCCGGCGACTGGCACGATTTCGTCAACTGGTTCTACCAGCTGCCGCTGTTCATCGATGCCGGGCGCTTCCGCCTGGTGCACGCCTGCTGGGACCCGCGGTTGATCGAGCCGCTGCGCCAGCAATACCCCGACGGGCGCATCGATGAACACTTCATCCAGGCCTCGGCAGTCAGTGGCAGTTTTGCCGACACGGTGTGCAACCGCCTGTTGCGTGGCACCGACATGCGCCTGCCGGACGGCCTGACGCTGACCGGCGGCGACGGCCTGACCCGCGCGTTCTTCCGCACCAAGTTCTGGGAAGAAGACCCGCAAACCTATGGCGACATCGTGTTCCAGCCCGATGCCTTGCCCGAGGAGGTAGCCAGTACCCCGCTCAGCCACAGCCAGAAGAACGCTTTGCTGCGCTATGCCGAAGACGAGCCCTTGCTGTTCGTGGGCCATTACTGGCGCAGCGGCCGCCCAGCGCCGATCCGCGCCAACCTGGCCTGCCTGGACTACAGTGCCGTGCTCTACGGCAAACTGGCCGCCTACCGGCTGGATGATGAAACCCGCATTGACCCGCACAAGTTCGTCTGGGTCGACGTCGACCGCCCACAGGCCAACCAATGAATATTATCGAAGTGATGCGCCTGCCGCTGTCGGTTGACCTCAGCGGCTTCGTCCACCTGCTGCAACGTCTGCAGGTGCCGCACCGGGTCAGCGAGGAGGGCGATGTCCAAGTGCTCTGGGCCCCCGACACCCTTGCCGAAGACGTGCTGCAACTCTACCAGCGCTACCCCGACGGCAACGCCGACCTCCAGGCGGTGGAGCAACCTGTGGGAGCGGGGCCTGCGAACGGCCCCACACAACCCTCCCTGGTGCAGCAGGCCAAAGCCTGCAAGATCACCACCCTCACGCTGCTGCTGTGCTTCATCGTCGCCGGCCTCACCAGCCTGGGCGACAATTTCACCACCATCAGTTGGTTTACCTTCCTCGACTTCCGCGTCCAGGGCGACTACCTGTACTTCAGCTCGCTGGCGCAAGTCCTGGACCAAGGCCAGTGGTGGCGCCTGGTATCACCCATGCTGCTGCACTTTGGCGTGCTGCACCTGGCCATGAACAGCCTGTGGTACTGGGAGCTGGGCAAGCGCATCGAGTTGCGCCAGGGCCCGTGGATGCTGCTGGGCCTGACCTTGCTGTTCAGCCTGGTGTCCAACCTGGCCCAGCACTACACCAGCGGGCCGAGCCTGTTCGGCGGCCTGTCCGGCGTGCTGTACGGCTTGCTCGGGCATATCTGGCTGTACCAGTGGCTGGCGCCCAACCGTCACTTCAACCTGCCCAAGGGCGTACTGGTGATGATGCTGGTCTGGCTGGTGGTGTGCCTGACCGGCGTGGTCGGCACCCTGGGCCTTGGCCAGATCGCCAACGCTGCCCATGTTGGTGGGTTGCTCATCGGATGCCTGACCGGGCTCTTGGGTGGGGCGCTGGCCCGGCGTAAACTGTCGGCTTGAATCAGGAGACACTATGTCCACTTTCGCGCAAATGATTGAAAACATCACCCCGGAAATCTACGAAAGCCTGAAACTGGCCGTGGAAATCGGCAAATGGTCGGATGGCCGCAAGCTCACGGCCGAGCAGAAAGAGCTGTCGCTGCAGGCGGTCATCGCCTGGGAGATGAAAAACCTGCCCGAAGAGCAGCGCACCGGTTACATGGGCCCGCAGGAATGCGCATCGAAGTCTGCGCCGATCGCCAACATTCTGTTCAAGTCGGACTCGGTACATTGATCGAACTCGCTCGTGGCTCGTTGAGCAAGATGGCAGTAAGCCTGCAGGCACCCGTGGTGCAATACAGCTTCCGGCTGGATGACACGCAGGTGCCAGTCAACCCGCTGATCGGCCAGCGCCTGCGCCTGGAATACCTCGGCGCCATTCACTGCAGCCATTGCGGCAAGCGCACCAAGACCAGTTTCAGCCAGGGTTACTGCTACCCGTGCATGACCAAGCTGGCCCAGTGTGACCTGTGCATCATGGCCCCGGAAAAATGCCACTACGATGCCGGCACCTGCCGCGAACCGTCGTGGGGCGAACAATTCTGCATGACCGACCACGTGGTCTACCTGGCCAACTCGTCGGGGATCAAGGTCGGCATCACCCGCGCCACCCAGCTGCCCACTCGCTGGCTCGACCAGGGCGCCAGCCAGGCCCTGCCGATCATGCGTGTGGCCACCCGTCAGCAATCAGGCCTGGTGGAAGATGTACTGCGCAGCCAGGTGCCAGACCGCACCAACTGGCGCACGCTGCTCAAAGGCGATGCCGAGGTGCTCGACCTGCCCGCCATTCGTGAGCAGATCTTCGACGCCTGCGCCGACGGCTTGCGCGAGCTGCACGGGCGCTTTGGCCTGCAGGCGATTCAGCCGCTGCCCGACGCCGAAGTAGTGCAGATGAACTACCCGGTCGAGGCCTACCCGAAAAAGATCGTCAGCTTCAACCTCGACAAG
Source organism: Pseudomonas fortuita (assembly GCF_026898135.2). Taxonomy (NCBI): domain Bacteria; kingdom Pseudomonadati; phylum Pseudomonadota; class Gammaproteobacteria; order Pseudomonadales; family Pseudomonadaceae; genus Pseudomonas; species Pseudomonas fortuita. Next base: position 1,666,673 of record NZ_CP114035.2, read on the forward strand.
GACCCGGTGGCCGAAGGCACGCTGCTGGGCATCAAGGGCCAGTATCTGATCTTTGACACCGGGGTGATCAATATTCGCAAGTACACGGCCTACCAGTTGGCCGTGCTCCAGTAAAAAGGACCTGCACATGCGTACCGAACAACCGCAAGTGATCTACCTGAAGGATTACCAGGCGCCCGAGTACCTGATCGACGAGACGCACCTGACTTTCGAGCTGTTCGAGGACCACACCCTGGTCCACGCGCAACTGGTCATGCGCCGCAACCCGGCACGCGGTGCCGGCCTGCCGCCTTTGGTGCTAGACGGCCAGCAGCTGGAACTGCTGCGTGCCTCGCTGGACGACCAGGAACTGCAGTCGGGCGACTACCAGGTCGATGCCGACAGCCTGACCGTCCATCCCAAGGCCGAACGCTTCACCCTCGACACCAGCGTGAAGATCCACCCTGAGCGCAACACTGCGCTGGAAGGCCTGTACAAGTCCGGCAAGATGTTCTGCACCCAGTGCGAGGCCGAGGGCTTCCGCAAGATCACCTACTACCTCGACCGCCCGGACGTGATGAGCACTTTCACCACCACGGTGATCGCCGAGCAGCATCGTTACCCGGTATTGCTGTCGAACGGAAACCCGACGGGCAGCGGCCCGGCCGAGGATGGCCGCCACTGGGCAACCTGGGAAGACCCGTTCAAGAAACCGGCTTACCTGTTCGCGCTGGTGGCCGGGGACCTGTGGTGCGTCGAGGACACGTTTACGCGTCAGTCTGGCCGTGATGTGATGCTGCGCATCTATGTCGAACCCGAAAACCTCGACAAGTGCGACCACGCCATGGTCAGCCTGAAGAAGTCCATGCGTTGGGACGAAGAAGTCTACGGCCGTGAGTATGACCTGGACATCTTCATGATCGTCGCGGTCAACGACTTCAACATGGGCGCCATGGAAAACAAGGGCCTGAACATCTTCAACTCCAGCTGTGTGCTGGCCCGTGCCGAAACCGCCACCGATGCCGCGCACCAGCGCGTCGAAGGCGTGGTCGCCCACGAGTACTTCCACAACTGGTCGGGCAACCGGGTCACCTGCCGTGACTGGTTCCAGCTGTCGCTCAAGGAAGGCTTCACGGTGTTCCGCGATGCCGAGTTCAGCGCCGACATGAACTCGCGCACGGTCAAGCGCATCGAAGACGTCGCCTACCTGCGCACCCACCAGTTCGCCGAAGACGCTGGCCCCATGGCCCACCCGGTGCGCCCGGACAGCTTCATCGAAATTTCCAACTTCTACACCCTGACGGTGTACGAGAAGGGCGCCGAAGTGGTGCGCATGGTCCGTACCCTGCTGGGCGCCGACGGCTTCCGCAAGGGCAGCGACCTGTATTTCGAGCGTCACGATGGCCAAGCGGTGACCACCGATGATTTCATCAAGGCCATGGAAGACGCCAACGGTGTGGACTTCACCCAGTTCAAGCGCTGGTACAGCCAGGCCGGTACCCCGCGTCTGGACGTGAGCGAAAGCTATGACGCAGTTGCACAAACCTACAGCCTGACCTTCCGCCAGAGCTGCCCGCAAACCCCGGACAAGGCCGAAAAGCTTCCGTTCGTGATCCCGGTCGAGCTGGGCCTGCTGGACGCTCAAGGCAATGACCTGCCGCTGCGTCTGGCCGGTGAGCCGGCAGCTGGCGGTACCAGCCGTGTGCTGTCGGTGACCGAGGGCGAGCAGACCTTCACCTTCGAGGGTATCCAGGCCAAGCCGCTGCCCTCGCTGCTGCGCGGCTTCAGCGCACCGGTGAAGCTCAGCTTCCCCTACAACCGCGACCAGCTGATGTTCCTGATGCAGCACGACAGCGACGGTTTCAACCGCTGGGAAGCGGGGCAGCAACTGTCGGTACAGGTGTTGCAGGAGCTGATCGGCCAGCATCAACGCGGCGAAGCCCTGAAACTCGACCAGCGCCTGATCACGGCCCTGGGCACCGTGCTGGGTAACGCGTCGCTGGACCCGGCCATGGTTGCCGAAATGCTTTCGTTGCCGGGCGAGGCGTACCTCACCGAGATCAGCCAGGTGGCCGACGTGGACGCCATCCACGCAGCCCGCGAGTTCGCCCGCCAGCAGATCGCCGAGCAGCTGTTCGACGCCCTGTGGGCGCGCTATCAGGCCCACCGTGAAGTGTCGCGCGGCACCGCCTACGTGGCCTCTGCCGAGCACTTCGCCCGCCGTAGCCTGCAGAACATTGCCCTGTCGTACCTGATGCAGAGCGGCAAGCCGCAGGTGCTGGAAGCGACCCTGGAACAATTCGATCAGTGCGACAACATGACCGAGCGCCTCACGGCCTTGGCGGTGCTGGTCAACTCGCCGTTCGAAGCCGAGCGGGCCAAGGCCCTGGAAGCCTTTGCCGAGCACTTCAAGGACAACCCGCTGGTCATGGATCAGTGGTTCAGCGTGCAGGCGGCCAGCACACTGCCGGGCGGGTTGGCACGGGTCAAGGCGTTGATGCAGCACCCGGCGTTCACCCTGAAAAACCCGAACAAGGTGCGTGCGCTGATTGGGGCCTTTGCCGGGCAGAACCTGATCAACTTCCATGCCGCCGATGGTTCGGGCTATCGCTTCCTCGCGGACCTGGTGATCGAGCTGAATGCGCTGAACCCGCAGATCGCCTCGCGTCAGCTGGCGCCGCTGACCCGCTGGCGCAAATATGACGATGCGCGTCAGGCGCTGATGAGGGGCGAGCTGGAGCGGATTCTGGCTTCGGGTGAGCTGTCCAGTGATGTGTATGAAGTGGTGAGCAAGAGCCTGGCTTGAGTTTTCTGTAGTCAGTGCCGGCCTCTTCGCGGGTAAACCCGCCCCCACAGGTACTTCACCGCTTTCATGGACGGTGTAGCACCTGTGGGAGCGGGTTTACCCGCGAAGCTTTTTGGGCCGACAACAAAACATAACACCCCGCCCGTTGTAATCGCGCAGACATCCCCGCTACGATCCCCTCAAGCTATTGCAGGCCTCTAGATCAGGCTTTTTGCAGTACCTGCAATGCATTGACCCACCAACAAGAACACAACAAGGGGGCAGTCATGAGGGAACAGCTACGGGCGCCGGCCAGGCGTGGTGCCTGGCCATTGGCGGCCAGCGCATTGCTGGCACTGGCATTGGGGGTGTGGGCCGACAGTGCCCAGGCCGCCGCTGCCGACGAATACTCCACCGAATCTGCCAAGGCCAGCCAAAGCCTGCTGATCGGCGCCACCCATGCCGGCAAGCGCCTGGTGGTGGTGGGGGATCGCGGCCACATTCTGTTCTCCGACGACCAGGGCAATACCTGGACCCAGGCTCGCGTACCCACCCGGCAGTTGCTCACCGCCGTGTTCTTCCTCGATGACAAGCGCGGCTGGGCGGTCGGCCATGATGCGCAGATCCTCGTCAGCAGCGACGGCGGCGCAACCTGGACCAAGCAGTTCGAAGACCTCGCCCGTGAAGCACCCTTGCTCGATGTCGCTTTCCTCGATGCGCAGCACGGCTTTGCCGTAGGGGCCTATGGCGCCTTGATGGAAACCACCGACGGCGGGCAGCACTGGCAGGACGTGGCCGAGCGCCTGGACAACCCTGACCAGTTACACCTGAACGGTATTGCCCGTGTGCGGGATGCCGGCCTGTTCATCGTAGGCGAGCAGGGCGGCATGTTCCGCTCCGCCGACAACGGCCAGACCTGGGCCAAGGTGCAGGGCCCCTACGAGGGCTCGCTGTTCGGTGTGATCGGCACCGCCCAGTCGCACGCCTTGCTGGCCTACGGCCTGCGCGGCAACCTGTTCCGTTCCACCGATTTTGGTGACAGCTGGCAGCCGATCGAACTCAAGGTCGCGCGCGGCAACCTCGAATTCGGCCTGGCAAGCGCTACGCTTCTCGATGATGGCACCTTGGTGCTGGTCGGCAACGGCGGCAGTGTGCTGCGCAGTACCGATGGCGGCCAGACCTTCAGCGTGTACAACCGCGCCGACCGCATCGCCCTGGCTGGCGTCAGCGGCCTGGCCAATGGCGGCCTGCTGCTGGTGGGGCAGGGCGGCGTACACCTGGCGGATGCCCAGGGTGCCGAAGGGGTGAGCCGATGACCAGCAGGGAGAGCATTACCATGCACCCGCACCACCAGGACAAGGCCACGCTGCTTGAGCGCCTGATCTTCAACAACCGCCCCGTGGTCATCGCCCTGTGTGTGCTGGTGAGCATTTTCCTGTTCTGGCAGGCGACGCAGATTCGCCCGTCCACCAGTTTCGAGAAGATGATCCCGCTGCAGCACCCGTTCATCGAGCAGATGATGGAGCACCGCAACGACCTTGCCAACCTGGGTAACACCGTGCGCATTTCGGTGGAGGCGGTGAATGGCGACATCTTCGACAAGGACTACATGGAGACCCTGCGCCAGGTCCATGACGAGGTGTTCTACATCCCCGGCGTCGACCGTGCCGGGCTGAAGTCACTGTGGAGCCCCAGCGTGCGCTGGAGCGAGGTAACCGAGGAGGGCTTTTCCGGTGGCGAGGTGATCCCCAACACCTACAACGGTTCGCAGGACAGCCTCGACACCCTGCGCGACAACGTGCTCAAGTCCGGCCAGGTGGGGCGCCTGGTGGGTAACAACTTCAAGTCGAGCATCGTCGACGTGCCGCTGCTGGAGAGCTACCCCGACCCGCAGGACCCAGGCAAGCAGGTGAAGCTGGACTACCAGCAGTTCTCGCACCTGCTGGAAGAGAAGATCCGCGACAAGTTCCAGGCGCAGAACCCCAATGTGAAAATCCACATTGTCGGCTTCGCCAAGAAGGTCGGTGACCTGATCGATGGCCTGGTGATGGTGGCGATGTTCTTCGGCGTCGCCCTGGCCATTACCTGGGTGCTGTTGTACTGGTTCACCTGGTGCATACGCAGCACCATCGCCGTGCTCATCACTACCCTGGTGGCGGTGGTCTGGCAGCTGGGGCTGATGCATGCGGTGGGCTTTGGGCTGGACCCATACTCGATGCTGGTGCCGTTCCTGATCTTCGCCATCGGCATTTCCCACGGGGTGCAGAAGATCAACGGCATCGCCTTGCAGTCGAGTGACGCCGACAACGCCCTCACGGCGGCCCGGCGCACCTTCCGCCAGCTGTTCCTGCCGGGGATGATCGCCATCCTTGCCGACGCGGTGGGCTTCATCACTCTGTTGATCATCGATATCGGGGTGATTCGCGAATTGGCCATCGGCGCCTCCATCGGTGTGGCGGTGATCGTGTTCACCAACCTGATCCTGCTGCCAGTGGCCATTTCCTATGTCGGCATCAGCAAGAAGGCCATCGAGCGCAGCAAGAAGGACGCGACCCGCGAGCACCCCTTCTGGCGCCTGCTATCGAATTTTGCCAGTGCCAAGGTGGCGCCGGTGTCTGTCACCCTGGCGCTGGTCGCCTTCGCCGGTGGGCTGTGGTACAGCCAGAACCTGAAGATCGGCGACCTCGACCAGGGCGCGCCGGAGCTGCGCCCTGACTCGCGCTACAACCAGGACAACAGCTTCATCATCAGCAACTACTCGACCAGCTCCGACGTGCTGGTGATCATGGTCAAAACCCCGCCCGAGCAGTGCTCGGTCCACGCGACCATGGCGCCTATCGACGAGCTGATGTGGACCATGCAGAACACCCCGGGTGTGCAGTCGGCGATTTCCCTGGTGACCGTGTCCAAGCAGGTGATCAAGGGCATGAACGAGGGCAGCCTGAAATGGGAAACCCTGTCGCGTAACCCGGACATCCTCAACAACTCCATCGCCCGTGCCGACGGCCTGTACAACGGTGACTGCTCGCTGGCGCCGGTGCTGGTGTTTCTCAACGACCACAAGGCCGAGACCCTGGAGCGGGTGACCGCCGTGGCCAAGGCGTTTGCCGACAGCCACAACAAGGAAGGCCTGCAGTTCCTGCTGGCGGCGGGCAACGCCGGGATCGAGGCGGCGACCAACGAAGTGATCAAGTCGGCCGAGCTGACCATCCTGATCCTGGTGTACATCTGTGTGGCGGTGATGTGCCTGATCACCTTCCGCTCGTTCGCCGCCACCCTGTGCATCGTCCTGCCGCTGGTACTGACCTCGGTGCTGGGCAATGCACTGATGGCCTACATGGGCATCGGGGTGAAGGTAGCGACCTTGCCGGTGGTGGCGCTGGGTGTGGGGATTGGCGTGGATTACGGCATCTACATCTACAGCCGGCTGGAAAGCTTCCTGCGTGCCGGGTTGCCGTTGCAGGAAGCCTATTACCAGACCCTGCGTTCGACGGGTAAAGCCGTGTTGTTCACTGGTTTGTGCCTGGCCATCGGCGTGTGCACCTGGATCTTCTCGGCAATCAAGTTCCAGGCCGACATGGGGTTGATGCTGACCTTCATGCTGCTGTGGAACATGTTTGGCGCGCTGTGGCTGCTGCCGGCGCTGGCACGGTTCCTGATCAAGCCGGAGAAGATGGTGGGCAAGGAAGGTGGGTCCATTTTCGCCCATTGAATCGCAAGGGGCCGCTTTGCGGCCCATTCGCAGCACAAGGCTGCTCCTGCAAGGGTTACGCGATCCCCTGTAGAAGCAGCCTTGTGCTGCGAATGGGCTGCAAATCAGCCCCAGGGTTATAATGCCGCCATATTTCCCACAGGTACCCCCATGTCCCCCCTCGCCACCGCCCTGCAGTCCTGCGACATGCTCCTGATCGACGGCCTGCACGCCTTCGATTTCACCGCCGACGCATCCGGCCTCACCGTCGAATGCATGGACGGCCGCCAGCTGCGCCGCTGGTCCTTCACCCCTGATCAGGTCGCCGCCGCTATCGCCACCGGTGATGAATGGCAACTCAACGATGCCAACGGCGAGCATCGGCTAGTCTGTATGAGTGCCTTTCGCGCCCCGGATGAAGACCAAGATGAACCGGATCTGGACGAACCTGCTGACCGCTAGCCTGATGAGCCTGACAATCCACGCCCACGCCGCTACCTTGCTGGTGGGCAGTTACACCGATGGTGCCAGCCAAGGCATCTACCGCTATCAATTCGACGACAAGGTCGGCCATATTGACCCCACGCCCTTGCAGGTGGTGAAGAGCGTCAGCCCTTCGTGGCTGGTGTTGTCCGCCGACCAGCGTCAGCTGTTCGCGGTGAATGAAACCCCGCAGGGCCATGCCAGCAGTTTCAGCATCAGCAGCAAAGGCGAAATCAAGCCGCTCAACCAGGTGGCCACCGAGGGCGACGAGCCAACCCACGCCAGCATCAGCCGTGACCAGCGCTACCTGTTCGTGGCCAACTATGCGGTCAAGCCCGACCCCGGTGGCAGCCTGGTGGTGATTCCGGTGGCCAGGGACGGCAAGCTCAAGCCCGTGGTGCAGCAGGCCCGACACCAGGCCAGCGGGGTAAACCCTGAGCGCCAGGCCGGTGCCCATGTGCATTCGCTGGTGCTGTCGCCTGATGGCCAGCACCTGTATGCCAGCGACCTGGGTGCCGACAAGGTGTTCATCTACCGGTACGACGGCGCCAGTGCGGACCACCCGCTGACAGCGGCGATACCGGCGTCCGTGGCTTTGCCGCCGGGCAGCGGGCCGCGTCACCTGCTGTTCGATGCCAAAGGCCGCCATGCCTACCTCACCCTGGAAATGAACGCCGAGGTGGTGATGTTCGATGTGCAGGACGGCAACCTGGTCGAACGCCAGCGCTTGCCCCTGACCGAGCACCAGGAGGCAGCAGCCAAGGCTGCGGGTGGCTTGCACCTGTCGGCGGACGGGCGTTTCCTGTACGTGAGCAACCGCGGCACGGCTAACGAGATTGTGGTGTTTGGCGTGAGCAAGGACGATGGCCAGTTGACCTTCCTGCAGCGTCGTTCGGTGGAAGGCGATCACCCCAGGGAATTTGCCCTGGACCCGAGTGACAACTTCCTGCTGGTGGCCAACCAGAAGAGCAACCAGATCGTGGTGATGCGTCGCGATCCGCGCAGCGGCAAGCTGCTGGAGACGGTGCAGACGCTGCAGCAGGATGCACCCTCGGACCTCAAGTTCATCGAGTGATATCGATTGGCGTGATAATCGATACTGGCGCAATGAATTTTTGCGTGCGGCCTCGGCGGCGTAAGTTTGACCCAAGGCCCAAGCGGGCCACCGTCAAACCACCGCCGTCGAGGTCAGCCCAGATGAACTTCAATCTCTTCCCGGTTATTGCCGCATCCGCCATTTCCGCATCGGTCGTACTGCCGGCGCATGCCCATGCCGACAGCAGCGGCAAGGCCTCTGCCACCCACAGCTACACCGAGCAGTACCTGCGCCAGAGTGCCAACTTCCATGCGGCCTTGAGTGCCAAGCAGCACCACTGAGCCAGCCTGCTGCGGCCCCTGTGGGAGCGGCCTTGTGTCGCGAAAGGGGCGCACAGCGCCCCCAGGATTTGAGCGGTTTACTCTAAGAATGCTGGGGCCGCTGTGCGGCCCTTTCGCGACACAAGGCCGCTCCCACAGGGGACCGTGTAAAGCTGAGAGCTGTTCATTTGGCCATGACTGACCTGAACAGCTCCGAAGCCAGCCACCCCTCCAGCCAGCTCCGCACCCGCGGATAAGCCGCCTCGGCGAACCACTGCGGTTCGACCCCGGCAAACTGGCGCATCAGGGGTAGCAACGCGGCATCGGCAATGCTCGGGTGGTCGGCCAGCAGGTAGGGCCGGCCGGCCAGCAGGCCTTCGAGCTCCGCCAGCCAGGCCTCGGCCTGCTGGCGGTAATGCTCGCGGGAATGCTGCGGGTAACGCTCGGCATACTTGTACAGGTTCACCTGGGCCTTGAACGTGCTGTCGTTGCGCGCAATCAGCGCTTCAGCCTGCTGCGCCGCCGCAGGGTCAGCCTGTAGCTGCCAGTCCTGCGGGTCGTTTTGCGTCAGCGCCCAGCGCATGATGTCCAGGCTTTCTTCCAGTACCCCGGCACCGGTATCCAGCACCGGTACCGTGCCCTTGGGCGACAAGGCCAGCAGTGCTGCCAGCTTGTTCTTCATCGCCACCTCACAGATTTCCACCGCGCACCCGGCATAGCGCAAGGCCAGGCGCGCGCGCATGGCCCAGGGGCAGCGGCGGAACGAGTAGAGGATCACCCGCATACCTCCACGTCACTCAGGCCATTGCCCTGGCGGCGCACCTGGATTTGCACCGGGATACGCTCGTGCATTTCCTGCACGTGGGAGATCACCGCCACCTTGCGGCCTTGGGCCTGCAAGCCGTCGAGTGCGTCCATGGCCAGTTGCAGCGACTCGGGGTCGAGGCTGCCGAAGCCTTCGTCGATGAACAGCGATTCGATGCGCAGGGTGCTGGAGGCCATCGAGGCCAGGCCCAGGGCCAGGGCCAGTGAGACCAGGAAGGTTTCCCCGCCCGACAGCGAATGCACCGAGCGCAGTTCGTCGCCCATCTCGGTGTCCAGCACCAGCAGGCCCAAGGCGCTTCCGCCACGCTTGAGGCGGTAGCGGCGGGCCAGCTGGCGCAACTGGGTGTTGGCGTGGTGCAGCAGCAGATCGAGGTTGTAACCCTGGGCGATCTTGCGGAACACATCGCCCGAGGCTGAACCGATCAAAGCGTTCAGGCGCCCCCAGCGTTGCCATTGCTGATGGGCCTGTTCGATTTCTGCCGCCAACGCCTGGTGTGCCTGCTGGCGACGTTGGTCGTCGGCCTGTTGCGCGCGCAGTTCGGCGCACTGCTGCTCGTGGCTGGCCAGGCGCGCGCGCAGCCCGGTCAGGGCGTGCTCCAGGGCTTCGGCCGAGGTGTCCACGGTCATTTGCGTGGCGTGTTGTTGCAGGCGTTGTTCGCGCTCCTGCAGCAGCACACGGCCCTGTTCGATGGCTTTTTCGGCGTTTTGCAGGCGCTGGCGCAGTTCATTGACGTGCGCGTCATCCATGGCCAGCAGGCGATCCAGGCCGGCGTCATCCAGTTCCGGGTGCTCGCTGCGCCACTGGGCAATCTGGCCCTGCAACTGCTGGCACTCGGCGTCCAGCGCTTGCTGCTGCTGGACGTTGGCCTTGAGTTCACTGGCCAGTTGCACACCCTGGGTGCGCAGGTCTTGCAGGCGCTGGGCGGTGTCGGCGTCCAGGGCGCGGGCTTGCTCCAGCGTGCTGTTCATGTGCTGCTGCCAGGCTTCTGCACTGCTGTGCTCACCCAGCAGTTCGCCGAGTGAGGCCTGGGCCTGCTGGCGTTGTTCTTCGAGGACGGCCAGTTTCTGCTGCAACTGCTGCAGCCCTTGCACGCGCGCCTGTTGCTGGTCGTGCAACTTGTCCAGCTGTGCCTGACGGGCTTGTTGTTCTTCCAGTTCGTCCTTGCGCTGCTCCAGTTGCTGGAGGCGCTGGGCAATCTGCTGGTCGAGGGCGAGGAAGGCATTTGCCGGGTCTTCGTTGAGGGCCTTGAGGGCTTGCTCGGGCAATACGCCAGCGAGGTCGCTCAGCCCCTGCTGCAACTGCTGCTCATCGTTGGCCAGGGCCTGGTGCTGTTGCTCCAGATGACGCTGGGCCTGCTGCTGGGCGTCGTGGGCAGCCTGCAATTGCTGGTTGAGGCGGGCGGCATCTTTTTGCAGGGCGAGCAGGGCGCTCTGGCGCTTCTCGTCCTGGCCGATTTCTTCATCCAGGCGCCGCAACTGGCTGTCGAGCCAGGTGCTGCGGGCCTTGTCGTCCTGCGGGGCGAGGGCCGGCCACAGGCTGTGCGCCTGTACCTGGGCCACCAGCGGTTGCAGCTGTTCGCCCAATTGTTGCAGTTGCTGTTGGTAGTCCTTGAGCTGGGCATTCACCACGCCCAGCTGGGTACGCAGTTCCACCAGCTTGCCGTTGAGGGTTTCGACCTGCTTCTGCGCGGCCTCTTCTTCGGCCTGGTCATGGCGACCCAGGCTCTGCAGCAGCGCTTCGGGCTGATGAAACGGGTGCTCGGCGCTGCCACACACGGGGCAGGGTTCGCCGTCGCGCAGCTGGCCACGCAGTTCTTCGACGCTGGTGTTGCGCGCCAGGCGCTGGCGTTCCAGCAACTGGCGGGTGAGGGTCAGCGCTTGCTCGGCCGCTTCCAGCTCGGCCTTGGCGGCGGTGCCTTCGGTAATCAGTTGCTGGCGTTGCTGCATGGCCTGCTGCTGCCGTTCGCGCATGGCATCCAGCTGCTGGCGCAGGTCTTGTTCACGGCCATGCAGGCGCGACAGCTCCTCGACGGCGCGCTGTTGCTTGCGGTTATCCTGCAGCATGCCACCGAGCAGGTCGATTTGTTCGGCAAGGGCCTGCGGTTCGGCCTTGGCTTCACGGAATAGCAGGTCATAGGCGTCGCGCTCGGCCTGCAGGTGAGCATTGGCCTGGCTGGCCTGGGCCTGCAGGCCGGGCAGTTCATCACGGCCTTTGGCCAGGCGGCCACCAATCAGCATCACCTGCTTGAGCTGCGGCAGATAGGCGTGCCAGGCATCGGCCAGGCCCGCCAGGTGCTGGCTGTCGGCCAGTGCGGTGTCGATGTTGGCCAGTTGCTGCAGGCTGCGCTGCTGGTTGGCTTCCAGCTGCTGCACCTGCTGCTGGCCCTCGGCGACCTGTTGTTCAGCCTGTTGGCCGGTGCTGCGCTGCGCGGCCAGCTCCTGGCCCAGGCGGGCCACGTTGTCCTGGGCGGCAAAGGCCTGACGCAGGCGTGGTGCGTTCTCGCTGTGCCGGGCCTGGCGGTCGGCAAGCGCTTGGCGTGCGGCGCTCAGCGCCTGTTCGAGCTCGAGGGTGCGCAGTTGCAGCTCGGTTTGCTGTTGCTGTTGCTCAGCGATCTTCGCGGCCATGGGTGCCAGTTGCGCAGCCAGCGCCTGCTGGCGGTGGAACTGGTGGCGCTGCGGGGCAAGGCGTTCCAGGCGTACGAGGTCCAGGCGGGGTTCGGCCAGTTGCTGCCAGCTGTGTTCGGCGGCCTGCAGCGCGGTGCCGGCTTCGGCATGCTGGGCCTGCAACTGGCGTTGCTCATTCAGCCAGTTGCGTTGCTGTTCCAGTTGGCGCTCGCCGGCCTGGTCGGCCTTGAACTGCTGCTGCGCCTGCTCCAGGCGCTGGTCCAGTTCGGTGCGGGCTTCGGGGGCCATTGGTAACAGGTGGCTGGCGCGGTCCTTGAGGGCGTTGTGGGCCTCGGCGGCTTCACGGGCCTTGCTGAAGGCACGCTGGCCCAGGCGGGTGTAGATGGCGGTGTTGGTGAGCTTTTCCAGCAGCTCGCTGCGCTCTTTGTCGTCAGCCTTGAGGAAGGCCCCGAACTCGCTTTGAGCCAGCATCACCGCACGGGTGAACTGCTCGAAGTTCAGGCCCAGGCGGGCTTCGACCAGTTGCTTGTATTCGTTCTTGCCGCTGCCCAGCACCTGTTCGCTGTCCAGGTCGTAGAAGCTCTGGCGGCTGTGTTGCAGCTTGCCATTGGCCTTGTCGCGGGCGCGGTTGGCTTCCCAGCGGGCGCGGTAGCGGCGGCCGTCGATACCGATGAAATCGACCTCGGCGAAGCCACTGCCGGTGCCCCGGCGCAGCAGGTTGCGCGGGTCGTAGGTGGGGATTTCGCCATCGGCGTCGGGCACCTTGGCCTCGCGGCCAATGTCGTTCAGGCGTGGCACCGTGCCAAACAACGCCAGGCACAGGGCGTCGAGCAGCGTGCTCTTGCCCGCCCCGGTGGGCCCGGTGATGGCAAACAGGCCAGCGCTGGCCAGCGGCTCGGCGGTAAAGTCGATTTCGACCGGGCCGGCCAGCGATGCCAGGTTCTTCAAGCGAATGGCGAGAATCTTCATGGCTGCTCCTCTTCATGCTGCACGTCCTGCAACAGCAGGGCAAAGTCGGCCAGCGCCTGCTCATCTGCGGGGTTGCCATAAGCCTGCTCCCAGGCGCGGCTGAACAGGTCCTGCGGGGTCATCTGGGAAAGCTCGACAAAGGCCAGGTCATCGTCTTCGGCGTTATTGCGGCCGGCGTATTCGGCGCTGATGCGGATCAGCCGCACTGCCTTGCCTTCCAACGCCGTTTCAATCTGCTGGCGCAGGTCGGGTTGCGGCTCGTCCAGTATCACCCGCACCTCCAGCCAGGGCTGGCGGTTGGGGTCTTCGAGCAGGTCGATCACGGGCAGGTCGGCCAGTTGTTGCAGCAGTTCGCCGAGCGGCGCCGGGCCGACCCGTTGCAGGGCCACCGCGCGCGGTACCGGGCGCGGTTCGACGCTGACCAGGTCGGTGCCGTCCAGCTCCACTTCCAGCACCTGGTGCGGGTAGTTGATTTCGGCGAACGACAGCGGGATCGGCGAGCCGCTGTAGCGGAGGCGTTCTTCGCGGTTGACCTTCTGCGGCTTGTGCAGGTGGCCCAGGGCGACATAGCTGATGGCCTTGTCGAACAGCTTGGCCGGCAGTGCCTCGGCGTTGCCGATGATCAGGCTGCGCTCCGAGTCCTCCGACACCGAGCCACCGGCCATGTGCGCATGGCTGATGGCGATCAGCGCCTGGTCTTTCTTGCGCTTTTTCTGCGCGGCGGCGATCAGTTGCTGGTGCACCTGGGTGATGCCTTGCAGATAGTCGTCGCCCAGGTTCGGGCCGGTGACCTCGGCCGGGCGCAGGAAGGGCAGGGCCAGGCACCAGGCGGCGACCTTGCCGCGGCCGTTGGTCAACGGGATCAACAGGCGCTCGGCATCCAGCTGGCCTTCATCCAGCCAGTGCACACGGCCCAGGGCATGGGTGCGCAGACGGCGCATCAATGCGGCGGGCAGCTCGATGCGCGAGCCGGAGTCGTGGTTGCCGGCGATCATCACGATGTCCAGCTTGGGCTGTTGCTCATGGGCCTGGACGATGAAGTCGTAGAGGCGCTCCTGGGCTTTGACCGGCGGGTTGACCGTGTCGAAGATGTCGCCGGCAATCAGCAGCGCATCCGGCTGGCGCAGGCGCAGCTGGCCGAGCAGCCAGTCGAGGAAGCAGGCGTGTTCGAAGTCGCGTTCCTGGCCGTGCAGGCTTTGGCCCAGGTGCCAGTCGGAGGTATGAAACAGACGCATGGATGACCTGTTGGTGTCGAGTCGGGCAAGCGGGGAAAGGGCGGTATGGTAACCCAAGGATGGGGTTGAGAGGTGTCTGCCTGGAGATGTTTGGCGGCTGTGAGATCGAGCGCCGCCCGCGCGGCGCATCGCGAGCTGCTACGTTTGTTTCGGGCCAGTAACGTCTGTGACAGGCGCGCGCGCCCCCCTTGTCCATACGACGCAATACCGAGACATGCGCCAAAGCGTTCGCGCGCAATTCCCCCAGGAATAACTGGCCCGAAACAAACGTAGGAGCGAGCGCAGCTCGCGATGCGCCGCGCGGGCGGCGCTCGATCTCACAGGCGCTGAAAACCTTGTGGCGAACACCTGGTGGCCTACTTGGGATAAAGCGGCGGCAAGCTGCCGTTGTCACCCGTCGGCAGCAGCACCTGCTCAGCCGGCGGAATGGTGCCAATCGCCCGCCATAAATCCTCACCCTGCCAATACTGGCCACTCTCGCTATACAACGCCCCGTTCAACCCATCCAGCGCATCCGACAACGGCACGAAGCGCGCGGCCATCTCGGCCAGGGTTTCCGGTTGTTGCCGGGCCCACGCATCCAGCGCCTGGCGCGTGGCCTGGGGGTCGTTGGCCTGGCACGCACGCTTGAGGTCGTCCAGCAAGGTACGTGGGCTTGGCCCGTTCTGCGCCGCGCGCAGCACCGCAGGCCGCGAGCGGGCGCGCCACCACAGGGCAAAGCCCAGCACGGTGGTCAGGGCGAACACCAGTGTGGCCAGTTGCCAAGGCCACAGCAGGGTGCTGGCGCTGCTGTTGTCGCCCACAGGGGTGTCTGCGCTTAGCGCCGGGTTGTCCTGCACATTCAGGGTGCGCGCCGGCAGGCTGCTGTGTTCCAGATGGTCTTCGCGGGTGTTCCACCAGGCCACTTCCAGCGCCGGCAAGGTCAGCGTACCGGCGTGAGTCGGCACCAGGGCTTCGCGTTCTTCGCGGTTGGCGGTCATGCCGCGCTCGCTGATTTCGTTGCGCAGCAGCGGTTGGTCAGGGTAGCGGCGCAAGCCGATGATCTCTGTGGCGGGCAGCGGCGGCAGTTGGGTGCTGGACAAGCCCTCGGCACGCAAGGTGATGTTGCGCGTCAGCGAGTCGCCAATCTGCACCTGCTGGCTGCCCGGGTCGGGGTTCCAGTGCTCTTCCAGGGTCAGGCTGCGGGCTGGCAACCATGGTACGCCAGCGGGCCAGGCCGCGGGAATCGGCCGCACGGTGAGGCGCAAGGGCAGCGAACTGACCTGCACCTGGCGGCCGGCGCGCGCCGTGCCATTGGCTTGTGGCGCTTCGTCGTTGCTGGCGGCGGCAGTGGCGGTAAAGGTCAGTGAGGGAATATCGAGGCTGCCACTTTGCTGCGCGTACACCGCATAGCGGGTTTCGATCACGCCATGACGCACGCCGTTGATTTCCTTTTCATACGTGCGCGATTCGCCTAGTGGCTCGACCTTGGCGTTCTCCAGTTGCAGCGGGCTGAGGCTGCTGTCGTCGTACAGCGCCACCGAATGGTAGATGCGCAGGGTCAGCACAGCCTGGGCCTGGACGTAGACGTCGTTGCTGTCCAGGGTCGCTTCGATGAACACTTGCGAGGCGCTGTCCTGGCGGCTGGCATCGGCTTGCAGCACTTGCAGTTCGATGGCCTGGCTGTGCGACTGGCCCAGTTGCAGCTCGGGAATGCGCAGGCTGCCGCTGCGCCGTGGCAGCAGGGTGATGATCCAGCGGGTACTGGCGCGGGTTTCACCGTCCAGGGTGTGCAGGCTGTTCAGCTGGCGCGTGCCGCGCACTTCAAAGTCACCTTCCAGGGCGCGCAGGTCGGGCTTGCCGAACTCGGTGACGTCCTGGCTTTCCAGGGTCAGCTCCAGGCTCTCGCCGGCTTCCAGGCGGGTGCGGTCAACGCTGGCTTGCAGCAGCGGCTCGGCCTGGGCCAGCACGGCCCATACCAGGGTGAGCAGAAAGACGCCGAAGCGACTCATCGTGGGGTTTCCTGATGCAATTGCTGTTCATACCAGAATTTGCGCCGCAGCAGCTCCGCCGGGTTATCGGGGATCTCCCGCAGCCATTGTTCCAGGGCCTGGCGCTGCTCGGTGTCGAGGCTGGTCGAAACCGGGCGCTGTGGCGGCTGGGTGACATTGTCGTCAGCACCCGCCTGGTTGCCGGGCGCGGCCTGGTTGTTATTGCTGCTTTCACCGGGTTGTTCGGCGTTGGCCTGTTCGTCGCTGCCGGGCGTGCCTTGGGCCGGGCTGCTGGACGAGCTGCTATTGCCTTCGGTTTCACTGCCGGGTGTACCTTGGGCATCGCTGCTGGCTGACTGCTCCTCGGCCTTGGCCTCGCGCTGTTGCAGCAGTTGTTGCACCAGCGCCTGGTTGTCCAGCGCCGGTTGCAGGTCTGGCTGGCGCTCCAGGGCTTGCTCGTAGGCGTCCAGGGCGGCCTCCAGTTCGCCGCTGCGGGCGAGGGCATTGCCTCGATTGTAGTGGGCGGCGGCTGTGTCGCCTTGGGAAAATGCCTCGGCGGCACGGGCATAGTCGCCGGCCTGGTACAGGGCCATGCCGCGCCACTGTGGGTTCTGGAAGTGGCGTGCGGCGCTGGCCGGGCGGTTTTGTTCCAGCAGGCGCTGGCCTTGCTGGTCGGGGCGCAGCCACAGGTCGTTGAACTCAAAGGCCTGGCTGGGCTGTGGCAGGGCCAGCAGCAGTGGCAGGCAGAACAGCCAGCCACGACGGCCGGCGCAGGCGGCCAGCAACAACAACGGGATCAGCAGCCAGTAACCCTGGTCGGCCCAGCTGTCCAGTTGCAGGGTCTGGCCGTCATTGCGTGCGGTGCGCGGGTTGTCGAACAGGCCCAGCCCGCGCAGGTCGAGGTCGTCGATGCGGGCATGCCGGTAGCGTCCGCCCGTGCCGTTGATGAAGCCTTTGAGGCTGGCGCTGTCCAGCCGTGGCAAAAGAATGCCGCCCTGGTCGTCCTTGAGGTATTCGCCGCTGGCCTGGCGTACCGGCGCGCCTTCGCGGCTGCCAATGCCCAGCATCAGCAGGCTTGGGCCTTGACGGCCGAGGGCCTGGCTGATGCCTTGCCGTTCCTGGGCACTCAGCGACGAGCCGATCAACAGCAAACGCCCTTGGCCCAGGCCACTCTGGGCCAGCAAGGCCAGGCCTTTTTGCACGGCCAGGTCGGCGCGTTGGCCAGGTTTTGGCATGATCGACGGGTCGATGGCCTCCAGCAGGTTGCGGGTGGTGGCCAGGTCATCGGACAGCGGCACCAGGGTGTGCGCCGAGCCGGCATACACCACCAGCGCAGTCTGGCTGTCACGGCGGCGTTCGAGCAGGTCGAGCACCTTGCGCCGGGCCTGCTCCAGGCGGTTGGGCGGGCTGTCGTCGGCGAGCATCTGCGGGGTCAGCTCCAGCAGGATCACCAAGGGGTCGGCCGGGCGCTGGCGGTTTTCTTCCACACGCTGCCAGCTGGGCCCGAGCAGGGCCAGGATCACCAGCGCCCAGGCCAGGCCCAGTGCTATCCACGGCAGCTTGCTTGCGCTGCCGCTGCCACCGCCCAGCAATACGCCGTGGAAGGCCGGCGGCAAGATCATCTGCCAGCGCCCGGCGCGCTTGCGCCGGTGCCACAGCTTGTACAGCAGCCAGCCGAGCAGCGGCACGGCCAGCAACCACAGCGGGCGAAGCCATTGGGGCCACAGTTCGATCATCGCCGCCTCCTCAGGCGCAGGCGCTTCAGACGCTGGCGCCATTCCGGGTGCGGCTGCAGGAAACGCGGCTTGCGCAGCAGGCGTTGCAACAAGTTGTTGGGCCATTGCACGGCCACCACCAGCAGCACGCTGAGCAGCAGCGCCAAGGCCAGGGGCCAGGCGTACAGGGCCTGGGCCGTGCGTGCCTGGGTAGGCTGTTGGGCTACCGGCTCCAGCTGATCGAGGGCGTCGCCGATGGCGCCCAGTTCGGCGCCGTCATGGGCACGGAAATAGGCACCGTGGGTGATGTCGGCGATTTCCTTGAGCGAGGCCTCATCCAGGTCCAGGCTCGGATTCAGGCCAAGCAAGCCGGGGGTGCCACTGGCTTCGGGGTTGGCGCCAATGCCGATGGTGTAGATACGCACCCCTTCCTGGGCGGCCAGGCGGGCAGCGGTCAGCGGGTGGATTTGCCCGCCGTTGTTGGCGCCGTCGGTGATCAGCACCAGCACCCGGCTTTGTGCTGGCCGTTGGCGCAGGCGTTTGACCGCCAGGCCAATGGCGTCACCGATGGCGGTGTTTTTGCCGGCGATGCCGATTTGCGCCTCCATCAGGAATGTACGCACGGTGCGCCGGTCGAAGGTGAGCGGCGCCTGCAGGTAGGCCTGGCTGCCGAACAGGATCAGGCCCACACGGTCGCCTTCACGGTCTTGCAAGAAGTCGCCCATCAGCGCCTTGACCAGGTCGAGGCGGCTGATGTCTTCGTTTTTCCACTGCATGTCGGGGAAGTCCATCGACCCGGACACGTCCACCGCCACCAGCAGGTCGCGGCCGCTGGCGGCCACCGGCACCGGATCGCCCAGCCATTGCGGGCGGGCGGCGGCGCATAGCAGCAACAACCAGATGACCACGAACGGCGCCTGCTGGCGCCAGGTGGGCAGGTTGAGCCGTGCGCGGCGCCCTGCCAGGCCTTCCAGCTCGTTGAGGAAGCCTACCTTGAGCACCGGCTCGCCGCTGTCGGCGGCCGGCAGCAGCAGGCGCGCCAGCCAAGGCAGCGGCAACAGGGCGAAGACCCACGGCCAGGCCAGTTCAAACATGCTTGCGGATCCAGGTTTCGACGGCTTGGCTGAGCCCGGCAATGGCCTTGTCATCAAGCTTGCACTCAGGCTTGTAGGCGCCTTCGACCAGTATCATCCAGCGGGTCAGGCCGGCAGCCGGGCAGCGGTTGTCGAGAAATGCCAGCCACTGGCGGCCGTTGAGGGTGTGGCTGTTGGCACCCGGGTAGTGGCTGCGGCACAGGCGCTTGAGCAGGGCGTTGATGTGTTGCAGCCAGGCCCCGGCCGGAGCGCCGTCGTAGGGGCGCGGCAGGCGCGCCAGCTCGGCCAGGGCGGCCACGCGCACCGGGTCGAGCGGTTGTTCGGCGCGCACGATGCGGCGTTTGCCCGGGCGCCAGCGGCGCAGCCGCCACAGGCCCCAGCCCAGCAATGGCAGCACGGCCAGCAGCAGCCACCAGCCGGGCGCAGGCGGCCACAGGCCGACAGGCGCAGGCTCGATCAGTGGGTGCAACTGGTCGAGCGGGTTCATGACGCGCTCCTTGGCCGCTGGGCGTTCAGGTACTCGCGCAGTTGCTCGATCATGTCGCTTTGGGTGCTCAGCGGCATCAACACGACGCGCAGTTTCTGGGCCATCAGCTCCCAGCGCTCGATGCGTGCTTCGGCCTGCTTGCGATAGGCCTGGCGCAGGTTGGCGTCCAGGGTGTCGAGTTCCAGCTGCGCGCCCCGCTGGGCAAAGCGTAACAGGCCGGCGGCAGGGAGGGCGTGGTCGAGCGGGTCGGAGACTGGTAGCAGCAACAAGTCGCAGTGGCGCGAAAGCATGGCCAGGTGCTGTTCGCACTGCGCGGTCAGCGCACGTTCGTCGCAAATGACAATGGCCAGGCTGCCAGGGCGCAGTACCTCTCGCGCCCGGCGCAGGGCCAGGCCAAGGCTGTCGGCCTGGGGCACGGCTTCGGTGTGCAGCGACTGGTTGACCTTGGCCAGGCGGTTGAGCAGTTGCAGCAGGCTCTGCTTGCTGCGCCGGGGCTTGATTTCGTGAGGGTCGTTGTCACCGAACACCAACCCGCCTATGCGGTCGTTGTGGCCCAGTGCGGCCCAGCCGAACAGTGCCGCAGCCTGGGCCGCCAGCACCGACTTGAACAGCAGGCCCGAACCAAAGAACAGCCGTTGGCTTTGCTCGACGAGGATGAAGATCGGCCGCTCGCGCTCTTCGTGGAACAGCTTGGTGTGCGGTTCCTGGGTGCGTGCAGTGACCCGCCAGTCGATGTTGCGCACATCGTCGCCGGCCTGGTACACGCGCACCTGGTCGAAGTCCACCCCGCGCCCGCGCAGCTTGGAATGGTGCAGGCCCACCAGCGGGCTGCGCTGGCCGGGCTTGGAAAACAGCTGGATTTCGCGCACGCGGTGGCGCATGTCGATCAGCTCGGCAAGGCCGATGCGGATGCCGGGTTCGGCCAGCTGCGCGGTGGGCATTGGGTCAGGCAACGGCGACGACGTCGAGGATGCGCTGGACCACACGGTCCTGGTCGATCCCCGCCGCCTCGGCCTCGAACGACAGGATGATGCGGTGGCGCAGCACGTCGAACAGCACGGCCTGGATGTCTTCGGGGCTGACGAAGTCCCGCCCGGCCAGCCAGGCGTGGGCACGCGCGCAGCGGTCCAGCGAGATGGAACCGCGTGGGCTGGCGCCGTAGGCGATCCAGTCGGCCAGCTCGGTGTCGAACTTGGCCGGGGTGCGGGTGGCCATCACCAGTTGCACCAGGTATTCCTCCACCGCGTCGGCCATGTACAGGCCGAGGATTTCCTTGCGCGCAGCAAAGATGGCCTGCTGGCTGACCCGGCGCTCGGGCTTGGTTTCGCCGCCCAGCGCTTCGCCACGGGCTTGCGCCAGGATGCGCCGCTCCACGGCTGCGTCGGGGAAGCCGATTTTAACGTGCATCAGGAAGCGGTCGAGCTGGGCTTCGGGCAGGGGGTAGGTACCTTCCTGCTCGATCGGGTTCTGCGTGGCCATGACCAGGAACAGCGGCGACAGGTCGTAGGTGCTGCGGCCCACGCTGACCTGGCGCTCCGCCATGGCTTCGAGCAGTGCCGACTGCACCTTGGCCGGGGCGCGGTTGATTTCGTCGGCCAGTACCAGGTTGTGGAAGATCGGCCCCTGCTGGAACACGAAGCTGCCGGTTTCCGGGCGGTAGATTTCGGTACCGGTGATGTCGGCCGGGAGCAGGTCTGGGGTGAACTGGATGCGATGGAACTGCGCCTCGATGCCTTCGGCCAGTTCTTTGATGGCCTTGGTCTTGGCCAGGCCCGGGGCACCTTCGACCAGCATGTGGCCGTCGGCCAGCAGCACGATCAACAGCCGTTCGACCAGTTTCTCCTGGCCTAGGATCTGGGTAGAAAGAAAGGTGCGCAGCGCGGTCAGCGCTTCACGGTGTTCCATCAGTGACGGTTCCTGGTATGGGGCCGCAGGCGGGGCTGAAGGCAGCTGCCCTGGCAAGGGGTGATACTTTAATCCATCCGGGGGGGTGGCGACCAATGGCGGCTGGGAAATTTATCCAGCCCTGGGCCTTGTATATACAGAAATGTCCTGCAAGTGGCTGGCCAAAGGCCGATGTTCTGCGGCGGGGTCCTGGCGCCTGCTTGTGCTTCTGACGCAAGCAGGAGCACAACGATGGAACTGAACAGCTGCAGTAATGAAGCCGCTGCGCCGCTCACTTTGAGGTTCGGCGTGTTTTTCGACGGCACGGGTAACAACCAGCACAATGCGATATCGGCGGATGCGAACGGCGACAAAGGCGCCAGTTATGCCAACGCCTTGAGCAATGTGGCCCTGTTGCATGCGCTGTACCCGGCGCAGGCGGCCGATACGGGCGGGGCCATGGCGTTTCTGAAATGTTATGTGGAGGGGGTGGGTACCCGAGCCGGTGAGGCGGATGGCACCTATGCCTCGGCCACCGGGCGTGGCCACACGGGGGCGCAAGCGCGGGTTACCGAAGCCTTGGCGGGGCTTGCCGGGCAACTGCGCGATTGGCGCTGGGCGCATCCGCAGGCCATGCTGGCGCAGGTCGAGTTCGACCTGTTCGGCTTCAGCCGCGGTGCGGCGGCAGTACGTCATCTGGCAAATCTGCTGCACGACGACGGCGCCAGGCTGCTGGCAGTACCGTGCAGTATCACGATCAATTTCATCGGCCTGTTCGACACCGTGGCTGCGATCATTGCGCCGTTGCAGGGCGATTTCGACCCTGCCGACGACCGCCATGGCGGCTTGCGGCTGGGCCTGGGTACCGGCATTGCCCGTCATGTGGTGCAACTGGTGGCGGGGGATGAGCAGCGGCACAACTTCCCATTGGTGAGCAGCGGTCACGACATCGTGTTGCCGGGTGTGCATTCGAATATTGGTGGTGGTTACCCGAGCAGTACGCTGGAGCGGGTACTGCTGTGCAAACCGCAGTCACAGCGTGTGATGCGGCGCGTCTGCGCTGAACAGACCCGCGCATATGCCAAGGTAAGTGCGTTGTTGGCGTCGGCATTTGGCGGCTTGGGCGCGCGGGTGATTACCTGGGAAGAAGCGATTGCCGGTGGGCGGCCAGAGGAGGCGCAAAAGCAGGTGTATGCGGCGGTGTACCGGGAGCGGGAGGTGGCGGGGCAGCTTTCGCGGGTGTACCTGAGTGTCATGCGTGAGCTGGCGGTGCGTGCGGGGGTGCCGTTTGAGCCGTTGGGTGGGCAGGCTGAGCATGGGGTGCCGGCTGATTTGCTGGAGATCAGCCGCAAGTTGCATGCGTTTGCCCTGGGTGAATGTGAACAGCCTGGCCTGACCGGGGATGAGCAGCGGTTGTTGCGTGACAGGTATGTGCACACCTCGGCGAACTGGAATGCGCTGAAGGGGTTGCGCAACAGTGTGCTGGATATGTTGTTCATCAACCGGCCAGCGGCAGGCGGTCGGGTGGTGCATCCGAACCCGGTAGCTTTATCAACCTGAACCGGCCTCATCGCCGGCAAGCCGGCTTCCACACGGATCGCGCCGCACTCAAGAGGTGTGGAGTCCTGTGGGAGCTGGCTTGCCGGCGAAAGGGCTGCAAAGCAGCCCTAGGGTCTAAGCCAGCTGGCGACGCTTACTGGCTAAATATGCCTCCTGCGCCAGGGTCAGCAGCACGGTCAGCAGCATGAACACCACCGAAGCGATGAAGATGCCTTCGGGCAGGCGCTGATCGAGCATCCAGCCGAATGCAATGGGCCCGAGAGCGCCGCCGATGTTGAAGCCGGTCGAGACCAGCCCGAAGGTTTTACCCTCGGCACCACGGGGTGCCGCCGCCTTGACCAGCATGTCCCGCGACGGCGCGATGACCCCGGTCAGCAAGCCGATTGCCCCCAGTACCGCTACCAATGCCCAGTCCCGCACCAGCCCCAGCGCCACCAGCGTCGTCAGCGCCGCCGCCAGGGCAAAGGCCATGGCCGCCACCAGGCCATGGCGGCGGGTGCGGTCAGCCAGGGCTCCGCCGCACAAAACGCCCACTGCACTGCTGAGCAGAAACGCCGTGAGCGCCGTGTTGGCCCAGGCCAGGGTCAGGCCTTGGCCCTGGACCAGGGCGGCCACGGAGAACTTCTCGATGGCACTGGTGCTCAGGTTCAGCAGGATGAACAACACCGTCAACACACCGATCATCGGCGTGAGCAAGCGCACGCGGCCAGGCGCAGCACCAAGGCCAGCGTCACTTTTGTTGCCATGCCCGCAAACCTGATAAATGCCGCTGCGTGGCACAGAGATCAGCAGCAGCGCGGCAATACCTACCACCGCACCTGCTGCCAGGGCGGCCTGGGTACCCAACACGGCGGCGATGCCGAGAAATACCGCTGGCGTTACCGCCGAACCGAGGAAACCGGCGAACGTATGGATCGAGAACGATCGCCCCAGGCGGCCTGCCTCAATGCCGTTGACCAGCAACGCGTAGTCGGCAGGGTGGTAGACGCCATTGGCCAGCCCGGCCAAGGCCATCGCTACCAGCAATACCGCATAGCCGGGGCTGACCGCCAGCATCAGGAAACTGAGACTGCCCAGCAGCAACCCGGCCTTGAGCACCTTGCGCGCACCGTAGTGGTCGACGGCAAAGCCCAGCGGTGCCTGCACCAAGGCAGAGACGATGTTGAACACCGCCAGGGCCACGCCAAGCTCGACGAACCCCACGCCCAGCAGGCCGGGGAGGACGGGCAGCAATGCCGGGATCAGCATGATGTGCACATGGCTGACAAAGTGCACGGCAGCAATTTGGGTAAGAAGCTTGGGGCCAGCTTGGGGCATGTCGATACCTGTCGAACGGCGTGGATACAGGGCGCAGGGTAGGTTGGTTGTAAGCTGTCTATCGGGATGAACGGCTGGCGCGTGGCAGGCGCCCGTTCAGCACGGCATACGCCAGCAGGCCAATGACCAGCCCCCAGAAGGCCCCGCCAATGCCGAACAGGCTGATGTTGGCCGCCGCCGCCAGGAAGGTGATCAGTGACGCTTCGCGCGAGCTGGCATCCGCCATTGCGCCGGCCAGGCTGGCACCGATGGTGCCCAGCAGGGCAAGGCCGGCCAGAGTCGTGATAAAGGTACCTGGCAGCGCCATGAACACACTGGCCAGGGTGACCCCGAACACCCCCACGCCGATGTAGCAGACACCGGCAGCAATCCCCGCCACCCAGCGCTTGCCCGGGTCTTCATGGGCTTCCTTGCCGGTGCAGATGGCCGCCGTGATAGCGGCGATGTTGAAGGCGTGGGAACCGAATGGCGCCATCAGCAATGAGCCCAGGCCCGTGACCGCGACGATCGGGTTGGCGCTGGTCTTGAAGCCGTCGTTGCGCAGCACCAGCATGCCTGGCATGTACTGGCCGGTGAGTGTGATCAGGAACAATGGCAGGGCCACGCTGAGGGCGGCATTGAGGGTGAAGGTGGGCGCGGTGAACACTGGGGAGGCGAATTCCAGCTGCAATGCCGTCAGGCCTGCTTGCCCCTGCAGCAGCAGGTAGCCCAGGCCCAGGAGCAGAATGCCAACCACGGCATAACGGGCGGTGAAGCGTTTGAATGCCACATAGGCCGCAATCAGCAGCCCGGCCAGGACGGGGTCGAGCGACAGGCTGGCAAAGGCGCCGATACCGAACTGCAGCAGGATGCCCGCCAGCAGCCCGGCGGCAATGCCGCCAGGGACCACCCGCACCAGGCGCTCGAAGCACCCGCTCAGCCCCAGCACCACGAAGCCCGCGGCCGACAGTAGGTAGGCACCGATGGCTTCGCTGTAGGGCACGCTGGCCAGGGCGGTGACCAGGAATGCTGCGGCTGGCGTGGACCATGCCGTGATTATCGGCTCGCGGCTGTACCAGGACAGCAACAGGCCGCTGAGGCCGACGCCGATCGACACGGCCCAGACCCATGATGACGTCAGCTCTGGACTCAGCCCGGCCACCTTGGCCGCCTGGAACACCAGGATGAAGGTGCCGCCATAGTTGACGATGACCGAAACGAGCCCGGCTATCACGGGGTGAAGGAGGTCTGTAGGCCGAAACGGGGTTGAAGAGCTTTGTGCAGGCGCGTCCATGGTTGCCTCTGGTGAAGGTCGGGTGCAGCAGGGGCCCGGCTGCGAGGTGCCGCCGGGCAGGTTTCAAGGTCAGTTGGCCAGTTCGGTCAGCAGGCTTTTCAGGTAGTTGCTGCCTTGCGCATCCAGCGGCTGCAGGGGAAGGCGCGGCGCGCCGACATCCTGGCCGAGCATTTTCAGGCCGGCCTTGATGGTGGTGGGCAGGCCACGGCGGGTGATGTATTCCAGCAGCTCGAACTGGCGGTAGAACAGCGCGCGCGCTTGGGCCAGGTCGCCTTGCTGCACGGCGTCCCACAGCGCCAGGTTCAGGGCTGGTATCAGGTTGGGTGCGGCGGTGCACCAGCCCGTGGCGCCAGCCACCAGGGCTTCCAGGGTGAGCGGGTTGCAACCGTTATAGAAGGCCACCCGGCCGTCGGTGGCCTTGAACAGGCGGTGCATGCGCTGAATGTCACCGGTGCTTTCCTTGACCATGGTCACATTGGGCACTTCGCCGAGTATGCGCAGGATCAGCTCCACCGACAGGTCGGTGCCGCTGGTGCCCGGGTTGTTGTAGAGCATGATCGGAATGTCGATGGCCGCGCCGACGGCCTTGTAGTGGGCAACCACTTCGGCTTCGGTGAGCTTCCAGTAGGAAATGGGCAGCACCATCACTGCTGTGGCACCGCAGGCCTGGGCGAGGCGGGCACGCTGCACGGTACGGGCGGTTGTCAGGTCGGATACGCTGACCACGCTGGGTACGCGGCCGGCAATGCGTGCCTGGCTGAAGCGCACCACGGTTTCCCATTCGCTGTCGGACAGGTAGGCCCCTTCGCCGGTGCTGCCCAGCGGTGCGATGGCGTGCACGCCGTCTGCGATCAGGCTGTCGATGGACGTGCCCAGGGCATCAAGGTCGAGCGTGCCCTCAGCCGTGAAGGGAGTGATGGTGTAGCCGATAACGCCGCGAATTACAGGTGTAGACATGACCAGGCACCTTTGCCGTTGTTGAGGAAAGAGTACAGCTTCGATCAGCCCAGGCAGTCGCCATGGGCACGCAAGGCACGGCGTGCGTAGTAGCTGAACGCGGCGCCATGACGTTTGGGGGTGGAGATCCAGTCGTGGGCTTCTTTGCCCAGTGCCTCAGGGATGGGGCGGATGTCACCGGCGCCCATGGCCAGCAATTGCATCTTTGCTGCGCGCTCGAACAGCAGGGCGAGCACGCAGGCTTCCTCGATCGAGCCACCGGCAATCAGCAGGCCGTGGTGGGAGAGCAGGATTGCACGCTTGTCGCCAATCGCCTTCGCGATGATTTCACCTTCCTCGTTGCCCACCGGTACGCCTGGCCATTCCTTGAGGAATGCGCAGTCGTCGAACAGCGGGCAAAGATCCATGTGCGAGATGGCCAACGGCACCTCAAGCATCGACAGGGCGGCGCTGTGCAGCGGGTGGGTGTGGATGATGCAGTTGACGTCGGGGCGGGCCCGGTACAGCCAGCTATGGAAGCGATTGGCCGGGTTGGCCATGCCGCGGCCTTGCAGCACGGTGAGGTCTTCGTCCACCACCAGCAGGTTGGAGGCAGCGATTTCGTCGAAGCCCAGGCCCAGTTGCTGGGTGTAATAGGTGCCAGGTTCCTGCGCACGAGCGGTGATCTGCCCGGCCAGGCCGGAGTCGTGGCCGCCATCGAACAGGATGCGGCAGGTGAGGGCAAGCTTTTGTCGGGCGGTGTAGGTGTTGTCGGCCAGGGCCGTCAGCATCTGCTGCTGGGCCAGCTTGACCAACTGGTCCTTGGGGATGTGCATGGTGGTCGTCATGGGCGGTACCTGCATGGGAAAGGGCGGGCGCTGGCTGTTCGTCGTGATGGCGTCGCCAGGACACACGTCGATCTTAATGACACTTTGTGTCATGCGCAAGCATTGTGTCATTCAAAAGGGGGGGCTGGCTGGCAACCCTCTGAAAGCTAGCGCGATCAAGGTGGGAGCCACTGTCTTGCTCAATGTCTAGAATCTAGCGCGGTCCCTGTGGGAGCGGGCTTGTCCCGCGAACACGGGCGAAGCCCGTGCCATTCACTGCGCGGGTTGCAGGCTTATGCAGTACCTCATGCGCCTATGCAAAGGTCGTCCCGCCTGGTTGCCATATCCCTTTGCGGGTACTGTCGGAACGCCTCTGAAATGGCGGTGATCAGCTGCTCATCCCTGATCGGGTGCAATCCCGGAAAACGCTTGCCATTACAGTCACCGTCACGGGTAAGCACGGCCTCAACGCTGGCGTCGTTTTCCCGATAAACCTGTCTGATCGCCTGGGCTTCCTGGTCCTTGCTGTCTTCGCAGCGCAACGCATGGTGAATGGCCAAGGCCGCGCCAAACGTCAGTGCCGGGGTTTCGATACCGTGTTTGCGTGCAAGGTCGATGCTGCTGAGGATCCGTTCGTTACGCTGAAGCTTGCGCAACGGGTCGCGCCCCACCCGGGCACAAGGGTCTTTGAACGAGGTTGCACAGCGCTCAAGGAACGTATCGGCAAAACGGCTGACCACTTCGGCCATGTGTGGGTACTCCGCCACCAGTGCGGGCCCGACTTCCTGGCGAATCAGGCGTTCGGCCAGTTCGCTGACACGCGCGTCGCCCATACCCTGGCCCACCGAATCATGGCCCAGCAGGCTTGCGTACCAGGCAACAACGGCATGTGGGCCGTTCCACAGGCGGTTCTTGATGACCTGGATCTGGGTGATGTCAGGCACCGTCTTCACCTGGCGCAGGCGCTCGAGCAGCTCGCTGCCGTGCTCTACATACAGCGGCATGTCGGGTTCGCTGTTGAACAGGATCAGGTGCAACTGGCTCATCGCGCTGCTCGGCTGGGCGAAAGGCCTGAAGCGCCCGATCAGTCGTTCGTACTCAGGCACTGGCGTGGATGCCTTTGTGGCGACTGCCGGTTCGTCTTCCAGGCTGTTCTGGAACATCTGCGACTTGATGCGCAGTTGCCGCACCAGTGCGTCATTGCTGAGCTTGGAGACGATGCGGCTGACCACCGTTTCGGCGAAATGGGTCTTTTCCAGCACTTGCTCGCCAATGGCCGGCGGGCACAGCAATGCCAGCTCCGCTTGCACATGGCGGCGCACGAACGCGGCGCCGCCTACCTTGTTCAGCACGATCAGCAGCGTCAGCTCACGGCCACGTCGTTCGAAACGTTGCAGCAGCCCCTTGGCGATCACCTTCGCCTGGTTGCGGATGGCCTGCTCGGGCAGGCTGAGGCCGACAATTTCGGCAGTGGTGTACATGCCGATCACGGCGTCGTCATCGTCCAGGTCGATCATGCGTACATTGTCGATGGTCTGGTCGAACGAAGTGGCCCCGTAGCGCACGCTGTAACGGCCGAAGGCATTGACGCTTTCGCGCAGCATGCGCGAGCGGGTCGCGGCGATGATTTCACGGGGCCGGGTGTAGCCGTCCCAATGGGAAAATACCTGTGTCAGGTACCCACCGCCGATGGCGCCGAAGCCATGAATGCCCACGCTGAACTGGTTCAACGAAGCCGGGAACGGCTCGCTCAATGCTGGCATGCCCAAGTCAGGTACGCACTCGCTCAGGTCGGCGAGAAACTCATGCATGCTGCGGTAGGCTTTGAGTGCGCCTGCCTTGATCTGGGCAGCGGGCGGCTTGATGTCTTCGATCAGGATCGCCTGGCCTTCGGCGCGGATGGCCGACAGCATGCCGTTCTCTGAATCCTCGACCATGAAGCACTGATCGGGTTCGCAATTGAGCGCCCGGGCGGCTTTCAGGAAAATCTCGGGGTGGGGTTTGCCCTGGCTGACTTCATCGCCACAGACAGTGATGTCGAAATACTTCAGCACATTGGCATTGATCAGGTATTCCTCGGCAATGGCACGGCGGCTGGAGGTGGCCACTGCCATGGTCAACCCCGACTTGCGCAGGCGTTCGAGTACCTCCAGCAGGCCGGCCTTGATGGGTACGCCGTGATTGCGCACATATTCGAGCTCAAGTTCATCCGCGCGTTTGCGAATCTCGGCGTACGGGAAGTTTTCACCGTTATGCGCCTTGGCCAAGGCTTCGGCCTTGGTCGCGCTCAAACCCAGCGAGCCGATCAATGTGTCCTCGCTCAGCGCTTTGCCGAAGATTTCCACAGAGGCTTGCTTCAGTGTCTTGAAGCGCAAGCGTTCGGTGTCGAAGAGGGTGCCATCCATATCGAAGATGGCGCTGAAAATGCGTTTACCGTGAAAGAAAAGCATTGGGTATTGCCCCTTGTTGTTGCGTCATACATCCCGCCTGTAACAGGCGAATACGGTGTGTGAGCTGCAGCGATGGCAGTCAGGTAGGGGGCACACGGTCGACAGGGGGGCGCTCAGGGGTGACGCAGAGGTAAGGCGGGGCGGAGCGGGGCGTGCAGAGCAGGTTTGTAACCTTTGAGGCGAGGCGGGCAACTGGTTTGGCCTTGAGGTCACGCCCACTGGCTGCAGTCGGTTTTGCAGGCAGTGGGCGCAAGTAGCGATGGATACGTGTGATTCCAAGCATAAGGTGCTTTGCTTCCTTTTTCGTCATGGGTCATCCTTTTTCAGCCTTGCACGTATGCGCGCCGCCATGCAAGGCTTGGGCTTCCGTTACAAGGTGAAGCGCAATGACCCAAGCTACCGATCAGGCCTTTTATGACCGCGCCGATGCGCACATCGACCTGGCCAACCAGCAGATTGAAAAATTCGAAGACCTGGGCAAGGTAAGTGCCTCGCTGACCTTTGGCGCCACGCGTTTCAGCGCCTGGATGAGCGCCCGCAGCTTCAAGTCGGGCGCGGAACTTGCGGCAGCCCGGGAGGAGATTCTGAAGTACTTCTGCGAGCAGTACCGGATGATGCTCGAAGATAATCTGGATGAGCACATCGAGCATTTCGACCGCATTGTGCTGGGCAAGGACGCCTGACCTCACCTGCCTGCGCAGCCGCGACTCAACGGTTGGGCCACTGCTGCAGCAGGATCGAAACGAACTTCTCCGCCGCAGGCGACAATGACGCACCGCGCCGGTACACCAGCCCCAGGGTGCGTGTGACCTGCGGCTCGATCAACGGCACGCTCACCAGCGTCGGGTGATCAGCGTTGGGCATGGCCAGGCTGGGCATGGCCGACACGCCCAGCCCGGCCTCGACCATGCCCAGCGACGTCGACAGGTGCTGCACTTCGTAGAACCATTTGGGCCGCAGGTTGAGCCCGGACAACGCATGGTCCAGCAGCATGCGGTTGCCACTCAGGCGGCCGACGCCGATCAGGCGGTAATCAGCCAGCTCTGTCCAGGTAACGGATGCGCGTTCTGCCAGTGGGTGGTCGCGCCTGCACGCCAGTACAAAATGCTCTTGCACCAGTGAGACAAACTCGATGTCCGGGTGCTGGCCGCTCATCATGTTGATGCCGAAGTCGGCCTCGCCGCGCAGCACTGCTTCGAGCCCGTCGTTGGCGCTAAGGTCCAGCAGGCGAATGCGGATTTTAGGGTACTGCTCGTTGTAATCGCGGATCACCGACGGCAGGAAGTAGAACGCTGCGGTGGGAATGCAGGCGAGGGTAACCTGGCCGGTCTGGCGCTCGGCCAGCTCGCGAATGCTGAGGATCGAGTCTTCAAAATCATCCAGCAGGCGCCTGGCCTTGGGCAGGAAGTCGCGGCCCACGCTGGTCAGGCTGACCCGGCGAGTGGTGCGTTCCAGCAGCGAGGTGCCCAGGCCTTCCTCGAGCTTCTTGATCCGCCGGCTTAGCGCTGGTTGGGACAGGTGAAGCGCTTCGGCGGCCTCGTGGAAGCTGCCGAGTTCGGCGATTTTCACGAAAGATCTGATGTCTTGCAGCTCATATTCCATAAGAAAACCCGCTACTGTCGCCGTACTTGATTAATGTTTGAATCGCAATAATGGCTACGATATTTGCATTGGATTGATTTATCCATGCCTGTCACTCTTTTGCTCACAGCATCAATGATGTCCATTGATCAACAAGAGTGCGAAATCATGCAACGAATTCCTTGCGTACTCATGCGCGGTGGTACCTCCAAAGGGCCGTTCTTCCACGCTTGGGACCTGCCTGCCAATGTGGTCGAGCGCGACGAGTTGCTGATCAACCTGATGGGCTCTGGCCATGAGCTGGAAATCGACGGCATCGGTGGCGGCAGCCCGCAGACCAGCAAGGTGGCGATCATCAGCCCGTCTTTGCACGCCGACGCCGACGTCGACTACCTGTTCGTGCAGGTGATGGTTGCACAGCGGCGGGTCGATACTGCTCCCAACTGCGGCAACATGCTGTGTGCCGTTGGCCCGTTCGCCATCGAACAGGGGTTGGTCAAAGGCAAGGAAGGCAAGACCCTGGTCCGTATTCGCAACCTGAACACCGGTACCTTCGTCAATTCGCTGGTAGAAACCCCAGGCGGCATCGTGCGCTACGAAGGCCGAACCGCAATCGACGGCGTACCAGGCACGGCGGCCCCGGTGCACCTGACTTTCCTTGATGCAGTCGGCAGCAAGACCGGCAAGCTGTTCCCCACCGGTCAGGCCAAGGATTTGATCGATGGTGTACCGGTGACCTGCATCGACATGGCCATGCCGATGATGGTGGTAGAGGCCAGCCAGCTGGGTGTCACCGGCTCGGAAACCCCGGCCCAGCTGGACGCCAACAGCGAACTGTTGCAACGCCTTGAAGCATTGCGGTTGAAGGCCGGCAAGGCCATGGGCCTGGGCGACGTCAGTGGCATGGTCATTCCCAAACCAGTGCTGGTATCCAGGCCTCGCTACGACGGCACGCTGCAGGTTCGCTATTTCATGCCGCACAACTGCCATCGCGCCTTGGCTATCACTGGCGCAGTGGGGCTGGCGACTGCCTGCGTCAGCCCCGGCACGGTGATTGCCGACCTGCTGGGCGAAGGCGCGCAGCAGCTGACCGAGGTCCGACTCGAGCACCCCAGTGGCGGCATCGATATCGCCCTGACGCGCAGCGGTGCCGATGGCCAGACGATCCAGGCCTCGGTCGTACGAACCGCCCGGCGGCTCTTCTCAGGCTTCGTCTACGCCCCTACATTCCGCAGGTTGGCCGGGTAGCACCAGGCGTCGATCAAGCCCCGCACATTCGTAGCAAGCGCATCCGCACAATTTCAACAATGGTGATGCCCCATGAAACTCGCCAAATCGCTGTACTTCCAGATCCTCTGCGCCGTCCTGCTGGGCGTGGTGGTCGGCCACTTCTGGGCGCAACAGGCCGTGGCCCTCAAGCCGCTGGGTGATGCGTTCATCAAGCTGATCAAGATGATGATTGCGCCGGTGGTGTTCTGCACCATCGTCACCGGCATCGCCGGCATGACCGACAAGCGCTCGCTGGGGCGGCTGATGAGCAAGACCCTGCTGTTGTTCCTGGGCCTGACGGTGGTCAGCCTGGTGATCGGACTGGCGGCGGTCTACCTGTTCAAGCCGGGGAGTGGCATGAACATCGACCCTGCCACCCTCAGTACTGCAGGCCTGAGCCAGTACACCGCCTCGGCCGCCAAGCTGAGCGTGGTGGACTTCTTCATGCACATCATCCCGGACACCTTCGTCGGTGCCTTCAACAAGGGAGAGGTCTTGCCGGTGCTGTTCATCGCCGTGCTCAGCGGTTTCGCGCTGTCGTCGATGGGCGAAAAGGGCAAGCCGGTACTGGATGTGCTGGAATCGGCGTCGACCATGGTGTTCCGCATCTTCGGTTACCTGATGCGCTTTGCCCCGATCGGCGCTTTCGGCGCACTGGCATTCACCGTAGGCCAGTACGGCATTACCTCCCTCGGCTCGCTGGCCAAGCTGGTGGGGACGTTGTATATCGCCTGTGCGTTCTTCGTTCTGGTGGTGCTCGGTGGCATCTGCCGGGCCCATGGCTTCAGCCTGTGGAAGCTGCTGCGCTATTTCCGTGAGGAGTTCCTGGTGGTGCTTGGCACCTCGTCCACCGAACCTGTGCTGCCGCGCATGCTTGAAAAGCTCGAGAAGCTTGGATGCAAGAAAGGCGTGGTCGGCCTGGTGCTGCCCACCGGCTATTCTTTCAACCTTGACGGTACTGCCATCTACCTGTCGTTGGCAGCCGTGTTCATCGCACAAGCCTGCAACATCGACCTGAGCCTGGGCCAGGTGGTGACCATGCTGGCGATCATGCTGTTGTCTTCCAAGGGCGCGGCAGGTGTCACCGGCAGCGGTTTTGTGGCCTTGGCCTCGACCCTTACCGTTATCCATGACATTCCCCTGGCCGGCCTGGCCCTGCTGATCGGCGTCGATCGCTTCATGTCGGAAGCCCGTGCGCTGACGAGTCTTGCCAGCAACGCAGTGGCTACGGTGGTGGTTTCGCTGTCGGAAAATGCCTGTGACCGCCAGACGCTTCACAGCCGCCTGAACGGCGAGCCGGTGGCCAGCCCCGTGGTTGAATCCGCCGACTGGGTCGCCGAACCGCGCCGCCACGGCTGAACACCCACTCCTTCACCCTTTTGACAAGGCCCCCACCAGGCGCTGCCGGGTGGGGTAGGGGGCCGTCTGCGCTGCAGGTGGCCACATAGACAATAAAAACAAGAGAACAAACCATGCTCGCACTCTTGGGCCTGATCATGGTGGTGACTTTCACCTACCTGATCATGAGTAAACGCCTGTCCCCGATCGTTGCACTGACCGTCGTTCCGATTGTTTTCGCCCTGGTTGGCGGCTTCGCGCCAGACCTGGGCAAGATGATGCTCGATGGGCTGAAAATGGTCGCACCGTCTGCCGCGCTGCTGTTGTTTGCCATCTTGTTCTTCGGCTTGATGATCGACGCTGGCCTGTTCGACCCGCTGATCCGCAAGATCCTCAAACGGGTAAACGGCGACCCGGTCAAGATCGCCATCGGCACGGCCTTGCTGTCGCTGCTGGTGGCGCTGGACGGTGACGGCACCACGACCTACATGATTACCTGCGCCGCCATGTTGCCGCTGTACAAGCGGATCGGCATGAACCCGATGATCCTGGCCACCGTGTCGATGCTGTCGTTGAGCATCATGAGCGGCATGAGCCCTTGGGGCGGCCCCGCCACCCGCGCCATTGCCGCGCTCGGTCTGGATGCGACCGAATACTTCATTCCGATGTTGCCCACCGTCATCGGCGGCGCATTGTGGGTGGTGTTCACCGCTTACCTGCTTGGTCGCACCGAGCGCCGGCGTATCGGCAATATTGCGCTGGAGTCGGGAGGGGGTAACTGCTACATCAAGGAAATCCTCGGGGACAGCCCGCACAAGCGCCCGCGCCTTGCCTATGTGAACCTGGTGCTGGTGATCGCCGTGATGACCGCGCTGGTGCTGGGGCTGATGCACGCGGCCATCCTGTTCATGATCGGTTTTGTCGCCGCACTGATGATCAACTACCCGCAGCTGGACCTGCAGAAAGAGCGCATCCTCGCCCATTCGGGCAACGCCATGACCGTGGTGCTGCTGGTGTTCGCCGCAGGCATATTCGCCGGTATTTTCTCGGGTACCAAGATGGTCGATGCGTTGGCCCAGACCCTGGTGGACTGGATTCCGGAAGCCTGGAGCCACTGGTTCCCGCTGGTGGTGGCGCTGACCAGCATGCCGCTTACCTTTGTGCTGTCCAACGACGCGTACTACTTCGGCGTTGTGCCGATCCTGGCAAACGCCGCGGCCGCGTACGGCATCGACCCGGTGGAAATTGCCCGCGCTTCGGTGCTAGGCCAGCCTGTGCACCTGATGAGCCCGCTGGTGGCTTCCACGTTGTTGCTGGTGGGCATGGTCGACCGCGATATCGGTGACTTCCAGAAAGCCACCGTGAAATGGGCCGTGCTCACCTCGTTGGTGATCACAGCGCTGGCGCTGCTCACGGGCGCCTTGTCCTTCTTCGTCTAAGCATTACCGGGCGTTGCCAGGCGCCCGGGCTCCCGCTCACTCAGAAAACAACAATAGAGTACCGATCATGTCCCGAGCTGTGTTCCGTGGGGCCACCTGTGGCCTGCTTTGCGGCTGGCTGCCTGTTGCCGGCGCTTCCGGTTTTGTCGACGACAGCAAGCTCAAGCTGCAGTTGCGCAATGTGTATTTCAACGAGAATTTCCGTGACGAGCACGGTATGAGCGCCCGCGCGGCCGCCACCGCCAAAAGCGAACGGGTGGAGTGGGCTCAAGGTTTTCTGCTCGACTACCAGTCTGGCTTTACCCAAGGTACGGTGGGCGTGGGGCTCGATGCACTGGGGCTGCTAGGCTTGCGCCTCGATTCCGGTCGTGGGCGCAGCGGCACGGGTTTGTTGCCGGTGCACGACGATGGCCGCGCAGCGCAGGAGCTTGCCAGTGCCGGGGCCACGGCCAAGGCACGCCTGGGCCAGACCGTGGTCAGGTACGGCACCTTGCTGCCAAAGACACCGGTGCTGGTTTACAACGATGCGCGGCTGCTGCCGCAGACCTACCAGGGCACTCAGCTGACCAGCACGGATATCGACGGGCTGACCCTGACGGCCGGGCACCTCGACCGCTTCAAGCAGCGTGACTCGTCTGACAGCACCGGTATCTATCTGGACGGATATGGGGGCGGCAAATCGGGTGACTTCAGCTTTGCAGGTGCCGATTATGCAGTGACCAAACAACTGCGCCTGAGTGTCTACCATGGCCAGCTGGCAAACTTCTATCGCCAGGATTTTGCCGGGCTGGTCCATGACCTGCCGTTGGCCGGCGGGGTACTGACCACCGACCTGCGCTACTTCAAAAGCCGCGACAGCGGGGCGGCCTACGGCGGCGGCATCGACAACCACATGTTCAGCGGCCAGGTGGCGTACGCGCATTCCGGTCATTCTGTGGGTGCCGGTTACCAGGTGCTCGATGGCGAAGCCGGCTTGCCGTACATCAGCGGTGCGACCGTGTATTCGTTCAGCAACGTCGGCATCGGCAAATTCATCGAGGAGGAAGAGAAAACCTGGATGGCCAGCTACGCCTACAACTTCGCTGCGGCCGGGGTGCCGGGGCTGACCTTCATGACGCGGTACCTGAGTGGGGACAATGGCCGTTCAGCTGGCGAGGGCATCAAGGAGTGGGAGCGTGACGCCGAGATTGCCTACGTGGTGCAGGGCGGACCGCTGAAAGGGCTGGGCGTGAAGCTGCGAAACTATGTGTATCGATCAGATTTCGCCCGCGGCCGAGACAGCAATCGCCTGTACCTGACCTACGATATTGCCATCTGGTGATGGCACAGGCCGGACGATATCTCCGGCCCTGAGCCGCCTGAGGCGCCGTGGTTCAGCGGCGCAGCAGGCGAGAAACCACCAGTGTGACGGCGGCGGTGATGGCCAGTGCGGCGAAGGGCTTTTCCTTGACGAACGAAGACACCGTATCCAGGGTGTCGCCGTAGGTCTTGGTCACCTGGCCTGCGGCCTGACGCGCATCGCCTTCGGCTTCCAGCGCCGGGTCTTCGACCAGACGGCCTACAGCGCTTTGTGCCTTGCCTGCGAGGTTCTCTGCAACACCTTCGATCTGTTCACGTTTCATGATGGCTTTGTTCCTTCCTGTGATCGGCTTTGGGTTAACAGCACAGGGTTAGGGCGGTGAAGGACCGCAATGGTTCCAAGCAACTGCTTGCCACCTGCAGGCCACGCGCTGTTGCGAAGGGTTGCACATGGCTCGAGAGCGCGAGGTTAGCGGGCCTTCTTCTCCAGAATCCGTGCCCCGGTACCTTCCTTGCCCAGCACATCCTCGGGGTTGCGCAGCGGGCAGTCTTCCAGCGACAGGCAACCGCAACCAATGCAGTTGTCGAGGCTGTCGCGCAGCGCCTCCAGCGTGCGGATGCGGGCGTTCAGGTCTTCGCGCCAGGCGGTGGACATCTCACCCCATTGCGCCGCCGTAAGCTTGCTGTTGGGCGCATAGCGGCTGAACGCCTGCCTGATTTCCTCCAGCGGAATACCCGTGCGCTGCGCCACCTTGATGATCGCCAGTGTACGCAGCACCAGTGAGGGAAAGCGGCGCTGGTTGCCAGCCGTGCGCACGCTGGCGATCAGCCCCTTGGTCTCGTAGAAGTGCAGCGCAGACACCGCCACGCCGCTGCGCCTGGCCACTTCACCCACAGTGAGCATCCGCGTGTTGTCCGCTGCCATGCCTGTTGACCTCAAGTTAAGTTGAGCTCTTATAGTCCTGCCCGATCTTCCCCGCAACCGCTTTCCCTGTGATCGGAGCTGTGCATGAACAAACGGACGTTACTGGCCTGGGCTGGCGCTGTAGCCGGTGTGCTGGCTGCTTGCTATGCGTTAGTGGGTAGCGGTTCGGCGCCACCCGCCGCGGCGGCGTGGCCGGCGACCAGGGTGGCGCTGGCCACGGCCGAGCAGGTGCCACTGGCGCGGCAGCACTTTGCTTCGGGGGAGCTGGAGGCGGTCAACCAGGTGCAGGTAGCGGCCGAGACGGCGGGGCGCATTACCCGCATTGCCTTCGAGTCGGGGCAGGCGGTAACCGCCGGGCAGTTGCTGGTGCAGTTGAACGACGCGCCGGAGCAGGCCCAGCGGGTGCAGTTGCGGGCGAAATTGCGTAACGCTAACGTGGTGCTGCAGCGCAGCCGCAAGCTGCGGGCGATGAATGTCGTGTCGCAAGAGTTGCTGGACAACGCCGCCACCGCCGTGGACGTGGCCAGCGGGGAGCTGCAGCATGTCGAAGCGCTGATCGCGCAGAAGGCCATTCGCGCACCGTTTACCGGCAAGCTGGGCATTCGGCGGGTGCATCAGGGCCAATACCTGGGCGCCGGCGAGGCCATCGTCAGCCTGGCCGACATCAGCCAGTTGCATGTGAATTTTGCCGTGGGCGAGCAGGCCGCCCCCGAAGTGCACGTCGGGCAAGTGCTGGCACTGACGCTGGACGCCGTACCCGGGCAAGGCTTCCAGGCCCGGGTGGTGGCGGTCGATCCGGTGGTCAGCAAGGCGCGCCTGGTGCAGGTGCAGGCAGCCTTGCCGAACCCGGACGGGCAGTTACAGCCGGGCATGTACGCTGGCGTGCGCCTGGATGCTGTGCAGCCTTCGACTGTATTGGCGGTGCCGGAAACCGCGATCACCTACGCCGCCTATGGCCAGACAGTATTCGTTGCCACTCAGGACGCGGCGCATGGTACCCGGGTCAGCAGGGTGCGGGTAACCACGGGTGAGCGCTGGCAGGGGCGGGTGGAGGTTACCTCCGGCCTGGCGCCCGGTGACCGGGTGGTGGTGTCTGGCCAGTTGAAGCTGAGCGACGGCATGTCGGTCGAGCCGGTGGCGCAGGACAGCTTGCAGGCCAACCTCGGAGGCCGGCAGCGGTGAAATTTACCGATCTCTTCGTGCGCCGCCCGGTGCTGGCGCTGGTGGTCAGCAGCCTGATCATCCTGATGGGGCTGTTTGCCATGGGCAAGTTGCCGATCCGTCAGTACCCGTTGCTGGCAAGCTCGACCATTACCATCAGCACCGAGTACCCCGGCGCTTCTGCCGAGCTGATGCAGGGCTTCGTGACCCAGCCGATTACCCAGGCGGTGTCGTCGGTCGAGGGCATCGACTACCTGTCCTCGTCGTCGCAGCAGGGGCGCAGCCTGATCACCTTGCGCATGGTGCTCAACCGCGACTCGACCCAGGCGCTGGCCGAGACCATGGCCAAGGTCAACCAGGTGCGCTATCGCCTGCCGGAAAAGGCGTACGACCCGGTGGTGGAGCTGTCGGCAGGCGACTCCACCGCCGTGGCCTATGTGGGTTTTTCCAGCTCCAGCGTGTCGATCCCGGAGCTGAGCGATTACCTGTCGCGGGTGGTGGAGCCGCAGTTCTCAGGCATCGACGGCGTGGCCAAGGTGCAGTCGTTCGGTGGGCAACGCCTGGCCATGCGCCTGTGGCTGGACAGCGAGCAGATGGCCGGGCGCGGGGTGACGGCAGCGGACGTGGCGCAGGCGGTGCGGGCCAACAACTACCAAGCGACGCCGGGCCAGGTGCGTGGGCAGTACGTGCTGGCCGATATCCAGGTGGACACCGACCTGACCCGGGTCGAGGACTTCCGTGAGCTGATCATCCGCAACCATGGCACCGACCTGGTGCGCCTGCGCGATGTCGGCACCGTCGAGCTCAGTGCGGCGGCCACCCAGACCAGCGCTACCATGGACGGCAAGCCTGCCGTGCACCTGGGGCTGTTCCCCACGCCGGCCGGCAACCCGCTGGTGATTGTCGAGGGCATTCGCCAGCTGCTGCCGCAAATCCAGCAGACCCTGCCGCCTGGGGTGAAGGTGGCGCTGGCCTATGAGACTGCGCGCTTCATCGATGCTTCGATCCATGAGGTGTTGCGCACCCTGGTGGAGGCGATGCTGATCGTGGTGCTGGTGATCTGGTTGTGCCTGGGTTCGTTGCGCAGTGTGCTGATCGCGGTGGTGGCCATTCCGCTGTCGATGCTCGGTGCCGCGGGCCTGATGCTGATGTTCGGCTTCAGTCTCAATCTGCTGACCTTGCTGGCGATGGTGCTGGCCATCGGTCTGGTGGTGGACGATGCCATCGTGGTGGTGGAGAACGTGCACCGGCATATCGAAGAGGGCAAGTCGCCGGTTGCTGCGGCATTGGCCGGGGCGCGGGAAATCGCCGGGCCGGTCATTGCCATGACCCTGACCTTGGCGGCGGTGTATGCGCCGATCGGGCTGATGGGCGGGCTGACCGGCACGCTGTTCCGCGAATTCGCCCTGACCTTGGCGGGGGCGGTGATCGTGTCCGGCATTGTGGCGCTGACCTTGTCGCCGGTGATGAGCTCGTTGCTGTTGCAACCCGGGCAGCAGCATGGCGCGATGGCCAACATGGCCGATCGGTTGTTTGCTGCTTTGACCGGGGCCTATGGACAAGTGCTGGCCTACTCCCTGGCGCATCGCTGGATCAGCGCTGGTGTGGCGCTGCTGGTGTGCCTGAGCCTGCCCTGGCTTTACCTGCTGCCCCAACGCGAGCTGGCGCCACCCGAGGATCAGGCCGCGGTGCTGACCGCCATCAAGTCGCCGCAGCATGCCAGCCTCGAATATGCGGAACGCTTTGCGCTGAAGCTCGACCAGGTGATGAAGTCCATCGCCGAAACCACCGACACCTGGATCATCAACGGCACCGACGGCCCGGCCGCCAGTTTCGGGGGCATCAACCTCAGCGCCTGGCAGGCGCGCGAGCGGTCCGCGGCACAGGTGCAGGCACAGCTGCAGCAGGCCGTGGCGGATATCGAAGGCAGCAGCATCTTCGCCTTCCAGGTCGCTTCGCTGCCGGGCTCCAGTGGTGGCCTGCCGGTGCAGATGGTGCTGCGCAGCGCCCAGGATTACCCCGAGCTGTACCAGACCATGGAAGTGCTCAAGCAACGCGCCCGCGACAGCGGCCTGTTTGCCGTGGTGGACAGCGACCTCGACTACAACAACCCGGTGGTCAAGGTGCGTGTCGACCGGGCCAAGGCGGCCAGCCTGGGCATCAGCATGCAGGCCATTGGCGAGTCGCTGGGGGTGCTGGTGGGCGAGCAATACCTCAACCGCTTTGCCCTGTTCGGGCGCGCCTATGATGTGATCCCGCAGAGTATCCAAGACCAGCGCCTGACGCCTGCGGCGCTGAACCGCCAGTATGTGCGCGCCGAAGAGGGCAGCCTGGTGCCGCTGGCCACGGTGGTGCACCTGGATCTCGAAGTGGCGCCCAACCGCCTGTTGCAGTTCGACCAGCAGAACGCCAGTACCCTGCAGGCAATCCCGGCCCCGGGTGTGTCGATGGGCAATGCCGTGGCCTTTCTCGAACAGCTCACCGCCGAGTTGCCACCGGGCTTCAGCCACGACTGGCAATCGGAATCGCGCCAGTATGTGCAGGAAGGCTTTGCCTTGATGTGGGCGTTTCTTGCTGCCCTGGTGGTGATCTACCTGGTGCTGGCGGCGCAGTACGAAAGCCTGGTTGACCCACTGATCATCCTGGTGACTGTGCCGCTGTCGATCTGCGGTGCGCTGCTGCCGCTGGCGCTGGGCTGGGCCACGCTGAACATTTACACGCAGATTGGCCTGGTGACGCTGATCGGCCTGATCAGCAAGCACGGTATCCTGATGGTGGAGTTCGCCAACGAGATCCAGGTGCGCGACAACCTCGACCGTGCTGCCGCCATTGTCCGTGCCGCGCAGATACGTTTGCGGCCGGTGCTGATGACCACCGCAGCGATGACCTTTGGCGTGCTGCCGCTGCTGTTTGCCAGCGGCGCCGGGGCCAACAGCCGCTTCGGGCTGGGGGTGGTGATTGTGTGCGGGATGCTGGTGGGCACCTTGTTTACCTTGTTCGTGCTGCCGACCCTCTATGCCTGGCTGGCGCGCGATCACCGGGTGACCACGGTGCGGGGGCAGCAGTTGCTGGAGGCCGATCGGGTGTTGGGCATGTGAAGTGAGGGAACAGGAATATCGGGGCCGCATAGCGGCCCCGGTTGCACGATCAGGACGGTGAGCGAACCCGGCGCATCTGGGTCACCAGGGTGAAGCGGTCATCCGGGTGCACGGTTTCGGAAACCGCCATCAAATCACCGTTTTCCTCGCGGTACTGGCGGATGATTTTCAGCCCCGGTGAACCCGCCTCGGCCTTCAGTGCTTTGGCCAGCTCTGCCGTCAGCAACACTGCCCGTACCTGCTGGTCGACCACCGCGATTGACCGGCCAACGTGCTGCTCGATCAGCCCTGCAATCAGCTGGTCGGGGTGCTCGCGGGCCCGCTCGATGACCTCGGCATAGTCGCGCTGTGCGTACACATCGATCCAGCACAGCGGTGCGGCATTGTGCAGGCGGTCGACGCGGATGCTCGACACGCAAAAGTAGTGCTCCCCCGGTACCAGCCCCAGCCGCGCCGCCTCGCTCAGGTCGGCGACGAAATGGCGCACGTCCTGGATTTCCCGCTGCTGGGTTTCGGCCAGGTGGGCCAGGTCGGCCACGCTGGCCAGCGACTGCGAATAGCCGCCGCGCGGGCTGCTGGCCTCTACCCGGGTGCCTACGCGCTTGCGCCGCGACACCAGCCCCTGGTCGAGCAGCTGGTTGATCGCGGCGCGCACCGTGTGCCGGCTCACATCGTAAAGGTCGCACAGCTCGAACTCGGTCGGCAGCAGGCTGCCCACCGGGTAGCGGCCGTTGGCGATGCCATCCATCAAGTCCTTTGCCACGGTGGAGTAGCGCGTCGGGTTCATACCTCTGGTCTGTCTCGTAAATTTCATCGGTTGGCAGTGTAACAGCGACAGGGATATGTTCGGCACCGCCGAAATGCGTGCGGTGCTGGGCCGCGCGCCGGGTGCGGCACTCTAAACGCATGCTCCGACAGGGAGATGTGTCGGCGTCACAATTGGTGTTTTGACCGTAACAGCAATGCCGCTACTGCACACCCGACCAACGCCAGGCACGCCAGGTAGAACGCATCACTGTAAGCCAGCAGGTAAGCCTCCCGCCGAATCGTCCCGGCCAGCCCCTCCAGCATCTGCTGCTGGTGCGGCAACCAGCTCTGTATTGTCTGGTTGATGCGCTCTTGCACGCCAGGCGCGAACACTGTCACCTGCTCGTGAATGCGCTCGCTGTGAAAGCGCTCACGGGTGGCCACCAGTTGCGTCAACCCGGCCGTGCCGATGGCTCCCCCCAGGTTGCGCAGCATGGAGAACACCGCCGAGGCCGAGCCGGCTTCACGCTTGTCCAGCCCGGCCACCGCCAGCACCGACAACGCCACCATGATGAAAGGCTGGCCAATACCGCGCACCACCGTGGACGGGATGATCACGTTGTCGGCACTGTCGGCGCTCAGGCTAGCCCCCAGCCAGCAGCCCAGGGCCATGATCAGAAAGCCGCTGGCGACCATGAACTTGGCGCTGGTCCAGCCCATCAGCCGGGGCATCAACGGCGCCAGCAGCAGCTGCACCACGCCATAGGCGATCAGCGCCACGCCGACATCGTGCGCGCTGAAACCCTGCAGCTGCGACAGGTAGTTGGGCACCAGAAAAACCAGGCCGAATGTGGCGGCGCCAAAGATGAACATCGCCACGCTGGCGACGCCGAAGTTGTAGCGCCCGAGCAAGCGCAGGTTGATGAAGGCGCGCTGGCCGAACAGCTGGGTCACCACGAACACCACCAGGGCAATGGCGGCGACCACACTCATGGCGACGATGAATGGCGAGCCGAACCCGTCCAGCCGGCCGCCTTCTTCCAGCACGATCTGCAAGCCACCCAGGCCGATCACCATGGCGGTGATACCCAGCCAGTCACCTTTGCGTAGCAGCTCAAGCTTCATGGGCTTGGCCTCGATCGACCAGGCGATGGCGAACAGCAGTGCAAGGCCGGGGAACAGTTGCAGATAAAAGATCCAGCGCCACGAATAGGCATCGCTCAGCCAGCCACCAATCGATGGCCCGGCCGCCTGCGCCACGCTGTTGGCCAGGCTGAACAGCGCCATGCCCATGGCCATCTTGCTGGCCGGCAGTTCGGTGATGATCAGCTGGAACGACAGGGGGATCAGCACCGCGCCCGCAGCACCCTGGATCACCCGGATGGCAATCATCGCCTCCAGGTTGGGCGCCCAGGAACAGGCCACCGAAGCGATCAGGAAGATGAGCGAGCCGGTCCACATCACCCGGCGCAGCGAGAACACGTCCACCAGCCAGGCCGTCAGCGGAATCATCACGATTTCCGCTACCAGGTAGGCGGTGGAAATCCAGGAGCCCTCCTCGAAGCTGGCGCCCAGCGAGCCGCGGATTTCCGGCAGCGCGGCGCTGGTGACATGCACGTTCATGCCGGCCATGAAGCAGCCCAGCAGGCCGCCGAGCACCGCTACCCAGGCGCGCAGTGTGACCGTTGGTTCAGTGCCCATCGGCCACCTCTGCGGGGCGCGTGTCGACCGTGCTCACCACGGACATGCCGGGCAGTACCTGCGGGCCATCCAGCGGTGTGTCCAGCAGAATACGCACCGGGAAGCGCTGGACAATCTTGGTGAAGTTGCCGGTGGCATTGTCCGACGGCAGCAGTGCGAAGACATTGCCGGACGCTGGCGAAAAGCTGGCCACATGGCCGCGCAGTGGCTGGCTGACGAAGCTGTCGACGCGGATTTCTACCGGCTGCCCCGGGCGCATGTTGGCCAACTGGGTTTCCTTGAAATTGGCCACCACATAGGCCTGCTGCAGGGGTACCACGGCCAGCAGCGGCTGGCCCGGCACCACGTACTGGCCGGCACGTACGCGGCGTTGGCCGACCACGCCCGTGATCGGTGCGCGGATCACGGTGTCCTGTTCGTCCTGCTCGGCCAACTGTTGGCGGGCCTGCGCGCGGGTCAGCGCTGCCGCGCGCTGTTGCAGTTCGGCGTTACCCTGGGCTGACCGGGCCTTGGCCATGGCCAGTTGTGACCGTTGTTGGCGCAGCGCGGCCTGGGCACCTTGCAGCGCGGCTTGTGCCTGGGTGGCATGGGCGCTGGCGGTTTCCAGGCGCTGCACGGTCGCGGCCTCGTCTCGCACAAGGCCACGGTAGCGTTGCATGTCCAAGTCACTGCGCCGCTGTTCGGCAGTGGCACTGCGCATGGCTGCTTCAGCCTGCAAGATGGCTTGTTGTTGCTGGTTGATACGCTCGCTGGCCACCTGCTGGCGGGCCTGGGCGGCGATCAGTGCCGCCTGGGCCTCGGCCACACCTGCCCGTGCCTGGTCGAGGCGGGCGCGGTAGTCGCGGCTTTGCAGGCGCACCAGTACATCGCCGGCTTTCACGGGCTGGTCGTCAGCCACTGCGACCTCGGCCACGT
Source organism: Pseudomonas fortuita (assembly GCF_026898135.2). Lineage (NCBI taxonomy): Bacteria > Pseudomonadati > Pseudomonadota > Gammaproteobacteria > Pseudomonadales > Pseudomonadaceae > Pseudomonas > Pseudomonas fortuita. Next base: position 1,711,607 of record NZ_CP114035.2, read on the forward strand.
AACCGGCCACGCGTGGGCTCAGGGCCACCCAGTCGGCGCGCACGTAGGCGTCGTCGGTGGTCTCCAGGTAGCGGCCGGTGGTGAGCCAGTAGCTGGTGAAGGCCAGCAGGGCGATTGCTGCCAGGCTACCGCTGGCGGTGTAGGCCAGGCGGCGACGGGATCTGGCTTTGGCCCGCGGTTCAGTTTCGGCTGGTGCGGTTTGTTCTACGGCGACATTCATGTACGGTTTCCATGCTTGATTTTTGGGGCTGCTAAGCGGCCCCATTTGTTGTTACCTGGAGCTACCACCGCCCGCCCAGGGCGCGGAACAGGTTGACCTGTGCCTGCGCCAGCCGCCCTCGGGCTTCTACGTGGCTGGCCCGCAGGCGGATCAGTTCTCGCTCGCTGTCGAGCAAGGCCAGCCCGTCCAAGGTGCCGGCGCGGTAGTTGCCCTGGGCCAGGGCATAGCCGCGCTGGCTGTGCGCCAGGGCTGCATCCAGTGCCTGCAACCGCTGCCGCTCACCGTCATAGCGTGCAAGGGCCTGGCGCACGTCCTTGAGCGCGCTCAGCGCCATACCGTGGTAATGGGCAACCTGCGCCTGCTGCAACGCCTCGGCTTTGCCGACCCTCGCGCGGTTGGCTTTCATATTCGGAAACTCCCAACGGATCAGCGGGCCAATGCCGAACATCACCGCGCGGCTGTCGCCGAGGTTGGCCAGGTGATGGTCCGAGGAGGTCAGCGAAGCGCCGAAGCTGACCTTCGGATACAGGTCGGCCCGGACGATGTCGGTTTCCAGGGTGGCAGCCTGCAGTTCCCGTTCTGCCTGGCGCACATCCGGCCGGCGTTCGAGCAAATGCCAACCATCGCCGGCCGGTAGCGGCGCCGACAGCGTGGGGATGGTTGTGCAAGTGGCGGTGTCGGCCAGCGAGGCCTGGCCACTGAGCATGCCAAGTTCGTAAAGCGCCATCTGCCGCCCGGCTGCGAGCATCGGCAGCTGCGCCCGCACTTGTTCCCGTAAGCCCAGCAGGCGCTCGCTGTCGAGGGCAGTGGCCACGCCGGCCTGGCGCTGGCGTTCGCTCAGTTGCACGCTGTGGTCGAGGGTTTGCAGGGACTGCTTAGCCTCGTCCAGGCGCGCCGTGTAGATGCACTGGTCGAGGTAGGCGCGGCTGGTCTGGGCGACCACTTGCAGGCGCACCAGGTCCAGCGCCGCAGCGCTGGCTTCGGCCTGGGCCCGGGCGCGCTCGATGGCAGCACGCACCTGGCCCCAGACATCCACCTGATAGGCCAACTCGATGCCTGGGTTGAATTGCCATTGCGACGGCGCGTGGCTGTCGGTCGCCTCGGCCAGGGTCTGGTCATCGGCGCTCTTGCCATAGGTGGCGGCAAAGTCCATCGAGGTTGACGGCCAGCGCCTGGCATCGAACTCGCCTATCCCCGCCAGCATGGCCTGCACATTGGCTTCGGCCTGGGCCAGGTCCTGATTGTGCGCCAGGGCTTGCTGTACCCAGTGGTTAAGTTGCGGGTCCTGGAACAGCGCCCACCATTGTTGGGGCAATGGTTGCCGGCTGACACCCGCCGGCACATTCGCCAGCGGGTTGGCCAGCAGCGCTGCGGGTGGCTCGGCAGGTGCGGGTTGCCGGGTGCACGCCGCCAGCACGCCGAGTATGGCGAGTACGGCAAACCGGGCAGGGAAGGGAAATGAAGGCAGTAAGGGCATCACACATGTCGCTCAAGGGTGGTGATGCGAGGTTAACGAGGGTGGGGCGCCCGCCGCTGCCGCAAGCGGGACAACCCTGCGCGCAAGTGGGACAACCTGGAGCTCAGTACCCGCGCGCGGTACTGTTTTGCCAATCACTCGGCGCGTAGCCGAGGATGCGCTTGAACATGGCGGCAAAGGCGCTGGCGCTCTGGTAGCCGTGCTCCAGCGCCACGTTCAGGATCGGTTGGCCATCGGCCAGGCATTGCTGGCTGAGCATCACCCGGGCACGGGCGCGCCATTCGCCATACGACATGCCCACCTCACGCTGGAACAGCCGTGCCACGCTGCGGGCACTCATGTTCAGTTGCGCGCCGCATTGTTCCAGCGTCAGGTCCTGGGCCGGGGCCTGCAGGAAACGCTCGCACCAGGCGCGCAGTTTCGCCTGGTGCGGCAACGGCACAAAGGCATCGATGCGCCTGGCAGTGGCCAACTCAAGCCGGATCAGTGCCCGCACGTGCTCGCCGTCACGCAGGTCGAGCATGCGTGACGCAGCCAGGATCAGTTCGTGCAGCAGGCCGGTTACCACGATGACCTGGCAGCGCTCGATACGTGCTTCGAGCAGCAAGGTCCGCATGCAGACCACGCCTTCCATGCGGATGGCATGGCTGACCCCGGCGGGCATCCACAACGCATGCCCGCCAGGGATCACCCAGCTACCGCCTTCGCTGCTGACCCGCATGACGCCGCTGGCGGCGTAGATCAGCTGATCTTCGGCGTGGCAGTGGCTGGCCACTTCTTCGCCGTGTCCGTAGTCCATTTCCAATGCTTGCATGCGGGGCATCCTCGGTATTGGATCCGATTATACGGCGGTTTATTGATGCTTGATTGCGAAGGTTGGCGGTTCGGCGCAATTATTCATCGCCTGCGAGATCGAGCGCCGCCCGCGCGGCGCTTCGCGGAGCAAGCCCGCTCCCACATGTGTTTTGGGGCCAATTCTGCCTGTGCGATTTGCGCGCGAACGCCTTGGCGCATGACTCGATATCGCGTCGGACAAACAAGGCGGTCGCGCGCACCTGTCACAGGAGTAATTGGCCCGAAACACATGTGGGAGCGGGCTTGCCCCGCGAAGCGCCGCGCGGGCGGCGCTCGGTCTTGTAGGCGCTGAAAATGTTGCGGCAAGCACCTGGTGGCCCTGACCGATCCCTTGGCAGGCACCTCAAAGCCATCCCCTGTAAGACATTTCTGAACATGAAACCAAACGCTTCAGAATCAACCCGCTTAGGAATTATCCTACGCGCGCTGCTGAACTATCGCCGTTGTCGGCGAAGTACCTCAGGGATAACGTTTTCGCGTCGCTCCGGCGACCGGGCATGAGAACCCGACAGTCAAGCTAGCAGCACCTTCATGGTGGCCGTACGTGGGCGGGCTTTCGCCTGGTCGGGCCTTTGCTAGCTTCTGCCCGGTTTTCTCACACCTGCGTACGGCTGCCGCCTTCAATCCATGAGAAAGATTCAGGTGGTGGTTCCTTCCCTAGAAGCTGGAATTACACAATGAAAAAGCTCGTCCCCGATCCACAGGATCTGCTGCGGGTCCAGCCCGGCATTCCTATCGATGATGCCTATGAGCAAGTTTCGATCCTGCTGAGCTACATCAAGCATCTGCTGCGCGAAGGCGATATGGAGGACGACCACAAATTCCTGGGCGCCGCCGATTACCTCACGGCGTTGGCCAAGGCATTGATGAACGAAGTCGAACTGACCAAAAATACCTTGCGCTGAACGGCTGCCCTGGGGGGCCGCTTTGCGGCCCTTTTTGCGACACATGGCCCGATGGACCGGTCCATCGCGGTGTGTGCCTTCTAGTCATGTCTTGGTGGGCAAGCTCATATGCAGCAAGGGGAACGGCCGGCCTTCGCCATCCAGCGGCGAGCGGCCGGTCTGGACGAAGCCGTAGTGCTCGTAGAACCCTGTTGCCTGGGGGTTCTGCTCGTTGACATCGACACTCATCGCGTTACGCGACTGGCGGCCAAAATCCAGCAGCGCACGGCCAATACCCTGGCCATGTCGCTCGGGGTCGACGAAGAGCATTTCCACGTGGTTTTCATTGAAACCGATGAAGCCCAACGGCTGGTCATCGGTATCTACTGCAACCCACAGCTCGACGGCCGGAAAGTACACGTCTTGCAGCTGTGGCAACAGCGCGTCGATGTCGGACGGTTGCAGAAAGTGGTGTGTGGCGCGTACGGCGCGCAGCCAGATGTCGAGCAGCTGCGGGAAGTCTGCAGCAATGCCTTGGCGAATGATCATAGGGTCATCCTGAATGTATAGATGGCAGATGGGCGCGCCAAAAGGTGGCGGCCATGCAGGTGTCGGCATCATGAATGACCGCTTCGCGATTTAACGCCTGGGCGGTGCACGGCAGGGGAAGCCGGAAGGGAAGATGGCAGAAGGTTACCCGGATTGCGCAGTGTGGGGCAATGCAGCCTGAGTCGGGTTTCCGGTTTTTACTCGACCGCAATCCATATCGATGCTGGAATTGAGTCCGCACGTCATGGCCATGGCCGGGAGCCCCAATGAACCGCAACGAACTGCGCAAAGCCGATATCAACCTGATGGTGGTGTTCGAAGCCCTGATGCAGGAGCGCAACCATGTCCCCGGTTGAAAATGTCAACGATGTCTCCGGTCTGTACCCTGGACAAGCCCGCTCCCACAAGTAGCGTGCTTGCGCCCTCATAGAACGACCGCCAGCCCGTTGATCCAGCACGGGCTTTGTGGGAGCGGGCTTGTCCCGCGAACACCGGCAAAGCCGGTGCCAGGCACCGCCTGTTCCATTCGCGGAACAAGCCTGCCCCCACAAGTGGCTTACCTGCCGTCTTTGTTCTCTGCACAATCTCCCACAACTGCGTCGTGATCGCTTAGAACGTGCCTTGCAAGGTCACCATGAAATTGCGTGGCTCACCATAGAAATTGCCCCACGCCGGCGCACCGATGGTGGCGTAGTACTTCTTGTCGAACAGGTTGTTGCCGTTTAGCGCGACTGTCCAGTTCGGGTCGATGCGGTACTGCACGCGGCCGTTCCATACGGTGTAGCCTGCCTGCTCGACGCGGGTAGTGCCGGTGGTGCGGAAGTTCTCGCTCTGGCTGTTCAGGCCGGCGCCGACGGTGAAGCGCTCCAGTGCACCGCCCAGCTGGTAGTCACCCCATACCTTGAGCATGTGCCGCGGGATGAAGCTGGAGGTGAAGGTCAGCTCGGTGGGGTCGCTGTCTTCGATGGTATTCAGGTACTTGGTCTGGGTGTAGGTGTAACCCGCCAGCAGCTGCAGCCGCTCGATTGGCGAGCCGCTGATCTCGGCCTCGAAACCCTGGGCACGGACCTTGCCGCTGTCGGTGTAGCAATACCCGTCGCCTGACGGGCAGGCTTCGTTGTAGTCGGTTTCCGCACGGTGTTTCTCTACCGTACGGAACAGGTTGAACGAAGTGTTCAATGCGCCATCAAGCAGTTCGCCCTTGATGCCAATCTCGTAGTTTGCACCGGTCTTGGGCTGAAGCGACTGCCGCTCGGCGTTCACCTTGTCGCTCTGCGGCTGGAAGATGTCGGCGTAGCTGGCGTAGGCGGTCCACTGCTCGTTGAGGTCGTACAGCACGGCGGCAAATGGCGTAACCTGACCGTTTTCCTGGCTGCGGTTGTTCACCCAGTAATCGTAGAGCTGGGTATAGGAGTCGCTCTTGTTGCGGTACCAGCTGACCCGTGCGCCCAGCACCAGGGTCAGCGGCTCTGCCAGCTTCAGCCGCAGGTTGGCGTAAGTGCCATATTGGGTGGTGGTGGAATCGGTTGGCACGCTGCCACCGCGGCTCGGGTTGACCAGATAATCGCCTTTGGACGGGTGTGGGAAGTTCGAGGTTGGGTTGAATGGGTCCTGCTTGGCGTTCAGCAGCATCAACGCGAAGTAATCATGGGTTTTCTGCCGGCTGGCGTTGGCGCCGATGATCAGCTCGTGCTGCAAGCCGAACGCCTCGAACTTGCCATCGACATAGCTATCGAAGCCGTAGTCGTCCTGGTCGTAGTCGAAGCGGCCGGCGCGCACGTTCATGCTGGCGGTGCTGGCGCCGACCGGCACCGTACCTTCGGAGTAGGCGTATTCGATGTCCTGGGTGTTGTGGGTGTAGATCGAGGCGAAGTTCAGCGTCCAGTCATCATTGAAGCGGTGCTTGAGGTCGGCAAAACCGGTAATACGCTGGCTTTGCAGGTCGTTCCAGCTGGCCCCCAGGCAGGTAGAGCGCGACAGCTTCAGGTCACTGCCATTGGCGTAGCGTGGCAGGCCGGAATAGCACGGTGTGGCATCGACATCCTCGTAGGCCAGGCCAAAGCCAAGGGTGGTGTCGGCGGTGACGTCCCAGTCGATGGCACCGTACAGTATCTGGTCCTGGCGCTTGGCCGTGTCATAGAAGTACTGACGGTCCTGCAGCGAGGCCACGGCGCGCCCGCGCACGGTGCCCGACTCGTTCAGCGGGCCGCCTACATCTACTTGGCCGCGGTAGTTGTCCCAGCTGCCGGCAGACAGGGTGACGGTGGTGGTGGCCTTTTCCTGGCCACGCTTGCGTACGAAGTTGACGCCGCCGGCGGAGGAGCCGGAGCCCTTCATCATGCCCGCCGCGCCCTTGAGGATTTCGACGCGGTCGTAGAACGCCATGTCGCTGGAAAAGCTGTTGGCCTGCACGTAGTTGCCGCCCACGTCCAGCGGCACGCCGTCATACTGGTACTGGCCGTCCAGGTTGAAACCACGGGAGTAGAAGTACTTGCCGCCCATGGGCGAGTCGTACACGGTGATGCCCGGGGTCTTGTCCAGCACCTGTTCCAGCGTATTGAGGTTCTGGTCGTCGAGCATCTTGCGGGTCATCACGGTGACCGACTGCGGGGTTTCCTTCAGCGTGTGCACGCCTTTGCCGATGGTTACTGCACGTGCCGTGTACGATTGGGTGCCCTCGCTGGTGGCGTCCAGCCGGTTGGCATCGATGTTCAGTGGGCCCAGTTCCATGGCCGCGCCGTTGTTGGCAGGCATCAGCACGTAGCCGCCATTGCCCTGGCGTTGTGCCTGCAAGCCGCTATTGGCCAACAGCCGCACCAGCCCTTCCTCGATGCTGTAGCTGCCTTCCAGGCCGGCGCTGCTCAAGTGGCGGGTCTGGGCGGTGTCGAACGAAATGGTCACGCCCGCCTGCACGCCGAACTGGGTGATGGCATTGCCCAGCGGGCCAGCGGCGACGTGGTAGGCGGTCTGGCTTTGGGCCATGGCCTGGGCAGGCATCAGCAGCAGGCCCGGCGCGCTGGCCAGGGACATGCCGAACAGCACCAGGCGCACGGCCTGGCTCAGCTTGGTTGCAGGGGTAGGGTGCAGGTGAGGCATTTCGTGATCCTTCCGAGTCATGGCAGAAAGTCGCTGTCGTCGCGGCTTGTGTCAGGGACGGACGAGAATCGAAATCAGCAAGATTGCGGCGAAAGTTTTTTCGCAATTGCTCAGGCGGGTTCCACACTCACCCAATAGCGGCTGAGGTAGCGCAGCTTCACGGGCAGTGTTTTTGGCAGGTTGGCCAAGGCGATATCGGTGTCGTCGATGCGGAATGCGCCGGATATGCTCATGGCCTGGATCGACGAGGCGCAGCGCAACACCCCTGGCCGATAACGCCCCAGCTCTTCGAGGAAGTCGCCCAGGCGCCAGTCGTTCACACTCAACATGCCATGCCGCCAGGCAGTCGAGTCAACGGGCAGGGCGTGCGGGGTGGCGAAGTCATTCTGGTCAAAACTCACCTGCTGCCCGGCTTGCAGTTGCAGCCTCCGCTCAACGTGGCGCTGCGGGCGAACCTCGACACTGGCCTGCAGTACCCCGACGCGCGTCTTGTGCGCGAGTTTGCGGATGCTGAACTCGGTGCTGCGGGCAAGGATACTGCCGTCCTCGGTGTGCACGATGAACGGACGGTGCTGCACCTCGCTGACAGGCCTGACCAGTATTTCTCCCTGGTACAGCTGAATCGCCCGCACCTTCGTGTCATAGCGTACATCCAGCGCGGTACCCACGTTCAGCTCCAGCTGCGAGCCGTCCGCCAGCGCTAGGGTGCGTCGCTCACCCGTGCCGGTGCGTTGCTGTGCCAGCAAGGCGCGATAGGGCACCTGTTCGGCTGCCAGCCAGCTGCCGCCACCCATGGCTACCAGCAGGCCCAGCACTTTCAGCACATCGCGGCGCTGCGCCTGCGCAGCGCCAAGGCTGGACAATGCTGCTTGCGCGGGCACCATGGCCCATTGCTGCTGCAGCTTCTCCACCCGCGCCCAGGCGGCAGCGTGGTGCGGGCTGGCCTGCAGCCATTGCCGCCACGCCTGGGTGCGGGTCTCGTCGCAGGCGCCATCGTTGAGCTGCACATACCAGGTGGCAGCGGCTTCGAGTGTCTTGAGATCCATCGCGTTCAGCCTTCAACTACCAGCAGGCAGCGGGTCATCGCCTTGATCAGGTGGTTCTTCACGGTGGTAACCGACACGCCGAAACGCTCAGCCGCAGCACCGTAGGTCAGGCCTTCAAGTTGAACGGCAAGGAAAATGGCGCGGGTCTTGGCGCCGAGTTCGTCGAGCAGGCTGTCCACGGCCACCAGCATTTCTATGATGGACAAGCGCACCTCCGGCGAGACGTCAACCGGCTCCGGGCGCAGGGCCAGGGCTTGCAGGTAGGCTTTTTCGATGGAGCGACGGCGGGCTTTGTCGATCAGCAGCGCGCGGGCTATAGCGCTGAGGTAGCTGCGCGGCTCGCGGATCGGCAACGGATTACGCGCGGTCATTACCCGCAAGAACGTGTCGTGCGCCAGGTCGGAAGCATCGGCGGCGTTGCCCAGGCGGGCGCGCAGCCAGCCCTTCAGCCAGCTGTTGTTTTCGCTGTACAGCTGGTGCAGGGCCTGGGGATCGAGCGTCGACATGCGTCAAGACCGCAATATTAATGGGAATTGATCGCATTGTCGTAGTAGGGCGGGCTGATTGCAAGGATCGTGTGCATGCACACAGCCTTGTGGGAGTGGGCGTGCCCGCGAAACAGGCAACACGTTGGATGGCACCGGCTCTGCCGGTGTTCGCGGGCATGCCCGCTCCCACAGAGGTTGCGCCAGCTTCTGGATCCTGAGCAAGGCAGTTGCTCACACAAAGGCAGGACGCACACATTGAAAACGTTGTTAGAACCCGGCCTCCAGGCTCAGCAGCTCCTGCACCGTCTGCCGCCGGCGAATCATCCGCAGCGCCCCGTCCTCGATCAGAAACTCCGGCAGTAACGGCCGGCTGTTGTAGTTCGACGACATCGATGCACCGTAGGCGCCGGCATCATGGATCACCAGCAGGTCGCCCACCTGTGCCTGAGGCAGGTCCTGCGGGGTCAGTTCCTGGTCATCCTGGGTGAACACGTCACCCGATTCGCACAATGGCCCGGCCACAACAGTCGGCTGCCGTGGGCGGTCCACCGGCTGGCCGTTGGCGTCGAGCAGGGTCATGCCGTGATAGGCGCCGTACATCGCCGGGCGCATCAGGTCGTTGAAGCCGGCGTCGATCATGACGAAGGTATTGCGGCCCACTTGCTTGACGGCACGCACTTCTGCTACCAGGTAGCCCGACTCGGCCACCAGGAAGCGCCCAGGCTCAATCTCCATGCGCACGGGGTGACCCAGCATGGCTTCGATTTCCTTGCGCGCCACCGCCCAGGTCTGGGCGTAGCGCTGCAGGTCGACCGGCTTGTCAGTGCTGCGGTAAGGGGTGGACAGCCCGCCACCTATGGAGAACGCCTCGATGTCCACGCCCAGGCGGCCGATCAGCTCGATCATCGAGCGAGCCACCTGTTCCAGGTGCTGGTAGTCCACCCCGGAACCAATGTGCATGTGCACGCCTACCAGGTGCAGGCCATGGGCCTTGATGCATGCCAGCGCCTCGTCCAGTTCCTCGTGCCAGATGCCGTGCTTGCTGTTTTCGCCGCCGGTGTTGGTCTTGCGGCTGTGGCCATGGCCGAAGCCCGGGTTGATGCGGACCCACACGCGGTGGCCGGGCGAGCGCTCACCCAGTTGGCGCAGCATGTCGATGGAGCCGGCGTTGACTTCGATCTTTTCTGCCACCACGCGCTCCAGGGTTGGCCGGTCCAGCGCGTCGCACGTCAGCACCACGCCGGCAGGATCACCGTCCACGCTTGCACCCGCAGCGAAGGCCCGCTCCATTTCACCCAGCGACACGGCATCCAGCACCAGGCCGTGGGCGCGCATCAGGCGTAGCACATGCAGGTTGGGGTTGGCTTTCTGGGCGAAGCGTACGGTGTCGAATACGTTCAACTGCTCGACACGCTCGGCGATGGTACTGGCGTCGTACGCCCACAGCGGCGAGCCGTGCTGGCGAACCGCCTCGGCCAGAAGGGAGAAGGGTGCGGTCATGGTGGCACTACTCGTATAAGGAAGGCCACGAGGATGAATCAAAGCGGGAATTCAGAAAAATAGCTATTTTTCTGCCAGTCATTCATATCTGATATACCCATTGTCGACTCACCGGGTGCTGCCGTGAAACTGTCCGTCCGCCACATCGAAGTGTTCCGCGCCATCATGGCCGCTGGCAGTGTCACCGGGGCGGCGCGCCTGCTGTTCACCTCGCAGCCCACTGTCAGCCGCGAATTGGCGCGCCTGGAGCAGGTGACTGGCCTGAACCTGTTCGAACGCGAGGGAGGGCGCCTGGTGGCGACCGCCCAGGCGCTGCTGTTGATCGAAGAAGTCGAGCGGGCCTACGTCGGGCTGGAGCGGATCGATCGCTTTGCCCAGGCCATCCGCAATTTCGAGCAGGGGCGGCTGGCCATCACCTGCCTGCCGTTGTTTTCACAGACCTTGCTGCCCAAGGCCTGCCAGCGCTTCCACCAGCAGCACCGCGGCGTGAGCGTGAGCATCCTGGCGCAGGAATCGCCGTTGCTGGAGGAGTCACTGGTCGCCCAGCAGCATGACCTTGGCCTGACCGAGGTGGAGCAGATACCGCGCGGCGCTTATGGCGAATTGCTGTTCAGCGCCAACATGGTGTGCGTGCTGCCCGAGCATCACCCGTTGCAGGCCAAGGCCGAGTTGGAGCTGAGCGATTTTCACGAGGTCGATTTCATCAACCTGGCCAGCCTGGACACCTACCGGCAGCGCCTGGACCAGCACTTTCGCGCGGCGGGGGTGAACCGCCGCACGGTGATCGAGACCACCAGTGCCGCCTCGGTGTGCGCCATGGTCAGGCAAGGCCTCGGGGTGGCGATCATCAACCCGCTGAGCGGCCTGGAGGCGGCCCAGGGCGGTTTGCCGATCCGCAGGTTGCGGGTGTCGGTGCCCTACCAGGTCATGCTGATACGCCCCGACCACCGGCCGGCATCGGCAGCGGTGGAGCCGTTTTGCGAAGCGCTGCGGGTGCAGGCTAAAGCAATGCAGGCAGCATTGCGCTAGCGCCTGACTCTCCCAAGGGGTTTTGTGCTGCCTGTGCCGGCCTCATCGCCGGCAAGCCAGCTCCCACAGGTGCTGCACATGGCTTGAGGCAGAGGTGGTCGGGGTGGGCGCTGGCTTGCCGGCGATGAGGCCAGTACAGGCAACAACGGTCGGTCCTATGTGCAATCTGCGGTTCAGAGTTCGCAGACGAAGGTCCCGGTCCCGGTCAGGATGTTTTCCAGGGTTTGCTTCACTTCGTCCAGGTCACTCAGGTCGCTGGTGAGGTGGATCTCCAGCACCTCGTCCCCCTTAAGCGCATCCTGGTCGCCGGCCGCCACTTCGATCAGCAGGCGCTTGGCACTCAGCGTCACCTTCAGCCCATCGAGCGTCGACGGCTCGTCATCCAGGGTCAGGTCGACGGTGTCTTCGTCCGGGTAGCGGGTAAGCAGGAACATCTGACCCTTGTCGCTGTGGCAGCACAGGGTCGCCATGTTGTCTTCCTCGTCATCGCAAGGGGTGGCGAACAGCAGGGCGGTGTTGATTTGCATGAGCAGGCTCGGATCAAAGGAAACGGAAGGGAATTCTGACAGTCTTGCGTACAGGCATAAACGTAAAGTTACCGCCCCTTGACCGAAATTGTCGCAGCGCTGCAAGCGTTGATGACCGATCAGTCGTTAAGCTTCGCCGAGCCCTGAGCGTGCCTGTGCACGTTCGACGCCTGGTTTTACCGTCCGCCTTGCCACGGGTTGGCTATCGTTGATCCGTACACGGCGCACGCAGCGACGCTTCAATTATTACAAAGCCCAAGCGGAGTACCACAGATGGCGTTCTTCACCGCAGCCAGCAAAGCCGACTTCCAGCATCAACTGCAAGCGGCCCTGGCGCAGCACATCAGCGAACAGTCCCTGCCACAAGTGGCGCTGTTCGCCGAGCAGTTCTTCGGCATCATCTCTCTGGACGAACTCACCCAACGCAGGCTTTCCGACCTGGCCGGCTGCACCCTGTCAGCCTGGCGCATCATCGAGCGTTTCGACCCCGAATACCCGCAAGTGCGGGTGTATAACCCTGATTACGAACGCAACGGCTGGCAATCGACCCATACCGTGGTCGAAGTGCTGCACCACGACCTGCCGTTCCTGGTCGACTCGGTGCGCACCGAGCTCAACCGCCGCGGCTACAGCATCCATACCCTGCAAACCACCGTGCTCAGCGTGCGCCGTGGCGCCAAGGGCGAGCTGCTGGAGCTGCTGCCCAAGGGCACACAGGGCGAGGGCGTGCGTCATGAGTCGCTGATGTACCTGGAGATCGACCGTTGCGCCAATGCCGCCGAACTGACCGTGCTGACCCGCGAGATCGAGCAGGTGCTGGCCGAGGTACGGGTGGCCGTGGCCGACTTCGAACCGATGAAGGCCAAGCTGCGTGAAGTGGTGGCGCAGGTGGAGCAGACCGCCTTTGGTCCTGCCCAGAACGAGAAGGGCGAGGTCAAAGCCTTCCTCGAGTGGCTGCTGGACAACCATTTCACCTTCCTGGGCTATGAAGAATTCACCGTCAAGCGCGACGCCGACGGCGGCCAGATGGTCTACGACGAGCAGTCGTTCCTCGGCCTGCCGCGCCGCCTGCGCGTGGGGCTGACGGCCGAAGAGCTGCGCATCGAAGACTACGCCGTGGCCTACCTCAACGAACCACTGTTGCTGTCGTTCGCCAAGGCCGCACTGCCCAGCCGCGTGCACCGCCCGGCCTACCCGGACTACGTGTCGATCCGCCAGCTGGACGCCGACGGCAAAGTCATCAAGGAACACCGCTTCATGGGCCTGTACACCTCTTCGGTGTATGGCGAAAGCGTGCATGCCATTCCGTACATCCGTGTGAAGGTGGCTGAAGTCGAGCGCCGTTCGGGCTTCGACGCCAAGGCCCACCTGGGCAAGGAACTGGCCCAGGTGCTGGAAGTGCTGCCGCGCGACGACCTGTTCCAGACGCCGATCGACGAGCTGTTCACCACCGTCATGGCGATCGTGCAGATCCAGGAGCGCAACAAGATCCGCGTGTTCCTGCGCAAGGACCCTTACGGCCGCTTCTGCTACTGCCTGGCCTACGTCCCGCGGGAAATCTACTCCACCGAAGTGCGGCAGAAGATCCAGCAGGTGCTGATGGAGCGCCTGAAGGCCAGCGACTGCGAATTCTGGACCTTCTTCTCCGAGTCGGTGCTGGCACGCGTGCAGCTGATTTTGCGGGTAGACCCGAAAAACCGCATCGACATCGACCCGCAGCAGCTGGAACGCGAAGTGATCCAGGCTTGCCGCTCGTGGCAAGACGACTACTCGACCCTGGTGGTCGAGAACTTTGGTGAAGCCCAAGGCACCAACATCCTGGCCGATTTCCCCAAGGGCTTCCCGGCCGGGTACCGTGAGCGCTTCGCCGCGCACTCGGCGGTGGTCGACCTGCAGCACGTGCTGAACCTGTCGGAAAGCAAGCCGCTGGCGATGAGCTTCTACCAGCCGCTGACCCAGGTGGGCGAGCGCATCCTGCACTGCAAGCTGTACCACGCCGATACGCCCCTGGCGCTGTCCGATGTGCTGCCGATCCTGGAAAACCTCGGCCTGCGTGTGCTCGGCGAGTTTCCGTACCGCCTGCGCCATGCCAATGGCCGCGAGTACTGGATCCACGACTTCGCCTTCACCTACAGCGAAGGCCTGAGCCTGGATATCCAGCAGCTCAACGACACCCTGCAGGACGCTTTCATCCACATCGTGGGCGGCGATGCCGAGAACGATGCCTTCAACCGGCTGGTGCTCACCGCCGGCCTGCCATGGCGTGACGTAGCGCTGTTGCGCGCCTACGCCCGTTACATGAAGCAGATTCGTCTGGGCTTTGACCTGGGCTACATCGCCAGTACCCTGAACAACCACACCGACATTGCCCGCGAGCTGACCCGGTTGTTCAAGACCCGCTTCTACCTGGCACGCAAGCTCACCCAGGACGACCTGGACGACAAGCAACTGCGCCTGGAGCAAGCGATCCTGACCGCGCTGGACGACGTGCAGGTGCTCAATGAAGACCGCATCCTGCGCCGCTACCTGGACCTGATCAAGGCTACCCTGCGCACCAACTTCTACCAGCCGGACACCAACGGCCAGAACAAGTCGTACTTCAGCTTCAAGTTCAACCCCAAGCTGATCCCCGAACTGCCCAAACCAGTCCCCAAGTTCGAAATCTTCGTCTATTCGCCGCGGGTAGAGGGCGTGCACCTGCGCTTTGGCAACGTCGCCCGTGGCGGCCTGCGCTGGTCTGACCGTGAGGAAGACTTCCGTACCGAGGTGCTGGGCCTGGTGAAAGCCCAGCAGGTGAAGAACTCGGTCATCGTACCGGTCGGCGCCAAGGGTGGCTTCCTGCCGCGTCGCCTGCCGCTGGGGGGGAGCCGTGACGAGATCGCCGCGGAAGGCGTGGCGTGCTATCGCATCTTCATTTCCGGCCTGCTCGACATCACCGACAACCTCAAGGACGGCGGCGTGGTGCCTCCGGCCAACGTGGTGCGCCACGACGATGACGACCCATACCTGGTGGTGGCGGCCGACAAGGGCACGGCGACTTTCTCCGACATCGCCAACGGCATTGCCATCGACTACGGCTTCTGGCTGGGCGATGCGTTCGCCTCGGGCGGCTCCGCCGGTTACGACCACAAGAAGATGGGTATTACCGCGCGCGGCGCCTGGGTTGGTGTGCAACGCCACTTCCGCGAGCGCGGCATCAACGTGCAGGAAGACCCGATCACCGTGATTGGCGTGGGCGACATGGCCGGCGACGTGTTCGGCAACGGCCTGCTGATGTCCGACAAGCTGCAACTGGTGGCGGCGTTCAACCACCTGCACATCTTCATTGACCCGAACCCGGAGCCTGCGTCCAGCTTTGCCGAGCGCAAGCGCCTGTTCGACCTGCCGCGTTCGGCCTGGAGCGATTACGACACCAGCATCATGTCCGAAGGCGGCGGGATTTTCCCGCGCAGTGCCAAGAGCATCGCCATCAGCCCGCAGATGAAAGAGCGCTTCGCCATCGAAGCCGACCGCCTGACCCCGACCGAGCTGCTCAACGCGTTGCTCAAGGCACCGGTCGACCTGTTGTGGAACGGCGGCATTGGTACTTACGTGAAGGCCAGCACCGAAAGCCACGCCGATGTTGGCGACAAGGCCAACGACGCGCTGCGGGTCAATGGCAACGAACTGCGCTGCAAAGTGGTGGGTGAGGGCGGCAACCTGGGCATGACCCAGCTCGGCCGGGTCGAGTTCGGCCTGAACGGCGGCGCCACCAACACCGACTTCATCGATAACGCCGGCGGCGTGGACTGCTCCGACCACGAGGTCAACATCAAGATCCTGCTCAACGAAGTGGTGCAGGGTGGCGACATGACCGAGAAGCAGCGCAACCAGCTGCTCGGCAGCATGACCGACGAAGTGGGCGCCCTGGTGCTGGGCAACAACTACAAGCAGACCCAGGCGCTATCGCTGGCGGCCCGTCGTGCCCGCGAGCGGATTGCCGAGTACAAGCGCCTGATGGCCGACCTGGAAGCCCGTGGCAAGCTGGACCGTGCCATCGAGTTCCTGCCGTCCGAAGAGCAGTTGGCCGAACGCCTGGCGGCCGGCCAGGGCCTGACCCGCGCCGAGCTGTCGGTGCTGATTTCGTACAGCAAGATCGACCTCAAGGAACAGCTGCTTAAGTCGCTGGTGCCAGACGACGACTACCTGACCCGCGACATGGAAACCGCCTTCCCGCCGTCGCTGGTCAGCAAGTTCGCCGACTCCATGCGCCGCCACCGCCTGAAGCGTGAAATCGTCAGCACCCAGATCGCCAACGACCTGGTCAACAACATGGGTATCACCTTCGTCCAGCGCCTGAAGGAGTCGACCGGCATGAGCCCGGCGAACGTGGCCGGGGCCTATGTGATCGTGCGCGACATCTTCCACCTGCCGCACTGGTTCCGCCAGATCGAGGCACTGGATTACCAGGTGCCGGCAGAAGTCCAGCTGACCCTGATGGACGAACTGATGCGCCTGGGCCGCCGTGCCACGCGCTGGTTCCTGCGCAGCCGCCGTAACGAGCAGGACGCTGGGCGTGATACCGCACACTTCGGGCCGAAAGTCGCGCAACTGGGGCTCAAGCTCGATGAACTGCTCGAAGGCCCGACCCGCGAACGCTGGATGGTTCGCTATCAAGGCTTTGTCGACGCCGGTGTTCCAGAGTTGCTGGCGCGCATGGTGGCGGGTACCAGCCACCTCTACACCTTGCTGCCGATCATTGAAGCAGCCGACGTCACGGGCCACGACCCGGCGCAGGTGGCCAAGGCGTTCTTTGCCGTGGGGAGTGCCTTGGACCTGACCTGGTACCTGCAGGAAATCAGTAACTTGCCGGTTGAGAACAACTGGCAGGCGCTGGCCCGCGAAGCCTTCCGCGACGATATCGACCTGCAGCAGCGGGCGATCACCATCTCGGTCTTGCAAATGGCCGATGCGCCGGATGACATGGACGCCCGTGTGGCATTGTGGGCTGAACAGCACCGGGTCATGGTGGAGCGCTGGCGCGCCATGCTGGACGACCTGCGCAACGCCACCGGTACCGACTATGCGATGTACGCGGTGGCCAACCGCGAGCTGGTCGACCTGGCCATGAGCGGGCAGGCGGCGGTGGTACCGTCCTGAGCCTTATGGTGCGGTAAAACAAAGCCCCGGCAGTGATGCCGGGGCTTTTCTTTTGTCTGTACCGGCCTCTTCGCGGGGCAAGCCCCCTCCCATAGGTGCCCCACTGCCTTCAAGTTCAGTGCAGCAGCTGTGGGAGCGGGCTTGCCCCGCGAAGAGGCCGGTAGAGGCTTACTTGAACCGCCGCTCCACCCCTTTTTCCACCAGGATCTTGGCGGAAATCTCTTCCACTGAAAAATGCGTGGAATTGATGTTGGGAATGTTCTCCCGGCGGAACAGGCTCTCTACCTCGCGCACTTCGAACTCGCACTGGGCAAAGCTGGAATAGCGGCTGTTGGGCTTGCGTTCGTGACGGATGGCGGTGAGGCGGTCGGGGTCGATGGTCAGGCCGAACAGCTTGCTGTGGTGCTTTTTCAGCACCGCTGGCAGTTGCAGGCGCTCCATGTCGTCTTCGGTCAGCGGGTAGTTGGCCGCGCGGATGCCGAATTGCATCGCCATGTACAGGCAGGTAGGGGTTTTGCCGCAGCGGGACACACCCACCAGAATCAGGTCGGCCTTGTCGTAGTAATGGGTGCGCGCGCCGTCGTCGTTATCCAGGGCGAAATTCACCGCCTCGATGCGTTCCATGTAGTTGGAGTTGCCGCCAATCGAGTGCGATTTGCCCACGGAATACGACGAATGGGCGGTCAATTCCTGTTCAAGGGGGGATAAAAACGAAGAAAAGATGTCGATCATGAAGCCGTTCGAGGTCGCCAGGATCTCACGGATGTCCTGGTTGACGATCGTGTCGAAGATGATCGGGCGTACCCCGTCACGTTCGGCCGCCGCGTTGATTTGCTGGACCATGGTGCGTGCTTTGTCGGGCGAATCAATGTACGGACGGGTGAATTTGTTGAACGGAATGCTCTCGAATTGCGCCAGCAAACTCTGGCCCAGGGTTTCGGCAGTGATACCGGTGCCGTCGGAGATGAAGAACGCGGTTCGTTTCATTTGCGATCTGGGCCTTAAGCTGATGACGTTTCTTGGATATGATAAGTTCGGTTTGCCGAATGCGGCTGTCGGCATTCTCACTTATTTTCCAGGTACAGGCCACAAACGCCCGGCCAAGTCACCGAAGACAGGCGGGCGCCTCTTTGAGCTTTTCCAACACAGTTAGTGGAGAGATCACCTTGGTAGAGTACGTAGTTTCCCTCGATAAGCTCGGCGTCCATGATGTAGAGCATGTGGGGGGCAAGAACGCATCCCTGGGCGAGATGATCAGCAACCTTGCCGGTGCTGGTGTATCTGTGCCGGGCGGCTTTGCCACTACGGCGCAGGCGTACCGCGATTTTCTCGAACAGAGTGGTCTGAACGACAAGATTCATGCGGCGCTCGATGCGCTTGACGTGGATGACATCAACGCCCTGACCAAGACCGGCGCGCAGATCCGCCAATGGGTCATGGAAGCCGAATTCCCGGCACGTCTGGATTCGGAAATCCGAACCGCCTTCGCCGAAATGGCTGCCGGCAACGACAACATGGCGGTGGCCGTGCGTTCCTCGGCCACTGCCGAAGACCTGCCGGATGCTTCGTTCGCCGGCCAGCAGGAAACCTTCCTCAACATCCGCGGCGTTGATAACGTGATCCGCGCGGCCAAGGAAGTGTTCGCTTCGCTGTTCAACGACCGCGCCATCGCCTACCGCGTGCACCAGGGCTTCGACCACAAGCTGGTCGCCCTGTCTGCCGGCGTGCAGCGCATGGTCCGCTCCGAAACCGGCACCGCCGGTGTCATGTTCACCCTCGACACCGAGTCGGGTTTCCGCGACGTAGTGTTCATCACTGGCGCCTATGGCCTGGGCGAAACCGTGGTGCAGGGCGCGGTCAACCCTGACGAGTTCTACGTGCACAAGAACACCTTGCAGGCTGGCCGCCCGGCCATTCTGCGTCGCAACCTGGGCAGCAAGGCGATCAAGATGGTCTATGGCGAAGAAGCCAAGGCCGGCCGCTCGGTCAAGACCGTCGAAGTCGACCGTGCCGAGCGCGCGCGCTTCTGCCTGACCGATGCCGAGGTCAGCGAGCTGGCCAAGCAGGCCATGATCATCGAGCAGCACTACCAGCGCCCGATGGACATCGAGTGGGCCAAAGACGGTGACGACGGCAAGCTGTACATCGTGCAGGCACGCCCGGAAACAGTGAAAAGCCGTTCCAGCGCCAATGTCATGGAACGCTACCTGTTGAAAGAAAAGGGCACCGTGCTGGTCGAAGGCCGCGCCATCGGCCAGCGCATCGGCGCCGGCAAGGTTCGTGTGATCAACGACGTATCGGAAATGGACAAGGTCCAGCCGGGCGACGTGCTGGTTTCCGACATGACCGACCCGGACTGGGAACCGGTGATGAAGCGCGCCAGTGCCATCGTTACCAACCGCGGCGGCCGCACCTGCCACGCGGCGATCATCGCCCGTGAACTGGGTATTCCGGCCGTAGTCGGTTGCGGCAACGCCACCCAGGTGCTCAAAGACGGCCAGGGTGTGACGGTGTCCTGCGCCGAAGGCGACACCGGCTTCATCTTCGAAGGCGAGCTGGGCTTCGACATCAAGCAGAACTCGGTCGATGCCATGCCGGAGCTGCCGTTCAAGATCATGATGAACGTCGGCAACCCGGACCGTGCGTTCGACTTTGCCCAGTTGCCCAACGCCGGTGTCGGCCTGGCGCGGCTGGAGTTCATCATCAACCGCATGATCGGCGTGCACCCCAAGGCGCTGCTCAATTATGCGGGCCTGCCGCCGGAGCTCAAGGAAAGCGTCGACAAACGCATTGCCGGCTACAACGACCCGGTCGGCTTCTACGTCGAGAAACTGGTCGAAGGCATCAGCACCTTGGCTGCAGCGTTCTACCCGAAAAAGGTCATCGTGCGCCTGTCGGACTTCAAGTCCAACGAGTACGCCAACCTGATCGGAGGCAAGCTGTACGAGCCAGAAGAAGAAAACCCGATGCTGGGCTTCCGCGGTGCTTCGCGTTACATCAGCGAATCGTTCCGTGACTGCTTCGAGCTCGAGTGCCGTGCGCTGAAGCGTGTACGCAACGAGATGGGCCTGACCAACGTCGAGATCATGGTGCCGTTCGTGCGGACCCTGGGCGAAGCCAGCCAGGTCGTCGACCTGCTCGCCGAAAACGGCCTGGCCCGCGGTGACAACGGCCTGCGCGTGATCATGATGTGCGAACTGCCGTCCAACGCCATTCTGGCTGAAGAGTTCCTTGAGTACTTCGACGGCTTCTCGATCGGCTCCAACGACCTGACCCAGCTGACCCTGGGCCTGGACCGGGACTCGGGCATCATTGCCCACCTGTTCGACGAGCGTAACCCTGCGGTGAAGAAGCTGCTGGCCAACGCCATTGCCGCGTGCAACAAGGCCGGCAAGTACATCGGCATTTGCGGTCAGGGCCCATCGGACCACCCGGACCTGGCCAAGTGGCTGATGGAGCAGGGCATCGAAAGCGTGTCGCTGAACCCGGACTCGGTGCTCGAGACCTGGTTCTTCCTGGCCGAAGGCCAGGGCGCGGCCTGACGCAGTAAAACGCGGGGGGACGTCTGGCGTGCCCCCGCCTGGTTTTTTCCAGGGCGTGTTCCAGTAATGGTTCCCGCCCTTTTTTGTGCACCAAGCAACCTTATGCAAAGCAGCAGCACTCTATTTCCCGTGGCCCTGCTCAGTGCCGAGCGGCGCGGCGACCTCAGCGAAGACGTGTACCGGATCAAGGCTGGCAACAGCCCCGACCCTAGCGTCGAGCTTGCCCTCACCCGTCTGGGGCTTGCCGATCAGGGGCAGGCCTTTGGCGTGCCGGTCATTCTCCTGCACGGCAGTTTTTCCAATCGGCGTTTCTGGTATTCGCCCAAAGGGGTTGGCCTGGGCGCCTATCTCGCCCGTGCCGGTTTCGATGTGTGGATCCCGGAAATGCGCGGCCATGGCCTGTCGCCGCGTAACCGCGCCTGGCAGCACAACACTGTTGCCGCCTATGCCCGTGATGACCTGCCACTGATTGCTGCGTTCGTGCGCGAGCAGTCGGGCCAGGCGCCGCACTGGGTAGGCCACTCCCTCGGCGGCACGACCCTGGCGGCAGCCTTGGGCGGTGGTTTTCTGGCTGCCGGGCAGGTGGCCAGCGTGGCACTGTTCGGTACCCAGATCAGCCGCGTCTATTGGCCGCTGAAAGTGCCACCGCTGGCCTGGGGCGCGAAGCTGTTGCTCAAGCGCTGGGGGCAGATCTCCGGGCCGCGCTTCAAGCGTGGGCCGGAGGATGAGCCGATCGGTCTGGCGCTGGAGAGCATGCGCTGGCACGGCCTGTTCGGGCGCTTTGGCGACAAGCAGAGCGACTGGTGGGCGGGGCTGGCAGAGGTGGATGTGCCGCTGCTGGCGGTGGCTGGCGCGGGGGACTTCCAAGACCCGGTGTGGGCCTGCCGCAAGCTGTTCGAGCAACTGGGGGGTGAGCGCAAGCAGTTCCTGCGGCTTGGGCGTGAGGAAGGCTTCGACGCCTTCGGGCATGTCGACATGCTGGTGAGCAAGGCTGCGCAGGTGCAGGTGTGGCCGCTGGTGGAACGCTGGTTGCGTAACCCGCTGTTGCCGGTGCACGAGTCCATTGTGGCTGTAGAGCCTTTGCCAGCCAGCTGACCTTGTTTTGTCTGTACCGGCCTCTTCGCGGGTGAACCCGCTCCCACTGGGATTACACAGCACTGAAGTCTTGTGATATCCCTGTGGGAGCGGGTTCACCCGCGAAGAGGCCCGCACAGGCTGAAGATGACCGTTTGGTCCTTGGTGACTACGACAGCCTCCAAGGTGTAGCCTTGGCCGATACCCGCTTTCGTTGTGACTGACAGGAGCCTCCCCATGCAGCATTACGTAACGCCCGACCTGTGTGACGCCTACCCGGACCTGGTGCAGGTGCTGGAACCGATGTTCAGCAATTTTGGCGGCCGTGATTCGTTCGGCGGCCAGATCGTGACCATCAAGTGCTTCGAAGACAACTCGCTGGTCAAGGAGCAGGTCGAACTCGACGGCAAGGGCAAGGTGCTGGTGGTCGATGGCGGTGGCTCGCTGCGCCGTGCGCTGCTTGGCGACATGCTTGCCGACAAGGCCGCCAAGAACGGTTGGGAAGGCCTGGTGATCTATGGCTGCGTGCGTGACGTAGACGTATTGATCCAGACCGATGTCGGCGTACAGGCCCTGGCCAGCCACCCGATGAAAACCGACAAGCGCGGCATCGGCGACCTCAACGTGGTGGTGACTTTCGCCGGGGTAACCTTCCGCCCGGGCGAATATGTGTATGCCGACAACAATGGCGTGCTGGTCTCGCCAAGCCCGCTGAAGATGCCGGAGTGATGCGCCGCACGCGCTGATGGAGCTTTGATGTTCGAGGAAGACAACGCGCAGTGGGGGCTGGTCCATGCCCTGGTGCTCGATGGTAAAGGTAGCGCCCGCCCGATTGCCCGTACCGAACTGGACGACTTGCAGCTGCAACCTGAGCAGAGCCTGTGGCTGCACTGGGATCGCAGCCATCCACAAACCCGCACCTGGCTGCTGCATGACAGCGGCCTGAGCGAGTTTGCCTGCGAGCTGCTGCTGGAAGAAAACACCCGGCCGCGCCTGCTGCCCATGGCTGACGAACAGCTGTTGCTGTTTTTGCGCGGGGTTAACCTCAACCCGGGCGCAGAACCCGAAGACATGGTCTCGGTGCGTATCTTCGCCCAGGCGCAGCGGGTCATATCGTTGCGCTTGCGCCCATTGCGCGCCAGTGACGAGATTCTTCAGTTGCTGGAGCAGGGCAGGGGGCCGAAGTCGGCTTCCGAACTGCTGCTGCTGATGGGCGAGCTGCTGACCGAAAAGGTCCAGGGCCTGGTCAGCGACCTCTCCGAACTGGTCGACCTGGAAGAAGAAAAGGTCGAAGCCGACGAACGGTACACCCCGGAGAACGGCAGCCTGCAGCAGATCCGCCGTCGTGCAGCGGGCCTGAGGCGTTTTTTGGCACCGCAGCGGGAAATCTATGCCCAGCTGTCGCGCAGCAAATGGGGCTGGTTTGCCGATGCCGATGCCGATTACTGGAACGAGCTGAACAACAGCCTGATCCGCTACCTCGAAGAGCTTGAGCTGACCCGCGAGCGCGCTGCGCTGGTGCTGGAGAGCGAAGATCGCCGGCGCAGCGAGCGGATGAACCGCACCATGTACCGCTTTGGCATCATCACTTGCATCTTCCTGCCCATGAGCTTCATCACCGGGTTGCTGGGCATCAATGTCGGCGGCATCCCGGGGGCGGAAAACCCCTATGGCTTCCTGTTCGCCTGCCTCGTCGTGCTGGGGCTGGCGGTGGGGCAGTGGTGGATGTTCCGGCGGTTGCGATGGGTCTAGGTGTTCATTTTGAAACATTCGTGCCAATCGGATGTGTGACCCATTGCCCGGCCATCTCGTCTCTTGCTGACACTGCGCGAGGTGCACATGCACGATCCGTTTGAAGAATCCCTGCGTGACCTGCTCAAGGCGTCACCCTCCGGCAATGACCGGGATGACCTGGACGACGCTGCTTGCCTGGGTCGCGTGCTTAAAACTGCCAACCGTCAGGTTGGCGCGGGTGATCTGTTCAGCCTGCTTGGCCGCTGGAGCCAGGCGCTGCTGATTGCCGTCAATAATGGCTCGGCGCATGTCGCGCCGGTGCGTCGACACTCTTCCCGCAACGCTGCCAGCGGCAGCAAAGCAGATAAGGCCGATTGAATATGGAACTCGATCTCTGGACCCAGAGCCTGGTCACCGCGATGACCGCCCTTTGGACCAAGGTAGCGAACTTCATCCCCAACCTGTTCGGCGCGCTGGTCGTGGTGCTGCTCGGTTTCGTGGTGGCCAAGCTGCTCGACACGCTGCTGTCCAAGCTGCTGGCCAAGCTTGGCCTGGACCGCCTGATGGCCGGCACCGGCCTGACCAAGATGCTCGGCCGGGTCGGCATCCAGGTACCGATCTCTACCTTGATCGGCAAGATTGTCTACTGGTTCGTGCTGCTCATCTTCCTCGTCTCGGCCGCTGAATCGCTAGGCCTGGAGCGGGTTTCGGCCACCCTGGACATGCTCGCCCTGTATTTGCCGAAAGTATTCGGCGCGGCCTTGGTGTTGCTGGTCGGCGTGCTGCTGGCACAGGTGGCCAACGGCCTGGTGCGCGGCGCCGCCGAAGGTATCGGCCTGGAGTACTCGGCGGGCCTTGGGCGTATCACCCAGGGCTTGGTGATCATCATCAGCATCTCGGTGGCCATCAGCCAGCTGGAGGTGAAAACCGACCTGCTGAACCACGTGATCGTCATCGGGCTGATTACCGTTGGTCTGGCGGTAGCCTTGGCCATGGGCCTTGGCAGCCGTGAAATTGCCGGGCAGATTCTGGCCGGAATTTACGTGCGCGAGCTGTACCAGGTCGGCCAGCAGGTGCGAATTGGAGAGGTCGAAGGGCATATTGAAGAAATCGGCACGGTCAAGACTACGTTGCTGACCGATGATGGCGAACTGGTGTCGCTGTCCAATCGAGAGTTGCTCGAGCAGCGCGTCAATAGTCGCTAACCGCACAAAAGCTGTTAATGTATGCCGCCGCGAAATTCGACCCACGGGGTCGCGCGGCGACATTGACCTGACTGTCGGCCAGATCCGTTTTGAATAAAGTTCATTCGCCGCCCATGCGTTATGACCCCCGCGAGCTCACCGACGAAGAGTTGGTGGCGCGTTCGCATGAGGAGCTGTACCACGTTACCCGCGCCTATGAGGAGCTCATGCGGCGCTATCAGCGAACCCTGTTCAACGTCTGTGCGCGTTATTTGGGGAACGACCGTGACGCGGACGATGTCTGTCAGGAAGTGATGCTCAAGGTGCTGTACGGGCTGAAGAACTTCGAAGGCAAATCCAAGTTCAAGACCTGGCTCTACAGCATCACCTACAACGAGTGCATTACCCAGTACCGCAAGGAGCGCCGTAAACGCCGGCTGATGGATGCCTTGAGCCTGGACCCTGTTGAAGAGGCGTCCGAAGACAAGGCACCGAAACCGGAAGAAAAAGGCGGGCTGGACAAGTGGCTGGTGCATGTGAACCCGATTGACCGGGAGATTTTGGTGCTGCGTTTTGTCGCAGAGCTGGAATTTCAGGAAATTGCAGACATCATGCACATGGGCCTGAGCGCGACGAAAATGCGTTACAAGCGCGCGCTAGACAAGCTTCGTGAGAAATTTGCCGGCCTGGATGAAACTTAGTGGCGTGCAAATATCTCTAACGAACCGGCGAGTTCTGCTAGACTTGCCGTCGAGTTGTCCCCCTTGTTTGTGGTGGGACTGCTTAACTATCACCAGATGGGGATTTAACGGATGAAATTGAAAAACACCTTGGGCTTGGCCATTGGTTCGCTCGTAGCCGCTACCTCGATTGGCGCTATGGCACAAGGCACAGGCGCTGTGGAAGTCGAAGGCTTCTACAAGAAAGAGTTCTTCGACAGCCAGCGTGACTTCAAGAACGACGGCAACCTGTTCGGCGGCTCGATCGGTTACTTCCTGACCGACGACGTTGAACTGCGCCTGGGTTACGACGAAGTTCACAACGCTCGTGGCGAAGACGGCAAGAACATCAAGGGCTCGAACACCGCCCTGGACGCCGTTTACCACTTCAACAACCCGTATGACGCAATCCGTCCGTACGTTTCCGCTGGTTTCTCGCACCAGTCGCTGGGCCAGACCGGCCGTGGCGGTCGTGACCACTCCACCTTCGCCAACGTTGGCGCTGGTGCCAAGTGGTACATCACCGACATGTTCTATGCCCGTGCCGGCGTAGAAGCTCAGTACAACATCGACCAGGGCGACACCGAGTGGGCCCCAAGCGTTGGTGTTGGCCTGAACTTCGGCGGTAGCCCGAAGCAAGCCGAAGTCGCTCCAGCTCCAGTAGCTGAAGTGTGCTCCGACTCCGACAACGACGGCGTTTGCGACAACGTCGACAAGTGCCCAGACACCCCGGCCAACGTTACCGTTGACGCCGACGGCTGCCCGGCTGTTGCCGAAGTCGTTCGTGTTGAGCTGGACGTCAAGTTCGACTTCGACAAGTCGGTCGTCAAGCCAAACAGCTACGGCGACATCAAGAACCTGGCTGACTTCATGAAGCAGTACCCACAAACCACCACCGTGGTTGAAGGTCACACTGACTCCGTGGGTCCAGACGCTTACAACCAGAAGCTGTCCGAGCGTCGTGCCAACGCTGTCAAGCAAGTCCTGACCCAGCAGTACGGCGTAGAATCCAACCGTGTTGACTCGGTTGGCTACGGCGAAACCCGTCCGGTTGCTGACAACGCCACCGAAGAAGGCCGTGCTATCAACCGTCGCGTTGAAGCTCAGGTAGAAGCTCAGTCCAAGTAATTGGCCTGATGCTTCATGAAAAACCCGGCCTCGGCCGGGTTTTTCTTTGCCTGGGTTTTAACCGGCCTCACAGCCTGCTCCTGCAGTGAAGGGTATTCAGCCCGCGATTGAAACCAGCTCCAGAGCCTGCTGTTCCCCGACCACTTCCCCAATCACCAGAATCGCCGGGCTACGCAAGCCAAACCCACGCGCATCTTCAACCATGCCTCGCACATCGCTCCTGCACTCCCGCTGCTGCGGCATCGAGGCATTCTCGATCATCGCCACTGCGGCTTGTTGCAGGGCGCGTACCGCCTTGAGGGTGAGCAGTTCAGGGTCGCCAGGGCCGGCACCCACCAGCCAGACTTTTGCACTCATCAGGTATTCCTCATCGGCAGGGTCCGCTCAGCCTTTTTGCAGGCTGAACAGCAAAATCAGGTTGAACAGCAGGGACAGCAAGGCCAGGGTGCGCCATACCTTCAGCGGCTCACGCTCCAGCAGTGGCCGTGGCCGGGTGGGCAGCTCCTGGCGGTCGCCGCGTTCAAGCAGCAGCAACCAGTGTTCGGCCGTTTCGAAGCGTTGCGCCGGGTCGGCGGCCACCGCCTGTTGCAGGTTGTGCTGCAGCCATTCCGGCAGGTCGGGGCGGTAGCGCGCGGCGTTGACTGGCTGGCCGAAGCGCGGGCGCTGGAAGGCTTCCACCTCGCCATACGGGTAGTGACCGGTCAGCAGGCGGTACAGCGTCACGCCCACGGCATACAGGTCTTGGCGCGGGCTGGGCGGTTGGCCGTCAAACGCTTCCGGGGCGAGGTACGAGGGTGTGCCGGGCACGTCGTGCAGCGGGTCTTCGGACAGGCCTGGGCAGTAGGCCAGGCCGAAGTCCAGCAGGCGCAGCTGGCCATCGCTGCCCAAGTGCAGGTTGTCTGGCTTGATATCGCGGTGCAGCAGGTTGCGCCGGTGCAGCACGCCGACCGCCTGCAGCAGTTGCCGGGCCATTTCCAGCCACTGTGGCAAGGGCAGCGGGCCGTGTTCGGCCAGCAGCGTTGCAAGGGTCTGGCCGGGGTATTCGCGCATCACGTAGTACAGGTGCTGGCGCTGGCTGGCGGCATGCAGTTCGGGGAAATGTCGGCCAGCGACCCTGCGCAGGAACCACTCCTCCAGTAATAGTCCTTGCGCCGCTTTTGGCTCCTGCTCGCGTGCGGCAGGCAGGGTTTTTAGCAGCCACGCTTGACCTTGGCCGTCGCGCACCCGGTAGACCAGGGACTGGCGGCTGTGTGACAGCAGCTGTTCGGTGAGCCAGCCATCGATCACCTGGCCTTCGCGCAGCGGGCCGGGTACCGACCCCTGCTGCAGCTGTGCCAGGGTGTCGCCGAGGTTGGCCGTGCCCAGTTGCTCGACCTGCACCAGCAAGGCACTGGCGTTGTCCTGGCTGCCATTGAGGTGCGCACTGGTAACCAGCGTGTCGACGGCCAGTTGCAGGTCGGGCTGCTCACGCAACACCGCCTGTATATGCTGGTCGCCCAGGCTGGCCCAGACGCCGTCGCTGACCAGCAAGAAGCATTCACCCGCCTGCAGCTCGCCCTCCAGATAATCCACCAGCAGGTGTTGATCCAGGCCCAGCGCGCGTTTCAGCACATGCTGCATGCCCGGCTGGTCCCACACGTGGTCTTCGCTCAGGCACTGCAGGTGCCCGGCGTGCCAGCGGTACACACGGCAGTCGCCAACATGGGCCAGGGTGAAGCGCCGGCCCCGCAGCACCAGTGCGCTGAGGGTGGTCAACAATGGCTGACCGCTGCCTTGGGCACGCAGCCAGCGGTTCTGTGCCAGCAGCAGGCGGTCGAGGGCCTGGGCCACGCTCCAGGTGGCGGGGGTGGCGTAGTAGTCCAGGGCCAGCGCTTGCAAGCTGGCGCGTGCTGCCAGGCCACCATCGGCGCATTGGCTGACGCCGTCGGCAAGGGCGAACAGGTAGCCCTTGCTGGCGGCCAGCTCTGGCGCCGGGGTAACCAGGCGCAGGGCGTCCTGGTTTTCCTCGCGCGGCCCGGTGGCGCTGGCCTGGGCGAAACTCAGTTGCAGGCTCATCGAGGTGCCTCAGACCCGCGCCGCAGTGACTGCAGCCGAGCCCCAGGTGGTGCGCCAGCGCTGTTTCACGCCGTGCAGGCCGAACCAGGCCAGCAGGCCGAGGCTGGCGAACAGCCACAGCCCCACCTGGTAATCGCCGGTGTGCTGTTTGATGGTGCCAAGCCCGGCGGCCAGCAGGAAGCCACCGATGCCCCCGGCCATGCCGATCAGCCCGGTCATTACGCCGATTTCGTGACGGAAGCGCTGCGGTACCAGCTGGAATACCGCGCCGTTGCCCGCGCCCAGGCCGAGCATGGCGCTGATGAACAGCGCCAGGGCGGCGGCAGACGGCAGGTTGAAACCGACTGCGGCTATGCAGATGGCTGCAACGCTGTACATGCCCAGCAAGGTGCGGATACCGCCGAAGCGGTCGGCCAGGGCACCGCCGAGAGGGCGCATCAGGCTGCCGGCGAACACGCAGGCCGCGGTGTAGTAGCCAGCGGTGACCGGGCTCAAACCGTACTGGTCGCTGAAGTAGCCAGGCAGGGCACTGGCCAGGCCGATGAAGCCGCCGAAGGTGACACTGTAGAAGAACATGAACCACCAGCTGTCACGGTCGCCGAGGGCCTTGAGGTAGTCAGCCATGGCCTTTGGTTTTGGGCGCTGCGGGGCGTTGCGCGCCAGCAGGGCGAACACCACCAGCGCCAGTGTCAAAGGAATCAGCGCAAAGCCAAACACATTGTTCCAGCCAAAACCCGCGGCCAGCGCCGGCGCCAGCAGGGCGGCGAACACTGTGCCGGAGTTGCCGGCGCCGGCAATGCCCATGGCCTTGCCCTGATGCTGCGGCGGGTACCACTGCGACGCCAGCGGCAGCGATACGGCGAACGAAGCGCCGGCAAAGCCGAGGAACATGCCCAGCAGCAGCACCTGTTCATAGCTGTGTACGCCGAAGTGCCAGGCCACCGCCAGCGCGACGATCACCACCACCTGGCCGATCACGCCGGCGGTCTTGGGCGACAGGCGGTCGACCAGTACGCCCATGGCAAAGCGCAGTACTGCCCCGGCCAGGATCGGCATGGCCACCATCAGGCCCCGTTGTTGTGCGCTCAGTTGCAGGTCACCGGCAATCTGCACCGCCAGCGGGCCCAGCAGGTACCAGACCATGAAGCTCAGGTCGAAGTACAGAAACGCAGCGAACAGCGTGGGCACATGCCCGGATTTCCAGAAGCTGGTACTCATCGAACACCTCACTTGGCAATGCAGCGGAACGAAAAAGACGCCGCTACCCGCTCCACGGAGGTGGAGGGGAGAGCGACGTCTTTGTCGGGATTTAAGTGGGGCAACCGCCGTTGGCTACCGGTGCAAATACATCAGCAAGAGCCGGGCCAATTCGGAATATCGAGCAGCGCGGACTTTGTGGGAGCGGCCTTGTGTCGCGATAGGGCTGCGCAGCAGCCCCATGATTTCAGCTTCGCCACTGAATTTGCCGGGGCTGCTGCGCAGCCCTATCGCGACACAAGGCCGCTCCCACAAAGGCC
Organism: Pseudomonas fortuita; assembly: GCF_026898135.2. Taxonomy (NCBI): domain Bacteria; kingdom Pseudomonadati; phylum Pseudomonadota; class Gammaproteobacteria; order Pseudomonadales; family Pseudomonadaceae; genus Pseudomonas; species Pseudomonas fortuita. The sequence continues at coordinate 1,741,370 of NZ_CP114035.2, forward strand.
TGCACTGCTAGCCGAGCATTTCATGCATGGCAATGATCTGCTCTGCCACCTGAATCAGCTTCTGCTGCCGGCTCATGGCCTGGCGGCGCATCAGGGTGTAGGCCTGTTCTTCGTTGCAGTCTTTCATTTTCATCAGCAAACCCTTGGCCTGCTCGATGCGTTTGCGTTCGGCCAGTTGCTGGTCGCGTGCCACCAACTGCGCCTTCAGTGCCTGATCGCTTTCGAAGCGGGCCATGGCCACATCCAGAATGGGCTGCAACCGGGCGGCATGGATGCCTTCGACGATATAGGCACTGACGCCCGCCTGAATCGCCTGGCGCATCACCCCGGGGTCATGCTCGTCAGTGAACAGCACGATGGGGCGCGGCTGGTCACGGCTGACCAGCACCACCTGTTCCATCACATCACGGTCAGGTGAGTCGGTGTCGATCAGCACCACATCCGGGCGCACCGTTTCGATGCAGGCGGGCAGGTCGATGGTCAAGCCTGGGGCTTCGGTGACCTCGAAGCCCGCCTCGATCAGCGCCGCCTTGAGGCGGCCAAGTTTGTGCTGGGTGTCGTCAATCAGCAGGATGCGCAACATGTAGGTCTCCCTCACACGCCGACGCGGGCTTCGGGCAGGTCGCCCAATGCATGCAGGCTGAAACTGCGGGCGTAGCCGTAGGGGTCGCTGCCGTCCCAGCAGGTGCCGTCGATCAGCAGGCTGCTGCGCATCGGCAGCGAAGGGCACGCTACGCCCAGGCTTTGCGCCGCCTCGCTGTACAGTGCCAGTTGCTGTACCTGGCGGGCCACGCCGAGGTAGTCGGGGTCTTCGCGCAGCAGGCCCCAGCGGCGGAACTGGGTCATGAACCACATGCCGTCGGACAGGTATGGCAGGTTGGCCCGGCCGTGGTCGAACAGGCGCAGGGCATGCCGGTCTTGCCAGTGGTTGCCCAGGCCATCCTGGTAGTGGCCGAGCAGGCGTGGCTCGATACTCGCCAGCGGCGTATCCAGATAAGCGCTGCCGCTGAGCAGTTGCGCGGTGCTGCGGCGGTTTTCCGGGCTTTGCTCGATGAACCGGCTGGCGGCGAGGATTGCCTTGATCAGGGCGCGGGCGCTGTTGGGGTACTGTTCGGCGAAGGCGCGGGCGCAGGCCAGGACCTTTTCCGGGTGGTCCGGCCAGATCGACTGGCTGGTGGCCAGGGTGAAGCCTTGGCCCTTGGCGACCGCATCAGCGGCCCAGGGCTCGCCCACGCAGAAGCCGTCGATGCGACCGGCCTGGATGTGTGCGGCCATCTGTGCCGGTGGCACCACCACGCTGTCGACGTCGCGCAGTGGGTGGATGCCCTGGCTGGCCAGCCAGTAATACAGCCACATGGCATGGGTGCCGGTGGGGAAGGTCTGGGCGAAGGTCAGCCGTGCGCCTTGCTGGTGCACCAGCCGCGCCAGTGCTTCAGGGTTGGTCACGCCTTTGCGCTGCAGCGCCGGGGACAGGTTGATGGCCTGGGCGTTCTGGTTCAGTCCCATGAGCACGGCCATATCACTGGCGGGTACCCCGCCAATCCCCAGATGCACGGCGTAGGCCAGGCCATACAGGCAGTGCGCCGCGTCCAGCTCGCCGCTGACCAGCTTGTCGCGAAGCCCCGCCCAGGAGCCCTGGCGGTGGACGTTGAGGGTAAGTCCGTGTTGTTGGGCGAAGCCCTGGGTGGCCGCGACCACCACCGAGGCGCAGTCGGTCAGGGCCATGTAGCCGATGTTCAGGCTGGGCTTCTCGGGCGCATCGCTGCCGTTGACCCAGGCCAGGGGCGTTGCTCGGGGTACAGTGTTCACAAGGTTCCTCGCCTGTACTGATTAGGCTGTGGGCCAAACCGGTGCAACCGATGTGCCAGGGCTGCACTGGCCCATGATTTGCTGTCCTGCCAGCGCCACGGTGGCTATAATCGCCCCCTCACTTACCCCGAGCCTTGCCTGCCCATGTATACCCTGGCCCGCCAGCTGCTGTTCAAGCTTTCTCCGGAAACCTCCCACGACCTGTCCCTGGACCTGATCGGTGCCGGTGGCCGCCTTGGCCTTAACGGCATGCTGTGCAAGCAGCCGGCAGCATTGCCGGTCACGGTCATGGGCTTGAACTTCGCCAACCCGGTGGGCCTGGCTGCCGGCCTGGACAAAAACGGCGCAGCCATCGACGGTTTCGCCCAGCTGGGTTTCGGTTTTGTCGAAATCGGCACCGTCACCCCGCGGCCGCAGCCGGGTAACCCCAAGCCGCGGCTGTTCCGATTGCCGGAAGCCACGGCCATCATCAACCGCATGGGCTTCAACAACCTGGGTGTTGATAACCTGCTCGACCGGGTACGTGCGTCGCGTTACAAGGGCGTGCTGGGCATCAACATCGGCAAGAACTTCGACACCCCGGTGGAGCGTGCCGTCGATGATTACCTGATCTGCCTGGACAAGGTGTACACCGCCGCCAGCTATATCACCGTCAACGTCAGCTCGCCGAACACCCCCGGCCTGCGCAGCCTGCAGTTCGGCGATTCGCTCAAGCAGTTGCTCGATGCCCTGGCCGTGCGCCGTGAGCAGCTGGCCGCTACCCATGGCAAGCGCGTGCCGCTGGCCATCAAGATTGCCCCGGACATGAGTGACGAAGAAACCGCGCTGGTAGCCGCCGCCCTGATGGAATCGGGCATGGATGCGGTGATCGCCACCAACACCACGCTGGGTCGTGAAGGTGTCGAAGGGCTGCCGTATGGTGGCGAGGCGGGCGGCCTGTCGGGCGCGCCAGTGCTGGAGAAGAGCACCCACATCGTCAAGGTGCTGGCAGGTGAACTGGGCGGCAAACTGCCGATCATTGCTGCCGGTGGCATTACCGAAGGCCGTCACGCTGCCGAGAAAATCGCCGCCGGGGCGAGCCTGGTGCAGATCTATTCGGGCTTCATCTACAAGGGGCCGGCACTTGTCCGCGAGGCGGTGGACGCTATCGCGGCAATGCCACGGGTTTGATCGGCAGACAAAAAAAGGGCCCCTTCAAGGGGCCCCTGGGCCTTCGCCCGCCGCCCGGATGGGGCGTGCATGGTAAATCGAATTCAGTGTCCTCGATCAGCCAACGGCGTGATTTTCGTTGAGTCTATGGATACCAGCGGTGCCAGTCATTCCGTCCCAGTTATCACCGCGACCTTCGCGCCAGCCGTTGATCCAGGCTTGGCGAACAGAAGGAAGATTGAAGGGGCAAAGTTCGCGGGATTTGCCGGTGACCCCATATTGGTAGCCACGTGAATATGCTCTTTCCAACGGATCACGCTTAAGTCTTCTCATAGGGTGTTGCCCTCACTTGTTGACTGTAATGTCCCGTCGGCCTCTCTGAGGCCGGGCAGAGTCTTTCTGCCGGTTTGCGCTCGCTGCCGGCGTGGCGAGCTGAAAGTGCCGCCTCGTTGCGAAGCGGCCTGAGACCAGTTCTAACGAATGCGAGTCACGGTGTGAATGATCGATTTGTCATAAGCACGTAACCTTTCATAGGGTCAGGGGATAAGTAAATAAATGCGACTTAACCTTATTTGAGGTTTGGCCCGCTATGATCGGGGTTTGCTGATGATTGACGTCATTTCGCCAGCGTCTCTGGCGGGTGGCAGAAATAATTTGAAATGCGACGAAGGGTCACACAGGCCCCGGCATCGCCAGAATTTTTTGTACTGCCTGATGATCTAAGCTGTCTTTGCCACTGGGCCGAGCGCAGATCGGTCAGGCGGCCCGGCCCTTCGCGGCACGCTTATGTGCCGAAAGGGGCCACCCGCACGCCTGCTGGAAAGGCATGCGGGCAAACATCGCGGGGCGATGCGTCGCCTCGTCAGTCAAATAGCCCAAGGCTCTGGAATACTCATGTCGGACCGTTTCGAACTCTACCTCACCTGCCCTAAAGGCCTTGAAAGCCTGCTTGCCGAGGAGGCCAAGGGCCTTGGCCTTGACGAGGTGCGTGAGCACACCTCGGCCATCCGCGGCGCCGCCGACATGGAAACCGCCTACCGCCTGTGCGTATGGTCGCGCCTGGCCAACCGGGTGCTGCTGGTGCTCAAGCGCTTCTCCATGAAGAACGCCGACGACCTTTACGACGGCGTGAACGCGGTTGACTGGGCCGACCACCTGGCAGCCGACGGCACCCTGGCGGTGGAATTCAGCGGCCATGGCTCGGGCATCGACAACACGCACTTCGGTGCGCTGAAGGTCAAGGACGCCATCGTCGACAAGCTGCGCAACCGCGAAGGCCTGCGCCCGTCGGTGGAAAAAATCGACCCTGACGTGCGTGTGCACCTGCGCCTGGACCGTGGTGAGGCCATCCTTTCCCTCGACCTGTCCGGCCACAGCCTGCACCAGCGTGGCTACCGCCTGCAGCAAGGGGCTGCGCCGCTGAAGGAAAACCTGGCGGCGGCGGTGCTGATCCGCTCGGGCTGGCCGCGCATTGCCGCCGAAGGTGGCGCGCTGGCCGACCCGATGTGCGGTGTGGGCACCTTCCTGGTCGAAGCGGCGATGATCGCCGCCGATATCGCGCCCAACCTCAAGCGTGAGCGTTGGGGCTTCAGTGCCTGGCTCGGCCACGTGCCGGCGCTGTGGCGCAAGGTGCACGACGAGGCGCAGGCGCGGGCGCAGGCCGGCCTGGCCAAGCCACCGCTGTGGATCCGTGGCTACGAGGCCGACCCGCGGCTGATCCAGCCGGGCCGCAATAACGTCGAGCGTGCCGGGCTGGGCGACTGGGTGAAGATCTATCAGGGCGAGGTCAGCACCTTCGAACCACGCCCGGACCAGAACCAGAAAGGCCTGGTCATCAGCAACCCACCCTATGGCGAGCGCCTGGGTGACGAAGCCAGCTTGCTGTACCTCTATCAGAACGTGGGCGAGCGCCTGCGTCAGGCGTGCATGGGCTGGGAGGCGGCGGTGTTCACCGGCGCGCCGCAGCTGGGCAAGCGCATGGGTATTCGCAGCCACAAGCAGTACGCGTTCTGGAACGGCGCCTTGCCGTGCAAGCTGCTGCTGTTCAAGGTGCAGCCTGACCAGTTCGTGACGGGCGAGCGCCGCGAGGCACAGCCCGAAAGCGCGCAAGTCCGCGAACAGGCACCGTCGGTAGCCAGCGAGCCGGCGCGCCTGTCGGAAGGGGCGCAGATGTTTGCCAACCGTCTGCAGAAGAACCTCAAGCAACTGGGCAAGTGGGCTCGTCGCGAGCAGGTGGACTGCTACCGCCTGTACGATGCCGACATGCCCGAGTACGCCCTGGCAGTCGACCTGTACCACGACTGGGTGCATGTGCAGGAATACGCTGCGCCACGTTCGATCGACCCGGACAAGGCCCAATCGCGCCTGCTCGATGCCTTGGCGGCGATCCCTCAGGCACTGGGCATTTCGCCGCAGCGCGTGGTGCTCAAGCGCCGCGAGCGGCAGAGTGGTACCCGCCAGTACGAGCGCCAGGCCACCGAGGGCCGCTTCCAGGAAGTGAACGAAGGTGGCGTCAAGCTGCTGGTCAACCTCACCGACTACCTCGACACCGGTCTGTTCCTGGACCACCGTCCGATGCGCATGCGCATCCAGCGCGAGGCTGCCGGCAAGCGTTTCTTGAACCTGTTCTGCTACACCGCTACGGCGTCGGTGCATGCAGCCAAGGGCGGGGCGCGCAGCACCACCAGTGTCGACCTGTCGAAAACCTACCTCGACTGGGCGCGTCGCAACCTGGCGCTCAATGGCTTCTCCGAGCGCAACCGCCTGGAGCAGGGTGATGTGATGGCCTGGCTGGAAAGCAACCGCGACAGCTACGACCTGATCTTCATCGACCCGCCAACCTTCTCCAACTCCAAGCGTATGGAAGGCGTGTTCGATGTGCAGCGTGACCACGTGCAACTGCTGGACCTGGCCATGGCTCGGCTGGCGCCGGAGGGGGTGTTGTATTTCTCCAACAACTTCCGCAAGTTCCAGCTCGACGAGCACCTGATGGCACGCTATGCCGTGGAGGAAATCACCGCCCAGACCCTGGACCCGGACTTTGCCCGTAACAACCGCATCCACCGCGCCTGGCGTCTGCAATTGCGTTGAGCCGACGAGGTACGTTGCGCGGCTGATGGCCAATAGCTATAAATGAGGGCAGGGCAAGCTAATCCGCAGGACGCTGACGTGACGAGATGGGTGTATGTCAAAGTGTGGCGTGCGTGCGCGGTTATCTGGCCTGTGCACAGAAGCGGTGTCCGCCTGGGCGGTGGCGCTGGTGGTCTTGGTGGCGGGCGGCCTGTTGACGGCCGCCTTGGCGCTTGCCGCGCAGGGTGTCTACAAGCAGCAGTTGCGCCAGCGTTTCGAGTTGCTGGCCAGCGAGCGCTTCAGCCGCATTGCTGAACGCTTCGATGAACAGCAGCAGCGGCTGGACGGCCTGCGGCGGTTCTTCGGCTTTTCCAACACAGTCACCTCACTTGAATTTGACGGTTACACCAGGCCGTTGCTGCAGCGCACGCTGGCCTACGCCTGGGCGCCCCGCGTCGAAGCTGCGCAACGCGCCGAGTTCGAGCGCCATGCGCGTGAGCATTCGGGCCCGGGCTATGTAATCCGTGATCAGGACGCGCAAGGCCAGTGGCGCCCCGCGCCACAGCGCGACCATTACTTCCCTGTGCTGTATACCCAATCGGGTGAAATGCCCGGGCTGCCGTATGGGCTGGATCTTGCCGGCCAAGGTGCGGCCCAGGCCGCGCTGGCGCGCGCACTCGGGCCTGGCAGCATGGCGGTGTCAGAACCCCTGGCCTTGTACGATATTCCTTCGTACGCGCGTGGTCTGCTGCTGGTGGCGCCGGTGTTTTCCGACGCAAACGAGCATGGCGCAGCAGCAGGCTACGTCATGGCCTTGCTGAGCATGCGCGAGCTGGTGAGCGATGGGCGGCCAGTGGCGACGGATGACAACCTGGTGGTGCGTATCGTTGATCCGTCCGGCTTGCAAGGGCCGGAAGTGATGTTCGACTCGCTGAACCAGGCAGCCCCCTTGTCGCTGGCCAGCAACCAAGTGTTGCAGCTGGCCGACCATCGCTTTGAGTTGAGCATCCTGCCGAGCCTGGCCTTCTTGCAGGCTAATCGTTCGTCAGCTGTGCTGGCAGTCGTTCTACTGGGCGGGTTGTTGAGCCTGCTGCTCAGCGCCTTGCTGTACAACCTGTTCAGCCAGCGCCAGCGCGCCCTGGCCCTGGTCGAGCAGCGCACCGCCGAACTGCGGGTCAGCGAGCAGTCGCTGCGAGGTACCCACAACCAGTTGCGCAGCGTGCTGGATGCGGCCACCCAAGTGGCGATCATTGCCACCAACCTCAAGGGTGTAGTGAGTACGTTCAATGCCGGTGCAGAGCGTATGCTCGGTTATCCGGCCAGCGAGGCGATCGGCCAGCTTCGCCTTGACCACCTGGTGCTGCCCGAAGAACTGAGCCAGCGGGCTCAGGCGCTGAGCCTGCGCTATGGCCGCACGATCGCCGGTGGTCAGGCCATGTTCGCCGAAACGGTTCAAGCGCAGGGTGCCGAGCCTGGGGAGTGGACATTGTTGCGCGCCGATGGCAGTCAGCTGGTGGCCAACATGCTGGTTACCGCCATGCTGGATGAACAGGGTTTGTGGGTGGGCTATCTGGCCATCTGCATTGATGTCACAGAGCGGCGTCGGGTGCATGAGGCGCTGGCGGCGCGTGACCGACTGCTGGAAAAGCTCAGCGCCGAGGTGCCGGGCGGTATCTACCAGTATCGCCTCGATGCCAATGGTCATTCGTGCTTTCCCTATGCCAGCCAAGGGCTGTACGACATCTATGAAGTCGACCTGCAGCAGCTGCGCGAGGATGCCACGCTGGTGTTCGAGCGTATCCACCCCGACGACCTGGACCGCGTGCGCCGCTCGGTGCGTTATTCGGCCGAGCACCTGGCGCCCTGGCGCGAGGAATACCGGGTATGCCTGCCGCGTGCCGGGCTACGCTGGGTGCGTGGCGAAGCGACGCCAGAGGTGGGTGAGCAAGGCTGCACGCTGTGGCATGGCTACCTGACGGATATCTCCGACCTCAAGGGCGTGGAGGAGGAATTGAGGGCGTTGTCGGTGACCGATTCGCTGACGGGCATCCATAACCGCCGCTACTTTCAGGAGCGGCTCAAGGTTGAGCTGGAACGCGCCCAGCGCGAAGGCGTGGCGCTGGCCGTGATCATGCTCGACATCGATCACTTCAAATGCATCAACGACCGCTTCGGCCATGCCATGGGCGATCGCGTGCTGCGCAGCTTGTGCCAGCGTATCGGCCAGCGTTTGCGGCGTACTGATGTGTTCTGTCGGCTGGGCGGGGAAGAATTCATGGTGCTGTGCCCGGGCAGTGATGCTGAGCAGGCGCGGTTGTTAGCGCTTGAGTTATGGCAAGGGGTGCGCACGTTGCCGGTGGAAGGCGTGGGCCAGGTGACCGCGAGTTTTGGTGTGGCTGGCTGGCGGCCGGGGGAGGGTGCCGATGCCCTGCTGCTACGGGCTGATGCGGGTGTTTACATCGCGAAACAGGCCGGGCGGGACCGGGTGGAGGGGGAGTCGGCCTGTTAGCTGCCAGCTGTCTGTGCCGGCCCTTTCGCGGCTAAAGCCGCTCCCACAGTGATCGCGCAAACTGTCACAGTTTGCGCAAGACACTTGCTCTCAGCCGCGAAAGGGCCGGTACGGACCAGCCAATCAGTTGGCCGCTGTGCTGCCGGCCAGCTTCGGCTGGCGGTACAGGTCCAGCAGGACTTGGTCGAGCACCTGCGAAGCACCCCACGGTTTCGGGTCGTTGAGAATCGCCGCCACCGCCCAGGTATGGCCGTTGCTGTCGCGGCTGAAGCCGGCAATTGCCCGCACGGTATTCAGCGTGCCGGTCTTGATGTGGCCTTCACCGGTCATGGCAGTGCGCTTCAGGCGCTTGCGCATGGTGCCGTCCATGCCCACCAGCGGCATGGAGCTCATGAATTCGGCAGCGTAGGGGCTCTTCCAGGCGGCCTGCAGCATCTGGGCCATCTCCCGGGTGCTGACCCGCTCGGCACGCGACAGGCCAGAGCCGTTCTCCATGACCAGATGCGGCGCGGTAATGCCCTTTTTTGCCAGCCACTGGCGCACCACGCGCTGGGCGGCGCGGGCATCGTCCCCATCGGCATCGGTGCGGAACTGCGCGCCAAGGCTCAGGAACAGCTGCTGGGCCATGGTGTTGTTGCTGTACTTGTTGATGTCACGGATCACTTCCACCAGGTCTGGCGAGAAGGCGCGGGCCAGCAGGCGAGCACTCTTGGGTACATTCTCGATGCGGTCGCCACCCTGGATACTGCCACCCAGCTCGTTCCAGATGGCGCGCACGGCACCGGCGGCGTAGGTGGCGTGATCGAGCAGCGACAGATAGGTCTGCGAGTTGCAGCCGTCACCCAGCTGGCCGCTGACGGTGACGCTGATGCCATCGGCCTGTGGCACCGGGTTGTAGCGCACATCGCCTGTGCACTGCTTCGAAGCCACCGCCTTGACCTGGTTGTCGATGCGGATGCTGGCAATCGGTGGCTCGACCGCAACGGTCACCTTGCCGCCATCGTTGCGGGCCACGAAGCGCAGCGCCTTGAGGTTGACCAGCAGCGAATCGGGCTTGACCAGGAACGGCTTGTTTTCATCGCCGCCGTCATCGTTGAACTGCGGCAGGTTGGGCTGCACGAAGTGGCTGCGGTCCAGCACCAGGTCACCGGTGATGGTGCGCACGCCATTGGCGCGCAGGTCACGCATCAGCAGCCACAGCTTTTCCATGTTCAGTTTCGGGTCGCCGCCACCTTTAAGGTACAGGTTACCGTTGAGCACGCCATTGCTCAGGGTACCGTCGGTATAAAACTCGGTTTTCCACTGGAAGGTCGGGCCGAGCAGTTCGAGGGCCGCGTAGGTGGTGACCAGTTTCATGGTCGAGGCCGGGTTCACCGACACATCGGCATTGAACACGGTGGGCGTGCCGGGGCCGTCCAGCGGCAGCATGACCAGCGACAGGGCCGTGTCCTGCAGCTTGTTGGCCTTGAGCGCCTGCTGCACTTTGGCGGGCAGGGTGGTATTGACGGTGGCGGCCTGGCTGGGCAATGCGAGTGGCAACAGCAGGCTTGCCAGAATGAGGGGACGAAGCGTTTTGATCATAATGGATAAATACCCTGCGGCGAGGGAAAAGGGCATTGGGGCTGTAAGAGATGATGGCCCCACGACGAAAGAGTACGCATTATGCCCCAAGCGTAGCGACGATGCGCCACGTTCGACGGAAAAGCACCGCCAATAAAAAAGGCCACCACAAGGGCAGCCTTTTCAGCGATCAAGCCAGGCAGGTATCACTCAGCCTTGTTGATCGGCTTTTCCGGGTACCAGGCGTCCAGCAGCGGGCTGACTTCGATCTTGGTCAGTTCGCTACGGCCCTTGAGCCAGGTTTCAACGGCAGCACGCTGTTCTTCGCTGACCGATCCGCGTTTGACCGAGCACACCAGGCCGTAATCGTCACCGCCTACATAGTCCAGGCCGTTGGCGTCCATCGCTTCTTCCAGGAACGCATCGAGGAAAGCATCGATTGCCTGGTCATCCAGATCTTCCTTGAATTCCAGGTTCAGCTCGAAGCCCAATTCCTGAAACTCGTCGACACACAGCTTTTTGCGCAGACGACGGGAGCGGTTTGTGGCCATGAAACAATCCTCTTAGGTAATAACGCCGCGCAGTCTACCAGTTAACACGTGGGGCTGCCTGCCTGAGTGCGTGCGCCGGTAGTCAGTTCGTTGGCCAACGCCCGTTCCACACGGCACATGTGCCGCGCCAGTGCCTGACGGCGCAAGCGCAACTGGGGGGTAGGCAAGCCGCGGGCCTCCAGGGCTTCGCAGGCCGCCATCAGGTCGCGGGCTTCCAGCATGCGCGCGGCACTCAGCACCTTGTGGGCCTGCTCGGCAATGGCCTCGCTGTCTTGCTCCGGGTGCAGCGCCATCAAGCTGGCCCGGTCGGCCTGCAGGCTTTGCTGCAAGGTCAGCAGGAAGCGCTGGCGGTCGTCGGGGTCATGCCCGATCACTGCAGCCAGGCCTTCCAGGTGGTACAGCTTGCGCCGGGGCTTTTGCTGGCGGCGCGGGCGAATGCCCGCCAGGCGCTGGCTGAGGGTGCCCAGGCTGATCGGCTTGAGCAGGCAGTCGTCCATACCGGCGCTCAGGCACTGGCGGCGCACCTCTGGCTGTGCGTTGGCGGTGTAGCCGAGAATGGTGCAGCGCTGCCGCTTGCCATGGCGTTCTTCGGCACGGACGGCGGTCGCCAGTTGGTATCCGTTCATGTGCGGCATGTTGCAGTCGAGCACCAGCACATCGAAGTCGCCTGCGCGCCAGGTGGCCAGGCCTTCACGGCCATCGCGGGCGCTGGCGTGCGGCAGGCCCAGGTAGCCGAGCTGCTGCGCCATCAGCTGCAGATTGGCCGGGTGGTCATCGATCACCAGCACATTCAGCCGCGGGTCAGGCACCTCGAGGTGTTCGAAGGGCGGCGCTGAATGCGGGGCGGCGTCAATGCGCTGCAGCGGCATTTTCAGGCGCACCTGGGTGCCAACATCTTCCAGGCTCTTGATGGTCAGGCTGCCGCCCATCATTTCGCACAGGCTGCGGCAGATGGCCAGGCCCAGCCCGGTACCCGCGCGGGCGCCCTGGCTATGCGGGTTGGCCTGTATGAACGGATTGAACAGGCGCTGCAGGTCGTCGGCATGGATGCCGATGCCGCTGTCGCGCACTTCCAGTTCCAGCACTGCGGGCAGGGTGCTGCCGTCATCCAGCAGGCCTACGCAGATGCGAACCTGGCCATGCTCGGTGAACTTGATGGCGTTGCTTACCAGGTTGGACAGCACTTGTTTGAAACGCAGCGGGTCGAGCAGTGCGTGGCAACGCGCGGCGGGTGCAATCATCACCTCCAGGGCAAGGCCTTTCTGGCGTGCCTGCCCCTCGAAAATGCGCCCTACCGATTCGACCAGGGCCGCAAGGTCGACGGCTTCCGGTGCCAGGGACAAGTGCCCGGATTCGATACGCGCGATATCGAGAATATCGCCGATCAGGCCCAGCAGGTCTTTGGCTGAGTGGTGGGCCAGTTCCAGTGCGCTGCGGTCCACCTGGCCCTGGTCGGCGCGTTTGACTGCCAGTTCGAGCATGCCGATGACGGCGTTCATCGGGGTGCGGATCTCATGGCTGATGGTGGCCAGGAAGGTGCTCTTTGCGCGGTTGGCGTCGTCGGCCTGCTGCTTGGCCTGACGCAACTCCATGACCAACTGGCGGCGTTCGCTGATGTCGATCCAGCCGCCGATGATGCCCTGTACTTCGCCCAGTGAGTCACGGTACGGCAGTATCCAGTGATAGATGGTCATTTCGCGGCCCTTGATCCGCAGTGGCCGGTCCATGATCAACGGCGAGCCTGCGGCCATGACTTTCAGATAGTCGGCCTGGATCTGCCGTGTCTGCTCGCTGTCGGCAAACAGGCTGGCGTCCAGCCGTTTGCCGATGACCTCGTCGGAGCGGGCCTGCACGGCTTCCAGATAGCTGTAGTTACAGCTTTGCAGGCACCCCTCGCGGTCACGCACGTACATGGGGTGGGGCGTGCCGTTGAGCAGGGCGCGCATGAACGCCAGTTGGTCGTTCAGTGCGCGTTCGGCGGTTTGGCGCTGGCGAATCTGCAAGCGCAAGCGGGCGTTCCAGAGCAAGGCCAGCAACAGCAGCGCGACCATGCCCAGCACCACTTGTAGCGCAAGCTGGCTGTAGTCTTTGCCACTGCCATCGTCGTGCTGCCCGAAGCCGCGCCAGCGGTTGTTGATCACCCCCAGCTCTTCGGGCGAGATGCTCAGTAGCGCCTTGTCGAGGATCGACTGCATCGCCTGTGACGGGGTGCTGGTGGCCATGGCGAAGTTGGCAGGCTCGCTGCCGACCGTGGTGCGGATGACCAGCCCAGGGTTGCTGGCCAAGGCATGGTTGGCGTCGATCAACGTGGTGATCACCGCATCGACGGCACCGCTGTTGAGCAAGGCCATGGAATAGTACGCGCTCTCGGTCTCGACCCAGCCGATTTTCGGATAGTGCCGGGACAACAGGGTGTCCATGGCGCTGTAGCGGGTAATGGCCACGCGATGCCCCTGCAACTGCTCCAGCGTGCTCATGCCCTTGTCATCCTTGCGGCCGACCAGCACGAAGGCGCTCTCCAGGTAGGCCCGGCTGACCTGCAGGTCGTCTTTGGTCACCCCGCCAGTGGCCAGTGCGGCAATCACATCGGCGCGGCCATCCTTGAGGCGGGCGATCATGTCGGCAATGCCGCTTGCACGCTGCACGTCAAAACGCAAACCGGTGCGCAGGCTGATGAGCTCCAGCAGGTCGGCTGTGATGCCGCGAAAATGCCCTGAGCCATCGAAATAGGATAGCGGCGCAGCCGTATCATCGATCGTTACGCGCATCACCGGGTGATCTTGCAGCCACTGTTCCTCGGCATCGGTCAGTTGCAGCTTGCGGTCAGTCAGCAGCAGGTCGCTGCCGGCGCTCCAGCGTTTGAAGATGCTGGCACGCAGTGCCGCAGGCTGGCTGTCCAGTGTGGTGTTCACCAGCGCCAGCAGTTGCGTGTCTTGCTGGCGCAAGGCAAAGCCGAAGCCGATGGCTTCGTGCTGGCCGAAATTGGCCATGCGCAGGCGTGGCAGGTGGCCGCGGTTAAGCAGGTAGTGGGTGGAGATGGTGTCGCCGATGTACACGTCGGCCTGGCCGAACGCCACGGCGTTCAAGGCTTGGCTGGAGGAGCCAAAGGCCAGTAGCTCGGCCATGGGGTAGGTGCGGCGTACCTCCTGCTTGGGCAGGTAATGGTAAAGCATGCCGAGGCGCAGGCCGGTCAGGTCCGCGTCCAGCGCCCGGGTTTCGTCTTCGCGTGTTACCAGCACCGGTTGGTCAACGGCATACGGATGCGACAGCGCCAGGCCGTCGCTGGCCGCTTCGTAGCCATTGGCGGTGCCAAGCAGGTCGATATCGCCATGCCTGAGCGCCTCCACTGCCGCCTGCCGGCTGGAGAAACGCAGCACCCGCACGGGTAACTGCAGGGCCGTGCCGATCAGGCTCGCGTACTCGGCGGTGAGGCCCTGGTAGTCGCGGCCGCCACTGGTGATGTCGAACGGCGGGTAATCCGGAGCCGACGTGCCCAGTACCAGTTCCTGACGGCTTTCGAGCCATCGCCGTTGTTCGGCCGTGAGCATGGGGCGGGTCGGCTTGGCTGATGACCGAGCCAGTAACGTATAGGATGAGGCCTCTTGATAGGTGGCCTGCACGACGCCGCTGAACAGGAGCAGGGCAAACAGCAGGCGAGCGAAAGGGCGCGGCATGACCATCCTCAGACCAGCGCGTTGCGTTTGGCAATTTCGATCAGGTCAACCAGTGTGTTGACCTGAAGTTTGTGCATGAGGCGCTTCTTGTAGGTGCTGACAGTCTTGCTGCTGAGGAACATGCCCTTGGCAATTTCCTTGTTGCTGCGGCCTTGGGCGAAGAGTTGCAGTACCATCAGTTCGCGGTCATTTACCTGCCTGAAGAGTTTCAGCTCGGCATCGGCTGTCTGGTCATGCTTTATTGCCTGGCTGGGGAAATAGTTGTAACCGGCCAGGACCGCCTTGATTGCACTGAGCAGTTCGCTCAGGTCTTCCTGCTTGCACACATAGCCTGCGGCGCCGGAGTGCATGCAACGTACGGCAAACAATGCGGGAGACTGCGCGGTCAATACCAGAACCTTCAATGGCAGGGCCATGGCCTGGAAGCGTGAAAGCACCTCCAGCCCGTCTAGCTTGGGGATGCTGATGTCGAGGATGACCAGGTCAGGGGCGGCTTCACGAATCATCTGCATGGCGTCCACGCCGTTGTCCGACTCGCCGACAATCTTGTAGTTCTGGTTTTCCAGCAGCATACGGACGGCCAGGCGGATGACAGGATGATCGTCGACAATAAATATGGAATGCATGTTCAACTTCCCTGCGGGCGATTGAGGGGGATAATCGGCACCTTATCGCAGTTGGAAGTCGTCAGACATGCGAGGAAGGGCGATTCGCCCTTTATGGGAAATGGCTTACAAGATAAAACAAAACGGGCTACGAATTTTGTGTGTTTGACCCAATGTCAAAGCGTGATTGGTAACTTTTCGTGCACTTTTACTCGGGCTGTTTAATTTGCCGTCAGTATATGTAGGAAGTTTCCTGCAATATGCGGTGCAGCACTGGCTCAAGGACCGTGGCTGCACCGGCGTGCTTCAGGTGGGGCTGGAGCGCCCGGTCATTTCCCGGGCCATTTCGCTGGCATAGCTGTCGGTCATCCCGGCGATGAAGTCGATCATGCGCAGGAAGGCACTGTGCAGCGAGGCACGTGGGTCCGGAGCATTGTTGCCGATCAGGTCCAGTACCCGGCGGCTCTTGAACGAGGGGGTGCGCCCACCGTGCTGTTCGAGCGCTGCGCCACAGAAGGTATTGAGCAAAATCTCCAAGGTGGTATAGGCACCAATTTCGTGCAGGGTTTTGCGCTTGTCCTGGAAGATCTTGTTGCGTGCCATGTCCTTGGCCTGCAGCACGCAGCGCTTGGCCGGGCCGTGCATGTGCTCTACCAGGTCGCCTGCCAGGTGCCCGGCCAGCAATGCCTGCTGCTGCTCGACGAACGCGTGGGCGGCAGCGTTGGTCAGGTGTTCGATAGCCTTGCCACGCAGAATCGCCAGTTTGCGCCGGCGGGAATCACGGGGGCCGAGCTGGCGGTAGGTTTCTGGCAGGTCTTCACCGACCAGGTCAAGCAGCAGGGCTTCGACTTCAGCGTATTCGAGCAACTCCATTTCCAGGCCGTCTTCCAGGTCGATCAGCGCATAGCAGATGTCATCGGCAGCCTCCATCAGGTAAACCAGCGGGTGGCGCGCCCAGCGCTGTTCTTCCAGTTGCGGCATGCCGAGCTTGCGGGCGATCTGCTCGAGCAGGGGCAGTTCGCTCTGGTAGCTGCCGAACTTGTGCTTCTTGTAGCCCAAGGCGTCGGCGTGGCGCGCGCTCCAGGGGTACTTCAGGTAAGTGCCGAGGGTGGCATACGTCAGCCGGGTACCGCCGTCGAACTGGTGATACTCCAGCTGGGTGAGCACACGAAAGCCTTGGGCATTGCCCTCGAAATTCAGAAAATCGGCCCGCTGGTCGTCGCTCATGTCATCCAGCCATCCACGCCCGGCTGCCTGCTGGAACCAGTGGCGGATGGCGTCCTCGCCGGAGTGGCCGAAGGGTGGGTTGCCGATGTCGTGGGCCAGGCACGCTGACTGCACGATCATCCCCAGGTCGCTGGGGGCGCACCAGTCGGGCAGGTTGTCGCGCAGTGTTTCGCCGACGCGCATGCCCAGGGAGCGACCGACACAACTGACTTCCAGTGAGTGGGTCAGGCGTGTGTGGATGTGGTCGTTGCTGGAAACCGGGTGTACCTGGGTCTTGCGCCCGAGGCGGCGAAAGGCACCAGAGAAGATGATGCGGTCATGGTCTTTGTGGAAGGGGCTGCGCCCGAGTTCATCGGCGCTATAAAGGGCTTTGCCCAGGCGTTCGCGGGTGAGCAGGGTGTGCCAGTCCAAGGCGCATTCTCCTGTGGATCGAAGGAAGCAGCATATCCTGCCGGAGCAGCCTTGTGCTGCGAAGAGGCCTGTTTGAGCGATACACGGGTATCGCCGGGCCGGGCTCTTCGCAGCACAAGGCTGCTCCTACAAAGGAATGTGCAGTGTTCAGGGGCGGCGGTTGCCTTGCAGGTACAGGCGCACCAGCGGCAGCAGGCTGCTGCCCAGGCGCACCAGCCGTGCCAGGTTACCGCTGCGCACGCCCTTGCCAGTGAGGAAGCCCAGCGCCACCACGGCACCAATCCCCCATAAAGGCGCATGCTTGATCCCCAACCCTGCGTGCAGCGAGCTGCCCATTCCGCGCACGCGGCGCAGCGGCTCCATCAGTTGCCCGGACTCATGGCGGATTTCCTGGCGGTGCATCTCCATGCGCAGGCGCAGCAGTGCTTTGCGCAGTTCGCGCGGGTTACGGGTGTTTGGCAGTTGTGGCAGGCTCATGGCAACAGGCGCTCCCGGTCCTTGGCGAGTTCTTCAAGGGTGGCCCCGAATGGCGACGATTCGTCGAACACCGCTGCCTTCAGGCGCAACCCGCAGTACAGCGCGGCAAAGCCATAGAACACGCACAGGCCGATGATGCCGGCCAGGCGATAGCTGTCCCACAGGAGCACCAGTAACAACCCGGAAAGGGCTGTCAGCAGCAGCAGGGCGAACACCAGGGCCAGGCCTGCGAACAGCAGCAACCGCAGGGTGCGGCCCTTTTGCTCCTGCAATTCGATGCCAAGCAGTTCGATGTGGCTGTGCAGCAGCCCCAGCGCAGCTGCGCCCAGGCGCTTGCCCGAGGCGCTGGCGCCGTTGGCGTCATTCTCCATGGGAACCCCTCAGCGCCGGTTGGCCAGCAGGCCGATCAACAGGCCGACGCCGGCGGCGATGCCGATTGCCTGCCACGGGTTTTCCTGCACGTACTGCTCGGCGCTGCCCAGCGCGGCCTGGCCGCGCTGGCGCACGGAGTCCTGGGTCAGTTGCAGGGTTTCGCGAGCCTGGGTCAGGCGGTCGTGAATCTGTTCGCGCAATTCGTCGGCCTGGTCGCCGGCCAGGTTGGCAGTGTCGGCCAGCAACCTCTCGGTGTCGCGTACCAACGCCTGGAAGTCAGCCATCAGTATCTCTTGTGCAGTCTTTGCCGATTTGCTGGCCATGGGCCTCTCCCTGTCGATGAGTGTTGGTAGTTCGAGTAATAGCACGCGCGGAAGGTTCAAGTGCCGGTGCTGGTATGGGCCTTGCTAAGTCATTGCCACGTTGCGGGGCGTCGCTGGCAGCGATTGCGCCGATTCAGGGCGTCAGCGCAGCGTGTACCGATAAACCTTAACCCAATCCACGACAAACCCAAGAAAAAACCACGCAGGCTCCGACCCGCTCACCGAAACAGGGCAGGGGGCTGGCACCGATTCGGTGCAGGGATGCAGGTTCTTGAACTGTCCTGGTGCCTTTTTTAGCAGGCCTGCCTATTTCATGGAAAACATGCACAGCGCAATGGACTCCCTCGTCCACGGTTCCAACACTCTGTTCATTCTCATGGGCGCCATCCTGGTGCTGGCGATGCATGCCGGCTTCGCCTTCCTTGAAGTGGGCACGGTACGCCACAAGAACCAGGTCAACGCCTTGTCGAAGATCCTCAGCGACTTTGCCATCTCGGCACTGGTGTATTTCTTCATTGGTTACTGGATAGCCTATGGTGTCCATTTCTTCCAGCCGGCAGCGGCGCTGGCCGTTGACCATGGTTATTCGCTGGTCAAGTGCTTCTTTCTGCTGACGTTCGCTGCGGCGATCCCGGCGATCATCTCCGGGGGTATCGCCGAGCGCGCGCGCTTCGTGCCGCAGTTGTGTGCCACGGCGTTGATCGTGGCGTTTATCTACCCGTTCTTCGAGGGGGTGGTGTGGAATGGCAACCTGGGGCTGCAAGCCTGGTTGCAGGCCCGCTTCGGCGCGCCTTTCCACGATTTTGCAGGCTCGGTGGTGGTGCACGCCATGGGCGGCTGGCTAGCCCTGGCGGCGGTATTGCTGCTGGGCGCGCGGCGTGGGCGCTACCGGGACGGCCGTTTGGTGGCGTTTGCGCCTTCGAGCATTCCGTTCCTGGCGTTGGGGTCGTGGATTCTGATCATCGGCTGGTTCGGCTTCAACGTGATGAGTGCACAGACGCTGCAAGGCGTCAGCGGCCTGGTAGCAATCAACTCGCTCATGGCCATGGTCGGAGGCACCCTGTCGGCCTTGCTGGCCGGGCGTAACGACCCGGGCTTCCTGCACAACGGGCCGCTGGCCGGCCTGGTGGCGATCTGCGCCGGCTCCGACCTGATGCACCCGATTGGCGCACTGGCCACCGGACTGGTGGCTGGCGCGTTGTTCGTCTGGACCTTCACTGCAGCGCAAAACCGCTGGAAGATCGACGACGTGCTGGGCGTGTGGCCACTGCACGGCCTGTGCGGCGTGTGGGGTGGCATTGCCTGCGGCGTCTTTGGCCAGACGGCACTGGGCGGAATGGGTGGTGTCAGCCTGGCCAGCCAGCTGCTGGGCAGCCTGATGGGCGTGCTGGTGGCATTGGCCGGCGGCTTTGCCGTGTATGGCGCAATCCGTGCGCTGCATGGGCTGCGCTTGAGTCATGAGCAGGAGTTTCAGGGCGCGGACTTGTCGCTGCACCGTATCGGCGCCACCAGCCAGGATTGAGCCAGGTCAGGTGCATGACGAGTGCGAGAGACCTAGAATAGGTATCTCTGCATGCCAACCGGGACCTGAGCCATGCCGCCTGAATGCCAACTGTTCGGTACCCTCGGCTGCCACCTGTGTGAAGTGGCCGAGGCCGTGCTGATGCCTTTTGTCGATCATGGCCTGTTGGTCGAGCTGGTCGACATCGCCGAGAGTGAGGTGCTGTTCGAGCGCTATGGCCTGATCATTCCGGTGTTGCGACGCTGCGACAATGCTGCTGAGCTGCACTGGCCGTTCGATGCCGAACAGGTGGTGGCGTTCCTGGGGCAATGATGGCTGCAGAGGAGTTGCAACCCTGCTCCATGAAGGGTGAAGCGAGCTGATGATCAGGTGCCGGCGCACTGGCGCCGGTCACCTTTCCCATCATCGGAATAGTTCGCCATGTTGATCACTCCACATTTCACGCTCGATGAAATGACCGTTTCCCAGCTCGCCGCCAGGGACGGGTTCGATAACACCCCACCTCCTGATGCCCGGGCCAACCTGCAATTGCTATGTTGTGCGCTGGAGCAGGTGCGCGCACTGTTCGGCGTGCCGATCATCGTCAGCAGCGGTTTTCGCAGCGAGAAGGTTAACCGGCTGATCGGCGGTGCCACCAACAGCCAGCATATTCAGGGGCTGGCGGCTGACTTCACGGTGATGGAAGTCAGCCCTCGGGAAACCGCTCGGCGGATCAACGAAAGTGCCGTGCCGTTCGATCAACTCATCCTGGAGTTCGACAGATGGGTGCATCTTTCGGTAACCCGTGGCACCCCGCGCAGGCAGGTTTTGACCCTGCGCAGAGGCAGCGGCTACCTGCCGGGGCTGCAATGAACCGCATTGACGGCGGCAAGGGGATGTTCGTATGCTGTATATAAATACAGTGTCGAGGTAACGTCATGCTCAACGTCGAGCAACTCAAGTACAGCGTCAACCGCATGCCCGTGGATCGGGTGGCTGACGCCGTTCTGGAACTGCGCCTCGAAGGCCTGGTGACCGACGACCGCACGCCGTTCGGTAAAGTCCACTTCAATACCTGCTTCGCCGAGATCGAGGCCTTGTTCCAGCGTGCCGGCTATCACCGCGGGCTGGATGTGGTGGGTTACCAGGGGTTGCTCTATGCCCTGTACGACCCCGGTCGTTGGGAACCGGTGCAGGTGTTGCGCTGGCTGAAGGAACGCAGCGAGGCGATAGTCCAGGCTGGTTGAGGGCGCGGGCTTGGGCGATAATGCGCGGCCGTGAACGTTTCGAGCCCTGCCATGACCGCGCCCTTCGACCCCGCCCGCCAGCAAGCCAGCACGGTGTGCCTGCCCCCCGGTAACTGGGCGACGGTGCTCGATTGCCTGTGCGACCATTTCAAGGCCATCGACCGCGCCCAGTGGCTTGACCGTTTTGCCCGTGGCCGGGTACTGGATGCCGAGGGGCGGGCGATTGCTGCCGAGTTACCCTACAAGCGTGGCCTGCGTTTGCACTACTTCCGCGAAGTGGCGAACGAGCGGCCGATCCCGGTGCAGGAAGTGGTACTGCACGCGGACGAACACTTGGTGGTGGCCGACAAGCCGCATTTCCTGCCGGTGACGCCGACGGGCGAGTACGTCGAGCAGACCTTGCTGCGCCGCCTGATTCGTCGCCTGGATAACCCGCATCTGGTGCCGTTGCACCGCATAGACCGGCACACCGCCGGGCTTGTGCTGTTTTCCGCCAACCCGCACAGCCGCAGCGTTTACCAACGCCTGTTCCCCGAGCGGCGCATCGACAAGCGCTACCAGGCCATTGCGGCGGCGATGCCGCAGCATGCATTTCCGCTGGTGCACAAAAGCCGCCTGGTGCATGGCGAGCCGTTTTTCCGTATGCATGAGGTGGAGGGTGAGGCCAACAGTGAAACCTTGGCCGAGGTGCTGGAAAAGAATGGGGAGCTGTGGCGCTATGGGCTGTCACCAGTGACCGGCAAGACCCATCAGTTGCGCGTGCACATGGCAGCCTTGGGGGCGGGAATCTGCAATGACCCGTTCTACCCGCAGCTGCTTACTGCAGAGGATGACTACCAACGGCCGCTGAAACTGCTGGCGCAGAGCTTGCGTTTCGAAGACCCGTTGAGCGGCGAAGAACGCTATTTCGAGAGCCGCCTGCGGCTGGACTGGTAACACAGACCGCAGGCATACGCGGCCCTTGTGGCAGCGGGCATGCCCGCGAACACCGGCAGGGCCGGTGCCATCCACCGCGTTGGTTTCTTCGCGGGCATGCCCGCTCCCACAGGGACGTCGCAGGCTCCAAGGTCACTAGGTTCCTGTGGGAGCGGCTTCAGCCGCGAATACCGGAGCGTCAGCGGTTGAACCGCTCCACCAGCGAATACTGGCTACCCGCTGTGCTGGTCAGCGCCTCGCTCAGCAGTGCTGAATGCTGCGCCTGTTCGGCGGTCTGGTCGGCCAGTTCGGCGATGGTGCTGATGTTGCGGCTGATCTCGTCGGCCACTGCAGTCTGCTCCTCGGTCGCAGCGGCAATCTGGGTGGCCATATCGGTGATGTTGGCCACCGCTTCGCTGATCCCCACCAATGCCTCATCAGCCTGCATCACCCGGTCGACACCTTCCTGCGCCTGACGGTGGCCGGTTTCCATGGTCAGCACGGCGTTGCTGGCAGTTTGTTGCAGCTTGGCGATCAGGCCGTGGATCTGCCCGGTGGATTCGGCAGTGCGCTGGGCCAGCTGGCGGACTTCGTCGGCCACCACGGCAAAGCCACGGCCCATCTCGCCGGCACGCGCCGCTTCAATGGCCGCGTTCAGTGCCAGCAGGTTAGTCTGGTCGGCAATGCCCTTGATCACATCGACCACGCCACCAATCTCGTCGCTGTCCTTGGCCAGTTGGGTAACCGTCTGACCGGTTTCGCCCACCGCTGCCGACAGACGCTCGATGGCCTCGCGGGTTTCCCCGGCAATCTGCCGGCCCTGGCTGGTCAGGCGGTTGGCTTCCTGGGTGGCGTCGGCCGTGCGCTGTACGTGGTTGGCCACTTCCTGCGTGGTGGCGGCCATCTGGTTGACGGCGGCGGCGACCTGCTCGGTTTCCACCCGCTGGCGCTCCAGCCCCGACGAACTCTTGTGTGCCAAGGCGTCGGACTGGCGCGCCTGGTCGCTGAGGTGTTCGGCACTGTCCTGCAAGCGGGTCAGGCAGGTTTTCATGCGGGCATCCTGGCTGAGCATGGCCATCTCCAGACGCGCCTGCACGCCACGGCTGTCGGTGTACATCTGCGCGATCAGCGGGTCGGAGGTGGTCTGTTCGGCCAGGCGCAACAGGCGTTTGAGGCCACGCTGCTGCCAGCTCAAGCCCAGCAGGCCCAAGGGGACGGATAGCCCGGCAGCCAGGGCAAAGCCCCAGGAATGGCCCAGCCAGTTGCCGATCAGGAAGCCTACCTGGCTGATCAGGATGAACGGCAGCCAGTCCTGGAGCACCGGCAGCCACTTGTCCCTGCGAGGTACTGCGGGCTTGCCTTGGTTGATGCGTTGGTACAGGGCCTCGGCGCGGCGAATCTGCTCGGCGGTTGGCTTGACCCGCACCGACTCGAAACCGATGACCTGGTTATTGTCGTAAATCGGTGTGACGTAGGCGTTGACCCAGTAGTGGTCCCCGGACTTGCAACGGTTCTTGACGATGCCCATCCACGGCTGGCCCTGCTTGAGGGTTTGCCACATATGGGCAAACACGGCAGGCGGCACATCGGGGTGGCGTACCAGGTTGTGCGGCGCCCCGGTCAACTCCTCGCGGGTGAAACCACTGATGTCGATGAAGGCATCGTTACAGTAAGTGATCACGCCCTTGGCGTTGGTGGTGGAGATCAACCGCTGCTGGGCAGGGAAAGTCCGTTCTCTCTGGGTAATCGGCTGGTTGTTACGCATGGGTTGATAGTCCGCAGGGCTTTGGACAGGTATCGGCAAGCTATGGGTTTTATTGAATGATTATTTAATGTGGCTGCGTTTGTTCGTCGTTGGGGCTCTGGCGCCTGTGAAATCGAGCGCCGCCTGCGCGGCGCATCGCGAGCTGGCGCTCGCTCCTACGTTTGTTTCGGGCCAATTTTTCCTGTGCAATTTGCGCGCGAACGCCTTGGTGCATGGCGCAATATCTCGTCGTACACACAAGGCGGTCGCGCGCGCCTGCCACAGGCATAACTGGCCCGAAACAAACGTAGGAGCGAGCGCCAGCTCGCGATGCGCCGCGCGGGCGGCGCTCGGTCTCGGGAGCGCCGCAAATCTGCAGCCGAACCTCCCAGCCTCAGCCAGCGATCATCTGTCGCAACACATAGTGCAGGATTCCGCCGGCCTTGAAGTACTCCACCTCATTCAAGGTATCGATCCGGCACAACACTTCGATCTGTTCCTGCTGCCCGTCTTCGCGGGTAATGCGCAACGGCAGGCTCATGCCCGGGCGGATCTGTGCACCGTTCAAGCCCAGCACATCGATCCGCTCCTTGCCGGTCAGCACCAGTTGCTTGCGGTCGTGGCCGGCCTTGAACTGCAGCGGCAGCACGCCCATGCCCACCAGGTTGGAGCGGTGAATGCGCTCGAAACTCTCCGCCAGCACCGCTTTGATGCCCAGCAGGTTTGTACCCTTGGCCGCCCAGTCGCGGCTCGAGCCGGTGCCGTATTCCTGGCCGGCGATTACCACCAGTGGGGTGCCTTCCTGCTGGTAGCGCATGGCCGCGTCGTAGATCGACAGCTTTTCGCCAGTAGGCACGTGCAAGGTATTGCCGCCTTCTTCCCCGCCCAGCATTTCGTTGCGGATACGGATGTTGGCGAAGGTGCCGCGCATCATGACTTCATGGTTGCCGCGCCGCGAACCGTATGAGTTGAAATCGCGCGGTTCCACGCCCTTTTCACGCAGGTAGCGCCCGGCAGGGCTGTCGGCCTTGATGTTGCCGGCAGGGGAGATGTGGTCGGTGGTCACCGAGTCGCCCAGCAGCGCCAGCACCCGGGCGCCTTGGATGTCGGCGATTTGTGGCGGCGGCCCGGCGATATCGTCGAAGAACGGCGGGTGCTGAATGTAGGTTGAGTCGGCCTGCCACACATAGGTGGCAGCCTGTGGCACCTCGATGGCCTGCCACTGCGCATCGCCGGCAAACACTTCGGCGTATTCCTTGTGGAACATCGCGGTATCGACCTTGGCCACGGCCGCAGCAATTTCCTGCTGGCTGGGCCAGATATCGTGCAGGTACACCGGTTGCCCGTCCTTGCCGGTGCCCAGCGGGTCGCGAGTCAGGTCAAGGCGAACGCTGCCGGCCAGTGCGTAAGCCACTACCAACGGTGGCGAAGCCAGCCAGTTGGTTTTGACCAGTGGGTGCACGCGGCCTTCGAAGTTGCGGTTGCCCGACAGCACCGAGGCTACGGTAAGGTCGGCGCTGCCGATGGCTTTCTCGATCGCTTCGTCCAGCGGGCCCGAGTTGCCGATGCAGGTGGTGCAGCCATAGCCGACCAGGTCGAAGCCCAGTTGCTCAAGGTAGGGGGTGAGCCCGGCGGCCTTGAAATAGTCCGTGACAACCTTGGAGCCTGGTGCCAGGGAACTCTTGACCCAGGGTTTGCGTTGCAGGCCTTTTTCCACGGCCTTTTTGGCCACCAGCCCGGCAGCCATCATCACGCTGGGGTTGGAGGTGTTGGTGCACGAGGTGATCGCCGCAATTACCACGGCGCCATCGCGCAGGGTGTGAGTCTGGCCTGCATGGCTGTAATCGATCTCGCCAGCCTGGTCGGCGTTGCCCACCGCTACGCCGCCCCCGCCCTCGCTTTCCAGGCGGCCGACTTCTTTTGCCAGTGGCTTGGGCTGCAGTTCGATGAAATGGTCAAAGGCCTGACTGACCTGGCCCAGCGCCACGCGGTCCTGTGGCCGTTTCGGCCCGGCCAGGCTTGCTTCGACCTCGTGCATGTCCAGTGCCAGGCTGTCGCTGAACAGCGGCTCCTGCCCCGACAGGCGCCACAGGCCTTGGGCCTTGCAGTACTGCTCGACCAGTTGCACTGTCGCTTCGGGGCGGCCCGACAGGCGCAGATAGTCCAGCGTCACCTGGTCAACCGGGAAGAAACCGCAGGTGGCGCCATATTCGGGCGCCATATTGGCGATGGTCGCACGGTCAGCCAAGGGCAGCTCGGCCAGGCCGTCGCCATAAAATTCGACGAACTTGCCCACCACACCCTTCTTGCGCAGCATCTGCGTCACCGTCAGTACCAGGTCAGTGGCGGTAATACCTTCGCGCAGCTTGCCGGTCAGTTTGAAGCCGATTACCTCGGGGATCAGCATCGACACGGGTTGGCCGAGCATGGCCGCCTCGGCTTCGATGCCACCGACACCCCAGCCGAGCACGCCCAGGCCATTGATCATGGTGGTGTGCGAGTCGGTACCGACAAGGGTGTCGGGGAAGGCGTAGGTGCGGCCATCGGCTTCACGGGTCCAAACCGTACGGCCCAGGTATTCAAGGTTGACCTGGTGGCAGATGCCGGTGCCCGGCGGCACTACGCGGAAGTTGTCGAAGGCGCTCTGCCCCCAGCGCAAGAAAGCATAGCGCTCGCCATTGCGCTGCATTTCGATGTCCACGTTCTCGTGGAAGGCCTGCGGCGTGCCGTAATGGTCGACCATTACCGAGTGGTCGATCACCAGGTCCACCGGTGACAACGGGTTGATCCGCTGGGGGTCGCCGCCGGCCTTGGCCATTGCCGCGCGCATGGCGGCCAGGTCGACCACGGCCGGCACACCGGTGAAGTCCTGCATCAGCACCCGCGCCGGGCGGTACTGGATCTCGCGATCAGAACGCCGCTCGCTCAGCCACTGGGCGAGGGCGCGCAAGTCGTCGCCGGTGACGGTATGGCCGTCCTCCCAGCGCAGCAGGTTTTCCAGCAGCACTTTCAGCGACATGGGCAAGCGTTGCAGGTCACCCAACTGGCGGGCGGCCTCGGTAAGGCTGAAATAATGGTAGGTCTGGTCCCCGACCTGGAGGGGCTTGAGGGTGTTCAGGCTATCGAGCGAGGGCATTGCCAACTCCTTCTGCGCCGGTGCCCGGCAAATATTAAAGGTCTGCCGGTGTCACCGCTCTGTGTCGATCCGCACGGTACGGACCTGGCTGAGTGGTCAGGTTAGACCGCTTTGCGGCCCCTGACCCTTTTCTGGACCGGCGGGGCGTGTCGCAGGTTCCGAACTTCCTTTATCATCGCCGCCCTGCCGGCGCCTGTTGCGCGCCAGCCGTAGTGGAGTGAGAGATGAATACCCTGTTCATGCATTGCCGGCCTGGTTTCGAGGGCGAGGTGTGCGCCGAAATCAGCGAACATGCTGCCCGCCTTGGCATTGCGGGCTACGCCAAAGGCAAGCCGCACAGTGCCAGCGCCGAGTTTGTCTGTACCGAAGAAGGCGGTGCCGAGCGGCTGATGGGGGCGTTGCGTTTCAGCGAGCTGATTTTCCCGCGGCAGTGGGCCCGGGGCGGTTATGTCGAGCTGCCGGAAAGTGACCGCATCAGTGTGTTGCTGGCACAGTTGGCCGAACTGCCGGTGTTTGGCAGCCTGTGGCTGGAAGTGCTGGACAGTAACGACGGCAAGGAATTGTCTACGTTCTGCCGCAAGTTCGAAGTGCCGCTGCGCAAAGCACTGGAAAAGGCCGGCCGCCTGGTTGACGATGCCAGCCGCCCACGCCTGCTGCTCACCTTCATCAGCGGCCGGCGGGTGTTTGCCGGTGTTGCCCCGGTCAACAACAGTGCGCTGTGGCCCATGGGTATTGCGCGCCTGAAATTCCCTCGCGAGGCGCCCAGCCGCTCGACCCTCAAGCTGGAGGAAGCGTGGCACCAGTTCATCCCGCGCGAGCAATGGGACCAGCGCCTGGGGGATGACATGACCGGCGTTGACCTGGGCGCCTCGCCAGGTGGCTGGACTTACCAGTTGGTGCGCCGGGGCATGCTGGTGACCGCCATCGACAACGGCCCGATGGCCGAAAGCCTGATGGACACTGGCCTGGTCCAGCACCTGATGGCTGATGGTTTTACCTGGCAGCCCAAGCAGCCGGTTGACTGGATGGTGTGCGACATCGTCGAGAAGCCGGCGCGCACCACCTCGCTGATCGAAACCTGGCTGGGGGAGGGGTTGTGCCGCGAGGCGGTGGTCAACCTGAAACTGCCGATGAAGCAGCGCTATGCCGAAGTGCGCCGGCTGCTCGACCGCATGGAGGCGACGTTCAAGGCGCGCAAGATCAGGGTGTCGATTGCCTGCAAGCAGCTGTATCACGACCGTGAGGAAGTGACTTGCCACCTGCGCCGGCTCGATCTGAAGCCGCGCTGAGCCCAGCGCGCTGTTCGCGCTCCAGCGGTAGCTCTTGTTCTAGCTCTTGCTTCGGTTTTTGCTTCTAAGCGCGCGGTAGTCCAGGCGACGCAGGTTGCGACTTCAGGAGGCCGAGCGCAGGGCTTGCGAAGGGAGGTGACGGGCATGGATGCCCGTCAAGCGCTGGGCCCCAGGATGGGGCCTGCAGCGCGGTCCTCCCGGGAGCAAGCCCGGAGCGAGGGGACCCCGGAGCGAAGCGCAGGGGCCGGATGATGGGAGCGGACGGCTTTGGTTACTTTGGCCAAGACCAAAGTAACCCGCCGGAAGGGCGGAAAGGTGACTCGGCGCCACCTGCGCGAACGAATGTCTACACTGTGTTGAGGCCCACCTCGCAAGAAGCTAAAAAGCGGATATGGCTGTTTTGGTGCATCGAACAGTCCGTTTGCGATGGTGACGCTGACTCACCTTTTCGCCCTTACGGCGAGTCACTTTTTGTCAGACGCGACAAAAAGTAACTAAAAAACGCTGCGCTCCGATCATCCGGCCCCTGCGCTGCGCTCCGGGGTCCCCTCACTCCGGCCTCGCTCCCGGGAGGATGGCGCTGCAGGCCCCATCCTGGGGCCCAGCGCTTGACGGGCATCCATGCCCGTCACCTCCCTTCGCAAGGCCTGCGTTCGGCCTCCTGAAGTCGCGAAGATCCAAGATCAAGATCAAGATCAAGATCAAGATCAAGAGCTGGGCCGGGGGGGGCGCAGCTGGGCATTTCTCAAGCGGTGCTTGGACCGCGTCGCGCTATGCGCGACAATGGCGATCATTTTCGGAGCCCCCCATGACCGATTTCACCCCCGACGCCATCCTCGATGCAACCGGCCTGAACTGCCCGGAACCGGTGATGATGCTGCACCAGCACGTGCGTGACCTGGCCGCTGGCGGCCTGCTGAAGGTCATCGCCACCGACCCGTCGACCCGCCGCGACATTCCCAAGTTCTGCAACTTCCTCGGCCACGAACTGCTGCAACAGCAAGAGGACGCCGGTACTTTCTTGTACTGGATCCGCAAGAAAGCCGACTGAAGCGCTCTGGAACACGCCCGACGTTGCGCCTACACTGCGTTCCCCAGACAGGAGAGCGCCATGCTGATAGTTGCCGACGAGAACATCCCGCTGCTCGATGCCTTCTTCCAGGGTTTCGGTGAAATCCGCCGTTACCCCGGCCGAAGCCTCGATGCCGCCAGCGTCAAGGACGCCGATATCCTGCTGGTGCGCTCGGTAACCAAGGTCGACCGCCAGTTGCTCGAAGGCAGCCGTGTACGGTTTGTCGGCACCTGCACCATCGGCACCGATCACCTGGACCTGGACTACTTTGCCCAAGCCGGCATTCGCTGGAGCAGTGCGCCGGGCTGCAATGCCCGCGGTGTGGTCGATTACGTGCTAGGCAGCCTGCTGACCCTGGCCGAGCTGGATGGAGCAGCACTGCCCGAACGCGTGTACGGGGTAGTGGGTGCGGGTGAGGTGGGTGGCCGCCTGGTGCGGGTGCTGCACGGCCTGGGGTGGAAGGTGCTGGTGTGCGACCCGTTGCGCCAGGCCGCCGAGGGCGGCAACTACGTTAGCCTGGAAACCATTGTGCAACAGTGCGATGTGATCAGCCTGCATACCCCGTTGCAGCGCGGTGGCGAGCACCCGACCTGGCACCTGTTGGGCCAGGCGCAGCTCGCGCAGTTGCGCCCGGGTGCCTGGCTGATCAATGCCAGCCGAGGCCCGGTGGTGGACAACGCCGCCTTGCGCGAGCTGCTGCTGGACCGTGAAGATGTGCATGCGGTGCTGGATGTGTGGGAGGGCGAGCCACAGGTCGACCTGCAATTGGCCGACCTGTGCACCTTGGCCTCGCCGCACATTGCCGGCTACAGCCTCGACGGCCGCCAGCGTGGCACGGCGCAGATCTACCAGGCGCTGTGCCGTTTCCTGGGGGTGCATGAGCAGGTGCAGCTGGCAGACTTGCTGCCCCGACCGCCGCTGGCGCAGATCGAGCTGGATGCCAGCACTGACCCGGCTTGGGCATTGGCGACCCTGTGCCGCGCCGTGTACGACCCACGACGCGACGATGCCGACTTCCGTCGCAGCCTGAGTGATGACCCGCAGCAGCAGCGTGCGGCGTTCGACCAGTTGCGCAAACAGTACCCGCCTCGGCGCGAGATCGAAGGGCTGGCGGTGCGCTTGCGTGGGGAGTCGCCGCAGTTGGCGCAGCTGGTCAGTGCCTTGGGGGCTGAGTTGGTCTGACAAGTTGGCAATTCCCCAGGTTTTTGCAGTCCCCTGTAGGCGCGGCGTACACCGGCTGTCAGGCAATAAAAACCCGGCGCATGCGCCGGGTTGCAAAAAATCCGCCGATTAACCTTTGCGTACGCGCTCGACCCGGCTTTCTTCCAGAGCCTTGCAGGCCTGCTGGATCATCTGCTCGGTGATAGGCACTTCGCGCCCCTTGCCGTCGATGATCGAACCGCACGCCTGTGATTGCGGGATGGTCTGGGGCTTCTGGTTGTCATTGCCATGCTGCAAGCTCATGCACTGTCTCCTCTTCAGGTTCAAGGTCAGGGTAGCCCTGCGCCGTGACTGGCCTGTGACAGCTTCTGTGTCACGGCAGCAACAGTCCAACAGAAACCCTGTGAAAGCTCCATGATCTGTTTAGACCAATGCGTTATAGCAACCTGCGTACACTCCACCGACCCGGATGAATGATAGTCTGCGGTTTCCCCGCCATTGTGGTCGCTGCCATGCCAGAATCGGTTTCTCCCCGCCAACGCCGTGCCTTACGCCTGGCTTGGCAGTTCGTCCGTCCGTACCGCCGCCAGGTGCTACTGGCCTTGTTGGCCCTGGTGGTCACTGCCGCCATCACCCTGTCCATGGGCCAGGGCATCCGCCTGCTGGTAGACCAGGGCTTCATGACCCGCTCCGCGCACCAACTCAACCAGACCATCGGGCTGTTCCTGCTGCTGGTGCTAGCCCTGGCAGTGGGCACCTTCAGTCGTTTCTACCTGGTGTCGTGGATTGGCGAGCGCTGCGTGGCCGATATCCGCCGTGCCGTGTTCGACCACCTGATCGGCCTGCACCCCGGTTTTTTTGAAGACAACCGCAGCTCCGAGATCCAGTCGCGACTGACCTCCGACACCACCTTGCTGCAATCGGTCATCGGCTCCTCGTTGTCGATGTTCCTGCGTAACGCGCTAATGGTCATTGGCGGTGTGGTGCTGCTGTTCATCACCAACCCCAAGCTCACCAGCATCGTGGTGGTGGCCCTGCCGCTGGTGCTGGCACCGATCCTGTTGTTCGGCCGGCGGGTGCGCAGCCTGTCGCGCCAGAGCCTGGACCGGGTGGCCGATGTGGGCAGCTACGTGGCCGAGACCTTGGGGCAGATCAAGACAGTACAGGCCTACAACCACCAGGCACATGACCGCGAGCGTTTCGCCGACACGGTCGAAGCCGCATTTGGCGTCGCCCGCAAGCGGATTGCCCAGCGTGCCTGGCTGATTACCTTGGTGATCGTGCTGGTGTTGGGGGCGGTGGGGGTGATGCTGTGGGTCGGCGGCATGGATGTAATTGCCGGGCGTATTTCCGCAGGCGAGCTGGCGGCTTTTGTGTTCTACAGCCTGATCGTCGGTAGCGCGTTCGGCACCCTGAGTGAGGTGATCGGCGAGCTGCAACGTGCGGCGGGTGCGGCCGAGCGTATCGCCGAACTGTTGGCGGCGCGCAGCGCGATCCTGCCACCCACCGTGGCGCAGGCGCTACCGCAGCAGCGGGCCAGCGGACATATCGAGCTGCAGCAGTTGGTATTCGCCTACCCGTCACGGCCCTCGGTGGCGGCTGTCGATGGCCTGAGCCTGGTCATCGAGCCTGGGCAGACCGTGGCCTTGGTTGGCCCTTCGGGGGCGGGCAAGTCGACCCTGTTCGATTTGTTGCTGCGCTTCTACGACCCCCAGCAAGGGTGCATCCTGCTCGATGGGCTGCCGGTTACCGAGCTGGATCCCGACCAATTGCGACGGCAGTTTGCCCTGGTGGCGCAAAACCCCTCACTGTTTCGTGGCACGGTGGAGGCCAATATCCGTTATGGCCGGCCCGAGGCGACCTTGGCGGAGGTCGAAGCAGCGGCGCATGGCGCCTATGCCGACGAATTTATCCGGCAGCTGCCGCAAGGCTACCAGACGCCCTTGGGCGAGGGCGGCATCGGCCTTTCCGGTGGCCAGCGCCAGCGCCTGGCGATTGCCCGTGCGTTGCTGGTCGATGCACCGATCCTGTTGCTGGATGAGGCCACCAGCGCGCTCGATGCGCAGAGCGAGCACCTGATCCAGCAGGCATTGCCCAGCCTGATGGCCGGGCGTACCACGCTGGTGATCGCCCATCGCCTGGCCACGGTGCAGCACGCCGAGCGCATCGCGGTCATCGACAAGGGGCGGGTGGTGGCGGTGGGCACCCACCGCCAGTTGATCGAGGAAAGCCCACTGTATGCGCGGCTGGCGGCCTTGCAATTCACAAGCGGCTAACGCGTCGTAAGCTTGTAACAATTTTGTAGCAATTGCCTGAGAGTATCTGGCTCAACTGTTGCGTAAGTGCTCGACCTGGCTGCCATTGCTTGATGGCAGCTTTTTTTTGGCCTGCCAACAAGGACATGGAATGTCTTACCTGGTGTTGCGGATGCGCGCCATTCCTTTCCTTCCGGTTTCGAGATCCACGATGTTGCGTAAATCCCTCAGAGTGCAAATTCTCTCGCTGCTTGGCGGTAGCCTGGTGGCGATGCTGCTGATCGCACTGGTGTGTTTCCAGTTTTTGTCGTCCAGCGTGCGCGGTTATGCTGAGTTGGTCGACGGGCCGCTTCGGGCCTCGCAACTGATTGACGAAGCCAACCTGCAGTTCAAGATCCAGGTGCAGGAATGGAAGAACGTGCTGCTGCGCGGGCGTCAGCCGGCTGAGCTGGACAAGTACTGGCAGCAGTTTCAGGCGCGCGAGCAACAGGTGCAGCAACTGCTCGGGCAATTGATCGACAGCAGCGACGCCAGGCTCAAGGCGCCGTTGCAGCAATTGCGTGATAGCCACCGACAGTTGGGCCAGGCCTATGCGCAGGGCCGTCAGGCCTTCGTCGCCGCGGGTGGCGACCCGGTCGCCGGCGATCGGGCGGTCAAGGGCGTGGATCGCGCAGCCAGTGAGCAGATGAGCGAACTGGTCGAGCAATTGCGTGCCGATGCCCGCCAGCGCGCGGCCAGTATCAGCGCCAGCGCCGAGCGCACGGTATGGCTGGGCCTGCTGGTGATGCTGGCCTCGGCGGTGACGGTGGGGCTGCTCAGCCTGTGGCTGGTGAACCGCAGCCTGATCGAGCCGATCCGCCAGCTGATCGAGTATGTTGCGCAGCTGAGCCAGGGCCGTTTTGCCGCCCGGGTGGACAGCCGCCGGGAGGATGAACTGGGGCGCCTGGCGCGGGCCGCCAATACCCTGCGCGACTTCCTCGCCGACACCGTCGGCCGGCTGAAGGACAATGCCCAGGAGCTGGAAGGAGCCAGCGGCCAGTTGCGCAGCATTGCCGGCTACATGGCCCGCGGCACCCATGACCAGTTCCAGCGTACCGACCAGGTGGCCACGGCCATGCACGAGATGTCTGCCACCGCTCAGGAAGTTGCCCGCCATGCTGCAGAAGCTGCCCGTGCGGCGGATGACGCCGACCACAGTGCCCAGGCCGGTGAGCAGGTCATGCAGCAGACTATCGACATCATTGGCGTGGTCAACCGCGAAATCGCCGGTACCGCAGCGGTGATCCGCGACCTGGAGCATGACAGCACCCGTATCGGCAAAGTACTGGAAGTGATCCGCGGTATTGCCGAGCAGACCAACCTGCTGGCGCTCAACGCGGCGATCGAAGCGGCCCGCGCTGGTGAGGCCGGGCGGGGCTTTGCGGTAGTGGCCGATGAGGTGCGCAGCCTGGCCCAGCGCACGGCAGCCTCGATTGCCGAGATCCATCAGATCATCGAAGCGGTGCAGTCGGGCGCGGTGGAAGCGGTGAAGGCCATCGAAAGCGGCCAGCAGCGAAGCGAAGAGGGGGCCGAGCAGGTGCAGCAGGCCGGGCAGATGTTGCAGCGCATCACCCTCGCGGTAGAGGCGATCCGCGACATGAACCGGCAGATCGCCACGGCGGCCGAAGAACAGACCAGCGTGGCCGAAGACATCTCGCGCAACCTCATCGAAATCACCCGTATTGCCACGGCCAACCAGGCGTCTGTGCAGTACACCGAGCAGGCGGGGCAACGCCTGCATGGGTTGTCGGGGCAACTGGGTGAAGTGACCTCGCGCCTGAGCGCCTGACAATTTCAGCGCAACAAAAAGCCCGCGCAAGGCGGGCTTTTTGAAAGGATCTGGTCGGAGAGACAGGATTCGAACCTGCGGCCTTCTCGTCCCGAACGAGACGCGCTACCTGGCTGCGCTACACTCCGATGAACAAAATCCTACTGCATCCGTTTTTTGCCCGCAAGCCCTTGTTGTTTAAAGGGCCATTGGCAAAAAAAGGTGTTTTTCACAGCTCTTTGACGGTGCGGATCTGGTCCTTGTTCAGGCGCGTGCGCTTACCGTCTAGCTGCTCGAATTCGTAGAAACCGGAGTCTTCGTCAAAGGACGGTTTGTCGGTTGCCTGGATCTCCCGGCCATCGTTCAGGGTGATGACGGTAGGGGTCGAGCAGCCAGCGAGGGCGCCCAGGCCCAGAGCGAGCAGGAAGGCGGGTAGGGTCCGTTTGATCATCGTGTTTCTCCAAGTGCGATGGTGCTAGATGACATTTATGACGCAGGACTTTAGTGCAAGTTCACTGCAAGTGCAGCATAGCGACAAATCTGTCCCCTTGATCCAGGGCAAGGCTGATGGGCGCAACGCCGGAAAAGGTACGCTGTGATATAACTGCGGCCATCTCATCCTGTTGTGACGGACACCCATGAAAGCCAAGGCAGATACCCCCTTCGTGGCGCTGAACATCGCCGTGCTGACGGTCAGCGACACCCGTACCTTCGACACCGACACCTCTGGCCAGCTGTTCGTCGACCGCCTGAGCGCCGCGGGCCACCACCTGGCCGAGCGTGTGCTGCTCAAGGACGACCTGTACAAGATTCGCGCCCAGGTCGCCACCTGGATTGCCGATGACAGCGTGCAAGTGGTGCTGATTACGGGCGGTACTGGCTTTACCGGCCGTGACAGCACACCCGAGGCGGTGGCCTGCCTGCTGGACAAGCAGGTCGATGGCTTTGGCGAGCTGTTCCGGCAGATATCCGTGGCCGATATTGGCACCTCCACCGTGCAATCGCGCGCCTTGGCCGGGCTGGCCAACGGCACGTTGGTCTGCTGCCTGCCGGGCTCTACCAATGCGGTGCGCACGGGCTGGGATGGCATCCTGGCCGAGCAGCTCGATGCACGCCATCGCCCCTGCAACTTCGTGGCGCACCTGAAGCAGGCAGCGGCCTGTGACAGCCGTGGCTGAGGTCAGCCAGGCCCGGCCGCTGATGCCGGTGGAGCAAGCCCTTGGGCAACTGCTGGCGCTGGCCGAAACGGCGCCAATCCGTGACATCGAGAACCTGCCGTTGGCCGAGGCCGAGGGCCGCGTACTGGCCACCGACCTGGTGGCCTCGCTCGACCTGCCGCCCTGGCCGAACAGTGCCATGGACGGCTATGCCTTGCGCAAGGCCGACTGGCAAGGCGAGCCTCTGCCGGTCAGCCAGCGGATCTTCGCCGGCCATGCGCCGCAGCCGCTGCAGCCAGGCACCTGTGCGCGCATTTTCACCGGGGCGCCTGTGCCCGAAGGTGCCGACTGCGTCGAAATGCAGGAAAACACCGAAGTGGTCGACGGCGGTCGGGTGCGCTTTCTCGCACCTTTGCAGGCTGATCAGAACATTCGCCCCCAAGGCCAGGAAACCCGCAAGGGCGAGCAGGTGATGAGCGCCGGTACCCGGCTGGGGCCGATCGAACTGGGCTTGGCGGCGACGCTGGGTCACGGCCGCCTGGACGTGGTGCGCAAGGTGCGGGTGGCGGTGCTGTCCACGGGAGACGAACTGGTCGAGCCTGGTCTGCCCTTGGGGCCGGGGCAAATCTACAACAGCAATCGTCGGCTGCTGGTCAGCTGGCTGCAGCGGCTGGGCTGCGATGTTGTGGATGCAGGCATCCTGCCGGATGACCTGGCGCTGACCCGCGCATGCCTGGCTTCGCTGGGCGACGTTGATTTGATCTTGTCTACCGGTGGTGTTTCGGTGGGCGAGGCCGACTACCTGGGCGCGGCGCTGCGCGAAGCCGGCGAACTGGCCTTGTGGAAGCTGGCGATCAAGCCGGGCAAGCCACTGACCTTCGGCCACTTCCAGGGCGTACCGGTGATCGGCCTGCCGGGTAACCCGGCCTCGACCTTGGTCACCTTTGGCCTGCTAACCCGGCCTTACCTGTTGCGCCGCCAGGGTGTGCCGGATGTCACGCCGCTGCGCTTCGATATGCCGGCAGGCTTTGACTGGCCCAAGCCTGGCACCCGGCGCGAGTACCTGCGTGCACGCATCGAGCACGGCCAGGTGCGTATCTACAAGAACCAGAGCTCCGGGGTGCTGCGTAGCGCGGCGTGGGCCGAGGGGCTGGTGGAAGTGCGTGAGGGCAGCACACTGAAACAGGGTGACAGCGTGCCGTTCATTCCCTTCAGCGAGCTACTTGGCTGAGCGGCCCAGCCAGGCACTGCCCAGTGGGGCGGCCTCTGACGGTGCTGCCTGGGTCAGGCGCATGTGCACATTCTCCAGCTGCTGTGCGGCTACGCTCCAGTCATGACGCTGGCGGGCCAACTGGCGCCCGGCAGCGCTCAACTGGCTCATGCGCCAGGGCTGGTTGAGCAGTTGGGTGATCAGCAGGGCCAGCTGGTCGCCGTCATCACTGCCCAGGTAGTGCTCACCATTGTTTGCGCTCAGGCCCGATACGCCTTTGCCGGTTGTGATTACCGGCAGGCCTGCTGCCATGGCCTCGAGGATTTTTACCTTGGAGCCGCCGGCATAGCGCAGCGGCGCGAAGAACAGTGCCGAACGTTTTTGCAACTCACGCAGGTCAGGGCGGTAGCCGAACCATTCGATGCGCGGGTCGTTCCAGTGCAGTTTCCAGCTAGCCGGCAGGGCGTGCCCGGCTATTGCCAGGCGCACTGCCGGGTTGCTCATCCACACCTGCGGCATGATGTCCTCCAGCGCCCACTCGATGGCCTCCAGGTTGGCGCCATATTCGAAGTTGCCGACGAACAACAGGCGCTGGCTGTGTAGCGCGGGTTCCACGTGCTGGTAGAAATCACAGTCAACCCCATTGACCACTACGTTTACCGGCCGTCCGCTGATCTGCGCGATCAGCTCGGCATCGTGGGCGCTGACTGCCACCAGTTCGGTGGGCTGGCGGAGCACCCTGTGCTCCCAGCGGCGGTAGCGCCAGCGGTCGAAGGCGTTGAGAGGACGCAGCCACAAGGGCAGCCGGTCGTGGCAGGCCCCACCCATCACCGACTCCAGCGTGTGTTCGCTTAGCATGTAGGGCAGCCCGCGGGCCTGCAGCGCTTTTTCGAAGGGTTGAAAACTGTAGCTGTGCTCGATCTGGATCACGTCCCAGGGTTCGTCCAGCAATTGCTCGAAACGGTGCCGCAGACAAGGCGAAAGGCCGTTGATGATGGCCCGCATGGGGTAGTCGATGATTGGCGAAGCCAGCAGGTTCAACGGGCTGTGCAATGGCCGACGGGGTATTACGATCAGGCGTTCGAGCAGTGGCTCCAAGGCTTCGCGGGCTGCGTCGCTCAGGGGTATTTTTGACTGCGCCAACAGGGTAATGCGATGGCCCTTCTGCGCCAGTGCGCGTATCAGGTGGTATTGCCGGGTCTTGCTGCCACTGGTGGTTGGCCAGGGTAGATAGGGCAGTGTCCAGAGAATGCGCATGACCCGGAATCCTCGCTAAAGGCCGCGGATGTAAAGACGCGCCCATCGCCAGTGTGCTGAGTACCACTGCCGGGGCGCGTCCATGGCTAGGGTTCGGAGCCCCACACACAAGCGTCAAAAGACTGACTTGCCAGGGGGCGTTGTTTGCCTAGGTCAAAAACTTGTCAAATGTTCATTTTCTGAGCATAGCGCGCATTGTCGGGTGTGGGAAAAAGACCACGCACGCTTCGGTATTTTTTTGTGGGCATGCAACGATCCGCGGCCGTGTGTGGTCGAGATCTGGGTCGGTCAATTTCTCGGAGACGCGCGATGCAAGGGCGCAAGGCAATGCTGATTCTGCACGGCAAGCAGGCGATGAATGAAGAGCTGCGCAGCGCCGTGCTGGATCTGCGTGATACAGGCTGGGTGCTGGATGTGCGGGTCACCTGGGAGGCAGGTGACGCGCAGCGCCTGGTCGGCGAGGCGCTGACGGCTGGCTACAGCCATATCGTCGCTGGCGGTGGGGATGGCACTTTGCGGGATGTGGCCGAGGCCATGGGGCTGGCGGGCGCCGAAGCCAGCCTGGCGTTGTTGCCGCTGGGCACGGCCAACGATTTCGCCAAAGCCGCCGGCATACCCTTGGAGCCCGCTGCGGCACTGGCGCTGCTGAATGCGCCCGCGCAGGCCATTGACCTGGGCCAGGCCGGCGACCAGTTGTTCCTCAACATGGCCACGGGCGGGTTTGGTAGCCAGGTCACCGCCAACACCTCCGAAGACCTGAAAAAAGTGCTGGGTGCTGCGGCCTACCTGTTCACTGGCTTGTCACGTTTCAGCGAATTGCAGGCCGCTTCTGTTGAGCTGCAGGGGCCTGACTTCCATTGGCAGGGGAGCTTGCTGGCACTGGGTATCGGTAATGGTCGTCAGGCTGGGGGCGGTCAGGTGCTATGCCCCGACGCGGTGGTGAACGACGGCTTGCTCGACATCGCCATCCTGCCAGCGCCACAAGAGGTGGTTGGGGCGCTGCGTGACCTGCTGGCGGGTGACGGCCTGTTCGTTCGGGCCAGGTTACCTTGGGTCGAGATCAAGAGTGCCCAAGGGCTGGACATGAACCTTGACGGCGAGCCTTTGCAGGCCGACAACCTACGCTTCCAGGCCAGGCCTGCCGCGTTACGCCTGCACCTGCCGGCCGGGTCGCCATTGCTTAGTCATCCAGGCTGATGATTTTCTCGCGTACGGCGAACAGCACAAGCCCGGCCACGTCATGAATCTGCAGGCGCTTCATGATTTGCGAGCGGTGGGTTTCGACGGTCTTGATCGACAGGCCCAGGCCAGTGGCGATTTCCCGAGTGGCCTTGCCGCGTACGATCAGGCGCAGGATTTCCAGTTGGCGAGCAGTGAGGTTGTGCCGCTCGCCAGCAGCTTGCTTGCCATTCTTGGTGTGCCGTAGGGCCTGGTTGATGACCGTATGGGCGATGGCCGGGCTTAGGTAGCGTTCGCCGTTGCGTACCGCACCAAGGGCTTGTTCCAGCTCGGTGGCACTGGTGTCTTTGAGCAGGTAGCCGTGGGCGCCGCTTTCCAGAGCTCGCATGATCAGGTCCGGGTCAGTGTGCATCGACAGGATCAGTACCTTGCACGGACTGCCGCTTGCCCGCAGTTGGGTGAGTGCATCCAGGCCGCTGGTCGAACGCATGGAGATGTCCAGCAAGACGATGTCGGGCGCCAGCGCGCGCACGTTGTCGAGCAGTTGGCTGCCGTCGTCTGCTTCCCCGATGACGTCATACCCAGGAATGTCGCAGACCAGTGCGCGCACACCGGCGCGGATCAGCGAGTGGTCGTCTACCAGCAAAAGTCTACAGATCATGGGTGTTCGTACTCCCGGCACGTTGCTGAGTACGCGCAGGCCAAGGGAACACTGCCTCGATACGCGTGCCAAGGCCGCGCTGGCTGGTGATGTCGAGGCTACCCTGCAATGCGGTGACCCGCTCCTGCATGCCGGCCAGGCCACGCTGGCCAGCTGCGGCGGGGTGCCGCGTCGGGACGAACCCACAGCCATCGTCCTGAATCGACAACGCCAGCCCCTCTGGGGTGCGCTGCAGCTGGATGATCAGGTTGCCTGCCTGGGCGTGGCGCAGCATGTTGGTCACCGCTTCCTGGGTAATGCGAAACACCGCCATGGCCACTGCCTCGTCGATGCCGCCCAGGCGTTGGTTGCACGCCAGGCTCCAGTGCACGTCGCTGTTGGCCAGGGTGCGCACCAGGTGCGCGCGCAGGCTGGCTTCAAGGCCAAGACTGGCCAATTGCCGAGGGTTGAGCAGGGCGGACACGTCGCGCACGTTGCCCAAGGTGTCATCCAGTGTGCTGCGCAGGGTGTTGCAGTGGCTCTGCAGTTCGTCTGGCATGCGCCGTTGCAACCACTGCAGTTGCAGCTTGGCAGCGGTCAGCATCTGACCGATGTCGTCATGCAGTTCGCGGCTTAAGTGCTGGCGCTCGTCTTCCTGGACCTTGAGCATACGCTCGGCCAGTTCCGCCGGGCGCAGGCTGATCGACCTTGCGCCCAGGGCCAGATAGGCGACAGTGGCCAGCGTAGCGGCCAGTTGCAGAGCCAGCAGGCTGGCCGGGATTGCCTGCTGGGTAAAGTAGAGCACCAGATTGGCGACCAGCGAGGCCACGCATAGCGCGGCCGTGGCCCAAGGCAGCAGGGCAACGCGGGACCAGCAACGCAAAGAAGTCTTCAAGCGTGGGAGCATAGGTAGGGAAGCCACTGAAGTATTGCTGATGGAGGCCTTGCACAATGCTGCTCAGAGGCTTTGGCGCAGTACTTTCGATTTCTTTTCTGACACGTGATCGTTCAACCTTTATTCAGGTTGCAAGCGTTTGTGGGGGCGCATATTACCACTTCGCACTGTATCGGTCGCGGCTGGGTAACGCCTTGAAACGCCTGCGGGTGGGGCATTTGGCGGGTAGCAAAGTGCCACCCTTTGATCGCGCACTATGCACTTGTCGCTTAACTCGTGCGGTAATCATTCAACGTGGCCCCCGAGCATTTTTAGAACTTTTCAAGTTTGATCTTGGCGGGGCCTGAACGAGCAGGCTTAGTTGCCTTTTGTATCTGGTTAATACGGTGGATTCGACCGGCCGGGGCGTGTGCCGGCTGCCACAGTGGTGTGCGAGTGCAGGCACACGCTGCCTTGCTCGTCGCAGGAAGCACAGGACGGCGCAATGGGTTGCTGCACGACCTTGGCCAGGTTTTTCAGCAACACCAGTTGTTCGCCGATGTCCAGGTTCAGCCGCCCGGTACGGGCATCGACCAGTTCCAGTTGCCAGGCCAGCAAGGTCAGGCAGGCCTCTAGCGCGGGCAGGGCTTCACGTTGCAGGCGACCGCGGTGACAGGCGGGGGCGAGCAACTGTTGCAGGGCGTTGGTGTAATGGGCGACTTCACGCAGGCCCAGGCGCGTGGCCTGCCGGGCAAGGTTATCGAGGGTACTGTCCAGGCAGCGGCAGGCATCCGGATCATTGTCGATCAGTTCCAGATGCTGCAGGCATTCCTGAGCCTGGGTCAGCAATATCTGTGCATCCAGCAGGTAATTCTGCAGGGCTTCATCGAACGATAAGGCAGTGTCCATGATCAGGTCCCCGCGCGTGGTGCAGGCGCAGGGGGCGGGCACGCCGAAACGATAGCTAGCAAAAGCCTGACTCCATTCATGCATTGAGAATGGCGTCACATTAATGGCTAAAGGATATCGCGAACATCAGGTTACACCCGATTGCAGCTAAGGGTTTCCCTGATGCCGGGCTAAGGAGGGGAACTTTTGTAGCACCCGCTGAATTCCCATGGAATGCCCGCAGTAAAGCATGATGGTAAAGTGATATCAATTGCCTTCACGGCATTTTCCCGCAAGGGTCAAGGTGCACGTGAAGCCGCCGATACAGGGTGGATGTTTTCACTTTTTTGACTCAAGCCTGGGGGTTTTCCAATGGCTGGCATTCTCGACACAGTAGACCAACGCACGCAACTGGTGGGTGAGAACCGCCTGGAAATTCTGATGTTTCGCCTGGCCGGCCGCCAGTTGTTCGCGATCAACGTGTTCAAGGTGCAGGAGGTGCTGCAAATGCCCAAGCTCACCCTGATGCCCCAGCGCCACGCCTTCGTCTGCGGGGTGGTCAACCTGCGTGGCCAGACCCTGCCGGTGATCGACCTGTCCCAGGCGATCGGCATGCGCCCGCTGCAGCCGGGGCCGGACAGCACCATCATCGTCACCGAGTACAACCGTTCGGTTCAGGCCTTCCTGGTGGGCGGTGTCGACCGCATCGTCAACATGAACTGGGAGTCGATCATGCCGCCGCCTGCCAGCGCCGGGCGCCAGCACTACCTGACTGCCATCACCAAGGTCGATGAAAAGCTGGTGGAGGTGATCGACGTGGAGAAGGTGCTGGCCGAGATCGTGCCGTACAACGCCCGGGTCTCTGGCGATAAACTCGCCGACCCGGTGCTGGCCCGTGCCCGTGGCCGCGAGGTGCTGCTGGTGGACGACTCCAGTGT
Organism: Pseudomonas fortuita; assembly: GCF_026898135.2. NCBI lineage: Bacteria > Pseudomonadati > Pseudomonadota > Gammaproteobacteria > Pseudomonadales > Pseudomonadaceae > Pseudomonas > Pseudomonas fortuita. The sequence goes on from NZ_CP114035.2 coordinate 1,783,376, forward strand.
GGCCCTGGCGCAGTTGCGTGACACCCTGTCCCAGCTGGGCATGAAGCTACATGTGGCCAGCGATGGCCTGAAGGCGCTGCGCATGCTCAAGGCCTGGGCCGATGCGGGTGAGGACGTGTGCGAGAAGCTGCTGATGGTGTTTACCGACGCCGAAATGCCGGAAATGGACGGCTACCGGCTGACCACCGAGATCCGCAGTGATGCGCGGCTGCGCCAGCTCTATGTGGTGCTGCATACCTCACTGTCAGGCAGCTTCAATGAATCCATGGTGAAGAAGGTGGGGTGCGACAACTTCCTGTCCAAGTTCCAGCCCGACCGCCTGGTCGATGTGGTCAAGCAACGCCTGCTGCTGGATACCGCCACTGCGTGAACGTTGGGCCGGCCAGGTATAAGCTTGGTGTTTGGCATGATGCGAGGCTGCAGGGATGTTTCTCAGTGAGTTGTATCGATACCCGGTGAAGTCGGGGCAGGCGCAAAGCCTGCAGGCTTCACGGGTGGGTTTGCTGGGGTTGCAAGGCGACCGCCGCTGGATGGTGGTCGAGGAAGAAAATGGACGCTTCCTGACCCAGCGGGCCTGGCCGCACCTTGGCCAGCTCCAGGCGTGCGACGACGACGAGGGCCAGTTGTTGCTGCAGGCGCCCGGGCGGGTGCCGTTGCGGGTGCCCGTGCCCGCTACCGATGAGGCCCTGCGCGGCGTGACGATCTGGCGCGACACCCTGCGGGTGCCGGATGCCGGCGACGCGGCAGCCGCCTGGTTGACCGCGTTGCTGGGCAAGCCCGTGCGCCTGGTGTATTGCCCGGAGCAGCGCGCACGTTACCTGCCCAATGGTTATGGCTTCAACAGTGATCGGGCGGCGTTTCCCGACGGTTTCCCCTTGCTGCTTATCGGGCAGGGCTCGCTGGACGAGCTCAACCGGCGTATTGGCCGGCCCATGGAAATGTTGCGCTTTCGACCCAACCTGGTGGTGCGGGGGGCTGAACCATTTGCCGAGGATGGCTGGAAGCGAATCCGCATCGGCAACCTGGAATTTCGCGTGCTCAAGCCCAGTGTGCGGTGCATCTTTACCACGATAGACCCGGCAACCGGGCAGCGCAGTGCGGACCGCGAGCCGATGGTCACGCTCAAGACCTTTCGCGAGAAGGAGGGGGATGTACTGTTTGGCCAGAACCTGGCAGTGGATGGCAGCGGGTGGCTTGAAACAGGAATGCAGGTGGAAGTTCTGGAGTGAATGTGCCGCCTGAACCGGCCCTATCGCTGGCTTGCCGGCGATAGGGCCGGTTCAGGTTCAGCAGGCCTTACATGTCATCGAAATACCGCTCATGCCAATCCACCAGCGGCTGCGGCGAATTCAGCTTCTGCCCGTAGATCACCGAATACGACAGCACGTTCTGCACATATTGGCGCGTTTCGTCGAACGGGATCGATTCCACCCACACATCGAAGCTCAGGTGTTTGGCGCCTTTCAGCCACTGCCGAACGCGCCCGGGCCCGGCGTTGTAGGCCGCCGAGGCCAGCACCCGGTTGCCGTTGAACTGGCCGTGCACCTGGCTCAGGTAGGCCGCACCCAGCTGGATATTCTTGTCCGGGTTCAGCACCTGCGCCGGTGATGCCAGCGGGATGCTGAACTTGCGCGCGGTTTCTTTGGCGGTGGCCGGCATAAGCTGCATCAGGCCGCTGGCGCCCACCGGCGAGCGCGCATCCTCCATGAATGCGCTCTCTTGGCGGGTGATGGCGAATACCCAACTCGAATGCAGGCCGCGGACTTTGGCTTCGCGCACCAGGGTGTCGCGATGGGCCATCGGGAAACGGATGTCCAGGTCGTCCCAGTATTGCGCCTGGCTGATCGTGCGGATGGCCGGGAAGTACCAACGCAGCTCATAGCCCAAGCGAGCCTGGGCAACCATTTCGTCGCGGGTGAAGTGGCGGCTGACGTGGTACCACTCGCGACGGCCCTCCACGATCTGGCCGCGGGCGTGGAACTCCAGGGCACGCTGAATGCCGGGTGTGTTGCGGACCTTCTTGACCAGTTGCGGGCTCAGCAACAACGGCTTGTTGTTCAACTGGTACGGCGTCTGTGCCCGGTCGGCGGCGAGGAAGCCGTAGAAGTCCCGCTCACGTGCCACGGTCTTGTACAGCAGGGGGATCTGCGGGTTGTTCGGCTGGGCCAGTTCCAGGCTGCGTGCCTGCCAGTATTTCCACCGGCTGCTGCTGGCCAGGTCCTGGGGCAGGCGCTTGGTCAGCTCGTAGGCGTCTTCCCAGCGGCCCAGGCGCAGCAGCAGGCGCAGGCGCCATTCGCTGACGGTGTTGTCGCGAAGCTCGGGGTCGTAGCGGGTCATCAGGTCGAGCGCGCGCGGGTCGTAGCGACGTGCCAGGGTCAGGCCGATCTCGCGGGCGATGGCAACCTTCTCATCGCGGGAAAAGTGCATGCGCTGGGCGTAATCGTCGAGCAGTGCCATGGCCCGGTCCGGGTCTTGCCGTGCAAGACGGCGCAGGCCGAGGCTGACGACGTCGGACATGGCGTCGTTGGCCGGGGTAAAGCGCGACGGCTGGCCGAGCAGCTCAGGCTTCTGCGCCACATCGACCAGCAGGCGCCCCTGCGGGCCTAGCGTGGTCAGCGTCTTGACCAGGTTGTTGGCCAGGGCGTAGTTGCGGGCCTGGGCCGCCAGCTTGGTGCGTTCCCAGCGTTTGGCCTCGGTCAGTTGGCCTTCCGCCGCCCACATGCCGAACAGCGTGTCGCAGGCGGCAGGCTGCGACTTGCCGACGTTCCACAGTTTGTCGGCTGTGGCGTAGCCCTCGGCGCGCAGTCCATGGCTGAGCTGATACTGGCCATTGAGGCAGTCCAGTTCGGTGAAGTTGAGTTTTGGGTCGTAGTATTTGACGAAAGTATCCCATTCGCCGCGTTCGGCCAGCCAGCGTAGCCAGCGCAGTTTCATCCAGTTGGCCTGGGGCAGGTCGCCATGCTTGGCGAGAAAGCCTTCGATCTCCTGGTTGCTGGCGCTTTTGAGGCGGGCGGTAAGCTCGTCGTAGGCCAGGTACGGTGTGAGCGGGTAGTCGCTCAGGGCTTGCGCATAGCGCAAGTACGGGCCTTTGTCGCCTTTGGCCAGCGCACGCTTGGCCTCGTCGTAGTACTGGCGTTGCTGGGTGAGGTCGGTGGCCTGCGCCGCGCAGGTGGCAGCGGTGAGCAGCAGGCATGATGCAATGTGTAACAGGCGGCTGCGCATGATACGTCCGGGCAGTAGAACCATGGGGAAGTGACGGCGGAGCCAGCACTGTTGGAAGCGATTGCCCTTAGCTTAGCTGTTTGCCGGCGGCGGGTGAAAGCACTGTGCTTGTATCGGGATATTAACTTCGACCAGATGTCGCAAAGCGGTCGCCGGGTGGCCAAGCGGATGCCGTCGAGGGCCAAGTCAGGTAGAATGCGCGCCCGATTTATGGAGACCAACATGACCCTGCTCAAATTCAGCGATGTGTCCCTCGCATTCGGCGCCATGCCGCTGCTGGACAAAGTGTCCTGGCAGATCGCTCGTGGTGAGCGGGTGTGCATCATCGGCCGCAACGGTACTGGCAAGTCCAGCATGCTGCGCCTGGTCAAGGGCGAGCAGAAGGGTGACGACGGTGAAGTCTGGCGTGCCCCGGGCCTGAAGATCGGCGAGCTGCCGCAGGAACTGCCGGTGGCCGACGAGCGCACGGTGTTCGATGTGGTGGCCGCAGGCCTGGATGGCGTCGGCGAGCTGCTGGCGCAGTTCCACCACCTGAGCATGAATATCCAGAACGACGAAGACCTGGAAAAACTCATGCACGTCCAGCACGAGCTGGAAGCCCGTGATGGCTGGCGCCTGCAACAAGTGGTGGAGAGCACCCTGAGCCGCCTGCAGTTGCCGGCCGACAAGACCCTGGCCGAGCTGTCTGGTGGCTGGCGCCGCCGTGTGCTGCTGGCCCAGGCGCTGGTGTCCGAGCCCGACCTGCTGCTGCTCGACGAGCCGACCAACCACCTGGACATCGGTGCGATTGCCTGGCTCGAAGAGGCCCTGCGCAGTTTCAACGGCGCGGTGTTGTTCATCACCCACGACCGGTCCTTCCTGCAGAACCTGGCCACCCGCATCCTTGAACTGGACCGCGGCGGCCTGATTGACTGGAACGGTGACTACGCCAGCTTCCTGGTGCACAAGGAGGCCGCACTGGCCGCCGAAGAAACTGCCAATGCGCTGTTCGACAAGCGCCTGGCTCAGGAAGAAGTGTGGATTCGCCAAGGCATCAAGGCACGCCGCACCCGGAACGAAGGGCGTGTGCGGGCATTGAAAGCCTTGCGTGTGGAGCGTGGCGAGCGCCGCGAGCGCCAGGGCAAGGCCAACATCCAGATCGAGGCGGCGGAAAAATCCGGCAAGCAGGTGATGGTGCTGGAAAACGTCAGCTTCCATCACGCCGACGGGCCGATGCTGGTCAAAGACTTTTCCATGGTCTTGCAGCGTCAGGACCGGATCGGCCTGCTGGGGGCCAACGGCACCGGCAAGACCACCCTGCTCAAGCTGATGCTCGGCGGCCTGGAGCCCACTTCGGGCAAGGTCGAGCGCGGCACCAAGCTGGAAGTGGCCTACTTCGACCAGATGCGCCACCAGCTCGAGCTGGAAAAGACCGTGATCGACAACCTGGCCGAAGGCCGTGATTTTATCGAGATCGACGGCCAGAACCGCCACGTGCTGAGCTACCTGGGCGACTTCCTGTTCAGCCCTCAGCGTGCCCGCACGCCGGTCAAGGCACTGTCGGGTGGCGAGCGTGCCCGCCTGCTGCTGGCAAAGCTGTTCAGCAAGCCGGCCAACCTGCTGGTACTCGACGAACCGACCAACGACCTGGACGTGGAAACCCTCGAGCTGCTCGAGGAAGTGCTGTCCAACTACAAGGGCACCGTGCTGATGGTCAGCCACGACCGGGCCTTCCTCGACAACGTCGTCACCAGCACGCTGGTGTTCGAAGGCGAGGGCAAGGTGCGTGAGTACGTGGGCGGCTACGAGGACTGGATTCGCCAGGGCGGCTCGCCAAAGCTGCTGGGTGTGACCGAGAGCAAGGGCGGCAAGTCCGAACTCAACAGCGCAGTGGTGGAAAAAGTCGAGGACAAGCCCGCGCCTGTTGCTGCGCCGGTGGCGGAAGAGGCGTCGAAGAAGAAGCTCAGCTACAAGCTGCAGCGTGAGCTGGAGATGCTGCCAGGGCAGATCGACGAAGTTGAGCAGCGTATGGCTGAGGCCCAGGAAGAAGTGAATGCGGCGGGCTTCTATCAGCGGCCGATTGCGGAAACTTCGGCAGTGCTTGCGAAGATCGAGAAGCTACAGGGTGAGCTGGATGCGCTGGTAGAGCGCTGGGCCGAGCTGGAAGGCTGATCGGCTTTAACCTGTACCGGCCTCTTCGCGGGGCAAGCCCGCCCCCACAGGTATCGCGGCGCGGTCACTGTGGGAGCGGGCTTGCCCCGCGAAGAGGCCGGTACAGGTTAAGTCATTCTTTCTTCTGCAACCGCACCGCCAGCACATCGCACGGCGCACCATGCAGCACGTCATTGGCGGTGGAACCCAGCAGCAGCGCCAGGCCATGGCGGCCATGGCTGCCGACCACGATCAGGTCGCAATTCTGTTCCTTGGCCAGTTGGTGGATTTCCTGGCGCGGTTGGCCGTAGGTCAGGTGGGAATCGCCGCGCTGGATGTCCGGGTATTTGTTGAACAGGCGGTCCATGCGCTCCTTGGCCTGGTCGAACTGTTGCTGTTGCAACTGCGACAGGTCCATCGGTACGTCACCGCCGAATGCCATGGCCATCGGCTCGACGATGTGCACCAGGGACACCTTGGCGCCTGAGGGCTCGGCGAGCTTCATGGCACGCTTGATCACCGGGTCGCATTCTTCGGTCAGGTCGACGGCGACCAACAAATGTTCATATTGCATGAGCGGTACTCCTGGCAATCGCGATAGAAGAAGTATGGTCGCTTTCGGGCGGGTCTACCGTGAAAAATGGCTAACCAGCTCATTTGCAACGCTTTATGGGAACTACTGATATGACGGTATTGCTGGTGGTGTCAATCCTTGCGCTGATTCTCAGCCCGCTTTCCTGGCTGCGAGGCTCGCGCAAGCAGAGCGAGCAGATGAAGTTGCGGCTGGAGGCCCGGCGCATGGGGTTGGCCATGCAACTGGCGCCGCAGCAGTGGCCGCACTGGCTCGAAATGGAGCCGCCAAGCCCTTGCCCGCAATACCACCGGGCGCGGCGTCGCGGGCATGAGGACAGCTTCAGCTTCTGGCAGGTCACCCCAGGGGTGTGGTGGAACCAATGGCGCGAGCGCTGCGAAGATCCTCGCTTCATCGAGGCCTTGGCGCGCTTGCCGGCGAGCGTCTACAAGGTCGAAGCCGACGCGCGGATGATCGCCCTGTACTGGACTGAACGGGGTGATACGGCTGTATTGCAGGATGTTGCCTACGTCCTCGAAACCCTGGCCTGAAACCTCGTGGGGCCACGTCGTACCCGTAGGAGCAGCCTTGTGCTGCGAAGAGGCCGGTATGCCTGATAGTACTGTTCCGGGCGTATCGGCCTCTTCGCCGCACAAGGCGGCTCCCACAGGTACGGCGCAGGCGTTCAGGGCTTTAAACGACAAAGCGGCGGCTTGGCAGAACCCTGAAGGGGTGGGGTGCCAAGTCGCCGCTTTGCGTTTCTGCTACGCAGAAAAGGCCAGGCAGGCCGGGTATTCATTCAAGCAAGTGCCAGTGTAGCCGCACTGGGGTGCCGCGCAAGCCGAAAGATGCAGCACTGTCCAACCGGGCGTGGTCAATCGCTGACGTGAATGGTCGGCGATCACTGTCATCATGTTTTGCACCCGGACGATACAAAGTGACTGGAAAGTCGCGTTTTCGTCGTGCTCCTGAGCATTTGACAACGCCGATCTTTTCGGAGAATGTGTGCACACCCAAATCAAACGGGCGTATGAATTGAGCGTTTGTATGTCATGACGCCAAGCCATACTTCCGACTAGCGCGCTGACGGGTGTGCCTGGGGCAGGGCAGCTAGGCCTGCTTCTGCTGCAGCGATCGGCGTGTACAGTTCAGCTTCCATATCGTGGAGATCAGTTGATGATTTACGAAGGTAAAGCCATCACGGTTAAGGCTCTTGAAAGTGGCATCGTCGAGCTCAAATTCGACCTCAAGGGTGAGTCCGTCAACAAGTTCAACCGCCTGACCCTGAACGAGCTTCGCCAGGCCGTCGACGCCATCCAGGCCGACGCCTCGGTCAAGGGCGTGATCGTCAGCAGTGGCAAGGACGTGTTCATCGTCGGCGCCGACATCACCGAGTTCGTCGACAACTTCAAGCTGCCCGAGGCCGAACTGGTCGCCGGCAACCTGGAAGCCAATCGCATCTTCAGTGCCTTCGAAGACCTCGAAGTGCCGACCGTTGCTGCCATCAACGGCATCGCCTTGGGCGGCGGCCTGGAAATGTGCCTGGCCGCCGACTACCGGATCATGTCCTCCAGCGCCAAGATTGGCCTGCCCGAAGTCAAGCTGGGCATCTACCCCGGCTTTGGCGGCACCGTGCGCCTGCCGCGCCTGATCGGTTCGGACAACGCTATCGAGTGGATCGCCTCCGGCAAGGAAAACCGTGCCGAGGACGCCTTGAAAGTGGGCGCTGTCGACGCCGTGGTCGCCCCTGAGTTGCTGCAGGCCGGTGCCTTGGACCTGATCAAGCGGGCCATCAGCGGCGAGCTGGACTACAAGGCCAAGCGTCAGCCGAAGCTGGAAAAGCTCAAACTCAATGCCATCGAGCAGATGATGGCCTTCGAGACCGCCAAGGGCTTCGTTGCCGGCCAGGCCGGCCCGAACTATCCGGCCCCGGTCGAAGCCATCAAGACCATCCAGAAGGCCGCCAACTTCGGCCGCGACAAGGCCCTGGAGGTCGAAGCCGCAGGCTTTGCCAAGCTGGCCAAGACGTCGGTTGCCGAAAGCCTCATCGGCCTGTTCCTGAACGACCAGGAACTCAAGCGCAAGGCCAAGGCGCATGACGAGATTGCCCACGACGTCAAGCAGGCCGCCGTGCTCGGCGCCGGCATCATGGGTGGCGGCATCGCTTACCAGTCGGCGGTCAAGGGCACCCCGATCCTGATGAAGGATATCCGCGAGGAAGCTATCCAGCTGGGCCTGAACGAGGCCTCCAAGCTGCTCGGCAACCGCGTCGAGAAGGGCCGACTGACCCCGGCCAAGATGGCCGAGGCACTCAACGCCATTCGCCCGACCCTGTCCTATGGCGACTTCGCCAATGTCGACATCGTCGTCGAAGCTGTGGTCGAGAACCCGAAGGTCAAGCAAGCTGTGCTGGCTGAAGTGGAAGGCCAGGTGAAGGACGACGCGATCCTCGCTTCCAACACCTCGACCATCTCCATCAACCTGCTGGCAAAAGCGCTCAAACGCCCGGAAAACTTCGTCGGCATGCACTTCTTCAACCCGGTGCACATGATGCCGCTGGTTGAAGTGATCCGTGGTGAGAAGTCCAGTGAAGTGGCGGTGGCCACCACCGTGGCCTACGCCAAGAAAATGGGCAAGAACCCGATCGTGGTCAACGATTGCCCGGGCTTTTTGGTCAACCGCGTGCTGTTCCCGTATTTCGGCGGCTTTGCCAAGCTGGTCAGTGCCGGTGTCGACTTCGTGCGCATCGACAAGGTCATGGAAAAGTTCGGCTGGCCAATGGGCCCGGCTTACCTGATGGACGTGGTTGGCATTGACACCGGCCACCACGGCCGTGACGTGATGGCCGAAGGCTTCCCGGACCGCATGAAGGACGACCGCCGCTCGGCCGTCGACGCGCTGTACGAGGCCAACCGCCTGGGCCAGAAGAACGGCAAGGGCTTCTACGCCTACGAAACCGACAAGCGCGGTAAGCCGAAGAAGGTCTTCGATGCCACCGTGCTCGACGTCCTCAAGCCGATCGTGTTCGAACAGCGTGAAGTCACCGACGAAGACATCATCAACTGGATGATGGTCCCCCTGTGCCTGGAGACCGTGCGCTGCCTGGAAGACGGCATTGTCGAAACCGCCGCCGAAGCCGACATGGGCTTGGTCTATGGCATTGGTTTCCCTCCCTTCCGCGGTGGTGCGCTGCGCTACATCGACTCGATCGGTGTGGCCGAATTCGTCGCACTGGCCGATCAGTACGCCGATCTGGGGCCGCTGTACCACCCGACTGCGAAGCTGCGTGAAATGGCCAAGAACGGCCAGCGCTTCTTCAACTGAGCGGTCAACGAGCTAGAGCGAGAGATTTGATATGAGCCTGAATCCAAGAGACGTGGTGATTGTCGACTTCGGTCGCACGCCAATGGGCCGCTCCAAGGGTGGCATGCACCGTAATACCCGCGCCGAAGACATGTCGGCGCACCTGATCAGCAAGCTGCTGGAGCGCAACGGCAAGGTCGACCCGAAAGAAGTCGAAGACGTGATCTGGGGCTGCGTCAACCAGACCCTGGAGCAAGGCTGGAACATCGCCCGCATGGCGTCGCTGATGACCCAGATTCCGCACACGTCTGCAGCGCAGACCGTCAGCCGCCTGTGCGGCTCTTCGATGAGCGCCTTGCACACCGCTGCCCAGGCGATCATGACCGGTAACGGCGATGTGTTCGTGGTCGGTGGCGTGGAACACATGGGCCACGTCAGCATGATGCATGGCGTGGACCCTAACCCGCACCTTTCCTTGCATGCTGCCAAGGCTTCCGGGATGATGGGCCTGACTGCAGAAATGCTCGGCAAGATGCACGGCATCACCCGGGAGCAGCAGGACCTGTTCGGCGTGCGTTCGCACCAGTTGGCCCACAAAGCCACGGTCGAAGGCAAGTTCAAGGACGAGATCATCCCGATGCAGGGCTATGACGAGAACGGCTTCCTGAAGGTATTCGATTTCGACGAAACCATTCGCCCGGAGACCACCCTCGAAGGCCTGGCATCGCTCAAGCCCGCGTTCAACCCGAAAGGCGGTACTGTCACCGCCGGTACCTCGTCGCAGATCACCGACGGCGCTTCGTGCATGATCGTCATGTCTGGCCAGCGTGCAATGGACCTGGGTATCCAGCCATTGGCGGTGATTCGTTCGATGGCGGTGGCAGGTGTTGATCCGGCGATCATGGGTTATGGTCCGGTACCGTCGACCCAGAAAGCGCTCAAGCGCGCCGGGCTGACCATGGCCGACATCGACTTCATCGAGCTCAACGAAGCCTTTGCTGCACAGGCCTTGCCAGTGCTGAAAGACTTGAAAGTGCTCGACAAGATGGATGAGAAGGTTAACCTGCACGGCGGCGCCATTGCTTTGGGTCACCCGTTCGGTTGCTCCGGGGCACGCATTTCGGGCACCCTGCTCAATGTCATGAAGCAGAATGGCGGTACTCTGGGGGTGGCGACCATGTGCGTCGGCCTCGGCCAAGGTATCACCACTGTCTTCGAACGCGTCTGATCGCGTTGCGGGACAGCAACCGGGGCCTTGTGCCCCGGTTTTGTTTTTACAGGTTTTATTCAAGAGGGTGGGCAACATGCAGATACAACCAGGCGTATACCGGCATTACAAAGGGCCTGAGTATCGTGTCTTCAGCGTTGCGCGGCACTCCGAGAACGAAGAGTGGATGGTGTTCTACCAATGCCTGTATGGTGATTACAGCTTCTGGGTACGCCCCCTTTTGATGTTCCAGGAGTCCGTCGAGGTTGACGGCGAGCAGGTGCCACGCTTTGCTTTGGTCAAGGCCGAAGAAGGGCTGCCTGGGTTGCTGGGCAAGTCGCACGAGTGATTGTCCGAGCTTGACCTCACACTTTTGCCACTATATATAGCGGTGCCGCGTTTGGTACCTGACGCGTTTTTCATTTTCAGATTCAGGAATACTCCGATCCATGGGCAAATCGCTGGTCATTGTGGAATCCCCGGCCAAGGCCAAGACCATCAACAAGTACCTGGGCAACCAGTACGTGGTGAAGTCGAGTATCGGCCATATCCGAGACCTCCCCACCAGCGGTTCGGCCAGCGCAAGCAAAGAGCCGGCCGCCAAGCGTGGCAAGGCCGCGGGTGAGGCTCCGGCCCTGTCGCCGAAAGAAAAGGCCCGTCGCCAGCTGGTGGCACGCATGGGCGTCGACCCGGATCACGGCTGGAAGGCCAAGTACGAGATCCTGCCTGGCAAGGAAAAGGTGATCGAAGAGCTGCGTCGCCTGGCCAAGGATGCCGACACCATCTATCTCGCAACCGACTTGGACCGCGAAGGGGAAGCCATTGCCTGGCACCTGCGCGAAGCCATCGGTGGTGACGACACACGCTACAAGCGCGTGGTGTTCAACGAAATTACCAAAAAGGCCATCCAGGAAGCCTTCTCGCAGCCAGGCGAGCTGGACATCGACCGGGTCAACGCTCAGCAGGCGCGGCGCTTCCTCGACCGTGTGGTTGGTTACATGGTTTCGCCGCTGTTGTGGGCCAAGATTGCTCGCGGCCTGTCTGCTGGCCGTGTGCAGTCGGTCGCGGTGAAGCTGGTGGTGGAGCGCGAGCGTGAAATCCGTGCATTCATCCCGCAAGAGTACTGGGAGATTCATGCCGACCTCGGTACCGCCAAGAACGCCAAGGTGCGTTTCGAGGTGGCGCGCGAGAAGGGCGAGGCCTTCAAGCCGCTGAACGAAGCCCAGGCCATGGCTGCGCTGGAGAAGCTCAAGGCTTCCAGCTACAGCGTGGTCAAGCGTGAAGACCGCCCGACCAGCAGCAAGCCGTCGGCGCCGTTCATTACCTCCACCCTGCAGCAGGCGGCCAGTAACCGCCTGGGCTTCGGGGTGAAAAAGACCATGATGATGGCCCAGCGCTTGTATGAGGCCGGCTACATCACTTACATGCGTACCGACTCGACCAACCTGTCGGTCGATGCCCTGGACATGGCGCGTAGCTACATCGAGCGCGAGTTCGGCAAGCAGTACCTGCCGGATGCGCCACTGGTTTACGGCAGCAAGGAAGGGGCCCAGGAGGCGCACGAAGCGATTCGTCCTTCCGATGTGAATACGCACCCGACCAAGCTCAGCGGCATGGAGCGCGACGCCGAGCGCCTGTACGAGCTGATCTGGCGCCAGTTCCTGGCCTGCCAGATGCCCCCGGCGCAGTACCTGTCCACCAGCGTCACCGTGGCTGCGGGCGACTTCGAGCTGCGTGCCAAGGGCCGTATCCTCAAATTTGACGGTTATACCCGCGTGCTGCCGCAACAGAGCAAGCCGGGCGAAGACGACGTGCTGCCTGAGATGGTCCAGGGCGAAGCGCTGAAGCTGATTCAGATCGACCCGAGCCAGCACTTCACCAAGCCGCCGGCGCGCTTCACCGAGGCCAGCCTGGTCAAGGAAATGGAAAAGCGCGGCATTGGTCGCCCGTCGACCTATGCGGCGATCATCTCGACCATTCAGGACCGTGGTTATGTGACCTTGCATAACCGCCGTTTCTATTCCGAGAAAATGGGCGACATCGTCACCGAGCGCCTGTCGGAAAGCTTCTCCAACCTGATGGACTACGGCTTTACCGCCGATATGGAGGAGAACCTCGACGACGTGGCCCAGGGCGAGCGTGACTGGAAAAACGTACTCGACGAGTTCTACGGCGACTTCAGCAAGAAGCTGCAGACTGCAGAGTCCAGCGAAAACGGCATGCGCGCCAACCAGCCGACCATGACCAACATTCCGTGCAAGGAATGCGGCCGGCCGATGATGATCCGCACCGCTTCCACGGGTGTTTTCCTGGGTTGTTCGGGTTACAGCCTTTCGCCAAAAGAGCGCTGCAAGGCCACCGTCAACCTGGTGCCGGGTGACGAGATTGCCGCTGATGACGAGGGTGAATCGGAATCCCGCGTGCTGCTGGGCAAGCACCGTTGCCCGATCTGCGCCACAGCGATGGACGCCTACCTGCTGGATGAGAAGCACAAGCTGCACATTTGCGGTAACAACCCCGATTGCGTTGGCTACGAGATCGAAGAGGGCAGCTACCGCATCAAGGGTTACGAAGGGCCGAGCCTGGAGTGCGACAAGTGTGGCAGCGAGATGCAGTTGAAGACCGGCCGTTTTGGCAAATTCTTCGGCTGCACCAACCCGACGTGCAAGAACACCCGCAAGCTGCTCAAGAGTGGAGAGGCGGCGCCGCCGAAGATGGACAAGGTGGACATGCCGGAGCTCAAGTGCGAAAAGGTGGACGACACCTACGTGCTGCGTGACGGTGCTTCGGGGTTGTTCCTGGCTGCCAGTCAGTTCCCGAAAAACCGTGAAACCCGTGCGCCGCTGGTGCTTGAAATTGTGCCGCACAAGCACGAGATCGATCCGAAGTACCACTTCCTCTGCGATGCGCCACAGAAAGATCCAGAAGGCCGCCCGGCAGTTATCCGCTACAGCCGCAAAACCAAGGAGCAGTACGTGCAGTCCGAGGTCGATGGCAAGCCGACCGGCTGGAAGGCCTTCTACGACGGCAATGCCTGGAAGGTTGAAGACAAGCGCTGATCTTTCGGTGCTTTAATTGGGGCCGCTTTGCGCCCCTTCGCGGCACAAGGCCGCTTCTGCAAGGAATCGCGTTCTCTTGCAGGAGGGCCTTGTGCCGCGAAGGGGCGCAAAGCGGCCCCAATCATTTATGATGCATGTATTCGCCTTGCAGCCTGATGGGAGGGCAAAGAAATGGCCCAGGAAACCTACACTCGCACCAACCAGAAACTGTTCTTCGCCGGCCTCGCTCTGGAGTCCATGGCCAAGGCTGAACAAAGCCAGGCCATGAATGCACAGGGCCTGGTTCAGGCTGAGCGCGAATCGGCGCTGTTCCACCTGTATGGCGCGCTGCTGGGCCTGTGCCATGAAATCGGGGTGTTCTACCGCCTGCCGGTGGTTGCAACTGTCGAGCAAGCGCTGGCCGACGACGCGCTGAATGGAATCGCTATCCCGGAAGTGGCCGAGCTGCTTGAGCTTGCCCGTCAGCGCGAAACCTGGCTGGCGCAAATGCTGGGTGCTTATGCCGATTTGTTCCGACCACCGGTCGCCAGGAAAGCGCCGAAAACCGATGTCACGCAGCCTCTGATCCAGGCCGTCAATCTCGATGAGCCCGAGCATCCGGCGCTATCGCGTACCGAGCTGGAAAGCTGGCGCAACAACCTCAAGGGTTTGGTGAGACGTTTCCGCGATGCGTTGAGTGAGTGCTGATAGCCGTTACGGCTGGTACAATACGGACCTTTCGCGGAGAACTGCCATTTATGTCTACGTCTTTTCTGGAAATTGTCGAGTTGCCTGATGGCCGCATCGAACTGCGTCGCGCTGAGGATGAGGGCTCTCTGGTAACCCTGGATTTCTCGGAAGACGCCAAGGTGTTCCTGCAGGGCCAGCATGTAGAAGTGGCCAAGGCCATGCTTAGCGTGGGCGTGCAGATGGCCGGCCGCCTCATGGATGGTGAGCTCGAACGTGATGAAGGGCCGCGTGTGCTGCACTGACCGTGCAGCAGCCAGCAGGGTTTTCGAATGACAGGCAAAGCCTGAGCATCAGCCGAGGCGGATGTTCAGGCTTTGTGCGTTTCCGACACTGGCGGCGCGCAGCAATTGCTGGCGAGCGGTGGCGTTGACGTTGCCCAGCCAACTGACCACCGTGTGACTGCGGCCCAGGCGCAAAGCTTCGCAGGCCAGTTGCAGCGGGGTTTGATTGCCACGAGGTTGCAGCAGCAAGATGCGTTCACGGTTGAGGCCGGCATCGCGCAGCCAGGCCTGGGTCAGGCTCGACGGCGGGGCGATCAGGGTCAGCCAGCGGGCCGCGTCCTCTTCGCTCAGTTCGCGCAGTACCGGTGCCAGCAGGCTTTGGCAGTGACCTGGCGCGCCGCGCAGCGACAATTCGCTGAACAGTTCAGGCTGGTTGTGCTTGCGCGCCAGTTCGCTGGCTTTCAGGCCAGGTAGCACGGGCTGGGCGAGAAATGCTTCGAACAGGGGCAACTGGGCTTGCTCGGGTGCGTGAATGAACTGCTGCATGACGCCTCCTGGATCAGCGGCGAATGACGCCGACGCTCAAACCCTCAATCACCAGTTCCTGTTCTTTCAGGTCGACTTCGATGGGGGCGAATTCGGGGTTTTCGGCAAGCAGCCAGACCTTGCTGCCTTCACGCTTGAAGCGTTTGACGGTCACTTCGTCGCCGATGCGGGCGACGACAATCTGGCCGTTGCGGGCTTCGCGGCAGGTGTGAACTGCCAGCAGGTCGCCGTCGAAGATACCGACGTCCTTCATGCTCATGCCGTGTACGCGCAGCAAATAGTCGGCCTGGGGGTGGAAGAAGGCGGGGTTGATATTGCAGGATTGCTCAATGTGCTGTTCGGCAAGAATCGGCGCACCGGCAGCAACCCGGCCGATGATAGGCAGGCCGCTTTCTTCTGCCTTGGTTTCCAGGCCGGGAATGCGGATGCCACGGGAGGCGCCCGGGGTCATCTCGATTGCGCCCTTGCGGGCGAGGGCCTTGAGGTGCTCCTCGGCGGCGTTGGGCGATTTGAAGCCCAGCTCCTGAGCGATCTCGGCGCGTGTCGGCGGGAAGCCGTTGTCTTCGAGGCAGCGCTTGATGAACGCGAGAATTTCGGCTTGGCGTGGCGTCAGTTTCAACATGGTGAGCGCTCTGTCTTTTTGTACAGTGACTGGGATTATATACAGTACTGGATGCGCTGCAAGCCAAAAGGCGCATTAAACCTGAACGCTGGCACTTGCAGCACGCCGCCTGGGGCTTTTAAATGGCGACCGCCCGGTCACCGAGCCTTGACAGAAGCAGGACTGAAACGTATGTTTCAAACACCTGTTTGTCTGGCGGAGTACGCGGAGTAGTCATGGCCCAATCGGAAACCGTTGAACGCATTCTCGATGCTGCCGAGCAGCTGTTCGCGGAAAGGGGGTTTGCCGAAACCTCATTGCGGCTGATTACCAGCAAGGCCGGGGTGAACCTGGCGGCCGTCAACTATCATTTCGGCTCCAAGAAAGCGTTGATCCAGGCGGTGTTCTCGCGCTTCCTCGGGCCGTTCTGCGCCAGCCTGGAGCGCGAGCTGGAGCGTCGCCAGGCCAAGCCGGAGCACAAGCCCAGCCTCGAAGAGCTGCTGGAGATGCTGGTGGAGCAGGCGTTGGTCGTGCAACCTCGCAGCAACAACGATCTGTCGATCTTCATGCGCCTGCTGGGCCTGGCATTCAGCCAGAGCCAAGGCCACCTGCGGCGTTACCTGGAAGACATGTACGGCAAGGTGTTCCGCCGCTACATGCTGCTGGTCAACGAGGCTGCGCCGCGTATTCCACCACTGGAACTGTTCTGGCGCGTGCACTTCATGCTCGGCGCCGCCGCCTTCAGCATGTCCGGCATCAAGGCGCTGCGTGCGATCGCCGAGACTGACTTTGGCATCAACACCTCGATCGAGCAGGTGATGCGCCTGATGGTACCGTTCCTGGCTGCAGGCATGCGTGCCGACAGCGGCGTCACCGACGAAGCCATGGCCACGGCGCAGCTGCGACCACGCAGCAAAGCTACCGCTATTACCGCCAAGGCCTGAAGGCTGGGCGGGGCAGGGCGCTTCGGCTAAGCTAGCGCCATGCCCGATCTCGACCTGCTGCACATTTCCCTTGCCGACCAATGCCTGTATGGCTTTGCCTGTGGCCAGCTGCGCGTGCGCGTGCCGGTTTCCACGTCGCGCAACGGTGCGGGCGAGCGCTACGGTTCGGGTTGCACACCGCGTGGCCTGCATCAAGTGCGGGCAAAAATTGGCGCGGGCCTGCCGCTTGCTGCAGTGCTGGTCGGGCGGCGCTGGGCGGGTGAGGTGTGGTCGCCGGTATTGCACGCGCAATACCCGGGCCGTGACTGGATACTCACCCGCATCCTCTGGCTCAGCGGCTGTGAGCCGGGGCTTAACCGCCTGGGCGCGGTCGACACCTTCCGCCGCTACATCTACCTGCACGGCACCCCGGATACGGAACCCATGGGCGTAGCGTTGTCCCATGGCTGCATACGCCTGCGCAACACTGACTTGCTAAGCCTGTTCGAGCGGGTGCCGGCCCATTGCCCGGTGCGTATCGAACAGGCCGCCTGCCCCCAGTGGGCCTCTCTTTGTCTTCAATGAAGGATTACCCATGACCGTCAGCCTGCAAGGCTCCCTGATGGTGGATATCGCCGGTAAATGGCTGACCGCCGAAGACCGTCACTTGCTGCGCCAACCCGAAGTGGCCGGCCTGATCATTTTTGCCCGCAACATCGACAGCCCGCGCCAGGTGCGTGAGCTGTGCGCATCGATCCGCGCCATACGCCCTGACCTTATTCTGGCGGTAGACCAGGAGGGCGGCCGCGTGCAGCGCCTGCGCCAGGGTTTCGTGCGCCTGCCAGCCATGCGTGCGCTGGCCGACAATGACAACGCCGAGTACCTGGCGGAGCAGTGCGGTTGGCTGATGGCGACCGAGGTGCTGGCGGTTGGCCTGGACCTCAGCTTTGCACCCGTGCTGGACCTGGACCACCAGCGCAGCGCCGTGGTCGGCAGCCGTGCCTTCGAGGGCGACCCCCTGCGTGCCACGCAACTTGCGGGGGCGTTCATCCGCGGTATGAATGCGGCGGGCATGGCTGCCTGTGGCAAGCACTTCCCCGGCCATGGCTGGGCCGAGGCTGACTCGCATGTGGCCATTCCCACCGATGAGCGCAGCCTTGAGCAATTACGCCAGGCCGACCTGGTGCCGTTCACGCGCCTGAGCGGCCAGCTGGCGGCGGTGATGCCGGCGCATGTCATCTACCCGCAGGTTGACAACCAGCCAGCCGGTTTTTCGCGGCGCTGGCTGCAGGACATCCTTCGCGGCGAGCTGGGCTTTGACGGGGTGATCTTCAGTGATGACTTGTCGATGGCCGGTGCGCATGTGGTGGGTGATGCGGCCAGCCGTATCGAGGCAGCGTTGAGCGCCGGCTGTGACATGGGCCTGGTGTGCAATGACCGGGCGGCAGCGGAGCTGGCACTGAGTGCGGCGCAACGTATGAAGGTCAAGCCATCGCCGCGGATTGCGCGGATGCGCGGGCAAGGGTTTGCGCGGACCGATTATCGCCAGCAGCCGCGCTGGCTGGAGGCGTTGGGGGCGTTGAAGGAAGCTCAGCTGGTCGATTGACTGCCTCGGCCGCTTCGCGGGCATGCCCGCTCCCACAGGTACTGCGCATGCCAGATAGCGGTGCGGTCACTGTGGGAGCGGGTTCACCCGCGAAGAGGCCAGCTTGGGCAGTGAAAGTTGATGGTTTACCGCCCACGCTTGCCTGGCAATGGCGCAAACAGTGCCTCGATTTCTTCATCGCCCATGCGCCATTGCCCAGCCTGCCCGCCATCCAGCAAGCTGGCTGCCAATGCCGCTTTCTCCTGCTGCAACATCTGGATCTTCTCTTCCACCGTACCCCGGGTAATCAGCTTGAACACGAACACTGGCTTGTCCTGGCCAATCCGGTACGCCCGGTCGGTGGCCTGGTTTTCGCTGGCCGGGTTCCACCAGGGGTCGTAGTGGATCACCGTGTCTGCGGCCGTCAGGTTCAAGCCCACCCCGCCTGCCTTCAAGCTGATCAGGAACACTTCGCTGTCACCCTGCTGGAACTGCCGCACTGGCGTGCGCCGGTCGCGCGTGTCGCCGGTCAGCAAGCTATAGCGGATCTTGCGTTTCTGCAGCTCCTGCTCGATAAGTGCCAGCATCGAGGTGAACTGCGAGAACAGCAGTACCCGGCGCCCTTCGCTGAGCAG
This sequence comes from Pseudomonas fortuita, assembly GCF_026898135.2. Taxonomy (NCBI): domain Bacteria; kingdom Pseudomonadati; phylum Pseudomonadota; class Gammaproteobacteria; order Pseudomonadales; family Pseudomonadaceae; genus Pseudomonas; species Pseudomonas fortuita. The sequence continues at coordinate 1,802,108 of NZ_CP114035.2, forward strand.
CTCCTCGAGCATTTCCAGCAGCGCGCCCAGCTTGCCCTTGTCGGCCTGGTTCCCATGGCTTTCCACCCCTTTTACCAGGCGCAGGTCGCAGCACACCTGGCGCAGCTTGAGCAGGGCGTCGAGGATGACGATCTGGCTGCGCGCGGCGCCATTGCGAGCGATTTCGTCGCGGACTTTCTGGTCCATGGCCACTCGCACGGCCTCGTAGGTGTCGCGCTGGGCGTCGCTGAGCTCGACCCAGTGCACCATCTCGGTCTTGGCGGGCAACTCGGTGGCCACCTGCTCCTTGGTGCGGCGCAGCAGGAAGGGGCGAATACGCGTGACCAGGTGGGCCAGGCGCTCAGCGTCGCCATGGCGCTCTATCGGGACGCGGTAGTCCTGGTTGAACCGTTTGAGGTCGCCCAGCCAGCCGGGCATGAGGAAGTGGAAGATCGACCACAGCTCGCCCAGGTTGTTTTCCATCGGCGTGCCGGTGAGGCACAGGCGCTGGCCGGCCTGTAGCTCGCAGACGGCGAGGGCGGCCTTGCTGGTGCTGCTCTTGATGTTCTGTGCCTCGTCCAGCACCAGCATGTGCCAGGCTTGGGCGCGCAGGTGTTTCAGGTCGCGTGGCATCAGGGCGTAAGTGGTCAGGACCAGGTCGTATTCGTGCAACCGGGTGAAATGCTTGCTGCGCCCTGGGCCATGCAGTGCCAGTACGCGCAGGTCAGGGGCGAAACGCTGGGCTTCGTCCAACCAGTTGGGTATCAGGCTGGTGGGCATGACCGCCAGGGCCGGTGCGCCCAAGCGCCCGGACTGTTTTTCCAGCAGCAGGTGTGCCAGGGTCTGCAGGGTCTTGCCCAGGCCCATGTCGTCGCCGAGGATGCCGCCGGTACCCATCCCGCGCAGTGCCTGCAGCCAGTTCAGGCCCTGCTGCTGATACGGCCGCAAGTTGGCCCGCAGCCCGGCGGGGGGTGGCACTTGCAGCTCGCGGGCATCGCGCAGGCGGCGGCCCAGGTCGCGTACGTGCTCGCCCCCTTCCCAGTGCAAGGGCAGGCCCTCGATTTCGTTCAGGCGCGCGGCGTCGGCGCGCTCCATGCGCAGGCTCGGGCCAGCGGTGTCTTCGTGCAGGTACAGCTCACCCAAGGTGCCCATCACGGCCTTGATGCGGCCGTAGGGCAGGGCGACGCGCAATGCCGGTGTGTCCAGGCGGCCGCGGTTGAGGTCGATCAGCAGGTGTTCATCGTCACTGCGCCGGGCCAGTTCGCTGGGGCGCAGCAGCTCTGGGCTGCTGCGCAGCAGTTGCAACACGATGGGCAACAGGCTGTGACGCTGGCCATCGACCACAATGCCCAGCTCCAGGTCGAACCATTCATGGCCGGGCGCCTCGTCGATGGTCGCATACCAGTCGTCCACCTCCTGCAAGTTGAAGGCGAAATCGCGGTGTATGTCGATGTTCCAGCCGGCTTCGCGCAGGCGCGGCAGACCTTCGCGTGCAAAGCGCAGCCAGGCTTCGTCGTCGGGCAACTGATACATTTCGCCGGCACTGTCGGGCAGGGCCTTGCTCTGCCGAGTGGCGGGTTTGAAGCCCAGGTCGCGTAACGCATTGCGCAGGGCTAGCTCGGCTTGCGGCTGTCGGCGAATTCGCTGGCTGGTGCTGCCCGCCAGGCGGGTCAGCGGCTTCTCGTCGGTGCCGCTGACCTGCAAACCGTCATAGTTGAATGCCAATGCGGCGCGGTGTTGCATTTGCCGTTGCATGCGACCGGTTTTCGGCATGTAGGCGGTGTATTCAAGGCTGCCGAGCGCAAGAATGGGCTTGGGCTGGATGTGATCGAGCAACTGCTCCTGCACTGGCGTCGGCGTCGGCACCTTGTGGCTGAGGGCATTGAGTTTATGGCTGAGGGGTACGACCAGGTGCTCGGGTACATCGGGGGCAATAGTCAGCTGCACGGCGACATGCGGATCCAGGCTGTGCTCAACCTTGCCCACTTCACTGGTCAGCAGATCGAAGTAGTAAAGTGGCAGCAGCGGGATGACGCAGCGCAGCATTTCCTCGCCGCTGTACCACAGTCCCCGGTAGTTTCCGTTGTCCAGGCGTACCCAGCGGAACTCGGCATGGCGCACCGGGCCTTGATGAAGCGGTGGGAAGCCGACATCGTAAAACATGCGCCCGGTTTCGAGTGCGCGCTGGAACAACTCGCCACCTTCCTGGCCCTTCAGTTTATAGCCGCGGTCCTGGCCGCCGCCCTGATTCAGGGCCGAGAGCAGGCGCAGAATGCGGGTGTCTTCTTCCGTCACGAAGCGCGGTGGCTCGTAGAGAAAGTCGTACAGTGACTGGACGCGGCTGAAGCGTATGCCGTCCTCGGTTCGTGTGCCCTTGCGTACCAGCAGGGCGCAGACGGCATCATCGGTGAGGTCGAGCTGGTAGCACACCATGCGTCCGCGTTTGTCTTCGGCTGCGTTGGGCTTGGGCGGGGCCTGCTCCAGGCCGCTCAACCAGTGCTGCAGTTCCGCGGACAACGTTGCCGGGTCGGCTTGCGTGGCCTCATGATTGGACCAAGGGTCGCTTATGCAGAACAGTGCAGCGGCGCAATGCTTGCAGTTTTGCCCTACAGGGCAATCGCATTCACCGTGCACATGGCAACGGCCGCCGGCTACGTGCAACTCGATGCTTTGCCGATAGTGGTTGTCGCCACTCCCTTGGCAATTGGCCGTGATGGTCGGCCCATAGAAGCCTTCCAGTTCGACCCTGCCTTCCTCGGCATAGCGCTCACCGCGTTGCAGGGCAGCTTTGCTGAACGATTGGGTCCAGTTCGGATAAGCGTTCACCATCTCGGCGGCATCTTGCTTCATCGGATTACTGCTCCATCATCTCCGGGTCCATCACCGGCATTTTCGGCGTACCCGGTGGTGTCACCTTCAGCAGCACCGCCAGGTGCCCGCCGTCGAGGAAGGTCAGCTGGCCGGCCTTGACGTTGCTGTTGTTCTGCCTGAACTGCTCGCTTTGCAGCACGCTGCCGTTGCCGTCCAGCTGGTTGACCCAGAAGTTGGCCTCGACCGAGATGAAGCGGCCTTGCGCGATGCTCAGGTTGCCTTCGATAGGGAAGTGGCCGAACTGTTCGGCGCCTTCGCCCAGGGCAATGCGGCCAGGTTCGCTGCCGACCTGCTGCTGCCAGGCCTTGTGCATCAATACGGTGTAGTCGGCGGTGGCTTCCAGGCGGGTGGCTTCGTCTTCCAGCGCCAGTGGGCGCTCTGCGTCTTTTGCCAGGCGTGGGGCGCCAGCGCTCCAGTCTTCCGGGGCGAACGGGCTGGTGAAGGCGGGCACGCTGTTCTGCCGCACCAGAATCATTTCTACCTGATACAGGCCTTCGGCGAAGGCGGCTGGCGCGAACAGCGCCAGCAGCAGGGTCAGGCAACGGATGGCACGCATGGATCTTCCTTAGGCAGGCTGTGGGGTCAGGCGCTCGAACAGCGCCTCCAGGGTGTTGAAACGTTCGTCGGGGCGTTCCATCGGCACAAGGAAGCGGAACTGGGTAGCGCCTTCGAACTTGTAGCGTTTGGGCTGGCCCTGGATCAGCTTGATCAGGGTCAGCGGGTCGACCGGGGTTTCGGCTTCGAACTCGAGCTTGCCACCATTGGGGCCAGCATCGACTTTCTTGATGCCGAGCTTTTCCGCCTGCAGCTTGAGCGAAGTCAGGCGCATCAGGTTCTTGGTCGGTTCTGGCAGCAGACCGAAGCGGTCGATCATTTCCACTTGCAGGTCCTTGAGGCCTTCTTCGTCGGCGGCCGAAGCAATGCGCTTGTACAGGATCAGCCGAGCATGCACGTCAGGCAGGTAGTCCTCGGGGATCAGTGCGGGCAGGCGCAGGTTGATCTCCGGGCCGCCGCCAAGCGGTTGCTCCAGATTTGGCTGGGTACCCTTGCGGATCGCCTTGACCGCGCGTTCGAGCATTTCCATGTACAGGGTGAAGCCCACCGCCTGGATCTGACCGCTCTGGCCTTCGCCCAGCAGCTCGCCCGCACCGCGGATTTCCAGGTCGTTGGTGGCCAGCACAAAGCCAGCACCCAGGTCCTGGGTGTTGGCGATGGCTTCCAGGCGTTTTTCAGCGTCGGCGCTGACTTTCTGTCGGGTTGGGGTCAGCAGGTAGGCGTAGGCCTGGTGGTGGCTACGGCCGACCCGGCCACGCAGCTGGTGCAGCTGGGCCAGGCCAAACTTGTCGGCGCGCTCGATGACGATGGTATTGGCGCTAGGCACGTCGATGCCGGTTTCGATGATGGTCGACGCCACCAGCACGTTGAAGCGCTTGTGGTAGAAATCGCTCATCACCTGTTCCAGCTCGCGTTCGCGCATTTGCCCGTGGCCGATGCCGATACGTGCCTCGGGCACCAGTTCGGCAAGGTCGGCGGCGCATTTTTCGATGGTTTTCACATCGTTGTGCAGGTAGTACACCTGGCCACCGCGCAGCAGTTCGCGCAGCAGTGCCTCCTTGACCGTGCTCTTGTTCTGCTCCATGACAAAGGTGCGCACCGACAGGCGGCGCGCTGGCGGCGTGGCGATGATCGACAGGTCGCGCATGCCGGCCACTGCCATGTTCAACGTGCGCGGGATCGGCGTAGCGGTCAGGGTGAGGATGTCGACCTCGCTGCGCAGTGCCTTGAGCTGCTCTTTCTGGCGTACACCAAAGCGGTGCTCTTCGTCGATGATGGCCAGGCCCAGGTCCTTGAAGCGCACATCGTCCTGCAGCAGCTTGTGGGTGCCGATGAGGATGTCGATCTTGCCTTCGGCCAGGTCGGCGGCGGCGGCGGCCACTTCCTTGGCCGACTTGAAGCGGCTCATGACCTCCACGGTCACCGGCCAGTCGGCAAAGCGGTCGCGGAAGCTGTTGTAGTGTTGCTGGGCGAGCAGGGTAGTGGGCACCAGCACGGCGACCTGGCGGCCACTGTGCACGGCGATGAACGCCGCCCGCATGGCCACTTCTGTCTTGCCGAAGCCGACGTCGCCACACACCAGGCGGTCCATTGGCTTGGGCGCGAGCATGTCAGCCCGCACCGCCTCGATGGCCGTTTGCTGGTCCGGGGTTTCTTCGAACGGGAAGCCGGCGCTGAACGTGGCGTAGTCGGCGGACGGGTCGGCAAACGCATACCCTTTGCGCGCGGCCCGGCGGGCATAGATGTCGAGCAGTTCGGCGGCCACGTCGCGCACCTGTTCGGCGGCCTTGCGCTTGGCCTTCTGCCAGGCTTCCGAGCCCAGCCGGTGCAGCGGTGCCAGGGCATCATCGCTGCCGGTGTAGCGGGCGATCAGGTGCAGGTTGGCCACCGGCACGTACAGCTTGGCGTTCTCGGCGTATTCCAGGGTAAGGAATTCGGCAGCCTGGCCTTCGATTTCCAGGGTGGCCAGGCCCAGGTAGCGGCCCACGCCATGGTCAATGTGTACCACCGGTGCGCCTTCGCGCAGCTCGGTGAGGTTCTTGATGACCGCGTCGTTGGCGGTTTCGCCACGCTTGTCGCGGCGGCGGCGCTGCATCACGCGCTGGCCGAACAGCGGGCTTTCCGCGACCAGGGCCAGGCCTGGGTCGTCCAGCAGCAAGCCGTCATCCAGCGGGGCTATGGTGATCGCCAGGCGCTCGCTTCCGGTGATGAAGTCGGCCCAGCCGTCGACAGTGTGCGGCCGCAGTTTCAATCGTTCGAGCAGCTCCAGCAACACTTCGCGGCGGCCGGCCGATTCGGCGGTGAACAGCACGCGGCCGGGGAACTGGTCGAGGAAGTTGGCCAGCTCGGCCAGCGGCTGGTTGGCCTTGGCCTCGATCGCCAGGTTGGGCAGGGCGCGCGCCGGGAAGCGCTCGCGGCCCGCGCCCGGTTCGATGTCTTCGCTGCTGACCACCACTCGCGGCCACTGCTTGAGCCGGGCGAAGCAGTCCTCCACTGGCATGAACAGCTCGGCAGGCGGCAGCAGCGGCCGGCTGAGGTCGCCACGGCGGTCTTCATAACGGCCGCGCACGTCGTTCCAGAAGTGTTCGGCGGCCTGTTCCACGCCAGGCAGCGAAAACACCTGGGTGTCGGCCGGCAGGTAGTCGAACAGGGTGGACGTTTCTTCGAAGAACAACGGCAGGTAGTACTCGATGCCGGCCGGGATGATGCCGCTGGCCAGGTCCTGGAAGATCGCACTGCGGCGGAAATCCACGTCGAAGCGTTCACGGAAGCGTGCCTTGAAGCGGGTCACTTCCTCTTTTTGCATCGGAAATTCGCGTGCCGGCAGCAGGCGCACCGAATCCACCTTGTCGATCGAGCGCTGGGTCTCGGGGTCGAAGGTGCGCAGTGTCTCGATCTCGTCATCGAACAGGTCGATGCGGTAGGGCAGCTTGCTGCCCATCGGGAACAGGTCGATCAGCGCGCCGCGCACGGCGAACTCGCCATGCTCGTAGACGGTGTCGACGCAACGATAGCCACTGGCCTCCAGGCGTGTGCGCATCTGCTCCACGTCGATGGTCTGGCCCACGTCCAGCACCAGGCTGCTGCCCAGCAGGAAGCGGGTGGGCGCCAGGCGGTGCAGGGCGGTGGTGACCGGCACCACGAGGATGCCATGGCTCAGTTCCGGCAGGCGGTACAGGCTTGCGATGCGCTGGGAAATGATGTCCTGGTGTGGCGAGAACAGGTCGTAGGGCAGGGTTTCCCAGTCGGGGAATGGCAGCACCGGCAGGTCCGGGGCGAAGAAGCGCAGCTCCTGCTCCAGACGGTCGGCGGCCTGGCTGTCGGCTGTCAGCAGCAGGGTGAAGCGGCCAGCGTTGCTGGCGGCCTCGGCGATGGCAAGGCTGAGGGCGGCACCGGGCAGGTTACCCCAGGTTTGTTTGCCGGCCGTGGCCGACATGTGCGGTAGGCGCAGAACTGACACGGGAGATTGCACTCCAAGCGTTGCGGCAAAGACACCGATTGTACCGGTGACCGTGCCGGCTGTCAGGCTCGAAAGGGCGTGAACGCTGGCTTGCGTGACTGCGACAGGCGCTCATTGCCGGTTCCGCGTCGGGGCGTCATAATGTAGCCCCTTTTTTCTGTCCCTACATGTGGAAGGTTCCCGTGACTCAGAAGCCCGACCAGTGTCTTGGTGAGTGGATTGATCGTGAAGCTCTGGCTGAAGCGATGATCCCGCTTATCGGTCAGCTCTACCGCAACAACAACGTGGTGAGCTCGATTTATGGCCGTAGCCTGATCAACCGTTCGGTTATCTCGATCCTCAAGGCGCACCGCTTTGCGCGTCATCGTCAAGCCGACGAAACCGAGCTGTCCGTCCACGAGACATTCCCCCTGCTCAAGGCCATGAGCGAGCTGAAACTGGGCGCCGCTTCGGTCGACCTGGGCAAGCTGGCCAACAAGTTCAAGCAGGAAGGCAATGGCCGTACTGCCGAGCAGTTCGTCCGTGAAGAACTGGCCGACGTGGTTGGCCAGCAGAACGCTTCGGCGCGCAAAGGCACCGACGTTGTCCTGTACGGCTTCGGCCGCATCGGCCGCCTGCTGGCGCGTATCCTGATCGAGAAGACCGGTGGTGGCGACGGCCTGCGCCTGCGCGCCATTGTCGTGCGCAAAGGCGCCGAGAACGACCTGGTCAAGCGTGCCAGCCTGCTGCGTCGTGACTCTGTTCACGGCCCGTTCGACGGCACCATCACCATCGACGAAGCCAACAACACCATCACTGCCAACGGCAACCTGATCCAGGTTATCTACGCCAAGAGCCCGAGCGAAGTCGACTACACCCAGTACGGCATCGAAAACGCGTTGATCGTCGACAACACCGGGGTATGGCGTGATGCCGACGGCCTGGGCCAGCACCTGGCCTGCCCGGGCGCTGCCCGCGTGATCCTCACCGCACCTGGCAAGGGCGCGCTGAAGAACATCGTGCACGGCATCAACCACGGTGACATTGCTGCCGATGACAAGATCATCTCGGCGGCCTCCTGCACCACCAACGCCATCGTGCCGGTGCTCAAGGCTGTCAACGACAAGTACGGCATCGTCAACGGCCACGTCGAAACCGTTCACTCGTTCACCAACGACCAGAACCTGATCGACAACTTCCACAAGGGCAGCCGCCGTGGTCGTGCCGCGCCGCTGAACATGGTCATCACCGAAACCGGCGCAGCCACTGCTGCCGCCAAGGCGCTGCCAGTGCTGAAGGGCAAGCTGACCGGCAACGCCATTCGCGTACCGACGCCGAACGTTTCGATGGCCATCCTGAACCTGAACCTGGAAAAGGCCACCAACCGCGACGAAATCAACGAGTACCTGCGCCAGACCGCCATGCACTCGGAACTGCACAAGCAGATCGACTACGTCAGCTCGCAGGAAGTGGTTTCGACCGACTTCGTTGGCTCGCGCCACGCCGGTGTCGTTGACGCTGAAGCCACCATCGCCAACGACAACCGCGTTGTCCTGTACGTCTGGTACGACAACGAATTCGGTTACAGCTGCCAGGTGGTTCGCGTGATGGAAGACATGGCCGGTGTGAACCCGCCAGCGTTTCCACGCTGATTCGCTTGTAAGGCAATGAAAAAACGGGAACCTTCGGGTTCCCGTTTTTTTTGCTTGCCGTGGGTCGTGTGGTGCCTGTGAGATCGAGCGCCGCGCGGGCGGCGCTCGATATGCGCCATACCCCAAAGCCCAAGCCAAGCACCCAGGAACCGAACCTTGCGCACAGCCTTACTGTTCATTTTCCTGCTGCTCACCGCCTGCAACCAGGGCCCCACCCTTGAGCGCCTGGGCGGCCCGACCATGGGTAGCAGCTACAGCATCCAGTACGTTCGCGAGCCTGGCGGCCCGGCGCCGGCCCAGGTGCAGGCAGCGGTCGAAACCATTCTTGGTGAAATCGACCGGCACTATTCGACCTACCGCGGCGACTCTACCGTCAGCCGGTTCAACCAGTTGCCCGCCAACCAGTGCCTGGCCCTGCCACCCGACATGCTTGAACTGGTTGCCCTTGGCCAGCACCTGGCCGAGCAGAGTGAGGGTGCCTTTGACCTCACCGTTGAACCCTTGCTTGACCTGTGGGGTTTCGGCCCCCAGGCCCGCCATGAGCGGGTACCCGACCCGCAAGCCGTGGCCCAGGTTCGTCAGCGTGTGGGTTACCGGCACTTGCATATCGAAGACCAGGCCCTGTGCAAGGACGCCCCGGTGCAGCTCGACTTCAATAGCATCGCCGCCGGCCATGCCGTGGACTTGATCGCTGCGCGCCTGCGCGCCATGGGTATAGCCAGTTTTGTCGCCGAAGCCACTGGCGAGCTCAAGGCGGTTGGCCGCAAGCCCGATGGCAGTCCCTGGCGCATCGCCCTGGAGTTGCCCCGTGAAGACCGCCAGATCGCCCGGCAGATCATTGCAGTCAATGAGCTTTCAGTCTCAACCTCGGGTGACTATCGGCACTATTTCGAGGAGAATGGCCGGCGTTATTCGCACACCTTCGATGCCCGCCTCGGGCGCCCCGTGCAGCACGACCTGGCTGCAGTCACCGTACTGGACGCCTCGGCGTTGCAGGCCGACGGCTATTCGACACTGCTGCTGATCCTTGGCCCTGAGCGTGGCTGGGATTTTGCCGTGGCGCACGGCTTGGCCGCGGTATTGGTGACTCGGGCCGAGGGTGGCTTCGTCTCTCGAGCTACGCCCGCATTCGAACGGGCGGTGAAAGGCGATTGAAAGCGCAGGCAGGGATGATGGCCGCCAGGGAATGGGTGAACCAAATGTAGTGCGGGCAAAATTGGCCTACGACGCGACCAAGGGTTAATGTGCGCGGCGTTCAGGCTTGATTAGACTGCACCCGAATTTTCTCATGACGCCCCGGCGGCATGATCGCGTCCCGCGAGCGACCGTGGCTTGCGGGCCAGTTCTGAAGGAGTACGCATGGCTGTCTACAACTACGACGTAGTGGTGCTGGGTTCCGGCCCGGCCGGTGAAGGCGCGGCAATGAACGCCGCCAAAGCAGGGCGCAAGGTAGCGATGGTCGATGACCGTCGCCAGGTCGGTGGCAACTGCACGCACCTGGGTACCATCCCGTCCAAGGCACTGCGTCACTCGGTGCGGCAGATCATGCAGTTCAACACCAACCCGATGTTCCGGGCGATCGGTGAGCCGCGCTGGTTCTCGTTCCCGGACGTGCTGAAAAGCGCCGAGAAGGTGATTTCCAAGCAAGTTGCATCGCGCACCGGCTACTACGCCCGCAACCGTGTTGATGTGTTCGTCGGCACCGGCAGCTTTGCCGACGAGCAAACCGTTGAAGTGGTGTGCCCGAACGGTGTAGTTGAAAAGCTCAACGCCAAGCACATCATCATCGCCACCGGCTCGCGCCCTTACCGCCCGGCCGACATCGACTTCCACCATCCGCGGGTCTACGACAGCGATACCATCCTCAGCCTCAGCCACACCCCGCGCAAGCTGATTGTGTACGGCGCCGGTGTGATCGGTTGCGAATACGCGTCGATCTTCAGCGGCCTGGGCGTGCTGGTAGAGCTGGTGGATAACCGTGGCCAACTGTTGAGCTTCCTGGATTCGGAAATTTCCCAGGCACTGAGCTACCACTTCAGCAACAACAACATCACCGTGCGCCACAACGAAGAGTATGAGCGTGTCGAAGGCCTGGACAACGGGGTGATCCTGCACCTGAAGTCGGGCAAGAAGATCAAGGCCGACGCCTTGCTGTGGTGCAACGGCCGGACCGGCAACACCGACAAGCTGGGCCTGGAGAACATCGGCATCAAGGTCAACAGCCGTGGCCAGATCGAGGTCGACGAGGCTTATCGCACTACCGTGCCGAACATCTACGGCGCCGGTGACGTGATCGGCTGGCCGAGCCTGGCCAGTGCCGCCCATGACCAGGGGCGTTCTGCGGCTGGCAGCATCGTCGACAATGGCAGCTGGCGCTTCGTCAATGACGTACCGACCGGTATCTACACCATTCCGGAAATCAGCTCGATCGGCAAGAACGAGCAGGAACTGACCCAGGCCAAGGTGCCGTACGAAGTGGGCAAGGCCTTCTTCAAGAGCATGGCGCGTGCGCAGATCGCCGGCGAGCCGCAGGGCATGCTGAAGATCCTGTTCCACCGTGAAACCCTGGAAATCCTCGGCGTGCACTGCTTCGGCTACCAGGCTTCGGAGATCGTCCATATCGGCCAGGCGATCATGAACCAGCCGGGTGAGCAGAACAACCTGAAGTACTTCGTCAACACCACGTTCAACTACCCGACCATGGCCGAAGCCTATCGGGTAGCTGCCTACGATGGCCTGAACCGGCTTTTTTGAGCGGCTCCGACCGGTGGCCTGAGCCGGTCGGAGAGACCGATTTCAACCCTACCCGAGGGTGGTCTTGGCCAAACCGGGAAAGTCTGTAATCAGGCTGTCCACGCCAAAGTCCGCGAGCCGGCGCATCAGTGCCGGCTCGTTGACCGTCCACACCGATACGTGCAAACCCTGGCCCTGCGCTTTAAGCAGGCGCTCGGGGGTGCACAGTGTCCAGTTCAATGCCAGCAGTTCACAGCCGTAGTTCTGCGCCACCTTCAACGGGTCGAGCCAGGCGTACTCGGCGACCAGCCCGCGTTTCACGTCTGGCACCAGCTCCAGGGCGGCGCCCAGCACTTCGCGTGAGCTGGAGGTGATGGTGACCTTGTCCAGCAGGCCATGCTGCTGGGCCAATTCGCGAATTGCCAACACGGTGGTGGCAGCACGGGTGCGCGAGGCGCTTTTTACCTCAAGCTGCCAGTGCTCGAACGGGCATTTTTCGAACAGCTCTTCCAGTTTCGGTATAGGGCAGGGCTGCACGTGGCCCGGGCCGCCTTTGCGCGCATCGATCTTCATCAAGTCGGCGGCCGGGTGGTCGACCACCTTGCCGCGTCGGCCAGTGGTGCGCTTGAGGGTGGGGTCGTGGATCACCATCAGCTCGTTGTCGGCCGACAGGTGCAGGTCCAGTTCGCAGCGGGTGACGCCGTGGGACAGGCACTGGCGGAAGCTGTGCAGTGTGTTCTCGGGTGCTTCGCCCTTGGCGCCGCGATGGCCGTAGATCAGGGTCACGTTCGTTCCTTCAAATCAGAGAAAAACAGGGTCATGGGGCGGGATCGTTCTGTTCCAGCTGCTGGCGCCGCTGTTGTTGCTGGCGCTGCAGGATATAGCGAGCCAGCAGTTGACGCTGGGCGTCGGTCATGTCGATGAATTCGGTACCGACTTCGAAGCCGCCCGCGGGGCGCGGGTCGCAATGGGTGACCTTGCCGCGCAGCAGCAAACCGTGGGCGCGGGGCATCAGCACCATCTTCACTTTCACCCGGGTGCCAGGGGCAACCTGCGTGGCCTGGGCGAATTCGATACCGCCTTCGGAAAGCACGACCGGCACCGGCTGGCCTACTTCGCCGAGCAGGGTCTGGGCGACGACTGCACTGAGCAGGTCGAGGCGTTTGTTCTGCGCCCGCAGGAAGGCCGCGAGTGTGCGGTCCTTGTCGCTCAACTGACGCAGCAGGTGCTGCGACTCGAAGTCGGACAGGTGCAGCTCGCTCAGCAGGTTGAACAGCGGAGAATCATCTTGCAATACATCTGGCTCAAGGGCTTCGGCCGCACTGAGGGGGCTGATTTGAAGTGCGATCCGGTCTTCGATGCGGTAGTATTCGCGGCGATCTTCTTCGTCTAATGTCGTCATGGCGAACCCAAGGTAGCGGCGGTGGTCCGAGTGTAAAGCCGCCGTAGGCGCCTCGCCACAAGGACGTTCCCTTTCATCCGAACAAGCCCCGACATGTTCAGACCTCTTTTCGCATTCATAGGCACGCGTTATACCCGTGCCAAACGCCGTAACCACTTCGTCTCGTTCATTTCCCTGACCTCGATGATCGGCCTCGCCCTGGGCGTGGTGGTGATGATCGTGGTGCTGTCGGTGATGAACGGCTTCGACCACGAGATGCGCACCCGCGTGCTGGGCATGATCCCGCATGCCACGCTGGAGAGCGGCCAGCCCATTGCCGACTGGCCGGCCCTTGCCCAACAAGTAAAGCAGAATCCGCAGGTGGTGGCGGTTGCGCCGTTCACCCAGATGCAGGGGCTGCTGACCCATGACGGCAAGGTGCAGAAGGTGCTGCTCAACGGCATCGACCCGGCCCGCGAGCGCGAGGTGTCGATCATCGACAACTTTGTCCTGCAAGGCCGCCTCGACCAGCTGGCGCCGGGTGAGTGGGGCATCATGATCGGCGACAAGGCTGCGGCCAAGCTGGGGGTGGGCATTGGCGACAAACTCACCTTCGTCGCCCCCGAGGTCAGCGTGACGCCGGCCGGCATGTTCCCGCGCATGAAACGCTTCACCGTGGTTGGCACCTTTCACGTCGGCGCAGGCGAGATCGACGGTTACCTGGGGCTGACCAACATCAGCGACCTTTCCCGCCTGCACCGCTGGAAGCCCGACCAGGTGCAGGGCCTGCGCCTGAAGTTCGACGACCTGTTCCAGGCGCCGCGCGTGGCCTGGAGCATCGCACAGCAGCTGGGCGACCAGGAGTTCTACAGCCGTGACTGGACCCGCACCCACGGCAACCTGTACCAGGCCATCCGCATGGAAAAGGCCATGATCGGCCTGCTGTTGCTGCTGATCGTGGCGGTGGCGGCGTTCAACATCATTTCTACCCTGGTGATGGTGGTCAACGACAAGCGCGGCGACATTGCCATCTTGCGCACGCTGGGCGCCACGCCCGGCCAGATCATGCTCATCTTCATGGTCCAGGGCACGGTGATCGGGGTGATCGGTACCCTGATCGGCGCCGTGGTCGGGATCGTTGCTGCGCTGAACGTGAGTGCGGCGATCGCCGGCATCGAGAAGCTGATCGGGCACAAGTTCCTGAACGCCGACGTGTACTTCATCGATTACCTGCCGTCGCAGATCCAGTCCCAGGACGTGTACATGGTCTGTGGTGCGGCGCTGGTCCTGAGTTTCTTCGCCACCCTGTACCCGGCCTGGCGTGCGGCCCGCACCCAGCCTGCAGAGGCGCTACGTTATGAGTGAGTCGCGCATGAGTGATAAAGCCGTTCTGAGTTGCCGCAACCTGGGCAAGTCTTACGACGAAGGCCCGGAATCGGTGAAGGTGCTATCCGGGCTCAACCTTGAGCTGCATGCCGGGGAGCGGGTGGCCATTGTCGGTAGCTCCGGTTCGGGCAAGAGTACCTTGCTCAACCTGTTGGGCGGCCTTGATCGGCCCACACAAGGCAGCGTATGGCTGGCTGGCGAAGAGCTGTCGGCCCTGGGTGAACGTGCCCGTGGCCTGCTGCGCAACCGTGAGCTGGGCTTTGTCTACCAGTTCCACCACCTGTTGCCGGAATTCACCGCCATCGAGAACGTGTGCATGCCGCTGCTGATCGGCCGCACGCCCATCCCTGAGGCCCGGGAACGTGCCGAGGCGCTGCTCAAGCGGGTGGGCCTGGGCCACCGCCTGAACCACAAGCCGGCCGAATTGTCTGGCGGTGAGCGCCAGCGGGTGGCGATTGCCCGGGCACTCGTCAACCGCCCCGGCCTGGTGATGCTCGATGAGCCTACCGGCAACCTCGACCACCATACCGCACAAGGCATCCAGGAACTGATGCAGGAGCTGTCCAGTTCGTCGCGCACGGCGTTCCTGGTGGTGACCCATGACCTCAACCTGGCGCGGCAGATGGACCGTGTATTGAAGCTCGACGACGGCCACCTGGTGGCGATCTGATCGACTGCTCGGGGTGGCAGGTGCCGCCCCGTTTTCCTGTTTTCATTGGGTGATTTCGTACATGTTCAGACCCTTGCCCATCTTCATCGGCGCGCGCTACACCCGAGCCAAGCGGCGCAACCACTTCATCTCGTTCATCTCGATGACCTCGATGATCGGCCTGTCGCTGGGCGTGCTGGCGATGATCGTGGTGCTGTCGGTGATGAACGGCTTCCAGCGCGAAATGAGCTCGCGCATTCTCGGCCTGGTACCGCATGCCGCCATCCTCGGCGTGCAGCCGCTGGACGACTGGCACAAGGTGGCCGACGCAGCCTTGCAGAACCCGGCGGTGATGGCGGCTGCGCCGATTACCGAAATGGAGGGCATGCTCTCGTACAAGGGTGCGATGCAGCCGATCCAGGTGGGCGGTATCGACCCGGCCGAAGAGGGCAAGGTCTCGATCGTTGGCCAGCACATTGTCCAGGGCCGCCTGCAGGACCTGCAGCCGGGTGAGTTCGGTGTGGTCATTGGTGAATTGACCGCACGGCGCTTCCGCCTGAACACCGGCGACAAGCTGACCCTGATCGTGCCGGAAATCAGCAAGGAGCCGGGTGGCATTACCCCGCGCATGCAGCGCCTGACCGTGGTCGGTATCTTCAAGGTCGGTGCCGAGCTGGATGGTTCGCAAGCCTACATCCACGTCGCCGATGCCGGCGAGATGCAACGTTGGGCACCGGGCCAGGTGCAGGGCGTGCGCCTGAAGCTGCATGACCTGTATGCCGCCCCGCAGGTGTCCAAGGCGATAGCAGCCGGGCTGGGTGACGCCTACCGCGCCGATGACTGGTCGCACACCCAGGGCAGCCTGTTCAGCGCCATGAAGATGGAAAAGACCATGATCGGCCTGCTGTTGATGATGATCATCGCCGTGGCGGCCTTCAATATCATTGCCACCTTGGTAATGGTGGTGAACGACAAGGGGCCGGACATTGCCATTCTGCGGACCTTGGGCGCCACGCCCGCGCAGATCATGGGCACGTTCATGGTCCAGGGCAGCCTGATTGGTGTTGTCGGGACGCTGATCGGCGGCGTGCTGGGCGTGATTGCGGCGTTCAATGTCAGCCAGATCGTGGGTTGGCTGGAGCGGGTGAGCGGGCAACACATCTTTACTTCGGATGTGTACTTCGTCAGCAGCTTGCCGTCGCAATTGCAGTGGGGCGATGTGGTGATGATCTGCACGGCGGGGTTGGTGATGAGCTTCCTGGCGACCATTTACCCGGCTTATCGGGCGTCGCAGGTGCAGCCGGCGATTGGCCTGGCGGTTTGAGGTAGGTGCCAGGGCCTTATCGCCGGCAAGCCAGCTCCCACAGGTACCGCGCAGGCTCTCGGCTTGATGCGTACCCGTGGGGGGCGGCTTGCCGGCGATGGGCCGCGAAGCGGCCCCATTTTCACCGATCCTGGCTGAACTCGATCACGAACCGTGTCCACCCATCTTCACATTCCGCCCGAATGCCCCCGCCATGGGCCTGCACGATCGACCGGGTAATCGCCAAGCCCAACCCAGCATGCTCGCTACTGCCTTCGCGCCGTGCCGGGTCCACACGGTAAAAGCGGTCGAACAACCGCGGCAAAGCAGCTGGCTCGATGGCCGGCCCGGTATTGGCCACGCTGATTCTCGGCCCAGGCGCCAGCGTCACCCTTATCTGCCCGCCCGCCGGGGTAAAGCGCATGGCGTTATCCAGCAGGTTGGACAGCGCCCGGCGCAGCATATGCCGGTCACCGTGCAACACGGCCTCCCCCTCGCGCAGCATCTGCACATTGTTGTCTTCGGCCAGCGGCGCGTAGTACTCCAGCAGCGCATCCACCTCGTCATGCAACGCCAACGGCGCTTGCCCCGGTACCAGCAAGCCGTGATCGGCCTTGGCCAGGAACAACATGTCGTTGATCATTTGCGCCATCCACTGCAGTTCTTCCAGGTTGCCATGCAGCGCTTCGCGGTACTCCTCAAGGCTGCGTGGGCGGGTGAGGGTAACCTGGGTATGAGTTAGCAGATTGGACAGCGGCGTGCGCAACTCGTGGGCTATGTCGGCAGAAAATGCCGACAGGCGCTGGAAGGCATCGTCCAGGCGCTGCAGCATGGCGTTCATGCTGGTGGCCAGTTCGGCCAGCTCTTCGGGCATTTGCGCCACCGGCAGGCGTGTGGTGAGCGAGCGTGCCGACACGCTGGCGGCCACCTGGCCCATCTGCCGTAACGGGCGCAGGCCGCTGCGTACCGCCCAGGCGCCGAGCAGCGCGGTGGCCAGCGCTGAAAGGCCGACAGTCAGCCAGATCAGGCGTTGCATGCCCTGCAGGAAATGCTGGTGGTGGGTGATGTCGAGGTACAGGGCCAGTTGTGGCGACTGCACGGCGCCCTGCGCCAGGTGCACAGCCAGGCTGCGGTAGTCGGTGCCTTGTGCATGCAGGGTGGCCAGCCCGGCGGGCAGCGGTGCCTGCGGTAGCCCGGTGCGGCTTTCGAACCAGGTGGTGCCGTCGCTGCCGCTGATGCGCAGGGCCAGATCGGCCTGGTGGCTCAGCTCATCGCGCAGGGCGGGCAGGCGTGCCTGCAGCTCGGTTGGGGTGGCGATGCCAGCCAGTTGCGTACGGAACAGTGACAGGCGCGAGTCCAGCAGTTGCTGGTCGAGTTCGACGAAGTGCTGCTCGCTGGCCCGGCTGAACAACACGCCGGCGCCCAGCGAAACGGCGGCGGTGCAGGCGGCGAACAACAGGGCCAGACGGCTGCCGAGGGAAACCCTGCGCATCATTCCGTGCGCTCTTCGAGCACATAGCCCATGCCACGTACGGTGTGGATCAGCTTGTTGGGGTGCGGGTCGTCGATTTTCAGGCGCAGGCGGCGGATCGCCACTTCGATCACGTTGGTGTCGCTGTCGAAATTCATGTCCCACACCTGCGAGGCGATCAGCGATTTTGGCAATACCTCGCCTTGGCGGCGCAGCAGCAGTTCGAGCAGGGCGAACTCCTTGGCGGTCAGGTCGATACGCTGGCCGGCGCGCTCGGCGCGGCGGCGGATCAAGTCCAGGCGCAGGTCGGCCAGGTTCAGGGTGGTGTCCTGGCTGGGGCTGGTACCGCGGCGCAACAGGCTGCGCACCCGGGCCAGCAGTTCGGAAAAGGCGAACGGCTTGACCAGATAGTCGTCGGCGCCCAGCTCCAGGCCATGCACGCGGTCCTCGACGGCATCGCGGGCGGTGAGGAACAGTACTGGCGTATCCAGGCCGGCCTGGCGCACGGCCTGGAGGATCTGCCAGCCGTCACGTCCAGGCAACATTACGTCGAGGATCAGCAGGTCGTGGTCGCCGGTCAGGGCCAGGAACTGGCCGGTTTCGCCATCGGTGGCCAGCTCAGTGGCGAAGCCGGCCTCGCTCAAGCCCTGGCTGAGGTACTGGCCGGTGCGGGCCTGGTCTTCGACGATCAGCAGTTTCATGCACTGTCCATAATCTGAAAGTTTGTACCTGCCCTGTGGAAGCGGGCGATGTAGTGGCTGAAATGATACGTGACGAAGCGCAGGCACGCCCAAGCTGACAAAGTTGTAATCTCCCTGTCAGGTAGCTGCCAGTCGCCCGTGACTAAGGTGGCCTCATCCTGTTGTACATTTCCGGAGTCATCATGAAACGCCTGTTCATCGCCGCCCTTGCCTTGGCCAGCCTGCCGACCTTTGCCGGCGAGGCGCAAACTTTCGCCTTTGGCGAGCCGGCCCCGGCGAACAAAGCCACCCGCACGGTCAACGTGGTGCTCAAGGACATCGCCTTCGAGCCCAGAAACCTGCAGGTAAAAGCCGGCGAGACGGTGCGCTTCGTGCTGGTCAACGAGGGTAAGCTGCCGCATGAATTCAACCTGGGTGACAAGGCCATGCATGCCGAGCACCAGAAGGAAATGGTCGCCATGCAAGGCAAGCTGTTCACCGAGGCCATGAACCACGAAGGCATGGACCACGGCCAGATGATGGGTCACGGCGGCGGCCATGGCCACGGTGGCGGCAACACGGTGCTGGTCATGCCAGGCCAGCGCGCCGAGCTGACCTGGACCTTCCGCAAGTCGGCGCCCATCGAGTTCGCCTGCAACGTGCCGGGGCATTATCAGGCTGGCATGGTCGGGGCGTTGACCATCGAGTGACTTGCGCTCCAAGGCAGGGTGCAAAACCGGTAGACTAGGGGCAATTTCGAACCTCTAGGTCAGTTTCCATGCATCCTGCTGCCGAACACTCGCCGCTGGGCAAGTCCAGCGAATACATTGCCACCTACTCCCCGGAGCAGCTCTTCCCGATTCCGCGTACCGCCAAGTGGGCTGAGCTGGGCGTCACTGCACAGACCTTGCCCTGGCAGGGCGTGGATTACTGGAACTGCTTCGAATTGAGCTGGCTGCTGCCGTCGGGCAAACCGGTGGTGGCGATCGGCGAGTTCGCCATCCCGGCCGATTCGCCGAACATCATCGAGTCCAAGTCGTTCAAGCTGTACCTCAACTCGCTGAACCAGACGGTGTTTGCCTCGCTGGGCGAATTGCAGGCCTGCCTGGAGAAAGACCTGTCTGCCGCGGCCGGCAAGCCGGTGGGGGTGAAGGTACGTACCTTGGCTGAAGTCGAGGGCCAAGGCGTGGAGGCCTTGCCTGGGCTGTGCATCGATGCGCTGGACGTTGCCATCAGCAACTACGAGCAGCCGCAGCCTGAGCTGCTGCGCTGCACCCCGGAGCGAGTGGTAGAAGAAACCTTGCACAGCCACCTGCTGAAGTCCAACTGCCCCGTTACCGGCCAGCCGGACTGGGGCAGCGTGGTGGTCGAGTACAAGGGCAGGGCGCTGGACCACGCCAGCCTGCTGACCTATCTGATCAGCTTCCGCCAGCATGCCGACTTCCATGAGCAGTGCGTAGAACGCATTTATCTGGACTTGAAGAACCTGCTGCAGCCCGAGCACCTGACGGTGTATGCGCGGTATGTGCGCCGGGGTGGGCTGGATATCAACCCGTACCGTAGCACTGGGGCGATCAGCCCGAAGAATGTGCGTCTGGTGCGTCAGTAACTCTGACCGGACTGGGGCCGTTTCTCGGCCCATTCGCGGGGCAAGCCCGCTCCCACAGGTGCCGCACTGCCCTCAAGTGCAGCGAATAGCCTGTGGGAGCGGGCTTGTCCCGCGAATGGGGCGCGAAGCGGCCCTTGCTGTATCAGATACCCATGCTGTGCAGCGAGTTGGCAATGCTGCGCAGGGTGGCGGTAAGGTCTGGGTGGTCAGCCTCGAAGCGTTCGATTGCCAGGTTCACGCCATCCACCAGGTTGTTGTCTGGCGTGGCTTCCTCCAGTTTCAGTTGCGCCTCGATCTGGCGCGCTTCTTCGTGCAGCGCAGCCAGTTCGTCTTCCGAAAGCGGTACGTTGCGGTCCAGTTGCTCGCGCAGGCTGTTCAGGCGCTTTTGCAATTCGCGGGCAGGCATGGGTAGTTCTCCATCAATGGCTTGGCAAACCATGGACCTTAGCGAAGCGGCAAAGGTTCTGGTCTGCCTTCAGCGTAATCCACCT
The DNA here is from genome assembly GCF_026898135.2 of Pseudomonas fortuita. Lineage (NCBI taxonomy): Bacteria > Pseudomonadati > Pseudomonadota > Gammaproteobacteria > Pseudomonadales > Pseudomonadaceae > Pseudomonas > Pseudomonas fortuita. Next base: position 1,822,307 of record NZ_CP114035.2, read on the forward strand.
GAAGCTGCTTTGCATGATCCGCATCAAGGGTGCTGTATCAAGGTTTTTCACCTTTGCGCCGGCGCTGGGTGATGTCCTGCAGGCAGGTATCCAGCGCTTCCAGGTGGTCGATGACCGAGTGCACCCCCAGGCCGAACAGTTCCAGCGTCGCCTTGCCACGGGCCGCGTCCTGTTGCTGTGAGGTCATGGCTTGCCATTGCCGAGAGCTGCGATCGCAGAATGGGCTGCAGGCGGCCAGGCCAACTGTCCACAAGCCGGCGTTAAGGCCGGACTGCAGCAGTTGTGGGTTGCCGCTGACCAGTACGCAGCCGTCCAGGCGTTCGCTTTCCAGGGTCATCAACGCCTGCCAGCAGGCGTTGGGCGCCGGCCAGCGTACGCCGTTTACCGAATGCCCCGGCAGCCAGTCGGGCAGTACGTGTGCCAGGCGCTTGCTTTGGGTGGCGCTGAGGTCATCCAGCCAGATGCACGGCACCTGGTGCTGGCGCAGGCTGGCGAGGGTAGCCAGGGCGCCGGGGGCGGGCGAGGGGGCGCTACCATTGGCCGCCTGCACCAGGCAGCCGCGCAAGCCGAACAGCACAGCAGTGAAGGCGGGTGCAGCGTCCATGGCAACTTCCCCCAAATAGTCCGCAGGCTATTCGTTGATTGTTACCGCCCTGTGACATCGGCCCTTGTGCAACAGTTGTTCACAAAATATTGAACAAACATGTGTAAAGCTGTTTATCAGCCCGCAAGCCTCTATACTGCCGCCTTACCAGCAGCGCGACCCGTTGCGCTTGCGGCCGAGAAATTCGATGGAGAGACATCTATGCGTAGGATCGGTGCCAGTGTGATCGAACGAGTCACCCAGGCCTGTGTCTGCGCCAGCATGCTGCTGGCGCCCGTGGCAGCCACCCAGGCAGCCACCGAGGAAGATCCCTGGGAAGCGGTCAACCGGCCGATCTTCCGCTTCAACGATACCCTCGACACCTATGCCCTCAAGCCGTTGGCCAAGGGCTATCAGGCTGTCACGCCGCAGTTCCTTGAAGATGGCATCCACAACATCTTCCGCAACCTGGGCGACGTGACCAACCTGGCCAACGACGTGCTGCAGTTCAAGCCTCATGCGGCGGGTGTGGACACTGCGCGGCTGATCGTCAACACCACCTTCGGCCTGGGCGGTTTCTTCGATGTGGGCACCAAGATGGGCCTGCAGCGCAATGACGAGGACTTCGGGCAGACCTTGGGTTACTGGGGTGTGCCGAGCGGCCCTTACGTGGTCATCCCGCTGCTGGGGCCAAGCACGGTGCGTGATGGCGTGGCCAAGTACCCCGACAGCTACACCAAGCCTTACCGCTACATCGACCATGTGCCGACGCGCAACTCGATATTCGCCCTGGACGTGATCGACACGCGTGCCGACCTGCTGTCCGCCGAGAAGCTGATTCAGGGTGACAAGTACATCTTCATTCGTAACGCCTACCTGCAGAACCGCGAGTTCAAGGTCAAGGATGGCGAAGTCGAAGACGACTTCTGATCTGTGAACAGGGGCCGCAATCGGCCCCTGTTCAATGCATGGCCAGCACGCGCAACCCGAACTTCTGCTGCCCACCCGGCTGGTCGGCAATCCATACCACCTCAGTGCTGGCGTGCAGCCCTTTCAACGCCGGGTGGTCGGAATCGATGCGCACCTCAATCTGATCGCCCACCTGGAAGCGTTGCGGGGCCTGCACCTGCATGCCGCTGCTGGACAGGTCCAGGCACACGGCGGAAATCACCTGGCCTTCATGCAGCAGGCTCACCGCAGTGTCGATGCGCATGCGGATGAAATCGCGTTTTTCACTATGGCTGGAGGGCGTGTGGGGCATGCTGCATCCTTCCCATTGGGGTGCGCTAGTCGACTTTCTTATAACTCCCGGTGATTTGCCCTGTAAAGAGCGGCGAGGTCGACCGTTGCATGCTTGAAACGCCTGCCGGATGGGAGTACCGTCTGCGCCTTACAAGGTACCTTTGACAGTTGCCGGGCAGGTGTTCTTGTCCTACAACTCAAGTAGAGTGTGACCACCAAGAATTCCCGTAGCTGGCCGTCTGCTTTGCCGACACCGCTGCACCAACCCAAATCGGCGCCGTTCGCCCACATGCAGAAAACCAGTGCAACGCTGCTGATTATCGATGATGACGACGTGGTCCGTGCGAGCCTCGCCGCCTATCTCGAAGACAGTGGCTTCAGCGTCCTCCAGGCCGGTAATGGCCAGCAGGGGCTTCAGGTCTTCGAAGAACACCAGCCCGACCTTGTGATCTGCGATTTGCGCATGCCGCAGATGGGCGGCCTCGAACTGATCCGTCAGGTCAGCGAGCGTGCGCCGCAGTTACCGGTGATCGTGGTGTCTGGTGCCGGCGTCATGAGCGATGCGGTGGAAGCGTTGCGCCTGGGCGCCGCCGACTACCTGATCAAGCCGCTGGAAGACCTGGCCGTCCTTGAGCATTCGGTGCGCCGTGCCCTCGACCGCTCGCGTCTGGTGCTGGAAAACCAGCGCTACCGCGACAAGCTCGAAGCGGCCAACCGCGAGCTGGAGGCCAGCCTGCACCTGTTGCAGGAGGACCAGACCGCCGGTCGCCAGGTGCAGATGAACATGCTGCCGGAAAGCCCCTGGGTAGCTGGCGAGTTCGCGTTCGAGCACCAGATCATCCCGTCGTTGTACCTGTCGGGTGATTTTGTCGATTACTTCCGCGTGGACGAGCGGCGCATCGCATTCTACCTCGCTGATGTTTCCGGGCATGGCGCGTCGTCGGCCTTTGTCACCGTCCTGTTGAAATTCATGACCACGCGACTCATGTTTGAGCTCAAGCGCAGCAAAATGCGCGAGTTCAAGCCGTCCGAAGTGCTCAGTCACATCAACCGCGGCCTGATCAACAGCAAGCTGGGCAAGCACGTCACCATGGTCGGCGGGGTGATCGACGAAGAGTCTGGTCTGTTGACCTACGCCGTGGGTGGGCATTTGCCGCTGCCAGTGCTGCATACCCCGGCGCACACCCGTTACCTGGAAGGCCGGGGCCTGCCGGTGGGGCTGTTCGACGAGGCCACTTATCAGGATCTGGTTGTTGAGCTGCCACCGCAGTTCAGCCTTAGCCTGATGTCCGATGGCATTCTGGACCTTTTGCCGGGTGATACGCTCAAAGATAAAGAAGCCGCCTTGCCGGAGATCGTCAGGGCAGCAGGTGGCAGCCTGGATGGGCTGCGTCAACGATTCGGATTAGCTACGCTTGGGGATATGCCGGATGATATCGCCCTATTGGTGTTAAGCAGGAACCTTCAATGAGTACCGGTAGAATCCAGTTCGCCGAGCAGAGCGGCACCTTCGTACTGAAGTTCGTCGGTGAAGTGCGCCTGACCCTGTGTTCGGCCTTGGATGCGACGATCGAGAAAATTTTCACTGCGTTGAACTTCTCGGCGATTGTCATCGACCTCACCGAAACCGAGAGTATCGACAGCACTACCTTGGGCCTGCTGGCCAAGCTGTCGATCCTGTCGCGGCAGAAGGTCGGCCTGTTGCCGACCGTGGTCACCACCAACCCGGACATTTCCCGGCTGTTGCAGTCGATGGGCTTCGATCAGGTGTTCAACATTGTCGATCGCCCGATTCCTTGCCCTGAGTGCCTGACCGACCTGCCGTCGCAGGACCAGAACGAAGACGTGGTGCGTTCCAAGGTACTGGAGGCGCACAAGATCCTCATGGGCCTGAACGACTCCAACCGCGAAGCCTTCCATGACCTGGTCAATGCGCTGGAGCGGACCTGATCGTTAACCTGCGCCGGCCCATTCGCGGGCTTGCCCGCTCCCACAGGTGCTGCGTAGTTTTCAAGCGGTACACCGCCCCTGTGGGAGCGGGCAAGCCCGCGAAATGGCCGGCACAGGCAGCAGAATTTCTCGAGCAGACTATTTTCCGCCAGTAAACTCGGTAGCCTCACCCCCACCCGCATCGAGCTGATACACCCGCATCGGCCGCCCCTGTTCATCAAAGAACACCTGCCCCAACCCCGCACCGTTCCACAACCGCTCCCCGGCCTTGCTGTGGCTCGGCGTACGTGGCACTACTTCCATCTCCCGACGCTTGGTAAACCAGTTCAGCGGCGAGCGTGGCGCATACAGCCAGCGGTTGAGCCGGTCGAGCACGTCGAGTAGGCGCCGGGGGAACTCGTTCTTGATTCCGCTGCTGGTCACCTGCCACAAATGCGGGCTGCGCTGGCGGTGGCGGATCATTACTTCATAGACAAACGAGTAGTGCACATCCCCGGACAGCACCACGTAGTGGCCCGGCGTACGCGAGTGGCGGAAGATGTTGAGGATGACCTGCGCCGCACCGCGGTGGGCCATCCAGTTTTCGGCATCCACCAAAAGCGGATACCCCAGCCAGCTGAACACCTTCTGCACGGTCTCGATCAGCTTCACGCCAAAAATCGGCGCAGGCGAGACGATGACCGCTGATGGGTGGTCGAGCAGCGCGTGCTGCAATTCGCTAAGCGCTTCCCAGTCGAGCAGGCCGGATGGCTTGGCCAGGTTGCTTTCGCTGCGCCAGCGCCGGGTGCGGGTGTCCAGCACCAGCAAGGGTGGGTTTGTTGGCAAGCTGAATTGCCAGCCCTGAAAGCGCAGTAGATCGCCGATCAGTTCATCGCGGGTTTGGCTGTTCGACGCCTGGCATTGCCTGACCAGTGGCTTGCAGCCGTCCGGATCGTTGCCCCAGGCTTGGCACAGCAGGTAGCCGAGCAGGGCATTGCCGATGATCCGCCGTGAAAACGGGTGGCCGTAGGCGGTTTCTTCCCATTGTGCCGAGAGGTTCCAGTCATCGGTGATGTCGTGGTCGTCGAAGATCATCAGACAGGGCAGGTGGGCCATCACCCGCGCCACCTGGCCGAGGTTCTCGGCAAACGCCTGAATCAGCGGCAGCTCCTGCCGGTAACGCGCCTGGCGCTGGTCGCTGAGCCCGTCGGGCATGGCCATGTCCACCCACTGCCAAGGCACGGGTGACCAGACCAGCAGGTACATGGCCATGACTTCGGCGAACGTCACCAGGTGGTTGTCGGCATTGCTGGACGAAAAGATCGGCTTGCGCTTGCCGCCGAAAAAGCGCTCGCGCAGGGTGTCGTTCGTTTCCTGCGCCGGCAACAGGTCGGCGCGGTGGTAGTAGCTGGCCGGGTGCTGGTACAGCGCCTGGCTATCAGGCACCACTGCGCCATCCAGTTGCTCGTCGAACAGGCCCAGGCGCTCGATCAGGCAATGGATAGCACGCAGCATCGGGCCGGCAACATCGTCGGCGTACACCTGGTCGCCGGTCATCAGTAGCACGGCCGGGCGATCTTCGGGTTGCTTGCAGGCTTGCAGCAAGCGGTCGGCGCACAGCAGGCCATCGATGGCGGGGTGGTGGGGCTTGCGGCAGGAGCCGTGCAGCAAGTGGTCGAGCCGATCGCGCAGCACCAGGCTTGGGCGCTGGGTGCCGGGGTAGAGCAGATGCGGCCCCCATCCAGCGATGCCCTGGCCATTGATCAGCAGGTCATAGTCGAGCTGCTGGTTGCGGGGTAGGGCATTGTCGAAGTGGATATCCAGCAGGTGGATGAAGGCGTGCTGGCCGACCGGGACGACCTGGCAATCCACCGTGGCCTCGCTTGCCGGGAGGATGAATTCGGGTTGCAGCGGTTGGGTAGCGACCAGCCAGATGGCCAGGCGCTGGGGTTCCAGGCGGCGCAGTACCGGGCCGGCGAGTACGAGGGGCAAGGGGGTAGAGGAGGTCATCGACAGCTCGGGTGGCTTATCGGGCCCCTTCGCGGGTAAACCCGCTCCCACAAGTACAGCGCCAATTTCAGGCCTGCGGGTATGCGTGTGGGAGCGGGTTTACCCGCGAAGAGGCCCTGGAATTCAATTCACAACTAAAGCTTGGCAAAACAAAAACGGGCGGAAAATGCTGAACACTTCCCGCCCATCAGGCAAACCGGATATGTATCAGGCTTTTTCAGCCATCAACTTCTCCAGCTTCTCCTGGTCCCGGGCAAACTGGCGGATACCTTCGGCCAGCTTTTCGGTGCCCATGGCATCTTCGTTCATCGCCCAGCGGAACTGGCTTTCACTCAACTGCTGCTTGGCCTCACCGGCATTGCCCGGCTTGAGCACGCGTGGCAGTTCACCCTGATCGTCGCTCAGTTGCTGCAGCAGTTCGGGGCTGATGGTCAGGCGGTCGCAGCCGGCCAGTTGTTCGATCTGGCCGAGGTTGCGGAAGCTGGCGCCCATCACCACGGTGTTGTAACCATTGGCCTTGTAGTAGTTGTAGATGCGCGTCACCGATTGCACGCCAGGGTCCTCGGCGCCCACGTAATCCGTGCCGGTGCTCTTTTTGTACCAGTCGTAGATACGACCCACGAACGGCGAAATCAGGAACACCCCGGCATCGGCACAGGCCTGGGCTTGGGCGAAGGAGAACAGCAGGGTGAGGTTGGTCTGGATGCCTTCCTTCTCCAGCTGCTCGGCAGCGCGGATGCCTTCCCAAGTGGAGGCCAGCTTGATCAGCACGCGGTCTTTGGAGACCCCGGCTGCGTCATACAGGCCGATCAGCTGGCGGGCTTTGTTCAGCAGCGCCGGTTCATCGAACGACAGGCGTGCATCCACCTCGGTCGAGATACGCCCGGGAATGACCTTGAGAATGCCCGAGCCCACGGCCACCGCGAACTTGTCGCAGGCCAGGTCGACATCGCCCTTGGCATCGGCCTTCACCTGCTTGAGCAGGTCGGCGTAGCCCGGGATGGCGGCAGCCTTGAGCAGCAGCGACGGGTTGGTGGTGGCATCGACCGGCTTCAGGCGGGTGATGGCATCCAGGTCCCCGGTGTCGGCGACCACGGTGGTGAACTGCTTCAGTTGTTCCAGCTTGGAAGTCATGGGCGTGCTCTGTCCTGTGCATTTACTCGACATTACCCGAGCCCCGACAGCCGCTCAAGGGCCTGTAGAAGCGGGCTTGCCCACGAAGGGCCGTACGTAAGGTGAAGATTCGAGTGCCCGGCTGCCTTGAGGTTCCACATACTCGTCTGAGCGGCCTTGTGTCGCGACAGGGCGCTCCTACAACGGCCGTGTCGCGTGCACGGGTAGTATCACCGTCCTTGCAGCAACTCCACCGCCTGGTCAAACACTGCCAGCGGCTGCGCCGCCTTGTGAATGTCTGCCGACAGCAACTGACGGAAGCGCCGCGCCCCCTTGAACCCTTGGGCCAGCCCCAGAATATGCCGGGTAACGTGGTGCATCGCGCCGCCACTTTCCATGTGCGCCACAATATAGGGCCGCAATTGCGCCAGCACTTCGCTACGGCTGACCACCGGCGCATCGCTGCCAAACAGCCGCTGGTCCACCTCGGCCAGCAGGTAAGGGTTGTGATACGCCTCACGCCCGAGCATTACGCCATCGAAGGTTTCAAGGTGTGCCTGGCATTCTTCCAGGGTCTTGATCCCGCCGTTGAGCACGATCTCCAGGTCCGGGAAGTCTGCCTTCAACTGCGCTGCTACTTCATAGCGCAGGGGCGGAACCTCGCGGTTCTCCTTCGGCGACAGTCCTTCCAGAATCGCGATGCGCGCATGCACGGTAAAACTCCGGCAGCCGGCTTCGCGCACCTGGCCGACGAAGTCGCAGAGTTCGGCATAGCTGTCGCGGCCATTGATGCCGATGCGGTGCTTGACCGTCACCGGTGTCGACACCGCATCACGCATGGCTTTCACGCAATCGGCCACCAATGCCGGGTGAGCCATCAGGCAGGCACCGATCATGTTGTTCTGCACCCGGTCGCTCGGGCAGCCGACATTGAGGTTGACCTCGTCGTAGCCCGCGTCCTCGGCCAGGCGTGCGCAGGCGGCCAAATCGGCGGGCACGCTACCGCCCAGTTGCAGGGCCAGCGGGTGCTCGGAGGCATCGTGGCGCAGGAAACGGTGGGCGTCGTTGTGCAGCAGGGCACCGGTGGTGACCATTTCGGTGTAGAGCAGGGTTTGCTTGGAGAGCAGGCGCAGGAAGAAGCGGCAGTGGCGGTCTGTCCAGTCCATCATCGGCGCAACAGAAAACCTCCTAACTACCGTATTGCCTGAGTTTCCGGGGTTTTCTGCTTGTTTCTGGGGCATTTCTCTATCTCTGTTTTTTGCTACTTTGTTCCGGTTCTTGCTGGTTTTACTACCGCTGTTGCTACAATGTAGCAACTCCAATCAGCCGTGTAGCAAATCATGGGAACCATCACGCAGCGCAAGCGCAAGGACGGGTCTTCGGGCTTTACGGCCCAGATCCGAATCATGAAGGAAGGTAAGGCAGTTTATCAGGAAAGCCAGACGTTCGACCGGAAGGCGACGGCGCAGGCCTGGATCAGGAAGCGTGAGGCCGAACTGTACGAGCCGGGCGCCATCGAGAAAGCCAAACGGAAGGGCGTGACGGTCAAGCAGATGATTGACCAGTACCTGGCCGAGTACGAGAAGCTGCGGCCGCTGGGCAAGACCAAGCGTGCAACCCTCAAGGCTATTGGTGAAAGCTGGCTTGGCGAGGTTGCAGACCAAGACCTGACCAGCCAGAAGCTGGTTGACTACGCCATGGACCGGATCGAGAAGGACGGCATCCAGCCACAGACGGTCGGCAATGATCTGGCGCACCTCGGTGCCGTACTGTCCGTGGCCAGGCCGGCCTGGGGCTATGAGGTTGATCCGCTGGCCATGCCTGACGCCCGGCGCGTATTAAAGAAGCTGGGCGCCGTGACCAAAAGCGTTGAGCGCAACCGCCGACCGACCAAGGATGAACTCGAAAAGCTGATCAAGTACTTCCAGAAGGTGCGCGATGCCAGGCGCCAAGAGATCGACATGGTGCGGGTGGTGGTCTTCGCGCTGTTCTCCACCCGGCGCCAGGAAGAGATCACCCGGATTCGCTGGGCTGCGCTCGATGACCAGGAGCAATCGGCGCTGATCACCGACATGAAGAACCCGGGCCAGAAGTACGGCAACGACGTGTGGTGCCACATGCCCGACGAGGCATGGCGCATTTTGCAGTCCATGCCAAAGGTTGCCGACGAGGTGTTTCCGTACAACTCCAGGTCGATATCGGCGTCCTTCACCAGGGCCTGTCATTTCCTTCAGATTGAAGACCTTCACTTCCACGACCTGCGCCACGATGGCGTAAGCCGTCTGTTCGAAAAAGGGTGGGATATTCCGCGCGTGGCCAGCGTGTCGGGCCACCGGGATTGGAACTCGATGCGGCGCTATACGCACCTGCGGGGGAAGGGAGACCCCTATGAGGGGTGGGAGATGCTGGAAGAGGTTGTAACGGGCCCCGTTATCGAGGCCCAAAAGAGGGTCAAGAGACACGCCTGAGGCCGCGACCCATGAGCTTGTCCTGCTCGGCTTTAGCCTTCTCGCGCTGGTTGTCGATGTAGGCGGCCAGGTCCGTCAGGTGCACACCGCGTGCGCCTTTCTGGCTGGGCTCCATCCACACCAGCGGCAAGTTGATTTCGCCCCGGGCCACCTTGGCCTTGAGCTTGGTTGGGGTGATATCGAAGTAGTCCTTGCAGACCAGGTCGATTGGGATGATGGCCTGGCCGTTGTACTGGGCCATCAGCAGGAAGGCGGTATTCATGTTGTTCTCCACGCCGCCGGTGGCGGCAGGTTGGTGGTCAGGCTGCTGGCGCAGGCTCGACACGTGCCTCGCCCGCGCATGTCTGCGAGCTTGCGTTGTAGGGGGAGGGGTTAGGCTGCCGGGCGTTTCATGAAGGTGATCCAGTGCGTCTTTTCGCGCTTGCCGGACTTGTGGCCGAACAGGGGCTTCTCATCGGTGAGGGCCAACAGCTCGCTGACCAGCACCTGGGTTTCGTTCCACTTGAAGATCAGGATTCCCTCGGGCTTCAGTACGCGGAAGCACTCGGCGAAGCCCTGGCGGATGTCCTCCCGCCAGTCGCTGGTCAGCAGTCCGTACTTGGCGCGCATCCAGCTATCGACGCCGGCCCGGGTTAGGTGCGGCGGATCGAACACGACCAGGCGGAAGGTTGAGGCCTCGAAGGGCAGGCTACGGAAGTCCATCAGCACATCGGGCTCAACCTTCAGCACCCGGCCGTCGCAGAGCAGGTGCTCTTCGTCGCGGATGTCACCGAACAGGGCGCGCTGGTCTTCTTTGTCGAACCACATCATGCGGCTGGCGCTGCAAGGGTCGAGCACTTTAGCTGCAGCACTCATCGCGGCCCCCTGTATATCAGGTAGGCCATGTACATCAGGGGCAGGATCATGGCATCAGCTCCTTCGGCACCTGGACGGTATCGCCGCGGATGAGTTCGACGATGGACCGGCCCACCGCTACTGGCGTCGTATCCCCCCAGCCTTCACCCTCACGGCACGAGCCAGGCCGCCACGTGATGGCAACACTCTCGCCGTCCGCGCTACGCTCTAGCAAGCGCACGTACTTGTCTTGCAGGGCGCCGGCCAGGGACCAGTCCTCCCATGGGTTATAGCGCTTGGTGTGCTCGATGGCCTGGCCCCGGTACCGGGCGAACACCCGCCATGGCACGCCGTTGTACCCGGGAGGTTCCAGGTACACATCCAGCCCTTCGGCCTTGCCGACAGCCCATCCCAGCGCCTCACCGACCAGCTCCGCCGTAGTCACTTCGATCAGGTCGGTCATGGAGTCACCTGCTTATTGCTTGCGCGAAGAGCGCTAACCGCATCAAGCATCACGGCAATTTCTTCGTCAGTCAGCCTTTCAGTTCTGTAGGTAAGAGTATTGAAATCTGAGCGGTTCTTATCAGCGCGAATTTCCGCGCTATCCTTGCCAGTGATCGGGGTGATGGTCGGTCCGTAGCTAGCTCCGATCTCTCGCCCGTATTGCTTGTTGAATCGGCGCCCACGGTCACTGACGATGATCTGGGTAGCTGTAACGCGTTCAACCGTAGTGATGCTCTTGCGTCGACCAATACCTTTCTCAGTGATCACCACGCCGGCTCCGGCCTTCAGCCCTTGGCGCCAGGCCTTGGCTTTCTCGAAATCTTCGCTCACAGCTGATACCTCTCATCAATCCAGCGCCCAGGCGCCAGTGCGGGTGTAGGTTCGGGTTGTGTTTCGTGCGGGGAGAGCTGGCGCTGGTTGCCGGCCTGCAGCTGGCTGTCGGGAATGCAGCTGATGCCGCCTGGCGAGCTGAAGCCGTAGAGCCAACAGGTAGCGCCGCGCTCATCGTCATGGAATACGCGCACTCCATGGGGCAACGGATCTGCGCTGGCGCCAGTGGCCAGCAGCAGGAGACAGAGGACGAGGCGGGTCATTCCTTCACCTTGATCGTCACGTCGTCATGAATCCACTCGATGTCGAGTAGGTCGTCTTCGGTGATCTGGTCTTCCCGGGTGTCGTTCATGCTCACCAGGTCCTGCACCTCATCGTCAGGTACGTTTTTCATGACCTTGCGGAAGTTCACGACTGCCTTGCCGGTCAGGATGATTGTTTTGCCCACGGCAGATCCTTGGCCGCCATATCGCGGCAGTGAATAGAGGGGAGAGGGGTTAGGAGCATTGGTGATGGCCAATAGTCTGATTCAGATCACGAAACAGGCAGGTGGGGTTGCGAACCGCTTCGGTTTGGCTATGGTGGGTTGATGCATACAACTGAAGTCGAAGGAGGACGGCATGAGAATTCGCGGTGATGTTTTTTGGTCTTGGGCTGACCCGACGCTTCACCATAGGACTCATGACGAAACACTCGACGATGGAACGTTCATAGATGTCCAAGTGCGACTGTCGCGCACGGGCAACACGCAGATGTTCCTCGGCGTTTATGCGGCGGGTGGAGCTCCCCTCCACGAAGAGGCGTTCGACTCTCGTCCAGGCGAGTCGATGACCAGGGCATTAGCGTGGGGCGTGGGGCGTGCTCGCCGAATCGCCACCGAGGGCCTGGCTGCAACGGACAAGCACGCGGCCTGCTCGAAATAGAGGGGCGAGGGGTTACAGCTGGGTGGAGTACAAATGTGCTCTACGTGCTGGGCTGAGCGAAGGCGCCTTTGAATTGTTGCTCCAGGTCTCGGACCTCGCGCTCTAGATCAAGGAGGTCGACGCTATCTTCACGTTGGCCGCGGCCGAGCAATGAATCGCCGTATTGCCCAATGGCGGTGGCTGCTCGATCCAGCAAGTCTTGGATCTCAGGCGCCCGCACTGCTCCAAGTGGCGCACCTTGTTTGCCTGGCACGCTCGGCTCTGCGCTGGCGGATAGGGCGGCGTTGAGTTGGTGGCAAGCCGCCACAGCGGCAGCGTACTGAACCCCAGCCGACTTCGATTCGATGATTCGACGCAGGACTTCCAAGGCATTGCGCGAAGCGTCACCCTGTTCGGCCAGCTGGGCGCCCAAGGTTACGGCCGTTTCTTGCCACTTTGTGGTGGCTTCCTGCTCCAGCTTCAGTGCTTCGCGCAGCCGCTCAACCTCCCCAGAATCGGCGCGGGTGTAGAGGGGTATCATCTGAATGCCCTCTCTCTGCAAGTCGCTCGCATAATCGGCATGAGTGGTGAACTCCTTGCCGTCGTCGTGAGCCCAGCCATAGGGCTGGCCCTGGTTCTGCTCGGCAGGCGCTAAGCCGGACATCGGTCCCAGGCCCACAATCGGCAGCCCAGTCGCTGCCACATCCCGCTCTGCCTCTTCATTGGTCCACCAGAAGGCAGTACCAACCATCCAGGCTATAGGCTCGGGGTGGGGCTGCGGGGCTGGCTCATTGCAGGGCTCGCAAAGATGCTGGATGGCTTGTTCCTGAAGTTCGTCGAGCGGCATCTGCAGAAGGGCGACGCTGTTAAGCCACTCGCGCGGCACGCTTACCATATCGATGATCCCCTCGATATGGTCATGCTGCTCGATGGTGCTGGATCGGTTTTCTGTGGGCATGGGTGTCTCCTGCTGGCAACGTCAGGCCGCCAGGCGCTGGTAGAGTTCGATGAGGTCGGATGCGTTCGCCGCGACAAGGGCCCGGGCTTCGTCCTTGCAGACACTGTTGCCCAGCAGCTTCACCTGGTCAGTCTTGCTGATGGCTTTCCAGTGCAGCTGGCCGGTCACTTCATCGAGGAACAGGCCTCGGTCGATGATGTAGTCCGGTCGGAAGCCTTGGGCGCGTTTCAGCTCGTGCGGTTGCAGCATGCGCAGGGTAATGTCGATCAGCACGTAGTCACCGACCATGACGATATCGGCGTGCTCGGTGAAGTGCTGCGGCAGGTATTTTCGGAGGAACGCCGCGCACTTGCGGGCACCGGCCAGTTGCTCATCTGTCAGCGTGTGGCTGTGCAACTGGACGACTTCGACCACAGCCATGCGATCCTTCGACGGGATCGTGTGGACCGGCTCACGAAGTGAGATCCCGTCCTTCTCGGCACCGTAGTACTTCACCATGTAGGCAGTGACCAGACGCTGATTTGAGCCTTTGCCCAGGACGGTCGAGAACGGATCGTCCGCTGCACGGCCGTCGCCCTTGTAGAAGCCGCCGTTGGCCTGCTCCAAGTGGGCGGATGCAACAGCGTGGTGACCGCTGTTTTGCGTGATGCAGCTGAGAGGGCCGTTTGCGGCAGCACCCACGCAGCCTTTGCGTAACGTTACCAGGGAGGCCGAAACCAGTGCCTGCTCGCCGCGATTGGCGCCTGTCACCGTCATGGCAGGGTCCGTGGCAGGGTAGCCTGATCGATCGCCATGGTGCGTCAGGTGTGTCAGATGCGCGCCGACCAACGCAAAGTGGCCTCCCTTGACTTGAGCAACTTGGGTTCGCAGTGGCTCAAGAGTGTCGAAAGTGCGCTGGGTCGACCCATTCGCATGCTCAGTAAGGCATCCCGCCATCGCCATCGTCGGCTGAACCAGGGCGTGATGGGTACCGCCACCGCTGATGGTCGAGGCTGGCTCACCGACGCTGTGCGTGCTGGTGTGCGACTTCGAGGTTCCGCGCAGCGGGACTATGAACGGGTCGTTGCAGGCCAGGGTGTGCCGCCACAGGCCTTTGGCGATACGGTTCATTGTGTTTTCGACCAGAGCGTCGTCCCGGAAGATCGTGCGGCCCTGCAGTTCCCAGTCGATGCATTCGGCGGCGGATCGCCAGGCTTTCTGACCCTTGCCCGGGTTCTTGTGGTGTGTCGGTGCCGGCCAGACGATGGGCTTGCCATCGCGCCGCGCGATGCCGTAAAGGCGCTTGCGGATCGTTGGCGCGCCCTGATCGGCCGCGACGCGCACCTGGTGCTCGAAGTTGTAGCGAAGGCCTCGCACCAGTGCTTCCTTGGGTACGTGGTCGCCGATTTCGGCCAAGATCTCAGGCAGGTCTGGGTGATCCTCTGGAATCCCCTTGCCCAGGACGTTCACGAACGCTTGGAATGTCCGGCCCTTTTCGGCTTTGACCGGCTTGCCCTCATCGTCGAGCGGCCCCCAGTCGGCGAACTCTTCCACGTTTTCAAGGAAGATCAGTCGCGGACGAGTCTGGTATGCCCAGCGAATGATCACCCATGCGAGGCCGCGAATCTTGCGGTCACGGGGTTTCCCGCCCTTGGCCTTGCTGTGGTGCCGGCAGTCGGGCGAAGCCCACAAGATGCCGACCGGCTGCCCCTTCGTTGCCAGGATCGGATCGACTTCGAACACGTCTGCAACGTAGTGCTCGGTCTGCTGGTGGTTGGCGCGGTGCACAGCCAGGGCGATCGGGTTGTGGTTCACCGCCACATCCGGTTCGCGGTACGCCTCAGCGATTCCGCTGCTGGCGCCGCCTCCGCCGGCGAAGAGATCGACGACCAGCTCCTTTTCGAAGGGCAGGGCGAGGGAGGTCATACAGGTCATGTTGTGGTCCTTGCGTGCAGGCGCCGCCCTCGCCGGGGTGGCGTTTATTAGTGGCAATTTGATGTCGTTTGGTCTATTGCTTGTGATTCCAGACCAGCGAGTTGAATCCCCGATGGACCGCGAGCCAACAAACCAGGAAGTCGCAGCAGTTCTCGGAATTGATGAGGATCAGGTTGCTAAGTATCGTCGGGAGGCTGTGCTATTGGGCGACGGTTCCTGGCTGATCCACTTTTCCTACGACATGCCGCGAGAGCTGCGGCACAGCTTCACCGGTAGCTTCACGGCGATCGTCGAATGCGTTGCAACTTGTGTTGACGCCCGCTCAGTCGACTGAGGCGGGCGGGTAGCGCCGGAGGGTCACGGGCAGTTGTTCGCGCCGCAGTTCTGGCAGTCGTTGAGGAATCGGCCGTCCCAGCTGATGAAGCGTCCGCAGCCATGGCAGTTGAGCGGTCGGTCACAGGGCTTGCGCTGCTTCCGCGGCTTCGCTATCTCAATGCCGGTGCCACGGAGGGCTTCTTTGATATTCACGTCCCGCTTATGCACCAGGCGCCTGGCCTTGGCCTCAAGGTAAGACAAGGGCCAGATCACCGCTTCCTCTGGAGTGTTGCCGATCGCTTTGGCAGCCTCGAAGGTGAGGTGATGTGCCTTCTCGAATCGGAAGGTGTGGCCTATTGGCCACCTGGCCAAGGCAATGTCGTTCCCGTTCCAGTGCCCAGGGATCTGCAGGACAACAGTGCATCCCGGGGTCAGGTGGTCGCGGGCTTCATCCAGGCTGATGTACTGATGATCGACGCCAACGTGTGCGCGGGCGTCAACGTAGTCTTTTGGCCCAGGGATGTCGGTATCGCGATGGCTGCAGGCCTGCTCTTGCGTGAAAACCTCGGCCTTGTCGAGGCTGGTGGTGTACCCGCCGCCCAGGGCCCAGAACATGAGGCCGTCACCGACATGGCTCCGACTGTCCTGAAGGTAGAATTGGCTCATGGCTTTCTCCATGCATGCGCCGCCCTCCGTGGCCGGATGCGGCATGGTTGAGTTTTCTTTGATGGTGCGGTATGACGAAGAACCATCAAGACCGCATAGCGAGGGCAAGGGGATGAAATTCGATAGCGTGTTCGCCGGGGTTCATTACTTCCTGTCTGCAACTTCACTCGGCGAAGGCCCCTGGCAGGGCGAGGCTAATGTTCGTGTTAAGGCGGGCTCCGCGTACAGGTCAAAACAAATACCAACCACCCAGAATTTGCGAACCAGCGCCGACGCTATGCGTGGCGCCGAAGAACAACTCAAGGCTCTATGTCTTAGCGGCGTACTGCGGGTAGCTGTTCCTGCTGCCTATGAAGAGCTTGCCGGCCCCCAACCTGAGCTGATATCAGGCAGCAGATGAACGCTTGAGCTGGTCAATCAGCTGAGTCGGTAGGTTCTTAATGGTGAGGCTGGCGCTGTCCTGGTCGAACTCGACGCGCTTGCCGAGCAGATGGGCCTCGAAGCTGATTGACATCCCTTCGGCGCGCCCGGTGTAGCGTCGGTACTGGTTGAGGGTGCGCTTGTCGGCTGCGAAGCACTCGGAGATCCCGTATTCCCCTGCCCGGATAAATTCGGCGAAGGTCTTGGGGCTGTCCTCGTTCATCAACTCAGATAGTTCGTCCAGGCTGATAGGCTCGTCGATCTTTCCTTGTGCCTGTGCGTAGGCCACCAGGTTGTGGCTTTTCTCGCTGGCGGTGTCGTCTGCCAGATCCTCGGCCTTCACGAAGTCGGCGAAGGCCTTGAGCAGGGTGCGGGTTTCGCCCGGGGCGTCGACTCCTTCCTGCGCTCCAATGAAGTCGCGGAAGTAGGCGGTAGACTTGCGACCGCCCTTCGGCTTGATGAAGGAAACGTACTGCCGCGACGCCGGGTTGTTCTTCCACTCGCTCAGGTTGATTCGAGCGGCGAAGTGCAATGTTCGGGTGTCGATCTGGCGGGATGTGGCAACGGTCAGGTCATGGGCAACGGCTACCGTATCAACCTGTTGAAGGATTGCGATCATCAGGTAGTCAGTCATGCCCTGGGTGTAGAGTGCGAACAGAACGTGACCACCGACAGACAGGTTCAACTCCTCCATCAGCTTCGTTAAGTGCTCCGCTCCGGTCCTGGTGAAGTCGAGGAACGCTATTTCGTCGATCATGACCTTGCCCAGCCACCCGCTGAGTGGATAGGCGCCGGACGCGGGGTGGAAGAAGCCCCAGCCCTTTCCGGTCTTGGCGTTGTAGGTGCCATTAACGTCGCAAAGCAGGTTTTGGATAGCGGAGCTGTCCGGAAGCTCCGAACTGGCCAGGTGCAGGACCGCTGGGCTGCCGTCCGGCTTCTTGTCGATAAAGTGCATCACTGCGTGGCGAATGGGCATGGGTGATTCTCCGTGGCCGGCATGCGGCATGGTGGCAATGAGTCTGTTTTGTCTGGATCGCCTGTCACGGCGACATGTCACGTTGTGCGAATCAGCCTTTCGAGCTGCTTGTCCGTGAGGCGATCGGCGCCGTGGATGAGGCGCGAAATCAGGTCCTGCTCTTCCTCGATCCCGGCGCGGGCCATCGAGCGTTTAAGTGCGTTGTCCGTGTTGTGATAGAGGTCCGTGACAATGCGGCGTGACAGCAAAAGGGCTTCGCGCTCTTCCTTCGTCAGCTTGTCCCGCTCGCGCTGTTCTTGCTTGCGCTGGGTTGGCGTCTTCGCCATTGCTGATACCTCCCAAGCCGCTGGGCGGCAGATTGATGTGCTGCTGGCGCCGGCCGTGGCGGACGCGCGCGGTGATGCGTTTCAAGCGGAAAGCTCCATGTCTCGGTCATGCCAGCCGGCAAGCCACCAACCGCAGTTCACCGTTAGCCAGTCGTAAGGTTGGGCATCGCGTGACTGGCTGTTGTCGCGGCAGGCGCGGCCGAGGTAGTACGCGGGTGGGTGAACACGCTGCCGGCGCTTCATCTCTACGCGCCGGCGAGGTAGTGGAGCGGGGCGAACGGGATGTCGTCGTCAAAGCTGTCGTGATCCGGCGGCGCGGCCTGCTGGTTCTGCTGCTGAGGCGTTGGCCGGCGCTGCTGCGGCTGCCGATCTGGCACTTGCCCGGGCTGCTGACCCTGCGGCCGGCTGCCGAGCAGCTGCATCGTTCCGCGCATGTCGACGTGCACCTCAGTGCTGTAGCGCTTGATGCCGTCCTTCTCCCACTCGCGAGTTTGCAGCTTGCCTTCGATGTAGCACTGCGAGCCCTTGCGCAGATATTCGCCGGCGATCTCCGCGACCTTGCCAAACAGCGAAACACGGTGCCACTCGGTGCGCTCGACCTTCTGCCCCGACTGTTTGTCAGTCCACTGCTCGCTGGTGGCCAGGCTCAGGTTGGTTACGGCGTTGCCGTTCGGCAAGTAGCGCACGTCCGGGTCTTGGCCGCAGGTTCCGACCAAGATGACCTTGTTGACCCCGCGACTCATGACTGAGCAACCGCTGCCGCAACGATGAACAGCAGGGCCATGAGTGAGCACCAGCGCGTCGCGCTCTCGCCGACCTGGCGGGCCCTCACCAGGGCAACAACAGGCAGGGCTTTCGCCTCGATGGCGCGCTCCAGACTTTCCGCATAGCGAACTGCCTGTGGATAGCTGGTGTTGCGGCCGTAGACCCGATTGTCGCGGGACGAGACCACCATCCAGCCGTTCCCGGCCTTGGTTACGGTGAAACGCGACTTGGCGTGGAATGCCTCGGTAGCGGTGATGACTTCCTGGCGGAGCGTTTCGAGCCCGGCCTTGCTCTGTTCAATGGCTGTTTGCATGGTGGTATTCCTCATTGTGATCAGGCGTGGAGCTCGAAGGCCTCGGCCTTGCGAACGATTCGAACTTGGGCGGTGCGGCGCTCTGGCGCGCGGCGGTCTCGGCGCATGGGGTCGCTGTCGTTGATCACCGCATGCATGGCGATGAGGCAGGCGAGGGCGATGCAGAGCGGGCTGATGAGCTGTTGGCGCATGGCCTTAGTGACCGCCTCGATGCGCCGGCCGGCTTCCAGCTTGAACAGCGCTGCCTCGATCCGGTTGGCCACGGTGCCCGGGCTGACCGCCATCTGGCGGGCGATTTCCTTCGTAGTGAGGCCTTGAGCCACCCACAGCAGTGCTTCGAGCTCACGGGGAGCCAGCGCCTTGCCGAGCTGGCCAATCCATGAGCCGCAAGTGATCGTTTCCATGATTGTCCTCAGCAACCGCATTGGTCAGGCGCCAAGCGCGGGTGACCAGACCCACCGTGAAGGTGGCCTGGCGCCTGCCAATGCGGTCGTATGTGAAGGGAAGGGGTGCAGGCGGTGAGCGCTACCTCACATGCATCTGGTCTGGCCGGGTAGGCCCCGGATTCGCCTGCGTGTACGTCGATTAATCTTTACTGCGGTGAGCCTTAACTTGGATAAGGCTTACGGTGATGCGCTTTAAACTGGTGAAAACTGCATCGGGGTGTGATCTGCATGACGTTTGTCGCCCATTGCTCTCGCGCTGGGTGACGGTACTCAGATCACACACCGATGCAGCCTGCGATGGGTAGCAGGGCGTCGGGCAGTTAACTTCAGGCTGACGTGGAGCAGGCTTCAAAGGCAGCCCGTTCCAGCTCGAGACATTGCTCGTAATGAGCCATCGCGATGGGCATGTGATAGCTATCCAGCGGCCATTTGCTGACCTTGCAGCCTTGGCCTGCCGGGCAGTGGAAGACGAACAGCTCGCCCTCGCTCTTGTCCATCTCCAGGCTCACTTGGGCACCGCTATCGAAGCGGTCTTGGATAATCGTGGTCATCTCTACATGCTCCGCTATCGGTTGATTTCCCGCCTGGCCCTGTCGCCAAGGCCAGTCAGTGAAATCTGTTGTCCGCACCATGCGCGGCGCCGCGGTATCCCCACCTGGCCGGGTCACACATTTCGTGTTCGGTGTTCTTCCCGGCTGGCTTGCATGGTTAGGCGTCCCTCAATGCCTGAGGTCCGGCAGCTATCCAGAGGCTGCGTGGTCGACGACTTAGCTTGTCCCGACCCAGGTAATGGCCTGGGTGCGTCGAGGTGGTCACGTCTGGTTGTGTAAAGAGCGGTGGCCGGTGAGGGCCTCGGCAGTCCCTGGTGAGTGGCTGCGTGTTGAGGCAAATATCACGCATCGTGTTTTTTATGTCAACACAATGTGTGATTTATTTTGCCTGAGGTTGTGTTGGGGATTTTCCCTACGAGGCGGGTTCACGTTTCACGAGGCGTGATGTAAGCTCATTGCAATAGCTGGATGGATATACAGTAAAGGAGATAGCTTATGTCCAAGCAGAAGAAGACGGCACCACAAGGACGCCAAGAGATGAGCGGGGTAGAGCGGCTCGGGCTGCGGATTTCGTCGATGATCAATCACCCCATTGCACAGTCTCAGCGGTGGGTGACAATCCATCGCCTGGACACGGATGGAGACATGGAGTGGGAGGAGGTGATGGGGCTGTTAACCGAAACGCCAGAGCTAGACCTGACTTTCAACGACGACGAGAGCGTGACGGTTCGGTGGGAGCCGCAGAGCGCCGAGGATCGCGACGACCTGGTCGTGGAGAAGGACTGGGAGGAGGAGGTGGTGGAGGAAGAGGCGCCTTTCTGATCGTCTCTAGAGATCGTAATACTGGTTTGATGTACAGCCTTGCTGCCTTGACAAAAAATATTTTTGATAAAACGCAGCGAAACCACTGTCAAGACGATACGGTTGAGGATATAAGACGTGCGTGTGAGCGCGTGAGATTGCTTGCACAGAACGAAGCATGTCCGTGAAGCCGCAGGAAACTAGGCCAAGATCGGCCTAAGCTACAGACTTAAGGAGAAGGCTCACATGCTGGAGATAGCTATGGCACACACTAAACCAGGGGCAATTCGTCCAAACGCGAAAAATGGAAACGTGAGCGCTGTGGTCAGTAGAAGAAGCTATTCTGCCCACACGAAGCAGGTTAACAACGCGTTCTTGATTATATTTGCGCAATACGAACGTGCCTTTGAAGAATTGGCGAAAGTTTGATATGGCTGGATCTGCAAATGTAATTCAATGGCTAAGTGAATCAGACATAGCGTCGCTCAATCATAATTTGATTGATGCTCAAACTCCGATGGAGCCAGTGGGGGTCCTGAATCTTTCAGGGCTCTCATCCGCTCAATATCGAGCTATTCAGTATCAAAATTACGCTGGCGTCAGCGATATTTTTGTACTGGGTGCAGTTTTTTCCGAAGCGTTGGTCCAAAATCATCCATTTTTTAATGCTAATAAAAGAACTGCGGCTGCGGCCGTGATGGTGTTTTTGCTAATTAATGGAGTGATGCTTAAGGCGCCATGGGAGCAAGTGGTTGAGATGTTTGAGGGGCTTGCCAAGCACACTTTTGACATTGATGATTTCTCCTGCTGGCTTAAGCACTGGAGTGTAAAGTTTGACGTTTCTCAGCTCGACGAGCTGGCTGCTGACGCGTATTACAATAACGAAACACTCAAATCTAAATTTTCAAAGCTCTAAAGCTTTTCCGAGGGGAAGATGGACAGGGAGTTGGTAGAAAGTATCCACCTGTATTTGGTTGATCACTTTGCGGATTCGGATGACCCTTTAGAACCCTCTGGAGTTAAGGACTACAATCTGCTTGAATCAGCATGCGCCAGACCTTTTCAAACAGTTCATGGCAGAGATGCCTATGAAACGGAGTACGAAAAGGGGGCCGCGATCTTCCATGGGATCATCGCAAATCATTGCTTTCATAACGGTAATAAGCGAACCGCTCTCCTGAGCGCGCTATATTATCTAGGTGAAAACAATATTTGGGTTGATCGCTGCAATGATGACGATATGTTTGAGTTTACTCGGCAAATTGCAGCTCATGAAATAGCAGAAAAGCGTGAAGATGAAATTTCAGTAATAGTCGACTGGCTTCTTCGGAATTCACGAAAAATCATGAAATCCGACAAGTATCTTTCTTTCAGTGATTTGCGAGAAAAACTGGGAAGGTTTGACTTTGAGCTCTCGGAGCGGAACGGATTAGTGGATGTCCTCAAGGAAGGGGAAATCGTTACAAGGATTTTAAAGAAGGGTAAACACGGACGGGAAGAATATGATCCTGTCTATGTGGCAGATCTCCGGAAGCGTCTTCAGTTGACCGTTGACTATGGTGTTGACTCTGGCCGATTCTATGGGCAAAAGGGTGTTTCAGAAGAGCTGAATGAATTTATGCACATCCGCGGCGCAGTTTTTCGGAGACTGGCAACGGCCTGACTCTTCTTGGATTTCCGGCGTTCCGCAGAGTGGGCGCTCCCCTTGACTCACTCTTCGCAGCCAAACTATCACATCAAGTGAGCATTCCACACCAGCAGAACCCGGACCTAGATGTAGGCACCTTCCCGTCGAAACTTCGCATCTGCCGGATCTATTCCTTTGCCCGAATGATCCGCCCCGCCTTCACCTCATCCCCATACCCTACCAACCGATCGGCAAGCTCATGCAGCTTCCCGACACGCTTCATCGCCTCCAGGAACTGGTCTTCCTCACCGCCTTGAGCCTTGTGGAAGATCTCCAGTGCGGCGCTTTCCAAGGCAAAAGCAGCATCCTTCAGGTCTCGGCGCAGCTGTTGGTTAGGCTTGGTTAGGGGCATGGGAAGGCCTCAGTCTATCGGCAAGCTTCTGCGCCGACGTAATCGGCAATCGAACCACTCACAATGGGTCCCATTCGGGGATCAGGCTGAGACGCCTTCATTTGCTCCAGGGTTTCACCGCTGCCGAGGTACTTCACTGTGCGATCTGCGCAGTTGTACAGGCGTCGAGAATAGGACGTGCCACTCGATCCGACGCGCTTCGTCGTGATCGTACGCTCATTGCCAGAGGTATCCCGGGCCAAGATCGTATAGGCAGCCTTGGGGTCGGATGGCACGTGTAGCGTTGCGGCCACAGAAACCGCAGGAATCAAAGCAAAGCCAAATACAGCCAAAATCAGTCGCGACATATAGTTTCCTTGCTAATGGAGCCAACAATTAAAGCTGCCAGCTCGCCAAATCCTTGCCGATAATCCCCGCTCGCGGATGATTCACACCAGGTGCGCATTCCACACCAGCAGCACTCGGGCCTGGATGTAGGTCTCATCAACTCGGATGTCCTCAGGCGGATGATTGGTGTTGTCCGAAATCATCTTGAAGTGGTTGCGGCCCTTCTTCTGCAGACGCTTGATGTACTGATGACCCTGATGGGAGAAGTAGTAGATCCCGTCGCCCACGAACTCACGGATGCTGATGTCAACGACCAACGGGTCGCGGCTCTTGATGGTCGGGGCCATGGACTGACCGACACCCGTAATGAGCTTCAGGTGGAAGTGCTCTTTGAACTCGACCCCCATCTCTCGCAGGTGAGTAGGGCTGACGCGGATGTCCTGCAGCATTTCAGGGAAGTCGTGAGCTACTTCGCCATCGCCCATTGCTCCGCGCACGTCGTAGTGAGCAATCCACACCTCATCGCCCACGAGGCCTGGGCGAACGAAGTTAGCCGCGACGGCACTGCTGGCGCTCGGCTCCTCAGCCGCAGCAAGGAGGCGCTGACGGGCCTCTTCCGGAATGCCTTTGCCGCTCTTTGCGAGCATCTGCCTGACAAGATCAGTCGTACTCCGGGCTGGCGCCGAAACCTCGGTCACTGCCGCAGAGTTCAGGAGTAGCTCGGATTGGTCGACTCCAAGGGCAGCTGCCATAGCGGCAATATCCGCCAGCGTTGGCTCTCGCGTACCGGCTTCATAGTTTCCGACGCGTGACTGCGATTTCCAGCCGCAAGCATCTGCCAGCTGGGCCTGGGACATTCCCGTCGCTTTTCTCAAGCGCTTAATGCGCTGGCTCAGTGATTCATTCATGCGCGGGATTTCATCACGAAATGAAATACACGGCTTTCACTTATTGTGATTGATATTAACACGATGCGTGTTTATCCTGAGTGCTAGTCATTGAGGAACCCCGAATGAACAACGTTCGCAAGATCCGGGTAGCTGCGGGGATTAGCCAAGCCCGGCTATGCCGGGAGCTCCGCTGGAACCAGTCGCGTCTGGCCAACTACGAGGCCGGGCGACGGTGTGTCGGCCTGGATGCGGCCCGGAAGATTGTCACTGCGCTGAACGGGCTAGGCGCCGAGTGCAGCCTTGACGATGTCTTCCCGCCAACGGCTCGCGACCCAGAAGCAGCCTGATATTTGAATCATTACTGATCTGGCACTGAGCCAGTAGATGATCGAAACACCTGCTGATTCATCCAGTACCTGAATCGCAGACGAAAAAAAACCGCCTGGCAGGGCGGCTTTCTCTACAGCTTCATAACGGGTTTAAGCATGACAAACATCGTCCCACTTGACAAGTCCAGGGGGTTCACCCGGATGGACAACCAGCTCATGGATGGCCTGCTGGCTATCGATCTTTCCGCTCGGGAGATGAAGATTGTGCTGTACGTGGCCAAGGCCACCATCAACTTTGGGGCTGGTGCCCAGCGCATCCCGGCCACCGACATTGCGAAAGCTATCCACGCTCACCCTGACACCGTGTCAAAGGCCGTTTCCAGCCTGTTGCGCCGTCGCGTGCTGTTCCGTGAAGGTGGTGCCCGGGGCGACATCGGCGTGAATGACCCGAAAGACTGGGTATACGTGAATGATCCGAAACAGACCAAAACAGCCAATTCGGCTGAAGTGGTCCGAATCGGCGAAGAGTCGAAACAGACCAAAACCGCCGGCTCCCTTCTTTATTCTAAGAAAGAAACCCCCTATGTAAATCTTCCTTCGGAAGATGTTACATGCCCCCCCAGTGAATCTGGGCAGTCCCCGGTGAAGGCTGAGCGCAAGGCTCCCTTCGGCAAGGTAGCGATGCTGGCCGACAACCCGCACGACCTGAGCGAGGCGCTGATCGCTGATTACCTTGCCGTCCGCAAAGCCAAGCGCGCTCCGTTGACCGCCCGAGTCTGGTCGACCCTGAATTCCAAGCTCGAGCAGTGCAAGGCCTTCGGCGTGCAGCCGGACCAGGCCCTGGCGATCGCTGTCGAGAACGGCTGGCAGGGTTTCGAGGTGGATTGGATCACCAAGCGGATCGGCGCCCAGCCGGCGCCCCAAGCCAAACACCATAGCCGCCACCACGGCTTCAACGACCGCGATTACACCGCTGGCCTGGCCTCGCGGGAGGACGGTACCTATGCGATCTGAATCGGTGATCACCATGTCCGACGTGCGAAACGCCGCCGGCTTCCGCGTCCAACCTGCGCACTGCGAGCATCACGGCGACTTCGAGCAGCGCGTGACCATGCTCATGGGGCGCGAGATCGTCGGGCGCTGCCCAGAGTGCGAGAAGGCCGCCATTGCCGAGCGCCAGGCCAAGCAGCAGACCGAGGAAGCCCGCCTGAAGCGCGAGGCCATGACCCGCAAGTTGGGTTCAGCGCTGATCCCGAAGCGATTCGCCGAGCGGACCCTGGCCAACTACCGCGTAGAGCACGAAGGCCAGCGCAAGGCCCTAGCCTACTGCACGCGCTACGTGGCCGCGTTCGAGGAGATCGAGCGTACCGGGCGTTGCCTGATGCTGCTGGGCAAGGTCGGCACCGGCAAGACCCACCTGGGTGCCGGCATGGCCAACGAGCTGATGCGCAACACCTCTGCCACCGCCGTGTACCGCACGGTGGGCGCGATTCTGCAGTCCATCCGCGCCACTTACGTCCGCCAAAGCGAACAGTCCGAGGCCGACATCCTGTCCAGCCTGATCGAGCCGTCGCTGCTGGTGCTCGACGAGGTAGGCGTCAGCAAAGAGCAGCCGAGTGAGTTTGAGCTGACAACCCTGTTTTCGATCATCAACGGGCGCTATGAGCAGATGCGCCCCACTGTGGTGATCTCCAATCTGGAGGCCAGCCAGCTGCGCCACGCCATGGGCGAGCGGTGTTACGACCGCTTGCGCGAGGGTGGCGGAGTGGTGGTGCCCTTCGAGTGGGAATCTCACCGTGGCAAGGAGGAGTTCTGACCATGCGGCAGACCAAATTGACTAAGGCCGCGCGCGGCCGGGAGTGCCAGGTACGCATTCCTGGCGTGTGCAACGGAAACCCGGAAACCACCGTTCTGGCGCACTACCGCCTGGCCGGCACCTGCGGCGCGGGTATCAAGCCGAACGACCTGCAGGGCGCCTGGTCTTGCAGCGCGTGCCATGACGCTGTCGATTCGCGCAGGAAGACCACGTTCAGCCACGAAGAGCTGCGGTTGATGCACCTGGAAGGCGTAGTGCGAACGCTCGCCATCCTCGTGAGCGAAGGGAAGGTGGCCGCATGATCAGTCCAGCCATGATGTTCAGCGGCATCCCGATCTATGTCAGCGAGCACCTGCCAAGGACGAAAACCGTTCGCTGGCAGACAGAGCGGAAGTGGTGCCACTGGAAGAACGCTCCGGCCCTTCGTTACCGGAAGCGTGCGAAGGAAGTCCCTTGCGACACGATGATCATGTTGGGCGGCCGGGCGTTCGTCTCACCTGAAGCCCTGGCGAAGATCCAAGCCCAGCTGGGGAGGGCTGAACAGTGAAGCCGGCGATCATGAAGCCTGTACGGGCCAAGAAGCCTCGGGCGAAGCCTGTAGACCGGGAAGGCCCAGAGCAGGCCGCGTTGATGGAAGAAATCGCGCTTCGCTACCCGGACGTATTCGAGCTGATCTACCACGTACCGAATGGCGGCCACAGGCACAAGAAGGTTGCTGAAAAGCTGAAGGACCAGGGCGTGAAGGCCGGCATCCCTGATCTGGTGCTGCCGATGGCCCGGGGCGGCTATTTCGGCATGTACATCGAATTCAAGGCGACGGTTGACCCCGCGCCCGTCTCGCCCAGTCAGCAGGCGTGTATCCGGCGCCTAAATGATCAGGGCTATCTCGCCATCGTGTGCCGAGGGCACTTCGACGCTATGGAGCAGCTGCGGGCCTACTTGCTGCTGCCGAAAACGGAGGTTGCAGCATGACCAACACCGCCGCTGTGAAAATCAGCGATGCAGAGATTCGCCGGCAGGCCGCCGGCCAGGTGCGTGACCTGCGCGCTCTGGGCAACCACGGCCTGTATTTTCGCTTTCACCGTTCCCGGGAGCGCGGGTCTTGGTACCTGATCCACAAGGGCAAGTG
This sequence comes from Pseudomonas fortuita, assembly GCF_026898135.2. Taxonomy (NCBI): domain Bacteria; kingdom Pseudomonadati; phylum Pseudomonadota; class Gammaproteobacteria; order Pseudomonadales; family Pseudomonadaceae; genus Pseudomonas; species Pseudomonas fortuita. The sequence continues at coordinate 1,849,203 of NZ_CP114035.2, forward strand.
GAACCTGATCGGCTCATACCCTGAGCTGAGCGCTGCCAAGGTGGCCGCTGCGCTGCCTGATATCCGCCTGCGGCTGGAAGCGGGTGAGGGTTCCAACCTATCGAGCTGGGTGCTGACCGGCGAGTTGCTGGCTTGGTTCGCTGAGCGCATGTCCCGCGACCGCAACCTGTCGACCAAGCGCAAGAGCACGGCGGCGTCGGCTATCAAGCAGCACCTGGTGCCGCGGCTCGGCCAGATCCCGCTGGCCCAGATCGACAAGGCGCTGCTCGACCGCGAGCTGATGTGGCCGCTGCAAGAGTCGTTGTCGATCGACTACGTGCGCCTCGTGTTCCAATTGCTGGCCTTGGCGTTCCGGCAGGCTCGCAAGCTCGGCAAGATCAGCTCGAACCCCATGGCCGGCATCCGCTTTGGTGATTTCTCCAAGGCCAAGGTCAAGGTCAAGCCGTCGCGCCTGCGTGGTGTGCACCTCGACGACCTGATGGCCCGCATGAAGAGCACGCTGGCCAACCGGCCGCAGCATGGCGTGCTGGCCCTGATGATGTTGTGCCACGGCACCCGACTGGGCGAAACCCGCCTGGCCCGCTGGAGCCACATCAGCCTGGCCGAGCGAGAGTGGTTTATTCCCGCCGAGCACACCAAGACCAGCGTGCAGCACCGTCTGCCACTGACCGACCAGGTGCGTTTCCTGCTGATGGCCTACCGCGAGATCCAGCGCAACGAAGGCTACGACGGCGAGTTTCTGTTCCCGGGGCGCCAGGGCAAGCCCATGAGCGAGGCCAAGGCATCCGCCGTGTTCACCGTTATGGGGCAGGGCGAGTGGACCAGCCACGACCTGCGCAAGCTGGCCCGCACCGGTTGGGCTGACCTGGGCGTCGACCACCTGGTGGGTGAGCTGCTGATCAACCATGCCATGGGCCACAACGTGAAGGTGTACATCCAGTCCGACGTCATGGCGCGCAAGCGTGAGGCGCTGGAGAAGTGGCACGCCCACCTTGATCAGAAGGGTTTCGCCTCGGTTCACGGCTTGACCGGTGATAGATCAACGGATTCATGGATTCTCTGCAAGGCCGCAGAGCGAGCGGGGTTCGGCGGACTTCCGGTATCCACCATAAGCGAGGATTCAAAATGAGCAGCGGCAACAGGATGCGCAATGACCTCCCGGCGCTGGTAGAGCAGGCAATCACTGGGCACCCAGGGTATGCAGAGTTTGCTGCCTGGTGCCAAAGCCAGCTGATTCACCCTTACCAGATCTATTTCTTGGTTTGGCAGGCCTCCCGGGAGGCAGTGGTGGTGGAGCTGCCACTGGCCATGGATGGGCAGATGTGGGTATCCCAGGTAGTTGAGTCCATTACCGCCCAAGGACTGAAGGTAGCTAAGTGATGAAGAACCACGGCCCAGCCTTCAAAAAGGCCGTGATCGAGCTGGACAAGTGCCCTTTGTGCCGTGGGAGAGCGGTCACCAAGGGTGTGTTCTACGAACTGCCATGCGACCACTGCAACGCCTCGGGCTTTGTGGCGGCTGCAACAGGCGAGGGTCTGGCGCTGGATGAGCTGGTGACCCAGCTGAGCATGGCCCTGCGGGCCGCGCATCGGCAGATCGAGCAATTGAAGAACCCTCAGGCATCCGGGCCTGAGGCTACATATCAGGGAAGCAACCGGCGCGGCGCCGGCGGCACCAACTACACCGGCGATTGAGGGGGAAGGACATGAGCAACGTAGAAAAGTCGGCTGAATACCTGCTGGAGCACTGGGGTCGCTGGGTTGTACTGGGCTCCGGCGTTTCGTGCTGCGCATCGCGGGAGAACACCATCCTCGATCCAATGATCACGGATGACGATGCCTTGTTCATTGACCGTCTGGTAGGCCGGCTCAGTAAGCGTTACCCAGAGTGCGGCCAGGTCATCATCAAGTACTACACCTCCCGCGACACCTCGCTCAGGGATGTTGGCAAGAAGCTTGGCTTTGGTGAGGAGAAGACCCGCCAGCTGTGGAAGGCAGGTGTGGCCTGGATCGATGGTGCGATCGAGATTCGTCGTGAAGCCGCTTGACAGCCCCGGTCCTCACCCGTATCTTTCGTGGTACTTTGCGGTAGGTGCGCGAGAGCAAACTCGTCATCCCCAGCAGCCTCCTTAGAGCCTCGGCATTCGCCGGGGCTTTTTCGTTTTCGGCTCCACCACACCCATCGCCCCGAGCTGGGAGTGCTGTTGGGGCCAAATCTATTCGCTCCCCAAAAGGGAGGAACCGAGATGCCAAACATGCCCGAGAAGGATCCTGGCCTGTGGGCCGCTGTGCTCACCTGGGTGCTGGCCCATCAGCCCCAGCTGTATGCCGCTGGCTTGTCGGTCGCGATCGCCGTCCTTCGGGTGGTGTATGGCGGCGGCACCCGCCGGCAGATGTTCTTGGAGGGCGCCTTGTGCGGCCTAATCACCTTGGCCCTGGTGCCGCTGCTCGAATGGATGGGCCTGCCACAGGGCATGGCCACCTTCGCCGGTGGCATGGTTGGTTTCATGGGAGTGGAAAAGCTTCGCGGCTACTCCGATCTGTTCCTGTCTCGCAAGGCGCAGGGGTAAACGATGAACCGAGACCAGATTGCGACAGCGAACAGCCTGTTCTTCAAGCGCGACCAGGTGCAGCGACGGTTGGATACGTTGCTGAGCGGTTCCGGTGTTGCACTTGCGATTACTGGTGACTACCAGACGCCAGAGGTTCTGGCGACGATTATAACGCCGCTGGCAGATCACTTCAGGAGCGAGCTGACCGCCATAGACGATCAGCTCAAGCTGATGGGGTGGAGCGGCGAGTAAGCGGCCGGCCTTCTGAGTCGCGCCACGACTTGGTGAAGCGCCATTTCGTGGCGGTTCAGTCTGTGCGCAGCAAAGGGAATAACTCCTCTGGGTTTCGTGATTCGGCATTCATCTTGTTGCACGTCTCTGCGGCTTCAGATCTGGTTTTAAAGCTGAACTTCCGTCTTTCCTTCTCCTGATTGTCATAGATATCAAAGCCGCCCGAAATGGTGGCGGCATAGAACCGGTTACCAATTTGGAAGGACTCGCCTTCGATTGGCACAGCCGGAACGATAACGAATCTTGGTTGCATGTTCGAGCCTCCCCAGGCAGATACCTAAGTATTAGATGCAATCATGAATGATCGCAGTCTGACTCATATAAGGTCGACGAATGGCAGGACGGCTCAAGACCCTCGATTCTCGAATCAAAGAGAGTATCGGTACACGAATCAAAGTTGTATCGCCGGGGAGTTGGCGAAGTGGCATGACCAGCTCCCAGCGTGGCTACGACTACAAGTGGCAGAAGGCCAGAGAGCAATACTTGCGCGACAACCCGCTATGCGTCTACTGCGAGCGGAGTGGCCGCACAACAGCGGCAAGTGTTGTCGACCACATCGTTGCTCACCGTGGAGACATGATTCTCTTCTGGGATCAGGCCAATTGGCAGAGCCTCTGCAAGCCCTGCCACGACTCGGTCAAGCAGGCCGAGGAGGCTGCCGGCCTAGGTGGCTGAGGCGTCAGCAGATCGTCGCGAGGCGGCCGGGCGAACTCATGAAGCACGTCAGTGACATGCTTCGAAAGGGGAAGGGGGGGAAAAAGCTAGGGGTTCTCATCTAGCTAGACCGCCTCCGACCCCACGTACACATTTTTTCCCGTTTCAGGAAAAGTTAACCATGGCTTTAACCGACAAGAAGCGGCGGTTTGTTGACGCTTTGCTGTCGGGTGCCACAAATCGCGAGGCGGCGATCGCTGCCGGATATTCGGAGAAAACCGCGTCGCAAGCGGGCTCCAAGCTTGCGAAGGACCCCGATGTCCTTGCTGAAGTCGGACGCCGGTTGAAGCAAAAGCAGGCTTCCAGCACCGAGGTTAAACCGTCTCGAAAAGTTAAAGCCGAACAACCTCAGGAGCAGCACGCCGATGAGCTGTCGTTAACCGAGACCGACGACCCGCGAGCCTTCCTCACTGAACTGATGAACGCAGAAGGCGCCGACATGCGCATGCGGCTGGAAGCGGCCAAGACGTTAATGCCTTATGTGCACGGCAAGGTCGCCGACCAGGGCAAGAAAGAGCAGAAGGCCGAGGCCGCCAAGCAGGTCGGTAAAGGCAAGTACTCCCAGGGCAAGCCGCCTCTCTCCGTAGTGAAGAACTGACCTATGCAATGGACAACCGCCTGCCCGGATTGGTGGAGGTGCCTGGCTGCGAGCGAATCAATCATCCCCGAGCCGCTGTTTCCAGACGAAGCTGAAGCCGGCCTCGACGTGTTCAAGGGGCTGAAGATCGTCGATGCCCCGGGCAGCCCCACCATTGAGGCTGCCTGCGCACCCTGGGTCTTGGCATTCGCCGGGGCCATCTTCGGCAGCTACAACAGCGAGACTGGCGAGCGTCTGATCCGCGAAGTGATGCTCTGCATCCCGAAGAAAAACAGTAAATCTACGATCGCTGCAGGGATCATGCTGACCGCACTGATCCGCAACTGGCGTCTTTCGGCTGAGTTCATCATCCTGGCGCCGACCAAGGAGATTGCCGACAACTCGTTCATCCCGGCCAAAGACATGGTCAACAATGACGACGAGCTGAAAGCGTTGCTGCATGTTCAGCCGCACCTGCGGTTGATCACCCATCGCGAGACCGGTGCCACCTTGAAGGTGGTGGCTGCGGATAGCGATGTGGTGGGCGGCAAGAAAGCCGTCGGTGTCCTCATCGACGAAGCTTGGCTATTCGGCAAAAACCCGAAAGCCGCTGACATGATCCGTGAGGCGACTGGCGGTCTGCTGTCGCGACCCGAAGGCTTCATCATCTGGCTCACGACCCAGTCGAATGAGCCGCCGGCGGGTGTGTTCCGCTCCAAGCTCAACTATGCACGCGGCGTGCGTGATGGCCGGATCGACGACAACCGCTTCCTGCCGATCATCTATGAGTTCTCTCAAGAGATGATCAAGAGCGGCGAGGCGCGGAAGCCTGAGAACTTCCACCTGGTCAATCCGAACATCGACTACTCCGTCGACCGCCCCACCCTAGAACGCCTGTTCATGCAGGCTGAACTGGATGGCGAGGCTGAGCTTCGCGGATTTTTAGCCAAGCATCTCAATATTGAGATCGGCCTCGCGCTGATGTCAGACGCATGGGTCGGCGCGGAGTTTTGGGAGGCTCAAGCTGCTACGTGGCTGAACCTTGATGAAATCCTCACCCGGTGCGAAGTGGTCGATGTTGGTGGTGATGGAGGCGGCCTTGATGACCTGCTCGGGCTGGCAGTGATCGGGCGGGAGGCGGGTACCCGCAGGTGGTTCCACTGGGCTCACGCTTGGGCACATCCTTCTGTTCTTGAACGGCGCAAATCTGAGGCTCCGCGACTCAGAGACCTGGAGAAAGCAGGCGACCTCACCATCGTCGAGCGTATTGGTGAAGACGTAGCGCAATTCGCGGCTATCGTCGCCCGGGTCAATGCCACCGGTCTTCTGGATAAGGTGGGGCTCGACCCTGCAGGGATTGGCTCTGTTCTTGATGCCTTGGCGGATGCTGAGGTCGAGGAAGACAAGATCGTCGGCATCTCCCAGGGCTGGAAGCTCACCGGCGCAATCAAGACGACAGAGCGCAAGCTTGCCGAAGGCACGCTGCTGCACTGCGGCCAACCGCTAATGGCCTGGTCCTGCGGTAACGCCAAAGGGGTGCCATCGGCCAACGCGTTCTTGATCACTAAGCAGGCTTCGGGCACAGCAAAGATCGACCCGCTGATGGCTACTATCAACGCCGTTTCTCTGATCAGCCTCAACCCTGAAGGCCGTGGAGGAATGGACAACTTCATGGCTGGCATTCGGGACCCACTGATCGCATGAACGCATTTCATATTTTCATCGCCTGCGCAGTGGTCGCTTTCTGCTTGGCGTGCAGCGGGGTCTGGATGCTGGCTGGTACCGGCTGGGCTTTGCTGGCCGGATCGCTGAGCTTCTTCTGCATCGCTGGCTTCATCCGCAGAGGGCTTGTCAGTGATTAAAACCCTATCCCAGGCATTGGGGGCTGCTGTTACCAAGCCTTCAGCCAGTATGAGTGAATGGCTGGGCAAGACCATCAAGCTGTCGGATGGAGGTTTCTGGAGTGCCTTCAACGGCGCCCAGTCCAGTAGTGGTAAGTCAGTCAGCGTCGATAAGGCCATGCGATTGTCCACAGTGTGGGCATGCGTTCGGATTATCTCGACTTCGGTAGCTGGCTTGCCGTTGAGCATCTACCGGCGGATGCCCGATGGTAGTCGAGAGAGCGCCCGTGATTTCCCGCTGTACGATGTTGTGCACAACAGCCCCAACGAAGACATGGCTGCCTTTCATTTCTGGCAGGCAGTCGTCGCCTCGATGCTGTTGTGGGGCAACGCCTACTGCGAGATCCATCGCTCTGCTGGGCGCGTCATCGCCTTGGACTTCCTGATGCCGTCGAGAGTCGATCTGGAGTTCGACGACGATGGACGGCTCAGGTATTTCTTCAAGCCCCGAAAGGGAGCCCGTCGAGAGATCCAGCGGCAGGACATGCTGCACATCCCAGCCTTTACCCTGGATGGCCGAGTCGGCCTTTCTGCTATTCGGTACGGTGCAGACGTGTTCGGTTCAGCGATGTCAGCAGACGATGCCGCCAACAGCACGTTCCGAAACGGCATGATGCCCACGGTCGCGTTTTCGGTCGACAAGACGCTCAACCCAGCCCAGCGCGTTGAGTTTCGTGAGTACGTGAAGACCATTTCCGGAGCGCTGAATGCCGGCAAGAGCCCTGTGCTCGAGCAAGGCGTGAAGCCGGAGATGATCGGCATCAACCCTGCCGATGCTCAGCTGCTCGAGTCGAGAGGCCACAGCATCGAAGAGATCTGCCGATGGTTCGGTGTTCCGCCCTGGATGGTGATGAAGACCGACAAGGGCAGCAACTGGGGCACAGGCTTGGAACAGCAGCAGATCGCGTTTCTCACCTACTGCATCATGTCCTTCACGGCGCCTATCGAGCAGTGCGTAAACAAGTGGTGCATGACGGCTGTCGACCGGATCAAGTTCTACGCAGAGTACTCACTTGAAGCGTTCCTGCGTGCGGACAGCGCTGGTCGCGCGGCCTATCTCAGCACGATGGGGCAGAACGGCTACATGACCCGAAACGAGGGCCGGCGGAAAGAAAACCTTCCGAGCATGCCGGGTGGCGATGTACTGACCGTGCAATCCAACCTGGTGCCACTTGACCAGCTGGGCAAGCAAAACGATAGCCAGGCCGCAAGGGCCGCATTGATGAACTGGCTCCAACAGCCGGAAAAGTAAATCACGGGAGCAATCCATGAAGCACAAGATCCAGTCTCGCGGCCTGCGCAGCGAGATGAGCCCGCGCGCGCTCGAAAAATGGAATCCCGCGATCCAGGCGGCCGTCGAGAACACCTCGGACACCATCACTGTTTACGGAGTGATCGGCGAAGACTGGTATGGCGAAGGCGTCACACTGAAACGAATCGATGCCGCTCTGCGGGCCATCGGCGAGCGAGATGTCACCGTCTACATCAACTCGCCAGGCGGCGACATGTTTGAAGGCATTGCTATCTACAACCGTCTGCAGGAGCACAGCCATCAGGTCACCACCAAGGTGCTCGGCATGGCGGCTAGCGCTGCTTCGATTGTCTTCCTGGCTGGCAAAAAGCGTGAGGTGGCCAGCAGCGCCTTCCTCATGATCCACAACTGCTGGACCTGGCTCGCCGGCAATCGCAACTACCTGCGCGATATCGCTGACGACATGGAGGAGTTCGACGCCGCGATGGCAGACCTCTATGCCGAGACCAGTGGCCAGTCGACAGAAGACATGGCCGAGCTGATGGACGACGAAACCTACATCCGCGGCAAGCGTGCCGTGGAGCTTGGCCTGGCCACCGGGCTGTTGTCGGCCACTGAAGTAACCGAGCGCGAAACCGAAGACGCCGCGCAGGCCAATGCGCTCAAGGCCATGGATGTAGCGCTGGCCAAGGGTGGAATGCCTCGCTCCGAGCGCCGCGAACTATTCGCCAGTTTCAAGTCCGGTATGCCTCGCGCTACCGGCGGGGGTACGCACAACGCTGCCCCGCCCGATAAGCCCCGCGCTGTCGCGCCAGACCTCTCCGCCTCTCTGAGCGCGGCAACCAATCTCCTCAATTCTCTGAAAGGAAAGTGACCATGGACTTTGAAGCCCAAGTCAAAGAACTCAACGCCAGCCTCAAGGGCATTGGTGATCAGATCAAAGCGCAGGCTGAGGCTACCGACAAACAGATCAAGGCGTCAGGCGAGATGACTGCCGAAACCCGTACCAAGGTCGACGAACTGCTGACCAAGCAGGGTGAGCTCAATGCCCGCCTGGGCGAAGCTGAGCAGAAGCTGGTGAACGCCAGCCGTGACCGCGGCAATCAGGAGGAGCCGCAGAAGTCGGTTGGCGCTCTGGTGATCGGCAGCGAAGAAATGCAGGACATGAACTCGTCCTTCCGCGGGTCTCGCCGCGTGTCCGTACCGCGCGCGGCCATTACCACCGCAACCGGCGGGGACCTGGTGCCTGCTGAGCGTTTGGCTGGCGTCGTTGCTCCGCCTCAGCGTCGGCTGACCATTCGCGACCTGGTGGCGCCGGGCCAGACCGAGTCGAACTCCATCGAGTACATTCGCGAGACCGGATTCACCAACAACGCGCGAACCGTGGCGGAGAACACCGCCAAGCCGTACTCCGACATCACCTTCGCGCTGACCACCGCGAACGTCCGCACCATTGCCCACCTGTTCAAGGCGAGTCGGCAGATGCTCGACGATGCCAAGGCACTCCAGAGCTACATCGACGGTCGCGCTCGCTACGGCCTGAACATGGCGGAAGAGGCTCAGCTGCTCTACGGCAACGGTACCGGTGCCAACCTGCAGGGTCTTGTGACTGTTGCTCAGCTGTATGCCCCGCAGGCCGGGCTGACGGTAGTGGGCGAGCAACGGATCGACCGTCTGCGCCTCGCGCTGCTGCAAGCAGAGCTGGCCGACTTCCCCTCGGACGGCATCGTGCTGAACCCCATCGACTGGGCAGCGATCGAGCTCACCAAGGATGGAGAGGGCCGGTACATCATCGGCCAGCCGCAGGAAGGCACCAACGCGAAGCTCTGGAATCGCCCGGTGGTTTCGACTCAGGCCATGACCCAGAACGACTTCCTGGTCGGCGCGTTCAAGCTCGGCGCACAAATCTTCGACCGCATGGAGATCGAAGTGCTGATCTCGACCGAGAACGACAAGGACTTCGAGAACAACATGGCAACGATCCGTGCCGAGGAGCGCCTGGCATTCGCGATCTACCGCGACGAGGCGTTCGTCACTGGCCCGTTGGTCACTCCTTAACTCTTCCGCAACGCGGCGCCAGAAATGGCGCCCCAACGGAGTAATCAAATGGCACGTAAACAGGAAACACCAGCATCCACGGCTGATGCGAAGGATCCGGTCACCACCGTTGACTCCAGCAGCAGCTCTTCTGAAACTGCCGGTCCGCCTCCTTCGGCTGGCACTGCGCTTGTCCCAGATAGCAGCGACTCAACCAACTCGGGTGTCCCGGCAGTTGCTCCAGGCCAAGCGGAAGGCTCGGGGCTGGTGCCGCCAGAAGGACAAGCAGTCGCCGGCAATGGGCCGGATGTCGCCACGGGCGATCAGGGTACCAGCCCCGGCATCGCCACAACTGACGCTGCGGGATCCGAAGACGCCGGTCCGGCTGCATCAACCTTGGCCAGAAGCAGCGCCGGCACTGATCAGGTGGCACCAGAAGAGCAGGCGAAGCCCAACCCTGCGACTCTTCAGATTTATCCGCTGCGGTCTTACATGGATGAAGGCGAGCTTCGTCGTCGTGGCGGGCCTGCTTATACGGTCCCGCGCCGGCATGCGGAGGAACTGGTGCAGCGGAATCTGGCATCGCTCGAACCGCTGAAGGAGTAAGGGTATGTCGGTCATCAGCTTGACCATTGCCCGGCATCATCTCCGAGATCCCGACGATGATGACGAATACCTGGAGCTCCTGATCGAGGCGGCAGAAGGGCAGGCTATGGACTATTTGAACCGTCGCTTCTACGCAGATCAGCAAGCGCTGGACGAAGCTGTCGCTGCCGACGATGCCGGCGAGTCCCCCATGGTCTGCAATAAGCAGATCAAGGCTGCCTGCTTGCTGATCCTCGGCCACCTTTACGCCAACCGCGAGGACGTTGTGATCGGAACCATCGCCATCGAACTCCCGCAAGGTTCGAAGGCGCTCCTGACGCCGCATCGTATCGGGTGGGGCATATGAGGGCTGGGCCGCTGCGTCATCGGCTGCAGGTGGCTCATCGACACGAGGAGAGGAATAAATCCGGGGGCGCCACAGTGACGTGGCTGCCAGCTGCTCGCCCTGAAATGTGGGGTGAGGTTCGTACCCCAAGCGGTCGGGTCATTGCGGTTGCGGAAAAGCTGAGTGCTGTTGTAACCGCCGAAATCATCGGCAGGCCGCGCCCAGATATCATCGCAGGATCGCGCCTGACGCGCCGGGGGATCACCTACCAGGTTGAGGCCGTTTTGCCGGACAACGAAAACTCCTTGATGAGGCTTCTCTGCTCATCGGTACCTAACCCATGAGGTGAATGATGAAAATTAGAGCACTAGGCCCTTTGACGGGCGCATCTGGTGAGCGTGAGAAGGGCGAAGAATTCGAGGTCGACAATGCCTATGGCGAAGGCCTGATTGCCCGAGGCTACGCCGAGGCGGTCACCGACAAGGCCGCGAAGCCAGCGAAGGCCGATGCGGCCAAGGAGTAGGGAATGGCGCGCCGGTCGAGCATTCGTGGCGACATCCGTTTACGCCGGACGCTGCGCAACATCCACAAGACGATGGACAACGAGTTGCAGCCCGCGATGCTAGAGGCGGCGAACCGCATCCTGGAGACTCAGCGAGAGTTGATGCCCAAGGACACCGGAGCGGCTGCTGCCGCGCTCAGGGTTTACGTTTCGCCCAGCGGTTTAGATGCCCAGATCGGCATTCGTGGCAAGCGCGACAACCGGCGGTTTTTCTACCTGCGCTTCATCGAGTACGGCACCAAGGGCTATACCGGCGGTAAGCGGGCCGGTGATCGCAACCGGCGTGTCACCAACAAAAGCGATGGCACCCACTTCTTCGGCAAATACCCGGATATCCCGGCCAGGCCGGCCCACCCGTGGCTGCGCCCATCTATCCAGGTAAACCGCGAGTATGTCATGGCTGACATCAAAGCCGCCGTGAACCGTACGCTGCTCAAAGCGAGCCAGGGGGTTGGCAATGGGTGATCCATCTCTGGCACTACAGGAGGCCATCTTCGCCAGGCTTCAGACCGAGGTCAGCTGCCCGATATACGACGGCGCGCCCTTGAATGCTGAAATGCCCTACGTATCCATCGACCGGGAGGTATCGGTCAACAGCAGCCCAATCGCTGGCCGCAAGCGCGAAACGCGCCTGTTGTACCTGTCCGTCTGGTCCGATGCCGTGGGTCAGGCCGAGGTTAAGCGCATCAACGGCGAAGTCATCGCCGCTTTGGACGAGCGTCGCCTCCCATTGGAGGTTGGTCGCGCGGTATCCATCCGGGTCGAGCAGGTCGACGCTCAGCGCGACGCCGACGGCATTACTTACCAGGGCTCGATCACCGTCCGCGTGATCACTACCCACTGAACCACCCATCTGCCGCGCCGCGGCTTTTATCCAATGTGCCTTTGGAGGAACCCTCATGGCCGACGACAACCTCAACACAGCCGCGGGCTGCCGCCTTGCCATCGGCGGAAAGACCGGTGCCGATAGCGAAACCAAGTACAAGGCCGACACGTACGTACAGGTGGGCGAGATCGAAGATCTGGGCGAATTTGGCGACACCTTCAGTGCCGTAAACTTCACCTCCCTGAGCGATGGCCGCGTACGCAAGTACAAGGGCACCGCCGACGCGGGGAACATGACCATGACCGTGGGCCTGGACAGTGGCGATGCTGGTCAAAAAGCCGTGTCGGTGGCGCACAAGGACCGCTCCAAGGGCAACTACAACGTCAAGGTCACGCTCAACGATGGTGACCCAGATGCAAGCCCTGTCATCCTGCCCACCACCTTCTACTTCGGGGTGAAGGTGATGAACAACACCGTGGCTCCAGGTGCGGCCGATAACGTGGTGCGTCGCAATATGACGTTCGCGATCAACACCGACATCATTGAAATCCCTGCCGGCCCGGCAGGCCCTTGACCGAAGGGGCTGAGCCCCTTCCTTCGTTGCGAGAACCCCAATGAGCGAAGCCTTGCATGGCACCGTCACGCTGGTAATCGGTGCGCGCAGCTACACCCTCAAGCCTACGTTGGATGCGGCACTGCGCATTGAGGCCCGTTTTGGCGGGTTGCGCGCAGCCCTGGAGTCCATGCGCCTGATGAGCATTGCTGCTTGCGCAGACATCGTCATCGCTGGCGCCGACCTGAAGCCCGATCAGCACCCGGCCATCGCCGGTGAAGTATTCCACTCCGGTGTAGCCAAAGTGTCCGGTCAGCTGACCGAGTTTATCACTGTCCTACTCAACCCGGTGCCGCCGAGCGTTGCCGCCCGGGGAAAGGACGAGGCGGCCAGCACAGCGCAGTGAAGAACGGCAGCTACGTCGATTACCTATTCGGCGTGGCCACCGGCTGGCTTGGCTGGCCGCCTGACACCGCGTGGCAGACCCCCATCCCCCAGATCATGCTTGCGCTCGATGCTCACCTCGACTGGACAGGGCGCGGGCAGGCTGACCAAGGAAAAGCCCAAGCTGGGCCCCAGAAACGGGAGAGCGTCGCCGAAAAGCTCAAAAACTTCCTGCGGGGGAGGCCTAAACAGTAGATAGCGTGCCGCCTCCGGGCGGATTTTTTGTGCTTGGAGATTTGCATGGCCGACCAACAAGTCCAAGGGATGCTGGTCCAGATCGAGGCCACAACGGCTCAGCTGCGCCGGGAGCTGGCCAGTGCTGACCAGGTGGTGGCCCGCACCACAGATTCGATCGACCGCAATCTGGCCCAAGTCGACTCCGCGTTTGATAGCGCAGGTGGTGCGGCCCAGCAGGCTGGCGTGCTCATCCGCGGCGCCTTTGCCGCCGTGGCCGGTGCGGGCATCATCGGCAGCATCATCAAGCAGGTCGACGCCTACGGGCAGATGTCGGATCGGATGATGGCTGCCGCCAGCAGTGCTGGCGAATACCAGATGGTGCAGGAACACCTGCTGCGCACGGCCCAGGAAACCTACCGTCCCCTGGCCGAGGCCCAAGAGCTGTACATTCGCACTGCCGATGTCATGCGCAGCCTGGGCTTCAACACCCAGCAGACGCTCGACATCACCGACAGCTTCAGCTTCCTGCTGGTGACCAACGCCGCCGCCGCCGACAAGGCAGGCTCAGCGTTGGATGCCTACTCTAAAGCGCTGCAAACCGGCAAAGTCGAGGCCGATGGCTGGGTGTCCATTCAGGAGGCCATGCCGACGATCGTCACGGCTATCGCCAACGCCACCGGCAAGAGCGCTGAAGAGATCCGCAAGCTGGGGGTACAGGGCAAGCTATCGCTTGACGACATCAATACCGGGCTGCTGCGCACCGTTGAGGCCAACCGTAAGGCTGCGGCTGATATGTCCACCAGCGTACAGGACGCCTTGGTGAACATCGGCAACGCCGTGCAGACCTTCCTCGGAGGGATGGAAGAGCAGACCGGCGCCGTAGCAGGCCTGTCGAATGTGCTGATTGCGCTGGCCGACAACGTCGACCTGGTGGCCGTGGCCATGGGGGGAGCTGGCGTCGCCGCGTTGACCAACTACGTCGCTAAGTCTGGGTTGGCCGTAAAAGCGTCGCTGGCCGACCGCGCCGCGCGTATCGCTCAGGCCGAAGCGGTGTTGCAGGCGGCCTTAGCCGATCAGCGCAAAGCCGAAACCGCTACCATCCTGGCAGCTCGCGAAGCAGTGGCGGCGCGTGGCACTGCTGTACAGACCCAAATGTCCATCCAACTGGCGCAGGCGCGGGAGCGCGAAGCAGCTGCTACCACCGCGGTTGCAACTGCACAGGCCGGCCTTCGGACAGTCAGTGCAGGCCTGCTCAGCGTTCTGGGCGGTCCGATGGGGCTTGCCCTGTTGGCCGGCACGGCGGCTGCCAGCTTCCTGCTACTGAGCAACAACGCCGATCAGGCAGGCGTTAGCCTGGAGGATCTGCGCAAGCCGGTCGCCCAGCTTCGGGAGGAATTCGCAAAGCTCAACAAGGACCAGCGCGAAGCATCGCTGGTCAAGTGGCAGCAGGAACAGATCACCTCGGCGGGCAAGGTCAAGGATGCGTATGGCGACCTGGCCCAGTCCATCCGCTCTGCCGTGGTCACTGCGCCGGCGCGTGACTCCGGTGGCCAGTACAACCGGCAGTTGGCTGAGTACCAAGGCCTGGTTGATCGGCTCAACGAAGCGCGCACGGCGGGCCAAGGGCTTTCGCCGATCCTGCAAGAGGTCGGCAACCGTCTTCAGCTGCCGTCCAGCACGGTGCAGCAGTGGATTACCCAGGCCGGTGCGGTCAGCGACGCCGACCAACGCTCGAACCTGATCGCCGAAACGCTGCGGGTGCTCACCGGCGTCACCCAAGAAAATACCTCGGCCACCCAGGCGAACAACGCCGCGAAGGTTGGCATGAGCTCGGCGGGTCAGACCTACCTGGAGACACTGCAGAAGCAGCTGGCCGGCCTCCAAGACAACGGCGATGCCACCAAGATCGCCAACCGCTATATCGAGGAAAATGCCGACCTCACCGACACGGATCGCCAGGCGATTCTTTCGGCGGCCAGCGCGATCGAGTCGCAGAAGAAGGCCAACAAGGATGCTACTGAGGGCAGCAAGGACCGCACGAAGGCGCTGAAGGATGAGATCAAGGCCCTCGACGCGATCATCGACCGCGCGTTGCCGGAGAAAAAGCGGCTGGAGGATCTGGCGGAGGGTGTGCAGGGGCTGCGTAAGGCGCAAGCCGCGGGCAAGATCACCGCCGCCGAGATGGAACTTGGCATCAAGAACCTGAACACGGCCTACGCCGACCCGGTTTTGCAGAAGCGTGCCGAGGAGGAGAAGAAGCTTGCAGAGATCCGCCGCAACAGCGCGGAGGCCTATCGCAAAGCCATGGAAGTGGTGCTGCAGACCCGGCAAGACGCCATCGACGCAGACGTGTCCGGCGTCGGCATGGGCGACGACCAGCGCGAGGAGGCCGATCGGCTGAACGCGGTGCGGCAAAAGTATGCCGAGTCGCGTCGGCAGTTGGAGGAACAGCAGGAGGATGTCTCGCGCCGGCTCAGCCAGGACGCCTATCAGCAGCGGCTAGCTGATCTCGCCGACTACCAGGCACGGGAGCTGCAAATGGAGGTCGACGGCTTCGAGGCCCGCCTTGAAGCCCAGCGCGACTATCGCAACGGCGCCAAACGAGCCTGGGCGAACATCCAATCGGACGCCGCGAACGTGGCGGGGGCAACCGACGACATGCTCACCACCGGCTTCAACTCGGCTCGCGATGCTGTGGCCGAGTTCGCCATGACTGGTAAGGCCAACTTCAAGAGCTTCGCCGTAAGTGTGATCTCTGACATGGCCAGGATTGCGAGCCAGCAGGCAGCTAGCTCGCTGCTAAGTGGGTTGGTCGGGCTGGGCGTATCTGCGGTGGGGAGCTACTTCGGCGGTGGTGGGGGTAACGGCATGGCTCCGGGGTCTGCAGGCGCCGTCTCATCGAATCTTGGGGCGTCACAAGCTGGCTATGGCAGTGCGTATTTTCCGCAGGCATTGGGCGGTGCTTGGTCTGGCGGTGTGCAGCTTTTCGCCAAGGGCGCAGGGTTCGCTACCAATTCCGTCCTCGACACCCCGACGATGTTCGGCATGGGCGGCGGTGGACTTGGCGTCGCTGGCGAAGACGGGCCCGAGGCAATCATGCCATTGGCGCGGGGTCCCGATGGGTCTCTTGGTGTGCAGATGGTCGGCGGCGCCGGCGGTGGTTCGACAGTGCTTCAACTCAGTATTCCGGTTGCCGTGACTTTGGAAGATCGGAGCGGGGATGGCATGGAGTTGGACAGCGCCGCGCTGCAGCAGAACATGGAAAGGCAAATGAGAGGAGTAGCGGAACGGGCTATTTCCGATTCCTGGCGAGCCGGGGGTTTGAGCCATCGAAACAGTAATGGGAGGCACTGATGGCGATCGAAACTTTCACTTGGACACCTGACGATGAAGCCGGTGGCGACAGCACCCTCCGGACCCGGAAGTCGCAGTTTGGCGATAACTATGTGCAGGTCTCCACCAATGGTTTGAACGCTGAGTCGGACAGCTGGGCGCTGTCGTTCGGCGGCTTGGCTGACGAGATCGCGCCCATCTTGGCTTTCATCCGTCGCCATCGCGGTGCCAAGTCATTCTTATGGACCAATCCCGAAGGAGTGCTCGGTTTGTACCGGTGCGAATCCTTCCGTCAGCAGCGTAAGCCGGGTGCGGTGATCCTGCTCACCGCAACCTTTGAAAGGGCGTATCACCCATGAGCTTGATCACACAGCTGCAGAAGCTTGAACCGGGCGCTGAGATCCTGCTGTTCGAGCTGGATGGCTCGGATTTTGGCGCCGATATGTTGCGCTTCCATGGACATGCAATACCGCACACGGCACAGGAACTGGCCGCCGCTGGCGCGAACGCCGACCAGCTGCCTGCCAAGTCGATCTGGTGGCAGGGCAATGAATACGGTGCCTGGCCCATGCAGATCGACGGCATTGAGGCGAACTCGGACGGCACTGCCGTTCGGCCCACGCTGACCGTGGGCAACGTCAACGGCCGGATCACAGCCTTGTGCCTGGCCTTCGACAACCTGCTTGAGTTCAAGCTGACCATGCGTCACACCATGGCTCGCTATTTGGATGCTGTGAATTTTCCGGCAGGCAACCCGGAGGCCGACCCGGCCGAGGAAGCTATCGAGGTCTGGTACATCGACCAGAAGGTGTCCGAGAACGGCACGACTGTGTCTTGGGAGCTGGCCAGCCCTGGCGACGTGGGCGGGGAGACGATCGGCCGGCAGATGACGCAACTGTGCCACTGGGCAATGACCGCCGGCTACCGTGGCCCGAACTGCGGCTACACCGGCCCGTACTTCGATCTCGACGGCAATCCCACCAACGATCCGGCCAAGGACCAGTGCAATGGCTGCCTGGATTCGGGCTGCGTTGTGCGGTTCGGTGAAGGTAATCCGAATAGTTTTGGTGGTTTCCCTGCTGTTTCACTCATCGCACGGAGCTGACCATGCGCAAACACATCCTCGCCGCAGTGCAAGCGCACGCTGCGGACTGCTATCCCACTGAATCGTGCGGGCTGATCCTGGCCGTGGGCCGCAGACAGGTCTACTTCCCGTGTGCCAACGTGGCCACCGAGCCAACCGAGGAATTCCGGATCGCGCCGGAGCAGTACGCGGCGGCCGAAGACCTTGGTGAGGTGATCGGCATCGTGCACTCGCACCCAGACGCCACCAGCAGGCCGTCACCGCGCGACCTGGCGATGTGTGAGGCCACCGGCCTGCCTTGGCACATTCTGTCATGGCCGGAGGGCGACCTGCGCACCATCACGCCCACCGGTCATACGCCGCTGCTTGGGCGTCCGTTCGTGCACGGCGCCTGGGACTGCTGGCAGGTCTGTGCGGACTGGTTCAGGCGCGAGTGGGGTCTGGAGTTTCCAGCGTACGCCAGGGAGGAGGGGTGGTGGGAGCAGGCAGACGGCCCGAGCCTGTACGAGCGGGCCTATGAGTCTGCTGGCTTCTACCAGGTCAGCCAGCCGCAGCGCGGCGACATGATCGTCATGGCCGTTGGGCGTACCGCGCACCCGAACCACGCGGGCATCTACTTGGGCGGCGACGCACAGCTGCCCAGCGAGCAGGCACAGGTGTTCGGCCCCGGCCCATTCCTGATGCACCACCTGTACGGCAGGCCATCAGAAATCATCGTGTTTGGTGGCCCCTGGCTCGACCGGACTCGCCTAGTTCTACGCCATCTAGACGGCAGGTGATACATTCCGCCTTTTCAAGGAGGGATGTCATGCGAGTTTTGATCGGGGCGGCAGGTTTGATGCTGCTGGCCGGCTGCGGGAGCTCTGTAGAGGATAAGATGATGTCGGTTTGTACTGACATAGTTAAAATGTCAGTTGCCGATCCAGGCGCAATGATTGTTAACTCCAGCTCTGTGGTTTCTGCTCAAGCTACAGAGGGAAATGTTACAAGGTTCGCTGGACTTAATTCAAAAGGAAAACTTAATGACGACCAGAAGGCTGCACTAGAGATTCGAGTTAAAAATATCTCGAAAATCAAGGAAAGCTATGCAAATGTCGATTATACAGATAGATCGAGCGGCGCTCGTCGGGAGAAGGCTACCTGTTGGTTCATGGACATAGGCAGTGGATTCGAGCTTGGTTCGGTAACTGCAGCTGGGAAAGGATATTCTGGTATCTCATTGATTTCATTGCTTGTAGCTCATGGTCGCCCTGCTGGTCTGAGTCCGTCGAATATAATTGAGTAATTCCCGCCAGCCGTGTCGCCGGTCTACGTTGTGATTATACAGCCCGCATTTTGCGGGCTGTTCTGTATCTGGAGAAGGGAAATGCTGGAAGCGTCACCAATAACAGTTATTAAGCTCTCTGGGTCGCTGGCTCAGAAATTCGGTCGCACACACCATCGTCAAATCGACAGCGGTGAGACATGGGAGATATTTAAGGCCCTCAAGGTCACGCTGCAGGGATTTGAGGAGGAAATCAAACGTTTGGACGGCCTTGGCATGTGCTTCGCCATCTTTCGCAACCGTAAGAACGTTGGACTTAATGACTTGGGAAGGCGCGGAACCCAAGAGGTTCGAATTGTTCCAGTCATTGAGGGAAGCAAGCGGGGTGGCATCCTTCAGGTTGTCATCGGCGCAGCCTTGATCATAGCGTCGACATTCGCATCTGGTGGCCTCGCTGCAGGCTTGATGGGGGCTGGCGTGGCCAACGTCGCGGGGGGAGCTATCCAACTGCTCAGCCCTCAAGCAAATGGCCTATCGCAGAGCGCTGCGCCCGAAAACATACCAAGTTACTCTTTCGGCTCTGCTAAGAACACCACAGCAAGCGGCAACCCTGTACCGATCTGCATCGGCGAGCGCCGTTGGGGCGGGGCAATTATTTCGGCCTCGATCGAGGCGCAAGACAAGGCCTAGCGCCAACTCAGTGAACAGACCGCCTCCGGGCGGTTTTTTATTGCCCGGAGGAAAGCATGGGCCCAGCAGATCACGTTGCTATCACTGGCGCCAAGGGCGGCAGCAGCAAGCCGAAAACGCCTGTAGAGGCACCCGATAGCCTGCAGTCCACCAACATCGGCAAGATTCTGATTGCCGTGGGGGAGGGGGAGTTCGATGAGGAGCCGACGGATCGCGATATCTACCTCGATAACACCCCGATCATGGATGCCAGCGGAAGCGTGAATTTCCCTGGGGTGCGGTGGGAGTGGCGCTCGGGCTCGATCGAGCAGGACTACATCCAGGGTATCCCTGCGATCGAGAACGAGACCACCGTTAATGTGGAACTGCGCAGCGACAACCCATTTGCCCGAGCCCTGAGCAACATCCAGCTCTCGGCCGTGCGCGTGCGAATGGCCTGGCCGCGCCTGGCGCAGCAGGACAGCAGTGGCAATACCAACGGCTACCGCATTGAGTACGCCATCGATATCGCTACCGATGGCGGCGCCTATGTCGAGGCGCACCTGGGGGCAGTGGACGGCAAGACCACCAACGGCTACCAGCGCTCGGTACGCGTCAACCTGCCCAAGGCAACCTCCGGCTGGATGCTGCGCGTGCGCCGTATCACTCCGAATGCCAACAGCGGCACCGTGGCCGACACGATGACCATCGCTGGCTACACCGAGATCATCGACCAGAAGCTGCGTTACCCGAACACTGCGCTGCTGTATATCGAGTTCGACGCCCAGCAGTTCCAGAACATCCCTGCGGTAACCGTGAAGTGCAAGGCCAAGCGCTGGCCGGTGCCGACCAACTACGATCCCGTTGCGCGCACCTATGCCGGCGTATGGGACGGCACCTTCAAGCAGGCCTGGACCAACAACCCGGCGTTTGTGACCTATGGTCTGTGCGTCGAGGACCGTTTTGGCTTGGGCAAGCGCATCAAGTCGTGGATGGTCGATAAGTGGGAGATGTACCGCATCGCCCAGTATTGCGACCAGCAGGTGCCGAATGGGCAGGGCGGTCAGGAGCCGCGTTTTCTGTGCGACATGAACCTTCAGGGCCGCGCCGAAGCCTGGACCTTGCTGCGCGACCTCTCGGCGATTTACCGGGGCATGGTGTACTGGGCTCACGGCTCTCTGTTCATGCAGGCAGACATGCCGCGCGCCCAGGATATCGACTACGTGTTCACCCGGGCCAACGTCATCGACGGTGAGTTCGTTTACGGCGGTGCCGAGCGTAACACGCACTACAGCCGGGCTCTGGTCAGCTACGACAACCCGGCCAACAACTATGACACCGATGTAATCCCGGTCACGGACAACACTCTCCAGCGCCGGTACCGGGACCGGCCGGTGGAGATTTCAGCCATCGGCTGCACCCGTGCGTCCGAGGCCCAGCGCCGCGGCAAGTGGGCGCTGTTGAGCAACAACCAGGACCGCACCGTCACATTCAAGACCGGCATGGAAGGGCGCATTCCGCTGCCTGGCTACGTCATTCCCGTCGCAGACGAGCTGGTTGCGGGCCGTCCAAACGGCGGTCGGATTTCGGCGGCTGCCGGCCGCGTCGTGACTTTGGACCGTGACACGCCGATCAAGGCTGGCGACCGGCTGATCTTGAATCTGCCGAACGGCACCGCCCAGGCACGCACGGTGCAGTCGGTCGCCGGCCGCGCGGTGACGGTAACCACCGCGTATGGCGTGCAGCCCGAGCCGGAACTGCAGTGGGCAATCGATTACCACGACCTGGCGGTGCAGCTGTTCCGGGTGCTGAAGACAACGCGCACCCAAGAGGGCGAGTACGAGATCACCGCGCTCGAGTTCAACCCGAGCAAATTCGCGGCGATCGATACCGGCGCCAAGCTGGACGAGCGACCGATCAGCGTTATCCCGGTG
Source organism: Pseudomonas fortuita (assembly GCF_026898135.2). Taxonomy (NCBI): domain Bacteria; kingdom Pseudomonadati; phylum Pseudomonadota; class Gammaproteobacteria; order Pseudomonadales; family Pseudomonadaceae; genus Pseudomonas; species Pseudomonas fortuita. The sequence continues at coordinate 1,870,303 of NZ_CP114035.2, forward strand.
ACCACCGTGCAGCCCCCGGCTAGCGTTACTCTGTCGTCCGCCCACATGATCGACCAGGGGCTCGCGGTCAGCACCATGACCATCGCCTGGCCGGCAGTGGAGGGCGCTGTCGCCTATGACGTGGAGTGGCGCAAGGACAACGGCAACTGGGTTCGCGTACAGCGCACCGGTGCGGCGTCTGTCGACGTGGTTGGTATTTACGCTGGCGCCTACTTGGCGCGTGTGCGTGCGGTAAGTGCGTTCGACAGTACATCGATCTGGAAGAGCTCGGCTCTGACCCAGCTGAACGGCAAAGAGGGCTTGCCAGCGGCCGTTACCTTCCTGACCACCGAGAGCCTGCTGTTCGGCATCGGTATCAAGTGGGGCTTTCCGGCCGGAGCCGAGGACACCCAGCGTACTGAGCTGTGGTACAGCGAAGGCGCTGAACTGGACAAGGCCACCAAGCTGGCCGACCTGGCCTACCCGCAAAACGAACACGTCATGCAGGGGCTGCGCGCCGGGCAGACGTTCTACTTCTGGGTCCGTCTGGTAGACCGCACTGGTAACGTCGGTCCTTGGTATCCGGTCGGCGGCGCAGTGGTCAGTGGCCAGGCCAGTGCAGACGCAGGCCCTATCCTCGAACAGATTGCAAAACAGATCACCGAGACCGAGCTGGGTAAGGAACTGACCGAACGCATCGACCTGATCGACAAGAATGGACCCGGCTCGGTTAATGAACGCGTTGGTGAGGTCCGCAACGAGCTCAACGAGCAGATTGCCGAGGTCAATTCATCAATCCAGTCGGTCAATGACTCGTTGACGGCCGCGCGGGATGATTTGCAGCTGCAGATCAATGCGGTAGACCAGGATGTCGAAGCCGCCAAAGTCGCGCTCCAGCAACAGATCGCCGCGGTTGATCAGGAGGTTGATGCTGCCAAGGCAGACCTGCAGCAGCAGATCAACAGCGTGTCCGTGCTGGCCGGCTCGCTGCCGTACAACAAGGACAAGGCCTACAGCATTAACCAGGGCACACTGGGCGCCGACGGCAAGCTGTATCAGGCGTTGAAGGCGGTACCGAAGAACAACCCGCCGCCAAACGCGACGTACTGGACGGATGTTGGCCAGGCCATCGTCACGGCGGCCGGTACCGCCGCGCGTGTGTCCAAGGTCGAAACTGACGTGACCACGCTGGACGGCAAGACGACTGCCCAGGCCACGCAGCTCAATGGCCTGCAGACCAGCCTGACCACCATCAACCAGAACGTGACCACCGCGCAGCAGGCAGCTGAAGCGGCAAACACGCTGGCAGGTGGCAAGGGCAAGGTCATCATCCAGGCGGCGGCCCCGGCGGTTGCCGATCGGCTGGCCCAGAATCTCTGGATCGATACCACGGGCAACGCCAACACGCCGAAACGCTGGAGTGGCAGCGCCTGGGTGGCGGTCACGGACAAGGCTGCTACGGATGCGGCGGCGGCGGCCGCGAGCGCTTTGGCGCTGGCCCAGACCAAGGCTGACGCCACGGTGGTAAACAACCTGACCCTGCGCGTCTCGGATGCCGAGGGCAAGCTGGTGGCCGAAGGTCAGCGGCTGGATGGCATGCAGACCAGCCTGGACGGCAAGGCGACCTCGGCCGCCCTGCAGCAGGTCACCAGCCGTGTCACCGCGACCGAAGGTAAGAACGCCACTCAAGACCAGCAGATCAGCTCGCAGAGTTCTGCCATCGTCTCGCTCACCGACAGCGTGGCCAAGAAGGCCGAAGTCTCGACCGTGCAGGCCCTTAGCAACGTGGTGAACCAGCAAGGTCAAGACCTCGCTGCGCAGGGGCAGTCGCTGGTCAGCATCAATGCTGCTCTGCCGACGATGGGCGGAGAGAACCTGGTCTACAACCCCTCGTTCGAGCGACAAACCGATAACAATGGCGTTGCCCAGGCATGGTGGCACGACCGGTCGAGCAACGTCGGCAGCAGCGTGCCGTCGCTGGTCCCCTCGAAGCTTGCCGCAGGTGTCGCGCAGCGTCTTGATGTCACCGACATTCCCACCAATGGCTGGGCCCGGGTTTATCTGCGGGCGTCGCTCAAAGCGATCAAAGTCCGGCCGGGCGCCGTTTACACCGCCTCGGTGTACATGCGGGGCACTGCAGGGCTGCGGATTTTGGCCCAGGTGTATAGCCGAGACGCGGCCGGGGTCAACAGCGTTTCATGGCCAGGCAACCGAGTCGACGCAGCCGAGACATGGCAGCGGGTATCGGTGACCTTCACCGCCACCGACCAGACCGTCGACGTCTGGCCAGCGGCGGTTGTCTATGGTGGGGCCGGTGTCACTGCAGGGTTTATCGAAGTCGATCAGTACCAGCTGGAGGAGGGTTCCCAAGCAAGTGGTTGGCGTGACAATGGACAGGTCGAGGCCGGGAACCAGGCGGCCACAGCGGCCGCTGTCGATGCCATGTCCGCCAAGGTGACCCAACAGGGCGCCGACCTGGCCAGCGTGTCGAGCAAGACCACCTCCCTGGAAAACAGCCTGACCACTACCAATGGCAACGTCACGACGGCGCAGCAGGCGGCACAAGCGGCGTCCGACGCGGCCGGTGCCAAGGGCAAGGTGCTGTACCAGTCGACCGCGCCGGCCGTGGCAGATCGCCTGGCCCAGAACCTGTGGATCGACACCACGGGCAATGCCAACACGCCGAAACGCTGGAACGGCAGCACCTGGGTGGCGGTGAGCGACAAGGTGGCCACGGACGCGGCCGCCGCCGCAGCCAGTGCGCTGAGTCAGGTGGCCACCAAGGCAGAAGCGTCGGCCGTGAACTCGCTGACCAACCGGGTGATCAGCGCCGAAGGCACTCTCACCAGCAACAGCAGCGATATCACCCAGCTGAAGAACAGCCTGAGTGCCGCGCAGTCGTTCGTTGCCGGTAAGGCGTGGGAGTTCACCGGCTCGGCCCGGGGATGGTTCGGCACCATCAGTGGCTCGACATTTGTCGCGGGTCCGTTGTTCGCGACTGCCAGCAACTGCCCTAACCTGCAGTGTAACTTTACCCCGACGTTCCCAGGCGCCGAAAACCCGTACTTGCGCATCCGGCTGCGTCGGCGCAACACGGCCCGCGCAGGCGCGCAGATGTATTGGGCGAACGAAGATGGCGGCCTGGCAGAAGCCCGGCGCATGGCCTGGACGATCAACACCGCCACGACCGATTGGCAGGATATCGAGATTGACCTGTCTGGCCACACTGGCTGGACCGGCAAGAATATCTTGGCGATTCGCCTGGACATGATGAGCGCGGCGGACACCACGGGCGAAATGGACATTGCCTACATCGCCGTCGGCCGGCGCTCGGTTGCGGCGTCTGCGGAAGCGGTATCCAGCCTGAGCAGTGCTGTCAGCGACGCAGATGGCAAGCTGACCAGTCAGGGCGGGTCTATCGTCAGCTTGCAAAACGGTCTGACTACGACCAATCAGGGCGTTACCGCTGCCCAGCAAGCGGCGCAGGCGGCCGCGACGGCGGCGGGGGCGAAAGGCGAGGTCATCTATGGATCGACCGCGCCTGCAGCTGACAAGCGCCTGGCGCAAAACCTGTGGATCGACACCACCGGCAACGCCAATACGCCGAAACGCTGGAGCGGTAGCGGCTGGGTCGCGGTGAGCGACAAGGTGGCCACCGATGCAGCTGCAGCAGCTCAATCGGCACTGACGGAAGTGGCCAAGAAAGCTGACGCCTCGACCGTGCAGGCGCTGAGCAACGTGGTCAATCAGCACGGGCAGGATCTGACAGCGCAGGGGCAATCGCTGACAGAGATCAAAGTCTCGATCGGCCAGGCAGGCGGTGAAAACTGGATCTACAACCCGTCGTTTGAAAAACAGGGCTCCAATGGCTTTGCCGAGGGCTGGGCCGCTGCCGGCGCAAGCGGGGTCAACACGACCGCGAGCCTGGTGGCGTCGGCTATGGCCGCTGGCGAGATAGCGCAGCGTATCGATGTGACGGGGATATCAGCGTCTGCCTGGTCCAGAATCGGCAACCCGTCAGCTCGACGGATCGAGGTAACCCCCGGCACGCCGGTCACGATGTCTGCGTTTGTTCGTGGCACGCCCGGGGTCAATGTGCGGTGCGAGATCCAATTCTTGAACAGCGCAGGGGTTGGCATCAGTGGGGTGCCGGTCGCCGCCAATACGCCATTGACCTCAGAGTTTGCCCGGATCTCGCACAGTGTTGTCCCGCCTCAGGGTGCAGTCAGGTGCAATTACTTCGTCACGATTTACGGCACTGCGTCGATCAACGCCGGCTTCATGGAGGTGGACAGAACCCAGATTGAATTCAGCCCCGTCATGACGGGATGGCGCGATAACGGTGCCGTCAACTCGGCCGCTGCTGCTGCCACTTCGACCGCTGTTCAGAACCTCAGTGGCCGAGTGGATCAGACGGAGTCTTCACTGACAGCCCAGTCCGGAGCGGTCGTTTCACTCCAAAATGGGCTGACCACCACCAATGGTAACGTCACGGCGGCGCAGCAGGCCGCTCAAGCCGCCGCAACGGCAGCAGGTGCAAAGGGCGAGGTGATCTACGGAGCTGCTGCGCCGGCGGCTGACAAACGTCTTGCGCAGAATCTGTGGATCGACACCACTGGGAATGCCAACATGCCCAAGCGCTGGAGCGGTTCGGCCTGGGTGCCTGTGACGGATAAAGTGGCCACGGATGCCGCCGCCGCCGCTGCCAGTGCGTTGAGTCAGGTGGCCAACAAGGCAGATGCCTCAGCGGTGCAGGCCCTGACCAACACCGTTTCACAACAAGGCCAGCAGATAACCGCCGATGGCCAGGCGCTTGTCAGTATCAATGCCAACCTTTCACAGCGGCTGGACAACAGCCCCACCAAGGTTTATCAGAGCGTGTTTTCGGACATGGCGCTTGATAAATGGGTTTCCACCAATAGCGGCGCAGGCTCCACCGCGTCGTTCTCGAACGTTGCCGGGAATGCCAGCGGCGCTACCTTGACGTTGAGCGGCGGTGGCAGCAACGCAACCTGGTGGGGGGCTTCGACCCGGAAAATCCGGTTTGACCCAGAGAGGCTTTACAAGCTCACAGTGCGCGTTCAACAGCTCACCCTCGGCAAGGGCGCTCCCGTGACCTATGCGGGGCTTGATGGTTTTGCCGAAGATGGTGTGACGCGCATTACCACCACTGGTACTTCCGGGGTCGGCTCTTCGCATTACGTGGTCATCAATGGCAGGCCTCAGCCACAAGGGGAGTGGGTGACCCACACTTCGTACGTCAAAGGTCACACTGTCGGGAGCGAGACCGGCGGGGCGGGTGCCGGTACCGTTGCAGATCCCAAGCGGATGAAGGCAGGGGTCGCCTGGATATCGCCGATGGTTATCGCGGGTTACAGCATGGTAGGCGGTGACCTGGCGGTGGACTTCTTCACCATTGACGATGTCACCGAGCAGGCGCAAATCGACAGCAATGCGACAGCTACAAGTGCTTTGACCGGGCGGGTAACGTTGACGGAACAGGGGCTGACCAGCGCGTCTGGACAGTTGACCGAGCTGACCAACAGCATCGGTGATGCTGGATCAGAAAACCTGGTGTTCAATCCGTCGTTCGAAAAGGTGGACCCAGGCACCCCAGGCATGGCGGATGGCTGGTGGTATGACGGTACGGCGAGCGGTGGTCGCACGCCTACGCTGGTGCAATCAAGCCTGGCCTCGGGCTTTGCCCAGCGCCTGGATGTGACAGGCCTGACCCCAACGACCTGGGCTCGGGTCTATGTGAAATCGGTGGCCAGGTTTAAACCGGTACCGGGGAAGACTTACACCGCGTCCGTGTACCTGCGCGGCACGCCAGGCCTGCGGATTCTTCCGCAGGTGTACGGGACCAGCGAAGCGGGATCAGGCCTTGAAACTTGGCCAGGGGCCCGGGTGGATGCCACTGAATCCTGGGTCCGGTTGTCTGTGACCTTTACCCCTGGTTCCGCCACCGCCAGGATCTATGCGGCATTCGTCGTGTATGGCGGCGCTTCGGTCAGTGGTGGTTACATTGAGGCCGATCGCTACCAGATCGAGGAGGGCAGCCGTGTCACGGGCTGGAGGGACAACGGACAGGCCATGAGCGCCCAGCAGTCCGCGACGTCTGCGGCTGTCGAATCGCTTACCTCTACCGTCTCGCAGCAAGGCAGCACGCTGTCCAGTGTGGGGAGCCGCACCACCAGTCTGGAAAACAGCCTGACTACTACCAATGGCAACGTCACGGCGGCGCAGCAGGCGGCACAAGCGGCGTCCGACGCGGCCGGTGCCAAGGGCAAGGTGCTGTACCAGTCGACCGCGCCGGCCGTGGCAGATCGCCTGGCCCAGAACCTGTGGATCGACACCACCGGTAACGCCAACACGCCGAAACGGTGGAATGGCAGCACCTGGGTGGCGGTGAGCGACAAGGTGGCCACTGATGCTGCCGCCGCAGCGGCCGCAGCCAATGCCCTGGCTGCGACCAAAGCGGATGCGTCGGCGGTGAACCTGCTGACCAACCGTGTCAGCAATGCCGAAGGCGTGCTCAGCAGCCAGAGCAGCGATATCACCCAGCTCAAGAACAGCTTTGGCACTGCCCAGCCATTCGTGGCGGGCAAGGCCTGGGAGTTCATCGGCTCTACTCAAGGATGGGTAGGCACCATCGCCGGTTCGACCTTCACCGCTGGCCCGCTGTTCGCCACGGCGAGCAAATGCCCGAACCTGCAGTGCAACTTCACCCCGGCGATTGCCGGCGCCGAGAATCCTTACCTGCGCATCCGGCTGCGTCGACGCAATACCACCCGCGCGGGAGCCCAGATGTATTGGGCGAACGAGGATGGCGGCCTGGCCGAAGCTCGCCGCATGGCGTGGACCATCAATCTGACCACCAACGATTGGCAAGACATTGAGTTTGACCTGTCTGGCCACGCCGGCTGGAACGGGAAAAACATCATCGCCATTCGCCTGGACATGATGAACGCGGTGGACTCGTCAGGTGAAATCGACGTTGCCTACATCGCGGTTGGCCGCCGCTCGGCGGCTGCCTCGGCGCAGGCGGTGGCTAGCCTGGAGAGCAACGTTACCCAGCAGGGCGGCAAGCTCACCGCCGAGGGGCTGCGAATCGATGGGCTTTATACGTCGGTGGGCGATGCCAACGCGGCGATTCAGAACGAAGCCAAAGCCCGGGTTGATGGGGATGGGGCGCTGAGCAAGCAAATCCAGACCACCCAGGCGTCGCTGGGCACGACCAATGCGGCTGTGCAGCAGGTTGCGACGGCTCAGGCGAACATGAAGGGAATGCTCAACGCCCAGTACACCCTGCGGGTGCAGGTTAATAACCAGTACGGTGTTCATCATTTCGCAGGATTTGGCATCGGAATCAACGAACAAAACGGCGTTGTTCAGTCCGCTTTTGCTGTCTATTCCGACCAGTTCATTTTGCTGAATGCGAATGGCGGTGGGCTCTCGTCACCGTTCTCTGTCGTGGGTGGTCAGACATTTATTGCTGACGCGTACATTCGGAGCGCCAGTATTGGCAACGCGAAGATCGCAGACGGTGCCATCACGGCCGCCAAGATCGGGGTGGCCGAAATTGACACGCTGCGCATCCGTGGCAACGCCGTCACGGTGCCGGTATCGGCTAATAACCCCGGGAATGTGCTCGGCGTCGGTGTAGGTCAGTGGCAAAACCTGATCGCCATCGGCGTGCAAATGGACGAGGGTGGATTCATCACTGCCCAGTACAGCTGTTATCAAGGGTTTGGCAGCGGTATCCGTAAATACATGTTCCAGATGGATATCAACGGCTTGGTGATCGCTCAAGGTGGCGGCGACTGGGCGGATGGTTTCCCCAACCTGATGGGATCGATCGGTGTGGGTCCGGGTTACTTCGTCATCACGGTGAAGTGGTGGGGGGAGAACTCGGGGGTAGGCGTTCAGAACCACACCCTTTACGCAATGGGAACCAAACGATGAGCAGCATTGAGCACTATGTAGCCTATGAGACTGACGGCCGGATTGTGTTTGCCGTCAGCTGCCCGCCCGAGCACGGCAAGAAGATCATCAGGCTAAACACCGATCGCCCCTACATCCAGGTGGCCACCCCGGCACGTCCGGCCGAGCACTTTGTGTTGGGCCAGATGCTCAAGGAGCGCCCCCAGATGGGGGCGGTTATCCAGGGGCACTGGTTAAAGGGCGTGCATGAAGGTGCCGCCGTCAACATCGAGAGTGAAACCTACACCGCTGACGGCAGTGACATCGAGCTGGAATTCTCGGCGCCGGGTACCTATCAAGTCACGGTCAGCCTTTGGCCCTACCGCGACCAGGAGTTCACCTTTGAAAATTCAGCATAAGAGCGACCACACCAAGCGCCGTGCGGCCGAGTATCCGCCGGTGGAGGAACAACTGGACATGCTGTGGCATGCCATGAATCAAGGGCATATGCCCAAAGCAGAACCGTTTTTCTCGACCCTGCAGCAGATCAAGCAGCAATACCCCAAGGCTTGAACCCAAGCCAACTACCCAATGCCCGCCATCGAGCGGGCTTCTTTTTGTCTGGAGATTGACCCATGCCTTTCGTAGCCATCAACGCAACCAACCTGTACGACGCCGCCAACCTGATTCCGTACGCCACCCAGGAGCAGGCCGACACCCGCGCCCGGGAAATCCTGCAGCAGTTCCCTGCCGCCCAGGTGCTGGTGGCCAAGGTGCTCAGCGAGTACCGGGCCACCGTGACCGTAACTGTTCAGGATCCGGCTGAGCCGGAGGCTGAAGCTCCTGCCGCCTGACATAGCTGACCCCTACCAAGCCCGCCAAGTGCGGGTTTTTTTTTGCCTGGAGAAAACCCAAATGCGAACATCGCAACGCGGCTTGAGCCTCATCAAGTCGTTCGAGGGCCTGCGCCTGCAGGCCTATCAGGATTCAGTAGGTGTCTGGACCATTGGCTACGGTGCTACCCGCGGCGTGAAGGCCGGCATGAAGATCAGCAAGGAGCAGGCCGAGCGCATGCTGCTGAACGACGTACAGCGCTTCGAGCCAGAAGTGCAGCGCTTGATCACTGTTCCGCTGAGCCAAAACCAGTGGGACGCCCTGATGAGCTTCACCTACAACTTGGGTGCGGCGAATCTCGAATCGTCCACGCTCCGCCAGTTGCTGAATGCTGGCAACTACGCATCTGCTGCAGAGCAGTTCCCGCGCTGGAACAAGGCTGGCGGGCAGGTGCTGGCCGGCCTGGTCCACCGGCGGGCCGCTGAGCGAGATCTGTTCCTGGGGGCAGCGTGAACGGCTGGGTGCTCTCTGGAGTGTTAGCGCTGTTGCTGGTGACCCACTGGGCGGCGTACGAACACGGTCGATCGGTTGAACTTGCCCAGGCTGACCAGAAATCAGCGAAACGGGACAGCGGCGACCGACTCGCCGAAGTGATTGGCGAGCGCGCGGCGCGTCTGGAAGAACACCGCAGCACAGATGCGCAACAAGAGGCGAGGGTAAAAGGCTATGAAGAAAGAAAGGTTGCTGATGCTGGCGCTGCTGACGCCGATGCTGCTGGCCAGCGGTTGCGCCACGAAGCCGGAAAGCTCGCTTCCACCGTCAGTTGCTCCGGCACGGATACCGCCGCTATCGCCCGAGGCCAGGCAGCCACCCGCGCCGCCATGGTGCTCTCCGAGCTGCTCTCACGGGCTGATGAACGAGCGGGAGAGTTGGCGCGGGCTTTTGACCGGGCACGAATAGCAGGCCAGCAGTGCGAGCGAGAGTACGACTCGTTGGTAAGGCGGGCACCGCGATCATAGCTCTGCTTGGAGGGGCGTGACCATGCGGTAAAAAAGAAGTGAATTTTTCGCCCGCTTTGTAGCTCCATTGACGGTGATTCTATGGAGGAGAGTCCAATGGCAGAGCACAAACTTTACATAATTGAGTATGAGCTTCACGGTGATTACCGGACGTTCATCATCCGGCAGGAGCGAATGGACAACGTTGAGGCTTGGCATTGGGCGAGTTGCGATGCCGGAGTTGGCGTAATTCCCAGGTTCGGTCAGCACAACATCAAGAAGGTCAGTCGCCCAATGGCTGAGCGCTATGGGATATCCAAGGTGCGGTGGCGCCCTAGTGGGCAAGGCCCTGAGTTTGTGGCGCCTGCGATTGATATGAAGAGGTTTTCCGCCGCTCCTTGAAGTCCGCAGCCCTGAGAGGGTTTGCCAGGGCGGCATCCGCCCTGGTGCTCCCAATTGATGCGGCCAAATGCCGCCATCGACCGATGATTCTGAACCTGAAACACTCAGAGCTTCGTCGTAGCTGGAGAACCAGATGAAAGTCGACACTGATGGGCTGTCATTGTCAGGACTGACTGTATTAGTTGTCGAAGATGATGAGATTCTTCGAACATTGCTGGTAGCAATCTTGGCTGAGATGGAGGCCACGTGTGTGGGGTTCGGCAATGCCGACGACGCCCTTATTCATCTCCTTGCATCTCAGGGTTCCTGCTCTCTGATGATCGTCGACCACCATATTCCTGGTTGCATCAAGGGAATGGAGTTTATCTCCATGGCTCATGAAAAATGGCCAAGGGTCCCAGCGATTTTGACCTCCGGTTCTCCTTTGGACGTGTCGACTATCACACCACCCATCAGCTATCTTTTTAAGCCTTGGTCCATCGAGGAGCTTGTTATGACTATTAACCGGGCGCTAGCGTACGAGACGCGTGCCGGCTCTGCCGACTAAGCTCCGTCATAGTTATTAACCTATCGCGGATGGCCGTCTCTCGGCCGGTCCTCCGAGGTTGCGAGCGGAGATGGCTCTTGCTCGCATTCACTTCCCATGGCTTGATATTCCTTTCGAAGTTCGTGAATTTGTCGATTGTCTAGCGCCTCTAGGTCCAGTACTGACCTTTCAGCGGACTTGGTTGCTCTTATGAGCTCGTCAAGCTTAACGTGAATGATGTCATTATCCCGGTTCTGCGTATTTTGAATGAGGAACACCATTAAAAAGGTAATGATCGTAGTTGAGGTATTGATGATCAGCTGCCAGGTGTCGTTGTAGTGGAACCACGGCCCTGAAGCGGCCCAGAGGATGATGAGGCAAACGGCGATTAGAAATGTCCGCGGTCGGCCAGAGTTATTCGCCAGCCATTGGCAGAACTGTGCAAATTTCATAACGTAGCTCCAAGCAGGCTCAGTGCGTATGACCTCTGCGATTCTTGGAAATCTTTTCTTACACCTTGATGAGACGACGATTGGTCATGCGTGTTGAAAGCTAGCCCTGCGAGGTCACGCAGGGCAGCCCTGTTTTACTTCTCTAGAGTGGCCGCTTGGTTACCACCTTCTTCGGCAATCGCCGAAAGCTTTTCGTCTGCAGCTTTTTCTTCGGCAAGCGTATCGACAAGTAGGTCAACAGCTTCCTTGATTCCCAGATGCTTTGCCATAGCGATCAGCGTGCCATAAGCTGCAATCTCATAGTGCTCCACCTTCTGACTGGCGCCAATCAGCGCAGCATCCAGAACTGGGCCCTTTTCAATCTCGTCCAATAGTTCTTTGCCCTCCTCGAGCAAGCCCTCCATTGCGACGCACTTCATCCGCTTGAGCTTCAATCCTGCCTTTTCGACTAATTGGTCGATGCGTTCGATCTGCCCGTGGGTCTCTTCGAGATGGGAAGTGAAGGCCTCAGCAAGCAGCGGATTGGTGGCAGCGCGAGCCAACCTTGGCAACGCTTTGGTGATTTGTTTCTCGGCGCTGTAGACATCAGAGAGCTCATGGATGAACAGGTCTTCAACAGTCTTACGTGCAGGCATGTCTTATCTCCTTGTATCAACGGGCTTCAATGTGGGCGCTGACGGGAACACCCGATTTATTGGAGAGCAGCGTCTGGAAAAAGTGCGGATCATTTCTGCCATCCATACAACCTTCTAGTGCGCCCATGATCCCCAAGTAAGGTCAGATAGGGGACGACCTAGCGCGGATCGGGGTTGCGAGAACGCCTGGATGGGGTGATAACCCTGTCTAAAAACTGCCGTAAACTTCTCTCTGTTACCGGACCAAAGTTGCCGTGACGGGCTGCTATCAGAAACTGATGTCAGTTTCGGGGAATAATCGAGATCTTGCCGTTTCGCTCGACGATAGCAAATTTGATCTGCTCGACGCTTTCGATGCCTTGGCTGTCCCTGGCCGACTCAAGGATATCGTCCTCTGTTAGCCTTGCCTGGCGCATGCGCTGGTGTAGAAAGCGTCCCTGTTCCACCACCAATGTGGCATGACCGTCGAGCAGGCGTGCCAATGGTCTGGAATTAAGCTTGGCCAACGACAGACCGACATCCAGCACAATCAGCGTAGCAATCACCAAGATAGCGTTGGTAAAGGAAAAGTCTTCCCCGAGCAACGCCTGCTGAGTTGCTTCGCCAATGATCAGTAGCAGCACGAAGTCGAATGTGGTTAGGTCGGCCAGCGAGCGCCTGCCAGCCACACGAAAAAGCAACATCAGCGCAACATACATACCTGCCGCACGAAGGATGGAATCCATATCACGCTCCTAGGGGTACAGGAAGGTTGTAAAACTTACAGCGCTGGCCGGGTCTGCCCTGACAATGCCTTCAAGGATGCCAACATGCTCGCTGCGCAGGGTCAGGTAGAGTGTGGCGATACCGTCTTTGCTGGTTCCAAGTTCCAGCAGAAGCGCCTCTCCATGGGACCGCGACGTCTGCGGCTGGGGCTGCATGGTTTCGATGCTGGCGCTCTGCAGCAATGTTCCGCCCAGCATCAGTACCACCTGCTCCCCCGGGGCGCCGCGAACTGTGATTCGCAAATTATCGATGCTGCCAGTACGGCTGAGCCGCTGATAGTCGACCTCTATACGGCCGTCGGTACTCAGGGCCTGGGCGTCACTGAGCGGACCGTTGCCAAACAACCCGGCCAGCGCAAGCATCACGAGCAGCACCAGCGTGTACCATCCAACCCGTTCAAAGCGCCATACACGGTGCTGCATGGGCATGTCTTCATCGACCGGATGGTGCCTTGAGATCAGCTCGTCTTCGTTCATGGCCTTTGCCCTCAGGCGCGCTCACCACGCAGCCAGCACTGATGGTAGTGCGCTATATGTGACAACCCAAACAGTGCTCCTTGTCGGATGACATCTGCGCGGTGACCGAAAAAATGCTGGGTCCGGGTGAAGACGGCAATCGGCTCGCCGGCAAATGCCCAAGCAAAGCAGACAGTGCCAGGAATAATGCCGTCTTGCGGCTCCGGCCCTGTGACACCGGTGCTAGCGATGGCGACCGTGGCGTCGCTGTCTTTCAATGCACCCACTGCCATTTCCCAGGCCACTGCCTCGCTGGTGAGTCCGAAGCGGTCAATTGTTTGTGAGCTAATGCCCAGCAGTCGTCTTTTGGCGCTGGGCGAATAAACGACGTAACCGCTTTCAAGTACTTCGCCGGTGCCCGGAACTTCCGCCAGCAGTGAGACCATGGCGCCAGCAGTACATGATTCGGCGGTTGTCAGGACCAGCGTGTGGATCCTCAGGTAGTCAAGCGCCTCGAATACTAGGTCTTTAGGCATAGTGGGTCATCCGAGTGCTGTTTTGCGATGGACTTGTTGCAGCCGAAGTTGGTTCAGTGTGCGTGGCGTCCATTCATCTGCGCCGGACCAAGCTGGCTGAACTTTGAACGGCCCTGAGGCTTCCCTGTTATACAAGGCCACGGGTTTTCGTGGTCTGTCCACTTGTATATGAGAGGCGGTTATGACCGAGCCTGTGACGTATTTCTGGATCGCCGTTGCGGTGATCATTCTGCTTGTCGATTTGTGGGCCATCGTCAGTGTCTTTCGGAGTGACAAGACCGAGTCGACCAAAGCGATGTGGGCACTGCTACTGCTAGCACTGCCTATCGTCGGCCTAGCTATCTGGGGCATCATGGGGCCACGCGGCATCAAGCGGGGGACGGGGCCATCTTCCCCAGAGCACAGTAAGGGCTGATGCCGAGCGTTTGGATTGACCAAGCTCTAATTCCGCGAAGGAGGCTACTATTTGTAGAGAAACTAGTCGGGTATGGTTATGGACAAGCGTACTTTTGTAGGAATGGTTCAGGCCGGCGAGTCACTGATTCAGCAGGCGGTGGACGCATTCCGTGCCTACCACGAGGCCAAGATCGTGGCGAACCAGCTGAAGAGGTCGAGCGCCTGCACTTGCTTGCCGAGTCACTGTTCCAGGCGGTGTCCGACTACCAGCTTCGCGTCATAGCCAAGGCCCGGGGCACGGATCTGCCGCCTCTTCATTGATCCGCCCATCGGCAGTTGCTCGGCGCCAGGAATGGCCTATACGATACTGTATCTCTATACAGTGTCGGAGTCCCATGTATTTCCTCCTCGTTCGCCGCCGCGTAAATGGCGTGGCCATCCCTGCTGATCAGCTCAGAAGGGTCCAGCCTTTGCGCGCCGACGTCCACATCGGTGACCACCACAGCGAGCCGCTGGGCCGGGTATCGACCCAGGCATGGGTGTTCAATCCAACGCCCGGGCCCGATATCATCCCGCGCCTGCACGACGCCAGGGTCAACGGGATGGCCCAGCTCGGCATCAACATCAACGGGCTTGAGGAAGTCGACGGCGTTCTGTACGCCCAGTCCTGGTGGTGCAGAGCAGAATGATGGCTGGATTACCACAGGCCTGGGTGGTGGAACTTGATGACCAGACTGCCCTGGTAACTGACCCTGATGGGCGAGCGGCTGTGCTCAGTGAAATGGCCTATGCTGCGCGCCGGCGCCGGGACATCGACGATGACACTCTGGTCGACATGCTCGAGCTTGCCGAGGCGGCCAGGATGTGGGCGCTGATGGAGCACGAGGAAGCCTGGGCGCTGGGTTTGTTTGACGACTATCCGCAGGATCATCCCGGCGGCGCACAGCTGGTACAGGGCAGTGGCAAGCCCTTCCCCGGTGAGTAGCTTTACAAAGGAAGTAGCCGATCAGGTGTCTTGCGGTCCCTGTTTCCAGCCAAGAGAAACACCGGCAATGCCATACCGGAGTGCCACCCTTCTCATGTCCAAAAAAAAGCCACTTATGTGGCTATCCCATCAAACTTGCTTAATTTTTGCTACAGAAAATATTCGGCATGCCTACAGGCCCCGTAAACACTGGGCATTCCAAATTTATCGACACGATCCATCATCGGCGCAACGCTGAAGCGGCGGGAGGGCTCAGGGCGCGTGGTTTGTGGCTTTGAGGCTGATTCTAGGGGCATTCTGGTCTACGCATTTGTGGGCCATTTTCGGGGGTTTTTGGGCGTTTTTGGTGTGACAGTGGTACGATGTACCACCGCCAATCACGCTTGTACCACCAAAAATCATGGCAACGATCAGAGCAAGGAAAAAGGCCGATGGGACAGTGAGCTATACCGTCCAGATCCGCCTCAAGAAAAAGGGTGTCATAGTCTACCAAGAAGCCCAGACGTTCGCCCGCAAGCAGGCTGCTCAGGCCTGGGCGAAGCGACGAGAGACAGAGCTAGCGGTGCCTGGTGCGATCGAGCGGGCAAGCCGCCAGGGTCACACTGTCAGGGAGATGATCGATCGCTACTTGATTGAGGCGGAGAAAGCCAGGCCTCTTGGTGAAACCAAGCGGCTAACGCTCAATGCCATCAAGAAGAGCTACTTGGGGGATAAGGTCGACTCGGACATCAGCCAGCAGGTACTGGTGGATTACGCGCTCTGGCGCATGGGACCCGAGGGTGGTTCAGTAAAGCCTCAGACTGCCGGTAATGATTTGGCTCACCTGGGTTCGGTTCTGTCCCTGGCCAGGGCGGCCTGGGGGTACGAGATCAATCCCCTGGCGATGCCTGACGCTCGCCTCGTTTTGAAAAAGTTCGGTTACAACATGAGGAGTCGCGAGCGTGATCGTCGGCCCACGTTAGATGAACTCGACAAGCTGATGAAGCACTTTTTCGAGATGTTACAGCGCCGGCCGACAGTCATCCATATGCCCAAGGTAGTGGCATTCGCTATTTATTCAACGCGGCGGATGGACGAGATTACCCGCATCCGTTGGGAGGACTTGGACGAGCATCAGCAGGCTGTGAAAGTCCGGGACATGAAGAACCCCGGCCAGAAGATTGGCAATGACGTTTGGTGTTATTTGCCGGATGAGGCTTGGATTATTGTGCAGAGCATGCCACGGGAGTGTGCTGAGATATTTCCCTACAACACGGATTCAATCGGCACCGCCTGGTCCAAGGCATGCAAGATGACCGGTATTGAGGATCTGCACTTCCATGATTTACGTCACGAAGGAGTGAGCCGACTATTCGAGATGGATTGGGATATACCCAGGGTTTCCAGTGTCTCCGGCCATCGCGATTGGAACTCGATGCGGCGTTATACGCATTTGCGCGGCCGAGGAGATGGGTATAAGGGCTGGAAGTGGTTGAATCAAATTATCCAGGCGCCGGTGAAGCTCGGCGCCCGGGTAGGCTAGCTAGCTCGCACGAAGAGGTTTGTTCAGCTGCGCGCATTCGAGGCGCGCAGCTTCCCTCTGTCGGTCCAGGTACAAGGCCAGATCAGCGATGTGCACTCCTCGAGCACTCTTCTGGCTCGCTTCGAGCCTGGTTATAGGGAGCTGGATCTGTCCGGCCAGTACCTTGCGTTGAAACATATCGGGCGTCAGGTGCGTGAAATAGTCGGTACAGACCTGTTCTATTGAGATGATGGCTTTGCCGTTGTACTGCGCCATCAGAACGAAAGCGGTATTCATGCACGTCTCCCCAGCGCTCGTTTCGCGGCCACGTTGGCCATGTAGGCTGCCCACTTGTCGCCCTCCCGTTGTTGGCGGATACGGCTGCATTTCATGTGTCGGCGGGTTGACCGGCCTTTGCCGCAAACATCGCAAATGGCAGGAAGGTCGAGGCTGTGTGAGGCCATGGGTGGCCGGATGCGATCAGTCATAACTCACCGCCTCGCTGCCATTGTTGATAGCGTCCAGCGCGGCTTGGTCAAGCAAACGATGCATCTGGTTGGTGCCTTGCTCGTCCTCACGCTGCAGTTCGTGGATGATTTCCTGTATCAATAACGTGCCGTTCTGGATGCTGATCGGATCGCCCCTGTAGTCGACCGGCCATTCCGGTGCGCAAGTGACTGCGTGCAGGAGGCACTCCGTGGTGATGCGGATAACCAGTTGGTCGCCTTCGACAGCCACCGTTGGCAGCACGTCGATTGGCTCGGCGGATTTCGCGGTGGTTGGAGTGAGGATGCGATCCAGCTCGTCAGCTACGTCCTGCATGCCAACAGCTGCTGCAGCATCCAGGGCTTGCTCCAGAAGCTCGCGTGGCACGCTGACAGGGTGCAGATCGTTGATCATGGCTGCACCTCCAGCACATGTCTGTGACTGAAGTGGCGGGCTTTTCCTGTCTTCACGTTGGTGCCGTAAAGCTCGCCTGGGTTGCTCCAATAAGAGCCGTAACCAGTGATTTCCACAGTAATTAAATGACCTCCTACATCGGCCCGCACTTTGGTCCCCTTGGGGTATGTGTGCTGGACTGCGGCGGAGTACCGGCGATTAGCAAAGTCAGCTGCCCTCATGGCGTCATGCGCGTCGCTCATGTCGACGGCCAGATTTGCGAGATCTGAAGTGTCGACCAGAATGGCTGAGTCGATCTGTTGCTCGCCGTTGCGGGCTGCATCCAACTTCGACTGGTACAGTCCGCCTGGGCCACACCAGACGGTCGTTGGTGTCAGTCGATGGGCGGCTAGCTCCGATATCTGCCGGAACACTTCTTGGGCTATCACCTCTGTACTCATGTCGTGGAGGCTGCGAACGGATGAAAGTGCGTGCTCAAGCGAGGTTGCGGTGAAGATGATGTGTTGAGTGCGGCTCATGCTGCTTTCCCCGCTGTTGTGCCGATGGCCAGGGTTCTGCGCAGCTCGAAGTGGACGCGCAATGCGAGCGCCTGGATGTCCTGCTGTTGCTGCGTGGCCCGTTTGCAGCCTGGCTCGGTGCCTGGAAGGGCTTTCCAAGTCTTTTCGGCCAGAAGCAACGTCTCGGCCGTATTGATCAGCAGGTCATAGTCCGATCTGGTCACCGGTATGCTCGGGTTGGGCTGATCAGCAGGGGGCAGGAACCCGGCTCGCTGCAGGGCGGCCTCAATTGCCTGTGCCATCTGCCCGCAGGTGGCGTACGTACCGTTCTGCTCGGCCAGTGTTGCGTCCAGCGCGGCCTCAATGCAGCTGGCGGCTGATGGTTGCGTATACCCCACGGCAGGCTGCGCGTGCGGGCGATTTTTAGCGATTAGCGTTGCATCAGCGGGCGCTGCCTCGCGCAGCTTGTAGTGGGGTATCAGTGCCTCGGCGGGGCTGCTGACGGGGCGGATAATGCCTGCTGCTTCGCAGCAGAAACTTTTTGTTTTTTGCGCGTCGACAACACGGACTTCGCGGAGCGAAGCGGGAGTGGCCTCGATGAAGTCCTGTGTTATCGCGTGCCCGCTTCCCTCCGGGTTCGAGCCCTGTGGTGGTATCCCCATGATGGTGGTGCCACTGTTATTGCCTAGCAGGAGATCAAAAAACAAGCCGCCTTGGTGGTGGGCACGACCTGCTTTTCGACCAAGGAAATAGGCGTAGGCATACAGCCCGACTATGAACGCGCTGATGACGATGAGGGCGATGACCTGTTGGGTAGTCATGGGTCTTACTCCTGGTGGTGTGCGGGCCGGTGGTGGCGGCCCTTGCTGGGTGTTACTGCTTTTCTTGATCTGGCTGCCGAGAGTGCTTTTCATCCGCCAGGTAGGCCCTGCTATCTATCAAGGCGGCCACATGACGGATGTGGGCGAACTTCAGGGCTTTCTGGCTGTTGTCCAGTGTCGTGATGGGCAAGCAGATCCGACCGACCTTCAGTTGTTCGGCAAAGGTGTCTTCGTTGAGGTTGCGGAAGTACTGCACGCGCACCTTGTCGAGTGGGATGAGCACATCGCCAAAGGTTCGGTACAGCAGTTCAACGGTGGTTGCGTCAGGTGCGTGCGGCAGGCGCAGCGCGATTTGGTTGGTATTGCTCATCAGGCTTCGGGCTCTCCCTGAGCTTGTGGCGTGACGGGTGGTGCCAAGTGATCTCGCAGTGCTTGCGTACCAGGTCGCGCCATTCTTCAGGAACCTCCTGGAGCGCAGCGTTGCGCTCCTCACGGGTCTTGAACTGGAGGATCTGGGCCGCGTACTGCCTAGGCCGCATAGCGCTTGTCTTCCGGTGGTGTCGGAAGTTGCAGATTGAGGCGTTCGGCAAGCCAGGGGATCCCGGCCTGCTTCACGCGTGTCGACTCGCTGTACTGCATCCCGGCTTCGGGGTGAAACCAGCTGCCCTCCTTGATCCGCAGGTATTCGCGGTCGCGCGTGGGGTAGCGGGGCAGATTGCGCTCGGTCAACAGTTCGTTCTCACGCATGCGGCGGATCAGCTCGTTACGGCTGATACCGAAGTGCTTGGCGGTCTGTGCAAGTGTGCGTTCCAAGTCCACCTCCTAAGCCACGTCGGCGAGTACAGGCTCGACATGTGGCATGTCGGCTGTGTCCAGCTTGCCGTTGGCGATAGCTTCGAGGTGCGCTGCAACCTTTCGCGCACTGGCGAGATTGTTCGCTGGCAGCGTCACGCTGTTCACTGTCGAGCCCATGCGGATTACGACATTGACCTGGTCGAGATAAACCTCAGTCTGCAGCGTTGCCTTGGCGCGCGCGCCATTCGATTCGTCGCGAAGGATGTGGGTGAACTGCCCGGTCAGGTTTGTCTGCGCTTTGAGGCAGGCAAATGCGTTATGGCTAAGTGCGTAGCTCATGCCGCGTGCCCTCCATCGTGTGGGGGCGTGCAGTTTGAAGCGGGGGATGACGTAGGGCGTTTGGTAGTGACGAATGCGCAGCCGTGCTGCTTGGCCAGTCGCCGGACTTTGAAGGTCAGGTCGATGGATGCGGCTGCTGGATGGACATGTAGTGATGCAGTGGTGTGCATGGTGTTGCCTCACTCTGTGGTGGAAGAGTGAGGCAAATATCAACTTCTGGTTGTTTTATGTCAACTGAAAATTGATGTTGTAAGGGGCCATGTGTCCAATGGTTGATTACTCGGGGATGAAGGAGCCCACGACCTTACCGCAGATGTGGGTCTCTTCCGTGATGTCTATGATTGGATATTGAGGATTTATGGGCCGCAGGAATTGACGTCCAGCATCTGACACAAGCACCTTGAAGGTCACCTCATTGGTCCTTGGTACCCTCGCTATGACACGATCACCTGTATGTGCCTCTACCTCGGGATCTACGAAAATGATGCAGCCGGTAGGATAGCTTCTCCCTGGTCCAGGGTTTGTCATTGAGTCGCCAAGCACCTTTAGGGCATAACCGCTGTCGCTGATGGGGACTGGGCATGACAGCCAGCTATCTGCTTGGTAGGGCTCAAAGTTTGAGATGGCTTCACACCATGCACCAGCTTGAACCCAGGAGATTAGAGGCACCTTCCCGAAACGCTCCAGTATTCCACTCACATTGGATTGATCGCCGACCTTGAGTTGGTGAGCCTTACCGTTAGGCTCCTGGGCTTTAGGCAGTACCCCATACTCCAGCCATTCGCGGCGTACGTTCAGCCAAGCGCACAGCGCGGCCATGCTGTCAGCTTCCGCAATTGCCTCGCCATTCAGCCATTTGCTGATGGCTTGAGTCGTTTTATGAACCCCGACCATCTTCAGGCGTTTGTGGATGTCCACGCCTCTGCCTCGGCTTCTAACGCCGGCGTCGTCGAGGGCCTCATGTAGTCGTGCGCTGAAGGCTGCGCGTAGCTCATTTTTATCAACCATGGGTTGATGGTTGCACAGAGCTTGCGCAATAGTCAGTTGATCTATAATATCAACTCCGGGTTGATAATGGAGGTTGACATGCTGCGGCCCGAAGATTTTCCGAATGCGATAGCGTTCGCTTTTGAAGCTGTTGGAGGTATCGGTGCTGCTGCCAAGGTATGCGGGATCAGTTATCAGGCTTTGAATAAATGGCGTCTGGCTGGCTCCTTGCCTAGGACGGACTACACCGGCGAAACGAATTATGCAGAGCGCTTAGCGAATGCTGCTGGACAGAAAGGTAACCCATTTGAAGCGTCCTGGTTGCTTGAAGTAGCCGCTCCTCAGAGACAGCGGCCAACATAGAAAAAAGGCGACCCGAAGGTCGCCTGGTTTCCCCCAGTAGCACCACCACAGTGCTACCGGGCCGCGTTCAAGGATGTGGTGCACACCACGAAACTACTGTCCTTGAACCCGGGGGTCCAGGCACAGGTGCCTGGGGTGCCGCCTTTCTCCACCACAGATAGGGCGGCGGGGTGCCAGTGATAGTCGGGCGACATCATTGGCAAGGGCTCTTTACGAACCACGCGGCGAGTCTAACACCACCGCTCGTCGCTGGCACTGGCAGCTTTAGTAGCGTAATGCCATGTGCCAGAAGGAAGGCGAGTGATCGTCTTTCAAACCCGGCAGTAGCACCACGATGCTGCCGGGGCGCGTGATAGGTAGTCGGGCACACCACATAGGTCCACTCACCTTGATCGTAACGCCCAAGCAGGGAGCTTGGGTGTCATCTCCTTCACCACGGGAGGTGGTTGTTTCGCCGGGGCTGGTCGATGGAGCGCCGCCCCGGTCTGAGGCCGTTTCTGCCCTTGATGGGACGGCTATTGCACACCTACAACGCTATGCGGTGCTGGTTTCACCACAACACGCCGCAGGCACTGGCTACCGACAAGGACCAACGCCATGAGCCGAATTGCAATGAGCTGCATTGAGCGCGCCAAGCGCGAAGTGCTCCCGCTCGAACTCGCGCTGTACCACGCTGTGCGGGACTACACAGGCGGTGCTGCCGCCATTGCCGCCACCACCGGCCGTAACGCCACGACTCTCCAACACAAGTTGTCTCCCACCCATCCGACTCACATCGTCAACGTTCAAGAGTTCAGTGAGATCCTGGAGCTGACCAAGGACCCACGGATCCTTGATTCGGTCCACGCTCTTGTCGGTGACACCATTTGGCAAGAGCTGTCTGACGCATACACCCATGACATCCCCGAAACGCTGACGATGGGCATTGCCGAGTTCTTCCGGCAGGTAGCCAATCTGGCCGAAACCTGGGCCCGCAGCATCGGTGATGGAAAGGTCGACGATCAGGAACTGGCTGAAATCCAGAATCAGGTGTTCCGGGGCATCCAGGGGCTGCTCGGCATGTATCGCCGTGCCGAGTACGTCAACCAGACCACTCGGGGGGCTCACCGTGGCTGATATCGCAGATCTGGCGAATGATCGCGCCCAATGGCACCTGGACCTGGTTCTGTCGGCACGCTTGCCTGCGCCCGAGTGTGAGTCACTGGAAGATTGCGTTGGTTGTGGGGGCTCCATCCCTGAGCCGCGCCGGTTAGCCGTGCAAGGTTGCCAGCGTTGCATCGAATGCCAGGGATATTTCGAGAAGAAAGGGGCTCGGTATGCTGGATAAGGTTCTTGATCAGTTGCATGACTACGGCCTGCAGCCCGACCAGCCTCTGATTTTCGCCAAGCTGACCCGCTGCCGCACCAAGGATGACAAGGGCAAGGAAAAGAACGGTTGGTATGTCCTGCATGAGCATCTGGCCGAGAAGGGGCAAACCCTGATCTTCGGCAGCTTTGGCGATTGGCGCCTGGGCGAAACGCAGAAGGTGAAAACTGACGGCCGGGGGCTGACCCCGGACGAGCGTGAAGTTATGCGCGCACGGCAGGCTGACGCCAAGCGGCGTGCTGCCGAGATCGCCGCGAACGCTGCACGCCGTGCAGCCAAGCGGGCGGAAGCGCTGTTCAAACGTATGCCCGAGAAGGGGCGTAGCTCCTATCTGGATCGAAAGCAGGTGGTCGGTTTCGGCGTTCGTTATGCGCCGAAGTCGGGCGCAGTGCTCGTTCCGATGCAGAATGCTCAGGACGCCATTGTCGGCCTGCAGGTGATTTTCCCGACTATCCAGGAGGATACAGGACGGGACAAGTCCTACTGGCCGCATGGCATGGCCAAGGATGGTGCTTTTCACATGATTGGTGGTCATCCAGAGCCCGGTGAGCCTGTGCTTGTGTGTGAGGGCTACGCCACCGGCGCTAGCCTGCACATGGCGACCTCCCAGGCAGTGGCCATCGCCTTCGATGCGGGCAACCTGATGGCGGTCGCCAAGCACATGCGCGAACGCTTCCCTGGTCGGTCCATCATCATCTGCCGCGATGACGACTGGAAGACCAAGCGGCCGACCGGCGAGCCCTGGAACCCTGGTGAGGAAAAGGCCAACAACGCAGCGGTGGTTGTGGGTGGCCAGGTGGTCGGCCCGATCTTTTCGGGCGAGCGTGAGGTCAAGTGGACCGACTTCAACGACCTTCACTGCGCTGAAGGCCTTGAGGCCGTTCGCCGGCAAGTCACGGCGGTGATCAAACCACCGGCTACCGGTGGCTGGAAGGACATGCTGGCCAGGACCGAGAGCGGTGCCCTGATCGCCCACATGCAGAACGTCGAGCTGATCTTGGCCAATGATGAGCGTTGGGGCGGGGTGATCGGCTACAACGCCTTCAGCTCGAAGATTATGCGCCTTCGTGCTGCGCCTTATGGCGGTGTGCCAGGGGAATGGAGCGACATCGACGATATGCGAGTGATGAAATGGCTAGCTCAGCAGGGCCTGCGCGTTAAGGCCTCCCATGTGGTTGAAGCGGTCAGCGTCGTCGCGCACGACAACGCCTTCCACCCAGTGTGCACCTACTTGGCCAAGCTCGAATGGGATCGTGTGCCGCGCTTGGAGCGCTGGCTGCATGAGATCTTCGGCGTCCCACGCAATGAATACAGCGCAAAGGTCGGGAAGCGCTGGCTGATCTCAGCAGTGGCGCGAGTCATGAAGCCCGGCTGTAAGGCGGATGCAGTAATGATCCTTGAGGGCGCGCAGGGCGCGGGCAAGTCCTCGGCCTTGGGCATCCTTGGGGGTGAGTGGTTCATGGACACGCCGTTCACCCTGGGAGACAAGGACGCGTTTCAGGCCATCCGCGGTAAGTGGATCGTCGAGCTGGGTGAGCTGGACAGCTTCAACAAGGCTGAGAGCACCAAGGCCAAGCAATTCTTCTCGGCCTCCATCGATACCTACCGCGAAAGCTATGGTCGAAGAACAAGCGACGTTCCACGCCAGTGTGTTTTCGCGGGGACCACCAACCAAGATGAATACCTCAAAGATGCCACGGGTAACCGGCGCTATTGGCCGGTCGCCTGCGTCAAGGTCGATCTGGAGGCGTTGCGCCGCGTGCGCGACCAGCTGTGGGCAGAAGCCATGTTCTGCTACCAAGCCGGTGATATCTGGTGGGTGACCCGTGAGGAGGAAGAGCTGTTCACTGCGGAGCAGGAAGAGCGCTTCGTGGTGGATGAATGGGAGGGGCCGATACTCGATTGGCTGGAGGCCTCCCAAGTCGGTGAAACGGTGACTGGCAGCGAAGTGCTGGGTCAGGCGCTGAACCTAGACCCTGGCCACTGGGGCAAGCCCGAGCAGATGCGTGTGGGGTCGATCATGCACCGCCTGGGTTGGCGTCGTCGTAGGCTAGCGGCGCTGCCAAAGAGCGGCAAGCGCCCTTGGGCGTATCAGAAGCCAGAGGGCTGGGGGCGGACGCCCCCCCTGGAGCAGCCTCCGGCGCCGAAGGAGGAATGCTTTTGATCAAGCATATTGATGAGATGCTGAAGCTGTGGGCGCAAGAACTGCACACGCCAGATGTTTACGGCGGTGGTTCGGGTGGTGGTAGCATGCTTGGGCTTCTCATGGACTGCCGTGGAGATCTGATCCGAGGCACAAGGGGAAGTCGGGTGCTGCTTGATGAGTCTGCGGATATCGAGATCATCGTGAATAAGCATCTGGAGCCACAGTTGTACGTCATTGTCAAAGAGCACTACTGCAACCAGGACAGCCTGCTCGAGCAGAAGATGTCGTATTGTAGGTGCAGTAGAAAGACGTACTATGAGCGCCTGCACCAGGCCCATGTTGCTATTCAAATGTTGTTGAAAGGGAAGAGGGCTGCATGATCCGTCACCTATGGTCCTACCGTCCCGCTGCGGTCCTGCTGCGTTTTTCGCAGGTGAGCCCAGCTCCAGCCCGCGCAGCTCGCGGGCTGTCCCACCGTCCCACCGCTCACACGAAGGCGCGCACATAGGCGCATGCAGCGTATTACGCGCGCGTTGCGCGCAGCGTGCTTTTAATCTCTCTCTTTACACGGGAAAGGGTTAATAACAGTTAGACAGTGGGACAGCCCTTGATTTTCGGGGGCTCTACAAGTCCCACTATCTCTGCTCCCTTTGGGTCCAATGGGCCAGCGTCAAAGTAAAGCTAAGCCGGGAAGGTGTATTGCCTCGATATTCGCTAGACATTCCCCAGGCGTTTACCCCTTATTGCTGGGTGGCATTAAAACTCTCTTGCTGCCAGGAAACTCGACCTGCAAAATGTACCCATCTTCGAGACGTGCGGGCACATAAAGCGACCCGCTAAACACTGAAAACCCCGGCCTTAGCGCCGGGGTTTTTGCATTTGGGGGATTCGATGAACAGCGAGCAGCAAGCGTTAGTTGAGATGCCTATCTGGTTGGTGATCTTCCTGTCCCTGGTCGGCGGGGTGTCAGGCGAGATGTGGCGGGCCGACATGGCCGGTGTTAGCGGCTGGTTCATTTTCCGTCAGGTGCTGCTGCGCTCCGGCGCCTGCGTCGTGTGCGGGCTGTCGACCATCATGTTGCTGTACTCGGCAGGCATGTCGATGTGGTCGGCCAGTGCCATCGGCTGCCTCACGGCCACAGCCGGTGCGGATGTCGCCATCGGCTTGTACAAGCGTTGGGTGGCCAAGCGGCTGGGCGTCTGCGATGTGAAGCCAGAAGTCGGCCGCAATGAAAACTGATGACCGAGGCAGCAGCGCTGCCCGGGGTTATGGCTACCGCTGGCAGAAGTCCCGCGACCAATTCCTGCGAGATCATCCGCTTTGCTCCATGTGTTCCCGCGATGACCGCCCGGTAGCGGCAGCTGTCGTTGACCACAAGGTTGCGCCCAGGTTGAAAGATGCCAAAGCGAGCGGTGATCCGGCGCGTATCAAGGCAGCATGGAAACTCTTCTGGAGCCAGAACAACTGGCAGCCGCTGTGCAAGCTCTGTCACGACTCGACCAAGCAGCGCTTGGAGAAGTCAGGACGAATGGTCGGATGCGCGTCTGACGGTAGGCCGCTTGACCCTAACCACCACTGGAATCGGTGATGAAAACGATCAGCGTGATTGTGACAGTTCGCGTCGCTTGGTGGGTGCGCTGGTACCTGCGGGGCGTCGAGGCGGCGGCGATGCTCACGGGCTGCGAGCCCGACTGGGATCGGGTCGGTCGCTGGGTTGGCAGGGGCGTGACCGCTTCGGTCAAGCCGCTGCCAGGGGAGGGGGGGTGAAAAACTTTTTACCCGTCCAGCACTAGACCGCCACTCGCCCTCTTTCCGCAAAATGCGGGAAAAATGGGGAGGGGGGGGTATCGAATTTAGGAGGGAACATGGCAGGAAATGGAAATTCAGGGCGTCCTGCGAAGCCCGCATCATTGCATATCCTGCAGGGCAACCGCAGCAAGAAAAACTTCGATGAGCTGATCGAGGAAATCAAGTCGCCGGCCGTTCCGGTGGCTGCGCCGCCGATGCCTGATGTGCTGAGCGACGATGCCGTCGCCGAATGGGAGCGCTTGATTCCTGACCTCACCGCGCTGGGCTTGATCTCCACGTTGGATCAGATGGCGTTGGCCACGTACTGCCAGGCATATGCCGATTGGCTGCGCTACCAGCGCTTGATCGCCCAGCGCAATGCGCAGTCGACAGACGATCTTGGTGGCGACATTCAAACCTTCAAGACCGGCGCCCAGCAGATGCATGTCTTGCGGCAGCTCGCGAACGATGCAGAGAAGCGCGCCAACGCCGCAGGCGCTCAGTTTGGCTTCTCGCCCATGGCTCGCCGGAATCTGAAAACGGCCCCAGCGCCGCAAGGTGAGCTTTTCCCCAATGAGCAACGAGACGCCGCAACCCGATATTTCAGCTGATGACCGTGTCACCGCATTCGCACAGGCTGTCCTGGCCAGCGAAATTGTTGCGGGCCCCAATGTCCGCAACGCATGTGCGCGCCACCTGCGCGACCTGGAATCTGGCGCAGAGCGGGGCTTAGTCTGGGATCGGGCAGCAGCTGATCGCGCCATTGGATTTTTCGAGGATGTTCTGTGCCTCAACGGCGGCGACTATGAGGGGCTGCCGTTCTTCCTCGCGCCCTGGCAAGCATTCGTGGTGGGCAGCCTGTTTGGTTGGATGACCGAAGACGGCTACCGTCGCTTCCGCCTTGCTTACATCGAGACCGGGAAGGGCTCAGGGAAGAGCCCCCTGGTTGCCGGCATCGGCCTGTATGGCCTGGTGTCGGATGGCGAAAACCGCGCCGAAATTTACGCTGCCGCGACCAAGCGTGACCAGGCCATGATTCTTTTCCGCGATGCAGTCAGCATGGTGAACATGTCGCCGCATATGGCCAGCCGAGTGGTCCAGTCAGGCCGCGATGAGAAGGTGTGGAACCTTTATTACCCGAACACCAAGTCGTTCTTCAAACCGATCAGCGCGGACGAAGGCCAGTCCGGCCCCCGGCCTCACATCGGCTTGCTGGATGAGCTGCACGAGCACAAGACCGCGACCACCGTGAACATGATGCGCGCCGGTACCAAGAACCGGCGCAAGGCCATGGTGGTGATGATCACCAACAGCGGCTCTGACAAGAAAACGGTCTGCGGCCAGTATCACGACCTCGGTGTGCGCATCTGTGCGGGCCAGGAGGATGACGACAGCTTCTTTGCGTTCATTTGCTCCCTTGATGAGGGCGACGATCCATTCAAGGACGAAAGCTGCTGGGCTAAAGTAAACCCTTCGCTGGATTACATTGCCGAAGGGCAGAGCGACGGGATCCCCGGGCGCAAGTACCTGCGAGAACAGGTCCAGTCAGCACGCGGTCTACCCGCGCAGGAATCGGTCGTTCGCCGCTTGAACTTCTGCGAGTGGACGCAGGCCGAGTCGCCATGGATTTCTTGGGAGATCTGGAGCCAGGCTACGGAGCGGGTGCGGATGCGCCGTCTTCGCGATCGGCCCTGTGTGGGTGGCCTCGACCTTGCGAGCACCACCGACCTCACGGCGTTCGTGCTGCTGTTCTACCCCACGGCCGAGGACCCGCACTGGCGGCTTTTGCCTTACTTCTGGATCCCGGATCACGACCTGGCCGAGCGGGAAAAGCGCGACAAGGTGCCGTATGCGCTCTGGATCAAGGAGGGCCATCTGGAAACCACGCCGGGTCGCGCTATCAGCAAGCTGCATGTGCTGCGTCGACTGCAGACCATCTGCGCGTACTTTGACGTGCGCAAGATCGCCTACGATCGCTGGCGCATTGAAGACTTGAAACAGCTGATGATCGAGCACGACATCGAGCTGCCGGAAATGCTGCCGTTTGGCCAGGGGTTCAAGGACATGGGGCCGGCGGTTGATGAGTTCGAGCGCCGGCTGTTGGGGCTGCCGCCCGAACCCAGTCAGGGCGAGTTTACCGATCTGAGTGCAGAGGACTTTGAGGTGGTCAGCGAAGTGCCCGATGTCGAGACGTTGCGGCACGACGGAAACCCGGTGATGACCTGGTGCGCCGGCAACGCGGTGATCGTGTGTGACCCGGCAAACAACCGCAAAGCAGACAAGGCCAAGGCCACAGGCCGTATTGACGGGATCGTTGCGGGCTTGATGGCTACCGGAATCAGCGGTGCGGCTATCGAAGGCAGCGGCAAATCAATCTACGACGAAGGTGCTGGTATATGAAAAAACTCGAACTGTTGGCCTGGGTGGTGGGGCTGCTTGGCTTTGGCCTGCTGGTGGCTGGCTTGGCGATGCTCAGCGTGCCCTTCGCATTCATCATGGCCGGTATCGGCTTGCTGCTGTGGGCCTATCTGGCAGACAAGGCGGCGGCCGCTCCGGCGCCCATGCATGACGGGGGTGGCTGATGTTCTTCAGCAAACAACGCGGATCGGCGCAAAGCGTGGTGTCCAGCCCGGACGGTGATGTTTGGCGCGGTTTGATTGGGTCGGGCCGCAGCAGCTCAGGCGCCAGGGTCACCCCGGAATCTGCGCTCGCAGTGCCGGTCATTCAGAACTGCGTCACGCTGCTGGCCGAGAGCATCGCGCAGCTGCCACTTGAGCTGTACCGGCGAACCGGTAACGGCCAACGAGACGCGGCGATCAACCATCCGCTGTACGACGTGCTGCGCTACCAGCCCAACGCCTTTCAGACTCCCTACGAACATCGCGAAGGCAGTCAGATGGCAGCCGGCCTGCGGGGCAACAGCTACAGCTACATCGACCGGCGCGACGATGGCAACGTAGTCGGGCTCTGGCCGATCCACAACGACAAGGTGGTTGTGTGTAAAGGCGGCGACATGTTGCCGTATTACCAGATCGGCGCCTTCGAAGACCGATTGCCGATGCGCCTGATTCACCTCGTCCGGTGGCAGTCGCACAATTTTTACGAGGGGTTGTCACCGATCCTGCTGCACGCCGAGGCAGTGGGGCTGGCTCAGGCGGTCCGTCAGTACACCGGCAAGTCGTTTGCTAACGGGGTGACGGTCTCGGGTGTGATCGAGCGACCACGCGAATCACCGGCTATCAAGGATCAGGGTTCGATTGACCGCGTCCTGGATCAGTGGGGCAACAAGTTTGGCGGTATGGATAACGCCAAGAAGGTCGCGATGCTGCAGGAGGGTATGACCTTCAAGCCGGTCTCGATGACCAACGTTGACGCGGAGATTGTCGGCATCCTCAAACTGTCCGGGGTCGACTGCGCACGGATCTACAAGATCCCGCTGCCGATGGTCAACGACCTGGACAAGGCCAACTACAACACCATCGAGCAACTGCTGATTCAGTTCGTGGTGTTTGGTTTGCTGCCCTGGGTCAAGCGGCACGAGCAGTCGATGATGCGCGACTTCCTGCTGCCGCAGGATCGGCGCGATTACTTCATCGAGTTCAACATGGCAGGGCTCCTGCGCGGCGATCAAAAAAGCCGATACGAGTCCTACGCCATTGGTCGGCAGTGGGGCTGGTTGTCGGTCAACGACATCCGGCGTCTGGAAAACATGCCGCCTGTGACGGGCGGCGATGTCTACCTCCAGCCGCTGAACATGGTTGGCGCGGGCAAAGGACAGCCTGACCTCAATGATCCGAAGGTGCGGGCTCAGCTGGAGCTGCAGCTGCGCGATATCGAAAGGATGCTTGCACAATGAAGCACTACATCCGGGCCTCCGGCCTGCTGTTCAATCAGCCGCTGCTGCTTGCGCCTGACATGCTCGATCTAGGTGTGCGCTGGGCAAACCAGGCCATGAACCTCAACATCATCAATCTGGCCCCAGGCGTGGCCAAACTGGGCTTCTATGACGATGATGAAGCCCAAGACCGCGCCAACCTCGAAGCAGAGCGGGAGCGCGTAGCGCTGGAGGCCACCGGGGTGCAAGTGCTGCCTGTACATGGCTTTCTGGTCAGTCGCGGCGCCCATATCAATGCCTGCGAGACGATGACCAGTTACGAAGGTTTGCGGCAGCAACTGCGCGCTGCCATCGCTGATCCCCTGGTAGAGCGCATCGTGCTGGATATCGACACGCCAGGCGGCTCGGCCGTGGGTGCCTTCGAGCTGGCTGCGGACATCCGGGCGATGTCGTTGATCAAGCCCATCACCGGGATCGTCAACTTCATGGCCTACAGCGGCGGTTATCTGATCGGCGCGGCGTGCAGCGAGCTGGTGGTCAGCCAGACCAGTGGCGTTGGCTCGGTGGGTGTCATCGCCAGTCATATGGAGCGCTCCAAGCAACTGGAGACGGCGGGAGTCAAGGTGACGACGGTGTATGCCGGTGCGCACAAGAACGACCTGAGCCCGAATGAGCCGCTAACCGAGCAATCGATCAGGGTGCTCAATGACCTGGTGCAGGAAAGCTATCAGCTCTTCACTGGCGCGGTGGCCGACTATCGTGGCATGAGCATCCAGGCGGTGCGGGCTACTGAGGCAGGGCTGTATCGCGGTCAAGCCGCGATAGCCATTGGTTTTGCGGATCGCCTGCAAACCCCGCAGGACGCAGTCGATGATTTGGCCCGCGCTGTCGCGCAGAGCCGGATGCAGCGGCGGGGCAGCCGAATCGGCCTTCGGGCTTCGGCAATGAACATTCAAGCAACCCTCTGACCGCGTTCGCGGCAGTGATCTACAACCCGCTTCGGCGGGTTTTTTTATGCCCAGGAGGCACTATGTCCCTTGTTACACAACTGCGAAGCGAACGCGCCACGCTGAACGCCTCGATTCAGGCGTTGGCCAAGATCGAGACTGAAGGCGGCACCCTCAGTGCTGAGCAACTCACTCAGTTCACTGAGCTGGAGGCCCAATTCACCGCACTGACCTCGAAACTGTCCCGTGCCGAGACGGCTGAGCGGCTTGCCGCTGCAACTGCCAAGCCCTTGAGCGAGGACCCTAAGGCCCTCGACAAGCCGGCCAGCCATATCTCCGGTCCGTTCAACGAGGCCACCAAGCCAGGTGTCGCGATGGCTCAGATGGTGCGCCTGCTGGTCCAGGCGCAGGGCAACCAGCACGCTGCTGCCGAAATGGCCAAAACCGGTGGTTACGGTGCTGACGTGCACATGGCGTTGTCGACCGTGACCCCTGGCGCTGGCGGGGTATTGGTACCGGAGAACTTCAGTACCAGCGTTATCGAATCGCTGCGACCGAAATCAGTGGTCCGCAGCATGGGCGCGGTCAGCCTGCCGTTGAACAACGGAAACCTGACCATGCCCCGCGTGATCGGCAACACCCAGGTGAGCTATATCGGCACCGAGCAAGACATCGCGGTCACCGACATGCAGTTCGGTGACCTGAAGCTGTCCTCGAAAAAGGCGGCGGCTATTGTGCCAATCTCCAATGACCTGCTGGCCTATGCTGGTGTTAACCCGCGCATCGATGGGCAAGTGAGCGGTGACTTGGCCACCAGCATGGGCCTGTCGGAAGACCTGCACTTCATCCGCAGCGTGGGCAGCGCGACCCTGCCGAAGGGCCTGCGCTACTGGGCACCAGCGGCAAACGTTCTGCCGGCACCGGCTGGTGAGACGCTGCAGATCGTTGATCGCTACCTTGGCGGCATGATGCTGCGCCTCGAGGCGGCGAACGTCGATCTGAATGCATGTGGCTGGCTGATGGCGCCACGCACCCTGCGCTGGCTCCAGTCGCTGCGTGATGGCAACGGCAACAAGGCCTACCCGGAAATCGATCTGGGCTTGCTCAAGGGCTACAAGGTGGCACTGACCACGCAGATCCCGACCAACCTTGGCGCCGGTGGCAATGAGTCCGAGATCTACTTCGTCAACTTCGCCGATTGCTACATCGGCGAGGACACCAACTTGGCGATCGCTATCAGTACCGAGGCTTCCTACAAGGATGCCAACGGCGACACCGTCAGTGCCTTCCAGCGCGACCAGACCCTGATCCGCGTCATCAGCAAGCATGACTTCGGTCCTCGCCATGTGGAGTCGGTATCGGTAGGTACCGGCATCACTTGGGGCGCCGGGATGTAAGTCGGCGAGGCCCTGGCCATCGTCCGGGGCCATCACTTCAGTTTGAGCGAGGTACTGATTATGAGCACAACCGTAACCGTGCGTTTCACGAAGCCGTGGCGCACCTATTTCCCTGGTGATGTTGCCGGATTTGAAAAGGACATTGCCGATGCCCTGGTGGGCGGTGGCGTGGCCACGGCTTACAGCGACAAGCCTGTTGGCGCGCCGATCGACAAGGCGCCGAAACCGGCTACAAACAAGGCGCCTGCCAGGCGGGTCGGTACTGCCAAGGTGGATAACGGGTCGTCTGGCGCCGGCTCGCTGGTGTCGGCACTGCCAGCGGCCTCGATGGTGGCCCCTGAGCCAGGTCCGGACAACGATGGGCTGGAAGATGCGGACGCTGGTGGCGGTGAGGGCGAGGATGGCCCTGAATCAACCGGCAGCACTGTCGTCGATGGCAGTGGCGGCGAGCCCGAAGAAGATGACGATGACGCGAAGCCGTAACCATGGCACGTCGAATCGCATACATCGGTGAGCCGGTCCTGACCTTGGAGCAGGTAGCGTTCCAGTGTCGGCTTGACCCTGAAGACACGGTACCGGAACTGATCACGGATTTGATCATTCCCGGCGTCACGGCGCAGGCAGAGGAACGTACGGGCGCCGGTATCCAGCTCGCCGAGTACGAGGAAGAGTGGCCTGCGCATTACCCCTCCGGGCATGCGCTCGACATCGGGCAGGCCACGGCCATCGTATCCATCAGCCGGCTCCAGGCAGATGGCAGCGAGCTAGAGCTGTCGGTGGCGTATTCACTGCGCAACCGGGGCCGGGAGAGCTTTCTGTTTTTCCCAGAAGGCCGTCCTGCGGGTGAGTTGCTGATTCGCTACCAGGCCGGCACCGACCTCAACGTTTACCCCTCGGTGCGCACCTGGTTGCTGATGCAGGCGGCCACGGCCCATGAGAACCGGGAAACACTGGTGGTGGGCGTCAGCTTGGCCGAGCTGCCTGCTTCTATGCTCGACACCTTGCTGGCCCCGATCACTGTCCCGCCGAGGTTCTGATATGCGTGCAGGTCCGCTGGATCGTCGTTGTTCTTTGCTCCGGTCGGAAGAGGTAAGGCGGCAGGGCGGCGGCGCGTCTGTCGCTTGGGTCGATGCCGGCAAGGTATGGGCCGAGATCACTCTTCCTACCGGGCGAATAGCTGCGGTGGCTGCTCAGCTCAGCACCGTGGTAACCGCTGAAATCCGGGTGCGCTTTCGCAAGACCATCGTTGCCGGCATGCGTGTTGTCTGCGGTGACACCACCTATCTGATTGAGGCCGCGTTACCTGATAAGGCCCGGGCGATGATGAGGCTGTTGTGCTCAAACGTTCCCAACCCATAGTGAGGTTACTCCGATGAAAGTACGTACGTTGGCAAGGCTGTCTGGCCCTGCAGGCAATTTCGAAAAGGGCGAAGAGGTCAGCGTGACCGGGGCGCTCGGTGCTGAGCTGATTCAGCGCAAGTTGGCTGAGCCAGTCGATGCTGCCCAGGTCAAACCGCCGAAACCCACCGAGACAGAGTGACCATGGGCGTTCGCCGGTCCCGCATGTCGGGAGATTTCAAGCTTCGCCGAACCCTTCGAAACATCCACCAGACGATCGACAACGAACTGCGTCCGGTGATGCAGCAGAGTGCTGACAAGATCCTGGCGAGCATGAAGCAGCATATACCGCGAGATACCGGCCAAGCCGCGGGAGCGCTTGAGGCGTTTGTCAGCAAGTCGGGGCTCGATGCCCAGATCGGCCTACGCGGGAAGCGCAACAACCAGCGGTTCTTCTACCTTCGCTTTCTGGAGTACGGCACGAAGGGTTACACCGGCACCATCTATCGCCGCGCCGATAGCAATGCCATTGATGGTCACACCAACAACCGCGACAAGTCGCAGCTCAAAGGGCGACGGAATGCTCTACGGGCCCGCGATACGAAAGTCAAAACGGATGGGAAAAACTTCTTCGGCAAATACCCGGACATCCCAGCTCGGCCTGCCCACCCATGGCTTCGCCCCGCGCTCGATGTGAACCGCGAGTTCGTGCTTGCCGACATCCGTGCTGCGGTGAGCGGTACGTTGCGCCGTGCAAGTGAGGGCTAACGGATGTCGGATCCATCATTCGCCTTGCAGGTCGCTCTGTTCGCAAGGTTGGAGGCGGAGGTGTCTTGTCCCGTTTTCGATGGGGCGCCGATGAATCAGGCCATGCCTTATGTGTCGCTGGATTCCGAGGTCTCGGTTCCCAGCGACATTCTCAGCAAGCGGCGCGATACCAGGCTGATCTACCTGTCCGTCTGGAGCTGCTTCAAAGGCCAGGAAGAGGTCAAGCGCATCATGGCGGAGATTGATGCCGCTGTGCACCAAAGGCCTCTACCGCTTGAAACAGGCCGTGTGATTTCCATTCGTGTGGATCGTAAGCACGCCCAGCGCGATGCTGACGGAGAGACGTATCAAGGCAGCGTCACGCTTCGAGTTTTGACCGAACACTAATTCCACCCTACCGCCCTGCGGTTTATTCACCTGTCCTCGGGAGGACTCTCTATGTCTATCAATACAGGCGCCGGTACGCGGATCTACATTGGTCCGCGCCTGACTGCCGATCTGCCGACCGACCGTGCTGCGGCGCTCACGCTTCTGTCCGGTTTGACCTACGTCGAGATCGGGGAGGTCGAAAGCATCGGCGACTACGGCGACACCATCAACGATGTGACCTTTGCCGGTCTCGCCCAGGGGCGTGCCAAGCACCTGAAGGGCTTGGCGGATGCGGGCACTTCGGACCTGGTGGTCGCTTTCGACTCTGGCGATGCTGGCCAGCTGAAGCTGGTTGAGGCCTTTCTGGACCGCTCTCGTTTCGACTACCCGATCAAGGTGGCCTATATCGACGGCGAAACGGACTACTTTGCCGCCAAGGTGATGAGCAACAAGAAGGCAGGCATCACGGTCGAGGGCGTGCTCAAGCGTAACGTTTCCCTCGGTATCAACTCTGAAATCTACGAGGTCGACGCGCCCTAACGGTGCGCGCTTGATCCGGCGTGCGGCTCCTGCGACTGCACGCCGTCCCCCTGTTGTCATATCACCCGTATCTAAGGAACCCACCCATGTCCAGAACTGCCCATGGCACCACCGTTATTACCGTCGGCGCCGACACTTTCGAGCTGAAGCCGACCCTCAAGGCCGTACGCGGGATCGAGGCTCGCTTCGGCGGTATCGCCCCGGCGATCGGGGAGCTGAATCAGCTCAAGCTCAGTGCCATCGCAGCCGTGCTGCTGATCGGCTCCGGCAAGGATTTCAAACCAAAGGACATCGAGGCTCTGGAAGAGCAGGTCTTTGAAGCGGGCATCTCCGATGTGAATCCCCAAGTTGTCCCGTATGTCGTGGCCCTGTTGAACCCGGCCGGGAAAACCAAGGCCGAGCTTGAGGCTGAGGCCGGCAAGGGAAACTGAAATCGCGGGACGGCAATGGCAGCTATGTCGATGAGCTCTATGAGCTGGCCACGGGCTGTCTCGGCTGGTCGCCCCGCGATGCTTGGGAAACGCCCGTGGTTGAGATCGTCATGGCCTGGGAGGCCAAAGTGAAGTTTCTGCGTGCAACAAACCCGTTCGGGGGCGCTGAGCCGGATAAGCCCAATAAGGTGGCGGCGGCCAAAGAGCTGCGGATGGGGCTGCGTGTGGCGGCGATGGGCCGACCGGGCAAGACATGATGGGACAGAACCCGCTTCGGCGGGTTTCCGCGTTTAAGGGGGGGATATGGCAGACGGCGATATTCAGGGCTTGCTGGTACGGATTGAAGCCACTACGGCGCAGCTCCGACAGGAGATGGCGCGGGGAGAATCAGCCGTCGCCACCGCCGCAGGCAAGATCGACGGCAACCTGGGTCGGATCGACGGTGCGTTTGATCGGACCGAGCAGAATGCAACGTCGCTGCAGGCGGCAATCAGCAGGGCCTTTACCGGCGTCAGCGTTGCCTCTGCTGCTGCAGTCGCGGGGCTTGTTGCGATCACCAATCGCACAACGGAGTATGCCCAGGAGGTAAAGAACCTCGCAGCGCTGTCGAACACGTCTGTGGATGACTTCCAGCGCCTGGCTGCAGGCGCTAAAACTGTTGGTATCGAGCAGGACAAGCTGTCTGATATCTACAAGGACATGAACGACCGCGTGGGCGAGTTTATCGCCCGCGGCGGCGGTGAGATGGCCGATTTCTTCAATGAAATCGCGCCACAGGTTGGTGTCACTGCCGAGATGTTCGCCAAGCTTTCCGGCCCACAAGCGTTGCAGCTGTACTACAGCTCGCTCGAAAAGGCCGGTCTGAGCCAGCAAAGCATGACCACCTATATGGAGGCCGTCGCGGACGAGGCCACGGGCCTCATCCCACTGCTGAGGAACAACGGCCAGGGCTTTCGTGAGTTTGGGGAGCAGGCCGAGAAGGCTGGCCGGGTTCTGAGTCAGCTTGAGATTGATCGGTTGGTCGAGGTGCGGCAGTCCATCGTCAACCTGCAGGGGGCGTTCGATGGTGCCTCCCGCCAGTTGGTGACGGGCATGCTGCCCGGCATGGAGGGGTTGGCGGACCTGTTCGATCGTCTCTCGGGAGGTGGCGCTGCTGAAGCGTTGGGCCAGGCCATTGGCTTCCTTGCCGAGAACGTGAACATCCTGGTTGCTGCGGTAGGCGTCAAAGCCTCTGCCAGTTTCCTCGCGTATTCGCAGCAGGTGTTGGCCAGTACGAAGGCAACGCTTGGCGAGGCGCTGGGGGCCAAGGGTGCTGCCGCTGCAAAACTGGCGCAAGCGGAGGCCTCGGCTACCGCCGCAGCGGCGTACGCCACCGAGATGTCGGCGAGGACTGCCAATGCGCGATCCACTGAAGCAGAAGCGATAGCCAAAGTTCGTTCGCTGCAGGCATCACGGGAGCAACTGGCCTACAGCGCGGCGCTCGCCAAGGGCGCATCGGAAGAGGCTCGTTATGCTGCGGCCTTGGCAGCCATGGACTTGGAGCTTGCGGCGGCCAAAAAAGCTGCCGCCACCGCGTCGAGGCAACTGGGTGGCGCGCTGGCGGGTGAGTCCGTGGCTATGGCCAAGGATGCAGCAGCAACCAGGTCCGCCACTGCTGCTAAAGAAGCCTATGCAAAGGTTTCGTCTCTTGCTGCTCGCGCCGGTAGCGGTCTTCTAGGGTTGCTTGGCGGTCCTGCGGGTATCGCTTCGTTGGCAGTCGGTGCTGGCATCGCATTTTTGACCATGCGCGATAGCACTGATGACGCAACCCAGTCTATGCTCGACATGCAGCAACCCCTGGACAAGGTTGCCGAGAAGTTCAAGCAACTGACCCGCGATCAGCAGGCGGCTGAGCAGGTGGCGACCAGCAAGAAGCAGGTCGAGGCCATTCGAGAGCAAGCGGCGGCTTACGAAGAGTTTCTGGGCCTGCTCCGGCAGCAGTTCGGGTCTGACTTATTTTTGCGATTGAAGTCCGACATCGATGCTGCCTACGAATCGGGTGTGCCTCTTGTAGACATTATCGCAGACCTGCAGTCCCGGTTCCGCATTCCCAAAGATGTGACTGATTCCTGGGTGGAGCAGGCTGGGAAAGTCAGCACGGCCGCCGAAAAGACAGCCCTGCTGACCCAGGTGCTGAATACGCTGACTGGTGCTCTCCAGCAGAACACCACTGCCACCGCCGAGAACAATGCTGCCAAGGGCGGCATGTCTGCGACCGAAGACACCTACCTGCAGGCGCTGCAAAAGCGCAACGCGGCCTTGGCGGACGGAAACAGCGAGACCAAGAAGGCCACTCGCTGGCTCAGTGAGCAGAAGAACGTCACTGAGGAAGGTCGCAAGGCCATCATGGAGGAGGCTGCGGCCGCTGATAAGCAGCGGGAAGCCAAGGATGCTGCAACTAAAGCCGCGCAGGCTGCGTCCAGTGCTGGTAAGGAAGCGGCCACCGAGACCAAGAATCAGGCAAAGGCGCTCGCTGATCTCCAGGCGCAGAGCAAGATCGCGGTGGAGAGTGCGCAGGGCCTGACTGCGGCCTACTTGGCCGGCACTGACAAATCGCGTGAATTTAGTATTCAGCAGAAAACAGAGCAGGCGCTGCTCAGGGCCGGCGCTGGTGCTCGGAAGGAAGTGGAAGCCGCTATCCGTGGACAGGCTGACGCAGAAGATCGGCTTTCAGTCGCCAAGTCTGCGTTTGATCTCGCAGAGGAAACCGAGCAGCTCCTGGCGCAGGCGCGTGCCACGTTGCAGGGCGCTGCGGCGCTGGAGGCTTACAACTTGCAGAAGGCACTGCAGGTTGCTCTCATTGGCAAGAACATTGCTGCGGGTAGCAAAGAGTATGACCAGCTCCTGGCCGCTACCAAAGCTCAACAGGCTGCGGTCAAGGTGGCAAAACAGGCGGCGGATGCGGGCAGCATCATGGACCGTTTGTATCCCGAGAAAAAGCTGCTGCGCGAATACACGGAGGCGCAGGAGGCCCTGAACAAGGCGATGGAGCTGGCTCCCGATAAAGCCTCCGAATATCAGGATGCCCTGCGTTTGCTGGGGCTTGAGTACGAGCAGAACCGCAATGCTGCTACGGCTTGGGGCAAGTTCACGGAGGGTGCCGTCGACCGGGTGGATGACGCGTTTGCAAGCGCTTGGAAGAATATTGGCGATGGCTTTGACGGCTTTGCGACGAGCCTGAAGGAAGGGTTCAAGCAGTTGCTGGCCGAACTGGCGCACATGGCGATCACGAAACCCATCGTGATGCAGATCGGTGCCGCTTTGGGCGTGGGTGGGCTGTCAGCGCAAACGAGCGGTCTTTTAGGCGGTTCGGCCGGAGGGGGAGGGCTGAGCCTGTCCAACCTTTGGTCGGTGGGAAAGGGTGCCTACAGTGCGCTGACATCTGGATTCGGTTCAGCTATCTCTGCCGGCTGGAGTGCGGGCGAGGGCTTCCTTGGTGGTCTGCAGGGCGCGATAAGTGGTGGCTACGGCTTCCTCAGCGACGGAATCACCAGTCTTTTTAGTGGCGCTGGAACGGCTGCGGGGGCCGGCAACGTTGGTTTTGGCTTGGGCCAGTCGCTGGTTTCCGGTGGTGTGGGTTCAAGTGGGGCCGCAGCTGGATCAGGTGCGACCTACGCCGCCGGTGCGGGTGGTGCCACTGCCCTTGACGGAACGCTAGCGGGTATCGGGGGCGCGCTGTATGGCTACGGTCAGTCCGGTCTGAAGGGCGCCGCCACAGGGGCAGCAGGTAGCGTGGGCGGCTATTACCTCGGTTCGGCTATCGGTTCGATTGTGCCAGGCCTTGGCACCTTGATCGGCGGCGTCATTGGCTCGGCCTTGGGCGGCTTCCTGGGAGGATCTCTGTTCGGTGGTAGCTGGCAAACCAAGGACACCGGCCTTGCGTTGGGGGTTACGGGCGGCGAGTTCACTGGGCAGCAGTACGAGTATCAGAAGAAGAAGGGCGGCCTGTTCGGGAAGAACAAGAAGCGCACCCGTTATTCGGACCTCGACCCTGAAGTCGCATCAGCCCTGCAGGCGACCTATGACGCCACGGAGGAGTCGGTGGTCGATCTGCTTGGACGCATCGGTGTCTCCGTTGGGGATGGGGCGTTCGCAGGGCTCAACATCGCCAAGCAGCAGATCTCGACCAAGGGCAAGTCCGAAGCAGAGATCCAGGAGGAGATCGCCAAGCTGTTCAGCGGGTTCGCTGACCAGATGATCACCTTTATCGACCAGGGCGTCGGCGGTTTCGGCTACAGCTTCGCCGAGCTGGGGGAGCGCATCGCAGTTTTCGAGAGCTTCAACAAGTCGCTGGGGCTCATTGACGTAACGATGTTGGGGCTGTCCGCGCAGTCTATGGAGCTGGCCAACGCCATGGTGGCGGCAGCTGGCGGGTTGGAGGCCTACAGCCAAAACCTGAACACGTACTTCGGTGCGTTTTTCAGCGAATCGGAAAGGGCGGACAAGACGCTCGAGGCGGTGCAGCAGCAGTTCAAGGACATGAACGTCGCCTTGCCGGAGACCCGCGAGGGCTACCGGAAGGTCATCGAAGCGCTTGACCTTACCACCGAGACCGGTCAACAGATGTACTTGACCTTGATCGGAGCTGCCGGGGCTGCGGCGGAGGCATACGACATCCTTGAGGCCAGGGCGAACGCGGCGGCGCAGGCGTTCAGCGACAGCCTGGGTAACTACCTCGGCTCGTTCTTCAGTGAGGCAGAGAAAGCCGACACCGCTTTGGAGTTGGTGCGACAACAGTTCAAGGACATGAACGTCACGCTGCCGGAAACCCGGGAGGGTTACCGCAAGGTTGTGGAAGCACTCGACCTCACCACAGAAACCGGTCAT
This sequence comes from Pseudomonas fortuita, assembly GCF_026898135.2. Lineage (NCBI taxonomy): Bacteria > Pseudomonadati > Pseudomonadota > Gammaproteobacteria > Pseudomonadales > Pseudomonadaceae > Pseudomonas > Pseudomonas fortuita. The sequence continues at coordinate 1,911,183 of NZ_CP114035.2, forward strand.
CAGATGTATCTGACGTTAATCGGTGCTGCCGGTGCGGCGTCTCAGGCCTATGACATTCTCGAGGCCCAGTCGCAAGCTGCTCGGGACCAGGTGGCAACAGCAGTGAATGCCGCCTTGGGATCGGTTCAGCGGGCGGTCAACGCTCAAAAAGCCGCGATCACCGAGGCATACAACGCTCAGATTGCCTCGCTGAACGATATGTCACAGACGGCACAGCAAAGTGTCAGCGATTTGACCTCTGTTGGTAACAGCCTGAGCGGTGCCCTGAAGTCACTGCGCGGTGATTCTGACGCTGCTGTGCAAATGCTTCGTGCCCAGGCCATGGCAACGTTGGACAACGCCTTGGCTGCGGTGCGGGCCGGCAAATCCCTTTCCAGCATCACCGGGCTTGAGGATGCGCTGAATGTCGTCAGCCAGAACACCACAGATGCATATGCATCCCTTGAGGCATACAGCCGGGACCAGGGCCGCACGGCTAACATCGTCAGCCAGCTGGAATCTGCAAATGGCAAGCAACTGACCGCTGCCGAGAAGTCCGTGCAGAGCTTGCAAACGAGGATCGAGCAGGCCAAGAAGTCCTATGACCTGCAGATTGCGCAGTACGACGCACAGCTTAGCTTGGCGCAAGCGCAGATCGACGCATTGAACGGTGTGGACAATTCGGTCGTGTCGGTAGCCGCTGCTGTCGATAGCCTCAGTCAGGCCGTAATGGCTGCACTGGCGGTGCAAAATGCTGGAGCTGCTCAGCAGAACACCTACGACAACAACGCTGCAATTGTGCGGGCTGTTTATCGCTCGGTGCTCGGCCGAGAGGCAGAAGCAGGGGGGCTTGAAAACTGGACCAAGCTCTTGGCCGGTGGCTCGCTGACATATGACCAGCTCGTCCAGGCCATTGCCACATCAGGCAAGGCCAATGGTGAAACCATCAAAATCCCCGGATTCGCCAGTGGCGGCAGTTTCGGCGGTGGTCTGCGCCTGGTTGGCGAGCGCGGGCCTGAGCTGGAGGTAACCGGGCCGAGCCGGATTTACAGTGCCAATCAGACCGCAGCCATGCTCGCCGGTGGTTCGGGTGATGTCACCGCTGCTGAGGTGCGTGAGCTGCGGGTTGAACTCAGATCGGCCCTGTTCGCCATTGCGAAGAACACCCTGAAAGCGGCGAAGAACACTGATCTTCTGCCGCAGAAACTAGAACAGGAGCTGCATCCGTGAGGATCATTGAACCCGTCGAGATCGCCCCGGGCATGGCTGTGATGGAGGCGTTTCTGGTCGAGCCCAACGCTGAGCCCTTGGTGGTTCAGGTCGGGCAGGCTTTTCAGGTGGCATCGCTGCTGACCAACGTTCCTGAAGCGGATTACGACGTTTGGGTTTCGAGCAAGGATTACGCGATCGGCGATCGGGTAATGCTCGAGCATCGGACCTACGAAGCACTCGTAGCCAACAACAATAAGGCCCCTTCTGGGACGGCAACGGACCCGCCAACCTGGTTGGATCTTGGGCCGACAAACCGATGGCGGATGTTCGATGACAAGATTGGGACGGTCACCACCAACCCTGAAAGCATCTCACTGACCATCGCTCCGGGGCGGGCGGTCGATTCTCTGGCCTTCTTTGGGCTTGACGCGGCCTCGATATACGTCCGGGTTGTCGACCCCTACCAAGGCATTGTCTACGAATCGAGCGTTTCGCCGGTCTCCACGGACGGCATAAACGACTGGTATGAGTACTTCTTTGCCCCGGTCGAGGTGAACGAGGATTTCGTGCTGCTGGATGTGCCGGTCGGCAGTTACGGCTCCATCGAGATCAAAGTGGCCAAGCCTGCCGGGATAGCCAAGGTCGGGGCCCTCATCTTGGGCAAAGCCGCTGTTCTTGGCGAGGCTCTTTATGGGACGTCGGTGGGCATCACTGACTACAGCCGCAAGGATCGGGATGACTTTGGCAACACCGTCATCGTTGAGCGCGATTACTCCAAGCGTGCTGATTTCGACGTGATGGTCCCGACCAGCATGGTTTCGCAGGTGCAGCGCTTGCTCAGCAAGCACCGGGCTAGGCCGCTGGTTTGGATCGGCGAAGCCAGTTTTCAATCCACCATCCTGTACGGCTACTACAAGGAATTCAACCTGGTGATCAGCGGGCCGACGGCGTCGGACTGCTCCATTTCTGTCGAAGGACTCATCTGATGGCTACACCTACGATCACGCCGTTGCCGGAGGCGCCCAGCCGGCAGAACTCTGCCGGCACCTTTGCCACACAGGCGGACAATTTCATGGCGGCCCTGCCTCAGTTCGGTGACGAAATGAACCGGGCTATCGACTATGTCGGGGATCAGGCAGGGGCTGCGGCTGAAAGTGCTCAGAGGGCAACGACCAACGGTGCGGCTCAGGTTGAGCTGGCGGCTCAGAAATCAACCTCAGCGTCGCAGAGTGCTCAGGCGGCGGCCCAGCAGGCCTCTACGTCGAAAACCCATGCAGACAACAGCAAGGCCTATCGTGATACCGCTCAGGCCGCCGCAGCGGCTGCCCAGTCTGCGGCTGGTTTACCCGCGCTCGCGGGCAAGGGCGGGCTCCCCCTGGTAGTTAAGCAGGACGAGTCTGGAGTGGATTACTCCGGGAGCCTGAGGCGGTACGATCTGGACCTGGCTGCGACCAACTCGACGTTGAATCTCGAGGCCAGTCAGGTGTTCAGGGTGGACGCAGCCGTCCCTCGAACCTTGGCCTTCACTGGTACGCCTGCGGCCACTCGGGCGATGACTGTGGTGATACACATCACCGGCAAATCCAACATTACCTGGCCGGCAGGCATTCAATGGAACAACAACCAGATTCCAGTACTGGGGAATGCCTGGACCACTGTGATTCTGATCTGGGTCGGCGAAGGCTGGGTCGGATCGGTGGGGGCGCGCGCATGATCGAAGCTGCATTGATGGGGGGAGCACTGCCAGGCCCCTGGTCAAATTGGGAGTTCGTCGGCTCGGCCAGCTTACTGGCCAGCGGTCTGCTCCCCGTGGCGGCCGCCATGCCCGAAGGAGTCGAGGTGGGTGATCTGGTTGTGGCCCTGATGTCGCCGCTGAGCGAGGGGGTTGGAACGAGGATGTCCGCTCCAGGTTGGCAGCATCTGTCTTCAGGCGGGCAGGATTATGTGTGCGCAGCCCGTTACACCCCGGATCTCGCGTCGCCCGTGTACGTGCGATCGGCTTCCAACTCGATCTTCATCACTGTGCTGGCATTTCGTGCTCAAGGCTGGTCAACGATCAAGCTTGAGGCTCATGTATCGCCTGCAGCGCCTTTGAGCGTGACGACCAGCATGCAGAACGAACTTCTGTTGTGCATCGGCGTGACGCCGAAGACGACCCGTGGCTGGGAAGTCCATATGAATGGAGCAGAGCCTGTAGAGCGGGTTCGACGAAGCAACGCTCCTGCGATGCAGGTGTACTCCGCCAATATCGACTTCCCCCATCTGGTGTCGGGCATTTCAGTCGACGCCCTATCAGGGGACGAGCGAAACCTGATTCTCACAGTGTCCTGACAAGACAATTCATCCAGAACCGCCAGAAGGCGGTTTTTTTGTGCCCGGAGAAATCCCATGCCTTTCAATAGTGCCCATACAGGGGCTGAGATCGACGCAGCAGTACAGATGATGGGGCAAATCCAAGAGGCCCGAGACTCCACCAAAGACGACCTGGTAGAGGTGAGGTCCCTGGCTGCTCAGGTGGATGCCAACGCCGCCCAGGTTGGAACTCAATCGGCATCCGTGGCTGCCAAATCGGAGCTGGTCGCTGTTAGCGCTCTGGCGGTTGAGCAAGCGCGTGAGCAAGTCGCCGCCGATAGCGCAGTTGCTGAAGGCGCCAAGGATTCCGCTGCTGCCTCTGCGGAGTTTGCTGAGGCCAGTCGGGTGTCGGCCAATGCAAGTCAGCAAGCGGCCTCTCAAAGCCAGATCGCTGCCGGTATCTCGGAGCAGGTCACCGCCGAGCATGCCGAGACTGTCAGCGTTCTGGCCCAACAGGTGGCAGATAAAACGTCTTTGGCAAGTACCAGTGCAGAAGCAGCTGCGAGTAGCGCCCAGCTCGCGGTCGAAGTCGTTGATGGGTTTGGCAACCGATACTTTGCGACCTACGCCCTCATGGTAGCAGTGAAGCCGAAGCATGATGGCACGCTCGCCTGGGTGCAAAATGATCCCACCAAAGCGCTGAATGGCTTCTATCGGTGGTTTGCGGCAGAGCAGGCCTGGGTCAAGCCATCTCGGCAGATGGCTCTGGATACCGATATCGACATGCTGCGTATGTTGGTCAGCCGAAAGAATCGCCCGCGCGGCAAGATCAGCGGCGATGCCCCGCTGATCTTCGGAGCGGGGGAGGCTCAGGTGTTATTCGGAGTACACCAGAAACTACCGCGTGGCCCTTCAGAGAGCCAAGGTACGGTGCCGATGCTTGGGAAAACGCCCATTGTTCCTATGCTCTCGCTGGTGCGGCCAAGAAGCCGAAACTACGACTCTGACGTGGTGCTGGTTTCTGGCAACTCGGTGATGCTGGAGTCGCGTGCATCGGTCACCCCGGAAGCTCCCGTCATAACCTATGACGCCAAGCTGATCGATGAGCAGGGTCAGAAGCCTGCACCTAAGCGATACGCTGCTATCAGTGCCGGCCAGGTATGGTCCTATGGCCCGGACGGTGCCAAGCAGGTCACACAGGATGGCGAGTGGTTCGCTGCGCAGTGCGTCGACTTCGACGTTATCAGGGCGCTCAAGCTGACCAGCGGCGGGCTGGTGCCCTATACCATCACTCAAGATGGTCGAATCTTCCGCGATGGCAAGGTGCTGATCCACAAGCTGTCCACCGGCCAGAGTCTTGCCCTTGGCTCTCGTGGGATTTTTCCCGACCCTAACGGCGAGTATGTCATCAACGGCATACGCGGAAACTTGTTCTCTCCCCTGGCGCCGCCGGGCTACGCCGACAAGCTGTGGACGCTCAGCGGCGGTCCTCGTCCAGCCGCATGGGAAGGGACTACGGCATTTGAGCCGGTACGCGAGTACGTGGCTGGGGTTACCGCAGAAACACCCGCAACCTCCTACATGCTGGCAATGCGAAAATGGCACGAACGGATGACATCGGTGGCCCCGCAGATGCTGTACAGCGTGTCAGCGCTGGGCGGTACCCCATACGCCGGGGTGAAGAAGGGCACCAAGACCTACACCGATGCGATGTCGCAAATTACGACCGCCAAAGCCATCGCTACTGCGATGGGCCTTGACTATGTGGTGCCGAGCATCTCGATCGTGCACGGAGAAAGCCAGCGCGACACCACCCAGGCTGAGTACGTGGCGATGCTGGGCGAGTGGATCAGCGACTACCGCGCAGACATCGTCGCGATCACGGCGCAGGCGGTGCCTCCGGTTGCGTTTATCTCGCAGATGCTGACCGGTGAAACCGGAACTATCCCTGCGATTCCATTAGCGCAACTGCAGGCCCATAACGAAAACCCATACGTTGTGATGGTCGGGCCGAAGTATGCCTACCCCTACTTCGACACCTACCACATGCAAGGACCCGGTTACATGAAGATGGGTGAGTTGGAAGCCCGCGCCGAGCGACTGACCCAGATCAGCGGCAAGTGGCAGCCACTCAAGGTCATTTCGGCAGCCGTGTCGGGGGCAACGATCACGCTGCAGCTGAACAATCTCCCCAACGGCAATGCGGGCACGTCCGGCCCCATTGGGAATCTGGCGATCGACACGACCATCGTTAGTGACCCTGGCAACTACGGGTTCCAGCTGTCGGCCGGCACCATCGCCGCCGTGGCTCTTGGTCGTGACGGCGTTTCAATCGTGATCACCGCGACTGCAGCCATTGCCGCCGGCGCCGTCCTGACTTACGCCCTGCAGCCAACGCTGGGGTCGCCGCAAACCGGCAACGGGCGACGTGGCTGCATCCGTGACAACGATCATCGCGACTTCTCGCGCTATGACATGAAGCCGCTCTACAACTGGCTTTGCGCTTTCTCGACCGCTTTGGAGATTTGAAAATATGGCTCGTTCGATTCTGATTTTCCCCGGCTCCGCCTCGGTTCCAGGCATGCCAAAACTCGACGTGTCTGAGGCCGAAATTGCCGTTTCCAATATTCAGGGGCTCAAGCACTGGCCGGGTCTGTTCGACTGGGACGTTTCCAAGGGTGTAGTGCGTGACCGAGTGACAGATGCAACCATTCCAAGCTACGGGGTATCGCAGCCTGGGGCGCACTTCGTCAACATGGTCAACGGTAAGAAGGGCTACAAAATCACAGCCCTGGCTCAGGCCCTGAACATGCCAGGGTTTGATACTGACGGCTCATTTACTGTTGGCGGCGTATTCGATCTGCACGCCTCATTCGGCAGCATCAGCGAGGCGGCTGCAAACACCTCGGTACCTGCGCCATGGGGCCTTTACTCCAATTCCAGCGGTACCGGGCTCGTCTCTGTGTACTTCGGCACCATTGCCGTAGCAGAAACTGTTTCTGCAACCTGGCCAACACGGCTTGCCGCCGACAGGCTCACTGTTATCGTCATCGTCTTTGATCGGGTCGCAGGCAAAATCAGCATCCGCTACAACGGCACCGAGGTTTGGTCGTATACCAACAACCTGGTCAAGACCATCAAGCTGCTGAAGGAGCTGACCATGGGCGCGGTGCGAGTGGCTGGTACCGGGCGCGACGTAGTTCCGCGTGCGTTCACAACCAACGCATTCGCGGCGTTCGAGTACAAGGCCTTGGAGGGTGGAGACCTCACGGCGTTTGAAAACATGCTCTTCGAGGCTGCGGCAGCAGCGTGATCATTCCTGTAGACAGCCCGCCCAGTGCGGGCTTTTTTGTGCCTGGAGAAGACTAAATGCCAATTACAGAGCGGCAACTGCTGCAGATCCTCCCGAACGCCGGCCGCAAAGCCGGCGTTTTTGTTCCTGCCCTCAACGCAACCATGGGCAAGTACGCCATCGTCACGCGCCTGCGCATGGCTGCGTTCCTTGCCCAGATCGGGCACGAGTCGGGCCAGCTGCAGTACGTGCGCGAGCTTGGAAATGACAAGTACCTGTCGAAGTACGACATCGGCCGGTTGGCTGAGCGATTGGGCAATACGCCTGTTGCTGATGGAGATGGCCAGCTTTATCGAGGACGCGGCCTCATCCAGGTAACGGGGCGGTCCAATTACGAAGCCTGCAGCGAAGCGCTGTTCGGAGACAGCCGGCTCCTCAACACTCCTGAGCTGCTCGAGCATCCGGTCTACGCATCGATGTCGGCGGGCTGGTTCTGGCAGAAGGAGGGCCTCAACAGCTTGGCCGACAAGGGCGACATCTTGACCATCACCAAGCGCATCAACGGTGGTACCAATGGCCTGGATGATCGCAAGGCCATCTACAAGCGGGCACTTGAGGTGTTGCAGTGATGACGCTGGATTGGCGTCTGGCATGTCTGGCGTTGCTGCTGGGCTTCGCCTTGGGAAGTCGCGGTACCTGGTTGTGGCAGGCCAACGCCTACGGGGGCCAGCTGGCAACCCAAGCTGCGGACTATGGTCGGCAGTTGGCGGAAAAAGATCGTGCCTATGGCCGCGAACGTGAGGCTGCTGCAGATGCGGCGCTTGAGCAACTGGTGGCCGAACGTAATCGGCGTAGCGACCTGGAAAGCCGCCTGCAGGAGCAGGGGCAGACCTATTGGAAGGAAATGAAAAATGCCAAAAGCACTCAGGATCGCCTGCGTGACCAGCTTGCTACTGCTGACCTGCGCTTGTCAGTCCTTCTCGACGCCAGCTCCCTTGCCGCCCAGGGTTGTGACGGTGGGCTGCGAGAAACCACCGGCACCGGAGGTGTGGTTCATGGAGCCGTACACGCCAAACTTGACGGAGCGCATGCTCGGAGAATTATCAGCATCACCGACTACGGCGATAGAGGACTAATCGCGTTGCAGGCTTGTCAGGCCTACGTGCGTGAAGTTATCAGGTGAGACTCAATGAGCTGGGAGCGTGCAGCGGCGCTCAGCTTGATCGGCATAGCCTGCCAGCACTCCCATAAACGCTAGGACTTTTTGCTAAAGCGATTGAAATCTATATGCTCAAGATGCGGATGAGTGAGTCAATATTGAAGTCGTGATGGCTTTATGATAGCGTTTGTATTTGGGACAAGGAGGGGTCAAATGTATATAAAATCTATAAGTTACGAAGAGTTAAAGTTTAAGCCCGCTAGTTGGGAGGTTGAAAAGATTGAGTTTGGTCAGATTAATTTAATAGTTGGAAAGAACTCTAGCGGAAAATCGCGGGTTATAAGTATAATCCACGCCTTGGCGTCTCAGCTTGCAGGTCGTGTTGGTATATTTTCAGCCGGTCATTGGCAGGCTAGATTTGTCAGGGAGGTTGGGGCGTCCAAGGAAAAACAGGATTATCATCTGCATATAGAGGATGGCGTAATTCAAAATGAGTTTTTCCGAATAAAATCTGAAACTATTTTAAAGCGAGATGAATCGGGGAACGGCTTTATAGTCAAAAAAAATGGCGCCAAAGTAAATTACAAGGTTGATCAAAATCAACTAATGGCGGTGGTGAGGAGTGACCCTATTCAGCATCCACAATTTGGAGCTTTGCAGGGTTGGGCTAAAGGGGTATGTATTTACAGGTTTGGATCGGAGTTTGGTAAGACGAATTTTACAGGTGGGCCGACGGTACCTGATGATCCAACGATGAAGCTTGAATGTAGCGTCATGTCAGACAACGTTTCTGGCGTATACCTGAATACCGCCGGGAAATTTAAAGAAGAATTCAAGAAACTTGTCATTGATGGCATGGGCGATATCGGTTACCAGATTGATGATATTCAGTTGTCGCCAATTTCTGAGTTCAACTTCAACGGTATGGTACCTCTGGCAATCGCGGTAAAGGAAACTGGTGTACGATGCTTCGTCAACCAGGCCGGCCTGTCTCAAGGGATGTATCGGGCGCTCGCTTTGCTAATTCAGTTTTATGCCAATATACTTTGGACTAGACATGCGTGTGCTGGCAGGGATGTGCAGTTAGGAGACTCTCCTTTAATATTAATTGATGACATTGGAGAGGGGCTTGATCACGAGCGAGCACGAAAGCTCATCGGGTTGCTTGTGGAAGAGTCTAAGAAATATAAAATTCAGATCATTATGTCATCTAATGATAGGTATGTAATGAATTACGTGCCGCTAGAGCACTGGACTGTTCTGTCGCGAAAAGGAGCATTGGTTTCTTCGATTAACTATGAAAACTCAAAGGATATCTTCGATGAGTTCTCATACTCGGGGTTAAGCAATTTCGATTTCTTCTCGGGTGATCATTACGTCAAGGAAGATTCTTGATGAGGAAGATTGCAATTTTTGTCGAAGGACAAACGGAACTTCATTTTGTTAGTCGTTTGATAACGGAAGTGGCAGGTTATGGTAACGTTGCCATAGAATTATGGTTGCACCGAGGTGGGGCTTACAGCAAATTGCGAGAAGAAGGCGCCTCACCTGAAGTCGCAGATGTCTTTGTTATGCTGGTTAACTGCTGCGGAGATGGAGTTAAAACCTCTATTCTTGAGCGTAAGTCGCTGTTGTTTGCGAAAGGTTTCGAAGCAATTCTAGGTTTGCAAGATTTATACCCTAAGCCTATTGAGGATTTGGATAGGTTTCAAGCTGGCTTGGATAAAGGTTTGGCTGACTTAGGGGAGAATATCAAGATATTCTTGGCTGTGGGAGAGGTAGAGGCTTGGTTTTTGAATGAGTTCACGCATTTCGAAAAGCTTGACTCTAAGTTGAGTGTTTCTTACATAAGTAAGGAGTCGGGATTCAATCCTGAAGAGGAAAGTGCCGAGACTGAAGTTAGGCATCCGGCTGGCAAGTTGAAGGAAATATATGCTCTCGCCGATATTCGTTATCGAAAGAGGGAAGGGGATACGCACCGGTTGGTTTCATATATAAACTATGAAAATATGTATCTTTCCGTTCGGGGTATTTCAAAGTCACTGGATTGCTTTTTAAGCGGTCTAGAAACTGTTTTGTTTCCTTCCTCAGCAGAGTGAGTTCTGATCCAACAGTCCGAGGATGTCAGGTATGGTTGAGCTTACTCATCCATGCGCATCCTCGGTAGGAGATTTTTAGGGTAAATTTAGGGCAAACCCTGGGGCGCGGTAGGCCTATGCAGGCATCCGTCAACTCAGTAGAAGCCGTTGATGCTAGCCTCCTGGATGCCTATTGAGATTCTCGGGGGGCAAATCCCTATCCCAAGTGTAAGTAGGCTTAGTGCAGTTCGCGGCTCGGCCTCAGTGGGCGGATCTGGCTCTGTTCTTGGGGCAAGAATGGGGCAAACCGCACGCCATTTAATACCAATCTATGCCAATGCAAATGCCCGCGCTCGAAGGCGAAAAGGCGCCCGATCCCCAGTAATTAAGGGGTTGGGCGCCTTTTCCTGTTCCTACTGCAGCACGATCGGGGTATGTATGAGCATGACCTGTCCTAGGTCCTATCAGCTAAAAATCTCACCCCATCGAATGTAGAAAAGAAGGTAAGGATCCCGGATGTCTAGTACGTCGTTTTCACCGTCCCATTCAATAATGTTCTCCCCGGCGGAGTCATTAGCGATCTTCGCCATGTGACTGCATGCACCCGTTATGCTCGATCCACTTGGAGTTTGAGACACGCATAGAGACCTGACCCGTAGCACAAGATCATCATAACGTAGGGTCAGCTGAGGAGGGTCGATGGCAAGGCATTTGATAAGCAATGAGTAAACGTCGCCGTGGCTACCATCCTTCAGTGCGTGACTGATACGGTCAGATCCACGTACCCGTGGTCCCTCCATCATCTTATCAACGACAGAGCTATAATCGGTTGAGAGGACAGTGCTTTTACAGATACGCTCAAGCAGGCTTTGATCGTTGGGAATTATGTGAGTCGTGTCCATCTTTTCTCTTGCACCTGTCGCGTAGCAAGAGTTCAGGCAGAGATACTGCATCAGTTGAGGTGAGCCGGCAGCTTGGTCGGCCAGTACCTTGATCATGGATGCGTCGCATGTAATGCCAAGCTCCGCGAAGCCTTTCTGCGCGATTTTCTCCAGAAGCTTGGTGTCCCAATAACCGAAATCGATGGAAACGATGCGACCGCGCAGATCAGGGTTGCTTCGTATGACATCGTCCGCGTGGTAGGGAACTGATGCAACGATGAATTTTACGTTGCTGCGAATAGCTTCTTTGATCTGTTTCGCGATTTCCGATTGCACATCTCTGGGAATGTAGTGGAAGTCGTCAATGAAAACGGTAAAGTCTTGGTCTGCTAATTCCTGGATCAGCAACTGCAGATAGTCAACCGCCAAGCTCGTAGTGATGGCGTCTGAATCGGTTGAGGCATGGTTGGCTGCCAGTTCGGCGCCCGCTTTGGCAACAAAAATGTTACCGCTAGCGCTTCCCTTTGCTGAAAAACCATTGGTCGAAGAGGCAGATTTTGTCTGGGTGAGAGGTATTTCAGTGCCTAGCAGATCAAAAACGCGCTTCCATAGCGAATCTACGGAATTGATGCCTGCACCAGTCACCTGAACGATCTTGTCCTTGCCGATCGCCTCTTCAATGAAGACGGTCTTTCCTGACTTCGAGGGGCCGGAGACAGATATCAGCAGCGATCCGGTGTCAAGGGCGTTTTCTAACGCCTCCCGTTTGGTCACTAGATGATCATCTACAAACGTGTAGCTGGGGAAGCGGCCTGGGGTGAAAATATCTCTTGCTTTCATGTGCTGTCCGTGCATGACGTAGCTGCGCTTGTGGAGACATTGTAGACGGCGGACGATGCACGGTTATGAGAGGATTTTCAACCGTTGGCTAGCTGCTAGGCCTCAGTACTTTTAGGGCAAAATTAGGGCAGATTCGGGGCTCTATAAGCCACGGCAGGCCGCGTTACCCTGCTAAAAATGCCTATTTTGCTGGTCGGATGCGGCCTGTTGCGCAGGTTGGGCGGGTTCAAATCCCTATGCCCTCAGTAGGGCTGCGCTTGCTCTGCCTGGGGGAATGAGCAGCTCGGGCATAAACGAATGGTACAAAAATGGTACAAGAAGCTGAAGGGCGCTCTGTAGGCCTTGCAATTAAAGGCCTTTAGGATGAGTGGCCCCAATCCATCATCGGTGCAACGCTGAAGCGGCGTGACGGCTCAGGGCGCGTGGTTGTTGGGCTAGAGCCTGTATTAGCGGTCATATCGTTCAACGTTTTCGGTACCGAATGCTGGATTTTAGGGCGTAGCAGCAAATTGCAGGGGCGGCATTAGCAAATGCTGGCAACAAAAAGGATCTGCGTTTGCCCGGGGTGTCGGCTAGTTTACCAAGAGAGCTTGGTATCCGTCTGGAAACAGGCCGAGTGTTCCGTCTGAGGCCCAATACACGCGTGTGGACGTTAGCTATATGTGTCGGAACCGTCGCCGTGTCCCGATTTGTCTCCGCTGACAATGATGTTGTCCTTGCGCTAGGGCGCATCAAGCGGGCAGGCCAAGGCGCACGACCTCGGCACTGCCTACCGACCCGCCGCCGATACCCAGTTCGTCCGGCGCCAGCAGCGCTGGCTAGATAGACCCTGTCCCCGGCGTGGTGGCGCCGGGGCTTCGTGAGGTGCCAGGCAATTCCCTAGAAGCTGTACTTCACATTGACCATCAGGTTACGCGGCGCCCCCCAGAAAACCGTCCCGTAGTTGCTAATGCCACTGTAGTAGTGCTTGTCGAACAGGTTGTTGACGTTAAGGGTTGCCTTCAGATTGCGGGTAAAGTCATAGCCACCCACCAACCCCACCAGCGCATAGGACTTCTGTTCAAACTTGGCAGCCGAGTCGTCGATCGCGTACCAGTCCTCATCGCTTGGCTTGAAGAAGGTCGCACTCTGCCAATATGCATTGCCGCCCACGGTGAACTTGTGCCAATCGCCCTGCAGGCGGTAGTTGGTCGCCAGCTTGAGCAGATGCTGCGGTTGGTTGGTTGCCACGCGCTGGTCATCAGCATCGTGGGATTCGGCGAAGGTGTAGCCCGCCATCACTTGCAGGTCCTTCATCAGCTCGCCGTTTACTTCCAGCTCGACGCCGCGGGTGGTGACGCCTTGCGCCGCCCGGTAGGCGCTGCCGCCACTTGGCGTGGTGCCGCCGGTGAGCACAGCGAAGTTGTCCTGCTTCAGCTCGAACAGGGCCAGGCTGGCATTCAGGCGGTTTTCGAAGTAGGCGCCTTTGATACCGATTTCATAGCTTGCACCGGTAAGTGGGTCGATAGGCTTGCCGTCCGCGCCGAGGCTATACGCCTGGGGTTTGAACACGTCGGTGTAGCTGGCATACACGGTGTGGTACCGGTCCAGGTCGTAGGTGACGCCAGCGTAAGGCACGATTTCGCTGGAGTTGGTGGCGCTGGCCGGGAGGCGGCGACCGATGGCGTTGATCGTGTCGATGTCCCATTTGTAGTCGACGATCCGTGCCCCCAGGATAACGGCCAGCGCGTCGGTAGGTTTCAGGATGGTTGCCGCAAAGCCCACCTTCTGCCGCGCCTCGATATCGAAGGTGGACCACCATTCGAAGTTGGTTGGGGTATCGCCGTAGCCGTCCCACTGGAATACATCGTCGATGACGCCATTGGTCACACCATCATCACGCTTGGAGGTTGATTTGGTGTGGGCGATGCTGTAGCCGAACACGGCTTCATGCACGCGTCCACCCAGCGAGAACGGGCCGCGAGCATACAGGTCCAGGCCTTTTTCCTTGCTGGTGGTGTTGAATTTGCTCGCGGTGCCGTTGTTGTTCACGGCGCCGGTTTCGGGGTCGATGTTGCCGCCGACAAAGCCATGAGAAATGCTGCCGTCTGCCTGAATGGCCTCGCTGCTGATGCCCGAGATCAGCTCGCGCGAGCGGTAATCACGGCTGCTGAGTACGCCCTTGAGTACCCAGTCGTTATCGAAGGTGTGGGCAAGTTCTGCAAAGGCGCGCTGGGTTTCCTGATTGCGCCAGGTCCAGCGGTCGGCGGCGTTGGTGTCACGGTCGAACTTGACCGTACGGCCATCGAGAAAGAACGCGGGCAGTGCGCCGGTGGTGCTGCCGTTGTCGTAGTTTTTCTGCACGTCGTAGCCAAGCGTGAACAAGGTGTTCTCGCTGAGGTCGGCTTCCAGCACGCCATAGAAGGTGTTCTGCTCGCCGGTCAGGTACTCGACGTAACTGTGCCGGGATTGGGTGCCAGCGACCATGCGGCCACGGACATTACCGCTGTCGGTCAACGGGCCGGCAAGGTCGAAGTCGGCCTGGTATTTGTCCCAGGACCCGGCGCCTGCGCCGATACGGCCCTGCAGTGCGGCAGTGGGGCGCTTGCGCACCAGGTTGATGACCCCAGAGGGGTTGCCGGCGCCGTTGACCAGGCCGGTTGCGCCCTTCAGTACTTCGACCCGGTCGTAGACCAGGCTGTTGCCGATGCTGTAGTTGTCGCGCAATGAGCCGCCGTCGGAGGACAGGCTGGGCACACCATCGAACTGGTAGTTATCCAGCTTGAAACCGCGCGAGTAGAAGGTAAAGGCTTCGGAGCTTTCCTGGTTGACCGTGACACCGGGCGTTTGCTTCAGCACTTCGGAAACACTTTGCAGGTTCTGGTCGTCCATCTGTTGGCGGGTGACCACGCTGATCGACTGCGGGGTTTTGCGCAGGCTCAGGTTCAGGCGTGTGGCGGCGGCCGTTTCGCCGGTGGTGTAGGAGCCGCTTCCCTCGGTGGTCAGGCCCAAACCTTCACCCGTGATGCTGGTTGCGCCCAGTTGCAGTGCCGAACCAGCATCCACCTGGCTCACCAGCACATAGTCGTTGCCCACCCGCTGGGCCTGCAGCCCACTACCGGCCAGCAGTTGGGCAAACCCCTGTTCGATATTGAAGCGGCCGTGCAGCCCGCTGCTCTGCCGACCCTGGGTTAGCGCCGCATCGAACGACAGCAGCACCCCGGCCTCGCGGGCGAAGCGGTTCAAAGTCGTCATCAACGGCCCTGGGGCGATATCGTAGACGCGGCTGGCCTGTTGCGCTTGGGCCTGGGCGCTCGTCGACAGCAGCGGGGCCAGCAGCCCGGTATGCAGTGCGATGGCGCTGCCAAGCAGCAGGGACGTGAGGTGTTTTCGGCGCGGGTATGGGCAGCTTGTTGTTATAGGCATGACAGCTCCTTCAAATGCCTGTTTGGGCGGTTTGCAGGAGAGCTCGAACGAGAGAGGCCAATCCGACAATGCGGCTGATAATATTTTCACCCGTCGCCATTACGTGGCAGGCATCAGCCTGACCCAGTAGCGCGTCCAAGTGCTGATCTTCAGTTGTAGCGCCTCGGCGATCGCCACCAGGGCGCGGTCGGTGTCGTCCAGTGGATACACCCCAGCCAGGCGCAGCCCGGCCACGTCGTCACTGCAACTCAGCACGCCGGGGCGGTAGCGCTGCAGTTCGGCCAAGGCGCGGCGCAGCGGCCAGCCGTCGAGCACCAGCTGCCCCTCGCGCCACGCGGTGCGAGCCAGGTCGGCTGGGCGTGGCTCGGGCAGCGGGCCGTTGTCGAAGGCCAGGGCCATCCCTGCGTCAACCCGCACCTCGCGGGCGCTCGCAGCGTTGCGCACCGCCACGGCGTGTTCGATAACGGACAGCTCGGTGCAGTCGGCACGCAGGCGCACGGTGAAATCAGTGCCCAGGGCACGCATCTCGCCATGCACCGTGCGCACGCGCAGCGGACGCGGGTCGCTGGCAGTGCGTATGGCGATTTCTCCCCCGACCAGGACGATCAGGCGTTGCTCTGTGCTACAGCGGATATCGACGACAGAGGCGGTATTGAGCGTCAGCCGCGTGCCGTCCTGCAGGGTCAGGCTGCGGCGTTCGCCGGTCGCCGTACGCACATCGGCCAACCAGACAGGGGCGTTGCGGTAGCCCGTCCAGGCTACCCCAGCCAGCCCCATACCCAGCACCAGCGTCTTGAGCACCGTACGCCGTCCCGTCCCGATCTGGCCTGCGGCAAGGGTGTGCCTTGCCAGCGGGCCATGCACGCCGGCCAGGCCTGCCTGCAACTGCTCCAGGCGCCCCCAGGCCCAACCGTGCAAGGGTGACTGCTCGAGCCAGGCTTGCCACTGTGCCCGGTTTTGCGGGCAGTCAGGTGCGGCGAGAAAGCGCGCATGCCAGTGTGCCGCTTCGCGCAGGGCCTGGCGCTGGTCGGAGGGGCTCACAGTTGCGCATCGAAAGCGAACAGCAGGCAACGTTCGGTGGCCTTGGCCATGTACTTCGTCACCGAGCTGACAGACACACCGAGGCGCTGTGCGACCTCTGGGTAGGTCAGGCCATCCAGTTGCACGTACAGGAAGGTATCGCGCACTTTCTGGCCCAGCCCGTCGAGCATGGCGTTCAATTGCATCAAGGTTTCCAGCATCAGCAGGCGTTGCTCGGGCGAGCACTCTTCGAGTACCGGCTGGCTGCCGAGGAACTCCAGGTAGGCTTGCTCAAGGTTGCGTCGGCGCAGCTGGTCGATCATCACCCGCCGCGCCACGGTGGCCAGAAAGCTGCGAGGCTCTGCCAACGGCTGGCGTAGCGCGCTGCTGATCAGACGCAGAAAGGTGTCCTGGGTAATATCGGCCGCCCGGTCTGCATTACCCAGGCGCCGGCGAATCCAGCCTTGCAGCCATTGGCTGTGGTCGCGGTACAGGGCATGCATCTCATCATGCCGGGCTGATGCGGGCGGCTGCGGGTAGGGCACCTGGATCTTCCTGATTATAAAGTGCGGATAAGAATTGATCGCAATTATAGGGCTATCAGGATGCTTTGCAATGTCAGTGATTTTGAGGAGCTGAGCTGCAGGGCCCGTACCAAGGGGCAGCAGAATCAACGTGCAGGTGTTGCTGCTTCTTGGGCAGGAATGGCGTATCAAGCGTGCCCAGGGCTATCGAAACCCAGTCGGCAAACTCACCTTCGGAGCGTGACCAGAACAAGGTCGAGCCGCACTCTACGCAAAATTCCCGCATCACCCTCGGCGAAGACGCATAGGTCTTGATACTGGTGGCGCCACGAAGGATACGCAGCATGCTGCGCGGAACACTGCCGTATGAAGCGAATGCTGCCCCGTGCCCTTTGCGGCATTGGCTGCAATGGCAGTGGCTCACAGCTTTTGGCGGGGTAAGCAGCAGGTAACTGACCGCTGCGCACAAGCAGCTTCCTTGGTATGCCTCTTTCACTGGCGCTTCCGTGCAGGTGGAAAACGCCAGCGTAACCGCCCCGGCGGGATCAGTCGACCGTGGCACGCCTGCACACCTGCTTCGGTGTCCGCACGGTATCGATAATGAGCATGCAAAATTATTTTTCAGCCGGTGCATCCAGAACGGCACCCGATGGGTAGTTCTTATCAGGCAGTCGATGATTGCCTGACCCCAGACCCTTACGGAGTTCGCCCCATGATCATCAAGCCCGCTTTCTCCCTGCTCGCTGCCTGCCTCGTACTTGCATCTGGCGCCGCCCATGCCCAGTCGGGCGTCCCGGACGCAATCAAGGTTCCCGACGGCCACGCCATCATGCTGGAAACCGTCGGTGTCGGTGAGATCACCTACGAATGCCGCGACAAGGCCAGTGCGCCAGGCCAGATGGAGTGGGTTTTCGTCGGCCCCAAGGCGGTCCTGAGCGATCGTAGCGGCAAGCCTGTGGGTGACTATTTTGGTCCTCCGGCCACCTGGCAGGCCAAGGACGGTTCGAAAGTGACCGGTACCCAGCTTGCCGTAGCCCCGGCCGCCAAAGGGGACATTCCGTATCAACTGGTCAAGGCCAACCCTGCCGAGGGCAAGGGTGCAATGCAAGGGGTCAGTTACATCCAGCGCGTGGCGACGCGCGGGGGAGTAGCGCCTTCGATGGACTGCACAGCGCAGAGCAAAGGGGCGCAGCAGGTCGTCAAGTACCAGGCGGACTACGTGTTCTGGTCAGCCAAATGATCAGGGCTTGAGCAGCACACCAGCGATTGATCATCTACGCTGCTGGAGGTGCCCCAAGCTGGTAAGCCAGGGCACCGTCCAGGTTTCATGACGAAGGAACGACCCCATTTTGAATTCGCCTGTGCTTCCCTTTGATTTCGAGGGCTGTCTTGCTGCTTGTGCTCAAGGAGACCGCCACGCCTTGCAGGCGCTCTATGAGCAGGAGGGGGGCCGTTTACTGGGTGTGGCGCGGCGCATTGCCCGCGACCAGGCGAGCGCGGAGGATATCGTTCACGATGCCTTTGTCCGTATCTGGACACATGCAGCCAGCTATGACCCATCGCGCGGGTCTGCCCGGGGCTGGGTCTACAGCATCACCCGTCACCTGGCGCTGAACTGCGTGCGAGACAGCCGCTGGGAAACCGAGCTGGACGAGCCTGGCATGATCGCAACTGCAAGCCCGGAATTGGACGACCTGCAACTGTGGTCAGGCTCGGCGAAAATCTATCGCTGCCTTGAGCGACTGCAACCCGCTCCCCGGCGCTGCATCCTGCACGCGTATGTGGACGGTTGCAGCAATGCCGAAATTGCAACCCTGCTGGGGGCGCCGCTGGGCACTGTGAAGGCATGGATCAAGCGAAGCCTGAAGGCCCTGCGAGAGTGCATGACATGAAGCCGACCCCTGGTGATGACAGCGCCGAGCAGCTGGACGACCTTGCAGCCGAGTACGTACTGGGCACCTTGAGCGGCGAACAGCGTGCTGCCATGCAGGTGCGGTTGGCGTCGGAGCCGGCCGTACGTGCCGCAGTGGACGCATGGGAGGCCCGCCTGCTCGAACTGGCTACGCGGGTTGAGCCCGTCACGCCAAGCCGCCGCCTGTGGGGCCGAATCGAGCGAAGCCTGGCGCAGGCCAACCCGCCCAGGCGCCAACGCACTGCCGGTTGGCAGCGCCTTGGACTGTGGCAGGGGCTGAGCGCTGCGGGGCTTGCGGCGAGCTTGCTGCTGGCCTTTGCGCTATTGACCAAGGCGCCACCTGTGACCACCTACATGGTGGTGCTGGTAGCGCCGTCGGGCCAGGCCCCGGGGTGGGTCGTGCAAGCCAACGATGCGAGCATGATCGAACTGATCCCGCTTGGCCTGGACGATGTGCCCGAAGGCATGACCTTGCAGTTCTGGACCAAGGGCGAGCAGTGGCGCGCACCTGTTTCGTTGGGGCTGGTCAAACCTGGCGAGCAGTACCGCGTGCCGTTGAGGCGTTTGCCTGAGCTTGAGCCCAACCAGTTGTTCGAGCTGACCCTTGAGAAGGCGGGGGGCTCACCCACGGGTGCACCAACGGGCCCAGTGAAGTTCATTGGCCGCGCGGTGAAGGTAATATGAGCCAGACAGGGCACAGGTGATACGCAGTGGCTTGGCCGACCGATGATTCCAGGTTTAAAGTCAACTCAAGGTCGCTAGCATTTTCCAAGTGGGCTACGAGGATAGGTGAACTGGCGAAGATCAGCGGGCGCGCTGATCCTGCAACAGCTCTCCATGGCCGTGCGTACTCGCCAGTATCGGAGATGGATAGAAAAGGCTTCGCGTAATGGCCTGGGAGACGCAGGGTGAGGCTGCGATAGGAATCTCCCCGATGGCCTCAAAATGCGACTGACCGACGATGCTCAGCCGTTGCCACCACCCTGCCGCGCTTGAGCACCATAAGCCGTGTCGGCAGGTCGAGAATGACATCGGCCACAGCACGGCAATCCATCATCACCAGGTCGGCATCATTGCCCACCGCCAAACCGTAGTGTTTCAAGCCCAAGGCTTTGGCAGGGTTTGTCGTGAGCATCGACAACACGGTGGCTTGATCATCCGCGCCGCCCAAGTGGCACGCGGGAATGGCCATTTGTGCAATGTGCAGCAGGTCGCCTGTGCCATACGGGGTGAAGGCGTTCCGGATGTTGTTGGTGGCCAGGCAAACCGTCACACCGCCGTCGCGCAGCGCACGTACAGGTGTCAGGGTGCGCCTTACATTGTGACTGTCACCCCGGGCTCCCAGGTGCAGGTCGGTGGCAGGCAGGCACATCACGCTGATGTCGGCCTCGCGTAGCAACGCAATGACCTGCGCCTGTCGCGCAGGCGAGACGGCGGCCAGGCTGGTCAGATGCCCCACGCAGACCCGCCCCTGGTAGCCTTCGGCAATGGTTCGACGTGCCACGTATTCAATGGTCATGTGCTCGGCGTCATCGGCGAAATCCTGGTGCAAGTCGATGTCTTTGCCATAGCGCTTGGCCAAATCAAAGACGAAATCAATGTGCTCCAGCGGTGACTCGTCGTTGTAGGGAATGCCGCCCACCACATCGGCCCCCATCTCCATTGCCTGGGTCATCATGGCCTGCATGCCAGGCAGCTTGAGAATGCCTTCTTGCGGAAAGGCTACGACCTGGATGTCGATCACCTCGCGGAACTGCTCGCGCAACTCCAGCACCACTTCGAGCCCCGTGAAGCCCTGGGCGGGGTCGAATTCGGCGTGGGCACGCACGTGCGTGGTACCGGCCTGCACCAGTGCGCGCAGTACCTGGATCGAACGTTCGCGGATATCTTCACGGGTCAGTGTGGGCTTCAGTTCGGCAGTGACGGCTATCGCTTCCTTCAAGGTGCCGGAGCGATTGGCTTTGCGCTGCATGACGTAAGCTTTTTCAAGGTGCAGGTGGCCTTCGACAAACCCGGCAACCAGCACTTTGCCGTGGCCTTGCACTTCGTGCTCTGCCGTGATGTCGATGTGTTGCGCGATCTCGGCGATTTTGCCTGCTCGCACAGCCACATCTACCAGTGGCTGGGCATCGTCAATGCGTACACTTCGAAATATCAGGTCCATCAACTTCAGTCCTCATAGTGAGTGCTGTTGCGCTACGAAGGCCGGGCTCAATTATTCGAGCAACCATTGCCCATCACGCGGTACTCAAGCACATGCTCTTTGCCTTGGGAGTCTTCGTACGTCATGCGAGCAGGCACTACCTGGCAAACATCCGGCACTTCGCTCATGGAAATGACGCGAGCGATATCGAGGTGCTGGCCATAGCTGTACTGTTCAACCGGCAGCGGGTCGACCTGTTGCTCAACGCCGGCAGCCATGGCCACGTTGCACAGCCCGCTTAGTATCAATGCGAACAACGCTTTCAATTTGATCACCTTCAGGTTGTGGCTCGGCCGCAAAATTGCGGCCGAACCCATGTGTCAGCCAAATCAGAACGGTTTGGTGGGCAGGTATTTGCCATCCAGGGTGATTACCGCGCGCGAGCCACCCTCGGGGTCTTCGACTTTCTTGATGTCCAACTTGAAATTGATGGCACTGATGATGCCGTCGCCGAACTTTTCATGAACAAGCGCCTTCAAGGTGGTGCCGTACACTTGCAACATCTCGTAAAAGCGGTAGATGGTGGGGTCGGTCGGGATACCGTTTTGAATGCTGCCGCGCAGTGGCACTGTCTGCAGCAGTGCGATGGCGTCCGCGTCGAGGCCGAGCTTGTCGCCCACCACCTGGGCAGCGCTCGCTGGCAGCGGGTGCTGGCCCAACAGTGCAGCGGTGACGAACGCTTCGGACAAGCCGGTACCCTCGGTGATCTGGGAGAACGACAGGTCTTTGCGGGCTTTGGCCAGAAGGATGACTTCGCTCAGGGCAAGGCGGGCGTTCTGGTTGATTTGCGATTGGATCATGGTGTTTCTCCTTGGTTGAAAGATGTTCAGGCAACACGCTTGGGTTGATGGGAAACGGCGTGTACTTCGGGGTTGTGGGCGAGGGATACGAAGGTGCCGGTACTGCCATCGAAGGCCTCGATCAGCCCGCTTTCGATGTCGTAGATCCAGCCATGCAATGTCACGCGGCCTTCTTCCAGGGCCAGGCGCACCGAGGGGTGGGTCTGGATGTTGGCAAGCTGGGCGATCACGTTTTCGCGCACCATGGCTTCGACTTTGGCCTGCGGGCCGAAATGGTTGCGGGCTTCGTTTACCACGCGGGCCGAGTCGGCGTAGCGCAGCCAACCGGCCACTGCGGGCATGTGGTCCAGGCATTTGCAGGTGGCGATGGCCGTCATGGCACCGCAGTCGGAGTGGCCGCAGATGACGATGTCAGAAACCTGCAAGGCCGCCACGGCGTATTCGACCGAGGCCGATACACCTCCAGGCTCGGGGCCGTAGGACGGCACGATGTTGCCTGCATTGCGGATGACGAACAGGTCTCCGGGTTCGCGCTGGGTGACCAGCTCGGGCACCAGGCGGCTGTCGGAGCATGAGATGAACAGTGCACGTGGGCTTTGCTGGCTGGCCAAATCCTTGAACAGTTTGACGCGCTCGGGGTAGGCCTCTTTCTGGAACTTCAGAAACCCGTCGATGATGTCTTTCATGGTTGACTCCTTGAATGACGCGATGTGTTGAAGCAAAGGTTACGCAGCCCCTTCAATAAGGTAAAAGTCTGATTTATGATCTAGTCCATCAGATAATCTTATAGGTGCGTTCATGCTTGCCCGGCACATCCAGTACTTCATCGCAGTGGCAAATCACCGCAGTTTCACGCGCGCCGCAGCGGCCTTGCATGTGTCTCAGCCGGCCTTGTCGCAGCAGGTCCGGCAGCTAGAAGAGAGCCTTGGCACACTGTTGTTCGATCGCTCTGGCCGGACCACGCGCTTGACGGATGCCGGCGAGGTTTACCTGCGTTATGCCAAGCGAGCTGCGCAGGAACTGCAGGAAGCAAAACGAGCGATTGATGACCTCGGCGATCTGAGTCGCGGGTCACTTCGGGTGGGGGTAACACCAACATTCACCAGCTACCTCGTTGGCCCGCTGGTTGAAGCGTTCTATGGGCGGTACCCGAACATCACGCTGGTGGTGCGTGAGATCGCTCAAGAGGCGATGGAAGAACTGTTGTTGGCCGACGAGGTTGATGTGGGCATTGCGTTCGACAACGGCCATCATCTGGACCTGGAGGCCCAAGCGCTACTGGTCGAAACCCTCGCGCTGGTGGTCGGCAAGCATCATCCTCTAGCCACGACGGGCAGTATTGGCCTGGAGGCGTTGAACTCAGAATCGTTGATACTCTTGAGCGCCGAATTCGCCACGCGTGAGCAGATCGACAGCTACTGCCGCCAACACAACATTCGCCCTCACGTACAAGTGGAAGCCAATACCATCAGTGCGCTTATCGAAGTGGTCAGCAGGACCACGCTCTCGACCTTGTTGCCGGCCACCATCGCCCAGGCTCACGAGCAGCTGGTCGCTATCGAGCTAGACCCGCAGCGCCTGCAACGCACTGCTGTTCTGATGCAACGAAAAGGGGTTTACCAAACGGCTGCAGCCAGGGCCTTTGTCGAATTGGCGATGAAAGTGGCCAAGCAACTTGAGTCGCCAGGCCGCTCCGTTCAGCGGATGTAAAAGGGTGCCGTTGGCCGCTATCGACCCTTGAAAATGCTGAAAAATAATCCGGCATGGCGTCAGGCGCGGGCATTCTGTTCCACGTCGCAGCCGCTTCGTTAGGGCTGCGCCTTCTGATGCAGGCCGCGGTGATCAAGCTCTGCCGGCTATCTGCTCTGGCTCGGGGAAAGCGGCGGAGCTTCGAATGAGCCCCGCGTTGTCATCAAGAAACTGAAGGATCGTTGGCCAGCTTCGCATGGGTGGCCAGTTCTTCAGTGATGAAGGCCGAAATCATTGCCCGGTAGACCTGCTCTACGACCTCAGCCGAGGCACCATTCTCGGCAGCCATTTCACGAACCTTTCTTATCACTTGCTCGACCCGAGCAGGCGCACGCACATCATCGGTGGTTTTCTTGAAGGCAGCCGCTTGGGTCACAAGCCGGCCCCGTTTGGCGAGAAGCGAAACAAGGTTGCGGTCGATTTCATCGATCCCTTGGCGGACTTCGTCCAGAGAGGTGCAACGTACGTCCATGTGCCTGACTTCCTTTTCATGAGCCTACGTTTGGTTAGGGCAGGCAGTTGCTGGTGGTTTGGGGCTGTATTGTAGCCTCTGGTGAATGTCCGCAACGGGCCGGTTAGCGCCTCTGGATTGGGTTGACCATCCTTGTCCTACCTCACATGGAGGACAAGCCATGAACGCCATTACGACCAGCAACCATCAGCCTTGGAACAAAGCAAAATTGGTCGGGCAGAAAGCTCCGCTCCGACTGAAAGATATCTGGGCCATTCGGGTAAGGCTCCAAATCGCGGAGGAAACTCGTGATTTAGCCCTTTTCGATCTGGCCATCGATAGCCAAGCTACGAGCCTGCGATCTGACCAAGCTTCGCGTACGCGACGTTGCTCATGGGGAGCACGTGTCATCGCGGGCGATAGTGATTCAGCAGAAAACCCAACGTCCCGTACAGTTTGAAATTACAGAGCAAACGCGGCTGGCCCTACAGGCCTGGATACATCAAGCCCAACTCCACAGCGAGGATTGTCTTTTCCCAAGCCGGCTACACGCCTCAGCGCATCTCTCCAACCGGCAGTACGCCCGAATCGTCAAAGCGTGGATAAAGTCTATTGGGCTAGATCCTGCTAGGTACGGCACCCACACGATGAGACGTACAAAGGCATCGCTGATCTATTGCAGGACAAAGAACCTGAGAGCAGTTCAGCTCCTGCTCGGCCATACAAAGCTTGAAAGCACGGTGCGATACCTGGGCATTGAAGTCGATGACGCATTGGAGATGGCAGAGCACACGGAGGTCTGACAGCGTCCAGCGACGGTCGAGGAATGACCGTCGCGATTCGACCCATATCTGCCGCTCACGGACGGTCACGTCCGGCCCGGGAAGTATCTATCCGTGAGCTTTCTTAACCACTTCAAGCTTACATGCGCCCTTTGCACGGCAGCCATTTTTCAGGCCGCGATTGTCAGTAATCTTAGTTGCGCGAGAGTAAATCAGGCGATTTACCGGCTGCCATCTGATAGTCGAAACTCTACTGTGAGGTGACTGACTTCGTGAACAGGTTTGAGCCGCTCACGAATGCTGTCGGCGTTCGCAGTGGCGTCGCCAAGGACGCTGACGATGGCAGCATGGGCTTGTGGCCCTACCCGCCAGACGTGCAGGTCCGTAATGGAGGCATCTCCCGGCTTCTCAACCAGTTCGCGAATTTCCTCGGCAACGTGCATATCTGTCTGGTCCAGCAGTACCCCAGCTGTAATCCCCATCAAGCTCCAGGCCCAACGTGCGATGACAATGGCGCCTACGATGCCCATGGCCGGGTCCAGCCACACCCAGCCGAGATATCGCCCGGCGAGCAGTGCAATTATGGCCAGCACCGAAGTGAGTGCGTCAGCGATGACATGGACGTAGGCCGACTTCAGGTTGTTGTCATGGCCGTGATGGGCATGGCCGTGATCATCATGATCGTGCCCATGACTGTGCCCGTGACCCAGCAACAGCGCACTGACGAGGTTGACGACCAGGCCGACAACTGCGATGAGCGTAGCAGTACCGAACTGAACATCTGTTGGCTGCAAGAGGCGCATGACAGACTCAACTGCGATGCCCAGGGCGACCAGGCCGAGAATCAGTGCCGAAGCGAACCCGCCCAGGTCACCAACCTTGCCGGTGCCGAAACTGTAGCGCTGGCTGGATGCATGACGTCTTGCGTATCCGTAAGCGACTGCGGCGATGCCCAGCGCCCCGGCGTGGGTTGCCATGTGAAAGCCGTCGGCGAGCAACGCCATCGAGCCTGTGAGATAGCCGGCGGTGATCTCGCCAATCATCATCACAACAGTCAGGGCCACAACCCAAAGCGTACGCTTGGCATTTTCGTCGTGGGCCGAGCCAAGGAACATGTGGTCGTGTGTGTGGTTGATGTTGATGCTGTTCATGGACGTGTTCACTTGGAGTAGCGTCGGATGGCTTCCAGTAGCTCTTCGACACCCTTGCTACGCTCTTCTTCGCTGAGTGCTGGGTTAGCGACATGCTCCCGTGCATGGTCCTCGATGATTTCCTCCATCAAGCCATTGATGGCTCCGCGAGTAGCGGCAACAAGGTGAAGTGTTTTGGCGCAATCGTGGTCTGATTCCAATGCCCGTTCAACGGCTTGGATTTGCCCGGCGATGCGTTTTACGCGCTTGAGAAGATCGTCTTTGTTTGCTGCGATATGACCCATGGGATACCCCCTATACCTATCTACGCCTATGATAGGCATACCCCCTATACCTATGCAAGGTCGTTGCCCGAAACCCCAGGCAGGTAAAGTCAGATAAGAGCTAGAGGGAACGGGTATCTGTTTGTACCGACAGCTGTTCTCCGCAAAGGGCAGCTTCGGGTCGATAGCAGTCTGCGATCGGCTGACTTCAACCCTGAGCGGGCACCATCTGCATCGGGGCCGCTTCGCGCCCCATCGCCGACAAGCCCGGCTCCCACTGGTACAGTGCTGGCCTGAAAGCTGGTGACACCCCTGCGAAAGCCAGAGGCCAGCACAGTACTTCCAGGTCACCGACGCCGTCAGGTTGCTCGGGGCGCTGTAACTGGCAGGCGTGAACCAGGCATGCCAGTCGTGCATCTATTGTCGCGTCTATTTCAGAAGCTGTACCGGGCAGTGACAGTGAAGTTACGCAGATCACCATAGACGTCGTACGGGCTCCAGGTGTTGTTGCTGGCGATTCCCTGGTAGTACTTCTTGTCAAACACGTTGTTCACGTTCAACCGCGTGTCGAGCTTCTCGCTAACCTTGTAGCCCACCATCAACCCGTATACCGCGTAAGCACCTTGGTCGATGTGATAATTGCCGAACGCATTGGAACCTTTGTTGAAGATGCTGCTCTGGGCATAGACGTTGCCGCCGACACGCCATTTGTGCAACTCGCCCGGCAAGGTGTAGGTGGTGCTGAGCTTGAACAGGTGTTCGGGCAGGTCGGTGTCGAACTTCGTGCCCTCTTTGGTTTTGTCGGCGTCCTTGCGGTATTGGGTCTGCGAGTAGGTGTAGCCAGCGCCCACCTGCCAGTTCGGGGTCAATGCCCCCATCAACTCCAGGTCGATACCCTGGGTACGCACCTTGCCGGAGGCTTCGTAGCAGGTAAAGTTGGTGCAACCGGCCTGGTCGGTAGTTTCCGCCGCGCGATTTTCCTGATCGATCTGGAAGACAGCCACGCTGGCATTGAGCGCGCCGTCGAAGTACTCACCCTTGATACCTATTTCGTAGTTCTTGCCTTCGATCGGGCGGATGATCGAGGCATCTCGGGCCAGTGCCGACTGGGGCATGAAGATATCGGTGTAGCTTGCGTAGACCGAGTGATGGTCATCGAGGTCGTAGATCACGCCGGCGTAACGGGTAACGTTACGGGTTACCTTGTAGTCGGCATTGGTGTAGTAGCCATCATTGATCTCGCTGTACACCGACTGGTTGTCATACCAGTCCAAACGCGCGCCAACGATCAGCTTGAGCGGGTCGGCCAGGTTGATCCGGGTGGTGGCATAAACCCCTTCCTGCTCGACGTGCTCGCTGAGGGTGTAGATGTCGGCCACAGAAGGCTTGCTCACACCACTTGGGTTGACGCTGAACAGATCGTCGACCGGCAGGAACACGGTACCGCCGTGGGCGCTGGTCTTGACTTCACGCTTGCTGGCACCGACCACCAGCTCATGCTGGCGCTCGAGCAACTTGAACGGGCCACTGGCGTACACATCGTAGGTGGACTGGTCATAGTCACGCCGCTGGTTGAACACCCGCTGGCGGAGAACTTCTGCAGCCGGCGTGCCGGTGCGCTCGAACACCGCCCCTTGCATGGCAAAGTCCGACCAGCTCTTGGAAGCGGCCAGGTGCAGGCGCCAGTCGTTGCCAAAGCTGTGGTCGAGCTCGGCGAAAGCCGTGGTGTTGTCGATGTCCTGATAGCTCCAGTCGTAACCAACGTTAGTGGAGCGGGAGTAACCGACGTGGCTGCCATCACGGTTGACCGGCAGGCCACCCCAGTTGATGTTGTTATTGTCGTTCTGGTTGGAGGCACCCAGGCTCAGGGTGGTGCTGTCGGTCAGGTCGAACTCGGTGATGCCATAGAACAGGCCACGCTCGCGACCCGCGTAGTCCTGGTAGCTGTCCTTGTCGTGGTAGGCGCCCACGAAACGCCCGCGCACGCTGGCGCTGTCACTGAGCGGGCCACTGAGGTCCAGCTCGCCGCGGTAGTTGTCCCAACTGCCGGCGGAACCTGTGACGCTGCCCTGGAACTGCTGGGTGGGCCGTTTGCGCACCATGTTGATCGCCGCCGACGGGTTGCCTGCACCCTGCATCATGCCCGTGGCACCGCGCACGATTTCGACCCGGTCATACGGGGCCATATCGGCTGCGGCGACCCAGTCGGCGTTGTAGGTTGTCGGCAAGCCGTCGAACATCAGGTTGGTGACGGGAAAGCCACGCGAGAAATACTCGCTGTTGGCTGGGCGTGCTGCCGACATCCGCAGGCCGGGGGTGGCCTGCACCACGTCATCGAGGCTGCGCATGGCCTGGTCGTCCATCCGTTGCCGGGTGATGACCGTTACCGACTGCGGCGTTTCGCGTATGGACAAAGGCAGCTTGGTGGCGCTCTGCATGGCGCTGGAGGTGTATGAACCAGTGCCTTCGGTGGTACTGCCAAGAGCCTGCCCGGTGATGCTGGTGGCCCCCAGCACCACCGCGCCATCGCCACCGTCAACCAGCAAATAGATGCCGTTGGCCTGGCGCACTGCCTGCAGGTTGCTACCAGCAAGCAGCGTGGCAAAACCGCCCGCGACGCTGTAGCTGCCCCTGAGCCCAGCGGAGCGGCGGCCCTCGGTACTGGCACCGTCGAACGACAGTGTAACGCCCGCGGCGCTGGCGAATTGACCCAAGGTTTCGGTCAGCGAACCCGGTGCAATATCGTAGCTGCGGGTTTGCTCCTGGGCCACCGATGCGGCAACGGCATTGCCCCCTGCCATGTACATTGCGCCCAAAGCCAGGTGTACGGCCAATGCCAATGCTGGATGCGACTGTCGCGTGTTGCTCATGTTTCCCTCCCCAGGAACATTCGATTGAACATGTGGGAGGAAAAGCCGAACGAGCTGCCAGCAAAGTGCAAGGTGGCGAACATTTTTTTCCGCGTGCGGCGGTCAGCTGCCTGGCAACACGGTCACCCAGTAACGCGTGCGCCGATGCACCTTGAGCGGGAATGCACTTTCCAGCGCGGTCAGCGCCAGGTCGGTGTCGGCGATCGGGAACGCGCCGGAGATCTTCAAGCGCGCTACGCCAGGGTCGCAGCTCAACAAGCCGGGCCGGTAGCGCGACAAATCCGCCAACAGCTCAACCAGCGGGGTGTCGATGGCCACGACGCTGCCTTGCGCCCAGGCAGCGACGCTGGCGTCATTGGCACGCAGCGGGCCAATGCCTTGGGCGTTGAACGTTGCGCGCTGGCCGGCTACCAGGCGCATTTCGTAAAACCTGCCGACAGAAACCTCGACAGCTTTCTCCAGCACGGCCACTTCGCTGCGGTGGTCGTCGACACTGACCTGAAACTGCGTGCCTAGGGCGAACACACGGCCATCGCGGGTGTCGACCATGAACGGCCGGGCAGCGTGATCGCGTGCAGTGGTGATCAGCACCTGGCCGCGCCGCAACAGCAAACGCCGTTGCTGGCCATCGAAAAACGCGTCCACCGCCGTGTCGGTGTCCATCAGCATCCGACTGCCATCGGCGAGTTGCACCGTGCGCTGATCACCGACACCCGTACGATAGTCGGCGGCCCAGACCTGCCGGGTTTCGCTGCGCCAGCCGACACCACCGAGCACACCACCACCCAACAGCACGGCCAGCCCATACAATACCTGGCGGCGGGCCTGCCCTGCGCCGAGCAAGGTCGAAGCGGCGAGGCGCCCAGGCAAGCCGGCAAAGCGGTCGCTGACCGCCAGCATCCTCTGCCACGCCTCACGGTGCAGCGGGTCGCTGTCGTACCAGCCCTGCCAGCGCGCTTGCTCCTCTGTGCTGGCCGACTGGGTGGACAACTGCGCATACCAGCGTGCCGCCTCGCGAACGGCCTGGCGCGGGGCAGGCCCTCGAGTTGCGCCAGCACGAACACCTCGCGCACCTTGGCGCCGAGGCCGGCGAGCATTCGGTCGAGCTCGATCAGGGTTTCGAACACCATCACCTGGGCTTCGGAGCTGGGCACGTGGGTCTCAGGCGAAGCGGCCAGTGCTTCGAGGTAAGCCTGCTCCAACGAGCGACGGCGATACAGGTCGATCATCAAGCCTTTGGCCACCTTCGACAGGTAGTGCCGGGGGGCGCGGATCTCATCGGCGGTACGCGCCTTGAGTACCTTGAGGAACGTATCCTGCACCAGGTCCGCAGCATCGCAGTGGTTGCCCATACGCTTGCGCAACCAGCCGAGCAGCCAAGGGCTGTGTTCGACGTAGAGCGTGCCGACGGAGGCAGAAACAGACGAGTCGGCCGAGATGGAGGCTATCTCAAATAGGAATTGCTCTTATTATTGTTTGTGAGCGTGAGGACTGGCAATACCTGTGGCTGCGGGTTTACCCGCAAAGCAGGCGGTGCGGTGGATGGCACCGGCTGTGCAGGTGTTCGCGGCTGAACCCGCTCCCACAAAGTGGGCTGCCCCCAAGAAAGAGCAGACGGGGCTCTGAAGCGTATGTCGACCGGCGCTTCCTTGCAGATGAGGGCGCGTCATTCAACCTGTCAGCTGACCAGGGCGGTGCAGTTGACCGCATCGCCCATTGCCGTAGAATCGCGCGCCCCAATTTCAACAAGCATGGCGAGAGGGAGCTTCAATGCAACGGGTGATGATCATTGGTCAGCCGGGTTCTGGGAAAAGTACCCTGGCGCGCAAGCTGGGCGAGCGCACGGGCTTGCCGGTCGTGCATATCGACACGATTCATTGGCAGCCAGGCTGGGTGGAGCGGAGCCGGGACGAGAAGACGCGTCTATGCCACGAGGTCGAGGCTCGTGAGCGCTGGATCTTCGAAGGCGGCCATTCGGCCACATGGAGCAACCGCCTGGCCCGCGCTGACATGGTGATATGGATCGATCGCTCGGCGCCGCTTCGATTCTGGCGCGTGCTCCTCAGAACGATGCTGAACCGCGGTCGGTCCCGGCCAGACTTGCCGGATGACTGCCCGGAACTGCTGGCCACCCTGCCGGAGTTTTTCAGGTTCATGTGGCGGACGAAAACCTCGTCTCGCAAGGCAATGAAGCGATTCGTGGCGACGGTGCCGTCGGGGTGTCGCGTGGTCTGCCTGCGGTCCAATCGGGAGACCGAGATTTTTCTCGCAAGCATGGGCACGCAGCCTGATGGGGTTGTGCAAGGTCATTAGATGGCGGCGGGCGCCTGCCGAAACGGCGCATTAGAACGTTCTTACCTGCCCAAGGATGGCCCATGGCGCTGACCAGCAAGATCACGACCCACAACCCCGCATGGCCGCAACGGTACGAAGCGGACAAACTGCTGCTCGCCTTGGCATTCGGCGATGAGCTTGTCGCCATGCACCATGTAGGCAGCACAGCTGTCCCGCAACTTGCAGCCAAGCCTGAAATCGATGTGCTGATCGAGGTTTCGGAGCATCGCAATGAGGCAGCGCGGGACGAGGTTCTGCTGACGCTGGGGTATGTACGCGGCAGTGACCTGTCGCAAGGGCACCATTTCTACCGCCGCAATGTTGGCGAGGTGCGAACCCACAAGATCCACATTTGCAGGTGTGGCCATCAATCAGTCATCCAGATGCTGACGTTCAGAGATCTGCTCAGGAACGACAGCTTACTTCGGCAGCGATATCAAGACCTAAAGATTGAGCTGGAAGCCACCAATACCGGCGGTATGGCTGAGTATCTGGAAAAGAAGGGGCCGTTCATTATCGCGGCGTTGCTTGAGGGGGATAACAGGCGACGGTGATGGTCCGCTAGGGGGCGGCAGCTGCCGGTCGCGCACGACCGCTTTCGACCCATAGCTGCCCTTGGCGGAGGGCAGCTAACGGCCAAAAGCGGTCAGTGACAATATTCGCAAAGTCTGCCGCTCAGCTTCCCGAAGACCGATCTCGACTATTCGTTAGGTACAGCACCATCGCTGCGCGAGCCGCATCTTTGACTGCTGCTCCGCGCAGTGCTGCAATGGGGTCACGTTATCCGTATAGGATGTTGCTCCATGCGAGTGAATCTCCAAACACTCCCGACGCGATACCTTCAGCCTCAACCAAGGTGATATTCGCGCCTTTATCAGCCAGGTGTTACGCCAGCGAAGCGCCCACGATGCCGGCACTAATGACAACGACTCGTTTGTCCAGAGCATTTCCCATATCAACCTTCACTCTGTAGACCTGAAGGCGGTTTCAGTGTCTGCCTCTGGTCGATTTCTGCTTGTCGTAAGGGGTAGCAGTTGTCGTCCAGAAAGCAGATGTAAATTTGTCTGAAGTGGCGAAATAGCTGCCAAAATCATCGTGTTAAAACGCCGCCTGAAATGGCAGCAAGATAAGCGCGTGAGTGTTGTTGGCACTGGAGGGTAGCGAAAAATCGTTCAGCTACTACGGTAAGCGTCATCAACGACTATAGTCATTGGTGAGCCAGAGCGAATCTGACCATTCCCCTGCCAACCTGGCCTAATCCAATTCCGCGATTACACGGCGGATCTTCTTGTGTTCCTTGATGCGGAACGTGAACGTTTCGCTGCCGAAATCACTCAGGCTCAGGCTGAGATCGAGGCAGCGTTGTCTTTTTTTGAACCCCTTGATGGTGGATGGAGTTATCCCACCGGGCACGTCGCATCCCACTGAGCACGTCCCAACCACCCATCTATCAAGGTTCAAGCAATGAATACTTTAGAGTTCGATGATGCACAAAAAACCAATGGCGACCTGGTTCAGGGGCCGCTGCCGGCCGGCACTGTCGCGCCCGACTTCACTCTTCACGCAACCCCTGATCAACAGTTGTCGCTGCGTGAGCTAAAGGGAAATCCCGTGATATTGGCGTTTTATCCCGCTGACTGGACTTCGGTGTGCGGTGACCAACTGACTTTGTACAACCAGTTGCTACCCACATTCAGAGAATACGGTGCGGCGCTACTGGGTATCTCGGTTGACAGCGCCTGGTGTCATCAGGCCTTTGCCAAAGATCGGAATTTTCACTTCAGCCTGCTGGCCGATTTCGAGCCCAAAGGGGCTGTGGCACGACAGTATGGAGCGTACCAGTCCCAGCTCGGGGTTTGTAAGCGTGCGCTGTTCGTGATTGACAAGGACGGGGTGGTTGCCTGGAGCTACGTCTCCCCGATGGCAATCAACCCTGGTGCGGACGGTATTCTGGATGCGCTGGATGCTTTGGCGAATTCGCCACAAAGCACGCCAACCAAAAATTAACAGGTGATTAGATGGCCACTCTCAAAGTCCCGGTAAGTGCCAACGACCATCGCCAGGGAAGTGCGCATGCCAAGGTCACCTTGGTCGAATTTGGCGACTATGAATGTCCCTATTGCGGTGAAGCTTATTGGATGGTCAAGAATCTGCAACAGCATTTTCGCGATGACTTGCTGTTTGTGTTCCGTAACTTCCCTCTGACCACCGCTCACCCCCATGCATTGGGTGCAGCGGTCACCGCTGAGTATGCCGGGAGTCGAGGATTCTTCTGGGAGGCCCACGACGAATTGTACGAAAATCAGGATCGATTGGGCCTGCCGCTGTATCGCGCCATCGTTCTCAAACACGGCCTTTCCAGGGAGGAATTCGATCTTGCAATGCAAGAGGATACTTACATTCCCAAAATACAAGCCGATTTCAATGGCGGTG
This sequence comes from Pseudomonas fortuita, assembly GCF_026898135.2. Classification (NCBI taxonomy): domain Bacteria; kingdom Pseudomonadati; phylum Pseudomonadota; class Gammaproteobacteria; order Pseudomonadales; family Pseudomonadaceae; genus Pseudomonas; species Pseudomonas fortuita. Next base: position 1,944,813 of record NZ_CP114035.2, read on the forward strand.
TACGCAGCGGCGTGAATGGCACCCCAGCGTTTTACATTGACGGGCTTCGCTATGACGGAGTTCCAGAGTTCATCGGGATGAGTCAGATGATTGAGCTTTTGTTAGTGCGTGGACGAAATCGCTAGAGAGCCAAATCGGCTTGGCATCACCCACATCGGAGCCGAGGAAAAACCAACGTTAGCTTCCTTTTACATTAAAGAGGTGGGCACGGAGCCGGCAACTAATGAAATCTTTGAAGTATTATGAAGAAAATCGACACGCCACATGGTTGGAGTTGTTTTTTGACCTGACTTTCGTTGTTACGATAGGCCAAGTTACGCACACTCTCGGACATGTTCATGATGGGCACTTTGAACATAAGCAATTATGGACATTCTTACTGCTTTTTGTGCCGCTGTGGTGGATCTGGTCCAGTCACACGATTTACTCCAACAGGTTCGATACAGACAGCAATCTTCACCGTTTGGCAACATTATTCATAATGCTCCTGCTCATTGTGCTATCGGCACGGATCGGGGAAGACTTGGAAGTGAACTACCCGCTCATTATTGCCTGCTATTTTGGTATACGTGCAATCATCAGTGTTATGTATATTTCATCCATTAGTAAACTCGATTCTCGCGGCGAACTTTCCTCAAGGCTTGGCTTCGCCCTATTAGTTAGCGCAGTTATTAGCCTTTCATCCGTTATTTTTGACCCGCCCTTGCGTTACCTTGTTGCTTATATTGGGATTATTCTTGATATTCTGTTTCCTGTATTTTTCTGGACTAAACTAAAACCGTTGCCAGCACACACAGAGCACTTGGTTGAGCGCATAGGCCTACTCACCCTAATCTTATTGGGGGAGTCAATTATTAGCCTTTCCGGAGGCTTATCTAACATTCAATGGGGTTATTATAATGTGATGGCAGCCATCACCGGATTCATCATGATTTGCAGTATCTGGTGGATCTATTTTGATAGTTTTTACTTGCTGAACAAACATCAAAGCAGTATGAGTGGACACGCCTTAATCTACTCGCACCTTTTTCTTTTTATGGGGCTGGCACTTCTGGCAAATTTGATTAGGCATGCGATCCTGAACGACATTGCGATACGCGATTTCCAGATTATGTCGATCACCGGCATGGCCTTGTTTTTCCTAGGTAAGCAATATGGCTATTTCATAGCCGTGAGTAGAATAAGGAAATACATCCTACAAAACACGTTGATAGTGTTTTCTTTGGGCGGGTTAGTCGTGTTTTTACCCCGCGTCGAGTACATATTGGTCGGCCTGACAGCAACCATGATCTCTTATGTTTTTCTAAATTTCAGATATCGTTGAATCATCATTATCAGACCAGAGGGTGGGACCAAGTGAGCAAGTGGCTGACTTGCGGTTACATGCTGCCCACTACGTCGTTCTCACTGCTCGTGCGCTACTCGCCGCTACCCTTGGTCTATTTGGGTTTGTAATCTGGTATCGTCGACCATAGTTAAGAGTCTCGGATGCCCCTCTTAGCTATCGCGATCTGATAGCGCCAGCCGCATCGTAACAACAGGAGCCACATCATGGTCAAAGTAGCGTTGTTCGTTCGCCTAGAAGCAAAACCCGGGAAAGAAAAGGATGTAGAGAGCTTTCTTTTGGGTGGCCTTCCGTTAGTGGAGGAGGAGCCAGCCACTACAGCCTGGTTTGGAATCCGCTTGGGGCCGTCCACCTTTGGCATCTTTGACGCATTCCCGGATGAAGCGGGCCGGCAGGCTCATCTTTCGGGCAAGGTCGCGGCGGCGCTTATGGCAAACGCTGCCGAGCTATTTGCCGAACCGCCATCAATCGAGAAGGTTGACGTCCTTGCGGCCAAGCTACCCGGCTAAGCAAACCCAATAGGAAGCTCCAGTCAGTACTGGGAGGCCCACGATGTATTTTGTGAAAATCAGGATAGCTTGGGCCTGCTGCTGTTCCGGGCGGTGATCAATCAAAACACTTGTATTGAAGATAAATGTCATGGCTAAAGTGCCGTGTCCAGGATTCATGCCATGCTTGCGCGCTCGGTATAAGTGAAAGGATACGCGCGCAAATCGTGTCCAGGGACGGCGTGGAAGCCGCACAGAATCTGCAAGGCAACGTGCTCATCACGGGTTTAGGCTGGGTAGGGTAGATTGTTTGCCGGGCACCGGTCGCTGATGGCGCGAAGATCTCCATCATTGATATAGAACCGGAGGTCATCCGCGCCGTGACACCTTATGGTTTCGTCAAGTGAGCATTCGTCGGCGTAGCAGTGACCGATGTTCAATGAGCTGCCTGACGCGGCTGCACTCCGAACTGCGCAACGATGTGCGTACCCAATTCCTCAATAACTTCCACCGCAGGGCGCTTGCCGTATTTGAGATTGAGAATGACGTGGTCCACGCCGATTTCCTCAAGCGACTCCAGCAAAAAACGTAGATGGTAACGTCCAAGTCTGAACCCCAAATGGATACGTGTGGGTGGCGTTGACGGATTCTCATCGAGATCGATGTACAGCGACTGAGTAAAGGGCTTATACACAGAACCACATTGTTTCGTGACCTCCAGTCGCCAATCTTCCACGACCAGCCGCTGCATGTTCGGAATGCGTGGATAGTTGATCCATCCGTTGCTCTCACGCGCGATCCAATCCAGTGACTGGCGACTGTTGCCGGTCACGAGCATTGGAATGAATTGGGTGGTCGGTTTCGGAATCAGGTCTGCACCTTGCATTTCACCAGTGCTCCAGTGGATGGGCTCAAAACTGGTGCTGTGGGCGCGGCGAATCACTTCGTAGTGTTCTCGAAAGATCTCTCCACGCCTTTCTGGATCGACGCCAAACGCCGAAAACTCCACTGGCCGATCTCCCGAAGCAACCCCCAGAATCAAGCGACCAGTGCTCAACTGATCTACGCTGGCTGACGCCTTGGCCGTGTGCAGGGGATGGTGCAGCGGGATGGCGATGGAGGCGGTGCCAAGTGCAATCTCCGAGGTATGGGCGGCCATATAACCCAGGTAAACCCAGGGGTCGAAGACTTGGCCGACATCGCCGAAGCCAGGGTCGCGAAGCGGCACGTCGCGAAACCAGAGCGCGCAGAAGCCCAGCGCCTCGGCTTGTTTAGCCAGTGTGACCTGGCTGAGCATGCTCGGAGTGTCCCCGTCGAACGCCTCCATGGGAAAGAATAATCCAAGGCTCAAATGCCCCTGAGTGAAGGTTCGGCTGAACCCTCGATGCTTCTGGTAAGGAATCGTGCTCGGCCGATACATACGGATTGACCTCATGGCAGAACGTGAACAGCGCCCCCGTTTCCAGAGGTGCTGCGGCATCGGTCGCTTTTGAACGGCAGTGGGGGGACTGGGTCTGGCTTTTACCCGTTGCGCCGTACTGCTGGTCGTGTGGACCGGACTCAGGGGGCAGTTGCTGGCGATAGGCGCGGGTGGTCCGGGTGGGTGTTAAGCGGACGGTCAAAGGAAGTCAGATCTCTCGGTTCTATACCACCAGATGGGCAAGGCGTTCGAGGAATCATTCTATAAGCGTAGGCGGTTTTGCAGCTCTCCGCCATATTCTTACAATCGAGCCGCTGGCGGGCGAAAGTCGCGTATCGAAGGCCGTTATCGGTCGTTTCCTGCCATTCCAGAACGGCCGCTATTGGCCGGTAGCTGCCTTTCGCGGAGGGCAGCTATGGGTCGATAGCTGCCGTCCGCGTGTGGCAGCTTACGACCCCGGCTGTGTGAAAACGCCTGCAATTGTCCAACCTTTTGATCGTCGAGATCGTGGCGGGGACGATCATGAAGCGATTCACTGAAGGTGAGTCTCGGACACAAGTTACGTTGCTGCCGGAGTGCCTGGACGACTACATCACCAAAAAACACCCAGTTCGGGTAGTCGACGTTTTTGTCGATGAACTCGACCTTGGAGCACTCGGCTTCGAGGGTGTCGATCCTGCGGCAACGGGTCGTCCGGCCTACCATCCAGCAGTCCTGCTGAAAATCTGCATCTATGGCTACCTCAACCGGATTCAGTCCAGCCGCCGGCTTGAGCGCGAAGCAGAGCGCAATGTCGAGCTGATGTGGTTAACGGGCCGGTTGGTTCCTGAATCCAAAACGATTGCCGGCTTTCGCCGAGACAACGGCAAAGCCATTCGCAGCATCTGCCGGCAATTCGTAGTGCTTTGCCGCAACCTCAATCTGTTATCCCAGTCGATCATTGCCATCGACGGCAGCAAATTCAAAGCCGTAAATAACCGCGACCGCAACTTTACCCAGGGCAAGATCAAGGCGCGCATGCAGCAGATCGAGCAGAGCATTGACCGCTCTCTTGCGGCGATGGGTTCGGCGGATCGGGCAGCGCTCGAGGTCGCCGGGGCAAAGGCTGAACGGCTGAGCGAAAAAATAGAAAAAGTGAAACAGCAGATGACGAAGCTCAAGGACATTGAAGCCGAGGCTATTACAGTCGAAGCCGTGCAGATCCGATTGGAGCACGACCCAGAAAGATGAAGGTTCGCCGGCAGACGGTGGAGCATCCCTTCGGAACGCTCAAATCACCTGACTTGACCAACGCCTTCCCCATAACTGGAACTGCCCGTCAGCCACCTGTATTGATCGAAACCACATGCCCGGATTGACGGCCGCATACCCTGCACGGGTTCGTTGTCAAACGCTGGAGCATACGCTTTAATGCCAATTTACCATTCAAACAATCGGCGACTTGATGCCTTATCCGTCTGACCTTTCATATGACATCAGTACGATTGCCAAGGTCGAGGCCGTCCCGCTCATTCTCAATATGGTGAAGCATGTCACCGGCATGCGCTTTGCGGCAATTGCGCGTGTCACCGAGACGAGATGGGTGGCTTGCGCCGTCGATGATTCTATTGATTTTGGGCTCATGCCGGGCGGCGAGTTGGTGCTGGAAACGACGATTTGCCACGAAATTCGTCAGCACCACAAACCCGTTATATTCAAGCATGCCAGTGAGCACCCGGTGTATTCAGCCCACCACACCCCTAGGACATACGGCTTAGAAAGCTATGTCTCCATACCTATCATCAGGACAAACGGGGATTTTTTCGGAACGCTCTGTGCTATTGATGAGGTTCCAGCACGTTTTGATGAAGATGCGGTGTGCAAAACACTAACGCTTTTCGCCCAGTTGATAGCTGTTCAACTCGACGTTTTGGCGGACCTTGAGGCCAAAACGATTGAACTGGCCAATGCAGCCGAGACCGGCATTGTCCGTGAGCAGTTCATTGCCGTACTGGGGCATGACCTCCGTTCGCCACTGAGCGCTATCAGAATGAGCGCTGATCTACTGGAGGCCAAGCTTCCCGCCGGTCGCGAGCAGCAGCTTGCCATTGCAATACGACAAAGCTCGCAGCGGATGAATCACTTGATTGAGGATGTCCTGGATTTTTCTCGAGCAAAGTTGGGGGGAGGCATTCCGGTCAAACGGACTTTAGTGGATAACCTGGGTGACGTTTTTACTGCCGTCATCAATGAAATCATGATGAGTCATCCCAACGTCACAATCCGTCAAGAGGTGGTCATTTCACCTGGGGTGTTCTGTGATGCTGGGAGAATGGGGCAATTGCTTTCAAACCTGTTGGGCAATGCCGTTGCTCATGGGGCGCGTGATTGTCCGATAGACGTGAGCGCAAGCATGCAAGAAAATCATATAGTGCTGTCAGTGATGAACCATGGCCCAGAAATCCCCGACGTTTTGTTACCGCTACTGTTTCAGCCGTTCAAAAGAGCGGCAGGGGGGCGCGGGGAGGGGCTGGGGCTCGGTTTGTATATCGCATCTCAGATCGTAGCGGGTCACAACGGGACGCTATCGGTAACCTCTACGCCTGAGGACGGCACGCGCTTCATAGCGAGGTTCCCTGGCACTTTGGAGTGGACGGAAGAGGGCTAGATGTAAGTCTCGGTTGATAGGTTGCTTCGCCGAACGCCTGGTTGTATGCGCGACAGCGCAGCCATGAGGTAGAGGGCTGCTGTGGCCTGCCGAAGAACATTCGAGCGCGGCCAGCAGGCAAGCATGCAAAGCGGCCTTGCGCTCGATGAACCGCCACCCCATGCCTAGTTCGCGGGCAAGAGGATCACAAAGTTCTTTTTCATGTCTTCCAGTACGGTCCATTTGCCCTTGGCGCCCGGTTCGATAATGAACGTGTCGCCAGCGGCCAGTGTGATGGGGGCGCAACCCTCAAGCTCGATGACGCAGCATCCACTCAGGACATGGCAGAACTCCCAGACTTTATAGTCGATGCGCCACGCGCCGGTGCTGGCTTCCCATTCTCCGGAAATGCGACCTTGTTGTTCATCGTGATAATACTTGGACGTCAGCGTATGAGGCGTGCCTTCCACGACCGCTTCGAAAAAGGGAAGGTCGCGCACCGGTTGGATATCCAGTTCGCGGAATACGGTCAGCTTCTTGTTCATGGTTTTTTCTCGAGCACGTTGTGGGTAGGGCGATACATCAAATAGGCTTCACCGGTTACGTTCAGCATCGGGTGCGGAACGATCTGGCAGGTTTTAACAATTTGAAAGCCGTGACGTTCGTAGAAGCGGCGTGCACCGTGGTTTTCGGCATAATCAATCAGGCATAGCCCATCAAGGCCAGCGTCCTCAGCGCGTTGCTGAGCGTGGCGAAGAAACTGGACGCCCAGCCCTTGGCTGCGCCAGGCTTCATCCAGGGCCAAGCTGGATATGTATAAGGTGTCGGGTATCTCCATGTCGGAATACGGCGCGAGGACCGGGTCGGTCTCGACAGGCCTGTCAGGGGTCTCGCGCAAAGCATAGCTATGCATCATGCCGATGACGCGCCCTTCGAAAATGGCCATCAGGCAGTTCTTGTAGGAAAAGTCGCCCTGTTCCCTGGCATAGCGAGACGTGCCGACACTCAGCAATGCTTCTCCAGGTGTTGCAAGCTTGCTCCATATGTAATCGGCCATGCCCTCCGATGTCAGTTGAAAGAAGCGCGCAATATCTTGCGCATCCGAGGCATGAGCGGGTCTGAAGTCGATAAGCATGTGCGGTGCTCCCATGGGATCGGGTACTTGATTTTCAAGGATTACCCCTTTGGCCAGGTGGCAGGTTAGGTGGATTCAACGGTACCCATCATGCTCTGGGCGAACACCGTCAGCACGGCATGCGACGCTGCTTCAGCTCGGTAAAGTGAAACCCTGCGCACTGGCGCTGGGATTGGGAGATCTGCGCGGGTGAGCCGTTCACGCGGCTCGATGAGGCGTTGCAAGCCTGCGCCAATCGGCTGGGCGACGCTTGCTGGTTACTGTCAGCCGTGCCGCCAGGTCGCTGGCCGGCCTGGCTGATGAGCTCATCATCCAGGCCTTGCGCCGACAGGCGATAAAGGCCCGTGAACGGCCGACCCGCAACACAGGATACCCATGAGAAGGGGCGGCATGCCGCTGGCCTTGGTTTCAGGACTATTCAGCGGAGCTGAGGGCTGGTCCATCGTGACCGGCGAAATGCGCCGATTCAAAAATGCGCCGGTCAGTGCTGCGCGCTCTCTACCGCAATGCTTTCGCCGCAAACTTCCAGGTGCTTGATGCTGCGATTGGCGATGGCGTAGTGGATCAACGCGCCCAGGCCTGCACCGAAGAACCAGGAGAACTGCGACAGCGTCTCGAACGCCGGCACAAGCGCCAGCACGATGGCGATCAGCGAAGCCGGGATAAAGGCGGCCACGGCGCGCAGGTTGACCCCGCCGCTGTAGTGATAGGCGGCTTCTGTGCTTTCGCTATACAACTGCGGCAGGTTCACCCGGCTGCGACGTACCAGGTAATAGTCGGTGACGATGATGCCGTACAGTGGGCCGAGCAGGGCGCCCAGGCCGCCGAGGAAATACACGATCACGGATGGGCTGTTGTACAGGTGCCAGGGCAGGATCACTACCGCGATTGCGGCACTGAGCAAGCCAGCGCGGCGGAAGTTCAGCAGGTTCGGCGCCAGGTTGGCGAGCACGTAGGCCGGCGCGACGAAGTTGGCCATGATGTTCACCGCCACGGTGACGATCAGGAAGGCCAGGCAGGCCAGCACCAGGCCGGCAGTGTTCGGGATGGCGGCGACAATGTCGGTCGGGCCCTGCACCAGCTTGCCGTCAATGCTGAACTGCGCACCGGCCAGCACCACGGCGATCAGCGCGAAGCCGAGCATGTTCACCGGCAGGCCCCAGAAGTTGCCCACGCTGATGGTGCGCCGATCCGGGCAGTTACGGGTAAAGTCGCAGAAGTTGAGAATCATGGTGCCATACAGCGAAACCCACAACGCAGCGGCGCCGAGCACCTTCAGCCACTGGCTGGAGCCGGTTGGCGCGTTGCCGCTGGACCAGGCTATCGACAGGCCACTGCGCCAGTACATCCACCCCGCCAGGCAGGCGAACGCGACCAGAATGATCGGCCCGGTGATCGACTCGAAGCGGCGCACCATCTCCATGCCGTAGGCGAAGATCGCCACCTGCACACACCAGATACCAAGGAAGGTGAGCCAGCCCAGGGTCGACAGGCCGAGGATCGAATTCTGGTCGTAGGCCTTGAGGTCCGGAGCGATGGCGGTCAGCAGCACGCGCAGCACGACCGAGGCGAGGTAGGTCTGGATGCCGAACCAGGCGATGGCGATCACCGCACGGATCAGTGCCGGAATCTGCGCCCCATGAATGCCGAAGCTGATCCGGCACAACACGGGGTAGGGCAGGCCGGTCTTCTGGCCCATGTAGCCGGACAGGTTCATCAGGCCGTAGATCACCATCGCGCCGAGCGCGAAGGCGGCGAGGATCTGAGCGCCGCTCATGCCCAAGGCAAAGAGGCCGATGGCGAAGGAATAGTTGGCGATGTTATGCACATCGTTGGTCCACAGCGCAAACAGGCTGTAGCGCCCCCAAGTGCGATTTGCCGCGCGTGTCGGGGCAAGGTCGGCACTGTACAGGCGCGGGCTCAACGCCAGCTGACTGGGCCCAGCCGTATCGGCCGGGAGAGCATCGCGCTGGTCAACATCGGAACGTGAAATCGACGCCATCGGAACTCCATGATGGTTGTGTACTTTTATTTTTGGTCTTGTATACAAACAAGATTCGTACCAACCCATGCGTTCGGTGGCTCCCACTGCTTTATAGCCTTCATTCGGCATAGTCAGCAGGTGATCCAAGGCTGTAATTGGGAATTTTGTGCACATTTTTTGGGTAAGGTTGTTACCACTCGCACCACGGCTGGCCGTGCGCCGGGCCGGCAGCTTTTACCCGGTGTATTGAGCGGGTGGCTTTGCGGATGATGTTCCGACTAAGCTGGGGGCAGGGATATATGGGGGCTATTGGATGTTGCGTGTACCGCTTGGGCTGAGTCTGTTGCTCGCCGCCGCCATGGTCGAAGCGGCTCCCTTTCAGGTGCCCACGCCGGCCGCACTCAGGAGCCAGCTTGAAAGCCTCAAGCCTGGCCAGTTTCTCTGGTACCCGCAGGTCTCGCCGGTGGGGCCGGTGACCGTTGTGGTCAGCCTTACCGAGCAACGAGCCTACGTCTATCGCAATGGCATCGCCATTGGCGTCAGCACCGTCAGCAGCGGCAAGGCCGGCCGGGAAACCCCCACCGGGGTATTCAGCATTTTGCAGAAGAAGGTCGAGCACAAGTCCAGCCTCTACAACAGCGCACCGATGCCCTACATGGAGCGCCTGACGTGGGATGGCATCGCCCTGCACGCTGGCCATCTACCGGGGTACCCTGCCTCGCATGGATGTGTTCGACTGCCGATGGATTTTGCAAAGAAGCTGTATGAAGTCACCGGTTTCAGCTCAACCACAGTCATCGTTTCCGATACCAACAGTGCCCCGGTGGAGGTTTACCACCCCGGCGTGCTGGCGCCGACGGTCAGTGATGGCAAGGCCCAGGGCCCGCTGGTGCTGAGCAACCAGCAATTCTGGGACGACCCAGACCCGACGGCAGGGCCACTGTCGATCCTGATCAGCCGCGCCGATATGCGCGCCTACGTGTATCGCGGTGGGCAACTGATCGGTTCGGCACCTGCACTTTCGCTTGAAAGCCGTCAGCATCGTAGCGGCATGGCGGTGTATTCCCTGCTGCAAAAGCCATCCACCCTTGCCCTCGATGACGGGCTGCCCCTGCGTTGGTCAGTGGTGGGCCTGAGCAACCCGGAGTACGGGAATACGCCCTATGAACAACTGGGGCAATTGAACATCAACCCGGCGTTCCGCCGCCATTTACGTGCGGCGATGGACGTTGGCACGATGCTGGTGATTACGGACTGGGCATCGACCCGGGATACCCGCAGCGACGGAAAATTCACGGTGATCAGCACCGAAGGCAGTGAAGCATCCAAACCATTGGTCAAGAAGTGATCGGCATTGCTGAGATAATCAAGCAAAGTAGCCAATTTTGGCTGCAATCAAGGCAAGAAAAGCCAGTTTTTCACAGGGTATTCCATGTCGATTTTCCAATTATTGCGGGGGGCCTTACGGCTTTCGGTGGCCGGTATTGGCCTGTGTTTTCTCAGCACCGGGCATGCCGCCGATGCGCAACCCCTGCCGAGTGCGGCCGAGCTGCAGCAGTTGGCGCCAAACGCCAGTCTCTCGACCTTGGCACTGGCACTCAGCGCCTATACCTGCGCGAGTCATAGCAACGCGGACAAGCTGCTGACGGTGATCGATTATTCCAAAGCCTCGCGTGACAAACGCCTGTGGGTGTTCGACCTGCGCGCCAGGAAACTATTGTTTGAGGAGTGGGTGGCCCATGGCAAGAACAGCGGCGCGGATGTGCCGACCACGTTCTCCAATGCGCCTAACAGCTTCCAGTCCTCCATCGGCCTGTATGAGACCGGGCAGACCTACAGTGGCAAGCACGGCCGCTCGCTGCGCCTGCAGGGGCTGGAACCGGGGTTCAACGACAACAGCATGTCGCGGGCGATCGTTATGCATGCTGCTGCGTATGCCGACCCCAAGGTAGTACCGGGTCTCGGGCGCCTGGGGCGCAGCCAGGGCTGCCCGGCCGTTCGTCCAGCAATTGCCGGCAAGCTGATCGAGACGCTGCAACGCGGCAGTTACGTATTTGCCTATTATCCTCAGCAAGACTGGCTGAAGAAATCGCGCTTTCTTAACGCCCAGAGCTGTGCGCTGCCCAATCAATCGGTCGCCAGCAAGTAAGCCTTCGCTCCCTTGGGGCAGGTCAGGCCCCGCAAAATGATAGTATGCGTGACGCAGCGGCACTGTGCTGAAGCAGCAGTTGGCTAGCCGGAAGGTTGTCATCGTGCTGGCGCAAGTCATTGGCAGTGGAGGGGATTGATGGAGGTTTGTTACGACGCTGAACGGATGACACTGAGTCGTGCTAACTTATCGACAACGTTAGGCAGTAACGAAAGCGATCTGTTGCTTGCCCTGATAGCAGGCATTACTGATAAAGAGGCGATAATCTCTCAAGTATGGGGTGCTCGGGGCTTGGTTGTCTCTGACAGTAGTTATTATAAAACAGTGCATGCGCTTCGTTCGAAGCTGGTTGATGTTGGTGTGCCTCGAGACAGTTTGAAAACATTGCCTAAGCGAGGTTTGATACTGCTGTGTGAAATCACCATGGTTTCCGCGGACGTTGCAGTTGAACGTGACATGCCATTGCACCTCGAGCAAGACAGGCCTCGGGCATCATCGGGCGCCAATGAGCAACCCGTCGGCAATGACAGCAAACGGAGCGGCTCGAGTGAGACTGTAGCTGGCAAGGCGGAGCTCGCTGAAGAAAGGCAAAACGCTGTCATGGCCCCCCTTCCATTGCGTGACGGATGGATAAGAAGAAATAGTCACTTGTTTTTACCGGCTCTCGCTTTTCTAGGCGCGTCGCTCCCCGTTATTTATGCCTACCTGATGTTTCACAAGCCGCCGGACCTGGAAGCGTGGAAACGTGTCTGGGAGCGTGATGGGGCAACGCTGTACGCCGAACAGAGTGAAAATATGTCTAAGGATGATGTATTGGCGGCGATGGCCGGGTTCGAGCCGGCGTTGGTCTTGAAAGACAGCAACTATTATGTGCGCAAGCCTCTCAGTCAGTTGCTGGTAAGTTGTGTAAAGCCAGAAAGCCACGGGGAGGCATTGTGCGTAAATTATCTTCGCGTTGGAAAAAAGTGATTGGGTTTACGTCACTTCTCTCGGTTTTTATTTTTGCGGGCTTGATAAGCAATTACCTGATATCGGTCTACCGAGATAGTCCTCGGGCCCCGTGCAGCGCCTCCATTGACTTTGTTCATGTGGAGGAGGGAGAGGGGCTTTGGCGCGGCGTCGGAGATATGACGATCGACCCCAATGAGGGTGCGATCTATGCCTATTATCATGTGATAAGCCCGCGCGGTGTAAAATATGTGTATGACAGACGCTTCGAGTTGTCGCTGACGCACCTGGACACCTCGCGATATCTCTTCAAGACACGTTCTATTTCAACATTCGATGGCGATACGGCGGGAAGTCATATTCCATTCATGGCCCGTGGTTTTCAGGGCGGCATCATGACCTTCAATGCTTTCTCGGATTTTGAGTACTATTTCAATGTGAATAACCTGGTGGTAGGGGTGTGCCACGTGCCGCGTTAGTGAATATTGCGCTGTTTGAGTAGGCGCTCGTCCGCTGCCCGGGGGATGCGGTTATCAGGGCAGGGTAGGCGGTGTACAGGCGTTTGGTAAGAAAAAGTAAGGGTCAGGCGCCTGTTGAGGTGGTTAAGTAAGGCCAAGTAAGGTCGACGTAAAGCCGGTCGCGTCATCGCGAGGTACTGTGCTGCCCAGGTTGAGCATGGTGCTCGATGGTTTTACAAGGCTTTCAGGTATGCAGGGTCGACGTGTTGTGGGTAAGCAGTTAGCAGGGTATCCGTACAGGAAGCACGCGCTCGGTATTCGTAGCGTGGGGGCAGCGCCTTTTTTACTGGTTGTATTCGCTGTGTTTGCAGTGTGTGACCTGTCTTTGGCAGGAGATGTTAAGCGCTGTGAACAGCGCAGAGACGAGATTGCTCACGAAAGGGATCAGGCAATACGGTATGGGAATATATACCAGCAGAGAGGATTGGAAGCTGCGTTGTCTCGGGTTCAGCGGTATTGCCGTGATGATGAACCGAGCGAACCAGGCGAACAAGTGTCTCGCGCACTGAAAGACGTTCACCGGAGGGAGGACCAGCTGGAAGCTGCGATAGCGTCCGGGTCTTCCAGAATGGTTGAAAGATACAAGGGGAAACTGGAGCAAGCGCAGGAGCGGCTGCGCAGGGTTTCAGGGGAAGAAAGGTAGTTACATTGTTATATTGATCGGTGGTCAACGGGGCGTTTAATGAAGTCATTGATGTGTATGTGTCCGCTTTTATTTTCCTTTCTGGTTTCCGGTTGTACCGCGAGTGATTGGGTTGAAGTGGCGGGCGGTGTCATGCAGGGGCGTGACGATTATAATAAAGCCCAGCGCACTGCGCGCTTGAAGCGCGCGAATAAGGCGGCGATGCGGATGAAGCGGAGCCATTTTGTTGAGTGATGCCAGTAAAGGGCTCGCTGACGGGTCTGCTGAAGTGATGGTATAACGGCTTTAACGCTGCTTCGGGTGTTCTTTATTCAGGTTTATTAATGCGCTTTATATTTTCCTTGTCCACTTATTGTTTTTTGGTTTTTTCCAGCCCTGCGATGGCGATGAATGATTTCTGGGCCGAAACCCTCATCTCCAGCACGAGCACTGCAACCACCTACTTGACCTCGCGGGATAAAAAGCTGATAGCCGCAACGCGAGATGATGCCAGCAGCTATGTTGCGAGCGATGGCAACATCAAGGGGGTCTACCTTGAAGCTGCGATGGATAAATTTCGGCACTCCCATCCAGACATAGCTATCAGTGACATGGCCTTGGCTCAATTCATATTGGCTTACGAGAACTATTAACCTTGAAGGTCAAACGGCCACGACTGGCTGGCTTGCGGGGGAGCGCGTCGAGCACGCGAGCACCCCTGTTGCAGAAACCGAAGGCCGCAGCAGCGCAGACTGCGGCCATACCCAATCACACGCTGCGGGTCAGGCCGCCGTCAACCTTGATGTTTTGCCCGGTGATGTAGGCAGCGCCTTCGCTGGCGAGAAACGCGATGGTGGCTGCGATTTCCTCGCGGGTGCCATAGCGTTTGAGCGGCACGCTGTCGCGGCGTTGTTCGGTGGCCGGCAGGCTGTCGATCCAGCCGGGGAGAACGTTGTTGATGCGCACGTTATCCCCGGCAAAATTGTCGGCGAAGATCTTGGTGAAGGCGGCCAGGCCCGAGCGGAAAACAGCAGAGGTCGGGAACAACTCACTCGGCTCGAACGCCCACGCCGTGGAAATGTTGATGATCACCCCCCCTTTCTGGCGTTGCATGTAAGGCGTTACCAGGCGCGTAGGGCGGATGACATTGAGCAGGTAGGTGTCCATGCCCTTGTGCCAGTCCTCGTCGCTGATCTCCAGGATCGGCGCGCGCGGGCCATGGCCAGCGCTATTGACCAGCACGTCGATGCGGCCCCACTTTTCTACCACGGCATCTACCAGGCGTTTCAGGTCTTCAACCGACTGGTTGCTGCCGGTTACGCCAATGCCGCCAAGTTCGGCAGCCAGTGCTTCGCCCTTGCCCGAAGAGGAAAGGATGCCCACCTTGAAGCCGTCAGCGGCCAGGCGTGCCGCGCCCATGCCGCTGCCACCGGCTGTGATAATCGCAACTTTTTCTACTGACATGCTGCCTCCAACGTGAACGGCTGATTGCTTAGGTGCAATCACCTTAGCAGTAGCCCCAGCGGGGAGGGAGGCAGCCAAACTTTACCGTGGCAGTAGATTAACTATTGTCAGCCTGTTGCTTGAGCCAGCGCCGCACAACGCCTAGCGATTCAGGCTGCTGCAGCTTGCGTGGCCACACCAGATAGAACGACTTGTCGAGCCCTAGCTGCTGAGCGAAGACCTGGACCAGCCTGCCCGCAACGATTTCATCGCTGACGAACGCCAGGCTGGCCAACGCAATGCCCTGACCACTGACGGCCGCATCAATAGCCAACGAGGTCTGATTGAACCGCAGGTTCTTGGCCGTCGGTTGCGCGTGTTGCGGGAACACTGCGGCCAGGTATTGAGGCCAGAAATCATGGGCATCGTGAAGCATGATGAAATCTTGAAGCTGCGCAAAGCTGGCGGGCACACGGGTGCCCTCAAAAAGCGTTGGGCTGGCCACGGCGACAATGCGCTGATCCATCAGCAGTTCGCTGTTCAAGCCCGCGCCGATTTCAGGCTTGCCGTAGCGCACTGCGATATCCACGCCATCGGTGCTGAAGTGCGACAGCCGGTCCGTGGCCAGCACACGCAGATCGATATCCGGGTGTTTTTGCGCAAAGTTGCCCAGCCTGGGGATAAGCCACTTTGAGGCAAACGTCGGGGTAACGCTGACGGTCAAGTGAGCCGCCTGTGGCCGGAGCAGCCGGGTTGCTTCATCAATCATTGCCAAGGCGCTGCGGATGCTGGCGCTGTAGCCCAGGCCCGCATCGGTCAGCGCCAGGCCCCGCGGGAGGCGCTCGAACAAACGAAGCTTCAGGTGCGCTTCCAGCCCACGTATCTGTTGAGCAACTGCCGCCTGGGTCACACCCAGTTCCTCGGCAGCCAGGCGGAAGTTCAGGTGGCGGGCAACCACTTCAAACACGCGTAGCGCGTTAAGCGGGGGCAGTTCAGGGAAACCGTTTGGCATGACGATGGCAATGGCCGGGCTGGGAAGATTCACCGCGCAGGCTACTCCCTGAGCACCGTTAAAGAAACCCGGCCCACCTTTATCAACCCAGATCCCTGGGCCGCAGGGCATCGGTTCGCTGCTGCGCATTTCCATCGTCCTGCTTGACTCGTGAAAAATTTACTGTATTTTTTCATGAAAAATAACTCTAAAAATTTCACGGCAGCCCAATCGATGAAGATGCACGAAGAGGTTGAAGCCCTCGCGATCCTTATTCACGACCTGCGCAAATTCAAGAACCTGACCCTGGGCGAGCTGGCCGAGCGCATCAACCGCTCGGTCGGCTTCCTCTCTCAGGTCGAACGCGGTGTTTCGCGCCCTACCGTGGCGGACCTCACCGCCATCAGCGAAGCGCTCGGCGTGTCGACCGCGTACTTCTACAACCTCAGCAAGCCCCGCAGCATTGGTTGGGTCACGCGCCCCCACGAGCGGCGCACGCTGTACCTGGAGTCGGGCATTACCGATGTGCTGGCTTCGCCCACCATCGCCGGTGCCTTCGCCATGCTCGACAGCCACCTCGAACCAGGCGCCACCAGTGGCGAGGCGTACCTGAGTGACCGTTCCGAGCAGGGCTGTTTCGTACTGGAAGGCGAACTCACGGTATGGCTGGACCACGGCGAGCCCGTGACCCTGCAGGCCAACGACTGCTTCCAGGTGCAACCCCACGCGCAGTTCCGCTACGCCAACCTCACGGCAAAACCCACCCGCGTGCTCTGGGTCTTCAATTGAATTCGTTCACCTCACAAGGATAAGAAGATGAGTGTCATCTTTCCGGATCTGCTGGCTGAAGTGCGCTCGTTCCGAGCGGAGCACCCAGAAATTCGTTATGTCGACCTGATTGCGCTGGATATCCCCGGGCACTTCTACGGCAAGCGCTACCCCATGGACATGCTGGAAAAGGTTGCAGCCGGTGCACCTCTGAAGCTGCCGCAGAACTGCGTGTTGTTGGGTACCCAGGGTGGCCTTTACCCGATTGGCGATTACTGCTTTGCCGACGGCGACCCGGATGCTGCTCGGCGCCTGGTGCCGGGTACCCTGAAGCCAGTGCGCTGGGAAAAAGAAGTGATTGCCCAGATGCTCATCACCTCCGACGGCACCGACAAGCCTATCGAGTTCGAGCCCCGTGAAGTGCTGGCCCGCGTGATTCAGCGCCTGGCCAAACGCGGCATCCGCCCGGTGGTGGCTTTCGAGCTGGAGTTCTACTTGTTCGACCGCAAGCTCGACAACGGCCTGCCACAGTACCCACGGGACACCGCGACCGGGGACGAGGACGACCAGCCGAACATGCACATCGAGCGGCTTTCACGCTTCTCGTCGGTGCTGCACGAGATGGTCGATGGCGCCAACGAGCAGGGTGTGCCGGCGAACGTCATCACCGCAGAGCTGGGCCCTGGCCAGTTCGAGATCAATTTTTCCCACAGCGACGATGCGCTGAGCGCGGCGGACTGGTCGGCGCTGTTCTGCCGCAGTACCCGCGGTATCGCCATGAAGCACGGCTACCGTGCCAGCTTCATGAGCAAGCCATACCTGGACGCGCCGGGCAGCGGCATGCATGTGCACGTCAGCCTGTATGACGCTGCCGGCAACAACATCCTGGCTGGCGCGCAGCAGCGCAAGCTGCGCCATGCGGTGGCGGGGTGCCTGGAGCTGCTGCCGCACTGCATGCCGATCTTCGCCCCCAACCACAATGCTTACCGCCGCTACGGCGCCATGGTGAACGCGGCGAGCAAGGCCAGCTGGGGCTTCGAAGACCGTGATGCGTGCATTCGCATCCCCGAGTCCGACCCGCGCAACCTGCGCATCGAACACCGCATCGCCGGTGCCGATGCCAACCCGTACCTGGTGTTGGCGGCCATTCTGACCGGCATGGAGCATGGCCTGGACCGTGGCGTCGAGCCCATCGCCCCGCTGAACGAAAACCGTCAGAGCGGTATCGACTTCCCCAAAGATGCCCTCGGTGCCCTGGCCGCCATGCGTCACCACCCGGTGGTCAACGAAGGCTTGGGCAGTGAGTTCGTGATGGTGTACTGCGAGAACAAATACCAGGAACAACTGGACTTCATGCGCCACATCGATGCCCGCGAATACCGCTGGTTCCTGTAGGTGGCGAAGTCCAGACAGCGACGCTGCACCCTCCCTTTCACTACAACACGCAATATGGATTTGCCGGAGGAAGATATGCCCCGTGTGCCCGTTATCGGCATTACCGCATGCACCAGCATGATCGAGCTACATGCAACCCAGACCATCAGCGAGAAATACGCGCGTGCGGCGGCCAAGGCAGCGTGTGGGTTGCCCATCGTGATTCCCAGCCTAGGTGAGCTGATGGACAGCGCCGATATTCTCGACGTGGTGGACGGGCTGATTTTCACCGGTTCACCGTCCAACATCGAGCCGTTCCACTACAACGGCGCGGCCAGTGCAGAGGGCACGCTGCACGACCCGCTGCGTGATGCCACCACGTTGCCGCTGATGCGTGCGGCCATCGCCGCCGGCGTGCCGGTGCTCGGCATTTGCCGGGGCTTCCAGGAAATGAACGTGGCACTGGGCGGCACGCTGCACCAGAAAGTCCACGAGACCGGCGTGTTCATGGACCACCGCGAAGGCAAGGACGAGCCCCTGGACAAGCAATATGGGCCGCGCCACACCCTGCATGTAAAGCCCGGCGGCATGCTCGATCGCATGGGCTTGCCGGCGATCTTCGACGTCAATTCCATCCATGGCCAGGGCATCGATGTACTGGCCCCGGGGCTACGGGTGGAAGCGCTGGCACCCGATGGCCTGGTGGAAGCGATTTCGGTCGAGAACGGCAAGGGTTTTGCCCTGGCCGTGCAATGGCACCCCGAGTTCCAGGTCATGGACAACCCGCATTACCTGACCATCTTCCAGGCCTTTGGCAAGGCCTGCCGACAGCGCTCGGTACTGCGCCAAAGGCTGTTGCTGTCGGCCTGAACACCGACCGTTCCCAACTATAAAAGTACCCGCGCAGCCTGGCCGCGCAACTTGATGGAGTAGAAGTCAATGAGTGAAAAGAATTCGCAGACCCTTGCCTGGCAATCGATGAGCCGCGACCATCACCTGGCCCCGTTCAGCGATGTCAAACAACTGGCTGAGAAAGGCCCGCGCATCATCACCTCGGCCAAGGGCGTGTACCTTTGGGACAGCGAGGGCAACAAGATTCTCGATGGCATGGCCGGCCTGTGGTGCGTGGCGGTCGGCTACGGTCGCGATGAGCTGGCCGAAGTTGCCAGCCAGCAGATGAAGCAGCTGCCTTACTACAACCTGTTCTTCCAGACCGCGCACCCCCCTGCGCTGGAGCTGGCCAAGGCAATCGCCGATGTGGCGCCGCAAGGCATGAACCATGTGTTCTTCACCGGCTCCGGCTCTGAAGGCAACGACACCGTGCTGCGCATGGTGCGCCATTACTGGGCGCTGAAGGGCAAGAAGAGCAAGCAGGTCATCATTGGCCGCATCAACGGCTACCACGGTTCTACCGTGGCGGGCGCAGCCTTGGGTGGCATGAGCGGCATGCACCAGCAGGGCGGGGTGATCCCGGATATCGTGCACATCCCGCAGCCGTACTGGTTCGGCGAAGGCGGCGACATGACCGAGGCCGACTTCGGCGTGTGGGCGGCCGAGCAGTTGGAAAAGAAGATTCTTGAAGTTGGCGTAGACAACGTTGCCGCCTTCATCGCCGAACCGATCCAGGGCGCCGGTGGCGTGATTATTCCGCCGCAAACCTACTGGCCGAAGGTGAAGGAAATTCTCGCCAGGTACGACATCCTGTTCGTTGCCGATGAAGTGATTTGCGGCTTCGGCCGCACCGGTGAATGGTTCGGTACCGACTACTACGACCTCAAGCCCGACCTGATGACCATTGCCAAGGGACTGACCTCTGGTTACATCCCCATGGGCGGGGTAATCGTGCGTGACGAAGTGGCCAAGGTCATCAGCGAAGGCGGTGACTTCAACCATGGCTTTACCTATTCCGGCCACCCGGTTGCAGCTGCGGTAGGCCTGGAGAACCTGCGCATCCTGCGTGACGAGCAGATCATCCAGCAGGTGCACGATAAAACCGCGCCGTACCTGCAACAACGCCTGCGCGAACTGGCCGACCACCCGTTGGTGGGCGAAGTGCGCGGCCTGGGCATGCTCGGCGCAATCGAGCTGGTGAAAGACAAGGCCACCCGCGCCCGTTACGAAGGCAAAGGTGTCGGCATGATCTGCCGCCAGCACTGTTTCGACAACGGCCTGATCATGCGCGCCGTGGGCGACACCATGATCATCGCGCCGCCGCTGGTGATCAGCATCGAGGAGATCGACGAGCTGGTGGAAAAAGCCCGCAAGTGCCTGGACCTGACCTACGAGGCTGTGCGGTAAGGGCAGAGGTTTTGCCTGTAGATTTTCAGCGCCTGTGATATCGAGCGCCGCCCACGCGGCGCTCGATCTACGCCCCAACCGCAAAACCCACGTCAGGCCCCCAAAGCAATTTGCTTTGTGAGATGAATCCTGTACTTTTCAAGGCATTATTTTCCCGTCTGAAAGTCGCGATTCAACTATGAAAGTGCACGAAGAAATCGAAGGCCTGGCAGTACTGATTCGCGACCTGCGCAAGTTCAAAGGCCTGACGCTGGGCGAGCTGGCTCAGCGTATAGGCCGTTCGGTGGGCTTTCTGTCCCAGGTCGAACGGGGCGTGTCGCGCCCGACCGTGGCCGACCTCACAGCCATCAGTGAAGAGCTCGGCGTCTCGACCGCCTACTTTTACAAGCTGGACAAGCCCCGCGAGCTCGACTGGGTCACCCGCCCTCACGAGCGGCGTACCCTTCACCTGGCGGGTGGCATCACCGATGTGCTGGCATCCCCCACGATAACGGGCGCGTTCTCCATGCTCGATAGCCACCTGGAGCCAGGGGCCAGCAGTGGCGAGGAGTACCTGGACGACAGCTCGGAGCAGGGCTGCTTCGTGCTCGAAGGCGAGCTGACGGTGTGGCTGGGTGGTGGCGAGCCGGTCACGCTGCGGGCCAGTGACAGTTTTCAGCTGCAACCCCACGCCAGTTTTCGCTATGCCAACCTCACCGACAAGCCCACCCGCGTGCTCTGGGTGTTCAGCTGAGAGGCGTTTGGGTGCAGGTCACATAGGTAAGCTGTAGTCCCGCTCGACAAGAAACGACCCATCGCAGACCATCTGAAGCTTCCACAAGGATGCCCAGGAACGAATGCCATGGATTGCCTGCCGACGCTGCATACCGATCGCCTTGTACTCACGCCCCTGCGACTGGAGGATGCACCTGCAATCCAGAAACTGTTCCCGCAATGGGAAGTTGTCCGCTACCTCGATCGTCGCGTCCCTTGGCCATATCCGGAAGACGGTGCGCTGGTCTATGTACGGGATATCGCCCTGCCTGCCATGGCTGCGGGCCGTGAATGGCACTGGATGATCCGCCTGCGCAACGAGGCTGACTGCACCATTGGCAGCATCAGTTTGTATGAGCAGCCTGGAAACAACAGAGGCTTCTGGCTTGCGCCGCAGTGGTGGGGCATGGGCTACATGCGCGAAGCCTGCAGGGTCATCAACGCCTATTGGTTCGAGGCGTTGTCACGCCCGCTCATGCAGGTTCCCAAAGCCGTTGCCAACCATGCCTCGCGCAAGGTTTCAGAGCATGAGGGAATGCGCAGGGTGAGTACCCGCGATGGATATTTTGTTTCTGGGCCAATGCAGGTCGAGGTATGGGAGCTGACACGCAGTGACTGGTTCAGCGCGTCGAAAACCGGACACTAGCTTGAGCATTCTGATCACTCGACCAAGACAAGCCATGGCCAACGCTCCCGGTAGCTGGCGGCTTTTTCCCTGAACAAGCCTGGCCGTGGGTTCAGCTCGTTCATGTTCAGCAGATCGTGCTGCAGGTCATCCAGGCCATGGGTGCTGTACAACGTGCCCGTGCACACATCAACCCCAAGGCAGGTCGAGCGGATCAGGTAGCGGTCGATGCCATCCGTGACCTTGAGCAATGGCGAATAAGCACCGCCGAATTTCCCCTGGTACCAGAGGTGGACGCGGGCCTGGTTGCGCACTTCCACGTTGACGCCCAAGTGCGCGCAGGCCTGCTGCACCCTGGTGATTACCCGGTCCTCTGCCTCCCAGGACACATCGGCGTCAAAGTAGGCGATGTCATAGTCCTTGATGCCCCAGCCGGCAGGCAGCCCTGCGCGGTGGTTCCAGAAGGTCTGGAACAGGGCGCCTGCCACCAGCATGCAGTGGGGGATATCCAGCGTTGCCAGCACCGCCAGGAGTGCCCGGTTTACCGGGTTCTCGCGGATGATCGCCAGTAACTGCTCGTCAGTCAGTGAATGCATGGATACCGTCCTTGATAGTCGCATTGCAAGGGCTGAGCTTACCTGAATGGCGCCAAAGCCATCACTGGATGCCGTTCAGTGCGCCGCTACACAGGACGGGCGGGGTCAGTACTTCCAGGTCACCGAAGCCGTCAGGTTGCGCGGTGCACCGTAGCTGGCGGTTGTCGCGTTGTTGTACAGCGACAGCAGGTATTTGCGGTCGGTGACATTGTTCAGGTTCAGCGACGTGCTCCAGTTGCTGTCAATGTCGTAGCTGGTCATCAGGTCAACCAGGCCGTAGGCGTTCTGGTGGATGGCGCTGTTGGTGTCGTTCTCGACGCCGGTCTGCCAGCTAACACGGGCGCCAACCTTCATCTGTGGCAGGGTCGGCAAGCGGTAAGTGACCATGCCGCGCAAGCTGTGGGCCGGCACATATTTGCGCGCACGCTCGCCGTTGTCATCGTCAATACGTACATAGGTGTAGCCGGCGAGCAGGTCGAGGCCTGGCGCCACTTCGCCGGATGCCTGCAACTCTACGCCGTGGCTCTTGAAGTCGCCCGGTGTGTAAACCTCTTGAACCCCGTCGAACCCGGCATCCACGGCCACGTTGCGCTGCTCGGTCTTGAACAGCGCAGCGGTCAGGTGCAGGCGCTCGTCCATCACGCTGCCTTTTACCCCCACTTCCATGCTCTTGCCTTCCAGTGGGTCGAGCAGCTTGCCGTCGGTACCGACCACGTTGTACTGCGGGTTGTAGATTTTGGTCCAGCTGCCGTAAATGCTCCATGCCTCGTTCAGGTCGTAGACCAGGCCGGTGTAGGGCGTGACCTTGCCATGGGCGCGCGTGGAGTGTTCTGAACCGTAGCTCTCACCCTTGCCGTCGGCGCTGAGCATGCGTGCACCGGCTATCCAGTGCAGGTTATCGGCCAGGCTGAATCGCGCACCGGCGAATACGCTTTTTTGCGTGTCCTGGAAGTTCTGCGCCAGGTCGTCACTGGTGACGCCAAACGAGGGCATAGGCGTATTGCCCGCGAGGATGCCCGAGAACGAAGTGTTGAAGAAACTGCCATGCTCCAGGTCTTCATCGTACTCCTGGCCTTTTTGGTGCGTGCGCCCGTACGCGGCCCCGAAGGTCAACTGGTGCTCGCGACCGAACAGGCTGAACGGGCCTTGCACCTTGGCCTCGCCCAGCAGCTGGTGAGCCTCGCTGCGGGTGTGGTTGGCATACGCGTCGGCTACATCACCAGAGACGCCACCTACATAAAGCATGTTGGTGTTCTGCTTTTCCTGCTGCCCGGTGGCCGTGAGCGTGGCGTTCCAGTCATTGCCGAAATCATGCTTCAGCTCGACGAAGGCCCGCTGGGTGTGCAGGTTCCAGTAGGTCCACGGCTGGCCGATGCTGTTGCTGCGCCCGCTGTAGTGGATGGCATTGCCGTCATTGTCCACCAGTGGCAGGTTGCCCCAGGTGCTGCCGTTGGAGTCACTGTTGTGCTGGGAGAAGCCCACGGTCACGGTGTCGGCGTCGGACACATCGAACGCCAGCAGGCCGGCAGCAACGTTGCGCTCGTGGCTGTAGCGGTCCATCCATGAGTTGCCCTTGTCGTGGGAGTAGATGAAACGCCCGCGCACATTGCCGCTGTCGGTCAGCGGGCCGGCAACATCGACGTCGATACGGCGGCTGTCCCACGAGCCGACGCTGGTGTCGACCTGCGCCTGGAAGGTATCTGTCGGGCGTTTACGCACGAAGTTGACCGTGGCCGACGGGTTGCCGGCACCACTCATCAAGCCATTGGCGCCGTGCAACACGTCGATCTGCTCGTACTCGGCCAGGACCTGGTCCCCTACCAGCGTGCTGCTTACGAAGGGCATGCCCATGCCGTCGTACTCGAAGGTGTCGATGTCGAAACCGCGCGAAGTGAATTCGGTACGGTCGGTTTCAGTTTGCTCGACGGTTACCGACGGTGCTGCGCGCAGTGCGTCCTTGATACCGGTGATCTTGAAATCGTCCAGCGCCTGGCGGGTGATGGTTGTCACGCCCTGCGGGGTCTGCTTGTCGGTCAGGCCCAGTTTGGTGGTGCTGGATGAGGCCCTGCCTTCGTAGCCCTGGCTCACGGCATCCATCACTTCGCTCGTGCTGTCGATCTGGGTCGCGGGCAGGGTGAGGTTGTCGGCGGCATGAACGACAGGCATGGCGCTGCATGCGCCGACCAGCAAGAGGCGGGCAGGGAGATGACGTTTCACGGGGAATTCCTGAGGCGGGGGCTGGTAAAAGGGTTACAGATTTCGTGCGAATGAGAATCTACGTCAAATGAGAAGATATATTGATAAATAATGTTTCATGCTTCTTCACCTCTCGCGAAACACGGCCTAGGTGGATGGCAGCAGCTAGCCGGTGCTCACGGAGGTTTCAAGCGGCTGCCGCGAGCAGCCTTGAAAGCGTTGGTTACATTGCCCTGCGCCGTCTTGAGGCTGGCAGGGCCATAGTTCATGCGTGTTCCGGGTCATCGCTCGAATCGGGGGGGAACCGCTGGTCGCTTTGGCTTCGCAAGCGCTAGATTTGATCCGGATTTTGTACGATGATTTTCGTAATGGCAGGGATGAGCTATGAAAACCGGTTTCAGGGAGGCCCAGCGCGCAGTAATAGCGGCGCTTGAATCAGGGGAGTACCAACACGTTTCGCGCGGGGATATCGATATAAAGAACCTGTTGGCTACAGGGGAGGTGTCAGCCCGAGAGGTTGTCGAAGTCGTGCGCTCCTGCCGGGGCATTCACCACGCAAGCAGCCCTCACCACGCTGTCGCTGCCGTAGAGGTGCATGTACTCAAACGGGATGGCTGGTACATCAAGTTCTTTTTTATCGAACCAGATACCTGGTTCATAAGCGTTCACCAGTGAGTACCCAGATCATGAAGATTCTGTTTGAAGGGGATAGCGGAAAAGCACTGTGCGAGCACTGCCAGGCAGTGGTGCCCACTCGTTATGCCCGCCGGGATGTACCGTTCAGCGATGGCAAGGGTGTGGCCAGGGACATATTGGTGGGCGTGTGTACCCGTTGCGATGGCGTGGTCGCACTTCCACCGCAATCCACACCAGCCATTCACGAGGCGCGCAAGCAGCAGCTCAAGTCGATCGAGGCGCGCTTGCCGGCCGTCTATGTGGACGTGCTGGATGCGGCCATGCATGCAGTCAGCAGCGACGCCGGGGCCCATTTACGCAAGTTGTTTCTGGCCCACTATGTTCAGCGGTTGGCGCAGGTTCAGCAGGGGGGCCGATTGCAGGCTGCGCATCTGGCGTTCATCCAGGCGCTGGATGCACAGCGGGAGCAGCGCGGGCTTGCAAGGTCCAACGCTACCCGGCGGTTGTCGATGAAGGTTAATCCGCACATGGCAGAGGACCTGCTTGCGCTGCAACAACAAACCGAGATGAACCAGACCGAGTTGCTGAAGGCCGTGATCGCCCTGATCCAGGCGGATGTGCTCGAAGAGCGGGACGAGGAAGTGATTGTGGCGCTGCAGCGGCTGGCGCGGTTGGCGGTATAGTCAGCACTGAACATTGTCGCTTGTGCGTGGGGCAACCACGCACAGGGCTCTTCGTTGGCCCGCCACATTCCTTGTCGTTCCTACACGATAGAGCCAGATTTTTCCCCTTCCATGTAGTCCGTTTCTGAATCATCCTTTTCAAGCCGTTTCACCATTGCGATGGAAACCTGATCTCCCTAGTCTCGACCTGTCGTTGCAAATTCAACGACCGGGTCTGCAAGCCTGCGAGTCAACTAGAAGAGCTCACCATCAGCTAACGGCGCTTTGCGCTCAGCTGCGTTTTATGGTGGCTGCGTACGGGTGGTCTTCGGACCAACCGGGCTTTCTAGTTGCCTCGGTCTTGCAGGCCCTTACGTAGCCGCCACCCAATCATCTGCAAGTGAGCAGGTGGCGATCTTGGTAGTGCAACTAGAGAGATTCGCCATGCTCAAAATTGTTCCCGATCCACCTTTCTCCGCTGACCCTTCGCACCACCTGGAAGACACCCTGATCCAGGCCACCGAATACGTCCTCTGCGCCTTGTCCGTAGGCCATCACGCCCTCTCCACGCTGCCCAAGTCTCCCGCCACCGTCATGACCTTGGCGGTGATGCATGAAGTGGAGGCCGTGCGCTCGTTACTGGAGTCGGCGATTGCGCAGGTGCAGTTCAAAGGCAAGCCGCAAATGCATACCTTGCATTGATGGGCTGAAATCAAGTTTTGCCAGCGGTGGATGGCACCGGCTGCGCCCGTGTTCGCGGGTGAACCCGCTCCCACAGGAGAGTGGAGGGCAGTACCACTGGCTGGCAGATTCAGAAGAGGTTCAAGATGGATAAAGAATTGGATGACGACACCGGCACCCTGGGGCTGACCGTAGGCTCGGCCACTTGCCTGGACGGTATCATCGACGGCAAGAAGCTGTTCCGTGTCGAGCCCGGCAACTGCTGTGACCATGCTGTCGAGCAGGCCTCTGTGTTGATGGACTGCTCTCGGCGGGCATCGTTTATCGGGGTAATGGACAACGAGCCGGTGCTGGTCTGGGCCTCGCACTTTCTGTGCGACATGGCCAAAGCCTTGATGGATGACGCTCACATGGGCATGCGCAAGAACCGGTGAGCCAGCAGCAAGTGGCGATGTTGCGCAGGCAACAGTGATCCGACAGCGTGTTTGACCACATGCAGTCAACATCGCCGACTAGTTCCATTAACCCGTTGAAAGTAAAGCAATCCAGCCGTTGGCACGCTTGCTGCTCCTGCCTCCTTGAACCCCAAGCATTCTCAAGGAGCTTCCTCATGAGCCACGCCCCACTCAAGTTCGCCTACTGGGTCCCCAACGTCAGCGGTGGCCTGGTGGTCAGCACCATCGAGCAGCGCACCAGCTGGGACATCGACTACAACCGCAAGCTTGCGCAAATCGCTGAAAAAGCGGGCTTCGACTACGCCCTGTCGCAAATCCGCTTCACCGCCGGCTACGGCGCCGACAACCAGCATGAGTCGGTCACCATCAGCCATGCGCTGCTGGCGGCCACGGAAAAGCTCAAGGTCATCGCCGCCATCCTGCCAGGGCCGTGGAACCCGGCGCTGGCGGCCAAGCAGTTGGCCAGTATCGACCAGTTCACCCATGGCCGCATCGCCATCAACGTGGTGTCGGGCTGGTTCAAGGGCGAGTTCCACGCCATCGGTGAGCCGTGGCTGGACCACGACGAGCGCTATCGCCGTTCCGAGGAGTTCATCCGCGCGCTCAAGGGCATCTGGACGCAGGACAACTTCACCTTCAACGGCGACTTCTATCGCTTCCGTGACTACAACCTCAAACCCAAGCCACTGCAGCAACCGCACCCCGAGATCTTCCAGGGCGGCAGTTCGCGTGCGGCGCGGGATATGGCCGCGCGGGTGTCGGACTGGTACTTCACCAACGGCAACAGCGTGGAAGGGATCAAGGCCCAGGTCGATGATATCCGCGCCAAGGCCGCAGCCAACGGCCACTCGGTCAAGGTTGGGGTGAATGCCTTCATCATTGCCCGCGACACCGAGGAACAGGCGCGTGCGGTGTTGCAGGAGATCATCGACAAGGCCAACCCCGAGGCGGTGCGGGCGTTCGGCAACGAGGTGAAGCACGCCGGGGCAGCCAGCCCGGAAGGCGAGGGCAACTGGGCCAAGTCCAGCTTCGAGGACCTGGTGCAGTACAACGATGGCTTCAAGACCAACCTGATCGGCACGCCGCAGCAAATTGCCGAGCGCATCGTTGCGCTGAAGGCAGTGGGGGTGGATTTGATCCTGTCCGGCTTTCTGCATTTTCAGGAGGAAGTGGCGTACTTTGGTGAGCACGTGTTGCCGCTGGTGCGTGAGCTGGAAGCCGGTCGCAGCGTAGACAAGGCAGTGGCCTGAGGCCTGTGCCGAATTGCCGGGGGCGCTTTGCGCGCCTTTGCGGCCGGGGGCGCCAAGGCAAGGCTGCTCGCGCCGGGCATTAGCCTGGGGTAGTCATCGACGCACCTGTACTGCTGTGAAACCCCGCATACCGTGCAGGGGCCGTAACGCTTGGCGTCGGTTTCAGGATGCGCCTGGTCGTTCGCACGCAACCCCCTGGCGCCACAAGTGCCATGCTTGCAGGATGCCTTCGGACCAGCGTGCGCAGATGCGCGGCCGTGGGCAAGGAGGCCGTCGGCGCCGCGCAACCGTGACGCGGCCGACGCGCCGCAGCAGAACACGCTGGATACCTGCCCTCACAATAATTCAGGCGGGGTCCGTGATGCCGAGGTCCGCTGTATGCCTGATGAACTGCTCCACCTGCCCGTGATCCACCGTATTCTGGCCCGTGACAAGGCAACCCCCGGTGCCCTGTTGCCGATCCTGCATGCCATCCAGCACGACATCGGTTTCATCCCCGATGCCGCTGTCCCTGAAATTGCCCATGCCCTGAACCTCAGCCTGGCCGAGGTGCGTGGAGTGATCAGCTTTTACCACGACTTCCGTACTGCGCCGCCGGCGCGCCACACCCTGCGCCTGTGCCGCGCCGAATCGTGCCAAAGCCGTGGCGCCGAGGCCCTGGCCGCGCAACTGCGTGATCAGCTGGCACTGGATGACCATGGCACCAGCGCCGACGGTACCATCAGCCTGCGCCCGGTGTACTGCCTGGGTGCCTGCGCCTGCTCGCCGGCGCTGGAGCTGGACGGCCAGGTGCATGCGCGGCTTACCCCTGAGCGCCTGCGTGCATTGGTAAACGCTTGCCGGGAGGACGCAGCATGCTGAAGCTCTACATTCCCTGCGACTCGGTGGCCCGTGCCGTGGGGGCCGACCAGGTTGCCGATGCCTTGCAGCGCGAGGCCGAGCGCCGCCAGCTGCCGCTGGACATCCAGCGCACCAGCTCACGCGGGCTGTACTGGCTGGAGCCGCTGATCGAATGCGACAGCGGGCAAGGGCGCCAGGGCTTCGGCCCGGTGACCCCACAAGACGTGCCGGCGTTGCTCGATGCCCTGGCCGGTGAGCCCGGTGGCCACTCGCTGGCGTTGGGGCTGGTCGAACAAATGCCTTACCTGAAGACCCAGCAACGCCTGCTGTTCGCCCGCGCCGGCATCACCCGCCCATTGTCGCTGGATGACTATCGCGCCCATGGCGGTTTCGCCGGCCTTGAAGCGGCCGTGGCCCTGAACGCTGCCGAGGTGGTCGCCGCCGTGCTTGACTCCGGCTTGCGTGGCCGTGGCGGTGCGGCGTTTCCTGCCGGCATCAAGTGGCGCACCGTGCGCGACGCCGGGGCTGGGCAGAAGTACGTGGTATGCAACGCCGACGAGGGCGACTCTGGCACCTTCGCCGACCGTATGCTGATGGAAGGCGACCCTTTCCTCCTGATCGAGGGCATGATCATTGCCGGCCTGGCCGTGGGGGCCGACAAGGGCTACATCTATGTGCGCTCGGAATACCCGGATGCCATTCGCGTGCTGAACCAGGCCTTTGCCATCGCGCGTGAAGCCGGCTACCTCGGCACTGACGTTGCCGGCAGCGGCCAGGCTTTCGACCTGGAAGTGCGGGTGGGGGCCGGCGCCTATATCTGCGGCGAAGAAACCGCGCTGCTCGAGTCCATCGAAGGCAAGCGCGGCATCGTCCGTGCCAAGCCACCACTGCCTGCGCTGCAAGGCCTGTTCGGCCTGCCCACGCTGGTGCACAACGTGCTCACCCTGGCTTCAGTGCCCATCATTCTCGCCAAGGGGGCAGCGTTCTATCGCGATTTCGGCATGGGCCGCTCGCTGGGCACCATGCCGTTCCAGCTGGCCGGCAATATCCGCCAGGGCGGCCTGGTGGAGCGTGCGTTCGGCCTGACCCTGCGCGAGCTGGTGGAGGGTTACGGCGGCGGTACGGCCAGTGGCCGGCCGCTGAAGGCTGCGCAGGTGGGCGGCCCGCTTGGCGCCTGGGTACCCCCCAGCCACTTCGACACCCCGCTGGACTATGAAGCCTTCGCCGCCATGGGCGCAATGCTCGGCCACGGCGGTGTGGTGGTGGCCGACGACACCCTGAACATGGCCAGCATGGCGCGCTTCGCCCTGCAGTTCTGCGCCGAAGAATCCTGCGGCAAATGCACCCCGTGCCGCATCGGCTCCACCCGGGGCATGGAAGTGGTCGACCGGTTGATCGCATCGACTGATTTCACCGAACGCCACGACCAGGCCCTGTTGCTGCGCGATCTCTGCGACACCATGCAGTACGGCTCGCTATGCGCCATGGGCGGCATGACTGCCTACCCGGTGGCCAGTGCCCTCAAGTACTTCCCCGCTGATTTTGGGCTGACCACCACGGAGGCCGCGCAATGATCAATGTCTTCGACCCCGCGTCTGATAAAAGCAGCGACCTCGGCACCCCGGCCCGTGACAGCGACGTGCAGATCAGCCTGAGCATCGACGGGCGTGCTGTCAGCGTGCCCGCCGGCACCTCGGTGATGCGCGCCGCGGCCATGCTGGGCACCAGCATCCCCAAACTGTGTGCCACCGACAGCCTCGAAGCCTTCGGCTCATGCCGCATGTGCATGGTGGAAATCGAAGGCATGCGCGGCTACCCGGCGTCCTGTACCACGCCGGTCAGCGAAGGCATGGTGGTGCGTACCGAAACGCCACGCCTGGCCGGCCTGCGCCGCAACGTGATGGAGTTGTACATTTCCGACCACCCACTGGACTGCCTGACCTGCTCGGCCAACGGCAACTGCGAGCTACAGACCGTGGCCGGCCAGGTGGGCCTGCGCGAGGTGCGCTACGGTTACGACGGCGCCAACCATTTGGCCGAAAAGAAGGACGTTTCCAACCCGTATTTTGACTACGAGCCCAGCAAGTGCATCGTTTGCAGCCGCTGCGTGCGCGCCTGCGAAGACATCCAGGGCACATTCGCCCTGACCATCACCGGCCGCGGTTTCGAGTCGCGGGTCGCGGCGGCGGGCGGCGACAACTTCCTTGCCTCCGAGTGCGTGTCGTGCGGCGCCTGCGTACAGGCCTGCCCGACCGCGACGCTGACAGAAAAGAGCCTGGTGCAGCTTGGCCAGCCCGAACGTTCGGTGATCACCACCTGCGCCTATTGCGGCGTCGGGTGCTCGTTCCGCGCCGAAATGAAAGGCGATCAGCTGGTGCGCATGGTCCCGGACAAGAACGGCGGGGCCAACCACGGCCACGCCTGCGTGAAGGGGCGCTTCGCCTGGGGCTACGCCACCCACCCGGACCGCATAACCAAACCGATGATCCGCAAGCGCCTGGAAGACCCGTGGCAGGAAGTGAGCTGGGACGAGGCGGTGACCTACGCTGCCAGCGAGTTCCGCCGCATCCAGCTCAAGTACGGGCGCGATTCCATCGGTGGCATTACCTCCAGCCGCTGCACCAACGAAGAAGCCTATCTGGTGCAAAAACTGGTGCGCACGGCGTTTGGCAACAACAACGTCGATACCTGCGCGCGGGTGTGCCACTCGCCCACCGGCTATGGGCTCAAGCAGACCCTGGGTGAGTCGGCTGGCACGCAAAGCTTTGATTCGGTGATGCAGGCTGACGTGGTGCTGGTGATCGGCGCCAACCCCACCGACGCCCACCCGGTGTTCGGCTCGCAGCTCAAGCGCCGCCTGCGCCAGGGCGCGCGGCTGATCGTGATCGACCCACGGCGCATCGACCTGGTCGACTCGCCGCACG
The DNA here is from genome assembly GCF_026898135.2 of Pseudomonas fortuita. Classification (NCBI taxonomy): domain Bacteria; kingdom Pseudomonadati; phylum Pseudomonadota; class Gammaproteobacteria; order Pseudomonadales; family Pseudomonadaceae; genus Pseudomonas; species Pseudomonas fortuita. The sequence continues at coordinate 1,976,540 of NZ_CP114035.2, forward strand.
CCCGCGCCGAGTTGCACCTGCAACTGCGCCCGGGCACCAACGTGGCCATGCTCAACGCCCTGGCCCACGTGATCGTCAGCGAGGGCCTGCTGGCCCAGCGCTTTATCGATGCCCGCTGCGAAACCGAAGACTTTGCCCGCTGGCGCGACTTCGTCAGCCTGGCAGAAAACGCCCCTGAAGTACTCGGCCCGGTCTGTGGCGTGCCGGCCGAGCAGATCCGCGCGGCTGCGCGGCTGTATGCCACCGGTGGCAACGCGGCCATCTACTACGGCCTGGGCGTGACCGAGCACAGCCAGGGCAGCACTGCGGTGATGGGCATCGCCAACCTGGCCATGGCCACCGGCAATATCGGCCGTGAAGGGGTAGGGGTGAACCCGCTGCGTGGGCAGAACAACGTGCAGGGTTCGTGCGACATGGGCTCGTTCCCGCACGAGCTGCCTGGCTACCGGCATATCTCCAACGAGCACGTGCGCGCCGAGTTCGAACGCGCCTGGGGTGTGACCCTGCAGCCCGACCCGGGCCTGCGCATCCCCAACATGTTCGAGGCAGCGCTGGACGGCAGCTTCAAGGCCTTGTACTGCCAGGGCGAGGACATCGCCCAGAGCGACCCTAACACCCAGCATGTCACCGCGGCCTTGCTCGCCATGGAGTGCGTGGTGGTGCAGGACATCTTCCTCAACGAAACTGCCAAGTTCGCCCATGTGTTCCTGCCGGGCAGCTCGTTCCTGGAAAAGGATGGCACCTTCACCAATGCCGAGCGGCGCATTTCGCGGGTGCGCAAGGTCATGGAGCCGCTGGCCGGCAAGGCCGACTGGGAAGCGACCATCGCCTTGGCCAACGCTCTGGGCTACCCGATGAACTACCGTCACCCGTCCGAGATCATGGACGAGATCGCCCGCCTGACGCCGACCTTCCGCCGTGTCAGCTATGCCGACATCGACCGCCATGGCAGCCTGCAGTGGCCATGCAACGACACCGCGCCAGACGGCACGCCAACCATGCACATCGACCAGTTCGTGCGTGGCAAGGGCCGCTTCATGCTCACCGGTTATGTGCCTACCGACGAAAAGGTCAACAACCGCTACCCGTTGTTGCTGACTACCGGGCGCATCCTCAGCCAGTACAACGTCGGCGCGCAGACCCGGCGTACTGCCAACGTCGCCTGGCATGATGCCGACCGCCTGGAGATTCACCCCACCGATGCAGAAAGCCGCGGTATCCAGGACGGTGACTGGGTCGGCATTGGCAGCCGCGCGGGGCAGACTGTGCTGCGCGCCAAGGTCAGTGCGCGGGTAGCGCCGGGGGTGGTGTACACCACGTTCCACTTCCCCGAGTCGGGGGCCAACGTGATTACCACCGACAACTCCGACTGGGCCACCAACTGTCCCGAGTACAAGGTAACGGCAGTGGAAGTGGTGAAGGTGTTCCAGCCATCGCAGTGGCAAAAGCGCTATCAGGACTTCAGTGACGAACAGCGGCGCCTGCTGCAAGAGCGCCGCACAGCGGAGCAAGCCGAGGTGCGCCGATGAGCAGCGACAACCTGGTCAAGATGGCCAACCAGATTGCCCATTACTTCGACAGCGAACCAGACCGGGCGCTGGCGGTACAGGGGGTGCGCCAGCATATGCAAAGCTTCTGGACGCCGGCCATGCGCCGACAGCTGGCGCAATGGATCGAGGCCAATGCAGGGGAAGGGCTGGACCCGAAGGTGCTGGAGGCGATGCCGTAGCGGGTCTGCGCGGTCCCTGTAGGCGCGGCCTTTCGCGACGCAAGGCCGCTCCTACAAGGGGCGCACCCATCGTGCCAATTGCATCAGCCGCGGGCTAATTCGGCCAGGTGAGCGATGGCTTCCTCGCTCTTGAGCACCAGCACATCCCCCTCGAGCGCATCCAGTACCACCTCCGAAGTATTGCCAATCAACGCCCCGGAAATCCCCGTGCGGCACACCGTGCCAATCACCGTCACCACCGCGTTCAGCAGTTTCTCGGTGTGCGGAATCAACACATCTGCCGGCCCTTCAGCTACATGCAGGCATTCCTCGCTGATGCCGTACTCAGCCTGGAACGCCTTGCACGCATCCCGGTAGCGCTGCTCGATGGTCTCGCTCAGCTGGTAGGTCGGGTCAGAGGCCGACAGCATCGGCGACGGATGGGCACTGATGACATGCAGTTCGCCCTTGGCCAGTTTGGCAATCTCGAAGCCATGGTCGATGATGCTGGCATGCAGGCGGCGATGGTCTTCGTCCTGATTGCCCACGTCGACCGCCGCCAGAATCTTGCCCCCGGTCCACGGCCGTTCACTCTTGACCATCAGCACGGCACATGGGCATTGGCGCAGCAGTTTCCAGTCGCTGGGGGTGAGCAGGGCCTTTCTCAGCGAACTGTCCGGGCGGTGGTCCTTGATCACCAGGTCGCAACCTTCGGCCTGCTGTACATAGATGATGGTGTCGTGCAGGTTGTCGCGCCAAGCCTCCTCATGGGTGATGTTGTCGTAGCCGTCATCATGCAACTGGCTGCTGAGCAGGCTCAGTAGCGCACTGTGATCATGCCGTTTGTCGCACATCAGCAGGTGCAGCCGAGCGCCGGTGACGCCGGCGATCAGCTTGGCCCGGGTCAGCGCCCGGCTGTGGGCGTGCTCGGGGTCGAGGACGACGAGGATGCTGCGGACGGCTTGCATGGGCGTAAGCTCCCTTCAAAGGTGGCGACCAATGCCTGACTATAGACGGCGCGCCCCCTGCTGGCGTTTGATGTACATCAACAAGCTTAGTCACTGGCGCCGCCCGCCGCCGCCGGTATAATCGCCGGCCCTGCCTGTTCTGTGTGGTTGCACGCTTATGTCCCTGATCCCCGAAATCGATGCCTTTCTTGGCTGCCCGACGCCAGACGCCTGGATCGAAGCGGCGCTCGCCGACCAGGAAACCCTGCTGATCGACCACAAGAACTGCGAATTCAAGGCCGCGAGCACGGCCTTGAGCCTGATGGCCAAGTACAACACTCACCTCGACCTGATCAACATGATGTCGCGCCTGGCACGTGAGGAACTGGTGCATCACGAACAAGTACTGCGCTTGATGAAGCGCCGTGGCGTGCCACTACGACCGGTGTCGGCGGGGCGCTATGCCTCAGGGCTGCGCCGCCTGGTGCGCGCTCACGAGCCGGTCAAGCTGGTGGACACGCTGGTGGTGGGGGCGTTCATCGAGGCGCGCAGTTGCGAGCGTTTTGCCGCGCTGGTGCCGCACCTGGACGAAGAGCTGGGCCGCTTCTACCACGGCCTGCTGAAAAGCGAAGCGCGCCACTACCAGGGTTACCTGAAACTGGCGCACAACTATGGCGATGAGGCAGACATCGCCCGCCGGGTTGAACTGGTGCGCGCTGCAGAAATGGAGCTGATCCAGTCCCCAGATGTGGAACTGCGCTTCCACAGCGGTATCCCGCAAGCGCTGGCCGCCTGATTCGCACCAGGCGGCCCAGGCGTCAGTTGCGCCGCCCCAGCAGCAGGCCCACCACCACCCCCAGGCCGGCGGAAATGGCTACGGTCTGCCAGGGATGGCCGCCGATATAGTCCTGGGTGGCGTCCACCACCGGCTGCGCCTTGTCCCGTATGTTGCCAGCGGCCTGGCGCGCCTGTTTCAGTTTGAGGCTGACCTGCGCTCGCAGGGTTTCTGCTTCTTCGCCCACCAGGGCGGCACTGTCGTTCAGCAGTTTTTCCGATTCCTCGATCAGCGACTGCAGTTCGCTGAATACCTGGTCCTTGATCTGATCGCTGTCGGGCAGCGTGGCGTTTTTACGGGCCATGAACTCGTCCTCGTTGATGGGTAGTGTGAACAATGGATGCCGCTGCGTCGGGAAAGTTGCGGTGGCTTTCCGATGTTGCGTTGCCTGGGTGTAAGATAGCGGCCATTTTCAAACCTGCAGGTACCTTCATGAGTTTCAATCTGGCCAACATGAGCTTCGAGGAACGGGCGCAGATCGAGGCAGAGAAGGCGCGGCTGTTCGAGCTGTGGCAGAGCAACCTGGGCAAGGCCAAGGGTGATGCAGCCCGGCTGATCGCCGAGAAACCGCGGCGCAAAGGTAAATGGGCCGAGTGGGTACGCGCCGAACTGGAGGGCATGTCGCCGCCCGAATACGCCAGCATGGTGCGCAGCGAAGTCAACAAGTTGATGGCCGCCGCCAGCGCCAACCGCTGAACACCCGTCGACGGGCGCTTACCAGTAGGCGCCTTTGGGCAGGTCCAGCTTGCCCTCGTCGGTAAAGCGCACGGTCCCCAGCAACCCGCCCGCCAGCTTGCCGCGCAGCTTGTAGGGCAAACCCTTCAGCGAATCCACCGTGCCCAGCCCATAGGCCTGGCGCAGGAAGGAAAACGCCGTGATGCTCACCGGTACCACGATCACCGCCTCGTCGTAGCGGCCAATGTGCCCTTGCTGGTCGCTGACCCCGGCGGCCAGCGGCTGGCCGTTCACTTCCAGGTTCAGGGCGATCCCGTTGTAGTCGATCGGCGACTCGTTGGGGTTTTGCACCCGCAT